>JACTVG010000030.1 GCA_015660965.1 Methanoregulaceae archaeon
TAATTCAAAACGTTCACCATTAAATTTTCGATATTTGCTTGCTGTCATTTGTACCTCTTATGTTTGATAAGTTGAACGTTCTTATTAATAAATCTTTCTATGTTTAAAACAACTTCCCCCTTATATACCAAAAGGTTAACAAAAATGTAACATTAGTGTATTAAAAGGGGATTAAAAAAATTTCCCACCCTTCTTCTCCAACCAATCCAGATTCAATGGCTTCTTCAACTCTTCAAACTTCAGCCCACCCACCTTCCATTCTTTCTGTGGAAGTCGGAATAGTTTTCTGATATCGTTTTCGATTAGGAATAAATAAGGTTTTAAATCCGCGCGCGGTTTCTTTATTTTTGTTGTTATAATTGGTGTTTCTATGGTTTCTTGTTTTTTCTCTTCCGGCATCTTTTGGTTCCGTATCTGTTTTGCATATCGTGCCTTTAACTTTGCCATTTCTTCTTCACGGGTGGCCAATTGAATTCCTCCCGTTTAATAATTTTATTCCAAATAAAATAAGAGTAATACCAATAACATAACACATACATTTTACTGTTGGAAATACGTTTGTACATGTTGATTCATTTCGTCTTGCCCATTCTAATAATTCTGTTGGTGTCATTATTTTTCCCACCATCCCTGCAACCTCCCAAGTTTTATTATTCTTATCGGGTCGTTCTTTAACCCTTCAAGAATATACTCACCGTCGCCCCACCCATAATAATGCATTCCACCGCGCGCTTTCCACCAGCGATACCACGTGTAAAATACTTCAAATTTGTCTATGACTATTATTTCTTGTTCTATCATGCAAACACCGCCGTCAAAATAAACGCCACCGCTATTGGAATCATCCACGGAGATCCGCGTGGATAACTATTAAACTTCTGCCATAATGACAATTTTTTATTCCCGTTTTCTCTATTATAGAAATAAACATATATCATCCACATCACCGATGTGAAAGCAAGCATTATTACAAATATAATTTGAAATATGTTACTGCTGTCTGCAGGGTTTAATGGATTCAATACACAGAACCACGAGATTAATATCAGGAATCGTGCATCTGCCCCGCGATAACAACCAATGTAGAACAATATCAGAAATAATATTGTCAATAAACTAGATAATGCTATATACGCGAGTGGCAGTCCATTTGTATAAAGGATCGCCAAAGCTGGAATATTGATTAATATTAGTGGGGCAAAGATGTAACGTGGAACCGCCCGGTATTTAATATCCCAGTAGCAAAGCGGGATTAAGTATAGGAGTGTGGAAATGACTCCAACATAAGTCACAGCATGTACGTAGTCTATCAACTAATCCCTCCCTATATACATCATAACAATCCCCGCGATCAAAATCACACCCGGTATGATAAATAATGGTGATAATGGTATCTGTTGATTATTTATATATGTAAATTGCAATTCAATAAAGAGTGCCATCGAAGCACCGAATGTTGTTATTATGCTTCCTACCGTGCAGAGATCAAAAAATTTATTGGGTTTTTTTACTTTCATTTTAATTCTCTCCTTCGCAGATAGAGTGAAATTAGATATAATGTTATTGCTATAATAATTGCGCTTGCAATAACTATTGTTATCCAAGCATTTATTTTTTCATCCATAATTATTTTTTGTTGCGCTTTCACCTGTTCGTCTGTTGGTGTTACGGTCTGAATAACTATTTGTGTAGGCCCGGGTACTGGTACGGTTACAGTTTCTACTACCGGTGTCGGCGTCGGAACAAATTCTTCCGGCCCATTTCTTCCTGCAATATAACGAATTGTTTGTGGGGGAACATATGAGTTGGGAGGAGTTGCATATATGGTAAATGTGTACACCGATCCCGAATCAGAATAATTCGTATATGCCGTTATAGTATGCGCTCCAATTGCCAGATTATATTTATCAATTGGGACGACAACATCAAACCATCGCATATCTCCGGGGTCATCGGTTCCTCCTGCGACAGCGGTTGTCGTGTGCGAATTTAATGTACGTGAAGTTTGTTGGTCTTTATCAACTACAAATTTTAATACAGAACCAATAGCAACATTCGTGTATCCTTTCACTTCGACAAAACTGACATTCGTATTGTATTGCGTGACACCGGCAGCATCTATAGTTTCGTTTGGTGTAAGTTGTTCGCTTATGCTTTGAATTTCTATACTAGGCATTTGAAATTCAAGTTTATACGTTTTAAAAATATCGCTCATCTGTGGTATTAATTTCAGGAATTTTTCTGAAAGCACCTGTGGTGATAATCCATCTATTGATAATTCCAGTATTGTGAAGGATGAAGGATCAAACCACTTAATCATATTATTTTTATCATCATACATTACTGTAAAGTTATTACTGATATTTCCATAAGTCTGAAGTAATACTGTATATGCACCGGGTTCAAAATCTGATAACACATCTTTCGATATATCAATAGAAGGACTGTTTGTTGATTTGAAATCGAGAAGTTGATTAACTCGCCCGAATAACCAGATATTCGTTGCGTTATTTACAGAAATATTAAACGAATCTCCACGTGCGATCAGGTAATCGGATACGTGTTTTACTTCCACAGGGGGTTGTATTGGTATTTCCATTCCATAGTAATTATTTACAATCATCCCTGATATGTTAATAAGTGTTCCGTTGGGATATCTCATTGTTGAGTTTTTCATAGACTGTGGTATTACTACAAAGGCAAGACTGTTTCCGTTCTTTTCAAATTTATCATCGTACTTGTACCACTTACCCGTGCGCGTTGAAAATATTGCCGGGTCTAGGTAGAAATGATAGTAACCTTCTTTTTGTGCAGGGAGAGTAATAATATACGACGCATTTGCATCATACATATCGTAACCGTTCCAGTAAGCAAGTTCCGGATATGGTGGAACGACACCGGATATATCTATAGTGTCATTTATATAAACAGATTCGCCTTGATAGATATAAGGGGTTGAAGATATGGTGGGAACCGGGGTCGGGGTTGCAGTAGGTGTTGGAGTAGGGACGTAACCGGTTGGAATTTCCGATGGGGTAACCACCGTAATATTATCTGCTAATACTGGGGTAATAATTATGAGACATAATAATAAACAAAATATTGGAAACTTCATTGTTTCTCCTTTTTTTCATGGTATGCTTCTTTTAATGCATTTATAACGTATGGTAATCCTATGATAGCGACAACAACACTTATGAAACATAGGCTAGCACTTTGCCATGCGAAAGTGAAACGTTTTTCTTGTGATATGGTAATGTAGGGAAGCATTGTATAGTAGGCAGAAAAAATTAATCCCCAAATTATACCTCCGACAACCCCGAGACGGAGTGAAAGTTTTACGCGCGTCATTGTAGTTCACCAATTATATATAAAAACGCAGGAATGAGCGTTATATTTTCAATGATTGCTATTATAGACAGTATTATGGCGGCTATCATTTCTGTTTCTCCCCCGACCAAAGACGGCTTTGGCAATCTGGACAGGCAACTGGTATTCTATCGGATCTTGGATGCCACGCCCAATGGCATTTTAAACACCAATAAAATCCTTCTGGTATTAAATTTTTTTCATGAATTCTAGGCATATTAATAATAATGTTAATACTAATAAGTATTTATAGTTTTCTGTCGGTTTTTAATATGTATATAAATATGATGGAAATGTTTAAATACTATGAGAGTATACAATTTCTACATGATGAAGTGTAATTATTGTAAACATACAAATAAGTTTCCGAGAGTGGATAACCCTATCCGATGTCCACGATGCGGTAATCCATATGGCAGGAAACCAATTAGAAAATTGCGCGGGAAGTATGTTAGAAAATGAAACGTATTCTTCTTATTATGGTGTTGGCGATCCTGCTGGTATCACCAGTTGTTGCTTTCACAAATTCATTGCAGGCATATGATCCTACCGGTGGAGGAACTGGAACCATCTCTACTTTGTTTGGTTATCCAATTTCTATATACCCATACAGCTCAAGTACTGGTGCAATAGTGATGTATTCCGGTTCTGGTTCGGTGCCGGGATTTGTAGTAGCTGCATCTCCCCCCTCCACATTTACATATGCCGCATTTGATGATATAGATGGTTCTGGGATCACCGCAATAAGGTTGTATGATTCATCTTATAATGTATTAACCGATGTTACGGATAATAGCGGATATGGAAGACACGAGCTGAAAATGATTGGGGGGGTTCCCACAGTATTTTATAATGGGGTTCAAGTTCATACTGGCTCGACACTATTAGTAAATCCGAGTTATTTCGCTCCCTATGCCACAAGTGGGTACAGTATAGCATGGTTTATGGATAATGTTGTAATAGGTGGATCGGATCACCATGTTATCGGGGCACTCCCGAGCAACTGGTCGATCATAAGAGACTTCCTTAATCCTAGTTCAACTGGTGTCTATGCGTGGAACCCGGCAACGAACACTTGGGTATTAGAAGATTCATATAATTTCTATGTCGATGCCGATACCGACTCAACTGATAATATATATACCGAAAATCTTCTAATAACCAACATGGCAACCGGAGCGGTTGTTAATACAACACCCATTGACTCCACAATACCAAGACACCAGATCCAGTATTCCCTATCGAAATTTTTCAGCGATGCGGCGATTTCTGATGGAGAATATAGTGTCGGATATCAGGGTTCTGCGGTGTTTGGATATTTTTGGGTGATATCATCTGGTGCATCCATATCGTGGGATAAAACGATTTATCCACAGAGCGCAACGGCAACGATATCATATACCATAACAAGTTCATATTGGCAATCATCGACTTACAAATATAGTCTTACGATTATTAACACGGCGGGGGAAACTATTCAAACTTATGGTATTAACGCACCAACCGGAACACAATCTCTACAATTAAATCCAACTACGTATTCTAGTGGTGTTTATTACGCTGAAATTATTGCTACCGATTCCAACGGTAATAAAAATATAATGAATTATGCTGCAATGCAAGTTACCGCGTATTCTTACATTAGTGGATATGTTATGAATGCGGAAACCGGAAGCGCCCTGCCTAATGCGATGGTCAATATAACACAGGGGGCGACGGTTGAATCTGAAGTATCAGCATCAAACGGTACATATACAATGACTACCGGTTGGCTCACGGGTATTACGATGTCAGTTATTACAAATCACACTGGATATACGACTGACACACAATCTTTCTCTCCATTAGCAGCAGGCAACATTTTAAAAAATATTTCGTTGCTTTCAACTTCACCAACTCACACGGGGGTTTCTATTGGAGGAATTCTCAACGATAACCAGTATGGGAATCCCATCACTTCGGCTACAGTAAATATTTACAATGTTTCAACATCTGAATCGTATTCGACCACTTCCAACATTGCCGGGTATTATATTATGAACAATCTTGTAGGAAACCGGCTTTATAATATAACGTCGTCCAAATCCGGATATTCCCCGGTATCACAACCGGTTCAGGTAGTGGCGGTGGGAACGTGAAGAAGTTATATTTTTCCCTGATATTAGTGTGTTTGTTATTAGCCATCGTGTTGCCCGCATCTGCTATTACGTGGACTTCTGCAAATGGATGTTGGACGGCAACAAACGGAGCAAATACATTAGTGATGTGGAATTCTACCGGGATATCATCG
>JACTVG010000031.1 GCA_015660965.1 Methanoregulaceae archaeon
CCCTGTCCGTCTTTCAGAGAAAGTGGCAGGCGTTGCAGCAATACCAGCAGACACGGGGTACTTTGGCGATGCTTGCACAGTGGATTTCATGGGCATATCGAACGGGATTTACGGAGGCACGTAAAGAGGCTCTCATTACGCTTGGTTCAGCCCCTCTGGACGTCCCTGATTTTAGGAGCGTTGTGCTCGGCCAACTCGGTGAATCCAGACTCGTGGCGGCAATTGATACAGACATCTCCGGTGTGCATTCTCACGCCCGCGCCCTCGATGCCGATGCGAAGGGCTCCCTGAGGCATATCCACAGACGCGTAGGCACAGTCATTCTTTTCGAATCATCCGGTGGACAAGTAGACAAGGTGGCCCACCTGCCGGAACTCCGGTTTGCCCTGTGCGAGCCTGACATAGACACGACCTCAGTGGATAGTGCCGCCTTTTCTCTCGAAGATAAGTCGTACTTCATCAGGCGTATTGGATCGGACGGCTTCAAAATCGGCTATCAGCCGACGATGAAGAAGATCGTCAATGATCGCCGGGCGTCCCTCGACGAGACAACAGAAATAAGACCGGCCATGCACAGCCTGGTTCGAAAAGAGTTCGAGCGTGGGGCAAGCGTTCCTGTTGTCTTTTTCCCTCCCGATGGCGCGGCTGTTCAGGATACACCGAGGCTCACTCTCGTGGTGGTTGATCCCGATGAGGAATGGACAGGACGGGAAACGTTGAAAGATCAGATTTCCGAGTGGACCAGGCAACGGGGCAAGTCGCCAAGGCTCTATCCGGGATCGCTGGTCTGGTGTTTGAAAAAACCCGGGCGTGATTTTCGCAACAAGGTTGAGCTTATGCTTGCCTGGAAGCGTGTAAACAGAGAAGTTGCGGAAGGGATACTGGGCGGCGATTTTGATCGCACCGAAAGAGCGGATATTCAATCAAAGGTAGTGGGCGCTGAAGAAGCGGCAAAAGATGAGATATGGGGTGGCTATCGGTTTGCAGTCATCGCGGACAACAAGGAAAAAGGAGGCTTGAAACCCATCGATCTTGGAGCGGGACATTCCAGTGCAAGCGAAACATTATGCGGGCGTGTGATCGCGGCGCTGAAGTCACAGGCCCTTTTGAACGAGTCCGTAGGGGCGGGCTACATTGAGCGCAACTGGCCGCCGGCGTTGAAAGAAGCCGGCGCATGGCCTCTGGCAAGCCTTCGTCAGAGCTTCCTGAACGGTTCACTGACGCGCCTGCTCGACCCGGATGCCACGCTTCGAGGAAAGATCTGCGAATTTGTAGAGAAGGGCGATTTCGGTCTTGCATCAGGCTCCCGATCTGACGGAAGCTATGATCGTGTCTGGTTTAGGGAACTGATAGGTTACGATGAAGTCTCTTTCGAAGCCGGCGTCTTTCTGCTTCTCAAGGCAAAAGCTAAAATGCTCAAGGCGGCGCCGGAGCCGCCACAGAAGCCTGAGACTGGCGCGCCGCCTGAACCAGGGCCGGATACCACGCCAGAACCCGAACCAGCTGAGGGAGTGAGGACGCGAACTTTTTCAATTTCAGGGCAAGTACCACCCGAAATATGGAATCGCCTCGGCACAAAAATTTTGCCAAAGTTACGAAGCGGCACTGACTTGAAGGTGGGAATCACCTTCTCCGTCACAGTTGATAAGAACCTTGCCCAGAGCTTTGAGACAGACCTGAAGCAGATCTTGGAGGATTTGAATCTATCCGATAAAGTGCGTATCGAATAGAAACATATTCAGAATAGAGAGGAAGACTAATATGAAGAAGAGGAAGGCACCAAAAGCTCATACTGTTCCAGCATTGGTTGTGACGAGAAGTGCAATAGAAACAAAAAAATTGGTTTATGTATTGGTAGCAAACAAACAAGTGTCGTATCCGCAGGGTAAGTCAAGCATAATTTATATTGGAACAACAAAAGAGGGCCTTCGACGTGTAGCAGCCAGCGCAGCATATAAGGCTCTTTCAGTCCTGAAGCATAAGGGTATCAAGACATTGTCCGCTTACATTCTCACTTATAAAGGAATCCCGGGGCTAAAAGATACGCATAAGCATTTGGAGCGTGCGGCACTTGCAATTTTCAAACTCAAATATGGCGATATACCTTTAGCTAATAAACAGGGCGGCAACATTTGGCATGCTCATAAGTCGGTTAACTTTTTTGGGCAGCGCACTTTACTGAAAAAGCTTCAGCGATTTGAAGAACTGAATGCAGCGGAATAAAACTATCGCTCGCCAACCGAGGATAGTCACAGAATTTGAATGTGAAGGAAGATAGTGCGCTTTTAGGGCAACAATCTTAGGTAAAGAAAATACGCCTGATCCTATTTTCGTACGAACTTAAGAAAAAGTGGTTATTGCCACGAAGAGGAGGAAAAAATGTCAATCCAAGTAAAAATTGAAGACTTGATTTTTGATGTCGACAATCCTCGGTTTGAAAGTCTCAGTGACCAGAGAACTGCCCTTCAAAAAATACTAACCGATCAGAAGGATAAATTATTTATTCTAGCTGAAGACATTATGGCGCAGGGTCTAAACCCAGCAGATCTCATAATTACCATAGAATCAGAAGATGGTGACGGCCGTTATGTAGTACTCGAAGGGAACAGACGGTTGGCTGCCTTAAAACTTCTTTCCAATCCACGTCTTTTTGGTTCAATCACAATGAAGCCCAGCCTAAGGAAAAAATTTCAAGATTTAATAATCAAATTCGATAAGAATGAAATCGAACCAATAAATTGTGTGCTATTTAATAGTAGACAGGATGCCGATCACTGGAGGATGTTGCGTCATACAGGTGAGAATCGTGGAGCTGGAATAGTAGGCTGGGATGGTATAGCCACAGCACGTTTCGCCGGTAAGGATGTATCTCTACAGGCTTTAAATTTTGTAAGAAATCAGGGGGGGCTCAAAATAAGTGATCCTGATAAATTCCCAATCACAAATCTCGGCCGGTTATTAGGTAATCCACATGTCCGCGATGTCCTTGGCATCGACATCATTGATGGAAAATTGTGTTCTGAATTGCCTCCTAATGAGGTTTTAAAAGGCCTGAACAAAATCATATCTGACATTCAAAGTGGAAATATTAGAGTAAAGCATATCATGTCCAAACAACAAAGAGAAGAATATGTAGATAAATTGGGGAAGTCTGATAGACCGGATAGCAGCAAGAAAATCCAATCATGGTATCTCGAATCTGAAGAAAAAGTGCCAAAGGACAAATCTAAGAAAAGTTTACGCCAATCAACAGAAAGAAGAATCCTGATATCCAAAGACTGCATTCTCCGAATTAAAGACCCTCGCATAAATGCCATCTATAAGGAACTGAAAACGCTTAATATTGATAAATTCTCAAATGCAGTATCCGTTCTTATGAGAGTTTTTTTGGAGTTAACGACAGACTTTTATATAACAGATAGAAATTTGCCAGGATTGAACCTAAACAACCCTAACTTGAAACTTAGTGAGAAGGTCAAAGCCGTTGCTGATCACCTCGTCTATAGTGGGGTACCAAAGAATGACTTAAGGGGAATAAGAGCAGCAGTGAGTAATAAATCGAGTCCTTTTTCTATATCTACCCTGCATTTTTATATTCATAGCAGATATTCTCAACCCAAAACTAGGGATCTTCTTATTGATTGGGATAACGTCAGAATCTTTTTCGAGAAAATATGGCAATAAAGCTGGCCATGCGTCTTCACTTATGCTATTGATTCTCGAATTTTGTTGTTGGAGGCCGGTGTGTTATATTCCTCTCCTCTGCGTTATCCAGGCGGTAAAAGAAAACTTTCCATCTACATCAAACGCATAATCGAGGAAAACGGTTTATGCGATGGACAATATATTGAAGTCTATGCTGGTGGAGCTGCCGTCGCTCTTGATTTGCTACTCCAAGAATACGTTACGCACATATATATAAATGATCTAAGCAAATCTGTTTATGCCTTTTGGCATTGTGTTCTTAAAGAGACGGAGGTCCTTTGTAAATTAATAAATGATACGCCCGTTAATTTTGATATATGGAAAAAACAAAAAGGTATTCAAGAGAATCCCGGCAATTACAATATTCTGGATCTGGGCTTTTCAACATTTTTTTTAAACCGAACAAATCGATCCGGTATTATTAATGCTGGAATAATTGGTGGTAAAAATCAAAATGGAAAATGGAAGCTCGATGCTCGCTATATGAAGAAGGATCTTATAAAAAGAATCGAGCTAATTGCAAGGTACGGAAAGAGAATCAGCTTATATAATTTGGATGCAGTTGAATTTATTAGAAATATATTCCCAGGATTGCCTGATAAGTCTTTAATTTATCTAGATCCTCCTTATTATATCAAAGGCAAAGATCTCTATGAAAATTATTATGAGCATACTGATCATAAGAAATTATCGGAGGTTGTTATAAAAAGAATAAAAAAACAAAAATGGATGATATCATACGACAATATCCCGCCAGTTTATGAATTTTATAAAGGTTATAGATATATAACTTATCAACTGAATTATACCGCACAGAATCGCTATCATGGATCAGAGGTTATTTTTTTCTGTCATAATCTGAAAATTCCCCAAATGACTAATTCAAAATTGAAAATTGTTCACTATTATGATCAACAGATACAACAAGTAAAAAACGACGGAAAAATAGAGATGACAAGAGCTGTAGAAGTGGGGGGGGGAAAGTTCAGAATCTGAGAAAATAAAAAAAGGAGGGAAGCTTTCGCTGCCCTCCTAAGAAGTTAAACGATATTCAAGTTAAATGATATAGTACGCGACGTGGGCCCACACGACCCGGACGCGCTTTGAGGATGGCTTTACATCCTCGATGTTGTTTTTTGCCTGTCCTTTATTTCAGAACATTGTGAATTGAACCATACCACGATGACCTGACTGTTCGATAGCTTGATCGATCTCGGAACGCTTGACTTCTATATGCGTCACCTTCTTTTTCCTTCTGCCGATGTATTCAACAAATTCGACTTTTACAACAGTATCGCCGATCTGCTCGATTTCGCAGCTAGCCTTACCGATTTCAGGTGTTGGATTTTGCCTTTCTTCCCGGGATAGGGGCTTTTGTTTAGGCAACGGGTCTTTCACGAGCGTCGCAATCTTTAATTCCGAGTAAACTTCTTTCTTCCGGTAATTCGCCCAGATGTCCTTCAGGCTTCTGTTATCTCCGGAGTTTTCAACAAGGCACTTAGCTAATTCCTTAGCCATGCTGTCGGAAGTTTCCGATAATGCCGCAAGGCCCTTGTCGCTGAGTTCGCCTTCGATTGCGAGGCTGGTTGTCAGCTTGTCCGCCATGAGCTGCATAAGTCGGGTCTGCATGGTCTCCGCATAGGCCAGAAAATACACCTTCACCGGCCTTTCCTGGGTAATCCGCCAGGATCTCCGGGAAGCCTGTCTGAGAGTGTAGGTGCTGAAAGGGAGTTGATAAAAAATGATGGTCGGAAAATCTATCAGGTCCATCCCCACCTCAACTTTTTTAGGATTCGTGATGAGGACGTCCATACCGTTTTTCACCCAGTTGTCGATTATCCTTGCCCTGCCTTCCGTATCGCCGGAACGTAGCACTTTAACCT
>JACTVG010000032.1 GCA_015660965.1 Methanoregulaceae archaeon
TTATAAACCGCTTTTATCGTGACCGCTTCTATCATTGTGAGGTCTCTATTAACGTGCATTCCTAACTTCTTGACGAGTTCTTCTCTGACTTGAGCTAGGAAGTCATCGGAGAGAAGCGCTCTAACGAAGATGATGTCTTGGTCTTTTATGTTCTCAAGTTTCTTGAGTTTATCTTCCAGAGTCATAGCATCGCTCTCATGTGTTTGTTGCATATTACTACGGAGACCCCTATTGCTTTGATAGGGATAATTCCTGAGTCGAGAACTTTGGTTACTTCTATTTCGGGAATGTGAAACTTCTCGGTCATGGCTTTGACGAGTCGCTGTTTCTGTTCTTCTGTCAATGCGGAAGCGTCTCCTTCGTATCCCGTTCCTACAACTGTTCCCATGTTCGAAGGTATTGGATGTCTCAGGGGGAATGAGAGTTCTCCGAAGACATACTTCCATATTTCCGCTCGGGGGTCATCTTTGCTTATTGATGCTTGACATCCGCATCCCATTTTTATCGGTCTCCTATCTTGTTTGTCTTCTTCTTGCTTTCCAACTCTATTTCTTCTATTTTTCGCATCGCTCTTTTGACTATTTCTTCTAGTTCAGGGAAATTAAAGTCTAGTGAGAACATTAGACCCCCAAAAACAATTCTCACGACTAATGCTCCCGCTTCAATTTCACTTTTAGAAGCGGGTTTATCTCTAAATAAATGGTCTTTCTTTTTCATAGTTGGTCTCCTTTTGTTGTGTCTATCTTTTGGGGGTAGAATGTCTTTTGGTTGCATCCGCTAGGGTTATGACAGATGACGTAGTAGAGTCCTTTCTTTGATTTGGCTTTCTTGATGACTTTGAACCCCGCTTCGCATGGGGTCTTCATTTTACAGTATGCGTATTCTTGCCGCTCGGTTTCTAGAATGTAGGGTTTCCCTCTTGGAGACCTTTGGACTTCTAGTCTCCATCGTTCTCTCCATTTATCGAGTGTGTCGGAATGGTTCTCGTTCAAACTGCTTCCCCGAAGATGGAGAATTGTTATAAATGTGTTTATTTAAAAAGGTAGATGGTTGCGGAGTCTAGAGGAAAGTTCTAGTATTCCGCTTCTTCTTCGGGTTTCTCAGGACTTGTCTTGTCTTTCTGTTGTTGGTCGTTATGTTCTTTCTTCATTTGGGTCATCGAGTTTCGATAGCCTTTTCTGAGTCGTATGTAGATGAAGAAGAAGACTGTTCCTAGTCCAATGCAGTAGCCTATCATTCCTATCATTGTAGAGTTCATCGGGGTAATATCTGCTACGATGGTTATGGAAGCGAAGACTCCGATGAATATGACGATGACCGCTGTAACGAGAAAGAGGTAGTAGAGTTTGTTGAAAGCGCTCATTCTGTTTTTCCCCCCTTTTGCTGTTCATTAAATCTTCGCATCTTGTCGCTTATCCATTCTTCTCTTTTACCGTTGCACTTTGGACAACGGAAGACCCATTTCTTCGGGTTAGATGCGGGTTCATTTGACTTTTTCATTTTAAAAAAACATAGATAACATCTAGGGTTCTTTCTAGGCATTCTCATTCGTCTCCTTTTATCCATTTGATTATTTGGCGAATGTATTTGACTCCCATCGTCAGAACTATTATGATAATGAGCGCTACAAACCCCCAAAAGATGATATTGGAAATAGTATCCATGAAGCTCATGTCAGGGTTGACTCCTTCTCAAGTTTCTGAGTTGCTTTCTCCAAGTCATCTAAACTGAGGGTAAAGTTTCCTCTCCCGTTCCAATGACTATGACGGTTCATCTGTTGGATGGCTACGTCTAGGGTTCTTGTTCCGTTCTTCTATTTATGACAAGTTTGTAGTTTCCCGTTTTTGCGATAAGGTCAACCATGTTCTCGTTGTCTCCTATCTTGTAGGTTCTTTCCTTCTGCTCTGTCGTTGGAGCGTTTGAGTTCTTCTTTGATTTGGTCTAGGTTCGAGCGTAGGTCTAACAGTATTTCTCCGATGGCTTTTGCGTCTTGAGAGGTCATTGTTAGCGCTCTCCCGCTGAACTCGTTGAGGATGTCTTCTCTTTTTCTCATGGTTTGGTCACTTTCCATCCCGTATTTCTGTAGTCTTCCCCTTTGAAGAAATACAGTATGTCCATCAGGTCTTCTTCAAGTGTGACCGTTATTTCGTCAGCTACGAGAACGATGTTGACGGTTACTTGGTCTTCTGACATGATTTGAACGTAGTCTCGTTTCCCATCGCTAGTTTTACTGACTCGAATGTTGAGTTTCATTTCTTTTTCACCTCCTTACGAAGCATGATTATTTCATGTTGTTCTTTCCTAGCGCTGTAAAAAGCTAGGATGCTGTAGGTCGTTAAGACCGCTACGGGTTGCATTAGGGCTAGACTGTGAAGGGTCAAAGCGGTTATGTAGAGGGAGACGCTGAGAAAGAGTAGGAATTTGCTGAGTCCTTTAGAGAGACTCCATATTATCCGTATCGCAGTTGTCAAATAGTCAAACATTATGCGTCAGCGTTCCTCAATTCTTCATCTGAATAGTCTTCTTCTTCGACAGCGGGTTTCTTTTCCTTCTTGGTCTTCTTTGGTTTCTGTTGATGCTTTGGGTCATCGTGCGGGAGTTTAACAATGTTGTAGCCTTCGTCTTCTAGTTCTTTGATGCGCTCGGGGTTCTCGTTGTCTTTGACCATCGCTTCTATTCTGACGGGTCGAAATGCGTAGAATATTCCCCGTTTGTGTTTGGTCTCTGCTCCCTCTAGAAACTTTGGTTCTTTGACTTGTATAGCGTCTCTGTGCGCTAGGAAGACCCATGTTTCTCCTAGTTTGAAGTCGTTGGGTAGGATGTGCGGGTTGATGCGCTTTGATATTCCGTATTTGTTTGCTTCTTTGATGAATGACTCAGGAGTATATGCGCTTGATGAGACTTCCATGAGAGCGAATTTCTTTCCGAATGTTAACGTGCATATTGGACATGGTAGGTTGTCTTTGCAGTTTTTGAGAACTTCTTTTCCGTCTCGTCTAGCGATGTTCGGAGATGCGTGTTTGAATAGGATTTTAGGGGTTAAATATGCGCTATGAACCATTTGCATATTTCGGGAGAACGGAACTTCGTATCCACATTCTCCGCATGGGTCTAGGTCTATGGGTAAAGCGTCACACGAGACGGGCATTCCTGACCCTATGAGGTAGAAACCCCCGATTTTTCTCCATCCGCATCCTCTCTTTGTTTCCTGATAGATGTCTTCTGCTTTTCCGCTGTCAGTCTTGATAGTTTCTTTCATTAGCTCACCCCCTCAGGGTTGACCCGTTTCCATCCTTCGAATTGTTTGATAGCGTCATCTATGAGGTCAGGAATAAGGTAGGTTACTTTGACGTTTCCGAACTCTATGAATATCGCTTTGTTGTCAACATTGAGGGAAAAGCTGAACTTGACTTCTTTTCCTTTTGCGTCTTTGTAAGACCCTTCTCCCAAATGTGTTCTTAGGGCTAGTTTGTGTGTCTTCTCCCAATTCTCTAGATGACCTTCTATCATTCTAACACCTTCTCGAAAATTTCAAGATAATCAATTCCGTTCTTCTTGAACCGCTTTGTTCTGTAGCCTAGTTTCGCTAGTCGGGGTTCTTCGTTGTTCCATCCGAGACCATAATAGACTTGAGCTATCCTTCCATCCGATACTCTTTTGACCGCAAAGAGTCGGTTAGCGTAGGTTTGATAGCATTCGACTTCTGTTCCGTCAGGGAGAGCGACTGTCATTTGAGGTTGAAAGGGAAATTCGAAGTCTATGTCTTTTATGAATTGTCTAAATTTCTTTCTTGTCCACATTCTACAGTTTCTCCTTCTCCACATTCTCTCACTTTTGCTATGAAAGTCATTCAACTATTAGGTAGTCTCCGTTGACGGTTATCTTGTCATGTCTCAAGTAGTAGCCTATGATATGCTTAATCGAAGGTTCTAGCTTCATCAAACCCCGTAATGCTTCAACTTTGGCTTTCTCGTCTTCATCTGCATAGGCTACGCTGTCAGGAGTCTTGGAAACAGCTTTGTCGAAAGCGTGAGGGTTCGCTAAGACAATTTTTACCGCTAACTCCTGACGAACTTTCCTCATAGTTTCTTCATCATTCATGTTTCTCATCTCCTATCTTGTTGGTTGGTTCTCCTTTCCCCTCAACTTTCTCCTTTGGTTGGTTGATGGGTCTTTCTGTATCGTGCGGGGGGGAACATGATGAGGGTAGGGTTCTCCATTATGAAGGTCAGAGTCCACATGACCTCATCGTTTCTCCATCTTTGCTCTTGAAAGACATTAAAGAGCGCTTCGAGAAGTTGTTTGCTTCTCTCTTGAGGTATTGTGTATTTGTCTTCGGGTTTCGGTTCTTTCCTAACGTTGTGGTCGAAGACTGTTATTCCGTCATCTTCAATGATGAACGTTAGGTTGTTCCATTCTATCGTCTTTTTCATTCTTCATCATCATCTCCTTCGCTGTTCCATTGATGGTTCATGTTTCTATGAACGTGCGCTCCACAATACGCACACTTCGTTTTTGTGTGGTCTTCTTCAAAGTCTATATCTGCTCCGCATCTAGGACACTTGTAGATAACAAGTTCCGCTTTCGGAGTTTCCGTTTCCAGAGTCGGGTCAGTCGGTTCATCGGGTTCTTCTGTTTCTGTGTCTTCTCTTTCGTAGAGGACTTCTTCTCCGTAGGATGTTTCCGACATAAATCTCATTAGAGCATATCCGATGAACCCTACCATGAATATTATCGGAAACCAAACTAGCACTTGATTTAATTGAGTGAAGTCTAGAGGGTTCTGAGTTGATGTCGAGTTGAAAGACTTGAGAAAGGTATCTGTAAAGCCTACCATGTTCCAAAGAAAGACCATCGTAATCAGAAAGAGAACAATGAGAACGAAAGTTCCCGTTCTCATCATAGTTCCCTCTTGAAGACGCTTCTTCCTCTACTGTCTTTGAAGCGCCAACTCTCGTCTTGTCGCTCTATTCTTTCTTGTTCTGTTTCTTCATCTTCTTCGGTTTGGGTTTCTTGTTCCTTCTTGAGTTCTTTGTTGAAGCATTCGTCACAAACCCATTCTTGAGAGTCGGAGAGTTCTTTTGTCTCACATACTACGCATAGTCGCTTTGTGTCTTTCTTGACCCATCGGATACGGGAGTAGCGGGAATGCTCGTCTAGAAACTTTACTTCCCACATTTCAAGCGGGTCATGGTCATACGCTCGGAGTAGCTTGACAAGTCTCGCTTTTCCATCTAGTTTCTTCTCTGTCAGCGGGTCTTCATAGATGCGAACTATGTCTCCTTTGTTCATGGTTGCACATCTCCATCGTTGACTTTTTCTCTGTTGTCTATGACTTCGATGAGGGGTTGTCCTTCGATAGCTTGAATGAGTCTTGCGACTGAGGTTGAGACCATTCTGACGATTATTCCCGCTGTCATTGTTAATGCGATGGCTTGAACTAGGGGATGGTTCAGGATTATGATGAGTTCTTGTTCAAACATCGGT
>JACTVG010000001.1 GCA_015660965.1 Methanoregulaceae archaeon
TGATCGCGAGAGGAAACTCGGGTCTAACGAACCAATATAGCCTTTTGGTGAGGCTTATTGACTACAGAAAAGCTACCCCGGGGATAACAGAGTCGTCGCCGGCAAGAGCACATATCGACCCGGCGGCTTGCTACCTCGATGTCGGTTCTTTCCATCCTGGCTGTGCAGCAGCAGCCAAGGGTGAGGTTGTTCGCCTATTAAAGGGGATCGTGAGCTGGGTTTAGACCGTCGTGAGACAGGTCGGTTACTATCTATCAGGAGTGTTTGGAGTCTGAGGGTAAGAATGAAATAGTACGAGAGGAACTTTCATTCGGCGCCTCTGGTCGATCGGTTGTCCGACCGGGCAATGCCGAGCAGCTACGCGCCAAGGGATAAAAGCTGAAAGCATCTAAGCTTGAAACCCGGCCTAAAAAGAGACTCCGTCATAGGACACGGGTAAAAGACCCGATTGATAGGCCCGGGATGTACGCACGAAGGCAACGACGTGTTCAGTCCGCGGGTACTAACGTCCAATCGCTAGTGCTCACTACGTTAAACCCAGACGAAATTCAGAGTGTAATCCTTATATCCTATATTATCCAAAAAAGTAGGATATCATACTACACGGCTGCCAAGGTGGCGGAGCGGCCACGCGGTTGACTGCAGATCAACTCAACTCCGGTTCAAATCCGGACCTTGGCTTTGGTGATAGCGGCCATAGCAGTTGGGAAACACCTGGTCTCATTCCGAACCCAGCAGTTAAGCCAACTCACGTAGCATGTTGTACTGAGGTACGCGAGTCCCCGGGAACCATGCCAAGTTGCTATCACCTTCCTTCTTATTACACGGTTACTATTTTAGAAAAAATCTTTACTTGATTAGCGAAGGCTTTTTTAAAAAAATGCTGTTGTTCAAATAACTGGCAGTTAACGTGCATATAACTGGCAGATAAGAGACACATAAGCAAATAAAAAACGATAATGCATCTTCTAATTCTTAAAAAAAGGCAAAAAGATCCTTTTTGCTCAGAAAAAAATAGTGGACGGAAAATATCAAAGAATTGGGGGTATTTACAGAGCCAAAATTCACCGATTTATATGCACTACTTTAGCTGGAGGGAACCCGTTAAAGTAGGTGGATGAGGCATGACTGTAGGCCCCGATATTTTCAGAGTATACCAGATCGTTGATCTCAAGTCCTGGTAGTTCTGCGCTGAGCGTAATGGTGTCGAACGCATCGCAGGTCGGACCGAACACCGCCGATATCTGCTTCTCGCCTTCCTTGAAGGCCAGGACCGGGTACAAGCAGTGGTCGTAGATCTGTCCTGAGTATGTGTGGTAAACTCCGTCGTTGATATAATATGACGGTTTTCCATCACGGTACGCTTTCCCAATCACTTTGGCAACGAGAGTGCAAGCATTTGCCACCAGGTATCTTCCGGGTTCGGCGAGGATTTGCATGTCCGACGGGAACAGACGCTTAATCTCGGCGTCCAGTTTCTTTGTTAGTGTCTTTAGTGACCTAATCCCACGGTGATACTTCACCGGGAAACCACCGCCGATGTCAAGGATCTTGATACGCTGTCCCACCCGGGTCTCCACTTCCTTGATAATGTTTGCCGAGAGGTGGAGCGCCTGAACGTAATTCTCGAAGTTGGTGCACTGGCTGCCGACATGAAAGCTTAATCCTTCTACGATAAGGCCTGCTGCAAATGCACTGGAGATCAGGTCGACGGCTTCCCCCGGTTGAGCCCCGAACTTTGAGGAAAGCTCGACCATGGATCCAGTGTTTGGAACCCGTAATCGTAACACAAGACCGGCATGGGGTGCATGTTGCTTGATTTTTTTCAGTTCTTCACTATTATCAAAAGTAACGAGTGGTTTGTATTGATCGAGAGCTTCAAGAGTTTCTATCGGTTTGATGGTATTTGCGTAGATGATTTTATCCCATATCCAATCCTGTCGTTCTTTATCTGGCATATTCTTGATATTTTCATAGACGATCATGAATTCAGGCATGGATGCAACATCAAAGCTACAACCTATCTCAAAGAGAGACTTCACAATTTCCGGATTTGAATTTGCTTTGACCGCATAGTATACCTGAACATAAGGTAGGTGCTCTTTAAAAATTTGGTAATTTTGTCGAATTAATTCGTGGTCAATTACAAAGAGGGGGGTTCCGTGCTCTTGTGCCAGCTTTTGTAACAGTTCCTTCTTTGATTGGCTAATATGGGAAACCCCGTTGTCATGCCCGGTCTTTTTGATTTCGTTTTTCATTCTAGTTCCATTTTTGTTAATAAATGAGTGACTCATTGCACGAATAAGAAGTTTTTGAATTGCCAAACATCATCACGGTCATAGGTATTTTCTGGATTCTCTTTGAAGTATACCGTCCTGTTTTTTAAGGGTGTCCAGTCGGAAGGACCGGAATAAAATTTACCTAGGAATGGCTTTGCAATGCTCAATACGAATTCGTGGGGGAGATCATCGGGAAGGCAAAAACCCTTGTTTGGATTTTCGATCATCCACATCACAGCGGATACTACCCCCAATGCGACTTGGATCGTGGTTGCGTTTTGTCCAGGTGCAAGATTCCTCGCTTCTTCTATTGATAGAATACTACCCGTCCACCATGAGTTGTACGGATGCCCCATGAGAAGAGCCCCTAAACTATCAGCGCCGGAAATGATCTCCCTATCATTCATGATTCGCAATTTCGATGGGAGCTCGTAATTCCTGCATCGAAGTTCATGCAACGATGCGATCGTCCCATCACATGGCATATACGCGTAATGCACAGTTGGCCGGTAGATTGCTTTGCCGTTCTTCCAGACTGTCCAACGGTCTGAAATGCCAAAAGCTTCTCCATGCCGGATGACCATCCCTACGATCTCTTGGTGAGGAATCCACGATCGGACCCACGTATTGATTCCCATCTGGGCAAGCATAATCTGGTTCTTTGGCCCAATGGGAGGCACATGGGTATGATCAGGTAGATCTTTTTCATGGGTTCCCCAGCCTAGCTCTGCTGGAGCGGTACCTTCTTCCCTCAATCCTTCAATACTCCAAGTCCCCACGAACTCGTCTACCTGTTTTGGTAGTGTAGAAATCTGGGTATCTCTCTCTGAGCAATGAATGACTTTTATCCCGGTTTCCATCGCGAGTTCAGCAAATTTCTGATCTTGGATCAAATTTTTAATTCGGTCTGGATTTTTTGCGATCCCATCTGTAATCATTTGCTGTGCGATATCCACGAGACCCTGCTTGGCAAAGTGTGAAATCAAACCTGGATTAGCACCGTGGTCAACTACACAGGTAGTAGCCTCGTTCCAGTCTTTCGTGAGCTCTTTAAGCTTCATTTGCCGGTAGTAAATGGACTTCTTATACGGACTTGCTGTAAATCTCTCGCTATAGGAGTCCCAGACTTCAACAGATGTGTTCACATACAGGACATTATTATCGTGGCACCACTGCAGAATTTCGCAGCAATCGATATTCCAAGCAAGATCGATCAACAAACCCCCTGCCGATACGTACTCAGAAAGAATCTGGCCAAGATTTTCCGGCGTGACTTTTCGTTTAAAAAATCGAACTCCTCTCGTTGTCCATGCTTTTAGCTCCTGAGCTTTATCTTCAAAATCGATGATTGTGATATTTTTGTACGGGATGATTACATGTTTCAATAAGATGGGGAGTGTACACTTGGCCACAGCACCATACCCGACGATTAAAACCTTGTCTCGGAATTCCACCCATATCCTCCAGGATATAAATTTTTAAACCCGATCTAATTTTTAGTTTTGTTCATGTAACATTTTAAAGTGATGAGAAATATTTTATCGCATTTTAGATCTGGTGGCATACTGGGACATCAGAGTATGAACATCACTGTGTATCATCATTGAGAATGCGATATGTAATCTGGGAACGATTTTGTATTCCTGTGTGGTTGCCATTTCGAGAAATAATATAAACATTCTAGTAACAAAAATTTTTTATTTTATTTTATTTTAGTTTTTTGGGTTTCCATACGTTTCCATAATACCTAACTTCTACTTTTTACAAATGGCACCCGATATTGCATAATGTTATATACTTCTAACAAATTGTATCCTCTATTAAAAGAGGAACCCCCAAAAAAAGAAAAATTTGAGATTTACAAACCTCGCTTGTTAGAAATATTTAACACATTACAAAATTTCCAATCAAAAAACACATATCATTACCACTGTCAAGAGCCCGTTCAATCCCCTTACCGTACAATCTGCCAGATCGCAAGAGCAAACTCGAGTGTAATTAGGACAATAACTACCCATTCGAGGAAGTTTGAGTGTTGGATACGAACTTCATCGGATAGCATGGAATAGTTCTCCCGAATCACGTCGATCTTACGGCTAACACTCTCACTCCACTGACTACTACGGAGTACCTTTAAAGCTGTTGCATAAACACGAGCGTAATAGACATCTTCAGTAACTTTGATCAGGTTGTCAACTTTCTCGATAACTTCGGAAATCGCTGCATAGGTTTCCATCAATGACGACATAATCGCATGATACTGTCGCATTCGACGGAATCGCGAGAGATGTTCAGCCTGCTCAATATCATCATACATCTTTTCCATTTGAATCGACAGTTCGCTGTCGTAGTACCGAAGTTCAAGTACCTGCACATTTGCAAACTCAATCAGGTCAATAAGATCCGTTGGATTTTCCGGTTCGCAGATAAGGGCCGAATCCCAAGAAAGAACTACGAGATCATTTGGGGTGTAACTGAGTGTATTTCTGACAATATCCTCCCGAATTTGGGGAGAAACATTTGATCGTTCCCCAAGAAATAAAGCTACCGGGTCAATTGAATCATCTCGTCGATTCGTTACATAGACTGTATAATCTTCATAGAAATCCGGATTGATTGCGAAATTTTTGATGTGAGGTTTTATGATCTCACCTAGAACTTTGAGATATTCAAAAAAGAAGTCAGAGAGCCCTTCCTGTCCGGCAAATAGGAATGCAATTTTTTCGAGTTCGGCATAATCAGCAGCAACGTCTTCATACACAAAACAGATGCTGATTACACCAATATCGTACACGCGTGCAACAACTGAAAAGTCGAAGGGCAGATTGTCCCGTTCAATCCGAATGGGATTCATCTGGATCATCAACGGGGGATCCTCAATCATTATGGACTTTTGTTTAACTCGAACAAAACTGGTTCTTGCAGTAAAGTAATTCTGGGCAAGTTTCTGTTCCAGCCAGTCGAGATTTAAATCCCTACCTATATCATAAATCCGGTAAAACCGGAGTGTAATCATTGTTTCCTCCCCTTTCTGGGTTACTCGTTAGATATCTGCAACAATTAACGACGATAAAGATGATAAATCCTTGTTGTAGTTATTCTTTAAATATGATAAAAGATGTCTGTAAAATTAAAAATAATTGATTTTAGCGGTTTTGGAATTATCCCCAACCGTTCAGCTCTGTTGTCACTACGCCTTGAGGAGTATTCATCTGGTACTTAACAAAGGTCGGAACACCAGGAGCAGTCCAGTATGTCATAGTTTGTCCTTGGGTAGTAACAGTATATTTTGATGCTGTGGCATAGGTTCCTGCAGGAACAGAGACAGGTTCAATACCCACAAAGGTGAATTGAACATCCGATTTGACATCATTGGGGTTACTCTGGGTCGTCTTTCCACCAGAAGAAGAGCAGTCCATTGTCATACCGCCAGAAGGCATTCCTTCCCCTTCAATCCTCATTGAACAGGTGCCTTTCTTGTCATATTTAAAATACATAGTCATCTGTTTTCCCTCTGTAATGGTGACCGTTTTATATTCAACCCAGTTGTAAGGCTGGGCACTACCAAAGATACTTGATCCGGTAACAACCGAACTAGATGCTGAAGTTCCAGATCCGCTCGTAGGTGCCGATGTACCTCCAGATGGTGCCCCACTAGTAGTGGGTGTAGTTGGGCTAGTACTCGTACATCCTGCGAAAGCAACTGCAATAACAACCACGAGAATTATTCCGATGCTCAATTTCGTTAATGTCACACCAATTCCTCCTTATATATCCATCATTTGACCTACTCTCTCCAAATCAGATGAAGTTAATAGAGCGGTACAAAGATTGTATTCACTTCCCAAAAGTCATAAACATTCCGAGTTTGTATTCAATAAAAAGAAAAATTTATTTTTTCGCAGAGTTGTTTAAAAAGAGTTCTATCGGTTGCTTTACCTGATAAAAGGAATTAATGGTTCAAAATCCGCAATATTTATCAGGATTGTCCCCAATTTTTCATCGTATGAGATATTACGGGTTTATTCTCATCTTTTTGGTTTTGCTTGTTATGATAAGCGGATGTACACAATCACCAACCACACCAAAAACTGCTCCTACAACCACCATACCCACATTGAGCTCAATGTCAACGGTTGCGACCGGGCCAAAGCAAATTAATGTGAGTGCATGGAAGACAGAGCATGAAGTGGTAATACAGTATAATGGCGGAAAAGATGCAACGGATCTTACGTCATTAAAAGTCCAAATCGATAACCAAAACGGACTGATCATTAAACGTACCTTTGACTCCCCTCAAATCGGAACAGTTTATCCGTTTCCCTATACCGGGACTCCGGATGCTACATCTGTAAATGTAATCGGTATATTCGCTGATGGTACCCAGCAGACTGTACTTCTCATAAATTTTTAATATGGTCATAAAACAACACTTGGGAATATGATGAATGTGGATGGATATTCAGAAAAAAGGAAAAAATCCCGCCACAATTTTTTGTTATGATAGGAAACCCGTCAAAGTAAAATTTTGGTATGAAAAATCTATCCTAAGATTATTGGAAAATACTCTTAGATTTATGGAGATTGACAGAACCTAATGGCGAAAAAGAGTAGTTTGTTTATCCGTCAATTCGTAATTGGACTGGGTTTTCTCTCCGGAATATTTACCGCAATTGGTATTGATCCCCAAGGTGCAATCATCAGCGTGATTGGTAAGGCAGTCGGATCAGTGTATCCAGAACCTCATATCTCGTATATTCTCTTCATTCTACCAACGGTTTTATTAATCATTTCTCTTGTCGGTGCATACATGAAGGGAAAGGTTCTCGGCCTTATCTCGGTCATTGTTGCATATCTTTCTGGGCTCCTCATCTTGACCGTAACATTGCTCGCTTTAACTCTTCTTCTACTGGCAATCGTTTTTGGATACCTTGCCACAAATCGAAAGATTCTCAGAAAGGTAAAACCGTTCTAAACCTGTTCTTTATAAATTCCATAACAACAAACGTTTAGGAATCATGAGTATCCTACCCAAGAAAAATCTCATCTGGGCTTTCGATACTATTGCTCCCAGTAAATACCTATTAAAGTTCAGGAAACTTCTGCTCTTTGAGCCATTCATTGGATACGATATCGCAACACGGGGTAGGATCTCTCATTATGGGTGTTCTAACCGCAAGGATTTCTCACGCAAACTAAAAAAAATCCGATCAGAGACAGAACTTTTACTCGAAGATATTGAAGCATACCATATCTACATGGCAGTAAAAAGAACACAGAAAGTTCCAGGTGACATTGCAGAGGTTGGAGTATACAAAGGCGGTTCCGCGAAGATCATCTGTGCAGCTAAAGGTGACAAAATTCTTCATCTTTTTGATACCTTTGAGGGGTTGCCAAAAGTAGATGATGTTGATTTGGTATGGCCTTTTTATGAAGGGAAGTTTGCAACCTCATATGAAAATGTGAAAGGTTACTTGGGTGCTGAGCGAAATGTCTTTTTCTATAAAGGAATTTTTCCAGAAACATCAGATCCCGTAAAAGATCGATTATTCTCTCTCGTAAACCTCGATGTAGATACCTACGAAAGTTCAAAAAAATGCCTAGAGTTTTTCTACACTCGAATGAGTCCAGGTGGCATTATTATTTCTCACGATTATATAACCGCCCCGGGTGTCCAGAAAGCGTTTGATGAATTTTTTTCCAATAAACCCGAACCGTTAATCGAGACAGCAGGTTCGCAGTGTTTTATCGTCAAGCTTTAAAAAAAGAATTCGTCCTTTTTTGTAATTGTTATTCTTTAATGATCAAGATCCCAAAAATGATTAAAACCAATCCAACAAGCAAAGCGACAATTCCAATTAATCCTAGAACCACAGCGATCACACCGGGTAAGAACACCCAGATAGCATAAATTCCAAGAACGCATAAAATAAGCCCGATAAGTAAAGAACCAATCCCTGCCTTATCCATAATAATACCTCAATTTATCTTGATTTCTGAATACGAAATGATAAGTGTATTGGCTCCTTCAACGTTCAAAATTGCTCAAACTAAAACGTTTCAGTGATTTCAACGGGTATGGAAGTACTATCATTAGAAACAACGAGATTATAATCGGAATGGGAATTGTACTAAGTGCAACAGCGAGTGAATAGTGATCAGCAATAATTCCGTTTACCGCGACACCTAAACCACCAATACCTATAGCAAGCCCAAGCATAAGACCGGATGCAAGCCCGACATTTTGCGGTAAAAGTTCATGTGACATTGCAATTGGGACAGAAAAAGTGGACCATAGTGCAAATCCAAAGAGGATTAGTGCGATGATAGAAACGACCCCGCTTGTTAGAAAAAAGACGTAAAAGGGTGGTATAGTGAGGATCTGTCCGAGAAGTATAAACTCCTTTTTTCCGTAACGGTCAGAGAGATAACCGCCAAAAATCTGCCCTACAACCCCTGCGAGGAGCATCAGGGTGGCAATCGCACTTGCCACGACGAGGTCATAGCCTTGGGTGACCAAGTACGTGGGAAGAAAGGCGATTACAGCATATATTGCCCATGCCCGGAATATCGATGAAGATAACAGTATTAGAAAGGGATTTATCGAATCCGGTATTTTAGATACTTCCACTTTTTTTCGCTCGGTATATGCTTTTGAAATTGTATCTGAAAGCACGAACTTTAACGTAAGAGCCATAAACATTGCTGGAAATATGAGGAGGAGAAGTCCAGGGAGTCCGAGCCACCAAACAACTATTCCTGCAAGAATAGGCCCAACTGCGAAGCCAAGATTACCCCCCACCACAAAATACGAGGTGATTCTCGCTCGATTCTCACTATTACAGAGGCGACTCACGATACTTAATGCAGTTGGATGAAATGTGGCATGTCCTAGGGCTGCAAGGATGGCGAAGACCATGACGATAAAATAATTATGTGCAATCCCTATTAGTCCGATAAATACGGCACCGATTAGAAGGCTGATACTGACATGGACAAAAAAACCTTTTGTGTCCGATAACCATCCAATAACAGGTTGAGTTACAGACGATGTGAGTTGGTATGCAGTCACAAGTAGACCTGCTGCAAAGTATGAGTAATTATAATTTAGAATGAGAAGGGGTAATATAGCCGGGAGCACGACCAAGTAAATGTCGGTAACGCCGTGAGCAGCTGCTAGTCCAGTTATGATTTTTTGTGAGCTGCTTGGATCGCATTTTTCGTCTGTATCAGCCGTAAGATTTCGACCTCAATCTCTTGCACATCTTTTGTATGGAAGGCGAAAGTACGCTTTATTGGGAGCTTACCTCCAATCACTTGGCTTATATTCGCCCTTCCTAGGATGTAAGTCTCAATAAATTGGCGCGAACCCACATTAAAGATACCGTATGTGACCTTTCCAATTTGTAGAGCGAGGTCGATGAAAGGGCGATCGGCATGAGCATTCTGTGCACCAAAAGGGGGGTTCATAATTACCGTGTCAAATGTACCAAGGCGTTCTTTGAGTGTTGTGTCATTTACGTCAGCAACAATAAAATTAATATCTACGTTAAGAAGAGTGGCATTTTTATTAGCTACAGCGACTGCTTTTTGATCGATCTCCACACCTGTCACAATCTTAGCACCAAGCAATGTAGCTCCAATTGCAAGCAATCCGGTGCCACTTCCAAGATCACAAACCGATTTACCCTCGATATCTCCCTTCATATATGCGTCGAAGAGCAATCGTGCAGCTAGTGATGCAGGTGTCTGATACTGCTCGAGCTCGGCACGAGGAGAAGAAAAGCCAGCTAACCGTTGCAAAGCGATCTCAAGTTTGCGAAGTCTCATGTAATTTCATCTATAGTATAATCATCCCAACTTCGAACCCCACAGAGAATCTCGTATTCCTGAGGGGACAGGACCGGAACTGGGAATCTAACCTGATCATCATAAGCAAGTCTTGGACATGCGGTGTTCACATAACAGGAAAATCCAAGGTTTAAAAGTTCGTCCGGATTCACGTCGGTCATCGTAATAATAACAGCGTTCGGTGCGAGAGCCTCAAGTCGTTTTGCAAGTGCAAGACGCTGCTGACCACTCTTTGCACTCACAATGATTCCTACGTTCTTCGCCTCCCGTGCTCTTTCTATAACTCCAAAACGTCTGCGTAAAAGGATCTCACTGTTGACTTCTTGAGCCATTCCAGTGAGCGGATCGAGAGATATGACTCGTGCATGAGTAACAAGAGAAATTCCGATCGGATGGAAGAGTCCCGTGCCAACAAAAAGAATCTCATCACGCTGGGTCCCTTTTGCTGCTGCAAAATTGCATCCTAATACCTGCCCTCTATATGGGGTGCGAGTACTCCCTTTGGCGATTTTAACATCGATACCTTTCGACACTAAAAAGGATTCCATCGCTGGTATCAGGTGAACGTGTTGTACAGTGGTAACAAGTCCAATGGATTTACTCTTGAGAAGTGGCAACACATTTTCAAGTATTGTTATATCAAAATCGATTGTATAGGGTTCAAAAATCACATTTTTTTGGTCATCGATTGGTGCATGACCAAAATGGACGAGAACATCGGCAATTTCTAGAGTACTAAGAGCGAGGTCACAGGCGCCGTAACAAGGATCTCCACTTACGATCACTTCAAAACCGGCATCTTTGAGTAGTGCAGCAATTTCTGTCGCTCGGCGTTTCAATCCCTCTGGGAACTGAAGGGCAACACGTTTTGCACCTCGTTTTTTTAGCTTTGGGATTAAATCAGATGTTCCGGTCAACCACATGCACCTTTTCGGTGACGTTGATCCTGACCAATGATTTGTAGGGTCGTCCAATTTCTGGGGTTCCTCGCTGGATAGCAAAACAGATGTCCACCACTTCAGCACCTGCAATCTCGAGAGCAGCGAGTAGCGCTTTCATTGTACCGCCAGTGCTTATTACATCGTCAACAATCACAACGCGGTCACCTTTTGATATACCATTGATAAAGAGTTCTCCTTTGGAATAACCGGTTTTTTGGTGGACTGCGATTTCACCAGGAAGTTTGTACTCTCGTTTTCGTACAATAGTCATTGGGATATCGGTCATTGTCGAAAGAACTGATCCGATGTGAATTCCCATCGCTTCAACAACAACTATCTTATCTACACCAGAAAGGTCGAGTACTTTAATCATTCCATTACAGACCTCTCGCAAGAGTGCAGGGTCGACAATTGGTACACCGTCAGTGATGGGGTGAATAAAGTAATTGTAATCACCCCGTTTTACCATAGGGCAGGTCTCTAGTGTTCGTACAAGTCTTTCAAACATACATTCCACCTATATCAACCAGGAATTCTTCAATCTGTTCTCTATGTACGTGAGGCATGCAGATAATCCTCAAATGGTCCCGGCGTGTCCATGATACCTTCCAGCGATCGGGTGCTTTATTACAAATAAATGTTGCAACATTCAAAACTGGAGTTATTGCTCTCTCAACTCCAAATGTTTCCATACCATCGATCAAACGCCATGTGTTCTTCATACAACCGGATACGACAGCACGCATTCCCTCATTACCAAGGTAATCTAATACCGCTAGTGCACTAACGGCAGGTGCTCCTGGACGAGTTCCTGAAAGCGTATACTCTTGTTTTACTGAAAGGTATGGTGTATCGATGTTTAATAGCGAAAGCATTTGGGGATCACGAACCAGCAAACATCCGGAGGGAATCACACTCAATCCCATTTTATGAGGATCGACTGCAATACTAGTCACCCCGGGTAATGCGAAATCAAATGGGAGTGGTCTGTCAAGGAACGGTATTACCATACCACCAAATGCTGCATCGACATGAAAGAACAAATCTTGTTCAGAAGCGATCTTTGCAAGTTCTGGAATTGGATCTACCGCCCCGTACTCTGTTGTACCAGCGATACCTACAAGACAGACTGTGTTTTTATCAATAATTTCCGCCGCCTTATGGGCATCCATCTTTAGAGTTTTATCTAGTGGTACAGTGCGCATTTCTAGACAGAGTATGTCGCAGGCTTTTTTAAAAGAAAAATGGGCAGATTCTGGGACCACGATATTTGGTGATTTGATCTTTTTTTTGTGCTCCTTGGCAAGCCGGAGAGCTTGGATGTTAGACTCCGTTCCTCCTGACGTTGAATAACCCCCAGCAGTGGATAGATGGAATAGTGAACCAAGTCGTTCGATGAGTAGTTGTTCAAGCGAAGCAGTCCCTGGGAAAAGACCTGGATCTCCCAAATTGGTCTCTATAAACATGGAGTGTGCTCTCACAGCCACTGGGTGTGGGAGTGTGCACATGGAACTCAAAATGAACCGGTAATCGAGATCTTCTTCTTTTTTCGTCTCAAGAAAAGAGAAGAGGTCTGCTTCCGACCTTCCCTTATTCAGCATCTCGGTTTCTCGCTAACTCAAGAATGATCCGCTTCTCTGTTCGGGCAACTGCCTCGCGGATCTTAGCGATCGCATCGATATTTGCCGAGACACTAGAGATACCGTGTTCGACCAGCCATTCAACCATTTTTGGATCGGAACCAGCTTGTCCGCAAATTGAACACTCAACACCGTACTCTCGACATATTTGGATCGCGTTGTGAATCAGATTGAGTACTGCCGGATGCTTTGGTTGATACATATCAGCGACATTTTCGTTATTCCTGTCAACGGCGAGGGTATACTGGATAAGGTCATTTGTACCGAATGATGCAAATTTGATACCGCAAGCGAGGAAATCTTCAATTAAAATCGCGCTAGATGGAATCTCAATCATGATCCCAAGAATCACATTATCGACATCTACACCCCATCCTCGCATCATTTCCTTTGCCTGTATAAACTGATCAGGGTGGGATACCATTGGGAACATTATACCAAGATTATCATACCCTTCTTTCCAAAGCTGCTTGAATGCTTCCACCTGTAGACGGAACTGTTCTGGACTTTGTAGATCCCTGCGGATCCCTCGCCATCCGAGCATTGGATTGTGCTCGTGTGGTTCGTTCTCTCCGCCTAACATGTTTCGGAATTCATCTGTGGGTGCATCGAGTGTGCGAACCCAAACTGGTTTACCGGGAAATGCATCGAGTACAATTTTGATACCGTCATGAAGTTCTTTAACAAACTCCTCTTCACGATGATTTGTGATAAACCATCCTGGAGTCTTGTTGAGACCGAGAATTAGATGTTCGATTCGTAATAATCCAACACCATCAGCACCTGTTGCCGCTGCACGAGTTGCTGCTTCGGGAATTGAGACATTCACTTTCACACTTGTGGCGGTAACAATTTGTGCAGTCCCTGTAACATGCTGCACGACTGCTTGTTGTTTCTGAATCGCTCGCTCAAATACACCTTCGTATATTAAACCCGCTTCACCATCAACGGTCACCTGTTGCCCAGTGACTAGAACTGATGTTGCTTTCTTTGTTCCTACGACAGCAGGGGTCCCGAGCTCCCTGCTCACTATTGCTGCATGGCAGGTCATTCCCCCCTCATCGGTTACGATAGCAGCGACTTTTTTCATCGCTGGAACCATGTCAGGGTTAGTCATACGAGTGACGAGGATATCGCCTTCCTTAACACTGCCCGTGTCCTTAACATCTCGGATAACAACAACTTTACCAGTCACCGTCCCTGGCGATGCCCCTTGCCCCTGTAAGAGGATTTTATTCTCTACTTTTGTCATGGATTGTCCCTCTGCTTTTTCCTGTGTGCCCTTCTTATGACCTATTGTAGTGATCGGCCGGGACTGAAGAATATAAATAGTGTCTCCAACAATTCCCCACTCAATATCCTGTGGAACACCATAATGGCCCTCAGCGATCTTTCCATACATTCCAAGTTTTGCGACCTCTGCATCTGCAAGCACTTGTGCATCTTGTCGATCACTCCCTACCTCGACAAGTTTAGTTCCATTTCCGCCATCAGGAATAATCTCGATTTTTTTTGTAGAGATGAGACGATCGACAATTCTTTCAGTCCTCTGGTCAAAAACGTATTTGTCAGGTGAAACTGACCCAGAAACGATAGCTTCTCCAAGACCCCATGAACCTTCAATGATTGTTTGGGGTTCTCCAGAGATTGGATGAGAGGTAAACATCACCCCAGATTTTTCAGAATTAACCAACTGTTGAACTACGACCGCAATATTGACAGTTCTGTCATCAAAACCCTGTTTTGCTCGGTAATAGATTGCACGTGCTCCATAAAGGGATGCCCAACATTTTTGTACTGATGTGAGTAAGGCGGTTTCCCCTTTGATATTGAGATACGTCTCTTGTTGTCCGGCAAAGCTTGCATCCGGTAGGTCCTCTGCCGTTGCACTTGATCGAACTGCAACGATGAGGTCATCGGTAGATATTTTCCGGTACGATTTTTTGATATCGTCCCGAATAGCGGTAGGAATTTTCGCTTTAAGAACCAGACCTTTAGCGGTATCTGCAGCTTTTTCCAACGCTTCGTTATCCTCAACATTGAGCCGCTCCAGTGTTTTGTAGATTTTCGGTTCGAGTCCAGTCTCGACAAGAAACTTCCGGAACGCTTGAGCGGTTACAACGAATGCCTTTGGGACTGGAAGACCGATGGACGCCATTTCACCCAACGATGCTCCTTTCCCTCCAACAGATATGATATCCTCTTTTCTGATCTCTTCGAGCCATAGGATATTGGGCACAGTCTTCATGCTCGCACCACTTATAATCTCATCTCAGCCGTGTTTAATGATTATCATAATATTTTTTCAACTTCAACAAGGTAATTAGACAAAAAAGGCGGGTGTAATCACCACTTGTTTTTTTATAATTCCAAAAAATGCAATAACTCCCTTTTTGTTACCTCCACTCAGAAAAGAACAAATCTGATTAAGTATGGCGCAAATATTCTATGGGCTTTATGGCAAATTTTAAAGTGCTCGTCAGTGATCCCCTGGCGGAAGAAGGGCTTGAGATTCTAAAGAAGGCATGTGAAGTTGATGTTAAGACAGGACTTTCTGAGGACGAGCTCTGTAAAATAATCGGTAATTACGACGCTCTTATTGTGAGGAGCGGAACTGAAGTTACTGCTCGTGTTGTTGATGCGGGAAACCGGTTGAAGTTCATCGGAAGAGCTGGTGCCGGTGTAGATAATATTGATACCGATGCAGCAACTCGGAGAGGTATAATTGTTGCAAACGCACCTGAAGGGAATACGCTAGCAGCAACTGAGCACACCATGGCTATGATGCTTTCACTTGCAAGAAATGTTCCGCAAGCGAATGCAAGCCTCAAAAAGAAAGAGTGGAAACGATCGAATTTCATGGGTTTTGAATTGAATGAAAAGACTTTAGGTATTGTTGGTTTTGGACGGATTGGAAGAGAAGTTGCTAAACGAGCAATTGCATTGGGAATGCGGTGCGTTGCCTATGATCCATTTATCACCAAAGACCGAGCCGCCCAACTTGGTGTCGAGATGATGTCAGTTGAAGATCTTTTCAAGGTCTCTGACGTTATAACTGTTCACACACCCTTAATCAAGGAAACGCGGCATGTTATCAATGCGAAGAGCATTGCAACCATGAAAGATGGGGTACGGATCATCAATTGTGCACGTGGTGGAATTATTGATGAGAAAGCACTCTATGATGCGATCAAAAGCGGAAAAGTAGCCGGTGCAGCACTTGACGTTTTCGAGAACGAACCCCCACACGACTCCCCTCTTCTTACTCTCGATAAGGTTGTAGTAACGCCTCATTTAGGAGCAAGCACGGTTGAAGCACAACTTAACGTCGCAGTCTCTGTTGCAAAACAGTGTGTCGAAGTATTGAACGGAGGTGCTGCGAAGTATGTGGTTAACGCGCCGATGATTCCGTCTGAACAAGCTGAAATGCTTGAACCCTATGCAAATCTTGCAGAGAAGATGGGACGATTCGCAATCCAAATTGTGAGTGGAAGACTATCATCCGTGGAATTGGTTTATGGGGGAGAACTTACCGATCTTTCTGCCAGTTTGAAATTCATAACTCGTCTTGCATTAAAAGGAATTCTTGATCCCATCCTCCAGCAACCAGTCAATATCGTGAACGCCGAATTTATTGCTAAAGAGCGTGGGATTGCTATAAGCGAAACAGTTACCCAAGAAGCATCAGGGTTTAAGAATCTCATCACTTTAAAAATTAAAACAGATAAATCCGAGGAATCGGTAAGTGGGACGGTCTTTTTCAAAGGTAGGAGTCGAATTGTAGCAGTTGGCGGTTATACGATGGATATGGTACCTGAAGGGTATGTTATCGTATCGCGGCATCTCGACAAACCCGGTGTTATCGGAAGAGCCTCTACGATCCTTGGGCGGTGCAATATAAACATTGCAGGTATGCAAGTAGGACGGATCAATCCTGGTGAAGAAGCGATCATGGTTCTGAATGTTGATAGTGAGGTGCCTACCGAAGTTATGGACGAAATCCGGTCAATGCCGGGAATATTTACGGCAAAGTTTGCAAAAATCTCAAGCAAATTGATCTAAACGATTAAAATTAAAAATGGAACTGACCTCTTTCAGGTCATATTAATTATTTGTTTGAAGTACTTCCTCGTATATTCGGACTGAGATCGGCATAATGGAGGGTCGTTTGTCCGTCATAATATAAACATACCCCATTACATACACCATATATTCGAGGTAACCTTTGGCAAAATTTGACAAGGGTTCATTCCGCCGTCCGAAAATTAAAATGTGGAACCACTGGATAAACAAACAAATGAATGCGATAATTCCATAGACCCACATGACAATTCCGATTAGAATCCAGTACAAAATTCGGATGAGCAATTCAAGTCTACTCGCATCGTGTTCAAATGCAAACAACTGTCTTTTCAAATCTTCAGTCAAAATCGTTCAACTCCATCAATTACTGTGTACTTTATACGAATGAATATACTGGAATCCCAACTTCGTTAAAATGATCCGTTCAATATCGCAGAATAGTTGGAACGAGATATCGCAAAATAATGTGTATACAGAGAGTGTAAATACCTAGACATATTTATAACCTGAAACAAATCTGTCTCAAATTACAATGAAAAACATCCATCCCGTTGATCTGAAAGCCATCGCAAGGCGTGCAATGGAGAAGTACGGTTTCGACCCTCAATTCCCAAAATCTGTTGTTCAGGAAGTCAATGCACTAAAAGAACGGATAGTTCTCACAGACCAGAACGAAATCAAGGATTTGCGTTCTCTCCTTTGGTCATCTATCGACAACTATGATTCAATGGATCTCGACCAGCTGGAATATTGTGAACGTTGCCAAAGCGGGGAAATACAGGTCAATGTCGCAATCGCTGATGTTGACCGCTATGTCCCAAAACAATCACAGACAGACCAGCATGCAGCCCATAACGGAACCTCTGTCTACACAGGCATTGAGACCTTTCCCATGCTGCCGGATAAGCTTTCCAAGGGCATATCCTCCCTTCTTCCAAGCCAAGATCGCATGGCGGTCGTTATTGAATATGCAGTTCTCCAAGATGGGAGCTTCCACCATGGCGATGTTTACCGGGCCCTGATATGCAACAAAGCAAAACTTGTCTACGAGGAAATTGGAGATTGGCTGGAGGGCATTTCCCCAATCCCGCACATAGTAAAAGAAATTCCCGGATTGGAACAACAACTTCTGTTGCAAAACGAGGCTTCTCAGCTTTTGAGAAAACACCGGAGAGAACAGGGAGCACTCGAACTCGATACTATTGAAGCCCAGCCTGTCGTTGAGAATGGTTTGGTCAAGGATCTTGTACTTCAGAAGAAGAATTTGGCACGATGCTTGATAGAGGAATTCATGGTTGCCGCTAACGGAACCATGGTAACCCACCTAGGGAATGCTGAGATACCCATGATACAGAGAGTCGTACGTACACCAAAGAATTGGGATGGGATTGTCAGAACGGCTGCGACGTATGGTGAAATTCTACCATCTCAACCGGATGCTAAGGCGCTCACAAAATTCCTTATCAGACAAAAAGAAGCCGATCCCGAACGGTTCCCAGACCTCTCTCTGACAGTAGTGAAACTTTTAGGGCCTGGCGAATATATGCTGCTTGAACCTAACACACCACCGACTGGTCACTTTTCACTTGCAGTTATCGATTACACACACGCCACAGCCCCAAATAGGCGCTATGTCGATGTCATCAATCAACGGCTCATAAAATCGGTTCTCAACAGGGAAAAAAGCCCTTACATTATCGAGGAATTGATAGACCTATCTGCCTGGTTAACTGACCGAGAGAAATCTTCAAAAAAGGTCCAACGCTTCATGCGAAAAGCTGCGGCTGCAGTTCTCCTTCATAATCAGATAGGAAAATCCTTTGAAGCACTAGTCACTGGCGCATCAGAAAAAGGGACCTATGTTAGGCTCATAAAACCACCTGCCGAGGGCCGAGTTATGCGTGGCGAAAGGGGCCTCAGTGTTGGCCAGAAGATTCGAGTACGCCTGTTAAAGACGGATCCGTTCAATGGCTATATTGATTTTGAACGCATTGGCTAAGGCTATTTTGTTATTACTTTTATGCTGAATTGATTGTAGTCCCGAATTCTTCCAAAATCATGAAACTTAGGATAATTCTTATTGCTCACTTCCTAATAACAGACCAATATGGCTTTTGTCGAAATGGCCAAAGCAAGCGAGATCCCTCCAGGAACGATGAAGCATGTCGAGACCGGGAAGATTGAAATTCTTCTTGTTAATGTTGACAGGAAATTGTATGCCCTGAGCGATAGTTGCGCAACTTTAAACCTGTTTGTTCTCGTGATTTCTGTAGGAATCTCTTTCTCCAACAAATGCACCGAATCCCAGTACTGCATGTAGTTTGCATAAATGTATTTTGGGAGGGGGTGTTTGTAGTGTGAATCAAACGAGAACGGCGATCCTGACCACCCCGTTCACACTACAGAACCATCGTAAAGTTTGAGTTTTTGACAAATCCTTTCCATAGACTTTTTACAACTTCTCTGCTATTAGCTGTTAATCGTCGTTTTTCTGAAAGATTGATCGTTACAGATATAAACTCACGATATGCTTGGTTACCTATACACAATTACAGAAACCAAGTTCGGACGTTCCATTACACAAGTAATGATACCAGCATCAGAAGGGACGACGATATCATCCACATCGAAAGCGATGGGTGTATCGTCAACATCAGACCGGGATTGTACCGGAATGTACAGGATGAAGAGGACAAGATTTCAGCGACACCGAGGTACGAGAAAGTAACCTCTATTGAAATATACCCGAACGGTCGTGACGCTAGCGACTCAAAATACGTGTGGTATATCATCGACACCGATGAAAAAACTCTCAAACAATATGCAAATGTACGGGTTGTGAGAGTGCACAAGGAGGTGAAGTGAAATGCCAGCACGATTGCATTGCGACATGTGCGGGGGGGACGCCCATTCTTTTGAAGATTGGAATACGAGAATTTGCGACATTGACGGCGTTCCTCTTACACGTGAATACCTAGCCCTGATTAAGGAAGTGGGGTGCTCGTACTTCTCAGGGTCAGACATACCGAGAAAAACGAGCAAATGGGGTTGTCAAAGTAAAGGGGATTGGGAAAAGCATTTGAAAAAACCAGAAGAGGAAACAAATGACGGAGAAGGAAGTGAACCATGAGACAAGAAATTGTGATGTATTTTACAGAAAAAGAGGAAAGGTTCGCGAACCTTCTCATCGAAATAGGTATGAAGAGAGACGTTGCAAGAGTTCTTGTATTTCTCACAGTCACTCCAATAGCAACTTCCCGTGCGATTGAGAGAGGTACTGACCTGCGCCAGCCTGAAGTGAGCATTGCAATGAGATATCTTATGGAACAGGGTTGGATCAAGAGAAGGGAGAGTAAAGCCGAGAGTAAAGGACGTCCGGTTAAAATATATGAGTTAGCAAAGCCGATGACCGAAATTATGGACGGTATTGAAAAAGCGAAGAAAAAGGAAGCGAACCATCAACTCCAAATGATCCAGAAGTTACGTGATTACATCCGTTGATTTTAGTATTCTACACTTTTTTGTTCTCCCACAATTACAATAGTCTTTTCAGTGAATTGAGTAAATAGACCGTTTTCTACAACGCCCAAGTACCCATATTTGAAAAATCCCTCTAAAGACCCCGTTCCCGGTTGCGGAACCGTGTTAAAACGTTGACAGACAATGTTTAATTGGCAGAAGTACCCTTCGATGGGTATTCCCCCCCACTCGAAAGATACTTTGTTTCTACCGTGCAACCACTTGTAGACCCTGTATTGCCTTATGGTTGAACTACGAGAACGGCGTTTTACTTCTCTTCTCCATCCAATAAACAAGTGCTATACACACGATTGTGGAATCTGCGTATACAAGTTGGGAGTGTTCTACAAAGTTAAAATATACATAAATTCAGGGTTCTGTAGAAATCATTTTTCAGAAGAAAAAATTATTTCCAACCAAAAAAAAAATATTTTTTCCTTTACAGGATGCTTTCGAGCGTCTGTTCGAGAATGTCAAGCCCCTTCTTGACGTCTTCAAGGTTCTTGCCACCCGTGAGAATGATCTTTCCTGAAGAGAATATAAGAACGACGATCTTGGGATCTTTGATCCGGTATACAAGCCCGGGGAACTGTTCGGGTTCGTACTCGATATTTTCGACATTGAGCGTGACGACTATCTTATTGAGATTGATGGATTTACCGAGATCGTATGAACAGACCATATTGGTGATCGCAACTTTGGGCTCTTTGAGGGTATCAATACCCGCCTCATTTAACGATTTGATGATGATAGCAAGTCCGTCCGTAAGCGCCTTATTGTTACGGCTGCCGGTGAGCACAATCTTGCCCGATGAAAAGATCAGGGACGCAATCTTGGGATCCTTGATACGATATACTGCACCGGGGAACCGTTTCTTATTGAGTTCGCAGTTCTTGACCTTTTCTGACAACTCAACAAGATCAATGGAATCGGCGATGGCACCGGATGCAACGATATTCTCAATCGTTAAGGATTCGTACTTTTTATCAGCCATCTTCTATTCTATGATTTTCTTCGATGCATAATACTAATGGACAACCTTTATGGCATGTCCTTTTTGTCCGTTTCGACATTATCAGAGCTGCATCTTCTAAAAAACAAAACGGTTCCCCTGCGACAGGGGAATTGAAACGGCTGTATGCAATCCTTTACGAGAACGGCAGGGAACGGCGATTTCGTTACTTCATTGGATCTCAATTGACGAGATCACGGATTTTATAGGCAGACAAATCATTCAGACACATAAGGTGAGATATGGTCGAACAGATCATTAACGGGTTACGATATGATACCGAAAAATCCACGTTGATTGCGTCTTCAAAAGACGGTGCAAAACATCTCTATCAGACAAAGAAAAGACGATTTTTCCTATACTTCGAACGTCCGGGTCAAAGTACTGTCACGCCCTATCTTGAGGCAATAACTGCATCGAGGGCAAAACGGGAATATGGGTCAATGCCGAAACAGTTGGTTTCTTGGAACAAGGCATTCGGTACCAAAGTAGAGGATGCCTAATCAGAAGGGAATCGCCCCGTTCTTCGCCGTTCTCCGTTGCACTCCATTTATTCAACCTTATACCCGCAATTGAGACTGCACCGAATGTGAATCTGTTTTTCCCGTATCACCAACCTGTGCCATTTTTCTAACGATCAACGCACGTTGGGATTGTGCCTCTTTATCTCGTGGATTCAACTTGAGGACTTTATCGAGTGTACGTAATGCCTCTCGGAATTCAGGTTTGATGTCGGTTGCCTGACCTAATGCGTTCAGTGCCTCGCGGTTTTCTCCATGTCTGAACCGAATGATACCGATGTTATTCCAGAGACTGGCGTTCTTTGAATCGGTTCTAAGAAGTGCCTGAAATATGGCGAGTGCCTCGATAGTGTGACCATGTTCAGCTAGTTCTGTTGCATTTTTGAAAAGGTCTTGGGTTTTGGTCATTATGAGAGTGTTGTTGGAGAGGGAGAATGAACGTTGTGGAGGTTGAGTCGTTCGGACACAGAAAGTCGGCGCATTAGATTCTGCGGGAAAGCATCTATGCCTACTACTCCTACTATTAGTAAGACCAATATGAGGTACCGGTGATAAGTTGGCAGAAATAATAGATGGTCTCGGAGTAAATGCGATTGCTGGCTATCTTTTTTATTGTCTTATTATGGCAGAGAACTTTGAATGACCAAACATAAAAACCAGATACAAAGAACAAACCACGAGTATCGATGCTTCTATTGCAAGATTCTTTGTAGTGACCTGAACGCGTTCAGGATACACACAAAGTTTTGTGGAGATAACAAACATTTAGTGACCAGCTTTCACAGATAATGGAACGGAAATAAAATTCTTTTGTCAACGAGGTTGTAACAATGGAAGATGACTCGATTTTACAAGTCATTATTACAATTGCAGCGGTAATTGCAGTCGTATTGTCCTTTTATAATCTCTATGTTTACTATAGAGATAAAAAACCGAGGATACGAGTAAAATATAGTAGTTCAATACTAGGTACTCCCGGTCTTGGAGTCCCGAGTCCCTTATTATTCACCATCACGGCTATGAATATCGGGTTACAACCGGCAAACTTGTCATCCTGTGGTATTCTTCTACCGGATAACACGAAATTGCAATTTGTCAGTGAAGATGAACACACATTCAAAACTTTACCAAAACAGTTACTAGCGGGTGAAAGTGTTGATATTTCAAGGGAATATGCATACCTTGCTAGACAGTTAAAAAATGCAGGTTTTTCAGGAAAGATAACAGTGAAAGGTTTCTTCCAAGACCAAGTTGGTGATCGATATGAAGGTAAAAAAAATCAATTCAATATCGATCAATGGTTGGCTTGATCTATGGATTCTTCGATATTAGAAGAATTCAAACGCATTCCTTCTCGTTCCCGTACCTTCTTCTTCTTCTTCTTCTATTCTACATAGAGGAAATATCCCGTTCACGGCAGTTCTTGTCGGGAACTCGCACTTGTGTCATCCAGTAACCTAAAACAACTGTGATATTATCCACACATTACTTGGTATGATAATCGATAACAAGGGAGAATGGGACGGTTGGGGAGACTTAAACAACTACATAGTCAACATTGTATTATTTAAAAAAAAGATTACACGAGTGAAAGCCCCGTTCTCGGTTGCGGAAGTTTTACATATTTGTTACCGTCTTTTTTTTAGTCTCTGTTTATCAAGAAGGTGCACAGATCCTTAATGGAAAACAAATGAGAACGGGGTTCATGTGAAGTATATCCATCAAGCCCCGTTCACCGTAGCCACAAGTTTTATCTTCTCGTCCAAGCCACTAGCCCAGCGAATGCCAACTCCGTCCGTGAAGAAGATCGGGACAACCAAGGTCGGACGGCAGGTGCCGAAACCGGGTGTTGTGTATCCAACAATCCGTCTTCCGCAAAACTGTGCACACATTATCGGCGAAGATGTTTCCATCTATGCGACGGAGTTCGGTGGAAGGCAATCATTCTTAATCGTGTTTGAGAAGGGAGTTGCACAACCGGTCGAAAAAAGTGCACAATCAGTTGCATTATTTTTTAATAATAAGATGACAGATGTTATAGAACATCAGAGAACGCGGGCTTGTGGTCTAGTTGGTTATGACGTCGCCTTGACATGGCGGAGGTCAGGAGTTCAAATCTCCTCGAGCCCATTAAAATTTTTATTTTTAGACAGTATTTCGAATTACAAATAATTGAACAATTTTTTCGTGTGTTAGGATCGTAAAGCACTATATGCTTCAGTCCTAATTATTTCGTATATCAGAGTCGACCATAGTATGGCCACTATTTCATATCATACCATGATTTTTAAAATGGTGGGGCCTCTATGAAGATCCTTTTTGTTGTATGTGGGGAAGGTCTCGGGCATTCATCCCGTTGCCTTCATCTCGGACATTATTTTCAACATGAAGGACACACCATTCACTTCGCAGCATATGGGAAATCTTATGATTTTATTAGCCAACACGGTTTTTCGAATATTCACCGAACACACCGAGAGGTAACATTAGAAGGAGAAAATGGTTTTTTCAATCTCAAGAAAACACTCTGGTTGTCGAAATGGATTTTTTTCGACATGGTGAAATCGACACTTCGTGTTTGGCAGTTAATCCGTCAGAATTCGATCGATTTTGTTGTATGTGACACTATGTACGGTGGTTTGGTTGCTGCTCGATTTTTAAGGGTACCGGTAGTTTTTATTACGAATCAAAATCATTTCAATGGACCTAACGGATCAATGAATTCGATTTGGAAGATTCTAAATTTCCTTATCCAACGATATCTTAGACTTGCAACCCACGTTATTATTCCGGATTACCCTCCACCCGATACAGTCAGCCAATACAACATCATCGTACCAAAAGGTGAAGAGTTCCACTACACTTTCACCGGGCCGTTTCTTGATGTTGAACCCGAACTCTACAATTATTCTCAACATACCATATTCGCGAGTTTTGGTGGTGAACCCTATAAACTACCAATGTATCATATGTTGAGGTCAATTGCTGACCAAAGGAAAGATTTGCTATTCGATGTTTTTTACACAGGTTCAAAACTTCCAGAATCATCAGAAAATTTTCTCTCTCATGGTTACGTTTCGGACATTTATCTCCATTTAGCAGAGGCGAGAATTGCGATTGTGCACGGGGGGCTCACAACCTTGCATGAAGCATTGCTTTTTGAAAAACCAGTGCTTATCATTATGGATCCCAATCACCCAGAGCAGCAAAACAATGCAAAAAAGATTGTTGATATGGGGGCTGGAACTGTAATTGACGGAAGAAACGTCACCGAAAAGATCCTTGAGGAGAAAATTTCCGAGACGATGGCAATCACTCCAAAACCTTTCCGTAAAAAGCATGCGAATATAAACGGAAAGAAAAATGCTGCTGATATAATCAAAAATTTTTCTCGCTGCAGACAGTCTTAATACGCAATGAAAATGATCAGTATCTACGAATGGTGGTAATCTATGCCAAATCTTGGTGACATCAAATCGTTCAAGATGGGAAACGAACTTCACATTTGCCCCAACTGTGGTTATGAACTTGGTTTCCATATTTCGTTTCTTAATGCCAATGCTGGTACAAATAAAATGCCTCTTAAATCTACAAAAGAAGTCCATCGTATCATCCTCATCTGCCCAGAATGTGGTTCACGATATGACGTAGGTTGGAAGCCATCATTCAATGAATGAATCCGAAAGGTTCCATATCCAATAAACAACGTATTTTTCAAGAAATCCGGTTAAGGAAAGAGCTGTAATGTCACCTGATAGTGTCTCACCAAATCGGTTGGTCATGGTCATTCACGGACCAGAGATATTTGATTCTGGTGAGGCAAAGTGGCTGATTGACCTACTCAAACCTTTTCGCACAATTGTCGCCGGCGTAATGGCAAGAACTGCAGCAGAAGAATCACGGCTCCCTTTAGAATTCCAAAGTAATCCTCCAAGTTATGTAATTCGGGATCTTGAAGGACCCGTGGTTCTTGCGAATCGGGGAAAGACTCCAGAATCAGGACAGATCTTTGGAGACATTGTTGCATCCCGTTTATACCAACAGGGGCTTGTTCAAATCGAATGCTCGAGTAAAACAATATTTGTCTGGGATGGTGGAGACGAGGAGCTTGCATCTACACTTTCACATCTCATGAGTTTCAGTTTAATACCAGCAAATAGTACTCGGTATGTTAATTCACAGGAACGTAAGATCCGAGGTTGTAGCCCTGGAGAAGCGGTCTATGTTAATGGAATCATTATCGGTCGTGCAACATCGGAAACGGTTGTTTTAGAAAGGAAAGGTGGGAAGATCAATCCGGTAAGTGGACTTTCACCAAAAGTACACGGTCTTGAAAAGCTCGCTCGACAGGGTCCCGTCGAGCTTTCTAGAGCATGGTGTAAAAGTGGGGTTATTCGATCGGTATTACCTCATATTAATTCGAGAGCAGAAAAAAAAGGTAGGATTGTAGTTATTGACCATTGTGGCCACGAAATTTATAGAAAGATTGGGAATACATGTTGCGGAGTACTAGCAATTGGTGACGACACTACTGCGGTGTCTGGGCATATCCTCGCTCACCGCGGTCTCCCAGTTTTAGGAATTGTAGATGGTGACCTTGATGCAATAGTCAAAGAATCCTTTGCTTCAGGTTCTGTCGTAATCGAAGTCTGTAATGGGCGGGACGATGAATTGGGATTGGAAGTGGCCACAATGATAACTTCTTCTTCGGTTTCCTGGGATGAATGGGTTAATACTGTGTTAAAGGTCTTAGGAGATCGGGTGAAAATAGTGGTCGATACGCGTGACCAACGTAATGCAATGCGCTGAGTGCAAAGGAAAAGGGTTGTGCGGACTCCCCCGTTGTCCTATTACTAGTCGTTTCTACGCCCAGCTTTCGGTCAAACCAGTTAGTAGCTACCAAGGCAGTTCACCGTCTGTCTTTATGGGCAGTTATAGGTACCCCGATATTCGTGGTGGGCCTTTACTTATTGATGACAGTGACCACCCACCTGATTGGCTATCGCGAGGGTTAGGTATTGAGGATATAGTAGAGATCCGTGCACGAACAATCCGCGGAAGTTCAGGTGTTTCTCGGTATTCTGAACATCTTCAAGAAATTGCACTATCCGCTCGGCCGATTGATGTGGAAATTGGGTTTGAACGACCAATTAATTTCGATCTATCCTTTGATGGTACTATTGCTCCAATAGGATTTTCAGGACCAATTCGCACTTTCGATGTGATTGGTAATGCTATTCCTGAAAAGGCAGTGGATAGAGTTACTTCTGATACTGATCTTCCGGCAACAGACGCTTGCCTAACGCTCATGAAGTCAGGTGTTGATGTATACAGAATTGCAAATTTGATGACTGCAGGGCTTCTGGGTAAACGACGGCGCTTCGTTCCTACGCGATGGGCAATTACCGCAGTCGATGATACGATAAGTATTCAAATGAAACGTCAGATTTCAAAATTCCCCCCATTGGAGGGGATCGAGTTCTTCTCTGGAGAATTGTTTGGAAACCGAATTGCTTGTTTTTTAGTTCCTGGTGATTGGAGATATGAGATGATTGAGATCTGGGAACGGCACTCACTCTGGGGCGGTGAGGAAGATGTGGTAGTGGAAGATAGAGAAGGGCTGGTTAAGCGAAATTATTCGCCCATCTCAGGTGCCTATTATTCAGCACGACTTGGAGCCTGTGAATATCTGATGAAAATAAAAAAGTCAGCACGCGTAATTTTGGTTCGGAAGGTCTCGTCAGAATACTGGGCGCCATTGGGTACATGGGTTATTCGTGAGGCGACACGGAACGCAATGGCAAACCTTCCTATTATATGCCCTTCAATTGATTCAGCCGTACAGCAAGTATCTGCTGTAATGGGATCAGATCAGTGGCTACGATATAGCACACTCCTTACCGAGCTACGAACGCAGAGAACCCTCTCTCAATTCTGAGACGGTGTCTGCTGTCGGCTCTTTGATTGTCTCTGATATCTGTCTCTGATACCTTCTAACGTCTCGACATCTGTGATACCTTTATCATCACGCACTCGTACAAACCGAGGGAACCTGAGGGCAAAACCGCCTTCATATGTAGGACTAATTTGGATTTCCGAATATCCCACCTCAAAGACGAGCTTTGGCTCGAACGTAACTTCTTTTCCCATATGGGAAATGATAGATTCCTTTAAAATATCGTAAACTTCTGCCAGTTGTTCGTCAGAAAAACCAGTAGCGACCCGACTTAAAGGAATTAGTTTATCTTCGCTCTGACAAGCGACAAGAAACGATCCAAACAGATGAGCTCGTTTTCCCTCTCCCCACTCAGCGCCAATTACTGCGACATCAAGTGTATCAACCTCTGGTTTAATCTTGATCCAGTTCTTCCCTCGTTGTCCGGGTGAATAGACGGATGAAAGCACTTTTAGCATTAGTCCTTCATGCCCAGCATCGAGCGCTGCTTGATAAGTCTGTTCGATGACTTTAACATCGTCACTCACAACTTGCGGTGCAACAAAAAATTTTAATGTACTTCCGAGTAGCTTTCGACGTTCAGAAAAGGGGAGGCCGATCAATGTTTTTCCATCAAGATAAAGGAGATCAAAAGCATTAGGTACCAAGCTGATCGCCTCCTGAGCCTCCGCTATATCATGTTTTCTTCGGAAACGTTTTAGTACAGATTGGAATGGCATCGGTCGATCATTTTTGATTGCGATTACCTCTCCATCAATAATCACATCATGATCGGTTGCTCCTCGGAGCTGTTCTATCACATCGGGAAGTGCAGCACTGACTTCCTCAAGTCTTCGGGAATACATCCGGCACCACTCACCTTTTTTATGGAATTGGAACCGAGAACCGTCATACTTAAACTCAGCAGCGATCTTACCGTGATCGGTAATCATGTCTCCAATTGTTCCCTGTTGGGCAAGCATCATGCGGACCGGATGGAAAATTGTTATCTGAACTTCTTTGAGTGTATTGGGTTCAATTTTCGAAAGACGCGCAACTTCCCCAAGATCGTTCAAAGCTTGAGTCGCATGTTCTACAAGCCCAGAATCTACATTGAATGCCTTTACGATTGCTTCGCGAACACTTCCCTCCCCCACACCTATTCGGAGTTCTTCCAACATGATTCTGGCTAGATATCTACCTTCGAGCGGGGAAGCATTGCCAAGCAATTGACGTACAACGAGTGACTTTTCGCGTTGGGATTTCTTACCCTCCTGAGATGCGATTCCAACAAGACCGCGGTAGACTCTCACAAGGTCAACTTGTTCTCTAAAAAAAGTGGTTTGGGTCTTTGTTGCAAGCAACTCTTCCACAGCATGACCGACATCACCTGTCTTATTGATAGTCTCTAGAACGACCTCCTTTTTTACACCGGCGAGATAGCCGATTGCTTCATAGAGAAGGTTCGGCCCAATCCCCAGTTTTGCTTGGCACCAATCGGGAAAAATCCTCCCCATAATAAACCTTACAAAAATGGGGAGCTCTTCATCAGTAAGAGAAGGTAGCTCTTTACTGATAATATCAATAATTTCGAGTCTACCCGCTATGCCTTCCAACCGTTCGCAACATCGCGAAAATTCAATAAAGAGCATTTCGTCCCTTCTCTCATTCACTTATCGAGAAATTAAATTAACGATACATTTCTCAACATAGTTACAATATCTCGAATTTAAGCATACAATCGCCAATCGTCTCATTTTTTTGGGTTTTCTCTAAAAACTTATTATGGTATAAGATGAAGGTTACATTATGAGCGAGGAATGGCAACCCGATGCGATCCTCAAGATGAAAACCAATCAACTTAAAAGAGAGTTTTTTGATTACATTGAAAAAAATATTGAAAAAATCGAATCCAACGTCCCTGTCTTTTTTGGTCATGTGGTTGCCTCTTTAGATAATTCGTTACCTAATCTCCAAGACGAACCCTACGACAAGTTCATTGATGCCCTTGCTATGAAGATTCTGGAAACCAGTAAAAAGATCGATGACATTCCATTTACCGAGCGACTTTTTGATTATGCAATGCGTAACAAGCGCGGGAAAAAAGGCAAAGCATTTTATGATATCATACTCGGAATGCGAATGATTCATAATGGCAGATGCTCGGATGCAATTGAACAATTAAAGAAATACCGAAGTCTTGATGCTACTATTTGTCCAGCAATTGCCTATTGTTACTTTACTCTTTCAAATCAGCAGAAACAAGTCGGAAAAGACGATTCTTCAGGCCTTCCAAATGAAATGATGCTAGCCGCCCGCGAACAAATGATTGAACTCACTCGTTTGAATCCGCCAGTAAATAAACTAAAGGAACAGGAAATATTGGAGGATGCCAGGACCACGAAGATTTTTTGGTTTATGCTTAAAAATGCAATCGAGTGGTTCCCGGACGAGCGGCAATTCTTTCGAATCGGGATAAAAAAAGCGACCTTGGATGGAAACTTAGATGTTAAGGAGGAACTGTTAAACATCGCTGTTGAGCGATTCTATGACGATATGGATTTTTTAAGAGAGATGTATCGTCTCCGGTTCGAACAACGCAATGCAGGCGGATTGGCTGGAATTGTTAAACAAATGACGCAGCAGTTCCCTGATGATCTTGAACCTATTTATTATGGTCTTAAACTTTCGATAATTACTGCACGAAATGAAACATATTCCAAATTTAGGAAAATGGCTCTCTCGAAAAATATGCCACCTAATATTTTTCTTTTCCTTGATTTTGCATTTGAGCTGATGAGTGGCAAACAACATGAAGCATCGGCTTGTCTCGATGAGATTAAGCAAAAGTTCGGATCCCACCATTTCTATGTGATGTTGCTTGACTACGTGATGCAAGATTTTCTTTCGGAAGATGAGAAAAAGATCAAGAAAGCAAAAAAAACAATGATCGATTCTCTCGATAATTACTGTATGAGGTTTTTGAAGATCAAAACCTTGTAACTATCCATGTATTCAATCAGCTTATAGAAAATCTCAAATTCAGTTCTTTAATTGATAATCAAAGTTGCAATACTTGAGGACAAACTTCTGAAGTTCCCGATTGAGTTGCAATTATGAGTGTAGTCTCATCATAGAGTAAACCAAGACCGTCTCTTGCACCCGCTCTTGCTTTGTCTGGTGTATTATTCACTTCGCTCAAATGCGCAAGCACGAATTTATGTACATCCTTTGCTAATGTCCGAACACAACGAGAGGCTGCCTCATTGGAAAGGTGTCCTCTTGCCGAGCGGATTCGACGTTTGAGCGATTCCGGGTAAGGTCCGTTTTTCAACATTACCGGACAATGGTTACTCTCAAGGACGACCCCATCACATCGTTGAAAAATAGCAAGTATTCGGTCGGTGATGATTCCTGTATCGGTACAACAGCCAAATCGAATGCCGTTTTCTTTGATGTAAAATCCACATGGTTCATTGGCGTCATGTGAAGTAGCGAACGGTTCAATTATGAAGTTCTCAATATTCACTTTCTCGTGATATTTGCAGGTATGGATATCAATAGAGTGTTCGGATATTCGACGGTAGTTCATGAAATCATATAATGTGCCCTCAGTGGCGTATATTGGAATATTTAAGCGCCGTGAAAGGACATCTACTCCGGCAATATGATCCCCGTGTTCATGGGTAACAAGAATAGCACGGATATTATCTGGTTTTTTTCCTGCCCGTGCTATACGAAGCAGTGTTTCTTTCGCGGAAAGTCCTACATCTATTAACAGATCACCATCAGAACCTTCGATTAGTAAGCAATTGCCTTTACTCCCGCTGGCAAGAATGGTGCACTGCATTATAAGAGAGTTTAGGATCTGGTAGTATTAACGTAGTGGCACAATTACAAACTTGTTTTGTTAAAACGTTCTTTCAAAAAGATTGTATCTCGTCAATTAAAATGTGTTTAGATCTTCTTTTTATTGCCTTACCGATCAGGAATTACGTGGACAGCAGTGGCTTTTATTGTTGCCATTACTTGTTTACCTGGTGATAGATGTAAGTCATCGGATGATTGTCGAGTTATTAGTGCAGTAATAGAGACACCGCAATCAACCTTGACGCGAGTAAATGGTCCGTATGGTAAAAGATGAGTGATTGTTCCTGGAAGGCAATTTCTTGCACTACTTGTAGTTGGACAAGTATCAGGAAGTGACAGTGTCACTTCCTCGGGACGAATACAAAGAGTCACCTGCTGTCCGGGTGAAATATTTGTCACTGCCTGAATCCTGACGTCACGAACCGCTATTGTCGCAAGGTTGTTATCATTTGATTCTACGACACTTTCACGGATAGGATCAATACCGACGAATACAGCGATTGCTCGGTTTACCGGGTGGTAAAATATCTCAATTAGATTCCCTACCTGAACCAACTGCCCGCTCATCATTACACCCATTCGGTTAGCGAGTCGTTGTCCCTGTGACATATCATGGGTTGCAATGATAACTGTTGTTTTTTTATCTCGATTGATTTTTACGATCAGATCCTCAATAATTTCAGTTGAAAGGGGGTCAAGGTTTGCTGTGGGCTCATCAAGAAGAAGCACCTCAGGATTTAATACAAGTGCACGAGCGATTGCGACACGCTGCATTTCGCCCCCAGAAAGTGTTACGGCCTTCCTCCGGGAAAAGTTGGAGAGACCGACCATTTCCAATGCTGATGCAACTCTCATTTGGATTTGGTCTCTTGGCACTCTGCGGAACTCAAGTCCAAACGAAACATTCTGCTCTACACTTGTATTTAGCACCGCTGGTTTCTGGAAGACCATCGCCATACTTCTGCGAATCGAACGACGTTCATTTTCATGACCGTCCGTTAGCATACCGTCAAAAGTAATGGAACCTTTTGTCGGGCGATCGAGTAGGTTGATTAAGCGTAGCAATGTAGTCTTACCGCTACCAGAAGGGCCAATGAGGGTAAAGATCTCACCATTCCGAATCTCAAGATCAATCCCATGTATTACCTCACGCCTGCCAAATTGGTGTGAAAGACCCGTTATTCGGATCATGCTTGCGGACCCCCTCTCACTCTATCAGACTCTGTAAGTGCACCTGAAGTTATAAAATTCATAATAAGTACAACCACAAGCGCTATCAGAAGTAAGATAATTCCGAGTGCGATGGAAAGCCCAAAGTTCCCCATACCGGTCTCTAATGCAATGGACGTGGTAAGAACACGGGTCTCGCCTCTAATGTTGCCACCGATCATCATTGCCACCCCAACCTCAGAAATAGCTCGACCAAATCCGAGAATTATCCCTCCAAGAATCGCAAAACGGGCTTCCAGTATGATTTGTGTAATGTTCTGGAATTCTGTTGCACCGAGTGAAACCAAAGTCTCGCGGATATTTCGATCAACACCAGATAAAGCGCTTATTGTGAGTCCGGTCATGATTGGCAGAATGAGAACAGTCTGCCCAATTATCATACCTACAGGAGAAAAAAGAAGCTCAAGGACCCCAAAAGGTCCAGACCGTGAGATGAGTAAGTATACAACAAGTCCGATTATAACTGTTGGAACGGAATACAGTGTCTGGATGATTGTTATTAGAACTCGTTTTCCTCGAAATTCCCGGAAGTGAATAAGGCCACCAAACGGTATTGCAATAAGTGTGCTGATTATTGTGGCAGACAGTGATATGAACAAAGAAAGTTCAGTAACTTGAAGAAGTTCTGGATCAAGTGAGACGATTAATTGGAACGCTTGAATAATGCCGTCAATAATCTCCAGCAATTCGACCACCAGGAATTCTAATCATCAATGGTGAGAATGGAATTAAAAAGGAGGATATGTGGTGACATTTGACGTCATCACCTCATAGCCTTCTTCTGTTTAGGTTGCTTATTCTGTGAATTTAACCCTTTTCCGACTAGGTCTTGATAGTAACCATTGGTTTGAGGGTAATCGGTACGTTGTCGTATCCCTCAGCCGGCGTGATCGGGGTCTGACCATCCGCATTGAGTATTGTCTGTCCGTCACTGCTAATGAGTAGTTTCACAAATTCATTACCCAGATCTGGATTACGTGCAAACCCAGGAACGGTAACTGCATAAATAATTGGCATTCCGGTTTCCGTTATCGTATCAAAGCCTGATGGGCGCTTCACCTTTACAGTCTGGTATCGGTCCATCATCGAAGGATCAGAAAGATCAATCTCTGGTGGTAGTGTAATGTATTTGAAGCCGTTTTGGATGGCGATACTGCTGTATTCGAAAGCATAGTCTACTTTCCCAGATTTGAGCAAGGGGGCGATGTCAGGGCCTGTCGCAGTAATTATAAGTTTCTTTCCATCGGGTGATGGATTAGTCGCGTCAATTGTCCTCATTGCACCATCCACAGTTTCTGTCATTTTGCTGTAAGGAGCAATGACTTTGTTGAAGATGTTGGAGTCACCGTACTTCCGCTCAGCAAGTGCAATGGTCATAAGCGAACGATATCCTGCCGGATCAGATCTCGGATCACTTATAGCAACCTTCACGGTTGGGTCTTCAAGAACCGTATACCAATTGTCTGCATTCACACTCGTTGCACCTTTGCTCTGGTCAGTGTAGCAGAGCACCATTACGTTCTTTGCAAAGTCAATGTAGAAACTCGCATTCTTCGGGTACATGTATTTGGGTATTAGTGAATAATCGGCACTTGCGAGGACATCGGCTTTCTGGTTGGACTTTGTGATCTTATCGATAATCGCGCCACTCCCACCAGAGAACAGCTGAACATCCACATTTGGATGAGCCTTTTCAAATGCTTTTTCTAATTTTCCAAATGAGCTCTGGAGACTACCTGCATGGTATATCTTCAAGGGACGGGTTGCAGTTGCCGGTGTTGTGAAGTCTGCAGTTACTCCTAATGGGACGCCAGCGGTCATTGGTGTGAACAGTCCCTTTCCGTACTTATCAACCCCGTAATTTCCAATATCCTTCAATGTATCAGGTGAGATAAGGAAGTTGACAAATGTATTAGCCAAAGCAATTTTGTCTGGGTTCGGATTGTTCGGATAAACAGTCATGACACTGTATACGTTCATCAAGCTTGACCCTTTTGTCACAAGCGGCACAAGGTCCAATTTACTCTTATAGGCAAGGAATGTACCTTCATCAGTCAATGTGTAAGCGTCTTTTTCGCTTGCCATTTGAAGAGTCTCTCCCATACCCTTTCCGGCTTCGATATACCATTTGCCAGATTTTTCAACATCGGTAGCGTATTTGTATCCTGCATTGCTCCAAATCTTCTGTTCTGCAGTGTGCGTGCCTGAGCCATCGCCTCTAGATACAAACATCACTTTGGCGTTTCCTGCTTTTCCCATTGTTAAAATGGTCTTAAAAGCATCCTCTGGAGACATGTCTTTGATTCCAGCTGGATCATCGGCCGGACCAACAATCTCAAAGTAGTTATAGGCAAATGAGCGGCGGTTCAACCCATATCCATCTTCAAGGAATGCCATTTCACTAGATGGCGAATGGACGAGCAGGACATCAGCATCACCCGCCTCTGCTAACTGAATTGCCTTACCAGTTCCCTGTGATGTGATGAGAAGATCAATATTATACTTTGCCTCGAATTTTGGCTTAAGATAATCGAGCAATCCCGTATCATACAAGCTTGTTGTAGTCGCAAGCAAGAGCTTTTGTCTGGGGCCTGTCGCTGCAGGTACACCAGCTTGCTGTGGCGGTGCCGCGGTTGTTTCAACGTTGACAACAGCACTCTGTGGGGTCGTGACAACGTTAGTAGGTGTTTGACCGGGTTGTGTAGTCGTACAACCTGCAATGATCACCCCTCCGATAAGGAGAAGCAAAAGCAATATTACAGAATATCTAAAGGAGTCCCTCATAGTCTTCAATCCTTTTGCAAACAACGTAGTGATTATTAATAGATATTAGTTCTTTTTTGAATTTGTAAATTTATATTAGTTAACCAATTGATAAGCAACTGGTTGGTTAATAAATTAAATTATTTAATGACAGTTCAAAACTCAAGGGATTTTTATCAACGTGTTATGTTTAACTTTTTTTCAATCTCTTTGAAAATAGTTTGTCCAATGATTGCCTCTGTTTCTTGCTGATAATGCGATTTCATGATCTCGATCATCTTTAATGATCCCTTTTCTGTGGTCATTATCCCAACACGCTCTGCTCGTGTAACTAATTCTTCCTGTTCCATCATTGCAAAATACGGGAGAACGTAATAATGGGGAACATTAAGGAATTCAGCAAGTCTTCGTGTTGTCGGAAATTTTATCCTCGCTTTATTTTGGGAAAATGAAACTGTGATCGATTGTTCCATTAATAAAATGCGAACTGCAGCATCAAAAAGTAAGTCAACAGATAGTATAACCACCAGTATTTCTCCTAACAATATTCAATTCATTAATGTTTCTTTTTCTTATCATCAGGCACCGGGTTTAAAAAAACGACCTGCGCATTAATGTCCTTTGCGATTTGTTCAATCTCAAATTTTCGAAAGTGGGGTGCTTCAATTTGTAGTTGACCTCCCGTTACAGCAACTATCCGATATTTCGGTTGTTCAACACCTTCTCCGACTTTATTTCGTTCTCGTACATAGATCTTCATTGAATTTTCATCTCCATTTTCATCCGCTTAACAGTTCATTTCTGGGATGAATGAGCGGATTAAAATCTGATATACCACTTGGTTTACATTGGCTTATAACATTGTCATCAGATACGTTTAGGTAGGAGAACGGACCATGAAACACCGGTTTGAGTTGACGAGTGGATTACAAGGGGAGACGCTTGTAAGAAAAGGGATGCAAAAAGAGAAGAAAACTGAACAGAATATTCGTATCGCACCGGAATTGAATGTCATCAAGATTGGTGGTCATGGTGCAATCGATTACGGACGGGAGGTCATGTATCCCCTTTGCGAGGAACTTGGGGCGTTATCCAAAAAACACCAAATCCTCATTGTCACGGGTGGGGGTGGGAGAGTGCGCCACATTATGGACTTAGGGATCGACCTCGGTATGCCTACAGGTGTACTTGCCGAGCTCTCCGCAAAGATCAGTGAGCAAAATGCGATCATGGTCTCCATATTGCTCTCAAAATACAATGGAACGCGAATTCATATAGGGGATCTTCTTGACTTACCAATGCTATTAAACCTTGGAATGCTTCCTGTAGTCCATGGAACACCCCCGTATGGCTTGTATGAGCACCCATCACGATCAGAAACAATCCCACCTCATCGTACTGACACTGGGGCATTCTTGATCGCTGAAGTTTTGGGGGCACGAAGCTGTATCATTGGAAAGAATGTCGATGGGCTCTATACAGAAGACCCAAAAATAAACCCCGATGCCAAACTCATAAAAGAGATCACCGCAAAAGAATTGAGATCATTGGATCTTGAGGATATGGTGATCGAGCGGATGGTTGTCGAGCTGCTGGAAGATGCGGTCAATATCCGTGAGGTTCAGATCATTAATTGTCACAAGCGAGGCATGATCGAAAAAGCGATGAATGGAAAGAATGTCGGAACAATTATACGGGCAGAGTGACCGTTTGATGTGTCTATCTTTCTTTAAAAAAAGAAATAGGAAATAATCACACCAGCAATAACGACCCAGAGGATCTCTCCTCCGAGAAGAAGAGCAACCAGTGCCCCGGCACCGACAAGGGCAAGCTGCCAGGTCCATGATATTCCCATCGCAAACCGGATGGTTACACTCAATAATAACCCGACAAACGACAAAAGAATGCCATTGATAGCTCGCCGGAACCAGAGTAAACTCTGCATCCGGTCAAAATAGGGTTCCGTGCCCACAACAATAAAAAATGAAGGTGCAAAGATGGCAAACGTCGCGATCACACCGCCCCAGGCTCCATCCACTAGATAACCAACAAACGTAGCCGTTATCACGATGGGCCCGGGAGTCACTTGGCCGAGCGCGATACCGGAAAGAAACGTCGCGCTGTCCAACCATGCATGTGCATCTACAACTTCGTGATACATCAAAGGGAGCGAAGCAAACCCCCCTCCAAATGCGAACAGGTCGACACGGAACATCACTGCCGCTAGTTCAAAGAGATTTTTCTGGAAGAAAAAAAGCACCAGAAACATCGCCGCGACGAGGCCGATGAGGATGAAATATCCTCGCTCCAGTCCGCGGGTTGTGCTTTTCAGTACTGGTTCTGGTGAAGAGGCATCACCTCGAAGGATTGCCAGCCCCAGCAGAGCTGCACTTAGGATCACGAGGATCGGGTGCACACCTAAAAAGAACAGTACTGCAGCGATACTGGCGATGGAGACATGCACCCATTTTTTTAGTGACATGCGTGCAAATGTGACTGCTGCAGTCGCAATAATAGCGATAATGATGACCTGAAGCCCCCGGAATATCGACACAACTGGGGGGATTGCGACCGCTTGAATGTAGAATGCTGACAGCACTATCATGAGTAAAAATGCCGGTAACCCGAATCCCACAAAAGCGGCAATCGCTCCAGCAAGCCCCCGAATTTTCAACCCAACGTATGCCGCCACCTGCATTGCCGTGGCACCTGGTAATGCCTGGCACAGCGCCACCCCGTTATTAAATGTCGTATTATCGAGCCACTTCTCCCTCTCCACCGTTATCGAACGGATGTATGCTACCATTGCCGGCCCACCGAACGCAGTCAGCCCCAGCCGGAGGAATCTGGAAAAAATTTTCACGAGCGATGGGGGTTTGGGGTTCATGATAGGTGTGGGGGAGGTCATTGAATACTTCATCTCAACATTTATTCAGAATCCTTTTTAACACCAATCTATCGTGGGGATTTTGGGTGATGATAGGATACAAATCATCTGATGTAAGGATTCCATACAGTACGATATCCCTGTTTCGAAACCTTAACAAGCCTTCCGGTAAAAGTAATTCGCACTATGTGGAAGGCTGTCGAGATCGATAATTGGATTGCGGGCAGAAAATCAAGCTTAGAGGATGTTCGTACCGCCGTTACAGATATTATTGACCGTGTTCAAAAGAACGGCGATACTGCATTGCGAGAGCTTTCCCGTCATGTCAAACTTACAGAAATTGCAGTTTCTGACGAAGAGCGTGAAGCGGCATATGATGATGTCGATACAAAAATTGTCGAAAGTCTCGTTGAAGCAGAAGCACGTATCGAGCGTTTCCACGAATTGCAACGCCCGCGAGATCTCTGGTTGGAAGAAATCGAGCCAGGTATTGTGCTCGGTATAAAAACAACGCCTCTTCAACGTATTGGTATCTATGTACCTGGCGGCCGAGCTCCATATCCATCTTCTGCCCTCATGTGTGCAGTACCTGCACGTGTAGCAGGTGTTAAAGAGATCTGTGCCTGCTCTCCACCCCCAATAAAACCCATCACCCTAGTTGCGCTCGATATAGCCGGGGTTACCGAAATTTATCAGTCAGGAGGAGCTCAGGCCATTGCTGCAATGGCTCTTGGCACTGAAACAATCCGGCCTGTCCAAAAAATTGTTGGTCCTGGGAACGTGTATGTCACCATGGCAAAGATGCTATTGAGGGAAAAAGTGGAGATTGATTTTCCAGCGGGTCCAAGTGAGATTGCAATTATAGCTGATCGTTCTGCTGACCCAAGCATAGTCGCAGCTGATATACTTGCTCAGGCTGAACATGATCCCAATGCCGCTTGCATTCTGATTACCACCGATAAAACTCTCGCAGAAAAAGTTGGGCAACAAATTTCTGCTATGGTAAAAAAGGCAGAAAGAAAGGACATAATACAAAAAGCTTTGGAAAATTCGGGGTTTGCCGTAGTTAGCACCTTAGATGAAGCAATTGTTGCATCGGATTCAATCGCACCCGAACACCTTTCAATTCAAGTATCGGATCCTCTCCCTGTCGTCACACGAATTCAAAATGCAGGGGCAATTTTTGTTGGGCGATACTCAGCAGTTGCCTGTGGAGATTATGCGGTAGGAACTAACCACGTATTACCGACAGCTGGATATGCAAAAATCTATTCAGGCCTTGATGTGCAGCATTTCTGCAAGACCTCATCAGTTGAGATAATCAACCAACAAGGGTTGGAGACGATTGGAGATATTGTCGAAACAATCGCAGATGCAGAAGGATTATCTGCACATGCGGAATCTGTTCGCATCCGTCGTAAAAATTGTTAACTTTTTTTGGATACTTACTGAAGAGAAAAGTAAATACTAGAATCTTTTCCGTCGTACAGCATAACTAACTGCTGTAATTGTAGTTATGACCGCTGTTAGAGGGATTATTGTATCGATCGGAACATTATTTGTTGGAGTACCTGATGGTAGGAATTCAACCTCAGTGGTTGCATATTCCCCTTTGGCATATCGAAATCGATCAAATGCTGTACTGACTGCATAGACAGTATAGGCACCCGGTTTGAGCGTGCCAAGGATTACCGATGTGTCCCAGACATATTCCCATGTTCCATCTGACATATTGACTGGTGCAGTGGTAAACAACCCACGGCCAGCTGGAATATTAAGATTTTCGAGCGTCACACCACGGTTGTCAAGGTCGGGGCCGATTATAAAGAGATAAACGGCAATTGTCGTTAGCCCCGAAATCTTGCCATTGAACTTGATTGTGTCACCTATATGTGCCTTGAGTGGGGTAGCATTAATCTCCATTGAGATCGCGTTTGCTACCGGTACCGTACAACAAAGAATAATAGCAACAGCGATTAGAAGAGACGCCCGTCTCATACGATCACCTTAGAGGTTAAACACATTAAACATTGCCGGAAGTGGTTGGATTAAAACTCTACCACCATCACAGCTTCTTCTTCTTTTTTCAGTTCACCTTTTAGGGACGATGCATCAAATTCATAAGCTTCCCACGGGTTATAAGAATCGTAGAGTTCGCATTTATCGAGCACATCAACAAATTCTTTGAGAAAAATTCGTGGAATAACATCTACACGACCGCCAAATCGATTAGTTATCTTTTTGATCATCGCACGAACAAATCGATGTGAAATACGCTCACGATCGGCCTCTGTGAACGCCTGTGAATAAATATCGACTACTTTGAGTGCAACCTGTTCAAGTTTTGTTGTATCAAATTTGGATAAGATAATCTGGGGTTGTCGTGGATTTTTATAATTATCTGTCTGCACAATGCTAATCCGATCATAGAGTGGTGGTAACGACCGGATGCCACGTGAACCGTCAAACATTGCTGGGGTACCGGTGAAAAGGAAAAAGCACCGCGGCATGTCCCCTCGGTCTAAAGCATCAATTATCTGAACGAGCGTTTGGTATCCTTTATCCCGCTGATTTCGAGGGAGTCCCTGTGTTGTCTCCATTTCGTCAACAGCAATGGCAACACCACTATACCCAGCCCCCTGCATAATTGTGACAAGTCCACGGAGAAATAAAAGGGCGACAGTATCATCTATATCTCCCTTGATGCCAGCTTTCTGTTTAAAATCTCTGCCAATGTTTGGTTCGGCTGATATCCAACCCAGAGCTGCCTGTGCAAGCTGGAAATCTCCGGTATTGTTTGCCCGATAATATGTTCGAAGTGCTGCCGCTAGTGCGGTATTCATCTCAGAAATGCCTGCAAGCGCTGATTCAATCTCGCGTTCCGTCGCTGCTTCAAGGGCGGAATCCTCGATCTCGCTTCCGCTGACAGCCATTATCCGTTCTTCAATAGCAAAAAGCCAATTGTCGACGACCGTTTTAATTGCATGTTCTTCTTCGCGTGTCCGGAGATTTGAACAGATCTGCTGATAGAGTGATTTTAGTTTGTAGAGTGGGGTAGTAGATGATATGACAACATGTGATGTAGCAAATCCTTTGTTACGTGCAATTTCGAGTGCTCGAGCGACTAAGAACGTTTTCCCACTGCCGTAATCTCCACGAATGAACTTGAGGTCACCGCCACCTTGTGCAACATAATCAAGCTGTTTTCCGATAACACCTTCCTCAACTTCAAGTCCTACGGCGATTCGTTCAAGTCCGCTTCCGGGGACAGTACCTCTACGTAATGCATTGATGATATTAATACTCTCGAGCTTTGCTTTGTCCATCCGTTCAGGTTCCGACATATTCATAGATCTCCCCCTCGTCACCAACACCTTTTTTCTCAACGATCGTCACATTCTTTGCCGCCGCTTTCTTGATAAGTCTGTTCACAATACCTACAACACGACGGGTATTGAGCGCCTTTCGTAGTTCGATCTCCGTTGCTTTCTTATGTGCACGGATGAATTCAACAATCTTCTGTTCTTGTTCATCAAGATCAAGTTCATCCTTTATCTGTTGTGCTATCGGAACGTGAATTGTACGTCGTTTTATTTGAGGTAGATCCAAGATGGGACGATCTGCGATTGATTGATCCTTACAAGATTTAATCAAGTTCAAGTAATCTTCTAGATGAATCGCTTTTGTGTGAATTGGCAATACATCAATTCCTCGAAGGCAATAGCGCTTACAGGCAGCAAATTCGGATTCATCCAGAGCATGACGTGCAGCTATTAAAAGTGCGATTGCAAGTAACTCAAGTCCGTCTGAGTTTAGGCTCGACCTACGTTCTTCAAGACGTCGGATCACATGATCCATTAAACGACGTAATCGGTGAATTTGACGTTTTTCATCAACAACGACCGCTACTACTCGGTGGAGATCTGAAGAACGCTTTACATTATTTAGTATATACAGCATCACCTTCTCACATTCGCGTTCTTCCCCATGAGCGGCGAGATATTTTGCATATTCAAGGCCACCGTTCAAAAAGTCTGCCCGATATGCACGATAGAACCACGAACGAGCCTCGATTTGATTACCCATTACCTCGTAAAAACGAGCTGTTTCTAAAAGACTGGCGATGTTAACATCCTTTGATACAACTGAAAGGAAGCGAGAGAGAGCTTCTGAAGCTGGGAGCTTAGAATGGAGGAATTTTCTGTAACTACCAATAATCTGCTCAAGAGCCTCCAGATCATTTTTTGACTTAATCTCATCACTAATTAACCGTTCATATTCAACCAGTGCTTTTTTAGAATCACCGGTCGTTGCATAAATATCACAGACAATAAGTCGGTAGGTAGGACGGTTCGTGCGGGATAGTAATGTTTTACACATTTCAAGCGCTTTTTGATGATTGCCGAATGTCATAAGTAACAGAATGTAATCGATGAGAATATCACAATCGTCTCCTGATTTTGCATGTGTTTCATATGCATCAAGAGATGCTTTTGGATCGTATTTTGCAAGAGCCGTAAGGTATTTTCGAAGGATTTTTGGATCGTTTGTTGTTCGATACACGTTAAGTGCATTTTGAGCAGCCTGAGGGTATTGGCATGAGGAAAAAAGGGCATCGACATATTCATCACTGTTTGTATTGGTGCCAAGTAACGTCCGATGAGTATCTAGTGCTTCTTGAGGCTCTCCGATCTTGATTAGTGATTGCACCAGATTTCTTGCATCACTCTCTTTCCTTCCTAATTTCACGAGACGTTTCAGGACTGGGAGTGCACCGCGATAATCATCATGTAAGAGTAGGTAATCGGCATAACTTCTAAGCGCATCTTGGTTTGTTGGATCAAGGTGAACTGCGGTAGCGTACTCGGCAATAGCCCGTTCATCCCCCCGAGCTTCAAGCACTTTTGCCAAATAGCTATGAACGTAGGATGAGTCTGACATCTTCTGAGCGAGATCGCGGAAATGTACCTCAGCGTCATCCAATTTTCCGGTATAAAATAAGTTAGTAGCAGCGAGCACTTCCACGGGTTGATCTTTCACCGTGTCGAGAATAAGCATGCAAAGGTTAAGTGATTCCTGGTATCGACCATCTTCAAAAAGTCGGAATGCCTCTTTTTTCTGTTCTTCAACGTTATTTGGAATCATTATCTTCCTAGATCGAACCGAATTCGCCAGAGTCCGGTAAGCATTTTAATCATATCACGGCGCTGTACCCGAGAATCACCAGTATTTTGCCATCTAATGGGAAATTCGATCACATTATACTTGGCACGCTTCAATTTCCAGAGTAGCTCCACATCAAACTCAAAACCCGATGAGGTCATATTTGGTAAGACAGAGTCGATTGCACTTTTCCTAAAAACTTTTGCGCCACATTGGGTATCATTATAGTTCAATCCAAACATTAAGCGAATTATCAGATTGAATCCCCTACTTTCCAATTGTCGTAACCTATCCTGTTTAACTTTTAATACAGCACCATCAATCCATCTTGAACCGATAACCCCATCATATGTTACTAGCTGGGAAAATAGTTTCAACATCTCACTAATCGTAGTTGATCCATCGGCATCAAAATATCCTACATATTTCCCTTGTGCAACTTTTAAGCCCTCGATTATCCCTGCTCCTTTACCCAATCGATGTGGGAATTTCAGGCAACGGATATTTAAATCTGGTCGTGATTGAGAAATTCTCTCAATAATATCAGATGTATGATCATCTCCATCGCAAACAACAATCAATTCACCATCAAAATCTTTGATGTTATCGAATAATTGTCCAATTCGATGCTCTTCATTATAAGCGGGGATTACGAGACTGTATTTGAAATCTAAGGGGGCGTTCATGATTGTGCGAAAAATCATGGGCTCAATGCTGAAATGATAGCATTACCGAATGCCTTTGCAGCGCTCGGACCATTTGCTGTAATAATCGTACCGTCAATAACTATCGGAGTTTCGGTGATGACGGCACCACCTAACTTCATTTCTGCGAGAGATTCCGGTGTTCGGAAAAAGGTTGCTTTTTTTCCCTGAAGTATTCCTGCACGGGCAAGCAACACTGGTGAAAGGCAAATTGCGGCAACCAATTTTTTTGAAGCATAAAATACCCCAACGAGCTTAATTAAATCTTTATTCCCCCAGAGATAGGGCGGTGAACCCACACCTCCTATAACAATAATACCTGCATATAAAGAGGGATCAATTCGGTCGAAAGTTAGTGAAGATTGTGTACTCCCGCCCAACATCCCTATGCAATTACCCGTTTTCGTAGATGCGATATCATACTCAATTCCTGATTTATGGAATATCGTGAGTGGTTCATTCAATTCTTCATCTCGGTAATTTTGTGGTGCAATAGCGACGAGGAGTTTCATATTATACCTGTAGCATGACTACACGAATAACATTATTGATGCTTTCCGAGGTGCCTAGCAAGTGCAGTTTTTGCACGATATTTTTCAGCGATTTCAAGTGCAGTCACTCTTAGTGCATTGTGGTCTTGCAAACAAGTCTCTGGTGGTGGAGATTTACGTAGAATAGAAGAAGTATTTTCGGTCACTTGGATTAGTTCTGTAGCGATAACAGCATTAAGCCAAATTAAATCAGCGAGCATTTGAGTGATCTCATCATTTTGCATAATCGTACATTCTGTTTGAGACCTAATAAATGACACAACACGAAAAAGAGAACCTTCATTGTATTGGGCTACCGATCAATGATGAGAACGATGTCGTATCTTGAAAAAATCAAAAAACAAGGAAGATCCGCAAATCCATTTTTCGGCTTGATGGGAATCGATGTAGTGAGTGTGGAACCTGGTAAGGCAATTCTCCGTATGGAGGTGCGATCCGACATGCAGAATGGTGTTGGATGGTTGCAAGGCGGAATTTTTACGGCACTTACAGATGAGGCCATGGCACTCGCTATATACCCGATGCTATCCCCCCACGAAGGTATAGCCACTATTTCGGAGTCGACGAGTTTTATTAAAGGTATTCAAGACGGATTTCTCATTGCTGAAGGTCGCGTAATTAAAAAAGGCAGGCGTGTTACATTTGCGGAAGGAGATGTACGAGTAGATGATGCAAAAAAGACAATTCTAGCGAGAACCTCAGCAGCATTCGCAGTCACATCAAATAAGCAGGAATAATGGGATAAATAAGGACATTCTTTGAGAGAATAGTGAGTAAAGAAAAGTTTAAGAAATTTTTTAATGAAAAATTATTATTTTTTACTGTTTTTCTTGTCAGAAGAATCCACGGACTTTTTTCTTTTTATAAAGTAAAAGGCAGCTCCACCACCAATGACAACCACTACTATGATAACAATGATTATTGTTTGGAATGGGAATATCGACGGACCTTTTTGCTGAAGAGTAGTGAGAGCTTCCTTAGCATAACTGTTGTTTGGATTAAGTGAGATCGCTTTGTTGTAAGCATCAATTGCATCTTGATATCGATTCAATTTGTTGAGTGCATCACCTTTGTGTTTCCAATCCATAGATCTGGTGGAATTTATGGCAATCGCTTGGTCAAACGCATCATTAGCATCCTGATATCTTCCAAGATTATAGAAAGCTAATCCTTTGTTTACCCACATATTTTGGAATACAAAATTCTCATCAGGATCTTTGTTTACAGATTGATAGGTAAGACCTGTATTAGCTGCGTCAATTGCCTCGTTATACCTACCAAGTTCTACTAATGCTGCAGATTTATCATTGAACATATAGAAGATTGCAGGGGTTGTTTGAAATACAGATGTATTTTCTGCCAACGCGAGATCAAAATAATGAAGAGCACCCTCTTTATCCCCCGCGTTTAGCCTCTGCTCACCAATGTTATAATAGTTCAGTGAAGTATCAGTTGTAAGATTGGCTTCAGCGGCCATCACAGGTTGTATCATGATACATAGGATTGCGAACAAGCATATAGCTGCAATCGTTTTTCGAATCGACATACCATTAATATTAGTTCTGGACTTTTAAGGCATTTTCGCAGGATAAATATACATAAATTTATCAAAAATAATTTATTCGTCTGACGCACTGTAATCTCAAAAATTGTGCCAGAATACACGAAAGAGCAGAAAAATAATAATAAACATACCCAAAGCAAAGACACCGAAAATAAAAATTGCCGGACCAAAAATGAAATCGGTCATTATACTATAGATATCGGAGTTTTTGAAAACGTAAATAATCATCACTAGTATTATAACAACTAGACTTAGGATCCCTACAATAATCGCAAGAAATTCAATAAGATTTTCTGGCACTCTAATGGGCACAATGAGGATTATAGTGGTCTCATGTTAAAATTAATTGGATGCCATGAAATTATTCGAAATTACTCAGGTTTAACCATCCCGTTCGGTCAATATTCGATTTTGGTATTTTTACACTAACCTTATCAAAAGCATCGCTTTCTGACGGTGATATGATAAGAATAATACGGATAGGATACGAATGATAGACTAACGGGGAGATCGTGTGAAATATGTTATAATTACTGGCGGTGTGATGAGCGGTTTGGGCAAAGGGATCACAGCTGCGTCAGTCGGGCGCATCCTGAAAAACCGCGGGTATCGGATTACTGCAGTAAAAATTGACCCGTACTTGAATATTGATGCAGGGACAATGAATCCCGCCCAACATGGGGAAGTCTTTGTACTGAAAGATGGTGGTGAAGTGGATCTTGATCTTGGTAATTATGAACGGTTCCTCGACATCGAACTTACTTCTTCCCATAACATCACGACCGGAAAAGTCTATCGCACTGTGATTGAAAAGGAACGCCGTGGAGATTTCCTTGGTGAGACAGTGCAAATTATTCCTCACATTACCGATCAGATAAAGCTCAGTATTCGCCAGGCAGCTGAAGAAGAATTTTCTGATGGTACTCAAGCTGATATTTGTTTAGTCGAAGTTGGTGGAACTGTTGGTGATATTGAGAGTATGCCATTTCTAGAAGCGGTCCGTCAAATGCGAGGTGAGTTACCGGAACATGACTATGTCCTAATCCACGTGACCCTGATCCCAAAAGATACCATGGGCGATCTCAAAACAAAGCCAACTCAACACTCGATTAAAGCATTGCGGGAGCTTGGGTTATATGCTGATATTATTGTTGGCAGATGTGAAAGACCGATTAGTGCTCAAACCAAAAGAAAAATATCTGCTTTTTGTGATCTCCCACAGAGCGGTGTCATTAGTGCGGCGACTGTACCGGACATTTATGAGGTTCCCATGGAAATGGAGAAAGAAGGACTCGCCGACGCTCTCGCCAAGCATTTGAACCTCGATCAACCTCAAGTCGATACTAGTTGGTACCGGCTTGTTACCAAAGAATATACCAATCGTGTAACCGTAGCAATTGTAAGTAAATACGGCATTGAGGATGTCTATATAAGTATTAAAGAAGCGCTCAAGCATGCAGGTAGAGCTCTCTCAATCGAAGTGAAAATTGTATGGCTGGATGCGGAACGTTACGAGAAATGCCAGCTAAAGGATTATGATGGTATCCTTATTCCTGGTGGCTTTGGCATACGTGGTATCGAAGGAAAAATCGGAGCAATTCAATTCGCACGTGAATCAAATGTGCCTTTCTTAGGTCTGTGTCTTGGGTTCCAGCTTTGTGTAATTGAATATGCGAGAAATGTTCTTGGCATTGCCGATGCGACTAGCGAAGAGTTTGGTGAAGGGACACACGTTATTGCTCTTTTACCTGAACAAGAAGGGCTCACCGAACTTGGAGGTACGATGCGATTGGGAGATTATACAGCAGAAATTAAAGATGGCACTCTTGCAATGAAATTGTATGGGCAAAAAATGATTACAGAACGACATCGTCATCGATATGAGGCAAATCCGCAGTATATTAGTAAGCTCGAAAAAGCAGGATTGATCTTTTCATCAATGAATAAAAATCGTATGGAGAGTGCTGAACTCCCAACTCATCCGTTCTTCTTTGCCACGCAATTCCATCCTGAGTTTAAATCACGTCCGACTAAGCCCTCACCACCTTATGTCGGTTTTGTTGAAGCCTGTCGGGCAAATAAGCTGACAAAATAAAGAGCGTAAGCATCATGGTTAATTCAGAAAAATTCATTACTGAGTCTATAGCGGAGATCAAAACTACCGCAGGAAAAGAAAAGGTTGTTTTGGCTCTTTCTGGGGGTGTTGATAGCTCCGTCTGTGCCGCGCTTGCTGCTCGTGCAATTGGAGACCGGCTTATACCGATTTATATCGACACCGGCTTGATGCGTAAAGGAGAGACCGACCGGATCAAGACAATATTTAGCAGTATCAAACTACAAATTGTGGATGCAGAAGATGAATTTTTAAATGCACTCATAGGCATGACCGATCCCGAAGGTAAGCGGAAAGCGATCGGTGAACGGTTTATCAGAGTTTTCGAACGCGAGGCAAAAAAGCAAGGGGCAAGGTGTTTACTCCAAGGCACGATTTATCCCGACCGTATTGAAAGTGAAGGGGGTATCAAGAGTCATCACAATGTCGGTGGAATGCCACTCTATATGGAATTTGATAGAGTTATTGAACCGATCCGCGACCTTTACAAAGACGAAGTACGGGAAGTGGCAAGAGCATTGGGTCTTCCAAAAGAAATCCAGCACCGGATGCCGTTCCCAGGTCCTGGGCTTGCGGTCAGGATATTAGGGGAGGTAACAAAAGAGAAAATTGCCATTATTCGTGAGGCGAACTGGATCGTGGAGGACGAATTGGTTGAACAATATCGTCCTTGGCAATGCTTTGCTGCCCTTCTCGGACTTGGAACTGGTGTGAAAGGAGACAACCGTATTCATGGATGGATTATCTCGATCCGTGCAGTAAATTCGCGGGATGGTATGACCGCCGACCCGCTTGAAATTCCGTTTGAGCAACTGAAACGGATTGGGTCAAGGATAACTGCGAACATTCCGAGTGTTGCACGAGTGGTATATGACATAACTGCAAAACCTCCGGCGACTATCGAATATGAATAATATGTTAAACGAATAATTCTCCAATAATGAACCCTCGTGATTAAAATGGAAGAGACCAAAATTTACAAAGACCTTGACGAACGGTACTACATGCCCGCATTTTCCCGTGATATTGCACTCGTTAAAGGGAAGGGCACAAAGGTTTGGGATGCAGACGGAAAGGAATACATTGATTGTGTAGCTGGGATTGCAGTCTGCAGTACCGGCCACTGCCATCCTAAGGTAGTAAAGGCAATCTGCAATCAAGCTCGAACGCTGATTCATTGTTCCAACCTCTACTACATCCCCCACCAAGGTGAACTAGCGAAAAAAATTGTTGAAATTACTGGTTTACATAAAGCGTTTTTTTCCAATTCTGGGGCTGAAGCAATCGATGGAGCTATAAAACTTGCCCGTGTTCGGACTGGAAAAAAGAATTTTGTTGCATTTACTCACGGATTTCATGGACGGACAGTTGGCTCTCTTGCGGTCACATACAAACCGGCGATACGCGAACCATTTGAACCTCTCGGGATAAAGTGCAGTTTCGTAGATTTTGGTGATCTTGAAGGATTGAAAAAAGTTGTTGATCGAGATACAGCAGGTGTTCTTGTCGAACCAATCCAAGGTGAAGCAGGTATCATTATCCCTCCGAACAGTTTTTTAGAGGGTATACGTGAAATTTGTGATAGCACTGGATCCCTTATGATCGCTGATGAGGTACAGACTGGTATGGGGCGTACAGGAAAATGGCTTGCAATTCAACACACAAAGGTGATACCCGATATTATCACCCTAGCAAAGGGGATAGCAAGTGGGTTTCCCATGGGTGCGCTTGTTGCCCGTAAAGATCTTGAGTTCAAGAAGACCGAGCACGGTAGTACCTTTGCTGGCGGTCCACTTGCCTGTGCAGCGTCACTCGCTACGATTGATGTAATAGAAAAAATCCTGCCTGAAGTGAGTAAAAAAGGTGAGAGATTCAAAAAAGGGCTTGTGAAATATAACCCACGTATTCGCGGGCTGATGATTGGGATATCAGTTGGAGAGAAGTGCCCAGAAGTCCAAAAGAAGTGCGCTGAACAAGGAGTGCTTGTTAATTGTGCAGCAGATGGTAACCTCCGGTTAGTACCTCCGCTCATAATATCAAATGCAGAGATAGATCAAGTTGTAGGGGTGATCGATGGAGCGCTTAGTTAGATCTTGCTATAAAAAACAGGGCGGTTACGTATTTGCAAAAAAGGCTGATCAAATTGCTCGAGAATACGGAATTAAGCGTATCGCAAGGCTTGCGAGTAATGAAAATCCAGAACCTCCTTCATCGCTTGCGATATCAGCAGCTGAACAGGCGCTCAAGACAGCGAATCGATATCCTGATCAGCAAGTTAATAGTTTAACAGATGCTCTAAAGGCTCATTTCGGCGATTACGATTTTGTTATTGGTGTTGGAATGGACGGGGTCATTGAGACTCTTTTTCGAACGCTCGTAGATCCGACTGAGTTTGTTGCAATCGCTACACCAACTTTCTCTTTTTACGGACTAGCAGCAGTGGCGCAAGGTGCAAAGGTTATCTCTGTAAACCGAAAGAAAGACTTCTCAGTTCCATCGGAAAAAATAATCCGTGAGGGAAAGAAAGCAAAAATCACAGTAATTTGTTCACCGAACAATCCTACTGGCAATGCAACACCTGTTGAGATAATTAGAGAGATATTGGATGGGATTAACGGCGTCCTGTTCCTTGATAATGCATATGTCGAATTTTCGGACTATGATTATCTCCCGCTTCTAAAAAAATATGATAACCTAATCCTTGGTAGAACATTTTCAAAGGTGCATTCACTAGCTGGATTACGTATCGGATACGCGTTTGTACCAGAATGGATTGTTCCATATTACATACGAGCCTCTACACCGTTTACAGTCAATACAGTATCTGCTGCTGCAGCGATAGGAGCGCTCAAAGATTCTGATCACCAACAGCGGTATATTTCGCAGGTTAAACGATGGAGAAAACGGTTTGCTGATGAAGTAAAATATCCTGTTTTCGCATCCGATGCAAATTTTATAATGGTTGATGTATCGCCCCATACAAGTGACGATATTGTGGAAACTCTTGCTCGTAAGGGCATAATCGTTCGTTCTTGTCAAAGTTTTACTGGACTCCCTGATCATTACATTAGGGTAAGCATTGGAGAGGATTGGGAGAACGAGCAGTTCGTTCGGGCCATCAACACTCTATGATGTGTGGGATAACGGGTACTCCAGGAACCGGAAAATCGATGGTGGCGGATGAACTTGCTCGGAGAGGGTATAATGTTGTCCACCTTATTGATACGGTTCGACCTTATATAATTGGCGAAGATGAAGATAGAGATACACAATTGGTTGATGTTGATAAATGGGTGGAGGAGTTTATTCCAATCAACGGTTTTGTTGAAGGACATTTTGCCCATTTACTTTCCTGTGACAGAATCGTGGTACTTCGCTGTCGTCCTGATGAATTGAAGGCTAGACTTAACAAGCGTAAATACCCATCAAAGAAGATCAAGGAAAATGTCGAGGCTGAGGCACTAGATGTTTGTCTAATTGAGACTGTAGAAATGTATGACGCATCCAGTATCTTTGAATTAGACACGACAGGACATGATCCATCATTTTGTGCAGATATGATTGACAAGTTCTCAAAGGGTAAGATCCCAGGAGAATTTGGTAGGATAGACTGGTCAGAGTTTATTGAGGTAGGGGCATGACACTTGACCAGTTCCGACCTCAAATGAAAGTTTATTTCGCTCCTTTTGTCTCTATAGCGATGCGGTGTGGGCTCACTCCGAATTTCTTCACAATCGCTGCATTCCTTGCATCAGCTGCTGCTGGAATTCTATTTTACCTCAAGTTAGAAATTCTAGCAATCTTAGCTGTCGCTATCAATGCAGTATGTGATGCTTTAGATGGAGCAGTCGCACGGGAAATGAAAATTCAGAGTGTGCGTGGGGATTTCCTTGACCATGCTGTCGATCGTTACGCTGACATTTTTATTATTACTGGTATTTTTGCCGGGGGGCTTGTCCCATGGCAAATCGGTGTGTTTGCTTTGACCGGTGTGTTAATGGCATCATATCTCGGCACCCAAGCTCAAGCTGTTGGTGTAGGGAGATATTATGGTGGGATACTTGGTAGAGCCGATCGACTTTTATTGATCCTGGTAGTAGGGATTATTGACCTGCTTTTACCTGTTGGTTTGTATGGATTGACGTGGCTAGGGTGGCTACTTGTTTTATTCGGAATTTTCGGACATTTTACTGCTTTTCAAAGATTTGCTTTTGTTTGGAGAAAAATGGAATAATCTTTTTTTATCTATTAGAAAGGTCAGTATGCTGTTTTATATATTTCAAGGCAGCAATCGCATCATCTCTTTTCTGATCGCACTGTCCAACATTCAACCAAGATAGGAACTCTTTGCGCGTCTGGGCATCCAATAACTCACCTGCTACAGAACAAATTCGGGTATAAGTCCGTTGCGGATAAAATATAGAGCGAGCTGCTTTTAAAAGCGTGTCGTGTGCCGATTGGTTGATAATTCCTTTTTCTTTTGCTCTTTTCAGCGTGCAGCGGATATTAATAAGTGGTTCAGATAGCGCGGTGAAAGCGACTGGATCGAAAATCAATGCCACCTCATCATCAGATTCAAGTTCACCATTCTTATACATCCGGTAAATCTCTCCAATACCCACCATACCAAATGTATCCATTTCAGCAGCCCGCAAGGCTCCCATACTCGATGAACCTATTACTTGTATCCTCTTTTTTAATGCATGAAGGATCTCCCGATGGGCAACCGCAGACTCTTGGTGAAACACCCCGTCGATTAGACAAATGATCGTAGAACCACTGTCGACTGCAGCAAGCAGGTCGCCACGTTTCGCGGGTGGAAGATAAGTAGCTGTGAGGATACCTTCTGCTGTTTCTCTGTCGAGACTAGGTCCTAGAAAAACGGTGATCCTGTGCATGCTTCACTCTCTCCCCTCGCCGCTCAGAATCCATTGCAAATGATTCGAGTCCTGGAACAACCACCCGAACGACAGGAATCCCTATCTCATCTCGTGCTAAATCGACGACAATAACGCGGTCTAGACCCTTTTTATTTAGGGCATCAATCATCAAGTGGATATCTTTCAAGAAATCATCGCTATCATACGAGCGAATAGTGCTATAGTCTACAGTACCGTTGTCTTTGAACCAGTAGGCATTCAATCGTTTGGCACGGTCGTATCCAATTTTCTTTCGCAACAATGCAACAGTGGTATCTTCTCGTGCACCATGTATCTGGGTAAGGCGACTTTGTGCGACTTCGGTTAGTGCTCTCATTACTGCAATTCTTGCACTTGTATGCGAACCCATACCAACGGTCAATAACATTGGATCTTTAAGGAGAACATCATCAGCAACCGCTGCCATTGTTGGTATGCCGATGTCTGATGTTATGTCAAGTATTGTGACATCGACTTGTGCATCGACAAATTTCTTCTGCATTTCATTAATTAAAGGATCGACAATGTTCTCTACTTTAGGGCCAGTGATTCTGGATGTTTCGACTAATGACCACGCGTCACGTTCAATGACTTCAGCTAGCGCGTGAAAGATCGCCTCCTCAAATGTGTTTCCTGATGCAAGACCGTTAGTATTTGTTCGAAAGAGTGGACGATATTTGGGGGGCAATGGATGAAAAACTGCATGAGCTGGGACAAGAATAGGCTCATCATTTACAATATCGAATCCTTCATACCACGGGAGAAGCTGATTCTGATCAGCCTCTAATGGGAGAATTAGATCTTTTGGTTCAATCACTCGCCCTCTACCAAAAAGCTCATGGAAATAACCGAGTTCAACTCTGCGATTGTGAACCTCAGAGCAATATCGTTCGATCCCTTCCATAATAGCAGAGATCCGTGATTCCTCCACCGTCGCCCCCTTTCCATTATAGACTGTAATCGCACCACCCTCTGCAGTTGGTCTGATACACGAAAAGACAGGTATACCGATTCGATCGAGGTTGGTAATATCAGCAACTCGTGTAATACCAGCTGCCGGAACTTTCGGTTCGATCCGTGCAAGCGTCTCCTCTGGCGGTGCAGCTCGCTGTGTGTCATTATAATATGTTTTTTTACTGGATTTGAGTTGCATATGAGTCACCAGATTTTATAGAGTAAATTTTTGAGAGATAGGTTGTATAAGTTTGAAAAAATTTTGACGCTAAATCACAGTTAACAATGTATCTCGAGCACTTTTATACGCTTTCTTTTTCGTCAGATTTTTGTGTTTGAATGAATATTAAAACCAACTTTCGAGTGTACGTTGTCCAATCTTTGTTGTGAAACCTTCTAGCGCCTTTCTTACTCTCTCTTCAGAAAAGTCATATCCTCCGCAGAGGAACTTAATGACTCCCTCTGCATCCAAATGTCCCGGTGTGAGATCATATGAGTCTGTTACAGATGGGTGAAGGAAGAGTTCGCGGATAGGTTCAGGGTCAAATTCGGGCGTTTTTTCCTTAATTTTTTGATAAAATTCACCTTTTTGAACAATCTTAAGAGCGGTCTTTGCACCAATACCCATTATTCCTTCATTGAAATCTGTACCAACCAGTATACCGATTTCGATCAATTGTTCGCGGGAAAGATGCAATCCATTGAGTAGATCATTAAGAATAATTCGTTCTGGATTCACAGTTACAGTTCTTCCTCGTATCTTCCGTTTTCCACTAACTGTAAGATTACGGATAAGGGTCGGTGCACCAAAAAGGAGTGTATCATAATCCTGTGAAACAACATATCTTACTTCTCCTTTTACAGCCATATGGGCTGCCTGCGCTTCCCCCTCACCTTGTGCTTGAATACAGGGAATTCCCATTAAATGAAGGAGTTCTTGGGAAGTTCGGATTACCTCTTCATCGAGGCGAGTAGCTGAACGCGCCTGCCGGTATGCTTCTTGTTCATCCCCTCGTGCTAGCGCTTCCTTCCATCGCTCATCAGCTACATCACGGATTTTCCGTCGTTCATCTATAGTTGTTTTTTTAAGATCTGGAGGTTTACCATCAAAGACGAAAATAGGTTTAATCCCTTTTTCCATAAAATTTGCCATACGGAAAAGGATACCTGATAGGTGGGATGTGACCCTCCCACGTCGATCCATTAGTGGGGTTCCATCTGGTTGCCTAATAATTGTAAGAAATTGGTACAATGCATTATTTGCATCTATAGCTGCCACTCCAGAGACAGAATCCCAGTTAATTGGTGATTTATAGTCTAGTACAATATCCCTTAGTGCAACACCCATAAGGAATCCCGAACGCCGATTTACAATTATCGATATACTCGTCTTGAATATTCGGCAACCAGTTCATCGAGATGGGAGATAGCCATATCGTGCTTTTGCGCCATTCTTTTTGAAATCTCTTCAAGATTGGTTCGAAGCATGCGCTCACGTGAGATTACACTACGCTCAAGTCGTCGAACCTTGACCTGCATAGAAAGAAAGAGCCCGCCGAGAGATAGTGTCATTAGCACGGCGGCAATTGCAATAGTGAGATCCTGCCAGAAACGAAGGATGAGCACGAGGGTGGAGATGACCAGGACCACCGTGAGAACGATATCGATGAAGTATTCACGAATCTCCATGCTTTTAGATGATGAAGACGTAGTAATTAAGCTAACTATAGATGGAGACGCTTCATGGATATCAAACGCATAATTCCATTTCTTGCCATGCCTCTGATGTTGATTCTTGTCGAGATAGGAGCTCTTGTTCTCTCTATCCCAGTGAAGGAAGCGGGTGAAAGTGCATTTGAAGACCCAACAGCGTTTGGAAATATAATCATCTTTATGGTAATACTCCTTGTATTCACAGGCATTCTGCTCTTACTAATCAAATATGGTTTTAAAAAACTCATCACTATTATTATCGCGGTATCCATCTTTTTCTCGTTTGGATATATTTTCTATGCAATTGTTTTTCACGTCCTTGGTTCAAGTGATTTAGCTTATCTCGTTACGCTACTCCTTTCAATCGGCGCTACTTTATTGCTCTACAAATATCCTGAATGGTACGTGATCGATATTCTTGGGATGCTTATTGCCGCAGGTGTGGCATCTATATTTGGTGTCTCCCTCGAGATTCGGTGGGTTGTTGTTCTGTTAATCGTCCTTGCTATTTATGATGCAATCTCCGTCTACAAAACAAAACACATGATCACACTTGCAGAAGGAGTTATTGATCTCAAAACGCCGATTTTATTTGTTATACCCAAGAGGCGCGACTACTCTTTCATTCGTGATGGAATTGGACGCATTAGTGAAGGTCAGGAACGCGCGGCATTTATTATGGGTATGGGAGATTTGATTATGCCAACCATTCTTGTTGTCTCCGCTAATAAATTTCTTCCAAAAGGATGGCAACTTGGTTTTATTTATTTACCTGCACTTGGTGCAATAATAGGATCGATTGCTGGACTTTGTGTCCTACTCTATTTCGTTAGTTCAGGAAAGCCGCAAGCAGGACTTCCACCGCTGAATGGTGGTACTATCATCGGTTTTGCAATTGGGTTGGTGCTTTCATCTTTTTAACAGGTGATGGACGATAAGAGACGAGGTGATCGAGAACCTCACTGATTCCATCTCCATTTTCTGTAGACATAGACATGTAACCTTTAGATTGTCGGATATCAGATTTATTCGCAACAACGACAATCGGAACAGACACTAAACCTTTAATCTCTTCGAGTAGATGGAGTTGCATCTCTATAGGAAATCCACAATGTTCTGTTGGATCTAGAATGAATAGGATAACATTAGCGATATTCACGACAGCAGAAAGTGCTTGACGTTCAATTGGGTTGCGTTCATGCTCTGGTCGGTCGAGAATCCCCGGTGTATCGACAAATTGTATACGTTCTCGGCCAATATCATGGTGCCCGACAATAATTCCCTTTGTAGTGAAAGGGTATATTGCAATTTCAGGTGTTGCTGTTGAGACCAAACGTATAAATGAAGACTTACCTACATTTGGATAACCAGCGATAACTATGGTGAAAGAATCATCGATATGAGGAAGATGTCTTAGCACATTTCTTACATCATTTAAAAAGTGAAGATCTTTATCAATCTGGTGAACTATAGATGATATACGCGCTACTGCTCTTTTGCGGATCGCCATCGAGTCCGTAGACTTCCTTGCTTGAAAGGCAAGCTCCCTGCCGACCATTCCTGAATGCTTTGCTGCCCAACCGACAGCGCCCAATGACTTTTTAATTCGATCAATTCCAAACAAAATATCGGTCAATTCACGGTAAAACTTCGGGAGACTATCAAACTCTGGAAACCCCCTTATTATATACACAAGACGGTCATGAATAGCAGATCTGACCGCCCTCACGAACTCTTCGTTTGCTCGGTCTTTGTTGATCTTTTCTTTCATTTTTTTTGCGGCACGACGGTAACTTCTATCGAGTATTTCATCTGCAGTTGGGACTGTCGGCAATCGTTCGAATTCCAAGTATCTCAAACCTATATATTAATGGAGAGTAATACGGTTTAGCGTTATGGACTTATCTCTCATTCAAAAAGATATTCTAATCACCCTCATCTCTCTCTATCAGCAAAAATCGCATTCAATTAAAGGCGAGGACATCGCTGAGGTAATCCACCGGAATCCTGGGACTGTCCGTAACCAGATGCAAGCACTGAAGGCAATCGGGTTTGTTGACGGGGTCCCAGGTCCAAAAGGGGGGTATATTCCAACAGCACTTGCGTATAAAGAGCTGAACCTTAGTGGTGATGAGGGGGACTACGACGTAAATATTAATCGAAACGGAAAGATAGTAAAAGGGGCAAAGGTCAAAGAGATTGATTTTATTACACTTTGCCATCCCGATCTATGTCATGCAGTAATCAAACTGATTGGCAGTACCAAACTTTTTGAGATTGGAGATCAGATTTCGATCGGTCCTACACCGGTAAATAAACTCGTAATTAAAGGAGAGATCTTCGGAATGGATGAGGGGGAACAGGCTCTTCTCATTTCCACATATGAGATGGTCTCGCTTCCAAAAAATTCAATTAAAAATTACATGAGCACTCCATTAAAGACTCTTGCGAATTCAAACACGCTCTTCGATGCCATCGCTCTTTTCAACGCGCACCGCATCCATGGTGCACCTATTATCGAACAAGGAAAACTCAAAGGAATTATCACGGTGAGTGATATCACTAAAGCAATAGAGAATGGTTTGCCATTGACAACCAATGTATCCATCATAATGACAAAGGATGTTGTAGAAGTTCCTTCGAGCACAAAACTTTTCGAAGTTGTGCACCGGTTCAAGGAAAGAGAAATAGGGCGTTTGATTATTGTTGAAGATGGAAAACCAATCGGAATAATTACACAATCAGATATCATGCGGGTATTTCCTTCACTATGATCAAATTATGAGATATTTTTATATATTGAAAACTGAACAGAAGAGTTGGATAAATGGACTATGACTGAATTATCTCGATCTGCTGTTGAACGGATTATGAAAAAATCGGGTGCTGGGCGAGTTAGTGCAGATGCGATTACAACACTTACAGATTTCATGGAAGAATATGCTGCATTTCTCGCCAAAGAAGCAAAAAAGATGTCAGACCATGCTGGTAGAAAAACTGTTCGAGGTTCTGATATCAGAATGGCTGCTGAAATGTTCAAATAACGGATTTTTCAATCCAAACACTGAAAATTGGCCCGTATAAATCCCCTTTTTTAGAACACTTTAAATATTAATACGTCGTCAATTTTTTTATGACTCGTGTATTTGCCCGCAGCCTTTCACGTAAAAAGATCATGAGCAATGACGGGAAGCTTATTGGAACCCTGAAAAATATTAGGGTGGATTTTGATTCAGGTCAGGTCGTTGAATTGATCATTCATCCAGATCAGACTTTCGTTACTGATGGGTACAATTTAGAGGATGACAAGCTTCTTGTCATCCCATTCGAAGCTGTAAAAGATATCAAAGATTATATTGTCGTCGACCGCTTTGCTGCACGAAAATAAGGCATATATTTTTTGATTGCTTCTTCAAATCCATCTCCGTATTCTTTTTTAGATACAAATTGGGCGACTTTTTTAATATTTGGGTGAGCATTTGCGATAGTTACACCAATGCTGGCTTTTTTAATCATTGGTATATCATTGACTGAGTCTCCGATAGCAAAGAAATCTGATGGCGTAAGGCCCATTTCTCTTGCAAGTGATACGAGAGCGGTTCCTTTGTTGACACCTTGCGATTGTAAATGGATTGCATAGCCTGTGTCGATAACTTGGACGGGATGGCCTTTGAGTATAGATTTTACTTCATTGACAGAGACGGTCCTAGCAAATGCAATATCAGTAAACCGGTAATGTAAGCTGTAAAGTTCGAGATCGATTCCTTGACAATGGTAGTGATTTTGTAGTGTTTTGAGAGCCTTTTTACAATTTTTCTGGTCTCCATTAATGTTCAGTTGTCCATTGAATCCAAATCGAAACACTCCTCCATTTTCAGCAATGAATGTTCCGCGGGTGCCTACCATTTTACAGAGTGCATCCATAAAACAGGAGGTGTTTCCGCTCGCAAGTACTACCTCTACACCGAGATCTTGCAACGAGCGGATTACGTCTATAGCTTTTGTATTGATTCGACGGGATGAATCAGTAATGGTTCCATCTACATCAGTTAGGAGTGCTCTCAACAAGGCTTGAGACCTGCCTCTTCTACGATGAAAGGTGCCTCCCCCTCAGGGAGATTTGGACTATCTACAAGGCGTGCAATGCGTTTGCCACCCTTACTCTTGCGTAGGTATATTCGGAAGGTTGCAGTATGTCCAACAATGTTACCTCCAATAGGTTTTGTTGGATCTCCAAAGAAGACTGCTGGGTTGGACATCACCTGATTGGTGACCAGTGCAACGGCATTATGTTCATCTATGAGTTTAAAGAGCTCATGCATGTGTCGATTCAATTTTTGCTGACGGGTTGCGAGTGTTCCTCGACCAGCATATTCTGCTCTGAAATGAGCAGTTAGTGAATCAATTATAAAGAGTTTGAACGGTTTATCGCTGCCTTTTAACTCTGCAGCCAGATCTCGCGAATTTTCTACAAGGAGCATTTGATGATCGGATGTATGGGCTCGTGCAATATGAATATTTTTTAAAAAATCCTGGGGATCTAATCCGTTGATTCCAAGCCCGTTTACCATTTGTTCGATACGCTCAGGGCGAAAAGTATTCTCGGTATCAAGATAGATCACACTACCGTTCAGTCCCCCATCGTCCTCAGGAAGTTGGACGTTGACTGCCATTTGATGGACAATCTGACTCTTACCTGACCCGAACTCACCATACATCTCGGTGATCGCTTGGGTCTCCAAACCTCCTCCCATCAAATTATTCAAGTCAGGAACTCTGAATGAGAGCTTTTTCACTTCTTTTCTTTGTTCGAAGATATCCTTACCGGTTTTAAACACATCGATGTCTGCTTTTTCACGTGCTGCCTTAATGATTTTTTTTGCAGTTGACTCAGAAATCTCCGTGATCTCAGCTAATTCTGCTGGTGATGAAGTAGCAACGCTCTCAACACTAAGATAACCGGCTTCACGGAGTTTTTCTGCCGTACTCGGGCCTACACCCGGTAAATCCTCAATTTCTAATGTTTCTTCAGCCATTTCAGTAACCTCTCCTATGGCACAACAACATTTTAAACCCTTACATATATGCTCTCAGAGCGTGTGGAGTGAAAGTGAATTAACTTTTTATGTATGTAGTTTATCTAGTAGATTTTTTGCTTTCTGGCGGATACTATCCGATGATATATGTATAGGTTCCCAGTTAGTTATTTGGATCTTGTCACCAGACACCATCCCTTCCACCCGCACTTCACGCCAGAGAGGGAGATCACTCTCTTCTAGAAGATAGCGATCTTGTCCATTATCGATGAATCTTATCCCTTGACGAATGATCACTGTCCCATAAATGATAACCTCACTTGATTGTGTCTCGGGAAGTAATAGGGCACTTCCGCGTCCAGATTGTAGCTCAATCCCGCCGAATCTCCGTGTTTTTGCTATTCCATGAAACAGTTTGACATGCTCTCCATTTTGAATTGTAGAAAGGGCTTTTTCCCCCCAGATTACAATATGAAGATCATTTTTTCCGTCACTTATCACAATATTACGAACCCAGGACGGAGAACCGTCTCGCGATTTGAAAGAACGAGGTTTCTGAACCCGTTTGACTGTTCCTTGTACCGAATAAATGCCTCCTTCAATAATGGCACTAATTGGTGTGAACGGGATTTCAATTTCCTGTTCGATCCTCTTAATGCTACTTTTTTCATCTATACTATATGTCCTTCCTTCACCACGACCGTTTGGCTTTGCACTTGTAATGTGTACAGAAGTTCCCGGAAGAAGATTCAGAAATAGAGATGGTACCCATGCGATAATTCGAGCAGTACCTACTTTATCACCAACTACGGCTTCGACCATTTCGCCCGAAGTACCGTCACGACGCATATATAATCTAGGTTCTTCAACAAAAAGGACGCGAACATCAAGGTCGATCGACTCAGTACTCAGCCGCTCAATTCCATTGGGTGATATCTTGCATTCTATCTGACAGTTTGCTTTACGCAACGCTAACGCATAGATTTCTTTTGAATTTTTACCTGAATGACGTCCGATAATCTCAAGCACATCATCAATATTAATTTCTTCAACTGCCCCTGCCCGTTCATCCCAAAGAACAATACGAACCGTTCCGGTATCATCACCTAACAGAAGTGTAGCGACAGCACCTCTCTCGCCATCGGCTCTAACAAATTCCTTTATTTCGTTTTTATCAAGTACTTTACCGAAAAAAGAGAATAAGCTAGATTTTCCTGACAGCTCTTTGATTTTTACATGTGCTCTTCCAAGGTCACCGACAACGAGCATTGCTGCGGTCGGTTCATCAATTAGATCCCCGCACTCTTCGATTTTTTCTTCTACACGTAGCTCAAAATCTTCTTTCGAAATTAGATCATCAACCAACGCATGGTGAAAGTGCACAACATTGCCTCTCGTTACTGCTGCCAGGGAGGGCGCGTCATATTGATGGTAAGATCTTCAATTGTCTCGCCCCGTCGCATGAGCCCCACCAATGATCCTTTAATAATAACTTCAGGACATCGCGGACGACTATTGTATTGTGACGACATAGCAAAACCATACGCACCCGCATCGAGTACCGCAATTAAATCTCCAGCAGCAATTTTAGGAAGTTGTCTGTCTATGGCAAGAATATCGCCGGATTCGCAGATAGGGCCAGTGACCGTGTATGTTGTGGTAGGAGATTTATCCGCTTTATTTGCCACTATCACTTCATGGTAAGCATCGTACATCGCGGGGCGGATGAGAAGGTTAAATCCTGCATCGACGTTTGCGAATTGTTTATGTGCTGATTTTGTTGAGTTTATACGTGTTAGAAGTACTGTGGAGTCAGCTACAAGTGAACGTCCGGGTTCAACCCAAAGCTCAGGAGTGATCCCACAAGCCTCGATACCCTCTTTAAAGATGGGTACAATCTTTGCCGCATAATCTTCTGGTGTAGGTGCAAAGTCGGTATCATGATGGTAAGGAATCCCAAGTCCCCCGCCAAGATCGATAAATTCAAGATTAACGCCAATAGTGGTGAGTTCTTTTGCGATCCGTACCATTACTTCAGCGGCTTGAGCAAATAGTTCAACATCTAGGATCTGGGACCCGATATGGCAGTGGAGGCCTATCGGTTTCACATATTTACAAGTTAGTGCCTTCTTGTAAGCGGTTGGAATTTCTTTATGCGGAATTCCAAATTTGCTTGATGCAAGACCTGTAGCAATTTTCGGATGTGTAGGTATTTTGAGTGCTGGATTAACTCGAAACGCGATTTTTACCGTTTTTCCGGCTGCTTTCGCTACTGCATCGAGTTGGTAAAGCTCATCAAGTGAGTCCACCGAGACTATTACGTCACTTTTCACTGCCAATTGCAAATCATCTGGTGTTTTCGAACTACCGTTGAAAAGCAGTTTATCTGCGGGCATTCCAGCATCAAGAGCCAGACAAAGTTCGCCAGATGAGAATATATCAGCACCTGCACCAAGTTGAGCAAGTGCCCGTAATACGGCTAGGTTCCCGTTTGCTTTTGCTGCGAAGAGGACTTGGTTCTTGGGGTATCGACTTGAAAGTGCGTTTTGGTAGTTCCTAAACTGTTCGCAGATCCGGTCTTCACTTGTGATATAGAGCGGGGTACCGTATTTCTCTGCAAGATCAACACAATCATGGCCGTTAATATGGAGGTGTCCTTTCTTTATCGTCAGGTGGTGAGGGAGTTTCACAGATCTAACCCCCTCATACGGGTGATTGCTTCTTTAATCCTCTCAACGGGACGGGTGATTGCAAACCGAACGTATCCTTCACCATGTTTGCCAAAACCAACACCAGGAGCTGCAACAATACCTGCTTCATTGAGGAGTTTGGCGACAAATGTCATGCAATTATTGACCGGCAACCAGACGTAAAAGGTTGCTTTTGGTGCTTGAACGCTAAAGCCGAGTTCCCGCAATCCGGTAATGAGTACATTTCGACGTTCCTGGTAGATGTTGCATGCATTTTTTACACAATCTTGGGAACCGCGAAGTGCAGTAATTGCTGCAAATTGTACAGCATTGAAGACCCCAGAATCAACGTTGGTCTTTACACGACCTAATCCTGTAAGAATTTCTGTATTTCCCACTGCCATTCCGATCCGCCATCCTGTCATGTTGTATGTTTTAGAAAGCGAATGCATCTCTATACCAATTTCCATTGCACCTTTTGTCTCCAGAAAAGATGGGGCTCTGTAACCGTCATAAGCAATCTCGGAGTATGCATTATCCGATACTACAATAATATTATGTTCTTTGGCAAAATCCACTACTTCGCGATAGAAACCATTAGGTGCGATTGCTGCTGTTGGGTTATTTGGATAATTGATGAACATAAGTTTTGCGGATTTTAGGACTTTTTTTGGAACCTCATCAAGTACTGGGACAAAGTTATTCTCCTGAATAAGCGGCATTTCGTGCACACGACCTTCAGCAAAAAGCGTTCCCGTCTGATATACCGGATAGCCGGGGCTCGGCACGAGCACAGTATCTCCCGGGTTCACGAATGCTTCTGCTATGTGGGCGATACCGTCTTTGGATCCCATAAGTGCAAGAACCTCTTTTTCAGCATCAAGAGAGACTCCGAATCGGTTTTTATACCAATCCGCCACAGCACTTCGATACTCTGGCATACCTGCATACGATGGATAGTGGTGGTTATTTGGGTTTTTCGCAGCTTTACAAAGAGAGGCAACGATGTGGTCTGGGGTAGGAAGGTCGGGGTCACCTACGCCAAGATCGATTATATCAACGCCTTTTGTCTGCTGCTTTGCTTTCATCTCGTCAATCCGTGCGAACAGATATGGCGGAAGATTGCGCATTCGTGACGCGTACATAAGTGATATCTATTGGCGCTATATTCTCTAGTAATTAACGATCTCAATTAAAATGTAGTGAAATGGAAGAAAAGTACTTATAACATATTATCTCCCGATTCATGCTATAAGTTCAATGGTAAAAAATGAATAATATTGAGTGCGTTGTCCTAAGTGCGTTTCAAGGTATATTCGTATGAAACACTCACGTGATACAATTGTAATCCTCTCAACTGCACCTCCGACTGAATCCGAAGCGCTTGCTAGGATGCTAATTAATCACCGGTATGTAGCCTGTGTCAACGTGGTCCCAGTACGATCGTTTTATCGATGGAAGAGAGAGTTCTGTGATGACCAAGAGCATCTCCTTATCGTAAAAACAACAAGAGAGAGGGTTGATGAAGTTATCAACGCAATCAAATCGATACATTCGTACGAGACTCCGGAAATTATTGCACTGCCAGTTATAGATGGGTATTTACCATATTTGGAGTGGGTTTATCAGGAAACGCACAGCGAGGTTTAATTTCTAATGTGGAAACCAGATTAAGCAAAATGAAAAAAGAGGGAACGTCGATTTTCCATGAATAACATTTTGTGATATGTCATGCATTTTTCATTTATTATGGTGAAAAAGCGGGTTAACATACACAGCCTTATTTCGTGCAACAGGAGATATTTGGTATAATAGGGGTTTGATTGCTCTGGCAGTCGAAGAAAAAACTCAACGGTCTGCACTTCTCGTCCTTGGGTGTCCACAGGTACCTGTTCAAACAAGTATTGCGTTGTACTTAATTCATCGGTTAACACAAGCAGGTTTCAAACCCGTAGTGGCTGGAAACCGATCGGCAGTGACATTGTTGGTTGTTGCCGATCCAAAACGGTACTATTTAGGCGAGGTGCTTGATCTTGATCGAGCAATTGATCTTATAACGGAAAAAAAGCGCGATTTCGATCTATGTTTTGTCTTTATCCATAACGATGCTGGCATTAGCTATGCAGCGACAATGGGAGCAATCTCTAAGGCGCGTCTCTATGCAATAATCTATGGAGAGCACTACGACCAGATTGTCTCATCCATCGACTTTCCCTGCCAGAATATTGCAGCGAAATCTATACATAACCCAATGCCTCTTAAAAAAATGCTTGATGAGGTGGCACCATGGGGTGCGTAGAGTCCCTCCCATATGAAGTAATCCTGCGAGGCAGTTCATTCAAAGAGTCTAGAGACTATGTGAAAGAGCATTTCAAGGAATTCATCAATGTTAAACCCGGGTTTAAGATTTTTGATACCCACATCATTGGCATACCACCAATTGCTATCGGTCTGGATGGAGATTTTGTGATTTTTCCATACACAAAACCATGTCATGGCACATTCCTATTACGTGTTGAGGATCCCGAAGAGGCTAAACGTTTGAGAGCGCGAAAACAAGAGTAACTGTCAAATCGTTAGATGATTTGAGTATATTAACTGAATGAGATATTCAAATAGACAAATAAAAGACAAATCTCTTATAAGTGTTATTCGAAATTGGATGGTACCGTATCTTGTGGGACGGGCATGACTAGCAAGGGAAAAGTACTATTAATGGATGACGAGCAGGTTATCCTCGATGTTACCAAGGAGGTGTTTAAGTTCCTTGGCTATGATTTAATCTTTGCCCGTGATGGTGCTGTGGCGGTCGACATTTTTAATAAGGAGAGAAACAAAGGGGTTCCATTTGACCTTGTAATCCTTGATCTTTCCGTACCTGATGGCATGGGCGGAAACGAAGCTTTTGAAAAAATTCACGCAATTGATTCCCAAGCTAAAGTGGTCATTTCTAGTGGGTATACCAATGATCCACTAATGACAGACTTTACCTCATTCGGTTTTGCTGGTGTGCTTGCAAAACCTTACCGGATATCTGATATTAAAACACTTCTAGAAACTCTAATTCAGAAAAAAATATGATTGTAGAGTTGTTTGGATTAGATCAAGACATTAGTTTATCAATTGCCTCTTCAGCAGCGTTTCTGACATATTCATCTTTATCATCAAGCGCCATTTTTAAAAACTCAAGTGCTTTTTTATCCCCGATTTTACCTAATGCCTCAATAGCACCCCATCGAACCGACCAATCAGTGCTTTTTAACGTCTCAATAAGGGCGTCAACCGATTCTTCATCACCAAGATTACCGAGCGCCCAAGATGCTGGAACTTGAACAAAGGAATCGGGTTCTTTAAGTGCCGCAATAAGAATCTTTGTTGCTTTTTTATCTCCGATCTTCCCTAAAGCATCGGCAGCACTCCAACGAACATACCAATCTTGATCATTCACTGATTGAATAAGTGGGGTAACTGCTGATGAGTCCCCGATTTCACCCAATGCCCATGCGGCACGAACGCGTACAAACCAATCTTTGTCTTTTAGTGCAAGGATTAATGGGTCGACCGCAGGTTTCCCTATAAGTGTTAGAGCAAGAGCACTATGCCATCGCAAATCGCTATCACTTTCCTTGAGTAGATCGATTAGTGGTTTGACAGCATCTTCTCCTAATTTTGCTAGGAGAATAGTTGCACGCCAGCGGATGTCATAATCCTTTTCGGTCATCGCACGAATGAAATGAGGAATTGCTGGCTTACCGATCCTCGCCAATGCCATTCCAGCAAGCCACTGGACATCTTTATCCTCATCCTTGAGTGCTTTGATCAAGGGTTTAAGTGCAGGTTCTCCAATCTCACTAAGGATAAGCGCAGCCCGCCATCGGATGCCGAGGTTTTTATGATACATTGCATTGATCAGACTTTGTAGGTCAATGCCGCCTCTACTATGAAAAGAGTAACTCTTTTTATCTGAAATGAATGAGTCGGTTTTCACAAATTCACGTCCGTTGGAGTTCTCATATTATTATTTGGCATTTCATTAGGATGGTCTTTTATGACCACCTATATTCCGGTAAATGGAAGCAGATCCATTCATCGGAATAATCTCTATGAGATGATGGTTGACGCCTCTCTATTTGAATATAACTATACGAATGGACTTGGTTCTGATCAAACAAGCATTTATAGATCTATCAAATCGTCTTTACGTCATAAATATGTCAGACTATCTATATGCCAATCTATATCTCTGGAAATATTGCATTGGAATGTAAGGCGATTTGATGGTTCAAGAAGTGTCAATACTTGTTGGTGGGAAGGCGGGTGAAGGAATTAATAGTGCTGGGGCAATTGTCGCTCAGCTACTCAACCATTCTGGATATTATACCTACATGTATTATGATTATCCCTCTCTCATTCGCGGGGGGCACAATTTTGCAATTATCCGCGGTTCAGATCGTCCGGTGAATATACACCGCAATTTCGTTGACTACGTTATCGCGCTTAATCAAGACACAATAACTCAGCACAAACAACGCGTAGGTAAGAGAACAATCAATGTCTTTAACAGTGATGTCGTAAGAACCGAGGGACAAGGTATATCCGTAAATACGATTCTTAAATCCGAGAATGCGCCAGCAATTATGGGGAACTCTGCAGTGATTGGGGCTTTTGCAAAAGCATCTGGTATTTCTTGGGATACGGTCAGTGATGTATTTACCCGTCACATGCCGAAAGGAGCTGATATCAATTTGAAAGTGGCCAAGAGGGGCTACGATCAGGTCAATACGATAAATACTATTAAATCGATTGGAAGCCGCCGGTTCTCCGTCCTTACAGGTAACGAAGCAATCGGTATTGGGTTAGTTGCGGGGGGTCTTACAGTATATGTTTCATATCCGATGACACCTTCCTCAAGTCTCCTTCACTTCCTTGCGGAAAACACCAAAAAATTTGGGATTACGGTCATCCATCCAGAAAATGAAATTTCAGTGATTCTGATGGCACTTGGTTTCGCTTACGCCGGTGGTCGTGCAGCTATAGGTACATCAGGTGGTGGTTTTTGTCTAATGACTGAAGGGCTCTCACTTGCTGGTATGGCAGAAATCCCGATCATTCTTGTTGTATCTCAGCGGACAGGACCCTCAACAGGTCTTCCAACATATACCGCCCAGTCTGATCTTCACTTCATACTAAACGCAGGTCAAGGGGAGTTTCCAAGATTCGTAGTCGCACCTGGAGATGTTCAACAAGCATATTACTGGTCTGCTGTGGCTATGGATGTCGCGTGGCGGTATCAAGTACCTGCATGCATTCTAGCGGATAAAACCCTATCAGAAGGTACATTCAGTATTGAAACCGAGAAAATTTCGCAAGCTAAGTTTGCAGATTTACCTCTATGGGATGGAAAAACACCATACTTTAGATATGCCGATACCGAATCTGGAATCTCACCTTTAGCGTATCCTGGAACTAATGGTGCAGTAGTCAAGGTTAACAGCTATGCACACGATAAGTCTGGCATCACGGCAGAAGAGTCGGGAATTATAACGCAAATGACTCGCAAACGGATGAAAAAAGCAACCGTTCTAGCTGATGCAATGGAAAGTTATGACACTATTAACATCGAGGGATCATCTGAAGCAAAAACTGTGCTCATATGTTGGGGATCTGTACTGAATACTTGCCGAGAGGTTGCTCTTGAACTCAATTTAAAAGTTATCCAGCCTATTGTGCTCTCTCCATTCCCTGTTATTCGTATGAACCAGGCACTGCAAGGAATCAAACGGAAGATTGTAGTTGAAGAGAACGTGACAGGCCAACTTTCAGCACTCTTACGGTTTAACGGAATTACTAGTGATGCGATGGTCTTACATTATGATGGACGTCCTCTTACTCCAGATATGCTTTTAAATCGACTCAAGGAGGTGGGTGTATGAATGGGCGACAACTAATTACCGATGCTCAAAATACATGGTGTCCTGGCTGTGGTAATTTCACGATACAGCATACTCTGAAAACTATTCTTTCTGAAATGGAAAAAGAAGGAACAAATCTTGACGATGTTGTCATACTTAGTGGTATAGGTTGTCATGCAAAGATCGCTGATTATTTGAATATAAATAGTTTTTATGCAATTCACGGACGAGCGATTCCTGTTGCAAGTGGTATCAAATGCGCAAATAAAAATTTAAAAGTCATTTGTTGTGTTGGAGATGGTGATGCATATGCGGAGGGTCTCGATCACCTTATCTTTGCTGCAAAACGTAATATTGACATTACTGTTATTGTCCATAATAATCGTGTATACGGTCTTACTACCGGTCAGTATACACCAACCTCTCCACTAGGCTTCAAAGGAAAATCGACCCCATTGGGTACTTTGGAATATCCGTTAAACCCATTAGAGTTGATGCTTGCCAGTGGAGCCACTTATATTGCACGTGGCTATACACGAAAAATGGATTTGTTAAAAACCCTCATAAGGGGTGCCATTAATCACAAAGGTTTTGCTTTTATCGATGTGCTTCAGATTTGTGCCACTTTCTTTAACATGACCGATTATTACAATGCACAGATCTATGAATTGCCTACTTATGACCGTTCAAATGCATCAATTGCCTGTGAAAAAGTAAAGGAATGGGACTACAATAACAAGGCACCGATCTCGCTTGGACTCTTTTACCAGCGGACCGCTCCGACATTTGATGAGCAATTTCAACATCAAATGTCAGTTAAAAGTGAACGTTATCCGATCGTTAAAGAATTCCTTGCACTGCGCCAATAGGAATAGTTCTCTCTAAAAAAAATGGGTACTCGACAAGAATGTGAAAGGTATATTAAAAAAATTAATTCAGGTTGAAATGGCAACGATTTATGTTTCGATATACAAATAATCGACTCCTTATCATACCTTTTATAATCTATATTCTTTGGGTTCTTGAGACATTCTTACTTGAAGGAAGTCTTGGTGTCTTTACTCGATACCAACCCCTCCCTCTACTTCTGTATACAATCTTTGCAAATATTATTATGGGGATTGCTGTACCGATAGTTTGTCTTCGATCGGCTTTCATAAGTGGTGCCATAAACATGTTTCAGATTGGATTTCGATCTTTACGAAGAACAGTACTTGCAGCCATTGTTACTGGACTTATCGGATATGAATTACTTGTTAACTTTTCTGCCTTTGCTTTCAACCGGCTTGCGTTATTGAATGCCATTGTCCTATTGATACCTGTTGCAATTGCGAGTGTCATGGTTTGCTTTACACTACTCGGAACACATTTACAAGCATTTGTTAGAAAAAGGGGCGTAAGTGTATCTATAGTTACTAGTGTGATTATTACAGGGGTCCTTTTTGGTCTGACCGGTATTGCACATTCCCCGCCAATCAACCAAACAAATATAATTCTTTTATTGATATTGACCGGTATTGCTTCTGCTGTGTTCTTCTTCTCAGTAAGGGATGTCTATGCGTCAACATTGTTTGTTACTTTCGGAATGGCACTTGTTCTCTTTAAACAGACCGATTCTTTCTATTCCAATCAAATCGAGCCTCTAATCTACGGAATCTCTTTATTATCAATTGTCTGCCTAATTTTTTGTCACTGGTATTTATCCAAAAATTTTAAAACAATTAAAATACCCATAAAAGCCAAATGACCAGTTTATATAGTAATTTGGAAGCTGGAACTATTTTTTAATTAAAATTAGGATTTATTTGTGGTTAATCGATTCTGACGGTACTCTTTAATTACAGTATGTCTCTGTCTCCCGTTAATAACACGGCCGAATCCTCCATATGACACGACGTAGATATGTCGGTGAATTACCGTAGTTAAATCTATTTTTTTTAGTGCGACTATTGGCGAAAGCCAAGCAAGTCCCTCGGACTCTCCTATTTGGTTAACAACGTCCGCCATTTGGTTGCTCATGAGTGCACGGAGATCTTCGTCAATGAGAAAAAATTCTGCACCCGCAATGTCCATCATAAGCCCCTTACCTGCCCTTTTCAAAATTCCGGCATTTGAGTAGGTTTCATCCATTGCTTTGCTCATGGCATCACCACATACAAGATTCTGTGTTACTATCTAAAGCTGGCGTCAGACGTTTTATTGCGGTTTTTTTTCAAAATTTACCGAATTTTATGGGGAATTCAGATCTCTGTAATAATATATTACAAAACATTCTTACAAAACAATCATTGTGCGATTGTAATTGTCATACTAATCTTTGTACGGGCTACAAAGCTGGGTTACGATACGATTAAGTAAATCCAACATCCTCGGTGATATATGCCTGAGATAATAGATGTTCGATTATTGCTAGTCGGCTTGCTAGTACGTTTATTGACAATTCAACAGGTTCACCCACATGCTGCAACTGGAATTTTGGTGACATCGGTGCCGGAACACGTCAATGTTCCGGAATCCGTCGCACCTGTATATTACAATTGGTAAATCTTCAGTGACTCTTACTGTTTATAATTCTGGAGGTAACAGCACATTCACGCGCTCGAATTATATTACCGTGGATTGAGTAAAACGTTATCTGTAATTTTTTAAAATCTAATAACAAATGTTGAATCTAATCGCTTACACTTAAGTCAAAATAATTTTAATTTGTAATTTTAAGTCAAAAATTCATTAACGCAAAATAATTATACCGATACAAATACTGTATAATCAGTGAATTAAATGAAGGTACACTTTTTGATTGTTGGAATAATTATCATCGCCGTACTTTGTAGTGGGTGCTCCGAACAATCTCAAACAGATACGACGAATCCTGTCTCAACACCTACAATAACTCAACAAAATTATGTTGCCGGAGACATCGTTGCAAAGACATCAACCTCTACTGATACCTTATGGTTGATTCTAAACTATGATTCAAAAACTGACAAATACGAACGCGCTCTCGTTTATAAAATGTCAGGAAATACTTGGTATCGAAAGGACAATAAAACGGAATTAATAGAGAGAAGTGTGGCTGAGAAACTTTATCCTGCAAAAGTATCTCATGTAACCTCAATTTCGAGTATATCAATTATTACTCCAACGATGACATCAACCTCCACTAAAACCTCTCCTCCAGGTCCAGCACCTAGTATTTCATCAATTACACCAAACAGTGGTACCACTGGCTATAGTGTCAGTATCACAAACCTTGCAGGTTCTAGTTTCCAGACCGGTGCAACAGTTAAACTCGTTGGGACGGATGGTACTAGTGTTAGTGCTTCAAATGTTGTAGTGTCTCAAAACACAATCACTTGTTCTTTCAACCTCTACGACATTAAAACAGGAAAATATGATATTGTCATCACTAATCCGGATGGTCAATCGGATATACTGCCACAAGGGTTTACAGTTAACGATGCAGGGCCACTTATCAGCACTATTACCCCCTCACAAGGTATGATCGGTGCAAACATCGATCTTACCATTGTTGGTTCCGGTTTTAAAAATCCAGCCAAAGTGACATTTACTAAAGGAACTGAAGGATTAGATTGTGCGAATACTGTAACGAATACTGCTACCCAAATCACTTGTGTATTAACCATCCCGCAAGGGACAACAATAGGAGGGTGGGATATCACAGTGAAAAATATTGAAGATCAACAAAACGGTACCGTTTCAAATAAGTTTACTATTATAAATAACACTATTACGAGCCCAACGACTACAGGAACGACCTAACCTAAAAAATCCCCCTTTTTCTTTAATATTAAATACCCTGAAATTAGAGAGATTGTAACTCACTCCTTTTTTAATTATTTTTTATACCTCATACTACCATTACCCCCATAATCTCTCAAAATTAGTAAAATAACCAGATTTAAATAGGTTTTAACAATTAGAAATTTTTTTATACAAGTGTACTTCACTATCCGAAAACTCTTTATTCCAATATTCAATATAGAAATACAATGCCAAAGAGACTATTAAAAAATAGTTTAGTACGAGCTGGGATTTCACTGGGTATCTGCTTATTAGCAGGATATATTGGATCAATTTATGCTATCCCGGCAATCCGGTCTTGGGGGTCTTCACTAAATAAACCCGATCTCATCCCTCCAAATTCACTCATAATTCCTATTGGAATAATTTTGTATATTCTGTTAGGTCTAGCGCTCTTTTGTATATGGCAGGCAGATCTTTCCAAGAAAGATACAATGACATGTTTTCAACTTTTTATATTCGGACTTGTTCTGAATGTTCTTTGGGTTTATGTATTCTTCGGACTCATGTCTCCTTTCTTTGGGTTTATTATTATGGTTATGCTACTTGCAATTCTATGCTCGACGATTTTACAGTCATTGCGAGTCTCAATTGCTGCAACTTTTCTCCTGACCCCCTATCTCATTGTATCAATTATCGTAGCATATCTTGACTTCATGATCTATATTATGAACCCAAATCTTCCAGTTTTGGTTATTTAAGAAATTTTCCAAGCCCCAATATTTTTTAATAATGGACACGCACCGATGTCGTAAGGAGCGTATATGCCCATGAAGCGAATCGTGGTTGCTAATTTTAAAAGTTTCTCCGAGCTTGATGTTGAACAATCGGCATTCAATGTAGTGATTGGCTCAAACGCAGCGGGAAAATCAAACTTTGTATCCATCTTTAAGTTCTTACGCGATATTGCAAAGCAGGGAATTGTAAATGCAATCGCCATGTAAGGGGGAATGGAATGTATTAGAAATACCAAGATAAGGGCTTTCGAAAGACCTTTCGATCAAGATTATATACGAACCAGAATCTCCTATTGAAATTCTCAAATTCTTTTCAATAGAGCATGCAGCAAAAAGTAATCGTTCATTCCATTTTTTTGTGAATAGGTATAAACTACATTATACAGAATGAGATGCAGTATCTGCCGCATTATAACCCAATGTATTTTTAATCGTTCATTCAGTCTTTATTATCTATTATCGAAATGATTATCATACAACCCTTTCTTAATGTCTAAAAAGATCCAATCGGTGAAAGTTTATGGATAAATTCAAATGTTCGATCTGTGGGCATGTCTATGATCCTACAATCGGTGAACCGTGCCAGAATATCCCATCTGGGATATCCTTTGAGAAATTGCCTAGCGATTGGCAATGTCCCGTTTGTTGTGCAAAGAAAGAGGAATTTAATAAGGTGAGTTAGGTATTTCTATGGTCGCACGTGAAGTTTGTAAAGATATTTTTTGGGTAGGTGCTTTAGATTGGGATCGCAGACTTTTTGATGAACTTATCCCACTTCCTAATGGCACAAGTTATAACGCATACTTAATTAAAGGAAGTAAAAAAACCGCTCTCATTGATACTGTTGATCCGACGAAGGAATACGAACTAATCAGTAATCTTGTCAAGATTGGTATTGAACAAATCGATTATGTGATTATGAACCATGCCGAGCAGGATCATTCAGGATCACTTCCAATGATCCTCGAATTCTTTCCAGATGCAGTTGTTGTTGCAAACGAGAAATGTAAGGATTTTCTTGTTGCTCTGCTTCATGTAGATTCAAATAAATTCAAAGTTATCGGTGATCGCGATACTCTTTCATTAGGAGACCGAACTTTGGAGTTCCTGATTACACCTTGGACTCACTGGCCCGAAACACAGCTCACATTTTTGCAGGAAGATAGGATCCTATTCCCTTGTGACCTATTCGGATCCCATATCGCGACAAGTGATTTGTTCATAAAAGATGAACGAACGATATACATTTCTGCAAAACGATATTATGCCGAAATTATGATGCCGTTCCGAATCACTATTCGGGGCTATCTTGATAAAGTTCGGGCGTTAGATCCTACAATGATTGCTCCAAGTCATGGTTCAATCTACCAAAACCCATCGTTTATTCTTGATTCATATTTCGATTGGACTTCAGATTCAGTTAAAAATGAGGTAGTAATCCCATACGTCTCAATGCATGGTAGTACATTAAAAATGGTCGAATACTTCACTGATGCATTACTTTCACGCGGTATCACTGTAAAGCCATTTAATCTCTCGAAAACGGATGTAGGAGAACTTGCGATGAGTCTTGTCGATGCTGCAACGGTTGTTATCGCGACTCCTACGGTTCTGTTTGGACCGCATCCGCAGGTAGTTTATGCAACATATCTTGCCAATCTTCTCAAACCCAAAATAAAGTTCGTTTCAGTTATCGGGTCATATGGGTGGGGAGGTAAATGTGTTGACGTCATTACCAAAATGCTTGACCACGTAAAGGTTGATGTTCTCGAACCGGTTATCGTAAACGGGCTTCCAGATGAGAAAGCTTTTCGCGGATTAGATCGACTCGCTGATGATATCTTAAAGAAACACAAAGAGATTAAAATCGTGGAATAGTGGGTTTAAGTATGACTAAGTTGTTCGATGTGGTAATGTTGTAAATATAAAAGGTTTAAAACCTGGCGATAAACCAGAGGCAGAGTTCTGTATAAAAGATACTGACGTAAAAGCACGAGCACATTGCTACTTGATTGGAATTTGGACAAATAAACTCTAAATGTAAATTTTTCATCCTTCTCCTTAAAAAAATTAAAACTATAGAAGTAATTCGTTCTCAACACAACTTTTTTTAAGTTAACATCAGGAGACCTAATATAAATTGCCTACTAACATGTTTACGATGAAGCAGATTGCCCTCTATGGTAAAGGAGGGATCGGGAAATCGACAACGGCTGCAAATCTCTCTGCTGCGCTTTCGCTCCAGGGTTTTGATGTTCTCCAGATCGGGTGTGATCCGAAACGGGATAGCACAAGAATGTTAATGCACGGTAGTTTTATTCCGACAGTAATGGATCTGGTTCGCGAACGGGGAGACGGAAAGATAACGCTCGATGAAATAGTATATACTGGATTTAATGGCGTGCGATGCGTAGAAGCAGGTGGTCCTGAACCTGGCGTTGGATGTGCCGGACGAGGTATAATAGCTACCTTCCAACTTTTAGAGAAGTTCGGTGCGCTAACGGGCGATGTAATCTTATATGATGTTTTGGGTGATGTTGTCTGTGGAGGTTTTGCAATGCCGATGCGAGAGGGATATGCTCAGGAGATCTATCTTATTACGTCTGGTGAGTTGATGTCACTTTATGCGGCAAATAACATCTGCAAGGCAATAAAACGTCTCTCGCAACGATCAAAGAGCACATGTCGACTTGCGGGAGTGATTTGTAATGCAAAAAATATGCCTAGTGAAAAGGAACTGGTTAGTGAATTTTCCCGCCGTATCAATAGCACACTAGTACAGTATATCCCAAGAGATCGCAAGATACAATTGGCTGAGATCCATAAGCAAACAGTTGTTGAGTATTCGCCTAATTCTACTCAAGCAGGTCTCTATCGAGAACTATCCTCATATGTCATGACGAACACCAATTTTACGATCCCCACACCCATTGAAATTGATGCTCTCGAAGCCCTCGCCCTTGAATTCATGCAGATTTGAGGGTTGTACCCTAACAGGTGCATTATCGGTAACTACCTCAATCAGAGAGGGTATCACTGTTATTCATGGACCTTCGGGATGTGCACATCATAACTTCTCGCTTCTACATTCAACAAATCTTGATCATAATCGGATCGCGGTACCACATATAGTCTCGAGTGGACTTCTTGACTCTGAAATTGTATTTGGTGGTGAGGAAGCTCTGGAACGTGCAATTGAATCTGCGATTTCTCAGTCTCCAAAATCTGTTTTTGTATTGTCGACATGCATAACTGAAACAATTGGAGATGATGTTATTGCGGTTTGCGGGAAACACTGGGATGTACCGGTCATACCAATTCCTACTGCCGGATTCCTTGGTGGTTCATTCCAGATGGGTGTGAATAACGCGTTAAAAACAATAGCGGGTTTAATTGGTGTATACTCAAATAATGGCAGTGTCAATATTATTGGCGAAAAAAACCTCGAATATGAGGTTGAAGAGAATTATACCGAGATAAAACGGTTACTTTCACTATTAGATCTTCAGGTTAATGTACGGTTCATTCATAACATTTCAACAACTGACATTGAGAAGATAGGGAGGGCATCCCTCAATATTTTGCGTGATGCTGAGTTAGTAAGTGTTGGTAAACAACTTTTCCAACAGTTTGGCACTCCATTCATTGAATCATTCCCAACAGGTTTTTCTGGAACTATCACATTTCTGAATCAAATTGCTGAGATTTACGGGCTACAAGGTCAGGAAACTATTACCTATGAGGAATCCCTTCATGAGTCTATCCTTGATGATTTTAGAGACATTACCGGATCTTCTATTGCTGTTGATCACTCGTTCATGATAAGTCCAGATTATGCATTCTTTCATGAGGTTGTCAAAGATCTTCATATAAAAATTAAACCGGATGGCTGCCTTGTTCCGATTCCAATATCACCGCCTATTGGTACAATGGGAATAAAGCGGATGCTCCACCGCTGGAGGCGAGCTATCCATGCCCAAATGTGAGAACCCGCTTTGGCCATGTGCAATGACAGGAGCAACAGCGTGTCTTGCTGGATTTGAAGGAATCACAGTGGTCATTCACGGATCTAGCGGTTGTTATTATTATCCGACCACACTCCTCCACGTACCTCTTCATGGCACATTCATTCTAGAGAATGAAGTCATTTTTGGTTCCGAAGAGAGACTTCATGAAGTGATTGAGGAGCTTCAAGGAAAGGGTAAACGTATCGCTATTGTGACATCATGTGTGCCAGCTATCCTTGGTGAAGACATTCGATCAATGCTCGATTCTAATGATATTATCCTTGTTGATAGTCCCGGGTTTTCTGGAAATTTTGAGATTGGATACCACACAGCACTTTCGATATTAGAGCCGGCAATTGATTCCGATGCCGTAGGGATTAATATTGACGGAGTAAGCCTCTTTGACCCCTTTCATCGCGGAAATGTGCAAGAAGTTGTCAGACTCCTCACCCAAGCTTGTGTTCCGGCTGGTACGGTATTATGCTTTGACCATATCGATAAACTTAAACACTGTTCCCCCTTTACATTAGGGGTTGATGGGGATCTTGCAAGCGGTCTTGGTAATTATCTTGGGAATACATTGGGATTTCATGCAATCAATGAAACGTTCAATCGGATCGGTCAGGTAATTGAAGATAGTAATGTCGAATCCGTAATAAATGAAAATTCTAGACAGGAGGAGCGAGTAATACAGGTATGTGACAAGTTCTTGCGCCGGTTTGATCCTCCTTCTGTTGTAATCTTTGCCAGCTTTTCCATCGGAGCATTTGTCGCTAACTTGTTGGACAAATATCTTGACGCCGAAATTGTTTGCATAGGAAGTCGTACTGACCAGAAATACGATCTCCCCTACCAAGTTCAAAGAGTAGATGGACTTTCCGATGTAAAGAGACTAATTGACTATTACACTCCTGACCTTGTTGTGGGGTCATCTTTCGAAAGATCTGTAAAAGGAGGAGCGGCTTTTGTTGGAATAACTCCACCACTACGTGGTACGGTCAGACTTGCTTCACGACCACTTGCTGGTATTGAGGGGTCGCTTTTTTTAATTGAAGACGTTCTCAACGCTTGCATGGATCGACAATCTGCATAATACTGGCAATCTTCTCTCTCACACTTTCGCACCGCGCACGTTAAAACATTAAATACCCTCTCAAGAAACGCCTTATTACGACAGAAGGTGGTCGTGTATGATGAAAAAATCAGGATACTTCCATAAATCGGGGTGTGTTGCATACGATTCCGAAGGTATTCCCCACGAGGTCATAGAACTGCATATTCAGGGTGAACGTTATGCGATTCGGTTAACAGACCTTGTCCGGGCAATTGCAGGAAAGGTCCGTGTGCAAGTTGAAATCTTAACACACAATTGGAAGTATTATCTTGGTACCGTATCTGGCTTAGCTCAAGTTTCGTTGTCTGGAAAAGCACTGAACATCGATTTGTTTAATATCGGCGACTTCACGGTCTCGCTCAACTCCTTGCGTTCAATCATATATGGAAAGGAGCGATATGCTGTTATCGTGAAGATTCCGGAAATCCCCTATCAAACACGTCTCAAGAAACTCGGGTATGGCCAACGGAATCTCGGTGCAATCGCCTAAACCCTCCAACAAATATCTCACCATCTTCTTTTGATAGTAATCATTTTATCATAAAAAATATCGTTCAACATTAATATTCTCACAAACAGATCTTTTACTAATAATGTATACTACCCTTTTAGATTCAAGTGTACTGGTGACAATATTTTACGGGAGGTGGAATCTCAATGGTGGAAAATGATAATATTTACCGTGAACTTGTAGAGAATCAGCAGGATTATATCGTCAAATTCTCTCCAGAAGGACGGCTACTTTTTGCGAATACTGCCTATTGCGAGCTTACTGGTAAATCAAAAGAGGAACTCATCGGTAGCATTTTCATGCCAGTTACCGAAAGGCAGTATGCTGACGTAATTGCTACTCAGATGGTGAAATTGTTTCGCCCACCATTTGCTTGTTACGTCGATCAGTGGATGCAGACAAAAAAAGGGATGCGGTGTATAAGTTGGTCTGCACGTTCACTTCTTGATGGATCTCAATCTGTTCGTGCTATTGTTGCCGTCGGAAGAGATATATCAAATAGTAAATTTCAAGAAAAAGCGATCCAAAAACGTGACCGTGAACTGATGCTAGTTGTAGAGAGTGGAAAACAGATGTATTACTCACATACGCCTAATAATGTTATGAACTATGTGAGTCCTCGGCTACTAAAATTACTTGGATATCGCCTTCACACCGGGAAACGATTATGGACGGACTATTTGTCCGATAATCCCGTAAATAAGGAAGGGCTTGAAAGAACCAAACGAGAAATCGCAACTGGAAGAAGAGAACCACGATATCGACTAGAATTTGTCACTGGCAATGGTGTGACCATCTGGTTAGAGGTAAATGAATTACCGATTGTTAAAGACGGAAAGACAGTTGCAATAGTCGGATCGCTCATTGATATAACAGAGAAAAAAGAGGTCGAGGAAGGACAGCTTGAAGCAGAGATACTACTTAAAGGTTCCTCCTCGCAATTCTAAAGATCAAATTTCGGTAACAATCTACTAAAGCGGCAGTTCATACGATTGCCGATGGATACAATAATTACAGTATTGAGAAAAGAAAAAAGCTGATAAGATCTAGTACAAAATATTCCAAATCCCAAAAATATTTCTCGCGATGGGGTGTTTTTACTTTTTTCAACTACGTCTAATATTTTTTGCTATATAACTACCAGCTCTTGCCGTATTCGCGGAACCGCCCATGTCCTTGGTGATGATGCTATTTTGGATACTCCTTTCGATAGCACCTAGAACAGCAGAAGCTGCTTCATGCTCACCTATATGATCGAGAAGTAGAGAACCTGCCCAAATGGTGGCTATCGGGTTTGCCACACCCAAACCCTTATATTTTGGAGCAGAACCATGAATTGGTTCGAACATTGATGTGCCTTTAGGGTTAATATTTCCCCCCGGAGCAAGTCCTAACCCGCCCTGGATCATTGCACCGAGGTCTGTAATGATATCTCCAAACATGTTAGGAGTTACCACCACATCAAACCATTCGGGATTTTTCACAAACCACATTGTGATTGCATCGACATAATTAAATTCAGTGGTTACATTCGGGTAGACTTTTGCCGTTTCGGTAAAAATTTCTCGCCAAAGTCCGTAAATATCTGAAAGTACATTTGCCTTATCAACTGATGTGAGCTTGCGTTTACGTCGTTGTGCTAGGTCAAATGCATAGATAAAAATTCGCTGTGCACCTTCCCGTGATATAACACCGATTTGATATGCTATTTCATCGGCGTCGCTGTTTATATCAAGACCAAATTTGATTGAGTAAAGTTCACGTTCTACAGTAAGTTCAGTCTTCTGATTTTTTTTGAATCGTGATCCGATCCCAATATAAAAATCCTCTGTGTTCTCCCGAACAACTACAAAGTCTATATCTTTGGGTCCCTTATTAGCAAGAGGTGTTTCGACCCCCTTAAGAAGCTTAATTGGCCGAAGGTTAACATATTGGTCAAAGTAAAATCTGATGGTAAGAAGAATTCCTTTCTCAAGTATCCCCGGTTTCACTCGTTCGTCTCCAATGGCCCCAAAATAGATCGCTTTAAATTTTGAGAGTTCAGAAAGATCTTCTTCGGTGAGAAGGTTTCCGGTTGAGAGATATCGTTTGGCTCCGATATCAAAATCTACCCACTCAATATCAAAGTTAAATATCTCTCCTGCGGCATCAAGGACCTTTTTGCCTTCAGCAATAATCTCGGGTCCAATACCGTCTCCACCTATAGTCGCGATTTTGTACATATGGGGGCCTCTTTCAATTGTTTCGCATATTCAACTAATCCCGCAGCTTCTACAATGCGGTAAACAAATTCCGGTACTGGTTCAACTGGATACTCTTTCCCATCAATGAGAACAATTCCCTCTCGTTCCTTTACTACAATCAAACTTCCATCTTTTATTTTGTCCGTGTCAGGACAAACCAGAGGAAGCAAGCCTACATTAATCGCATTACGGAAAAAGATCCTCGCAAATGACTGTGCTAGGATAATCCTGATTCCCACGCCTTTGATAGCTAGCGGAGCGTGTTCTCGTGATGAGCCGCAACCAAAATTTCTTCCTGCAACGATTATGTCCCAGTCATGTGCTAGCCTCGAAAAGTCATCACGAATTCCTTCAAAGGCATGTTTTGCCAGTTCTTTCTCATCATATATAGTAAGGAATCTCCCCGGGATGATAGCATCCGTATCAATGTTATCCCCGAATTTCCAGACTCTCATCATTACATCTCCCTCGGATCTGTAATCTCACCGGTAATTGCACTCGCTGCGGCAGTAGCAGGTGAGCAGAGGTATACTTTCGCATCCGTGCTCCCTTGTCTTCCCCGAAAGTTTCGGTTTGAAGTGGACAGTGAAACCTCTCCAGGCGCGAGGAGTCCGAACGCGCCTCCCATACACGGACCACAACAAGGTGCTTCAACTAAAGCACCGGCTTTAACAAACTTCTCAATTAGTCCTGCTTTAAGAGTTTTAAGATATTCTTCACGAGATGCAGGGATTATAATCACCCGTAAAGATGGTGAGAAGGTCCGGTCTCCCAGCACCTCAGCTGCTTCCACAAAGTCCTCAAACCTACCATTGGTACATGAACCGATGAAAACTTGATCAATATGTGTACCAGCTACTTTACTGACAGGTACTCCAAGGTCAACATTGTGTGGAACGGCAACCTGCGGTTGGAGATTTGAAACGTCATATCGTCGTTGTTCTGCAAACATCGCATTTGAATCACTTTTAAGCTCGAACGGTTTAATCCCTGCTCGACGATCTTTCATATATTTCCACGTTGTAGCATCTGGAGGTACTATTCCCGCTTTCGCTCCCATTTCAATCGCCATGTTGCAGCAGGTCATTCTTCCAGCCATATCCATTTGCTGAATTGTATCGCCAAAGAACTCGATTGCCTTATAGGTAGCGCCATCAGCGCCGATATCGGCGACGATTGATAGGATCAGATCTTTTGCTCCGACCCGATTCTGGAAGGTACCGTAAACATCAGCTCGAATTGTTTCAGGAACTCTAAAATATAGTGCTCCAAATTTAAGTACAAAGCCCATGTCAGTCGATCCGATACCGGTTGCAAATGCACCAACGGCACCATACATACAAGTGTGAGAGTCGGCTCCGACAACAATCTCACCCGGTGCTACATGTCCTTTTTCGACAACAACCTGATGGCAAACACCTTCAGCGATATCGTAGTTGTGAATCCCTTGGTCGCGAGCAAATTTTCGCATATAGACATGATTCTCTGCAGCTGGGATGGAATCTGCTGGTACTTGGTGGTCAAAGAGCATGACAATTTTTTTATGGTCAAAGACTTGGGTTCCCTTCATCTCGTAAAATTTTTGGATAGCAAGAGGACCCGTTATATCATGAATCATCGCCGCATCAACTGGCGCCATCACAACCTGTCCCGCTTGAATCTTGTGTGAACATTTACTTGAAAATATTTTTTCTACGATTGTCGCTCCCATGCTCAATCGCAGTACTATGGGCGGTATGGGATAATGTAGTTTCGGCGAGACGCAACTTAGTGTTTCGGAATTTTTTTTTAGTTTGATCAAATACCACTCGCATGTATTGCGCATTGAAGCTTTGAAAAAAGCAGGTACTCGTTCCGGTGGTGATGTAGATAGCGTTACATCGGTCCTTGGAGCCCAAATTATTGGTATAAAAAATGTTGACATTTGGAGTGGTTGTATACCAGTACTTTATGAAAATTATATGATCGGTAACGCGGCACCAAAATCCGACTTCACTCATTTCCAGCCGGGCAATGTAACAGTAACTGCAATGCTATTAATCTTTTTCAAGATTCGGTAAATAAAATCTCTTTTCACAATGTTTTTACCCAATCAGTGTGTGATTATTTCATAAACATAGTTCTTAAAACCGGATCCTTCCGGAATCAATACAAAATTATTCAAGTATCGAATATTCCGAAAATTGCGGATACAATAGGAATGATCAAAGAATGGAGCGTAATATTGGCTTTAAAGAACGCAGGTACATTGAGGAGTTGAGAATCCTGACTAAATCCACAGCATTGGACTGTGTGATCGATGACCGGTTCGACAGAATAATTTACATTATTAAACAAGGAGACATGGGGCTTGCAATTGGGAAAAAAGGTGAGAATATAAAACGGCTTCAGAATGTCTTAGGTAAAAGAATTGAAATGGTAGAATATGCTGAGTCTCCAAAAGAATTTGTAGCTAATATTTTCAAACCAGCTGAAGTGATTGAAATTGATCAAGGATTAGATAATGGGCCAATTAACGTATTAGTCAAGAAAAAAAGTGATCTAGGAATAGCGATTGGTAAGGGTGGCTGTAATATTGAAAAAGCAAGGATTCTTTGTCGTAGATTTTTTGGATTTGATGTTGGCGAGGTACTTCTTGTAGCGGGGGAGACATGAATAAAAAAATTGATCCCGCAATTTTCGTGGATCTTTGGGACATTATCAATGAACGAGCGAATCATCCTTCAGAGCAATCTTATACGAGTCGGCTCCTTACAGATTCGAAAGGGATTGATAAGACCCTCGAAAAGGTCAGTGAAGAATCTACTGAATTTATTATTGCGGTAAAAAATGGTGTTCGTGATCGAACAGTAGAAGAGGCGTCGGATTTGATATTCCATTTGTTTGTTGCACTTCGAGCAGCTGATATCGATCTTGCTGATGTAATAAATGAACTCTCACGGCGACGCAAATAGATCCCTTGATTTATCTTTTTAAAAAAGTATCGAGGTCTACCATTTGGGGAAGGTTTTCAAAGGCTTGCCCAGCACTCTCAAGTACTGCTTCTTCGACAAAAAGAGGTGCATTTTTTCTAAGAGCTAGAGCAATCCCATCACTTGGTCGACAGTCCACTCTTTCCTCTTTGTGATCTATTGAGAATACAAGTTGAGCGTAATAAACACCGTCATTGATCGCATCAATCTGTAAGGATTGTACAGAGACACCAAACTTGTCTAAAGTTTCAATAAAAAGATCATGAGTGAACGGCCGTGGCGGTATTTCTTTAATGTATGCACTGTTTATTGATACTGCCTCAGGAAAACCTATAAAAATAGGCAGGACTCGTCCCGTCCCGTCAGAAAGTACTACCAGCGGTGCAATACCTCCGGTGCTGATAATAACAAACACTCCTCTCACAGAACATAAGACCGATGTCATTTCTGCAGAGTCATTATCCTCAACCATGATAAGGGTTGAGGTAGATCTCTTACACCGGTTTTTCTAACGTTGTCTCCCTTCGGACAATCAGAACACTTGAGAAAATGCCTAGTGCAAGGTTGAAATAATAAAGAACAACACGCCAGATTACAACAAATACACCAAGAATAGACGATGGAAGGAAGAGGCTATACATCGAAGTAGCACCCACTTCCGCAATCCCAGAACTTCCGGGTGTAAGCGGGATCATCATTAATATAGCGAGTATTAAGTTAATGACAAACGATTCAAAAAGCAACGGGGGTTGCCCTAGCCCGATAAGGATGAGCGATGCAGTTACGCATTCGGAAACCCAATAAAGCATGGTGAAAAATAACCCCCATAAAAGTCCACCCTTTGCACTCTTAACGAACTTGCGTAGTGCAGAGTGAAAATTGTCTACCTCTTGATCGATCCGGTGCTCCAATTCCTCAATTCTTGGGGATTCCCAATGTCTTGTAAAGATACGAGCAACTCGAATCATAGTACGTTTAAGAATTTGAGGGCGTTTTGCAAAGATAATGAATAAAACGAGACAGCCAATAATGAAAACGAGTGTGATGTACATGATTACATTTGAGGTTTCGCCAAGGCTCCTCCACTCACGGTTTAATACAATCATTGCAAATGCCGCAAGCATCACCAGCATTACGCCGTCCAAAACACGCTCCATGATTACAATTGCAGTTGCATCGCCAAGGGGGACGTTTGCCCGGTAAAGTTCATGGATACGTACTGGTTCTCCTCCTGCTTGTGCTGGAGTGATACCAGCAGCGAGAAGATTAGCAAAAACAAGATTCAAACTATAGAAAAAGCCAATGCGATAACCCAACGAATTTGTCATCAATTGGACACGCCAAGCCCAAAAACACATGGTGAAAATGTGGGCAATAAAAGCAAGAATCAGGAAGAGAGGGTTGATCTTATGAAGCGAAGCGATAGTTTGATCGTTAATAGTGAAAATAAGTAGAAGGACAAGCACTAGTAGCGAAAAAGCGAGGGATATAAAAAGCCATTTCCACTGTGATCGCTCCATTTGTATCCTCAATATCTGAAAATGCCTCTAGGTATTTTGTATCTTTAGAGGTTATCGAACAAAGTATAAACGTATGTATGATCAGTGGGTAGTGAAACCAAATGGTTCATTAATCAGAGTGTAAAAAGATCACGATCTGATATGACTCTTAATAAACCCGCCCGAACTGCCGCATCGAGCCAACCGTGTCCGTAGCTAAAAAACATAAGAGCATTTCCGTTTTGAAGCTTTAGAAAAGAGCGATTTCCTTGCATTGCATAAATAGAAATAATCATTAAGATTCGTTCGACGGTATCGTGTATTACAGTCTCTCCTTCTGGAGCAGGAATCGCAGCGGCGCGTGCTTTATCGAGAAGAAGTTTATATCGTTGGGTTTTTTCTTCAAGTAGTTCGCGAAGATTAGTAAGTGGTAATTCTATTGAAGAAAAAAGTGGATAATCTGACTCTTGGGTCGCAAAAAAGCCGTAAGTTATTCCAAAATGGAGCCACCCAAATGAATAATAAAACGCAGCAAGTGCATTTACCCAGTCTCCAGATTCAAGAAAGGTGAAACCATCTTCGATATAGGCATTAATCATCTCTAGGTTGTCGGACGCTGACTTATACAGAGCTGTTCCAACCGGAGTTGTAATTCTGATAATATCCCTCTGTTTGACTAACATCTTTCCACTGTCAGTAATGTTCATAGACCAGCAAAAATTTCTAAATATTTTCGTTCCATATCGTGGAGTTCACCTGGGACGACAAGGATATGAAGTGGGGATCCGAAATCAATTTTCCGGATACGCTCAACCGGTCCAGCACTGACAACGGGATTGTCAGAACCCGCACGTGCTATACCAATATAAATAGGTATATTCAAGTCTTTTTTGTCTGCCATTACTTCGAGCAAGTCGATTGCCTCTTGAATGGTCATAAATCTGTCATTCTGGATATCGAGATAAACAAGAGTATGAAGGTTCTGGGCGAGGTTCGCAGCGATTACATCGATAGGTGTCATCGGGAACCAATTTTTCTTAGGGAACGGTAAAGAGCATGATTTACCGAAACGGTAGTTTTGGAGTCCAGTAAGCCCATAGACAGCAGTCGAAATAGAAACGCCGTGAATGATCGCTGTTTTGATTCCGATAGTGGCAGCACGGAGTCGAAGATCTATGTGTGTGGTAGATACCATTGGATCACCTACTGTCAGAAATGCCACATTGCTTGTTGTTGCTTCTTTCAAAAGTTCATCGGGATTTTGTTCAACATCCTCTCGAGAGAGCGGATGTATGGATTTTTTATAATAATTTTCGAGTTCTTTCAGTGATGTACCCATCAAACGAGAGGTGTAGCATTCGATGTACACCTTTTCTGCTTCTGCAATGAATGTACGTCCCTTTTCCGAGATATCATTTTTATCAAAGAGGCCGAGTCCTACAAATGTCAGCATTTTTAATTTACCCAAAGATTGTTCGTCACTACTTTCCTTTTGTATGCGTCATCATGGCGACATCTGTACGATAAAGTCAACCAGTGTTTCGAGAACTAGCTTAACATCTGCCTTTCGATTGGCTGAGATAAAAAAGATAGGTATGTTCTTATCAATCTTAAGTCCCTTTCTTATTTCACTGTCACTCATCGTATCCGGAAGGTCAGATTTGTTAGCTGCAATTATCATAACCAGATGTTTCTCTATCATTAATTTTAAGTGATAGCGAGCACGTTCCAGTGACTGCGGTTTTGTTGCATCAATCATAAGCACAGCTCCCATTGCATGGGAGAGAAGCTTGGGAACAAGGGAATCAAACCGCGGCTCGCCTGGTGTTCCATAAAGAGTAATATCAAAATCCTTCCAGTTCAGCCACCCAAAGTCCATCGCTACTGTAGTAGGATCGCCAGTTGTGCCTTTTCGGTCAATTGAAAAACCAATATCAGAGGCATTTTTGACGAAGGTAGATTTTCCTGTTTGTGATGGGCCAGTGATGACGATTTTGGGAATATAAAGGACAACTTTTCCTTGAGTAGTGATGAATGGTACCGATCTCGAGGGAATTTTTGACCATGAGGCGTGTAAGAGTGTGAAATAATTGAATCGGGGTAGAGAATGCAACGAGGAGTTTAAGGTTATAATCAGATCGAATTTCGAATCTGTGAGAAATGCATCTATTAAATGTCTGCCTTCGAGGTTAAGATTCTCGACAATTAATGTGGTTTTTTTCGATGTCTTAGCGGAATCTACGATTGCAAATGCACCGTCTAGTCCTAGATCCTCATAAATCAGATCAAGGTACAGGAATACAACTTCAACTGCATTTTCAGTGCACAGTTTTTTAACCCGGATCTCCCAGGCATTTTGTATATCCTTACGGTTACGACTGCTTTTTTGGATTCGGTCACGATCAACGGCATCGATGTATGCAATCTTTTTATTGAAAATCTCGAGAGTACAACCCCTTTTTGTTGCTGCTTCGTGTTTGAATACATCAAATGTAGTATGAGGAATGATCACAAGGCATGAGAGACCTTTGGAGAGAGCAGAAATGAGTGTTGAGATCATGAAGATCTGTCCGTCAACTCCTGGCTCCAAGCTGTATAACACACGACTACCTTTCGGAATACCCCCTCCCAACATTTCATCGATGCCGTTGATTCCTGTTGAGATCATTATCCGATCACTACCTGTCCTTTCTGCATTAAAAATTTCATCCAATCAGAGGATACGCCCTTCAGACCCTGGATTCGCAGGTATTGGTTGTTTTGGTCAATTTTTACCTCAACTACTCCATTCATCAATTGTTTGATTAAAGAGATCGTTTTTTCATCAAATGATTCGTTATTTAGAAGGTAGAAACAAACGCCGTCGATTTTTTTTACCTTTGAAGTAAGGACATGAAGAAATTGGTATAATACTTCGAGTTTACGATACATGAGAAGAGTGGAAATAGAGTTCACACAAAAGCGAATTGGTGGAGGAAAAAGACCCGATTCGCCATCCGAGAACTCTCCATCGAAAATCAACTCAACCATCTTGGAGAATTTGATACCAATACCTGTCAGATCTGTAGGACTTGCGACAAACATAAGGCGGTTGGTGTCAGTAATTCCCGGTATTGAGCTTTTAGTAATTGCATCGATTATTCCGACATATCTTTTATCTATATTCATCATTTTGAAGGCTTCAACAATTTCGGAAGCACGATCGTTAGTTGAAAGAACAATTGCATATTCACCTGGAAAGGGTTTGGTCAGAGAAAAGGCAAGCTCTTCAGCAAGACTCATCGATGGTGCTAATATAAGAAAATTAGTTCCCGATTCAAACCCACCGGTAACTTGATCGATTTGCGAAATCCCTGACTTGAAATTATACATCTATTGCATGATTATTTAATGAGTAAATTTATAAGGGCTCCGATAAAAAAGCCAATAAACCGAATAAATCATGAAGGGATTAGGTTCTTTAACTTGGGTTCTTTGAAAAATAATGCGATATTTGGCTCTGTTGAAATCCTCAACAATAATCCGTATTGACATAGGTTCTACAGAGCCCAATATTTATACTAAAAAAGAGCGATGAATCATCAAACCTATTTAGTGGCAATAGGCAATAGTGAAAACAATGATTTACTGGGTCTATGAACGAATGCTTAGACGCCAGATATCGGTCCTTCCAGGGCATATCTGTATCATGATCAGTGGACAGGATATGTTAGACGCTCCGGAAAAACTCATGTTTGTAACTGAGTGGTGTATTGAGATTTCTACGGAGGTCTCAAAACGAATAATGTCTGAGCATAACACAATTAGAAGTCTCACCTTCCATATTAGCACACCGGAACCTCATCACATTGAGCGATGTATTTTTTCAGTTCGTTCGATAGGTAAAATTGCTCATTTAACTCTTCATAATCAAAATACAGAGGAAATTTATGGAAATGGTTTCGAAGTCGTTGTGGCCATTGGCAAGAGTGGACGAGAAGAGATTACAGCAAGTATTCGCAAGATGGCACAAGACAGAGTTCCACCAGAACAAGTTGATGAAAAATTACTTGAGTCTTATCTGACATTCAAATATGCCCCGGATATTGTAATTAAGAGTGGGGGGGATCACTTGACAGATTTTCTTATATGGCAGTCAGTGTACGCCGAGCTTTTCTTTTCAGATATAAACTGGCAATACTTCCGGAAAGTGGATTTTCTTCGCATTCTGCGAGATTATCAGGCAAGGGTCAGACGGTTTGGGAAATAATAGTTACCGAATTTTTACATTAATCCAACAAGTCGTACCGTCAACCGAACCATCGTGCATTACAAACTGGTTTTTAAGAGTAACGCCAAACGATTTTTTGTCAGGAATGGATTTTATTGATTGTGTTCTACACCATCGAATAAAGAGTTGGTACATATCATCCTTGGCAATCATATTTTCACCACTATCACCGATGTCAGTTCGTAAAAGTTTTGTGGTTACAAAGCGTTTGATCGCATTCTCCGTGCCCTTTCTCTCTTTAGTATTTTTTTTTGTTTTTTCTGTTGTCCGATGAATAACTGGCTTTTCAGACATGTGTGGTTTGTTTGTATCTGGATGGGGTTTCAGTGAACTGCCTATTGGTGTAGATTCTTTTGGAATGTGTCTATGAGAATGCTCTTTTTTCAGTTTTAATACTTGTATCGGAGTTGTAGGATCGTCTGCGTTTATAACTGGAGGTAGTCCTATTTTCCCCGATCCAAATAATGAATTTTGATGAATCACTTTCGATTCTGGTGCGATTATGACAGGTTCTGCAATTGCCTCTTCTGGAATTTGCTGTTGATTAAAATCAATCCCTACGAGATCAGCAAGGGTACGGTTGCACTCATTGCTGATATTCAATCCACGTTCTTGTGCCGCGGCAAAGATATCGGAACGTAATAGCACTGATGTATGGCGCCACTGCACACCCCCTTGTTTTTGAGAGGTCATAATATCCTTATCTTCTATTCTTTTGCCGAATAAGATATAGTCGACGGTATGCGTTGTGAATGTGGTAAAGGTGAAAGTTACTTACTGTCTTGATCGCACTCTCTGATCATAGACTCGAATAGCACGTAAAAGGTCAATTTTGCGAAAGAGTGGCCAGTAAGGGGCACAGAAATAAACTGCGGATTCATGACCATTCGCAAGCCATGGTAAGAAATTTGAAGTGCGGTACTCGTTTCCAGTTCGGATAATTAGATCAACAGGAGGCAGTCCTTTTCCGCCATGAAGATAAAATTCGACCATCTGCAAATCAATAGCATCAAGTGGAATTTCTCCATTTCGTACAGATGTGAGAATATCGCGGGCAGCGAGAACGATCTCATTTCGTCCTCCGTAAGCAAGGGCGATGTTCAGAAAAAAACCATTGTTTGTCTTTGTTGCTTCTTCTGCTGCAACAACTGCTGAAAGAAGGTCTGGTGGAAGAAGTGAACGGTCGCCAACCATCTGAACCTTTATTTTGTATTTATGTACGCGTTCATCCGTGAGAATTTGCAAAAACTTTTCCTTAAAAAGGGCAAAAAGCTGATCTACTTCCTTTTGATCGCGTCCGAAGTTCTCAGTTGAAAAAGAGTAGAGGGTAATGTGTTGTATACCAAGCTCATGAACCCAGTCAAGCATCTCCTCAGTCTTATCCGCACCAGCACGATGCCCTTGAACTGTATCGATACCAAGTGCCTGTGCAAATCGTCGATTTCCATCTTGAATAATTGCAATGTGATTGGGGATGTTGCGACATTGCATTTGAAGGTAATGTTCGTAGAATGGTTCGACAAATCGTTCTTTGATCATAGTGGAGTCACCTCTACGATTATTCCTTCATTGGGATACCGTTCAATGACAGTTTTTTTTCCCGGAATTTTATCCGGAGCCTCTGCAAGTAACCACCACGCTGTTTCGATATGATCACCACATATGGAATATCCATCTTTTCCTAGTTCCTTAAAACATAACTCAGCACAAGCTTCTGATGTTCCAGCCTCCGGTTCAAGAACACCGTACACTATAGTTCCGTCATCAGTAATCTCATCGAAAGGACGTGCAGTATTTTTCGCGATGCGTTTAAGTCGCTCCCGTAATTGCACCGAATCTTTGAATGACGATGAGCACCAATGGACTTTTTCATTGAGGCAAAGTTTTTCCGCCCATTTTCGAGTTCCTTTAACTGCATTGTGAAAACTGTCATCAAGCTCAAATCCTCGCCTCCGCATCTCATCAGCATTAGTCTCTCCCCATTCAAGTTCATTGATGTTCAGAAAGTCCAGGTACGGGAGTGCGGGAATGAGCAGTTCGAGCCCGGGCAATGCGGGGACTTCGATACCGATGTCAAAACCTATCGCTTTTGCATGCTGTGCCGAACGGATAAAATCCGATTCGAGGATATTTTCCCAACACTCATGGGATGGGTGGAGTCGGATCTCATCAACACATCCTTTTAGTGCAAGAAGCTCTTCGTAAGTTGGAGCCTTCGCCGTGTATAAATGGATCTGATGATTTTTTCCAAATCGATTTTTTAACATTTTACAATATTCAATAACACGATCAATGCATAGCAGGGGTTCACCACCTGTGATACCCGTTCCAAGTGCACTCATTGTCTCAGCTTCGTCAATAATCTGAGATGAGTATTCGATCTTCCGCTCGTTCGCAAAAACTACATCTTTCCCCCTCCGATTGGATGAGAGGGGGCAGTACCAGCACGAACGATGGCAGCGTCCCGTAACAAAGAGCACCATCTTCGCTCCTTTATAGCAAAGATTACAACCTTGTGAAAGTATCATAGAATCCGTGGATATGCAGAAACGCTTTCTATTAGTATTGTCTATTTTGAGCGTTATGAATTCAAAATGCTTGTTGAAATGGCACGGATAATATCAAACTATTGTGCGAAACCGGCACTTTTGGTTATTCTCTGATCGTTCTCTCCCGTATATTCAACTGTTTCTGGGAGCGTTTTTATAATTTTTTCTTCCTTTTCCTTTTTAAATAGAGAATTATTTTACCAATTATTATCATATGACGAAACAAAGAAATCGATAATAATTGAATGGCTCCGGAACCAGCTATGAGATCTGCCCGCTGCGAAAACGCACTGTCTGAGGTAATCGGGTTTATCCTTATCCTTGTCGTTGTCATGACTGCCTTCTCACTTTACCTCACGTATTCTGTTCCGATGCAGGGGCGTGAGAACGAGATCCTCCACATGAACGATGTCCGAGATCAGTTCGTTACGTACAAGATTGGTGTTGATGCGCTCTGGACGAACAGTCAGATCGGTACCGCGATGAGCACTTCCTTTGATCTCGGTACCGGTGGAGCATCAACGCAGGGGGGTGGTTTCTCAATCATCCCGGTCATGAACCCGGTTCCGTCAAGCGGGACGCTCGCGCTTAACCAACGGCAGGAAGTTCTTACGGTACAATCGCTGGGACTGATAGGTAATGGGAATGTTATATCAAACCAGATACTTGTGCCTGGATCGCTTTCTTTCAATGCCACGCCGCAGCAGTTCATAGTCAACATCTCGGATACCACGCCTTCGGATTACAGTTCAGGAAAACGTTCAGTCCTTGTCCAAGGGCAGAATTGGTCCGTGAATGTGACGGTGAATCCGAGAACTACGTATTATAATTATTCCACGGGTTGTCAACCCGCGTCGTGCACTTATGCTGATGGCACACGATACACGGGTACTGATATCACGATCGATATTTATAAAAATGGAGTGATGACCCTCCAGGATTACACGGTATATAACAATATCCAGCCGCAGAGTAATGTGCCCAATTACACTCTGAACCTAGTTGATGATGTGTATGGTCTGAACAATTATTTGAAGAGTCAGCAATACCCGATGAATATAACATTTTCCAAATACGGCACACTTATTTCCGGCTACGGTATTGTGACAATTGCTGACGAATATAACCAGCAAGCGGTTCAATCTGTCACTCTTGGTGCACTCCAATACTCCGCGAGCAACAATTACTGGATTCCGCAGACATATTATTACCAGAATGGGGGTATATTTCTCGAGCAGGATAATAGCACATACAAACTACCTCCCACGATTACATTCTCCTATGACAAAAGCACCGGCATCATTGGGGTTAAAATCATTGAGTTGCCCTTCCTGCAGACCAATTCCGGGAGCCTAGGCGGTAACAGCCCGGCCCAGGTCAAAACTCAGGTGACCAGTATCCAGAACCTCCCTTACTCCCAGACATACGCCAATACCAAATGGATCAACCTGAGCATTACTTCCAATGACAGCAGCGCGGTAGACGTATGGTACCGGTACTTCAACGATGCCATCAATCTCACTGCGGGAGTCCCCATTAATACTGCGTATCCGTATTACTATTCGGGGCTTTCAGGATCCCAGGCATTCCTCAGGATCAACGGCACTGGAACATCAGAAAATCAATATGATGTGCATGTTGAGGGTTTGCTAGCAAACCTGAGTGCAACGGTTCAAGGCGGGTAAGGATGAAATTCTCCGAGAAGGAGAACAATGATGCATCTTTCGGTATATTCTCCAACGCTTCCTGTGGGCATTGTGCTGTATCAGAGGTCATAGGGTCGCTTCTATTGATCAGTATCGTGGTCGCGGCAGTCTCTATTATTGGAGTTGTACTTTGGTCGCAGCCACTCCCTCATAAATTGCCCTCTTTGTCTGCTATCATTACTAACCAGAGCTGCACGGTATTTATGAAACATGATGGCGGAGACATGCTGGAACAGCAGTCGTTTAAGATCCTTGTGGATGGCACTGATCAGACTGCCAACTTTACGAAGAATGGTAACCCGGTGTGGACAACATGGGGTATTGGGGATACGCTGGTCTATACTCCTTCCACATGCAGCGCGATGCCGGGCAGAGTTGATATTGTCTTCAATGACGGCACCAGTTCGTTTGTTATTATCTCTGCGTTCTTCGGTTCGTTTTCGTCTTCAGCACCAACAGTAACCACGACAACAACTCTAGTCCCGCCACCAGCTGGAAATTTTACCGGAAATCCACTGACAGGCCCTGCGCCGCTTACGGTTGTATTCACAGATACTTCGACCAACTCTCCAACTTCATGGAACTGGACATTTGGGGATATCGGAGCTGGGAATACATCTACGGTACAGAATCCATCTCACACGTATACAGTAGCTGGAACGTATTCGGTGAACCTTACCGTTGCCAATGCGGGAGGCAGCAATACTTTGATCAAAACAAATTACATAACGGTGGCACAACCGGTACCAGCACCTGTTGCTAATTTTGCTGGTACGCCAACTGCAGGCCCTGCGCCGCTTACGGTTGTATTCACAGATACTTCGACCAACTCTCCAACTTCATGGAGCTGGACATTTGGGGATATCGGAGCTGGGAATACATCTACGGTACAGAATCCATCTCACACGTATACAGTAGCTGGAACGTATTCGGTGACACTAACAGCATCTAATGCCGGTGGAAGCAACACTACTATCAAGACAGATTATATCAATGTACCGATTCCAGGATGTCTCAGTGACAACTTCAACGGAAACGGTATTTGGTCTGGGTGGACATTGATTGGAGGCACTTGGAGTGAATCGAGCGGTGTGCTTGCACAGACTTCTTCAGCTAATGGAGATCCCAAGAAGGCGATACTCAGCAATGCCGGATTGTTCAACAATCAGGATTATGAAATAACTGTCAAGGTCAGGATTGATTCATGGGTTGATGGGGATTATGCCCGTGGCGGAGTAAGCCTGTTTAGCAATACAGGTGATGGGAATGGCTACAACCTTGTATTCCATAATGACCACAACACCGTCCAATGGCTTGATGACCACGTGGCTTGGGGACCAAGCTACACATTCAGTTGGAACACCGGAACTTGGTACTGGTTCAAGATGAAATCGGAAAGTGGAACGTTATATGGTAAGGTATGGCAGGACGGAAGTTCGGAGCCTGCTATCTGGTCGTATACTTGGGTACGGAGCGGACGGACAGGATATCCAGCTCTGAACGGGGGTTCATCTAATGGGGGGTCTTCTTCAACAGTTTCATTTGATGATGTTACCGTATGCTCCCCCCCCATCCCACCGGTTGCAGATTTCATTGGAACACCCACCTCTGGGTCACCTCCGCTTTCGGTATCATTTACGGACGCTTCAACTGGTTCCCCGACTTCATGGAGCTGGACATTTGGGGATATCGGAGCTGGGAACACATCGACATTACAGAATCCAGTACATAGCTACATAACTAATGGCAATTACAATGTTACACTCCTAGCGACGAACATATTTGGGAGCAATTTTGTCCGTAAGGATAATTATATTGTCGTGAATTCCTCGTTAGTGTGCTTCAGTGACAACTTCTACAATAATAGCATTGGGCCTGCATGGACATTGATTGGGGGCACGTGGAGTGAATCGGGCGGTATGGTAGCGCAGACATCTTCTGCCAATGGAGATCCAAGGAAGGCGATAATAAGTAATGCTGGGTTGATCAACAACCAGAATTATATTATCACTGCTAAGGTCAGGATTGATTCATGGGTTGATGGGGATTATGCCCGTGGCGGAGTGAGCCTGTTCAGCAATACCGGTGATGGGTATGGCTACAACCTATTATTCCATAATGACCACAACACCGTCCAATGGCTTGACGACTGGGTAGCTTGGGGACCAAGCTACACATTCAGTTGGAATACCGGAACCTGGTACTGGTTCAAGATAGAATCGCAAAGTGGAACTCTGTATGGCAAGGTATGGCAGGACGGAAGTTCGGAGCCTGCTACCTGGTCGTATACTTGGGTACGGAGCGGACGGACAGGATATCCGGCTCTGAACGGGGGTTCATCTAATGGGGGATCTTCTTCAACAGTTTCGTTTGCGAATGTAACGGTTTGTCCAAACTGATGTAAAAAATGTTGGTCAGGATCACATTAATCTCACCAAATTTTTTCCAATCGAAACTTAGATCTCACTGAGGGTTTGAGTTGTGCACAAAACGTTTTTTTTTTTTACTTTTTAATTAGGGTTGACACCCTCAAAGGATATATGCATGAACGCAATTAAATCTGGATAAAAGGTTTTTAGGCATGATACGAACCAAGCGCCATAAGATTTTTTATGCCAAAAAAGAAAGCGCAGTTTCAGAAGTGATCGGTAGTGTCATGCTTATCACTATTGTCGTTATCGCAGTTTCAATTGTAGGAGTTGTGCTCTGGTCTCAGCCGCCCTCTGCAAAGATCCCAGCACTGAGCGCGGGAATCGTAAGCCAGAGCTGTAATGTGATAGTCTCCCATAATGGCGGGGACATGCTAGAACAACAGGCGTTTAAGATCCTCGTAGATGGCACTGATGAGACTGCCAATTTTACGAAAAACGGTAACCCGGTATGGACTTCATGGGGTATCGGGGACACTCTTACCTATACCTCAACTCCCTGCCCTCCCATACCGCAAAACGTGCAGATTATCTATACAGGAGGTAATGGTGCACTCGTGTTATCATCGGGATATTTCGGCACTCAACTCTCCGGAAATGCCACAACAACCCCAACACCGACACCGACACCAACTCCCGCACCCGCACCTACGGTCTCCGGCATCACTCCCTCAAGTGCCATATCAGGCACGATAGTCAGCATCACCAACCTTGCCGGGACCAACTTTGTTAACGGGGCGACCGTGAACCTCACAAGGGCCGGCTACTCAGATATTTCGGGATCCGGTGTTGGTTTTGTATCCTCAACCCAGCTTACCTGCACTTTCAACCTTGCAGGCGCAGCACCCGGTCAGTGGAATGTTGTTGTAACAAATCCCGATTTCCAGTCAGGAACTGGTAGTAACCTGTTTACCGTGTCACCTACACTTGCCCCCACTGTCAGTACGATCACGCCCAATACCGGCAATCGTGGCTGGCCGGTGACTATCACGAATCTTGCCGGTAACAACTTTGTGTCCGGTGCAATCGTGAAACTGGTGAACAACACTGCAGGTCCCGATGTAGCGGCATACAATGTATTCGTTGTGAGTCCCACAATGATTACCTGTAACTTTAACCTGCTGGGTGTTAACCAGGGAATCTGGAATGTGACCGTTCAAAACCCCTCATCAGACCCAGGTACGTTGAAAAATGGATTTACTGTAAACAGTCTTGCTCCAACAATCACGGGGAACTCCGTGCCACCAACAGGAAACCCGGGTCAGCTGGTAACGATAACGAACCTGCCGGGCACCAACTATCAGCCCGGTGCATTGGTCGATTATTACCAGGGTGGTACAAGAATTAACCTGACCAATGTCAATGTAGTATCTACCACCCAGATGTCTGGTACATTACAGATACCTGCCAATGCTCCAACCGGTGCATACAATATCATGGTTACGAATACTGACGGGAAATCTGGAACTCGCACATCCGCCTTTACGGTCCCGATGGTCACGGGTATCACGCCAAACACCTATGTAAGCGGCTGGACAGTGAGTATCACGAATCTGGCGGGCAACAAGTTCAAAGATGGTGCCACGGTCAAACTTGTTAATGCGTCCGCGGGTCCGGATATTACTGCAACCAATGTTGTTGTTGTGAGTGCAAACCAGATTACCTGTACCTTCGATCTGACCGGTGCACCAGCCGCACGACGGAATGTCACCGTTACTAACCCCGACGGTGAGACGGGTACCCTTTCCAACGGGTTTACGATCACCAGCAATGCACCGACCCTTACTGTAAGGGCGCCAACTAACAGCAACCGGGGATGGCCGGTGGGCGTCACCCTTACCGGTACCGGGTTCCAGCCATCACCGGCAGTCAGGTTAACCCGGTCGGGATATTCGGATGTTTATGCATATGGTGTGACAGCAGGCTCTCCGACTCAAATAACCTGTACATTCGATCTCAATGGGGTAACCTCCGGTGCATGGAATATCTTAGTAACCAATGTGGATGGGCAGTCGTCAGGCACCATGACATTCACGGTCAATGCACCGACACCAACGTTCACCAGCAATACACCCGCCACTGGTGTCCATGGCACCACTGTGCCCATTACCATTGTTGGTACCGGATTCCAGCCCGGTGCTACCGTAACATATACCCGGGCTCCAACGACGATATCCTTCACTGTCGTCAGTGTTACAGCCACCCAGATCACCGGTAATCTGGTTATACCTCCCGGAGCGACACTCGGTCTGTATGGGGTCACAATAACAAATACGGATGGCACAACTGTAACAAGTGCAAACAGATTCACCGTGACATGACCCGATAATGGTGGGTTATCACAATCATTTTTAAATTTATATCAGGTTAAGAGCAAAAAACAATAAATCGCTAATTTTTTAATGTTGGTTCATGCCGGGTGTTATGCGTGGTTGTCGGGATGATTCCCGTATTCCTATTCACGAGCAGGTTATACGCATCATGGGCCCCGTTATACCGCACCAGCACGTTCTGCAGTTCGAGAATTGACCCATATGGTGCTGAAACAATTTTTTTGTTCTCCATTGTGATATGATACGAGGGCACCACCGCATATACCGGCTTTTTTGCCGAACCATCGCAGAGCAGGAACATGTGGGTCTTTGCATCGCCAAGATCCTCTGACATCTTTGCCGCAATGATGTTGACCCGTTTATTGGCGTGACGGTGAATTTGTGACAAACGCAAAACCCGCGATCCGGCTGGCACACGATATTGCTTCCATGTTTCCCAGTCTTTCCTGAGCACCACGTAACTGTATTTGATATCGGTGTTCACATACCGGAACGGCTCCTTGCATGCTGCAAGCGTCTCCATCAGCCGCGTGGGTATGATGGATGGTGCGGTCACAAAACTCCAGCACCGGTCCGGTGTGCAATTTGTACTCCAGATGAACGAGCAGGGGCTGTGGATCGTAAGCCCCCGCTTTTTTAAGGTGAGCGACAATATCCGCAGCTGCGTCGATGTTGTTTCTCCGGCAGGTTCAACAATGAGAATCAATCCATCCGGAGAGAGTTGTTTTGCAAATTTCATAACGAGATCCGCACGCTGTTCCGGTGAGGCGGTGTTCAGTTCGTTGAGGACATTGGAAAAGATCAGCAGATCGATCTTTTCTAAGTTTTTTACAGGGTCAACGGTGGTAATATCAGCCATAAACGGGAGTTTGATACTGGTGTTTGCATCTTTTTTTGTGCAGTGATCTCGAAGGTACTTGAAAGCTTCGATATGCTCCTCGGATCGCTCCACCGAATAAATAGTTGTCCGTGCATCATCCAGCCTTGAATAGAAATCCGCGATTGCGAATGGGACGACGCCCGGGCCTGTGCCTGCATCCAGTACAGTCATGGTTTTTTTCAACAGTCCATCGCGGGCGAGCATGGCAACCAGGTGTTCGGTCTGCATGAAATAGACGGGGAAATGATATCCGAGGTACCCGAGCACACTGTACCCTTTCGTGTACTTTAATCTCCTCTGCTGTGATGGCTTCCAGTAACCGTCTTTCTGGGCAACGATCGCATGGCGGAGGCGTTCGAGAATTACGGGATTATCCCACGATTTGCCCACCTTTTTTGTGATGTAACCTTCAATGGCACGTTCAAAAATCGCGGGGATGCGTCGCTCTGCAAAGAAACTAGCCATCCGCTGCTGTTCATTCGGGGAGAGGTTCCCGTTGACGTTCATCGCTTAGTAGTGGTGGGGTGGTCTAATGTGATACGTGTTTGCGTCTGTAAATTATGGTACTCAGGCTTCGGACGCAACATCTACGAGAATAAAGATTAATAACAAAAAACGTTAAGGGCTTTGAATCCCTGATAAAAAGAGCCGCCGGGGGGACTCGAACCCCCGACCTGCTGATTACGAATCAGCCGCTATACCGCTAAGCCACGGCGGCGTAACACCTCACAGTATCGTTCTTTCCGATAATAAAATATCTGGTTAAGAATATCCCCGCAATGTTGTGACGCTACCGTCTCCCTGCTTTTCATCAGCAGCTTTGATTTTCCCAAATTTTGATTCATAATCTGATACGGTTTTTGATAGCACTGTAAGCAAGTTCTTCGCATGTGTAGGTGTTATAGAAACAATCGCCTTTGCTCGTGCTTGATTGATTGAAGGTATTTGGTGGAGGAAAACGAATGTGAACTCATCATCTTTGTAAGCAATTTGGATCATGTTACTGTAAACGGGGTCAAGAGTCTGTGGGATATTAACTGCAATTTCCTGTCCGGTCATACAGAGTAGATTTGCAGTATAGAAATAAGTATAATCTGATCATCTCTTGATCAAATTTATAGAATTAAGTCGAAAAAAGGAAAAATTGAGGATATCAAAATTATCAACTAACGTTATTCAAGATCTGAAAGTTAGACAAGAGTTCTCTGCTCAAAAGCTGCCATCAATCTCCCAATTGTTTTCCAACTCTTTCGTGCGAACGAGGGTGGGGTGTGGTATTTATTGATATAAGATGAAAGGAATTCAATCGTTGTTGGATCCGATGGATATCCACTTCCGATATTTCCGAAAATTTTAGCTAAATTATCAATCTCCCTATCTCGCAAAACTTTCGCAACAATACTTGCGGCTGATACAACTTTGTAGGTTTTGTCCGCATGATGTTCTGAAACAATCTCACATTCTGACGTTAGATATTCTCGTACCATTTGGGCATATCGTGTTGGTTTTACATCACAAGCATCCACATATGCAGTGTCTGGACAGATCTGTCGGATCACTTTTGCATGTGCCCGGGCCACACACAGGTTCATTGTAACATTACTGGAACGCGAATCGATATGTTCCGCAGAAATAACTACTGTTGCCAACTTGCACAAAGGGCAGATTTGATTAAAAAGACGTTCACGCTGCTCGGCTGAGAGCAGTTTGGAGTCTTTCACATTCAAATTGGAAAAAACAGTATCGGACTGGACACCTACTGCAACGACTACCATCGGACCGAGCACTGAACCCTTCCCTGCTTCATCTACACCACAAATCACATACAGATTTTCATGCACAAATTATTTCAAGTGCGATGATGGTTACACGTATTTCTCTAGCAATGTCTAAAAAAACGAGTTCGATAAATTTGTCCTTGACTTTCTAAGATAATGATAAAAAATTAACGGAGTGAAGCAGCGAGAGCACCTAATTCTAGGACAAGTTTTGGGTTGACCTTTATTAATTCCTTAATAAGATTAAGCGTAGAAAATTCCGTCAGATTGAGTTTTGAAGCGGAACGAATAATCGCATTCAATTTTTCATCTGAAAGTGTGATCAAATACTCTTTGATGTGGTAATTGCGTTTGAGGGATTTGCCGATCTTGGATGCTCGCCACCCTGCATCGTACGCCATCAATGCTTTTTTGCTTGTGTCGCCCTTGCCTATACAATCTGCAGCAACTTCAACCGCAAGGTGACCAGTGAACATCGCATTATAAATACCACCGCCAGTGAGGGGGTCAACAACACGGGCTGCATCTCCTGTGATGATAAGTCCGTTACTTACAGTACAATCGAGTGGTTGGCAGACTGAAACACCCCCGACAATAAACTCAATAGTTTTTCCTTTTGGGAATGTTTTGTGGACAAATTTATCGAGATAGTCCTTCGCACGGTGACCTGTCTTGCTTTTTCTACCGCTTATCCCAATTCCTACATTGGCCGTTCTTTCTCCTTTAGGAAAAACCCAGAGATAGCCTTCAGGTGCGACCTCGTTACCAAGATAAAAAATGGTTGAGTGAGGATCGATGTCAATATCTGTAATTACATATTGAGCCGAGCTCATTATCTCACGAACAGGTACTGTGGTATCAATACCGCACCAGCGTGAAAATTTAGATTCAACACCATCGGCCGCAATAACTACTTCTGCATGTACATTCGACACTTTGCCACAGAACTCTACCTTGGCTCCTTTAACAATCCCACCATCCATGATCGGGGCCGTTGCCCGTGTTTTTACAGAAATGTCGGATCCTGCTTCGGCTGCTTGCCATACTAGTTCTCGATCAAAGATCTTCCGATCAAGGATATATCCAACCTTATTTCCCGCTAAGTTGGACTCAAGTTCCATAACGGTGCCGTCAGGAGCAACAATGGTAGCTCCACTCATTTCGGCAGATATCCATCTTTTATCGGGTTTAACAAATTCAGATAGCGCTGCTTGACCGATACCCTCAGCACATCGCACGGGTGCCCCAATTGCCGATCGTTTCTCAATAAGGCAAACGGATAGACCCTTCTGAGCTGCCGTTCGAGCGGCAATGGCTCCAGCTGGACCACCGCCAATGACGAGAACGTCATACTTATTTTTCATGGACGACCTCTAATGCACCTAATGGACAGACTTTGGCGCAGATTCCGCAGCTAGTACAATTCTTTTCAACACAAAGGTACGCGTCGATCAATTCAAGGGCACCTTCTGGACAAACTGAGACACAACAGCCGCAATACCCACAAATATCCCGATGAACTTTAAGCATTGAACATTCATGTTAGCGTGCAATTTCCTTAATCTTTACGCAATGAAAAAAAGAGATTCTTTAGGAGACAAATCAATAAGAAAACGTGCCGTAACGACCTCCGCCACCAGGATTTAATGTCACTTTTCCATTCCTAAGTGCATCGATCGCGTCCGCCACTTTTGGATGTAAGGATTGGATCTCCGAAACAGGTGTATTGATAAGTACCTCAATCTCATTCCCGAAACTTGTAATAAAAGATTCGTAAATATTACGGCATTTCTTAGTATATGGAGATGATGCCGTTTCGACTGTCTGAATTATCTGTCCCAATGGAATGATATGGAGGTAAGGAGGACGTGGATGGGATTCGCCAATTGACAGTTCTCGTGCACGATCATACACGCCTTTTTTGAGAATACCGCCATCTACTGGACATCGCCATCCATGTCGGATAGCATCTACAAGGGAATACTGGGTAAAGCAACGGATACAAGCAGTCCGATTATATTTTCCCTCCTCTGGAAAAAAACCAACATTCATTTCAATTGCCCCCTCACATATGCAATCAAACACATCCTTCACTGTTAGGCTTTTAAGTTTGAGTCGGTTAAATTCTCGTCCGCACTTTTCTGGTTGGGGGCTATGTGCATCAGAGTTAGAAAGAAATGGAACATTATACAAATCTGGAATTCCGGCACCATAAGAGCTATCAGCAGACAGCCCAAGTTCAAGAAAATCGATTGGTTCTGTTCCATAGCAATCCATAACATGATCATAATAGGCAAACATCGCCGTCCATGGCGTAAAAGCATGTGCTGGACCGAGAAGGCCACCGATTTCATGCACATCCTCAGCAATTTCGGAACCCATAAGATTCACATGGGGTCTTCCGTTTGAATCTATGCCTCGACTTCGATGTTTTAGCAAATCACGTAATGAATCGAACTGTGCGAAGTCTTCTGCTAAAATTAGATGATGGACTCGTTTTTGATCCTCAACTTCAGCAGTTGGAACCACAATAATTCCAAAATCATTCTCAAGATAGGGCCTCCATGTATTCTGCCAATCTTTATGGAGTGCATCACCGCTACCTACAATTTGAATTCCTTTCTTATGGAATGTTTCAAGAAGATTTTCGGGTAGCATCGATGCTGATGTTGCCATTGAAAAATGGGAATGAATATGCAGATCAGCGTTTGCAAGCATATTACCCGATATAGTTCAGCTCTTCGTCCCGCTGCAATCTCTCGCCTTCAATCAAACCTTCGATTACTCTCTCCATTTCCGCAGCACGGTTATTGAGCTGGGTTGGATCGACTGGTAATTTCAATAGTGTTGAAAGGACAGAAAGGACACTCGTGGCACTTCTTGGGTCAACAAGATACCCGCTTGTTTCTCCCATAAGGCAAATACCATCGATTCCCCGTAAAGCCCCCAATCCGAGTAAAAGACCGGCTGTTCCAACAATTCCACCGCCAGGTTCATCTCGCTCAAAAACAACTCCTGCTGCTTCAATTTCAGAGCGCAAATCTAATCGGTTTACAGCACCGAGTACTTGGGGCTCCTCTACGAGATGCCCAACACCAAATCCACCTAGTGTAAAAATCCGTTTGATGCCAAGTTCAGTTGCAATATCAAGGTATTGGTCTGCTAGGATGTAGTGTCCCTCATTGGAGGTGCTCTGGTAATCTCCAACTAAAAATACCAGGTCACATTCTTCTGTATGGTATAGATAAAGTTCATTTTTTATTAGCTTAGTAACTCCATTTTTGTCAATAATGACATGTGGCGGGAAGTAGATTGAATGTATTTCAGCGATTTTCTCGGCGCCAAGCATGTGTATCATATGCTCAGCGACAAGTTTACCAACCTGCCCGATACCAGGTAATCCTTCAATTAGAATGGGGGAAACAAGTTTTCGATCCTTGAAACTTTCTAAAAAATTTACACTGATATCTTCAATCACCGCACCATCCTCCTATATTTTCCATACTTATCCTCGGGGGAAAAACGTGCGGGGTGAGCAGTCACCGTTGGCGCACCACATTTTGGACACGAGACTGAAAGTGTGTAAGTTTGATCGTGCGGGCAACGTCTTATCCGACCTGTCATTGACTTTTCCCTGACTTTGGTTTCTTAACGAGTTTTCCTTCACCGCCCGCTTTTTCAATGACTGTGATTGCGGCATTTGAAGCCTTTTCGAGAGCTTTTTCAGCTTTCTTATAATCAGGTGCAGTCACTTTTATCCGGTAATTTGGAGCCCCGAGATAGAGAAGTTCGATATCAACCCCGGGGATTTTTGGTTCGGCGCTTTTAAGAGCCTTTTTGATCACACTAATCCCATCGGGCTGGGTGCTTATGAGAATTAAATGCCCGGTTACCTCGACTTTCGGAACTTTCACATTTTCATGAGCTACATGTAATAACGCATCGCTTGCCTTTTTCGAAAGTCCGAGTTTTTTAATTACTGCTTCACCTTCAATGACAATATCTTCAAAAACAGGGTAAAAGGCACCGTATTTATCCAGGATTGTATCTTCAATGGCAGTTGGTGGCTCCCCGGCCGCTTGAGCAACAAATCCGATCCATTTTTTTGCCTTGGATTCGTTTTTCCACTCACGTATCTTCTCACGGCGTTGGTGCTCGTTAACATCTTTTAACGATAAATCGATGTGTCCACGGCTTTTATCGACATTGAGCACTTTACAGACAATCTTTTGCCCTTCGCGTATATGGTCACGGATATACTTGATCCAACCAGTTGCAATCTCAGAAATAGGAATAAGTCCTTGACGTCCGTTATATTCGTCCAGTGAAACAAACGCTACAAAATCTTTTACGTTTACAACTGTGCAGACAACAAGTTCCGATTCTTGTGGCCAATCTCGGTCTTGCATGTCGACTCTATCACGTGAGATCAGCGATGATCTCAGCCTTGAATTTTGCCTTACCGCCAGTCGGGATGGCAATTTCCTTGCCACAAACTATGCAGTTTACTACAGTACTTGCTTTCTCAAAGACGGTTTGTTCATTCTCGCAATCCGGACACTTCACTTTAAAAAATTTGCTCCTGTTCTCTCGAATTTCCCGTACCATTCCAATTACTCCGTCAATTCAAATTTAGCGACCCTGAAACCTTTGCGTAAATGGGCTTTTCCGCAAGTGAGGCATCGATACCGAACGTTAATTTTTTTGGTCGGTTTGTCGCCCCCTGGAACCTTGGAGAATTTGCCCATGTTGCCCACTGTTCCCCTGCGTGCTTTTTGTCGGTCGATCCAATGGAGGCCGGTCGTCTTTCCTTTCTTTACTTTCTCGACCTCGTGCATCTGGTGAATTCTGCAAAAGGGGCAGTAAGTCTTGAATTTCGCTGGCATTTTCATTATAATTACCCCGTTTTTATATCGAATACCATTACTATTTGCTAAGATTCATATTTAATGCTATGTTGCGCTCGACAAGAACCTCGGCATTTCGTTCGGGTAGCATAACGATGTCACCTTGTGTGAGCGTATATATTCTCCCATCAATACCCATGAAGGAATCTATGTCTGCAAGGACTTTCACAAGAGTATACTGTGGAGAGAGCGGTGGAGAAGATAATGGTGTTGCGGTTGATTCGTGAGAGGGTGGTTGATTTTTCGTCCCTGAAAGATCAGTATTGTGCTGTACAACCAGTGATTGATGGATGTTAGTAAACAACTTACTTTGGCAATCTCCTATTGCGCTAGTAATACTATCAAACATTTCACGTTCTGGTGGAATCATTCTCTTTGTCTCATCACGATCAATATAATTACCCTGAGCTTGGCTCTCAGCTAGCGTGATGATCTTCTTTGCGCGAATGACGAAGATATCATCAGCTGTCTCTCGTATACTCATCGTCTCTTCTATGATTGTACGTGCTTCATCGGAAAGTGGGTCCTCGATTGCATAAACTTTTGACAGGAGATTGGATACCGCAGTGTGCGTTCGATCAAAAAGATCTTGAGGTATTTGAGTTAAACGTCCGGTTTCACGTTCCGACAGGAGCACCTTACGTAAGTCATCGAGCCCCACCATAAACGAACCTCAAGCAATTTCTGCGATCCCGCGACAGCAGAGGAAAACCGCCATCGCTTCTGGTACTGTAATGATCCCTTTTTCAAGCTGATAAGTGCTTCCGAGCATCGGCATGGTTAGGTTAAATTGTAGGTCAAGTCTGACAGCACGTGTTCCGAATACAATTGCATCAGTCAATGGGTCGAATCCAGCAAGATTTCGGGCTTCAATCTGCTGAACTCGCATACCACTTCCCCCATGAAGTGACGTAGGCATCCTGATGAGCCGTTTGGTATCAGTGGTAACTGGTTCATCGGCAAGTGCTGCCCGCTCATGAAGCCGTTTTTTAAAGACCCCATCTTCCGCCGATACAATTTGAGAAAGTCCACGATATTTCTTGAAAAGTGTAGCCGAGGGACTGTGGGTAAGTTCAGCGACAATTATTTCCAACTTTTGGAGCATATCTTCAGCGGTTACTTTACCAACACCTGGAATTTCCGATAGATGGATTGTGGCATCTTTTTTTGGTAAAGTCCCTAGCCACTTGAGATAATCAATTAATGTGTCACGATATCGATCTTGCCAGCCACTATGTGAATGTCGTGTTAATACGAGCATTGACACCGGATCAATCCCAATACCACAAACATAATCGATCAACTCACGGCGTTCGGCGCTGCTCCAAGTTCGGAATGCAATATCCTTAACATGTATATGATAGCCTCGTCCACCAGAGAATACAATATCAATAGTCTTAGAGTCGATCCCAAACTCATTGATTAGCATTGCAAGGAGTTTTTCAGCTTCTTGTTTTACTCTAGCAAGCATGATATCGTACGGTCCTCGCATAAGATGGTCGGCATCAAGATCGAAAATCAGATCTGCTCCTAACCAGTGCTTCTCTTTCATAGTTGGAGCATCTGGCCGTTCATAATAAGCGCTGGAATAGTAAACATGAGCTGGTACAAGATTTTTCAGGTACTCGAAAAGCTCATCCTTTCCGGAGAAACCAATGTGACGTCGCATATGAATTTCGGGATAGCCAGGAGAGAATAAAACAAACCCCCACTCCCGCTGCTCGATTGAAGAAGGTGCGTTCAACACCGTCTTTTTGTAATAATCGGCAAATCGTTGCCGAATAAATTCGAGCGTTGCGGGCTTCATATAATCTCCTTTGCCATATATGGCCCTGCCCGCTCATATCCCTGCCTGCGGTAGTATGGGCGTACACCGACGCCACTCATAATCGCAATCCGTCGAAACCCAGCATTTTGTGAGATCTCTTCGGCGCGAGAAAGGAGATCTTTACCATGACTCCGGTGTTGGTACTCATCATCATCTGCATTTCTGCCAAGTGGCACAAGACTCCCGTAAACATGAAGTTCTCTCAAAAGTGCCGATCCTTCGAGTTCTGATGAGAACACTGATGATGGAAACCGCAAACGGGCAAAACCGATAAGAGAATCACCCGAGATTGAAGAGATAAAGTGTTCTTTACCACCACAACATTCATAGGTGAATGTTTGAATTTCAGTATTAACCTTAGAGGGTAGGCGACCAATCTCTCGGCACCTGATACAGCGACAGCGGATTCCCATCTCGCTTAAGCGATGTTGTACAAGTTGTCGAAAGTTTGAGTGACGGGAACCAGCAACGATAAGTTTAGCTGGTATGTCTCTTTGTATACGCTGAAGGCGAGTATATTCAGGAATCAATGATTTTGCGTACGCAACAAGGTCTATCATCTCCTCCTCATTGTAGGGTATATATTTACCAGACCGCCATAGTTGCTCTATCTCTGAACCAGGAGTTACAAGCGTTGGATAGATCTTGAGAAAGTCTGGTCGGAATTGAGAATCGGAAAATATCGTTTCAAACATCTTACGGTCGGTTGTAATGTCAGAGCCAGGTAGATTTGGCATCAAATGAAATCCAACCTTTAGACCTGCATCCCGTAAAAGTCTGTTTGCTTTTACCGTATCCTCAACGGTGCACCCTCGTCGATTCAATTGAAGGATCCGATTATCAGTATTTTGAACACCCAACTCTACCTTAGTAACGCCTAATTTGAGCATCTGTTCGATGTGTTCACGTTTGCACCAGTCCGGTCTGGTTTCAAATGTAATACCTACACAGCGGACATCTGATAACTCATTTGTTTGAGACACTGTTTCGAATTCGAAAGTAGGGGGTTCATTGGTTGAAATATGGGAATATTCGTTCATCGCCTCAATGCACCGACAAACAAACCATTTTTGATAATCGATGGAACGAGCGGTTATTGTCCCCCCCATCACAATTAACTCAGCTTTATTGACTCTATGACCAAGAATCTCAAATTGAGCGAGGCGTGCTTGAACTTGCCTGTAAGGGTCGTAATCATGCTCACGAGCACGTCGTGCTGCAGGTTCCTCACCTGTATAGCTTTGTGGGGATTTGAACGGATGATTTGGCCCACCTGGACAAGGGATACATTTACCGTGTGGGCAAGGGGATGGCGAGGTCATGACAGCGATTGGTGCCACTCCAGAAAGTGTCCGTGTAGGTTTAACTAATAATAGCTTACGTAACTTTTCTCTCTGATTTGGAAGTGCGGCAGCAAGTATAGCAGAATTCTTCGGAACAGCATTGAGCCTATACTTTCTGCAGATCTCGATTTTCACTGAAACAATTCGTTCGTCATTAGGTTCGAGGGATAGAATGCGGGAGATGATCTCCCGGAATGCCTGTACCTCATCCATGACAATTAATGTTCGGCTGCAACTCGTGTTGATGCAGCATTGGTAGAATAGGTCACCACAGGCATTCGTTGCCCGTGAATGTGGGTGACGATTTCGTCGCCCAGTACAAGGAGAGCTTCCTTGTGAGCTTTTTTATCTTTGTGAATATGAACTGGAGAGATTGCAAGAGAGTTATAACGATTGGTTGGGAGTTCTTCATTAGTGATACCTTCATAATACTTCTTAATGTGAATCAATAGCATATGTAAATGGAGTAACTCTTCTTTTTGCACACTATCACCTTCCGCAAAAAATTACATTTGCTTATCTGCTGATATATCTTTTTGGTGATCTTTATATCCCATTACTTGCGCAGCTGTGGAATTTTGATTGGGCTCGCAATTGGGGATGCTATGGGTGCGCCTTTGGAAGGATCGTTTGCACCTCGAGAGCGGGTAACAGAAATGTTACCAGGGGGTCTTTATCCACGTCGAAAAGGAGAAGTAACCGACGATACGATGCAGGCGCTGGCAGTTGCGCAAACACTTATTATTTGCCGCAGGCTCGATCCTTCAGACTTGATGGCACGGTTTCTTGCTGAGTATAAAAAAAATCCACAGTGGTTCGGTCCCACCTCCTCCAAAGTTTTTGATTTGATCATAAAGGGGATCCAATATGATAATGCTGCTGAAATCGTCCATAAACAGGCTGGGACTAGCCGGAGTAATGGAAGTGTAATGCGAGGTTTTCCAATTGGGATCTATTATGCCCCAACATCTGTACCAGCGATGAGTATTGTATGCTCTCGTTTAACGCATTATGATTTGGTTGCCGCACATTCTTCTGTATGGCTCAATCTTATGACGAGTTCAATGTGTCGCGGTAAATCACGGGAAGAGGCGTTTCGATATGCAAGTAACTTGTGCAAATACCCAGAAGTCTTCGACCGGCTTGGGGAGTACCAAAAATTTCCTCCAGACCCATCACTTGATGCATTGCTATGCGCTCATGCCGCCCTTTATTGTTTCATGAACGCCGATTCATTTGAAGATGCATTAATCTCCGCTATAAATTTAGGTGGGGACTCTGATACAGTTGGTGCTTGTTGCGGTGCCCTTGCCGGAGCTTTTTGGGGCATTGACGCCATCCCAGAACGCTGGAAACAGGATCTTGTTGGTTATACTCAAATCTTTTCAATCGCACAAGAACTTGCTTTGATTGCAGAGCCCTGAAAAAAGAGTAAAAATTATACGCCTCGTAATTCGACTAATTTAAGTGCCCGTCCCTTTTCGCAGATATCAGGGGCATTTCCAAGAACATCAATTACCACATACTTTTCACCATCAACAATACCATCAGGGTGGCAAAGCTCAAAACTTCTACATTCGGTTTTATTACAGCCATATTCGAATTTGATCTTTGAATTAACAATTGCCATATCCGCACTGATGAGTGCCGTGATAGGTGCTTCCATAACCTCAACTGCAGTTGCGCCATTGAGGTGAACGGGACATTCATGATGTGTAGTGCGGACTGTAAGAATGCGGTATTTCCGACCTTTTTGTAAATTGTGACATACCTTTTTAACTTTGCAGTTATCACAGGCCGGTACTTCTCCCTCAAACACGAACTCCACACCTTGCTTTGCATGAACTGTACCGATTAGGGTCACCTTGGTTTTCGCTTCTGCCATACTCATCAATCCTTATAAAGCATTTTAACAATTTTTTCTGCTGACTGTCTAGTAAGTCCCATATCGAGAATAGTGAAGCGCTCTGGTCGGATAGTCTTTGCCATCAACAGGGCTTCAACTGCAGTTTCATCATCAATTCCTATATCAGCCGGGGTTGTTGGAGCACCTATCGTTTTTAATGAACTACGAATACCTTTCCAGTCTCCACCATGCAAGTACATCGATATAATTGTTCCTATTCCACAACTTTCACCATGTAATGCTTTTCCTGGTGCAATTCTGTCAAGAGCATGGGAGAATTTGTGCTCACCTCCACTTCCTGGACGTGATGAACCTGCGATGCTCATCGCCACCCCACTTGAAACTAGAGCTTTTGTAACAAACCACGCAGATTGCTCAGTATGGGGTTTAATTATATGGGCGTTCTTGACGAGAATCTCCGCAGTCATCTTTGATAGAGCCATTGCATATTCACTCATTGGTTCCCCCTTAACTCGGTGAGCAAGCTCCCAATCAAGAATAGCTGTGTAGTTGGATATGATATCAGCGCATCCCGCGGCGAGTAGCCGGTGAGGGGCAGCAGCGATAATCTCGGTATCCGCAACAATGGCAATCGGTGGATGAGCTTCGACAGAGACATTCCCCTTACCCGTTGGTATCGAAGCTCGGGCGGATGCTATACCATCATGTGAAGCAGCGGTTGGAACGGAGATGAACTGACAATCCGTATTGTAAGAAACGATCTTCGCAGTGTCGATTACCCTGCCACCTCCAACGCCAATTACGAAGTCAACAGCTAAGGCGGCAGTCTCAGCTTTCTTAATAATTGAGGTACTTATAGTGTCAGCTGTGAATGTTGTAATGGAATATTTTTCTTCTAATAAACTGCAAATGCGGTCTCCAGCAAGGTTCATGGTGCTTTTACCAGAAATTAAAAGCGCAGTATCACCAAGTTGTAAATCTTTGCAAACAGCAGGGATTTGTGGGAGTACATCATGACCGATAACAACGTCCCGAGGAAGCTGCATCCATCTCGATTTATCGAAAGGCTTCAATTTGAGTACTTTTATGGGATCTGCACTCATTTAGATCAGAAATGATTAGTGAGTTCATCTACAAATATTACATCGATCCCATAAAATACGGTCAACCGTACAACGTTGTTGATACTCTCACCTACGCAATCATTCTGGTTATTGGTGTTTATTTATTGTATCGATGGATGTCTCAATCTTCGTGGTTATCTGATATTGGATTCAAGATTGATACTCGATTCATTCTTGCTACTCTCCCCTATGTTGTATTGGGAGGGGTTTTGAGGGTAATACAAGACACTGGAATGATAAAAGGAGATGTCCAGTTCCTTCTTGTTACTCCCTTAATTTATTTTGTCCTTTTTTTCTATACTTTAGGAATGCTCTTCCTTTCAAGATACATAACAATGCAGGGATTAACAAAAAATTTTCTTACTTTTTACACAATTATCGGTATATTTTCAGTTTTTACAGTATCCCTTATTTTGCTTGCTTGGGGATTAAAAAATACAACCGTTGATCCTAAAATATTCGGTATTATCCTGGCAATGGCAATTACAACATCCATTGCGGTCTGGGCGTGTATGAGATATATCCTCTCTTGGAATTACGTTACTGAGCCGCTCTATTTGACGCTTATCTTTGGCCATATGCTAGATGCAAGTGCGACAAGCTTTGGTATCGATTTTCATCCTTCGTTGCATTATATCGAAGAGCATGTTGTTGGATCAGGGCTCATCCAACTGACCGGCACTGGATTTGTGATGTTTCCCTTAAAACTTTTAGTAATATTCCCTGCAATCTACATAATGGAGCTCTATAGAAAGGAGGCAAACCAAGCGTTCTGGCATCTCGTCTTGTTAGCTATGATCGTAGTAGGTCTTGCCCCAGGTATTCGAGATATGATACGGATGATACTTTATGTCTGACCCCACCCTAAAGAATGCAGTTATTATCATTTTCCTACTATTTTTTTCTACAATTTTGGTGGGGTGGGTAGGAACGGCACAACATCCTGATATTGGTGAGGAGTTTATGCGCCTATTTGAAAAGCAGGTTGGAGGACAAGTGATGGGGGGTTCTGCCCTTGAAGTTGCGGGAAAAATTTTTGCTAACAATCTCGAGGCCTGCGTTCTATTGTTTTTAGGAGGAGCATCTTTTGGTATTTTGACGATTGTTATTATGAGCCTGAATGGGATAGTAATCGGAGCTATCATGGAACTTGTGCATAAACAACACAGTTTTACCTTTGTTGCTGCAGCAATTTTACCCCACGGTGTATTTGAGATTCCTGGTTTTGTAATCGCAGGTGCCTTAGGTATCATGTTTTCCCAATCGCTGGTAAATGAGTATTATGGTTCAGGCGACGCATCAGCAGAAGCACAACGTCTTGCACATCTTTTTGTCCTTCTCGTTCTTCCTCTGATAACTGTTGCTGCGATCGTCGAGGCTTTTATTACACCTCAAATCATACAATTGGTAGTTTAAGGATTTTTCATGGACGAGGACACGGGCGCACTACCACCCAAACACCAGTTTTCCGAGTGGTATAATGACATTTTATGGCGTGCGGAGATCATGGATGTCCGCTATCCCGTCAAAGGCCTCTATGTCTGGTATCCATACGGTTTTGCGATTCGAAAAAATGTATACCAACAATTGCGTAATCTACTCGATCGTGACCATCAAGAAGCACTGTTCCCATTACTCATACCAGAACAGGAATTTATGAAAGAAGCTGAGCATATAAAAGGGTTTGAGGATGAGGTATATTGGGTTACACATGGTGGTACGACCCCACTCGATGTCAAGCTCGCTCTACGCCCGACAAGTGAGACAGCAATCTATCCAATGTATGCTCTCTGGATTCGTTCACATGCTGATCTTCCTCTAAAGATCTACCAGATCGTAAACACATTTCGTTACGAGACAAAACATACCCGGCCTCTCATTCGGCTTCGTGAAATAACTTCTTTTAAAGAAGCACATACGGTGCACGCAACGTGGGAAGAGGCGAATAAACAAGTAGAAGATGCAATCAATCGTTACCAAGAGTTCTACGATGGACTCTGTATTCCGGTACTAATATCTCGACGTCCTGATTGGGATAAGTTCCCGGGTGCTGATTATACGATTGCAGTCGATACTATTATGCCTGATGGACGATCGCTCCAAATAGGAACGGTTCACCATCTCGGCGATCATTTTTCGAAGACGTTTGCAATACAGTATGAAGATAAAAATGGTGAACAACAATTCGCCCACCAGACTTGTTATGGGATTTCGGAGCGATCAATTGCAGCGTTGATTAGTCTTCATGGTGATGATAAAGGACTTATTCTTCCCCCTATTATTGCTCCGATTCAAATGGTGATCGTTCCGATAATGATTGGTAATCGTCATGAAGACGTTATTAAATCTGCGAAAGACCTCGAAAATGAATTACTCAAGATGGGATTCCGTACAAAACTAGACACTCGTGAGATTCGTCCGGGTGCGAAATATTATTGGTGGGAGCTTCGTGGTGTACCTCTTCGTCTCGAACTCGGTCCACGAGATATAGACTCAGGTAAAGTAATGGCAGTGAAACGTACTGGTGAGAAAGTAGCACTTGAGCGTTCAGATATCAAAGCGGGTATCAATCGAATTCTTGCTGAAATTTCTAATGTAATGCGCCAAAATGCGAAAGAACATTTGAAAAATCGACTCTGCACTGTGAAATCAATTGAAGGACTTAACGCAGCGCTTAATGAAGGAAAAGTTGCGGTCGTTCATTGGTGCGATGAACGCATGTGCGGGGACGCATTAGAGGAAAGATCAAATGCAACTATCCTTGGAACCGATGTAAAATCCGCGTACATTCCAAGGACGAATGGTGAATGTATTATCTGCGGAAAGAAAGGAAAGGTAACTCTTGTGGGTAGAGCTTATTGAAAATTTTTAATTTTTTTAAGAATGGATTTATTGTTTTAATTCTTAATAAAAAATTTTTAAAACCAAGATTATGGCATTTTCTGAATGATAAAAACTAAACGTTTTTTATGATTTAAAAAAAAATTAATCTGTTTTTATTGTAGAACATGTCGTGCACAGATAATTTACGACAATATTTGTGTGACGCATATCCCCGGTAATCAATTTTTTCCCACCTTTAATAAACCACTTTCCACATTTACTGCATACCTTTATTCGAACCCGATCCCACCAGCCAAATGAAATCTCAAGTACAAAATCGGTCTTCGTCCATTCGTCAATTGGTTTATCTGCATTATCCTCATATGCAGTGACAAACTCCATTATTTGCTGAGGCGGGACTCCAAGTTCAACGAATTGTTTGAAAACAAAGTAATTGAAGATAAGCCATGAAAGGTCAGATCGTTCTATAATTCCTTCAAACTCACCAAACGAATCTTCAAACTCTTCTAACGAGCAACCGCATAATGGACATTTACCACTAACAAGCTCATCTAGAAAAACTTGTTCGTGGCACCCCGGACATGTAGTGTGTGGGGCGTGCATGCGTGATGTCATAGATGCTCCATTGATTGATACATTGTATATTGTCCAAAATGTTTGATAGTCTTGGCTTCCACATTATTTACAATCATTGTAACGAATGCAATCAAATAAGTGGTGGTTTTGCACTTATACATATCACCCGTGCATATGAACATAAAAATCTTGTTTAATTAGTACCTGGTCCTATCCACCTTGGGTTTAATCCGCAGCAAACTCCTCTCGTTCCATAATCAGTGTTCCGAAAACTACTTTCTCTAATACTTGTGCAACGTATTTGATTTGCATTGCTTTTTCGAGATCTTCGTTGCGATGAATGTCAGCATAGAGTTGGAGACGAATCAGAGCAAAACGGAATCGATCGAGAGTATCATCATCTAGGTTCATTGCCTCTCGGTAGATTGGTTCAATGAGGTCAGGGAATGCTTGTGTGTTCTCTAAGCATGCAATTACCCCTTTGTATATCGCAAGTGGTTTCTCTTTGCCGGAAAGAACTCTCATGTTGTCCATTTTAACCTTCGACTTCTTTGATGAGTGCTTCCATCACTTTATTAACACTTTCCCAACTAGTGTTAACCTCTTGCCTGCGGATAATAAACGGGCGTCCTTCATCACCTGCTATGCGCATTTCGATGTCAATCGGAATAGCTCCAAGAAACGGAACATTCAGATCAACTGCGATCTTTTTACCACCGCCCTTTCCAAACAAATCAATTTCTTTTCCGCAGTGAGGACAGAGCATTCCACTCATATTCTCAATGATTCCAAGCACGGGCAAACCAAGTTTTTCCACAAATTTTACCGCTTTTCGAGCATCGAGTGTAGCTACATCCTGAGGTGTTGTTACGACAACTGCACCTCTAACATTTGGAGCGAGCTGAGCGATTGTAAGTGCTTCATCTCCAGTACCTGGCGGGAGGTCAACAACGATATAATCCAATGAACCCCAATTGACGTCCTCAAGAAATTGTTGAATTGCTGCCATTTTCATTGGTCCACGCCAAATCAGCGGGGTACTGGTATCTGGTAGTACAAATGCTATTGAAACAACCGAAAGTGTCCCGGTTACATGTACTGGTTCAATCTTGTTCCCTATCATTGCAAATTTTTGATCCTCAATACCTAGCATTTTTGGGATATTGGGCCCGTGCATATCCAAATCCATAAGCCCAACCTGATAACCATGATTGGCTAGTGCGAATGCGAGATTAACAGAGACGGTCGATTTGCCAACTCCTCCTTTCCCCGATAGAACAAGAATAACGTGTTTGACATCAATATCCACTTTCGGTGGGAGATTGCTTCCCACTTTTGCCTCAGTGCAACTGGTTGCACTTGGGCAGCCAGTACATTCATGTGAACACTCGTCGGGTGTTTGCTGTTTGGTATTGGTCTTCACCATTTATTTCCTCCAAAAAAATCTCTGATGTTTCTCATCAAATATGCACTTGAACACCTTAAAGTTGTGCAGATCTGAACAGTTGTCTAAGTACAAATTAATAATGCATCATTACTGGACAAAATCAATATCAGCCGAGAAAGGTTTGATATCGAGAATTGGGGTCCCAAAAATCACATCTAATTCCAAGAACATAATTATCTATCTATTGTGTTGAATAAGATCAACAATTCCAAAACCAGTATGGGAAATATGTATCTTAAGCACTGAGATTATATTGTAAATAATTATTTGAACCGTATCTGACGTCACAATTAATATGTCAAACACCAAGTCACCAGATTGATGCACTACTTTGTTAACGAACATCATCCTATAGATTCCACGCTTGAATCTTCAATTTATACGTATCTCGACAAACGTGAAGCGCTCTTATCACCCCTTGCAACAACGAGTGCTGATGCAGTGCGTCGGTATAATCGGAAAGTTGAAGATATTCGGACCCCATTTTCCAGAGATGCCGATCGTATTATCCATACAAGGGCATACACCCGTTATATCGATAAAACGCAAGTGTTCTATCTCGTAGAAAATGACCACATTACGCATCGTGTAATACATGTTCAAATTGTCTCTAGGATTGCCCGCACAATTGGACGTGCGTTTCGATTAAATGAAGATCTCATTGAAGCCATCGCTCTTGGACATGATATTGGGCATATCCCATATGGGCATTTTGGAGAGACCTGTCTTTCTGCGCTTTGTGAAGAATATGGAATTGGTAAATTTTTCCATAACGTTCAGAGCGTTCAGTTTCTTGACAAAATAGAGGACTGTGATCTCACTATGCAAGTATTAGATGGTATTCTTAGCCATAATGGCGAAGCTGATGATGTGAAGATCGTTCCGAAACCATGTGCGAATTGGGCTGAGTTCGATAAAAAGGTACAGGATAATTCTGAAGGGAGACGTAACATACCACCTATGACGCTCGAAGGGTGTGTCGTAAAGTTCGCCGATACGATCGCTTACATTGGAAGGGATATACAAGATGCTAAAGAAATCGGGCTTTTGAATAATAATACCTGTATCCCAATTGAATGTCAGGAAATATTAGGTGATAATAACCGAAAAATTATCAACACCCTAATATACGACCTTCTTGAGAACAGTGATTGCCAGGAGCAAGGATTTCTTTCTTATAGTAAAGATGTTGAAAAAGCACTCATTGGTCTTCGGAATTTCTCTCGCGAAAATATTTATGAAAATTCGAATCTTACATCAGAACGAAAAAAGATTAAAGCAATGTACAGTTCACTCTTTTCCAGTTATATTAATGACTTAGAAAAGCAACGCAGTTCTTCACCTATTTTTACTGATTTTGTTGATGCCAGCTGGATCAGCTCAAGATACCGTGAGACTGCAACATTTGCCGAACTTGTTCGTGATTATATTGCCGGAATGACAGACCGATATTTTGCAAAAAGATTTGAAGAAATTGTAATCCCTCATCGAATTGAAGGAAAATTTTCCAATTAGATTAGATGATTTACTCAAACTTTCCCTTTAAACCAGCCCAACCAGTGAATCCACAATAGATGCAGCCAATTCCATCGCAATGTGGACATGGACATTTTGGTGCAGTGACAAAAACAGTACCTGTTTTGTTGCAATAAAGACACCCGAGTCCTCCACAATGTTGGCATGTGGCGGAAACATATTTTTTCTTTTCTTTAGTCATACCGTATAACAATGCGAATCAAATTGAACAATTTTACAGTTACTTACAATTTTACAAATCGGTTTCATCAAGATAACTGTCATGAGCATTCAATAGTTCTTCAGCGAACTGATATCGGTTTACCGGCGCCTTTTTTAGGAATTTTACTATTTTAAGTCATGCACTACTTGACAATACATCAAGATATTCAGAGACTTCATCCAACGAATCGGCGGACTCGTCGACAATCAACGTCGGATATTTATCATCTGGTTTTATACCGATTCTCAGAAATTAACTCTCCTTTAGAGTCTTTAACCCTATGCCCAAACCTTTTTTTTTTGAAAACGATAAAAGGAAAAAAGATAAAAAGGCTGTCTTATTATTTTCGACAGTTCTTTGATGAATAAAATACTGCACAAGCGATGCCAATTGCTATAAGTATAAACATTGGCGATGATGGTGATGTTGGGGTGGGAGTCGGAATTGGAGTTTCGGTTGTTAATTTCGGGGTTGGACGTTTTGTCAACGTTACTGAAACGATGGTAGGTATAGTGTTAACAGTTGTAGGAGTAATGGTGACGGAAGATTTTGTGTATAATTTAACATTATCAATATACCCTTCAGCAACTTTATTCATCATGCCGTAATCACCTATAGATCCTAAAAATAACCGGTCCATGCCACTGAGAGACCCGGAAAAAGTGACATAATAACTCCAGATCTGTCTTCCTGTATTCTTGTCACTCACTTGCATGTTGACTGTGTTTAGCTCATCATCGTAATTCAGGATCACATGATAGGTCTGATTATCTTCAAATCTGATAGTTGGTCCGCCATAAGATGGAGTTAATTCGTCACCCTGTCCAGAAGCCACTGAAACTAATTTGCTATTTGGTGTAATAACACGAAGATACATTAGTTTCCCATATTTTCCATTCGAAAATTCTGAAATAGAGATCGTTTTACCACTGCGATCCATTTCTTTGCTTCCTAAACCGAATCGAAAAGTTGCAGTATCATCAGTCTTAAGCGGCATCCAATCATATTCAAGTGTGAATGGTCCCCTATCATAATCAACAGTGACGAAGGCATAACCCCCTGTTCCAGCTTCTATACCATAATGGTACATCCCTTTGTTGGGATCCCAATAATCCCGAGAGGGGTTGTTTGTCTGCCAACCGGGATTTGTGATAAATGTTGTTTGATAGATAATGTTCTGTTCGCCAACCATCTGTCCTTGAAGCGGTTGGATGATGAGCAAAATGCCAATAACGATAAAAATCCAAAAGAATATGACTCGCAAATTCATTTTTTCACTCCTTACTTAATTATCATCGATACCGGTCTGCAATAGTTTTATACTTATTTCCTTGGACGGTTGGTTAATAAGTATCGATGGTCGATTATACATCCTAATAGCACAACTATAAAAGGGCGGTATTTATTCTATATATAATAAACGTGTCTCCAAATTAATATAGATGAGGTTAATATTGAGTCAGGATACTTATATGCATAAATTGACGAAATATGATAGTCAGAATTTTTACGCGATAGTAGTCTAGCGGCAGGACAGGAGCTTCCCAAGCTTCTAACCCGGGTTCGATCCCCGGCTATCGCATTTTCTATGGAGACGGAACCTGAAGGTTACGCTATACGCATTATAGCCGAAAATCGTAGAGGTGTCCTCCGTGATATCGCTACTATTGTCGCAGCACATGAGGCAAATATCGTTATGATAAGTCAGGAAACGTTTGATTCGGGGCCTTTCAAAGGTATGGCGGAGCTCTATTTTGAGTACGAAGCCTCCCCTTCTGATGATCAAAACAAGCTGATTGCTGATTTAACTGATATTTCTTCAGTACATGAAGTGAAAGCTTATCAACCGTTCGGCAATATCTTTGGTTCAAGAGTAATTATTATAGGTGGTGGGGCACAAGTGGCTCAAGTTGCACTTGGTGCTGTGAACGAGGCGGATCGTCATAATATCCGAGGAGAACGGATCTCGGTCGACACGATACCTTTAGTGGGTGAGTGGGAACTCGCACTTGCTGTTGATGCGGTTGCTCGATTACCCCGCGCTTCAATACTCGTACTCGCGGGATCGATTATGGGCGGAGAAGTCTCGAAAGCGGTGGATCGAGTAAGGGAGGCAGGCATTCCTGTAATATCTCTAAAAATGGTGGGGAGTGTACCTCAGCATGCAGATCTTGTGGTAACCGACCCTATTCAAGCAGGGGTCTTTGCTGTGATGCACATTAGTAACAAAGCAGTATTTGACATCCACCGCGTTCAAGGTCGAGAGTTCTAATGGATTTTCTTGATAGAGCTATCTCGGTACTGATGCATGATGGTACTGTCATTTATCCGACGGAAACTGTTTACGGACTGGGAGCTGATGCTCTCTCAGACAATGCAATTCAAAAAGTCTATGAAGCGAAAAAACGTCCGTTGAGCCAACCGATTTCGATAGCAGTCAGTGATTTTGACATGCTTGCTGCAGTTGCGTTTGTAGATTCTTCTATACAAGAGTTTATTCAGATGTTCCTTCCAGGTCCAGTTACTGTTGTGCTTAAAGCAAAGTACTCCTTACCAGCGTTACTCTCAGGTGGAACTGGGATGATTGGAATACGCATGCCTGCTCATGATCTTGCTTTGCAATTGATCGAACGATTCGATTCACCAATTACCGCTACAAGTGCTAACCTTCATGGTGCAATGGATCCGGCAACACCAGATCAATGCACCGTACCTCGTGACCTTTTAATTGACGGTGGACGACTTCCCGGGGCACCTAGCACCGTAGTGGATCTTGTTAACCGAAAGATTCTGCGCAGAGGAATTCAAGCCGAAAAAATTGAACAGCTTCTCTCTTCGTTATAGGTCGAATAGGAATGGATCCTATCAGATTGCGGGACTTTATTGTTGATGAGGATGGCTGGATCTATGCAGTATCAACCTATGACAACAAAGAAAAGGTTGGATGTGTGCTTCGCTATGTGCCCGATACATCCGGTGAAAGAGTCAATGCTGAGGGGTTCAGATATCGAAAGTTCGATTTCGAGGATGCCTTTTCATATATAGCATATCATAAACCTCAGTATCTTGATTCGGTGTTACGAATTCCGATAAGTGACGTGAAGCACGTCCTCAAACCTGAAAATGAGATGCTTCGTATCATTTCTCGGAATTACCGTGTAGCGAAACTCGCTTCACTTCTTGAAATCCCAACTGGCTTTATAGGTTGCACGGGATCTCTTCTTTGTGGTTTAGATAATGAAGCATCTGATATTGATCTTGTGGTATATGGGAAACACTGGTTTTTAGCCCAAAAAACGTTGCAAAATGCCATAAGACAGAGAAAGATTGAGGAACTTTCTTCTGAGTTGTGGCGAAAAGTATACGAAAAACGGAAGCCGGAAATCCCTTATGACATTTTTTTATTACATGAGTTACGAAAGTGGAATCGTGGGCAAATTGATAGAACGTATTTTGATTTACTCTATACTCGTTCATACGATGATCTGAATCATTTTACATTAGGCGGTGGTACAATTCTTGGAAAGACAACAATTGAGGCTGAGGTAACTGATGCTTCTCTAGCATTCGATAGTCCTGCAGTATATACTATAGAACACTCCGAATTTTCACGTATCCTCTCTTTCACACACACTTATTGCGGCCAGGCTCTTAGAGGTGAGATAATAAAATCGTGTGGAGTTGCCGAACAGCATGGGAACGAGCGATGGCTTATAGTTGGGACAACAAGAGAGGCACGAGGCGAGTATATCATATCAAAAACACTTCTAGAAAATTATTAAAAAGAATTGGCATAAAAAATTCGATTTCAAATTTTTCCCCATCATTAGAAAATAAACTGTTACTTTTAAACATCAAAAATTTAGATCAATAAAGAAGGTTTTATCGATATTTAATCAAATATGAAAACCCCACATACTTCATAAAAAATTGTGTGAGAATTAATCACGCCGTTATCATAAACAACCAATTTATTTATCTTATCACCCTATCGGTACAGCACATGAATTGGGTCCTTCCCATAATCCTTCTGGTTATTATTTACGCCGTTATTGCGTACTATATTCATTCAAGAAAATTATTCCAGGACCAAGTTATGTTCTATGGTCCGATCATGGCGATCAAAACATCGCGGGTTAGCTTTTTTGATCGATTTACAACAATACGCACCGTTTTTCGGATCTATGGTACCTTCGGAGTTCTAATGGTTGCGTTGGTGTCGGTTTTCATTACCGCGATGCTTGTTTTATCTGTTCGATATACAATAATCGTACAACCAGAGCCGATAGGGATTTACAAGCCGCAGAATATTCTGCTCTTACCTGGTATTAATGAATACGTCCCCTCTACTCTTGCGGTCTGGCTAGCATTTGTTCTGACAATAGCTATCCATGAGTTCGGTCATGGGATTCTCTGTAGGGTAGAAAAGATCAAAGTGAAAGGAATGGGCGTACTGCTTGCAGTTATTCCTATTGGGTTTTTTGTCGAGCCGGATGAAGAGGAACTAGAAAAGACAAAGGGGATGCCAAAAGCTCGAATGTTTGGTGCTGGCATTGCAAACAACCTTGTTCTGGGTTTTTCCTGTTTTGTTCTGCTAATTTTGTGTATAGGTTTTGCAGTTCCGATCACTGCTCCGGTAATTCATGGGATTTACAAAGATTATCCTGCATACCAGGCGGGGGTCCCGCAGGGTTCTGTTGTCAAAGCAGTGAATGGTATTTCTGTAAATACTAGGGACGATATTGCAACTATCTTAAACACAACAAAACCTGGAGATACCGTAGTACTACATATCGAAAAAGACGATGTAGTCTCGGATTATGACTTTGCTCTTGCAACATGGCCACAAGAATTCACGCGGTCATCCGGCTTTATGGGTGTTCAGTACTACGATGGTGCATCAATCAAACAATCAATAGGAACTATGATCTCTCCATTTGGGGTACTTCAATTCCTAATTATACCATTCGATTCAACAGGGAACGCTCAGTATCTCCGAATTCTTGCTTTCGATTCACCAGATGAACAATACTATAAAGTACCATTTGCTGAGTATTGGAGTATCATTCACTTGCTTTTTTGGTGCAGCTGGATCAATATCAATGTTGGGATCTTCAATGCAATTCCGATGATCCCACTCGATGGCGGATATATTCTGAAAGAAGGAGTGGACCGTTTGCTTGACCGGCGTGGTCTTGCGAAATATGCACCAAATGTTGTATCAACAATCAGTTATGTCATGCTTGTTATGCTTATGTCACTAATACTGCTACCCTACTTGTTACATATATAGAAAATCTGATTACTCAACTCTAAACTCTTAAATTTCTGAAATAACACGGCTTTGAAAATCCTTTTTTAAATTGAATGAAATTAAAAATCGTTTTTGATTATTTATGTAATAAAGCTATTTTCGATCCGATTGGTACCCCAATATCATCGGCAATTGGTTTGCATTTTACCGCCATTAAAAAAGCCACTGGGGGGAGTTTCTTGTACATTGACAAGGATTCATAATTTGCCATGCCCTTTGCAATAATTAAAGTACAATTATCAATTGCATCACGAAGATCTTGGGGGATTTTTTCGAGATCTATCCCGATCTCAGCGTTCCCACCTGTTGTAGTGAGATGATCAACGATTCGATCGAATTTAAGCGAGAGAGCATCATCCATCGTTGCATCATTTAGAATTGCAGCATCTCGGACAGCGAGCGTGATATGGGATCCCCGGCTTTTTAAAAACTCTACTACAAGCCGGTCAAAAACAATTTCCCCGCAATTATCGGTCAAGTACACGACACGATTAGTCTGCTTTAGAATAGGAGCCGTATCATCGATAAAAAGCCCTTTGGAAAATTCGCGTTCAAAGAACGTTGCAAAATCTCCGCTTACTGTGTGTCCCATTACACCATAATCAAATGTATTCGCGATAACGGAAGCCAGCACTCGCTCACGAAAACTGGTAAGTTGATGTCTAATTTTCCGACAAACAGATATCGCTTGTTCGTTTCCTTGAGCTTTGAGCAACTTGAAAGGATCCGGATTTCCAATACTGGAACAAGCATGGCGATGAACATGGCTCGCGATTTGTGGGTGGAGGAGATCTGAACTCTTTAGATCTTCAAGAATCTCTTGACATTCTTTTGTTATCTGCAATTCAAGTTCGGGATTTGCTCCAGCTAAAAAACATTCAAGCTTAACTCGCGATAGGAGGCAATGAATGCATTTATCGGTGAGTTTCATAATCCTCTTTCATAAAATAAAGTAAATGGGGCCACTGCGATTTGAACGCAGGTCAGAAGACCCCCAGTCTCCTAGGATGGCCAGGCTACCCTATGGCCCCGCTCTCATACTATTCGTTCAGATGATTTATCTATCTTATCGTTTTTTTTAAACGAGAATTTTTGTTTTTCGCGATTATTTTTGCCATTCATCTCCATAATTTATTCGTTTGAACTCATCGACTCGCTGCATTAAATTTTCAAGTTCCGTATCATTGATTTTAATTTTTCCTTCTATCGTATCCAATTCTGAAATCAATTGACGAATTCTCACATACATCAGATACATTATAAATTGCTGAAAAAAGATCGCGAGACCGAAAATTACTAGAAGGAATGCTTCATATGCCATGGTCTCACTGAGTATCTAGAATGTTGTGTAGATATGTATTATTATATAAATTCAAATTGTAAAAAGTTTCAATTTTCATGTAGCACATACCAATCTCTTTGTTGAATTATATATAATTCTATTCGATTCAAAATCTCGGCGGGAAATTCCAACAGAATTATGAGAATATTGAGAATAATCGCTGTGACTTGCATTGTTATATATAACAATTATTCTCATTTTATATTTTGAAATATTCTATTGAAACCACACCTTCCGAATAATTTAATAATACGGCGAAAAATTCGATAAAACTAAAAAAGATATGTATTTAAGGTACCCATAGGAATTATGAATTACTGAAGGATGGTATATTGGGTGCGAATACCATGTTAAAAGACAAGATCTCAAATTTTGTTGAAAATATCCGATCAGTTGATGGTGTTAGAGCGTGTGCTGTTGTTTCTAGAGATGGTATTGTTGCTGGAAAATATTTTGATAGTGAGCTAAACGAACCATGGTTTGGTGCACTTACAGCAACAATTCTTGCATCTGCAGAATCCGCAGCAAACATCATCAAGATGCATTCGATGGACTCAGTTACTATCCGGGGTTATACTGGTTCAATTATGGTGATGGGAGCTGGGGAACACTTTCTTGTTGCCGTTATTCTCAACAATCACGAAGACCATGCCAAAGCCCACGACCAAATCCTTTCAATAGCAAAGAAAATCGGTGAGGTGATGTGATGTATACGATTCTTGTGGTTGATGACAGTCCGTTTATCGTTGATGTGTTTGTCACCATGCTTGAGCGAGGAGGATATCGTACTGTAGCTGCATATGGAGGAGAGGAATGTCTTGAGATTCTAAAAACCGTCACTCCAGATCTCATTCTATTAGATATTATGATGGAACCAATGGACGGTTGGGAAACACTTGAGAGAATTAAGGAAAACCCAGCTACTAAAGAGATACCAGTACTAATGCTTACAGCGAAACAGCTCACACCGGCAGAAGCTCAAGAGTATGGGATCTATATCGAAGATTATGTTTTAAAGCCTATCACTCACCGTGAGCTCTATGATGCGATTGAGCATGTGCTTAACCGTCGTCAAGCAATTAAATCTGATGTAGATGTTGCACAACAGTCGGGTTTTGACGCTCAAGTAATTAGTGAGTATGCACGACTTTCAAAGAGTATTGACGTCAATAAACGACTTTTAAAGATACTCGAAACAACATACAATATCAACGATACAAAAATGCGGGTTTCCGATGAAATATCTCGGGCGATCAAGAGTATGGAAACTAATATTAAGTTCCAAGAAAGCCGACTCCAACAGATAAAAGATGAATTATCAGGTACCCTTTCCAAGGATGCAACACGTTAAAATTCTGGCAAAGGGTAAAAAAGGGGAACCTGTGTAGTTAGGGTATCGCATCTCAATTACTCCATACAAGATGAACTCGTATGAATAAAACTATCATGATCGTTGACGATAGCCCATATATTGTTGATGGGCTCGTAGCGTTACTCAAACGTAGGGGCTACCAAACAATCGCCGCCCATGGTGGTGATGAGTGTCTTACCTTACTTTCAACTACAAAACCCGATCTCATTTTATTAGATATTATGATGGAGCCGATGGACGGTTGGGAAACCCTAGAGCGGATCAAGGATAACTCTGCTATGAAGGATATTCCAGTTTTAATGTTCTCAGCAAAAAAGATCACCCCGGATGAAGCTCAAGAGCATAGTATGAGTATTGACGAATTTGTCTCAAAACCAGTGAATCCGGCTCAACTACTTGAATCGATCGAGCGGATTTTCGAACGGCGCAAAGATGTTGCGATGGAAGCACTTCTTGCAAAGGATGCGGGACTCGATCCAAAAACAATCGAAGAATATTCCTCGCTTCGGAAAAACATTGAGGTCGATAAAAACCTGCTTTTAGTTCTACGTGCGTCTAGTGGTATGGAAACACCAGGTAAACAAGTATCCGAATCCGATCGAGCAGCAATTTTAAAACTTGAAGAGAAAATTAAAGTTAACGAGACACGATTAAAAGAGATCAATGAGCAATTCACTGAAAAGATCTAAACAGACGTAATAAAAAGCTAAAGTACATATATTATTTTAAGAACTTTTATATACTTTTCGTGCATTGTAATAATGCCACATATCCTACCTTTGGGGCTCGTAGCTCAGTCCGGTAGAGCGCCTGGCTTTTAACCAGGTGGTCGGGGGTTCAAATCCCTCCGGGCCCGTTGCCACGACTCGAATCGTGGGATTTTTCCGGGTGATGCGTCTGAAAGGAAACGAAATCGAGACGGAGGTTTTTATTTGAGCACCAAATTGAACGTGTTAAACCATGTGATGGTGCCTGACCATACTATTATGAGTGAGGATGAGGTCAGAACACTACTCGCCCACTACAATATAACAACTGAACAACTACCAAAAATTTTTCACGATGATCCTGCAGTCAAAGCAATTAATGCAAAAGTTGACGATGTTATTCGCGTTGTAAGAATCAGTCATACGGCTGGCAGAGCTGAATCATATCGTCTTGTGATCAGAAGACCGAAAAAATAATTCAGGGTTGATCAATCTGATTGATAGAAGTATATTATCTCGGGCATATTTTTCACGGGAGCATGTTGCAAGGCACCAGCTTGACTCCTTTAACTATTTTTTAACTCACAACCTTCAAAAGGTCGTGGATGAACAGAGGGTAATCGAGACCGATATTGAGAATCGCGGTAAGAACAATGAGCCTGTCTGGGTAGAATTGGGCAAAATTGAAGTAAAAAAGCCTCTTGTTCGAGAGGCCGATGGTTCTCAGGGTGATCTTTTTCCTAGTGAAGCGAGGCTACGCAATTTAACTTATGCAGCGCCGATACAACTTGATCTTACACTTGTTCACGGAGATGACCGTCAGGAGCCAATCGTAACCACCATTGGGCAACTACCCATCATGGTCGGGTCAGTTTCATGCAATCTATATGGAATGAATGATTCCGAAAGAATTGTTCACGGAGAGGACGCGTTTGATCCCGGAGGATATTTCATTGTAAATGGAACTGAACGGGTGCTCATGACGCTTGAGGATCTCGCCTCAAACAAGATCATGACCGAGTTCACAGAGAGATATAATGAACGGATTTACGTAGCAAAGGTTTTCTCTCAATTCCGTGGTTACCGTGCCTTAGTTGTAGTTGAGCGAAACAAGAAAAATCTCCTTGAGGTCTCGTTCCCCTCAGTTGCAGGCCACCTTAAATTTGTCGATCTTATGAGGGCCTTAGGGATGACCAACGATCAAGAGGTTGTGAATGCTGTCTCTACCGATGAGGATATCCTTACCTTCATGATGCAAAACTTAGAAGAGAGTGAGTGCGATTCTGTAGATGGCGGTGTTATGTATGTCGGAAAGAAATTGGCACCGAACCAAACTAAGGATTATCAGCGCAAGCGTGCTGAATTTGTTCTCGATAATTATCTATTACCTCACCTAAACTATCAGCATGGAGACCTCAAAGAAGGTGATGAAGGATATCTCGAAGCTATCCAAAGTGAACGCCTCGCGAAGGCTCATTTCTTGGGTCGTATGGCCGAAGCCTGTTTTGATCTTGTTCTCCAAAAACGAAGGATTGATGATAAGGATCACTATTCAAACAAACGGTTGAAACTTGCTGGCGATTTGATGGAGGATCTTTTCCGAATTTCTCTTAATCGCCTTACACGTGACATCAAGTATCAACTCGAACGAGCAAGTATGCGCCACCGCGACCTCTCGATCGCGACTGCAGTCCGTGCTGATGTGTTGACTGAACGGTTACTTCACCCACTTGCTACAGGTAATTGGGTTGGAGGGAGAACGGGTGTTTCGCAACTACTTGATCGTGTAGACCATATGAGTGTACTATCTCACCTTCGTCGAGTAATATCTCCACTTTCACGTTCCCAACCACATTTTGAAGCCCGAGATCTTCATCCGACACAATGGGGTCGAATTTGTCCCAGTGAGACTCCTGAGGGTCCGAACTGTGGTCTAGTGAAGAATTTTGCCCAAATGGTTGAGATCAGCAAAGGAATTGATAATGAAGAAGAGGTAATGCGAGTCCTTCATTCACTTGGGGTCGAGAAGATACGAGGTGAGGTCCGATGATAAAGAAGTCACGAGTTTTCGTTGATGGGGCATTAATTGGCTTAGTCGAAGACGGAAAATCACTTGTGCAAAATATACGTTCAATGAGAAGGCGTGGTGCAATTTTACCTGAGATGAACGTCTCATTCAAGGAATATAATGGAGACGTTGTAATTCTTACTGATCGGGGTAGGGCACGACGTCCGCTCATTGTCCTTCATGAAGGAAAACCCCTTATTAGTGATGAGGATATTGAGAAGCTTGCTAAGCACCAAATTGAGTTTGATCACTTTGTTCGGCATGGGATGGTTGAATTTATCGATGCAGAAGAAGAGGAAGACCTCTTTATTGCAATGAATCCTGATGAAGCTACACCAGAACATACGCACCTTGAAATCGATCCCTCTCTGATCCTTGGTATTGGTGCAGCCCACGTCCCATTTCCAGAACATAATGCAAGTCCGCGGGTTACAATGGGCGCTGGAATGGTAAAACAGGCGCTTGGTTTTGGTGCAGCGAATATGAAGCTGCGACCTGATACGAGAGGACATTTGTTGCATTATGTGCAAAAACCTCTAACTCATACTCAAACTTCAGAATTAATAGGTTCAGATGACCGTCCTGCAGGGCAGAACTTTATTGTTGCAATCTTAAGTTATGAGGGTTACAATATTGAGGATGCGCTCATATTTAACAAAGCATCCATTGATCGTGGACTAGGACGTTCACATTTCTTCCGTACCTATGAAGGTGAAGAACGCCGCTATCCTGGTGGGCAAGTTGACCGAATTGAAATTCCCCAAGAAGACGTTAGTGGAGCTCATGGTACTGAGGCATACAAGAATCTTGACGAAGATGGAGTAATCAATCCTGAAACCGTTGTTGTGGAAAAGGATGTACTAATCGGTAAAACATCGCCACCGAGATTCCTTGAGGAGCCAACGAGTGACTTAATCACTGTTGAAAAACGACGTGACACCTCAGTTACAATGCGTAGTAACGAACACGGTATTGTTGATACAGTCATTATCACAGAAGGCGAGAACAGCTCACGTCTAGTCAAAGTTAGAACACGTGACCTTCGTATACCCGAAGTTGGGGATAAATTTGCATCTCGGCATGGGCAGAAGGGTGTTGTAGGACTGATCAGTCAACAAGAGGATATGCCATTCACCGAGAGCAGTATGACTCCTGATCTTATTATCAATCCTCATGCTATTCCCAGCCGAATGACCATCGGGCACATGCTTGAGATGCTAGGTGGTAAAGTCGGATCACTTGAAGGACGCAGGATCAAAGGTACCGCATTTAGCGGTGAGCTTGAGAGTTCTCTTCGGCAATCCTTGAAAAAAATTGGTTTTTCTCATACAGGTCGCGAAATTATGTATGATGGAATCACTGGGAAAGCATTCAAAGCTGACATATACATCGGTGTAATCTATTATCAGAAGCTTTACCACATGGTTTCCTCCAAAATGCATGCCCGCTCTCGAGGACCAGTTCAAGTTCTCACGCGTCAACCAACTGAAGGTCGAGCTCGTGAGGGTGGCCTTCGATTTGGTGAAATGGAACGCGACGTAATGATCGGCCATGGAGCTGCAATGGCATTAAAGGAACGTTTGCTTGACGAATCGGATAAAGTGCAGGAATACGTTTGTGCTCATTGTGGTATGATTGCAATGCTTGACAGAAAACGCAACATGACTCGTTGTCTTGCTTGTGGTAATGAGACAGATATCTACCCTGTGGAAATGAGTTACGCGTTCAAGCTGCTTCTAGACGAGATGAAGAGCATGGGTATTGCCCCGCGATTAAAACTTGAGGATGTTGTATAGGAGGTGTGCAATGCCAAGCCCAAAACGAATCGGAAAGATTGAGTTCGGTCTACTCTCCCCTAAAGAAATTCGGGAGATGAGCGTTCGAAAGATCATCTGGGCGGACACCTATGATGATGATGGTTTTCCCTATCCGCAGGGACTCATGGATCTCAACCTTGGTGTAATCGACCCAGGGCTCAGGTGCAAGACATGTGACCAGAAAGCAAGCGAATGTCCTGGACACTTCGGTCATATAGAACTCGCGAAACCTGTTATTCATGTCGGGTACACACGCTTAATTAGAAAACTACTCCGTGTTTCTTGCAGGGCATGTGGTAGACTTCTTCTCTCGCTTGACGAGTTAGAAAAGGTTTTTGGTACTGAAGATGACCTCACTGGCGACCAAGTTTCAGAAAAAGATATTAAAAAGGAGCGTATCTGTCCTCACTGTGGAGAACAGCAGCTCAAGATTAATTTCGAAAAGCCAACTACATTTTCAGAAGTTCTAGTTGAGGAGGGGAAAAAGGTCGAGCACAAACTCACTCCAGCAGATATTCGTGCACGACTTGAGAAGATTCCAGATGAGGATTTGGTACCGCTTGGTATAAATCCGAAAGTCGCCCGCCCGGAATGGACGGTGCTCACCGTGCTTCCGGTTCCTCCGGTCACCATGCGTCCTTCAATTATTCTCGAGAATGGTCAGCGCTCAGAGGATGATCTTACTCACAAATTGGTTGATATCATCCGAATTAACCAAAGGTTCAAAGAAAATCAAGATGCCGGTGCCCCTCAGCTTATCATAGAGGATCTCTGGGAATTGCTTCAATATCATGTTACAACGTATCTCGATAACGAAGTGGCAGGATGTCCACCTGCACGACACCGAAGTGGACGGCCTTTAAAGACACTCTCGCAACGTCTAAAAGGTAAGGATGGACGGTTCCGTGGATCACTCTCAGGAAAACGCGTAAATTTCTCGGCCAGAACAGTAATATCTCCCGATCCGAATATTAGCGTTACCGAAGTCGGTGTCCCTCGGGCCATCGCTAATGAAATGACGATCCCTGTTCACGTCACTCCATATAACATTGACGAGCTTAAACAGATGGCGAGAAATGGTCCAAGCCGCCAGACTGTGAATGCCCCTTGTGGGGCGAATTATGTAATTCGTCCTGACAACCGCAGGCTTCGGCTCGCTGACGGAAATCTTGATACCGTCACTGATATGATTGAGCCCGGTTGGACTGTGGAACGACAGCTTCGTGACGGTGATGTTGTTCTATTCAACCGGCAACCTTCACTCCACCGTATGAGCATCATGGCGCATCGTGTTAAAGTAGTGGAGGGTCGGACATTCCGTCTCAATCCAGCTGTATGTCCGCCATACAATGCAGACTTCGATGGTGACGAAATGAATCTCCATATACCTCAAACAGAGGAAGCTCGTGCTGAAGCGTATATTCTCATATCCGTTGAAGAAAATATTCTCTCCCCACGATTTGGGGGACCGATTATCGGTGGTATTCACGACCATGTTTCGGGTATCTTCATGCTCACGCATGGGATGAGGTACTTCACAAAGGAAGAAATGCTCTATCTTCTTCGGTTCACCAAAATCGAACATTTACCTCAAAAAGTAAAGGAAGAAAACGGTGTGGAATTATGGAGCAACAAACAGGTCTTCTCTCAAATTCTTCCCTCAGAGCTGAACATGGTCTTCCATGCAAGCTCCTGTCAAAACTGCGAGACCTGCAAAAAAGAGCTCTGCGAACGTGACGCATATGTTCGTATCTTTGATGGTAAACTTGAGTCTGGTACGATTGATAAAAAAGCAATCGGTGCATTTGATGGACAAATCGTGAACCGTATTATTAGGCAGTATGGTATGCGTCGTGCTGCGGAGTTCATCGATGATTTAACTAAACTATCTATTCGTGCAATCATGCTGGATGGCTTCTCATTTGGTATTGATGACGAGGACCTCTCTAAGACTGAGTATGGTCAGATTGAGGATGTCCTTAAAAATGCAACACTCGATGTTGAGCGTAGGATTAAAATCTATGAGGATGGACAACTCGAACCAATGCCTGGACGTACCGTTGAAGAAACACTTGAAATGCAGATTATGCAGGTACTGGGTAAAGCTCGTGACTTGACCGGCCAGATTGCAGGAAGGCATCTGGGGCTCACTAACAGTGCTGTAGTTATGGCAGTTTCGGGTGCTCGCGGTTCGATGTTGAACCTTACCCAGATGGCAGGATGTATTGGTCAACAGTCGGTGCGTGGTGAACGTATTGTCCGTGGCTATGATGACCGAACTTTACCTCACTTCCGTAAAGGAGATCGTGGATCTGATGCCCATGGCTTTATTAAGCATAGCTATAAAGGGGGGCTAAACCCTACTGAATTTTTCTTCCACGCGATTGGCGGTCGTGAAGGACTTGTCGATACTGCTGTAAGAACTTCGCAAAGCGGGTATCTACAACGTCGGATGATCAATGCTCTGCAAGATTTGAAAGTGGCATATGATGGAACCGTGCGTACTACTGGAGGAAGAATTATTCAGTTCCAGTATGGCGAGGATGGAACTGATCCAACGAAAAGTGCGTTTGGTGACCCCGTCGATGTCAAAGGAATTGTTGAGAGTATCTTAAAGGAGGAGGTCTGATGATTTCAGAAAAATTCGAAAAGAAAATCGCAGCAGCGAATCTTCCTGTGAAGACGAAGGACCAACTCCGGACTTTTCTCGATGGAAAAGAGATTACTGATTCGCAATTTAAGCAGATCCTTGAACGTGTAATCCGTGAATATCAATCCACTCGAATCGAGGCATGCGAAGCTGTTGGCATCATTGCCGCTCAGTCTATTGGTGAGCCTGGTACCCAGATGACGATGCGAACATTCCACTACGCTGGTGTTGCTGAAATTAACGTCACACTTGGATTACCTCGTCTTATTGAGATTATGGATGCCAGGAAAGAGCCGAGCACTCCAACTATGACGATCTATCTCGAACCTGAGTATGCCAATGATCGTGATCGTGCGCGAGAAGTTAGCTGGAAGATCGAGGCAGCTCCACTTCACGAATTTGGTGATATTACAACCGATATGGAAAAGATGCAGGTGGTTGTGAATATTAATACAAAAGTATGTGAAAAGCGTAAGATAGCATCAAAAGAAGTTATGGAAAAGGCTCCAAAAAATATCCGTGATCGTCGCCATTATCGCGACTTCGAACACGAGATAGATGAAGAAAGCGCCCGCATTACATTCTCACCAAAAGATCCAGAAAGTTATCAAAATCTCTTTCAACTCGCTGAACACGTGCGTAATGTGATTGTGCAGGGTATCGATGATATTGAAAGGGTAGTTGTAAGAAAAGAGACCGGAGAGTATATCCTATATACTGAAGGCTCCAACCTAAAGGATGTCTTTGATGTTGTGGGTGTTGATACAACACGTACCCGCACGAATAACATCAGTGAATGTGCTTCGGTTCTCGGCATCGAAGCAGCTCGAAATGCAATCATCTTCGAAGCTCTCTCAACGCTCGGTGAACAGGGTATCCTTGTAGATGTTCGTCACATTATGCTTGTTGCAGACATGATGTGTATGGACGGGGAAGTCAAACAAATTGGAAGACACGGGATCGCGGGTGAAAAAGAGAGTGTGCTTTCGCGTGCTGCCTTTGAGGTGACGGTAAATCACCTCCTTGATGCCGCAGTAGCAAACGAGATAGATGAATTGAGTGGTGTCACAGAGAACGTCATCGTTGGTCAGCCGATCCAGCTGGGAACGGGCGACGTAAAACTAATTGCACTAAAACCTGAAAACTAGGAGAATTGCGAATGGATTTTAATGCTTCATTACGTAGAGCTATAAAGACTGGAACTGTCATTCTTGGTCAGCATAATACGCAAAAATGTATCAGAGAGGGCAAGGCACAGATTATTGTCCTTGCAAAGAATTGTCCAGAAAAATTTAGAACCCAACTTAAAAGCTACGAGAACCTTTTTGTCCACACGTTTGACGGCTCGAGCGTTGCGCTCGGTAAAGCCTGCGGGAAACCCTTTATGGTGAGTACGCTTGCCGTTGTGGATCCGGGGGAGTCTGATATACTTTCCCTGAAGAGGGCATGATATGGCGGAAGTCAAACTGACTGAAGACTGTATGCGTCTAATCTCTCAGTTTGAGAGTTTGACGGGAGCAGGAAGCCGCGATTGTGTTATTGATGAACGTAACGAAAGACTCATTTTTGTTGTAAATCCAGGCGATATGGGCCTTGCAATCGGAAAAAAGGGTGCGAGTATTAAGAAAGCATCAGAAGTTATGGGTAAGAAAATTGAAGTTGTTGAGTATAATAGTAACCCAGAACAGTTCCTTAAGAACTGTTTTTTGCCTGCACAAGTCATTTCGATGAAATTTGAGGGTGAACCGGGTCAACAGACTGTTCAAGTTGAGGTTAGGGATGAGGATCGTGGTATTGCTATAGGTAAGGATGGGAAAAATATCTTTAAAGCAAAGAAGCTTGCACAAAGGCAGCATAGTATTCTTGATGTTCAAATCCTCCAAAAACCGATGATTGAACAGGTTCAGTAATCGTATTGGGCAGGAACGATTCTCAAATTTTTTATTTAAATACTGAAGTAATTACCTTTCATCAACTGAATCAAATACTTTATTTTAAAAAAAAGCCAGATATTTTTCGGTTATCAAAATATCCAAAACGGGCCTGGGGGGATTTGAACCCCCGACATCCGGGTTAGAAGCCCGGCGCTATGTCCAAGCTAAGCCACAAGCCCCGACGCCTATAACATACGTATTATGGGGTAATTAATTTGTTTCCTTAAGACCTCTAAATCTAAAAATGAGTAAAGTGTGCGTTAAAATAGAAAAAGAAAGAATTATTTTCTATCAAGGATCTCTTTGATTTTGTCCACTCTTTCGTTGATATTTTGTATTTTATTTTCTGACGATTGTATATCAAAATGGGTAACTCCAAACCAGATAGCGGCAAAACTGACCCCAATCATAACCAAACCGAGAATTAACACATTTATGTTATCAAAATTTGTAACAATAAGATAAACACTATAAAGTATTACACATACTCCAAAAACCAATATCAAAATTACAATGCCCCTCGAAAATCGGTTTTTCACGTCAATTTCTGATTGCTTATTAGCCATGTCACGTTCAAATCCTTAAAAATCTATCTTTAATTTTACCTTTCAAGAAAAATAAAGTTGTTATTTAACCTGCATGGTAACACGACGACTTTAACACATCAACTGATGTTGGTTGAATAATACCCTCATGATGTACCGATTTTACAACCGACGATGCACAATATTTTACTTGCACACGAGCTGACATTCGTTCCCTCTCTTCATAGTGCAGACCATGCATGAATTCCACGATCCTCTTCATTGAAATATGAACTCCAAGTACGTAAACACAGATACCGGTATCTCCTGGGGCGAGATCTTCCATATCAATAGATGTCATGAAAAGGTGACTATCCGGGCCAGGGATGATATTTGCTAGGGTGATGATATTGTGAGTGCTTTGGATCTCAATAGTCCGGGGTCGTCCTGCTTTCAGTTCTTTAAGGATGTCTGGGGATATGCTAGTTAATGCTGGACATTTCATGGTATTCACCCATACATTGGAAGATCTTTTTTAGGAGTCCGTTCCGCAGATTGAACTTCCTCAGCTACTTTCTGCATGCTCTGTTCGATTTCGACTGCCTGCTCCACAAGGGGTTGTGTGTCGAGTTTCAAGTCATACATTTTATTGAGCACCTCAATTGTTACAGCAGAAGCTCTGGGATCCGGAGCGTTTACGGTCTCTCCTAATAATCCGTAAGCGGGAATGCCTCGAATTTTACATTCGGTTAAAATACTGCTTGCAATTCCCGAAATGCTACCGATTGGTAAAATTAGAGTAAGATCTTGTATGCGTGGGAGTGCATCTTGAGTTGTTGCAACTCCAAAGACTCTTTTTTCAGGTTCATTGGTGATAATACCAGCAATCGTTACTACCTCTTTAGGTTTGAACGGTGAAAGCCAGTCCATAATCCCGTTTGAGACTTCGTAACAAATCATCGGGTGAATAGGAATGTCGGCAACTATTGCAGCAATGTCGTTTTTTGCATAGATCCGAACCGGATCGTTTATAACACCTTTATTCATCATTGCAAGTGGCGGGAAATATTTAGATGTCATCGTCCCGATCAATTCGAACTCGAGCTGGTCGACCATATATTGGAGGGCAATACTTCCAACGAGACCACTCCCTGGAAAACCCATAAGCATAGCTGTATTGGAACTTGGTAGGGGTTTTGAAAATATTTTGAGATCCTTTTCTATATCTGCCATAATTAGATTAACATAGACCATGAAGCTAAAAAAGTATTATGCAGGAATATCCGGTAAAACGAGGATTGACAAAGGGTCTTAGCACACGGATGGTAGTTGAGATCAAAAATTGTTTTGGTGTTGACCCAACCGTATCTGGTGGAAATTACCGAATAAGTTACGGTGCTCTAAAAAGGCTGGATGTAAAAGTTGGATCAGATGGAAAAAGTATCATTATCGACACTGAATCTAACTTAAACGTAAGTGATGAGGTGATTCTTGATACCAATAAAAAGTTCCGGAAATATCTAGATATAATTACGGGTTTTTCAACAAAAGAGCGAGTAAAGCGTGCGAAAAGCGTCACTGAGGATTAAAAAACCAATTAACTAAAACGATTTTTCATTAATATAGGGGTAATTCTCAAATTATGTGTGTCTTTTTTTTAAACGAATTAACCGAATTAAAAATATGACATTAATTTCATTTTTACTATATTCTTCTCTTCCACCAACCGAAATACACACTCACAATTAAGAGACCTGTTAAAATAACTAATACAATCGGATTTTGTATTAGAAGTGTTGAAATCCATCCAAACATTCCCATTTCTGTCAAAATTGCCGGTTTTTGTAATTGTTGGACAGTGACGCCCTCTTGTTGTTTAGCAGCAGTTGCTTTTGCTGTCAATAAACCGAAGATGGAGAGACCAGCGGGAGATTTTGCCTCAAACGCCATGTTTCCTTTTTCATCTATGCCGATAAACGAAGTTTCTAGTACTGATACACTTTTATCATCACCATACCGTACAATTGAGACTGCATTGATCCCGCCATTATTATTAACCCAATCCTGCGGGGCACTCATCCTTATTATCGCTGGCAGTGTAGCTTGAATATTTGTTTTAGTAATACTCATTGTGTAGGCAATAGATTGAATCTCTTTTCCAGTGTTTGCCGCAGCTATTTGAAATGCAGATTGAGCTTCTGGTGTCGCTTTTTCTGATATTGTTGTTGTAATTGAAGCGCCCTGTGGTAGTGATGTTAAACCAGCTTGCACTGAACCAGCAACTGTTCCGACCTCAGGAATACTTGCCTCAAGAGGTGTGGTGGAAAGACTGATACTTTGAATATTATCCCCTTTAACAACTCCGTTTTTTTCTTCAACATGTTCAGCAACAATGTTGAGAGTGAACCCTGGCTGAGTAATATCTATGGATTTGTCAGAAACTACTACTGTAGCCCCAGCTTTTTCTGCAGTAGTGCGATCAATAGATAATGTTTGCTGTCCTTGTTGATTTGTTGCAACACTTACACCTTGTGAAGTAAGTTCATTGGTTTCGGAGATTTGGTTACCTTCAGGAGGTCCTTCTGCCCCGTTTTCCTCTTTTGGAGCCCCTCCCTGTGCTGGAGGTGCCCCTTGCTGGCCAGATGGGGGTTTACCACTGCTACCCCCACCGCTCCCCCCTCCACTAGGGGTAGGTATGGTTGGTGATGGAGATGGAGATGGAGTTGGTGGTGGGGGTGGTGGTGGAGGTGAAGTGACAACAATATAGTTTGTTATCTCAGAAATATTCGATCCACCGTTATTGGATGCATTCAGAGATACAGTGAAGATTCCCGGAAATGTATAGACGTGTACTGGATTCTCATTGTTATCGAAAATCCCGTCACCGAAAGACCAATTCCAATTTGTTGGTGATCCGGTTGATACATCCATGAAAGACACTGCCAAAGGAGTATTACCGGATGTGATACTAGCTATAAAATGGGCAGTGGGTGGTACTAAGGTAGTTCCCGTAACTACACTAGTTGTGCTACCGCCGGCCGCAATGGATTGACATATCGTGAATCCTATTAACACAACCATCAATCTAATAAAAAAACATATTGAGATGCAGTTTTTCCTTTGAAAGATGGTGGTGTGCTGCATAGTATCCCAATTATTAATCCATTGATCTACTTATGTTTATTACAATAAGATTATCATTTTTAATGTCATTATTGATAAAAATATCCATAATCTATCTATTTTACTTGAAAATTTTAAATGGCAAAATATAATAACTAAAAAGAAAAATTAATTTTACCAATTATGTTGGAATTGATTACAATGAAGAAATTATTATATTTTGGTTTACTCGTTGTATTAGGTATCTTTGCACTTTCCCAAGGAGTAATGGCTGGAAATCCGAATGCTAACGTTACTGGAACTCTTGCGGGACAAATAAGTTTGCAATGGGCTTAGGCAATAATTATAATGATACCTCTTTTTTTGCCTTTGTAAATGCGACTGGTAATTCAGGATGGCAAATGTCAGTACAGGATAACGATACTGCACTTGCTTATAAACTTGCAAATCCTTTGAGTGTCGGATCTATGACGAATTGGAGTGCTGCTACGAACTATGTTAGTCCGTATCTAACAAGGGACATTAATGTTTCCGGTACTAATGTTGCTGGGCCATACATTGGTTTGACAGGTTCTGCACAACAAATAGCCACAGGTGGTCCCGGATTTAGAGTCTTGGTACCGGTTGTTATTAAACAAACTGTTGTTGGTGGGGATCCTCAAGTGGTAGCTCCTTATACTCTACGTGTAGTGATAAAATTCACGGGGTCCTCAAATTAATTTTTTCATATATATTTAAGACAAGGAAATTTCTAATAAAGGGTCGGAAGTAGTTCTTTCATGAAGTTTCTAAAACGAATTTATTTGAGAAAACTGATTTTTATGGGTTTTCTTGTCTTTGCTTTATTAAATGTACCCGTTCAAGCTGGAACTATTACAATATCTGTTGGAAATACTTCGATGGGAGCGATGCACTTAGGTGATAATTATAACGATACTTCTCTATTTTGTATCGTAAATACTACGGGTAGTTGGCAATTATCGGTACAGGATAACGATACTGCACTTGCTTATAAACTTGCAAACCCTTTAAGTGTCGGATCTATGACGAATTGGAGTGCTGCTACGAACTATGTTAGTCCGTATCTAACAAGAAGCGTTAATGTTTCCGGTACTGGTTTCACAGGACCGTATATAGGCTTGACAGGCACTCCACAACAAATAGCCAGTGGTGGCACGGCAGTAATCAATATGAGTAATCCTATATTTTTCAAACAAACCGTTATTGGTGGGGATCCTCAAGTGGTATCTCCTTATGCGTTACGTGTGGTAATAAAATTCACTGGAACGTCTTCTTAAATTTAATTTAAAGAGCCCTGAAAAAAAATTCCATCAGTATATATATTTAATATAAGGAGATTTTAGTATAATATAGGAGGCAATTATTATATGAAGTCATTACATAGTATTTGTCAGCAAAAACTTGTTGTAATCGGTTTATTTGTTTTTATACTATCTCTCTCTCTACCAGTATCCGCCGGTCTCACTGTAATTGGATCAAAATATATGAATACTGTCTCACCTGGTGATACCGTTATTCATACGATGACCATCGAAACTTTGACAACCGATCCTCCTATGGGTGTTACTGTAGATGTAATGGGGTTTGGACAAGCAATAGATTCAGGTTACATTGCCCTTGATCCAAAAGACGATACAAGTCCCTACTCAGCTAGAACTTTCATTACACTTGATTCAAATAATTTTCAATTAACACCAGGTGATAAAAAAGTTGTTACTGCAACTATTACTGTACCGAAAAATATTGGTTCTGGGGGACGGTATGCGATTATTTATGTTAGCAGTAGCCCATTTGCAAGTGGCGGATCAACAGGTTTTGTCACTGCATATAACGTTCCAATAATGCTTACTCTTGCGGGTCCTGGGGTCACTCAAACTGGGTCGATTACTGACCTTAATATAGGGGCAATTGATCCAGGTCAACCAATACTCATTACAACTACGTTCAAGAATACTGGAAATGTTCACTACTATAATACATTAAACGAAGTCCGAGTTACAGGTTCTGGAGGAAAAGAGATCGCTGTTGTTTCTAAAGGTCCTATTCCCGTTGCTGTGATCCCTTCGTATACGGTTAATTATAAGGTAATTCTTGAAAAAGCACTCCCGCCGGGAACATATACGGTGGCATCAAAGGTGAGTCTTCAAGATGGAACCATTCTTGATACAAAAACTACCTCTTTAGAAATTAAAAGTAGTTATGTAGCCCCCTCTCAAGAGGTTGACATTACACTAACACCTAACAAACCGTCTATCCTTTCATCATCGGATGGGAGGTTCACTATAAATTTCCCTGCCGGTGCGGTTTTGTCAAATGTTAATGTTGCCCTTAAACCTATCACAAAGGATCAATTACCTGCTGCACCCGAAAGTGCAAAATTGGGGAGTACATGTTTCCAAGTTGATGGCCTGTCAGGACTCCTATCAAAAGAAGCTAAAGTTCAAGTAAAATATTCAAGCGCTGACCTTGATGCAGCAGGTGGCGATGCATCAAAGCTTGTGCTGTCAAGATACGACGAATCAGATGGTAAATGGACATTGCTTAAAACGGATGTAGATAAAGGTGCAATGATCTTATCAACAACCACAAATCGGTTCAGCATTTGGACAGTTATGGTCTCATCAGGAGGAAGTGCGGTTTCGGGTCAATCTAACGGATTCCTCGGTCTTGGTCTTGGTGTAGAACCGGTAGTAATCATCGGGGCACTAGGATTATTTGTTATTGCTGTTGGTATACGCAGGAAAAATTAATTTTTTGATGATCTCATAAATTTCTCTTTTTAAGAAAAAAAATTATTCAATGATAATCGCCGGCTTGAACGGTAACGCCGTTACCGCTTTTGTGTGGGAACTTCCTTCCGAATCAGTAATGTGAAATGGAACTCCAAACTCTTTTTCAAGGAAATCTTTCGCTTGCTCAAAGATGGCACGTTCATTAACGCCTTCAGTCGCGATCAGGTCCACTATCTGTGGAGGTAGGCGGTGAATCAAGTTCGTACATTGTTTTGCTGCATCTGTAACTTCTTTACCGCGTTTGCGCATTGTGTCATTTTTCATAATTTCGCGGATGGCGAGGTTTTTATCTGGTGCACGAGCAATTGTTGTAAAAACTTCATGTTTCCATTCAGGAGCCAAGGAAATAATGATTGATTTTGGTATAATTTGGATCAATTTTTTGATAGATTCTATATCTTCAACAGTGCGCTGAAGTAGTTCTTCGGCAAGTTCGATCCGATGGTTAATTAGTTTTTGATCGGTGATTGGCCAATCGGCAAACGATACAAGTCCTTGCTCATTAAGATCTTGCCAGAGTTTCTCGGACGTAAAGGGAATGAAAGGAGCAAGTAAACGAACCCATGTAGAACAGAGTGAAAATAATGCCCGGCTCCCCTCACTATTTTCTGTGAGACGTCGCCGGTACCATTTCAAATCATTGTCAATTCCGATGTATGCCTCTTGAAGTGCTTGCCTCGTTTGGAAGTTATCAAGAGCCACAGTCGTGCGTTCGACATGTTCTTGAAGGCGACTTATCAGCCAAGTATCGATATCCCTCGGCTCTCCGCCCACATCTTTCATTTCACGGATAGAGTTGTAGAACCGTTCGATTTGCTTTTTTGTAGATAAAACGAGTTCGTTACGCCAATCAAAATCCTGCCATGGTTCAGCACTACCCATAAGAAACATTCTGACAGTATCTGCACCAAACTCTTTGACGGCATCTTCCAGTAAAAAGACATTACCCTTTGATGAGGACATTTTGGCGCCATTTAAAAGCCCCATTCCGAAAACGACCATTCCTTGAGGAAGATATTGTTTGGGAAAAATCGCAACGTGGTGAAAGATTTGGAAGGTTAGATGATTGGAGATTAGGTCTTTTGCTGAAAACCGGAAGTTGTAAGGGTACCAGTAAATGAATTCTTGTCTCATCGCATCGAGTTTCTTTTTTTCCGGAAGATTGGATGACTCTTTTCCGAGGAAAATATAATCAAATACTTCCGGAGTGAGTTTTTCTGGAGATATTTCTCGGATCTTGTTTGCGATGGTGTAATATGCCATATAAATTGTCGAATCAGACAAGGGTTCGATCAACTGGGTTTTATCCCATGGAAACCGTGTTCCTAATCCTACTCGCCGTGTGCATGCCCAATCCTTGAGCCAGTCAACTGTTCGGTCAAATTCAATACGCACTTCGGGTGGAACAAGAGCCATATCCTTCAGTTGATTGGAGACCTGTTTTTTCCATTCTGGGTCGCTATACTTCAGGAACCACTGGTCGTGAAGAATTTTTACCTTTACACGGTTTCCGCAACGACAGACAACCGGACGGGTATCAAATTCATACATTATTGCAGACCCGTACTTTTTTATCATCTCTTGCGCTACATCCTCACGTGCAATGCGGACTGGCTTTCCACCAAACTTTTCGAAAAGCTTTCCTTTTGAAAATTCCGCAGAATAGATTTCCTGTGTGAGTTGTTCCACTCGAGGGTCGAGCTGGTTGGTGATACCTGCCTTTTCTACTGTATCTTTAGCGGGGATTTCGCCGTATCCCTCAACACGGAGTAGCGGAATTGGTTTGATATTTCTATATTTACCTTGCTGCTGGAGATCGCGAAGCGCAATATAGTCAAATGGTGCATGAGCAGGGACGCTCATTACCATTCCTGTTGCCATGTCGGGGTCGACAAAATCCGCAGGAAGAATTGAAATCTCACCGCAAAGTGGATGGGAGACTTTTTTATCAACCAAATCAATGCCCGGAATATCTTTTTCAATTATAACCGTATGATCTTGGAGTTGGAGTTTCTCAGCCGCTTCTCTGCTAATTATCCACGGTTCTCCGTCGACAAGTGACCGGGTATATGTGGTTTTTGGGTTAACCCACAGATTAGTGACACCATGGATAGTTTCAGGCCTTAGCGTAGCTGTTGGAATAACAGCATCTTCAAATTTGAACATGACGAGTGTGAATTTTATTACTTCAGCTTTGTCACCTTCAAGAAGATCATGGTCTCCAACGGGATTATCATCAAATGTGCAATATCTGACAGGGTGGGCTCCTTTAATCACATATCCAACATCATACAGGTGCTTCCATTGCCATTCAATAAATTTTGAATATGTTGGATCTACTGTCGTAAACCTACGACGCCAGTCAATGGAAAGGCCACAACTTGTCATAACACGTTGGTACTCATCTGAAAAGTGTTTGACAATTGTTAATGGGTCGGTAAATTTTTCAAGCACAGCAGGTGGTACTTTGTAAAGGTCTTTGTACAGCTTGATCGTTTTCTCGTCTTTCCGCCCAATCCTTTTCGAGATTCCAATTACTGGTGCTCCGGTCACATGGAAAGCCATTGGGTACAGAACCTGTCGACCACGCATTCGCCAAAAACGTGCAATAACATCAGGTACAATATACGTTCTCCCATGCCCAACGTGCATCGCTCCACTGGGGTATGGATAAGCCACGTTCAAGTAGTATTTCTCTTTGTCAGATGGGTTTGATTCAAAAGCATGTGTCCACTTTTCCTGTGCTTCTTGTTCAAATGCCGTAAGATCAAATCTGGTCAAGTAATTTCATCCTCCTTAAAAGACCCCAAAGAGCTCCGGGTTAAACTGGACGTAGTTTAATTACTTCTCCTGCAGATGAGCGCCTAATCATTTCCTGTGCTATACTTGAATTTTTAGCAAGGTGGATCTCGCCATTCTCGTTTACTGTCGCAGTAAAGAGATATTCCTTACTCGCAAAAACATCCACGATCTTCCCGTTATGATCGGGAGCAATAATTGTTAGTTGTTTCTTGTCGGTATGAATTTTCACTCCACCGCCAAGATTAAACTCCTCCTCGTCCTTCTTTTGTTTTTCAAATTCACTTCTCGGTTTGATATCTATACCAATCCCGATCTTATTTACAATCGCTGAGATGTTCTTGCCACCTTTACCGATTGCTGCCGGAACGTCCTTATCATCGATATAAACAACCGCTTTTGTATCACTTATCATTTGAACATCCACAGCTCCTCCCGTATACCGACCGATCTCGCGCTGAATCTCCTTTTCTGATAGTCTCCACCCCGTCCGATCCTCAAACTCCTTTCTAAGTGGAACATCAGATGTCAAGGTCCGTATTTGAGGTATATCTTGTTCGAATGATAGAGGGGACGGAATTCTTTGCGAAGACATTATGACCGCTTCTTTTTGGTCAGAAGGACGTATTACTGGCATAATTATTGTTTCACCATCATATCTGAAAACGTCGAAAGCTAGACAACCTGTTTCATAATCGGTTACGGTAGTGACGGGGCGTATATGCATTTCGTTTTCCATTCCCTCTGGAACCTTGATCGTGAACCCGATGTCATAGATTCGCGTGATGATACCTTCCTTAACGAAGATAATGGTGTTTATGATCTGGGAAAGAACACTGAAGTCCACACGATCAACGAATCGCTGGAGGGCATCATGAACATCTGTTGCATGTATAACACCAACCATACCCAAACCTGCTAATCGCATATCAGCGAATATCTTAAAGTCCTCATTTTTTCGCAATTGATCGAAAATAACAAAGTCTGGCCGAACAAGCATCAATACATCAGCGGTGTTCTCCATGCTCCCATCTAACATTGTATACTGCGTGATATGATCAGGCACTTGGAGTTCCCGAGGAGCCTCCATTGTCTTAACAACAAAACCGTAATCGGAAAGGTCTGTCGCCACGCTTTGGGCAAGTGTGGTCTTACCTGAGCCCGGAGTTCCCGCGATCATCATCCCTCGTTTTTGTCCAGTAAGTCTTTCCGTGATTATTTCCGCTTTTGCATAATCTGATAATTTCATATCAACAATAGGACGAACGGCAGTGATCTCCATTCCATCGGAAAATGGACGTCGAGCTATTGCAATCCTCATCGATCCAATTTGAACTACTGTAATCCCTCGTTTCTCAATCTCAATGAACCCATCAGGATTACGCTTAGCTCGCTCTAATATCTCCTGTGCAAGGGCTCGCAACTCAAATTCCGTCATAGTCTGGTCGCGGATTTGCACCAATTTCATTGCGTTAATCGTCCCTTTCTTTGCAAAGGGGCATACACGTTCTTTTAGATATACTGCGATAGTATGTTCGTCAAAGAACTGGTCGATTCCAAGCGGCACAAAGTCGGTTATTTGAGGTTTTAAATAAATGACGTTGAGCCCCTTCGCTCTCGCCACCTCCGCTTGAACGCTATCGCTGGTTATGAACTGGGCGTTGTTTTCAATTGCGATATTACGGATCATCGCATCAATTTCTCCGCCACTGGAAAGCTTCACCTGTTCAAGAGTTGGTCGTGCGCCAGAAAATTTTAGTTCTATCACCTTTTCTTCAGCAAGCCTACAGAGTGCCTGTAGTTCGTTAAGTCCTGAAAAACCAATCTCTCTACCTTGATTCGCTTGAGCTTCGAGTTCTGCAACGACTGCTTCGGGGACAATTATTGTTGCACCCTTATAATCCCCGGCTTTTATCATCGATGTTATGCGTCCGTCAATTAAGACGCTAGTATCCGGTACCATGTTCATAAAAATTTTGCTCCTTCTTGTATTGTTATTCCAATTGTATTGTTCGGTATTCTATTCCTGCATTCAACGATAAACTACCGTTGATAAAGTAATGGTATATGTTACAAATGTTTATATATATACGGAGGTACGACAAGGATTTTACTTCGATTTAAAAATAAAGGATTGGTGTAAAATATTCGCTTGCTTCAGGAAGTTTTAATGGAATTAATAAAATTAAATGAATTAGAAAATTGGGTAACAACGTTATCCGGATTACTCGGGTTTGTTAGTGATGGTGAAGACGCAGTGTTCGTCGCCCTTTGATCGGCACTTAATCTCTCGACCCTGGACTTTGATCCCAAAAGCGCCCTCGACAATCCCTGCGAGGAGACCGGCAGTACAGAAGCAGACGTTTTTTCCGGTATTACCGAAAGCTTCTGACTCAGCCGTGTGTTCAAGAGTGATCGTTTTCATCTTTGCGGCTACATTCCATTCTGTCTTAATGATCTTAAACCATCCCATTTGAGAATAGAAGGCAAAAGCCATATCAGCAAGGATATTGGGTTTGGTGATACCCATTTTCTTGTAGTGCTCAACGTTTTCCTTACCCATATCCATATATGCACGGTAGTTGACTCCACCCGCGGGCATCTCTCCCATCGTCTTTTTCAAAGAACTCATCATCGATGTGAAGATAAACCGAGGCATCAAGACGACCGGATCATCTATAAGCTTAATCTTACCTTCAAGCGGTTTGTGTTCGATATATTCTGTAATGGCGGAGTTACCTTTAACGATCGCCCCAGCCTTCCATTGCCAGCTGGATTCTGTTTGATCTGCAACAAACTCACAATAGTCATCACCATTTGCATGGCACTTTGTCTCTAGACAGAACCAGTTTTTGCCAGTGACCGCGATAAGGATTCCCTCAATCCAGCCCGTGTGGATACCACAGACAGGCATCTTCCAGTCATTCATGACTTGGGATTCAAAGGTTTGTTTGGTGCGAATTACAATCTTTTTATCACTCTGCTCAACGAACTCGAGCGGGGATCCCCAGCCTTGCTGGTGCTGGAGCTTGAATACGAGCATGAGAAATTCAGCCGGTTTGAGATCCATTCCCCACTTTTTTAACAGGTTATTGAGCCCGACAGAACCCATACCAACGGATCGGAAGAGATTTCGTACCGCTTGTACGGAAAGCTTCCTGTTGAGGTTAGTTTCATACATTTCATAAATTGCTTTAACTAGATAATTCGGATTGCTCGCAGTTTTTACACCAAACACAGAATAAGTACCGGCAACTGGATCCAGTTCAATGTAAGGAGCGATATCCTTTTCCCCTTTTATAAGAGCTTCAAAATCTTCTCGCCCTATCTTCTTTCTCTCCATGGGGCATAGCTCTGTTTTTACTTCTTTAAAGGATTTCGTCTTGGATTTGGTTAAAAAAAAGAGGAATGTTAAGAAGAAAAGTTGTAAAATATTCTTACTAGTTCAGACTCCCAATTTAATTGATGGGTGTTTTTCATCAAACTCTATACGGTATTTAGTGACAACTTGTGCTTTGTCTTGAATTATGCAATCATATATACCATATTCTACTCTGAATCCCACAGTTCCATCATCAGTCGTGATATCGCTCCCTACAATCTTACCATCTTTTCGAATCGAGACACGTAGGCCGTTCTGGGGTTGATCATCTTTTACAACTTTAAGTGATAAATTACCGATTCCTACCCGTGGCCAACCAACCTCCGGAACTACATAGGAAATGCTCTTTTTCAGACGAGTCTTATCAAAAATCCTGCTGCTCATCACAAGAGCCTCAACCAAATCTGGCTTGATCTCAGTGAGAACAAACGTCTCCTTCTCTTCGATCATCAATACTGCTTTATCACCGAAAAGGACCCCCTTTTCGTCAACATATATTGCGCCTTCTGGTTCACCTTGAATAATAGCGATATAAAGCTCCTTACCCACACCCTTAGCAACCGCAATTCCATATATTCCGTGTGTTGCGGTAAACTGGAGCAATTTCTGAAGATCGCAAGTTCCTAAATATTTCGACCCTTTTAGAACGTTTTCAAGAATCTCTTGAATTTTCATGTAACGATTTCCTGCTGCCGAACGCTTTGATTTACTGTGTGTCGGTTATTTCCTTATCGGAATATTCAACCCTGACATAATATTAATGTGTGGATGAATTAATGATTCGAATGCTAAAAAAAATTGTATCTATTGAAAACGATGAGGTATGAACAAAGTGTTAGTGATGTTGTACCGCCATGAATATGTGGTACCTAGCACAACACTAACTCAGGTCATGTTTGTTGATCAAATCCAAATTCCGATGTTAATATCAGCAATAGCGGTATTAATCACACTTATTTACGCATCATTCCTTGATATCAGGGATCGTCGTGTCCCGTTTTCAACATGGTACCCTATGCTCGTAATTGGCATACCGGCAGCGATATATTTCTATATCGTTCTTGGTTTTTCAGGGAGATGGGGACTTGTTCTGGGTTATATCGCCCTCTGTGTTATTTTTTCTTTGATGTTTTACCTCTTCGCTGAAAAAAATCTGTTTGGAGGTGCGGATGCATGGGCTTTAATCTTTATTTCAGCCTGTATTCCGTTTTTCCCTTTAACTCCCTACTTTGGATATCCCCCACTTGGATTCCTTCCCTTCACCGTGCTAACCAACGCCGTGATCCTTAATCTTGTCGCTCCATTCGGGATCTTTCTGCATAACGTTATCAAAAGGAAACAGGCCCCTCTCCCATATTTGTTTTTTGGGTTTCCTGTTGATGGAAATAATATCCAAAAAACATTCGGATTTGTTATGGAGGACATAGAAGAAAAAGATGGGATTTTAATCCGACGATTTGTGAGTATCCGCGAATCGCTACGGCGGATGTTTTCTGGCAAAGGTAGAATCTATACTAAAGATTTACGTCTCTATCCTGAACGTTATAAAAAAGAACTTGTAATCTATAGAAAGGCTGGTACCGTATGGATATCGTATGCTGTGCCATTCATTATTCCGATCACTGCTGGATTGATTAGTGCGATCATTTTTGGAGACTTCCTCTTTGTTATCATGAAAACTTTTATTGGGGTGTGAAATGCTCTCATTGAAATTTGTTGATAAGCTTATTCCGGTTGTTGTACAAGATACAAACAGCCATGATGTATTGATGGTTGCGTACGCTAACAAAGATGCTGTTGATCTTACAGTGAAAACAGGTTTTGCTCACTATTATAGTAGATCTCGAAAAAAGATCTGGAAAAAGGGAGAAGAGAGTGGACATATCCAACGAGTACTCCGTATACTTGTGGATTGTGATGAGGATTGTTTGATTTATGAAATTGAACAGACCGGAGCTGCTTGTCATACCGGTTATCGAAGTTGTTTCCATAGAACCCTCGATGGAAAAGTCATTTCAAAAAAAGTGTTTGATCCGAATAAAGTATATAAACAGAAAATCGTAAAACACTAAATCTTTTTCATTCAGCATTTATTGAATTTACTTTATTGTAATCCATCAAACTCATTTATCTTAATATTAAATTCATTGACAAAACATTAATATAGTTAAATACAAGGAACAATTGAATAGAATCGATGGGGTAATAAACATGGTATTCGTCTCGGATATGGTCACTCTTCTCAATTTAGTGCTTTGCGTTATTATCGTACTTCTGGGAGTACTTGTCTACACGAAAAAGGACGCGATGGGTGCATTACTTATCGGTATTGCCTTCGGACTTTTTGGCATTTCCCATATCTACACTCTGTTTGGGCTGGGAACAACTTGGGAATTTGCTATGATCACTGCTCGAACTTCAGGCTACATTTTGGTAGTCGCCGCTTTATACTTGTTTTTAAATAGTGGTATCGATAAAGGAGAGGAATAAACGTTCTTTTTTGTTATCGTGCCAAAAGTGAATCACATCTATTTTAACCTTTGACTAATTGTACTGTAAAGTGACATCGTGACTCTTAAAATAAGATTTCTTTTATGATCCGATTTAAAGTTGATGACAAAAACGAAAAAAATAACACAATGAATGGTATAGATACCCCTTATATTATTATGAGTGATGCTCCCATCTATGTTGAAATAAACCCCTCAGTAATGAAATGGTTAAGAGAGGATTCTGGATGGACACAAAATGAAATTGGTAGACGTCTTAATATTTCTATAAACTTGATTTCTCAATGGGAGAGCGGTCATAAAAAACCAACACTTAACCAACTAAGAGAGCTCTCTAAAGCATTTAAAAGACCATTAACAGCTTTTTATTTACCGGAAAAACTTGAAGAGAGAGAGAGGCCTCCTGATTATCGAAGATTTGGAAAAAGGGATGAGGGATTAACAAAAGAAATGCGTTTTACGATAAGAAAAGCGCAATATTTTCAAGAAGTATGCAAAGAAATGATGACAAATACAGGTAAAAATACAAAACCAATTATTGATAGATATAACCCAAATGAAAAATCGGAAAAGATCGCCAAGATTGAGAGAGAAAATTTCGGGATTACAATAAATGATCAATTGAATTGGGAAGATGAACGTACCGCTCTTAAAAAGTGGATAGAGGTATTTGAGCAAAAAAATATCTGTGTTTTTAGTTTCCCAATGGACGACGGTAATTTAAGGGGATTCACTCTTCAAGATTTTGAACCATATACAATCGTAATAAATTCCTCAGAAATCCCGCAAGCTCGCATATTTACGTTATTCCACGAATATGCCCATATTTTATTAGGTATATCAGCGCTTTGTCTCCCTATGATGAGTATTACGAATCCAACTACGCATATTGAAAAAATTGAAGATTGGTGTGATAATTTTGCGGGGGCTTTTCTATTACCGAAAGAGAATATTCCAGAAGATATCTTCCCAATAAATATGAAAAATATAACAAAATTGTCAAATCAATTTAAAGTCAGTAAATCTATGGTTGCAACACGTCTTCGTATTTACAATTTAATTTTGGATGATGAATACAAATTGATCATTGATGCATTACAACGTGCAGATTCATTAAATAAAACAGACGAAGATGGTGGTGGTGGGGAATTTCCAGAGAGAAAAGCATTAAGACAAAAGGGGAAGTTGTTTTGTTCTCTTGTTTTGCAGAACATTGCCAATAACCGCATAACTGATAGTACTGCTCTTGATTATTTAGAGATAAAATTGAAAAGTATCGATAATTTACAAAAATTGTTGTGATATTATAAATGACAGAACTAAGTCGTATTTATGTAATGGATTCGAGTTCACTAATCGCTATGGAAAAATATTATTTACGAAAGCATTTTGTTACGTTTTGGAATAATTTTGATAAATTGATATCTAACGACCAAATAAAATCTCCTGAGGAGGTATTTATTGAAATTAAGAGGAAAGATGATAATTTGTATAGGTGGATGGAGAAAAATAAAGCCAGAATATACGCAAAAGCAACGTCATATTCCAGTAAAAAAGTAAGCGAAATGGTAATAAGATTTCGTAGTATGTGCAAACCAAATGCCCTCAAAACAAAAGCAGATCCATACGTGATTGCATGTGCACTGGATATAAGAGATGGTGATCAAGTTAAAATGTATCCGGTATCTCCGGTTGTTGTTACTGAGGAGAGTCCCGGTGAAAAGAACAATGAACAAAAAATACCAGATGCATGTAATTTTTATAAGATGGAATGGATTTCAGTTCCAATAATAATACAAGAGAATAATTGGTTTTTTTAAAAAGAGGATTTTTTCTTCATAATCTGCATTGGAGTCTTGTATCCAAGTTTCTGGATTTCCCTCTTATTGTTATACCAATTCTGGAATTCACCAAGACTCTCTAAAAGTGATTCGGGGATCATGTATCTCCGGTATGCAATCCACTCCTTGAATAGAGTACCAAATAACCTCTCAACCTTTCCGTTCTGCCACGGGCTTCCCTTATCCGTCCTGTGGTGAAAAACGAGTCTCTCTTTTAAAAAACCCTCAAAGACTCTTGAAATGAACATTCTCCCATTGTCGGTGTAGAGCATCCTTGGTTTCTTTCCACCGTTGTTATCGAGAGCTGAGCACAGGCAATCCACAGCTGAGTTTGCGGTTGCATGGTCATAGCTCTTGATTGCCATTACCCTGCGAGTGCAAGCGTCAATGATTGCGAAGATAAACTGCTTGCGACCCTTTGCAATCCTCATCTGGGTCATATCCATATGCCATACTGCATCAACTTCATCAACTTCGATTCTCTCAGGAATTACAACTTCTTTCTTTGGTGCTATATCCTTCATCATCTGTGAGACAGTCATATGAGAAACTTTTACACCGATTTCCTTCTCAATCTCATGAGCAATCCTGCGCGACCCGTAGAACGGGAACTTATCAAGGATCTCTTTAACGACATGCTGATTGAATTGAGTGTTCTTTACATCGCGGTTAAAGGGAGCACGTGACTTATCGCTTATGTGATCGCCAGTTCTGTATCTCCTTAACCATTTCTTCACGACAGAGATAGAACAGTTCAGCATTTCAGAAATCTCTTTCTGAGTATGACCGGCATCGTAGAGCGTGATCATCTGTTTACGGAACTCAAGAGCGAACCCATTATTTGAATTCCGGTAGATGGTTTCATAGCGGAACAAGTCATTAAATGGCTGTAGGGAAACATTTATTCCAACCGGATTGTAGATGTTGTTTGGGAGCGTTGCGACTTCCATGTTTGTGACCTCCTAGAACGGGTTCCATCTTGGTCGATCCAACCCGTTCTTCCACATATCTATATTATATCTATTACTACTTAAATATATCTATAAAACAGATGTTTTATGTTGATGATGTATTGATAAAATATTTATAGAATGGTGATAAAGCATACATCATATGACATCGGATGCAATGAACATACAGACGCAAGCCTATGAAGTAATTGAACGAATTGTTAAAGCCCGTGGAACGTCCGGCGGCGTGTATCTCCCAGTATCGTGGACGGGTAAACGTGTGAAGATTCTTCTTTTAGATCCTGTTGAAAATGAGAAAGAAAAATAATTCAATTGTTGTTTTGCGTATATACTTCATAAAGTTCAAATAAAAATTTTAACCTTTCAAGATCGCTAGTAAATGGTTGAGAACGGTAACACCGTTCAACAGCTCGATCAAGAGATGCATGAGCATCGATTAGTCGTTTTGGCATTGTAAGGGGATCATAGAGATCCGCAAGAGAAGAATCGGTATAAATTTCTCGAACTTCTAATACTCGTCTAACATTATCTACCACTTCTTGTATTTGTTTTGCTGAGAGATTTTTTGGCCATGGAAAATTATTGTATACGATATCGTTTGAATATCTGTATCGGCTCTCTAGTCTTCCGCAGACTTGTCTTACCCAAGCCATATGCATAGAAGAAGAAAGTATGCCAAAATGGAATAGTTTCGCGTTTTCAATAAATGCACAGGAGTTATGTACGATAAAACGTGGTGGTAAATATGCTATCGGGATGTATCTTCTATTCTCTGATGAGTGAAGAGGAATTAAAATAAAATTGCTTTGAGGTTGACGAATTTCTCCAAATAACATAGGGGTATTTGCGATTTCTTTTGTAGCTTGTTTTTTACTTGCCGATCTAAATTTTTTTACGTCGTCAAGTCTCTTTAAAAGTACGGGCAGTCTTTTTAATTCTGATGGTGAAGCATCCACGAGCCAAAAACACCAGCGAGGTATTGAATGAAGAAACTCCTTTGCGCTTGCTAACGGTCTAATGAATTTCTCTCCCCCCCTCTCTTTAATAAGATATTCTTCTCGTTCTTCATCGGTCATTAATAACTTGCCATCATCGACTGGAATATTACCCTTTTTGATTATTGGAACATCTGATATTGGCTTTTTTCTTGTTTTTATGATAAGATTTGAGTAATCAATTAAATACGGATTAATATTTTTTGCATCAATTTCAAAGGGGTCACCAAAAGGATCGCTATAATCATAAAGATATTTTTTCTTTCGGTCGAACATTGCAAAACCGATTATAACAACATAAACTGCTGCATTGCCTTTTGCTTGGTTTGACCAATCAAAGGTTCTATGGGCAAAATTTATTCGTATTCCATTTTGGATCAAATACTCCCACAAAATACCTACTTGTTCTCCTTGAGTTATTGAATTTGTCGAGACAAAAGCAACTTCAATATTTGTATCTCTAATGTATTCCAATGCTTTTTGATACCAAGCACAAACATAATCCAATTTCCCATATCCAAGAATTTTTCCAGAGAAAACACGTTTCATATCTATTTTTTGAGCATCAGATTGAAGATGATAACCAGAATAGGGCGGGTTGCCCAAAATATAGCTTACTTCATTTTTTGGGACTATTATCTCCCAATTTATATCAAGAGCATTTTTAACACAGATGTGTGGTGCTATTGTTAGTGGAAGACGAACATAATACAATCCAAATTCAGCCGACAATTCCCTATTCATCTGATGATCAACAAGCCATAATGCAACCTGAGCAATTCTAGCTGGAAATTCTTCAATTTCAATCCCATACATTGAATCGACGTTGATGTCTCGATTAAACATCTCAACATCCAAAACTTTTTGATCGTGCATTCCCTCTAAATACCTTAACTGTTTATGGATTTGTATCTCTAACCGGCGTAATTCACGATAAGATATTACTAAAAAAGTTCCACAACCACAAGCAGGATCTAAAAATTTCATTTTTCCAATATCATAAAGTAAGATTTCGAGATTGAGTTTATTGTGCTTATTTGATTCAAAATTTTTCCACAAATCCTCTAAAAAAAGTGCGTTTACTGTTTTTAAGATATTTTTTTCAGACGTATAATGAGCACCAAGATTCCTTCTCATTTTAGGATTCATCACAGATTGAAACATCGAACCAAATATCGCGGGGGACACTTTGCTCCAATCAAAATAACAACATTTGAGTAGAATTTTTCGCGTTTTAGTATTGAATGAAGGCGATGGAAATATTTCATTAAAAAGTGTGCCATTAATATATGGAAAAATTTTGAAATCTTCATCCAGATTTGTTTGTCTTCTCTCCTCTGGTGTATTTAAAATCTCAAAAATTTGATTTAAATATAATCCTGTATCGGTTCCATCGTCTTTGGTTTTTGTCTCAATACAATAACTAAAATGTGCTTTAGGGAGAAATATACCAGTATCGTCAGCAAAAAAACAAAACATTAACCGAACAAGTAACATTTCAAGCGGATGCCCGCTATATCCATTCTCTTTTAATGAGTCGTGTAATTTTCCCATTAATTCGGCGGCTTCAATGTTGACAGGATCTTCATCTTTATAGGATTTTTTTGTGAACCCACGTATAAAATCAAACAAATTGAGGTTATCAACAAGAGCACTTAAATTAAAATCATGATGAATATCATCATCTATGTCATATAGACGAAATCTACTAAAATCACATACTATAACATATCGTGGTAATTCATTATCTTCTAAACCTTGAAAATAATCTAAGGCTTGATATTCAGCTTTATCTAAGCTTTGACCTTTGGATTTATGTTCAACAAGTAAAGTTCCTTTCCAAAAAAGATCGATAGATCCTTTTTTATCCCCTAACTTTTCTACCTCTTTCTCATAAACAGCAACTCGTCTTCTTTCAATACCAAAAATATGTAAAAATTCATTCCAGAAAGTTTGTGCTTCTGCTTTTTCCGATGTTGTATCTTTCCAATCATGAGAGAATTTTATAGCGCGATCTATAATTTCATTCCAAGACAATGGCATGTTAATTAATGAAATGTCTGTTAAAGATTATAGACCTATTTTAAATAAAAGGGTCACGATGTTACTTTACACCACAACTAATATTTTGCAATTAAGCAAAATTGTTATGTTGATAAATAAAATTAAGAGATTTACAAAATGAAAGGGAATAATAATACATTCTTAGCAATTAAAAAAATTATTTTCGCATGTAATCCTTAACATCGCGGTATCCAGGTTTACTTGGGAGAAGTGGAAATTCTGATTCCTCAAGTTTGAAGAACCGTTTATGTTCTAAATATTTTTCACGGATTCGGTGCTCGATTGCTTTGACAGGAATCTCATAATAAAGCTGATCATGATTTACCTCGTCCATACCAATACGATCCATTAAGTTATCAAGTAACTCTGTAATTATGTCTTTTGAAAAAATATTCTTAAGGATCTCTTCATCACATTGCTTGGTGATGAGTAAAAGATCATCAATAGCAAGGGAAGCTTGCTCGATAATTCCTGCATCATAATGGTTTCTCTGTTTCTCAGAATATTTTTTGAATCGCTCTTTTTGAGATACTTCAAGATATTCCCTCCATTGAACAGTTAAAAAACTAGATTTTTTTCCCGCCATAGTATCTACTTCCTCTTGAAAAGGGCCTTAGAAAATCGGTCAATAAATCCTTCTTTTTGGACTGCACCTTTTTCTTCTTTATAAGCAACGCCAATAAGATCCGAGGCGATACGTTTGAATGCAAGTGACGCTGGAGAGGTTGGATATTTTATAACGATAGGTGTCTTTGCTGCTGCAGCTCTACGAACATTGGTATCCTCAGGAACGATACCAATTACTTTCACCCCAAGAACTTTTTCCATTTTCTTTGTGATAATGTCGACTTTATCTTGATCGACACGATTGATAATAGATCCCAAGACTGCACCACCGACAACTTCTGTAAGAATCTTGGTTTTAAGTGCATCAACTATCGATGACAGTTCTGCGTTTACAACGAGAATAACCTCATCTGCAATGGCAAGTGGTACGACACCGTCTTTACTAATTCCTGCAGGAGCGTCAATTAATAAAAATTCGCACTGTTTGATGATCTCCGTCATTACGTCACGAATCCGTTCTGGATCCGCCTGTTGGAACCCTTGCAATGATAGTCCACTAGGAATGACTTTAAGTCCTGAAGGTCCTTCATATATTGCTTCTTTTAAGCTTCCTTTCCCAGCAAGAATCTCATGGAGAGTTATTGGTGCATCTTGAAGGCCAAGGAGGAGTCCTACATTTGCCATACCGATATCTGCATCCATAAGGACAGTTTCTTTCCCTAATTGCGAGAGCATCGTTCCAAGATTGACAGAAACAGTGGTTTTCCCAGTTCCTCCTTTACCAGAAGCAATAGTATAGACCTTGACCATTTAGCACCCGAATTTTAAGTGAATTTTAATTAAATTTATATAAGATTCATCGATTTATGTTAATAATTTTGTTACAACCACCATTGTAAAATAGCTTTTGTATCTTCTCTTATGTCTTTTTTCCAATCCTGATGGAGTTCGTTTTCTGTTCTAATGATCCCGATAAGATGTGAATCCTTATGATTTAATTCGAATAGGGTAACGTCTGTCTCATCTGGTGCTTCTTGATGTCTTGCAATTTGACTGAATTTTGCTGCATCTCCTTGTACATCATGATTTGCAGAAGACGCAAAGACAAGCCCATCATCTGTAGCAATCGTAATTTCTGATAGAGAATACTTCTCAACAAGAGCTTGCATACTGGCGATTATATTTTTACGATTGTTAATGAGATCTATTGGTTTTGGTTTCTTATCTTGCTCTGGACTCGGTAATGGAAAAACACCGTTTGGCTTTAATTTGTCTCTCTCGTGCTTTTCTGGCTGAGAGGGATATTTTACCCGCGATACAAGGTTAAATATATCGTCAGATTGAAGAGGTTCTTCTCTTATTTTGTCACGTTTTTTTGAAAATTTTAAAACCCAGTATAATGCAAAAATAACGACAGACACGATAATGATGCAGATTATTACTACCGTTATAATGTCCGTGATGCTAAAAAGGTTTATATTGATAAAAAATTCCCCCCATATGGTTATTTTTCTGTTAGATGATCCAGCTCAAGCTGTTTTAATATGATCTTAACATCTTTTCGGATCTTTTTAGAAACATCTTCAAAGTCCATAGAGTCAATTGAATCGTACTCTTTTTCGGTTTGAGAACTTTCGGACTCAACAGCTTTCGTTTCTTCCGTTTGTTGAGGTTTTGTTCGTTGCTCAAATAATTCATCAATTGGTTGTTTTTGTTTTGAGACCGGTTGAACTGGTGAACTCGGGACGACGGGAGTTATTTTAATAAAATCCTTATCCTTTTCAGATGCCTGGTGCAGCGTATCAGGAATTTTCATATCTGTCGGATAACTTGTGGTTCCCGCTTTTTGTTTTTTAGAGATATTTGGAGATCTACTTGGGTTCTTAATATAAGCGTTTTTATTGAACTCTAATGCAAGTTTTAATTGTGGAATATCTAGATCCGATAGAATAGCATCTATTGCGTGATTAGCCAATGATTGGATTTCGGTCCAAGCTTCGTCTCCTAAATGGTTTCTTATTTCCGAAAGGAGGTATTCACCACTCTTTAATACCAATGTGCCATTTGTCTCGTCCGTTGAAAAAGTGCAGATACCAGTAAATCGAGTTTTTACAAGTTCATCTAGCATCTCTCCCAATTGGACGCCTTTCTTGATAGAGCGAAACTTTCCCCGCGGGAGATCCATGATATTCCTAATGTCATCGTTTTAATTTAATATTTTATTGTAATTTTGAAGAATGGGTGAGTTTATTTTTTGCTGAGAGAAAAGCTCAAATTTCGGTGTAAACACCTCCAAATCAAGAAATTTTTAAGAAATTGGAATATTTTTAGTAAATAAGACTAAAGATTTAATAGAACAAGACGAGATATTAAGGTTTATAAACTGGTGTCATAATGTTAAAACCTTTACTGGAAGAATTTTTGAAAGTGGAGGGAGTTTCAGCCGCAGTTGTTGTCGGAAGGGATGGATTTGTGATTGAGAGTGCGGTCTCAGGAAAAGTCGACATAGAGGCGCTTGGAGCTATGGCATCAACTGGACTTGGAACATCCGAGGCGATGGGCACAACTCTAGGAAAGGGCGAACTTCATCAGATGCTTGTTGAACTGGAGAAGGGGCCGATCATCCTGTCACCACTCTCTTCCGATGAGCTTATCGCAATCGTTGCAGATAGTTCATCTAACGTTGGAAGAATCCGGTACGAATTAAAGAAAAATAAAGAACGGATCACTGCTGCACTATAATCATGGAACTTCCATCAGGAACTCCAGCCGGGGTAATCACTAACTCTCAGGAAGAGAGTGCTATCCAGCAGTTAATGACATTTCATGGGGCAATCGAGATTGACACTCAACTAGGACATGGGTTCATACTTACCAATCACGGCACTTTAGTTGCTGCCTACTTTAAAGACCTCAGTGGATCATTTCGAGGAAAACTAGCTGTCGATCATATGGGACTCGTCCAGTCTGATGATGTTGGTTATAAGCAGACTTTTACTCTTCGATCCTATAATGACGATGAATTTTTAAGAGCAAAAACAATCTGCGATGAGGAAAGATTGCTTATTTCTGAAAAGGAAAAGGGGTTGGAGGGACAATTTCCGAACCTTTTAGATGAAACACAGCTTAAAAAGATACTTTCGCTCCCCGGTGTGGTAGCCATATCGGTTTTTTTCGAAGGATTCTCAGTCCAATCTTTGGGCGATGCCGACTTCGAGCACGTGGCTGCCCTTGCTGAAGATTTGCTTCGTGCGGGAACAAAGATTACTTTGGAGATGAATATGGGTAATCTTGACCAACTGATCCTTGAAACAGCCACAAACAAGATCATTATCGCACCGTGCGGGGATTTGTTTATTTGTGTATACACTCATAAAGACGCTCATCTTGGTCTCTTAAGAGTGGCAATTAAAAATCTTCAATCTGAACAAAACCAAAGTCACTCTGGCTTATAGTCGATTAATTGGGATGTATATGGAAAGGATTAATGAAAGAATTTATTATCAAATTCAGCGTCTTATCCAGAGAATAGATATAGTTACATGAAGATGTATCAATTAGGTAATTTATTAAAATGAAATCCATACAGATGGGGGGGATCCTACTTGACAGACAAAGATGACGCACAACCTGATGATAGCTCATTAATGAAGATTCTAAGTGCTTTGAAAAAGCCTGCGGTAAGTGAAAAAAAGGAAGAGCATAAACCAGAAGAGCCCAAAAAGGCTGCTGAACCGGATGATACGAAACTTGGTAATGTCGAAGCAAACGATTTAAATGCACTTATAAGAGCGATATCATCTGGAAAAAAGGATGAATCTGCTCCTTTATATGGTTCACCAACCTCTGGTGAGCCAAAAGATCAAATCTCTCCACAAACTGTCACCACGATTGACAGTAAGCAAGAATCTTCTCAAGAAATAAGTGCCCAAGATGTACGCGAATCGCTGGGTAAAATCGTAGAAGAAATCGGAGAGCACCTCCCCGCTGTCAAAGTAGATTTCGAGCCTTCTATCGAGAAAGTACCCAATGTGATCGAAACAACAGAAGAAATCCCTATATTGCAACCTGATAAAGTCGATGTAGTTCCAAAAGCACCTGTTGAACAAGCAATTGCAAAGAAAGTTTCTGTGAGTCCTCCTACCGATGCAGACGAGAAAATTGTCTCAGTAGATCAGATTTCCGATTTAACAGGACTAATCCTTCCAAAAGGTACAACATTTAAAATCGAAGAACTAAGACTTCATGGTCGCGTTAATGTTTTTGAAGGTAAAGGAACTGGGGTATTGCCCCCAGAGATCAATGAGATTTGGCAGAGAGAATTCTCGACGGGTATCTTTAAAGACTTTGACCTGGATTCAGATTTAATTAAGGAAAAAAAGGCACGGATCAGTGCCGGTTCAAAGTTTGGTATTTCGAACCTTTTCAAAGCACTGAGTTCGGAAGTCGAGGAATATAACCAAAAAATTCACGGTCCTCTTATTGACTTAACGTTCCATCCTAAACCCGGTATAGAAGAAATCGAGGTTTATCCTGTTAACGAACCGTACGCACATGTCAGAATAATCTATGATCATTCTACTCACGAATACACGTACATTATTATCGAACCCTCACTAACTGAGCCGGAAAAAGATCTTCTAACTGAACTTAAGCAGCGACTATTCGAGACTCTTGATATCAACACGAAGGATCTGTCAAAGGAAGAGGCTCGGCTCAAACTCAGAGCAGCTGCAGATGAAATCATGCGTGATTATGGTATCAAATTAACACCCATAGCACGCGAAAAAATCCTGTATAACATGCATAAAGACTTCCTCGGAAATGGACTCATTGATCCGATAATGCATGATAAATATATTGAGGATATTTCCTGTGATGGTGTTAACAGCCAACTATTTGCATACCATGCAAGCTACGAATCGATGAAGACAAATCTGGTATACCATAATGCGGAGGAACTTGACTCATTTGTCACGAAACTTGCTCAGCGGGCAGGAAAGTACATCTCAATCGCAGAACCGATTCTTGATGCAACGATGCCGGATGGTTCCCGTATTCAGATGACGCTGGGTCAAGAAGTAACCGCTCACGGATCGACATTTACTATTCGTAAGTTCAAAGACGAACCAATTACACCAACTGATCTTATAGAATGGCACACATTTGCACCATTGTCAATTGCTTATATTTGGCTTTGTGTTGAACATGGCAAGTCTGCGATATTTGCAGGAGGAACTGCATCGGGAAAAACCACCTCACTAAATGCAATTGCGCTTTTCATTCCTCCAATGGCAAAAATTGTTTCTCTTGAAGATACCCGTGAAATTAAACTCCCACATCCTAACTGGATTCCCAGTGTTACGCGTGACTCATTCGATTCTGCGGGACGTGGAGAAATCAACATGTATGAGCTTCTCCGTGCTGCAATGCGACAACGTCCTGAATATATCATCGTAGGAGAGGTCCGAGGCAAGGAATGCCAAACATTGTTCCAGGCAATGAGCACAGGTCACACCACATATTCTACCACACACGCGGACTCGGTGTCCAGTGTAGTACATCGTATAGAGAACCCCCCGATGGATGTCCCTCGTAACATGTTATCTGCACTTGATTTCATTTGTATCCAGGTACAGGCACGTGTTGGGGGAAAACGTATCAGGAGAAATAAGCAGATTATTGAAATTTTGGATATTGATCCACGAACAAACGAATTAATCACAAATGAGGTCTTTAAGTGGCGTTCTGCAACTGATGAGATCAACTATTCTGGAAAGTCCTATCTTCTCGAAGAGATCATGGAGGCAAAAGGATGGAGCGAGAACCGAATGCGAGAGGAACTTAAACGACGGCAAGAGGTTTTGGAGTGGATGAGAATTAAGAAAATCCGAAATTACAAGGATGTATCAAAAATCCTGATCTCTTATTACCGAGATCCCGAAGCTGTCATTGAAAAGGTGAGGAAAGACATCTATGAATAGTTACGAGCGGTTCTGCTTTAATTTATTAGGAAAGCGGATGAAGGCACGCCGGGATCAGTATGCTCAGCTAAGAAATGATCTCCTCTCCTCTCGCTCCAAAACCTCTTTTGAGGTGTATACTTCAACTGCAATTATCAGTTCAATTATTGCCGGACTGGGAATGGCATTCTTTCTGGGTGCAATTACCTACCTACTCAATCTTCCAAAATTTTTCACATATAAAGGGCAAGTTCCCCAAAGTCTTATCTTTCTTTCTGCACACAGCCTCATCCTTGGCACGATCTTCGTTGTACTTTTCTCTCTTGGGTTTTTCGGAGGATTTACCTACATCGCCTTTTTGATTTATCCAAATATTATTGCTGGGAACCGGCGACGGAACATTGACGCCTCACTTCCCTATGCAATCAACTACATTACCTCAATGTCTACCGCTGGAATTACACCAGATGAAATTTTTAGATTACTTGCGGACAGTCCGATCTATGGTGAGAGCGCTGTTGAGGCTCGGTACATCGCTCGTGAGATTGATATTTTCGGTAAGGATTTGATTGATTCTCTTCGTATTGTGGCTGCTAGTACGCCAAGTTCACGAATGAAGGAGTTTTTACAGGGTGCAATGGCAAGTATTTCTTCGGGTGGAAATCTTACCGAATATTTTCGGACAAAGGCGAATCAATATGCTCTTGAAAATCGTCAAACGCAAAAGATGTTTCTTGAAACTCTCGGGTTAATCGCTGAATCATATGTTACTGCGGTTGTCGCTGGTATGTTGTTTTTAATTATTCTGCAGTCAATTATGTCGGTACTTTCTGGTGAAAAAACACCGTTATTTTTATACGCGATTATTTACCTCATGATTCCCTTTGGCAGTATTATGTTTGTAATAATGATAGATTCAATGACACCGGAGACGTAGTATGGGAATGAAGGACACCTTCAATAATCTTCTCAACCGTGGACCATTTAAAAAGAAAGACATTCCAGAAAAGGATCTTGTCAAAGTTGAAGAAGAGGTCTACGAGATTACTCGAAAAATAGATGTTGAACGCAAGAGTCGTGAGGGTATTGGGAAATTTTTTAAACACCCCATTGAGGTACTAACTGAAAAACCGATGAATATCCTCATTGTTTGCATCCCTCTTGCTCTCATCGTTTTTATTGGTGGTTTTATCGCGATGGTTCGGGAATATGGTATATCAATTCTTTTCGATTCCACTGTTATAGATGACTTTATCGTTTTTGCTGTTTTGATTGCCATAGTCCCCCTCGCTTTGTTAGACTTTAAAGAGGAACGTCGAATAAAATTATTAGAAGAGGCATTGCCCAACTTTTTCCGTGACCTTGCCGGTATGAACGACAGCGGTATGACGCTACCCAATGCTGTACATCTTGTCGCTAGTTCTGAGTATGGAACCCTCACTCCCCATATTAGGAAAATGGACAACGAAATGTCATGGGGTGTAGGATTTGTTGAGGCCCTCCATCATTTTGGGAGCGCTTTAGGCACCAATCTTTCCGATCGCAGTGTAGATCTCATTGCAAAGGCAAGCAAGGCAGGAGGAGATGCGAGTGAAGTTTTGCGAGCAGCTGCAAGAGATACTTTTGAAGTTGTGAACCTTGCACAGGAACGACGCAACAACATGTTTATTTACGTAGTCATCGTTCTCGTTTCTTTTGCTGTATTCCTTTTTGTTATTGCAATCCTTGTGAGTACCTTCTTAACAACTATGGCAACGGCTGGGGCGGCCGCTGCTCATTCTGGAGCTCACGGATTCATGAGCACCCTTGATATTTCTACGTATAAGCGACTCTTTTCTCATGCTGCATTGATACAGGGTTTTTGTTCAGGACTCATGGCAGGACAAATGGGTGAAGGTAAAGCAATTGCTGGACTAAAATATTCAGCCATAATGGTGATAATAGCGTGGGTAACATTTCGATTTTTCATTTAATTTTTACCTTATTTTACACCAATTTCAAATAAAAAATGTGAAAATTTTAATATCTATATCAAATTCTTATTTGTTTGAAACAAGACAAAAAAGTACAGTGATTAGATTGGAATCCATATCGATAACTTTATCCCAAGATTTTTCTTTCGGGTTCTTTCAAGGATGTATTAGAGATTTAATCCATCTTGGATAAAAAAAATATCATAAAACATCTCGAAAGACAATACACTTTGAGTGAAATTGGTGTAAAATAAGGTAAAAATTAAATGAAAAATCAAGAAATATTATCCACACTATATCCTTTCAATGTGAGAAGCTCTTTAACACGATCACGGTGATTTCCCTGAAGTTCAATTGAATTTCCCTTGACCGTTCCCCCACAGGCAAGTTTTCCTTTCATATATTTTGAAAGATCTTCAAGGTCAATATCCGTCGGATCAAGTCCTTCGATTACAGTAACTTCTTTACCGTACCGGCGTTTATTAACCTTAACATTAATCCTCTGCTGTTCCTTTGCTACCTCCTCACAAATACATAGTTCTTTAGGTAGACCACACGTCGGGCAGATCCCACCAATCATTATACCTATTTTTATCCGTTCTCTTTATTTATTCCTTGGCATTGCTGGATTTTTTAGTTTTTTGTATTTTTTTAAAAAAATATCGGACAATCGCCTTTTTTATGCCGTCCCTTTCAATATTGTTTAACATGTCCTTATTTGTGGTCGGCACCGCCTCTCATGTTGGAAAGAGTGTGACTGTTGCCGCCATATGTCGCTGTCTTGTAAATCGGGGGGTATGTGTGGCCCCATTCAAGTCACAGAATATGAGCCTTAATTCCTACGTGACATTTGATGGAGGGGAGATCGGGATGGCACAGGCTATGCAGGCGCATGCCGCGAAACTTCTCCCGCAAACTGATATGAACCCCATTCTTCTAAAACCGAAGGGTGACTGTGTCTCACAAATCGTGCTTTTCGGTCGCCCTTACAAAGATGTTCCAATCCAAAAATACTATTATGAAACTGATCGGTTACTTGATCAGGTGCTTTTAGCATATCATAGACTTAAGGAGAAATATGGGGAGGTTATAGTTGAGGGTGCTGGAGGAGCTGCTGAACTTAATCTCTATGATCAAGACATAGCCAATATTCGTTTGGCTCGGGCACTTGGACTCCCAATAATACTTGTTGCCGATATTGAACGGGGTGGTGTTTTTGCTCAAACCTATGGTACACTGTCTCTTTTACCGAACGATATCCGTCCACTTGTGAAAGGAATTATCATCAACAAGTTCCGGGGCGATCCTAAACTATTTCAGAATGGTATTCAAAAAATCGAAAAACTAACTGGTGTAAAAATTCTGGGTGTCGTTCCATATTTTGATCTTAATTTACCGAGCGAGGACTCACTTTCAATCGGGGACAAAAAAGCTCGGAAAAACCTTGTTCGAATAGCGATTATTAGGTTGCCACGGATCTCAAACTTCACTGACTTTGAGCTTCTCGAACGTTATGCAGCAGTGGAATATGTTCCACTTGGATCATCTCTTGATGAATATGACTGCGTAATTATCCCCGGCACGAAAAATACGGTTGAAGATCTCCAGGAACTCAAACGATCAACGATGGATGCACAGATTCTCATTGCTCGCAAACGCGGTGTGCCGGTGATTGGAATTTGTGGGGGCTATCAGATGTTGGGGCGGGAGATCATAGATGAAGGCTACGAGTCAGCAAAAGGGACATACGCCGGCCTTGGGTTGCTTGATGGGGTTACTCGGTTTGTTTCCTACGAAAAAAACACTCGCCAGGTTACAAGAAAAGCAAACAACATTCAGCCGATCCTTTCCGAAATGGGGGAGGTCACAGGGTATGAGATTCATATGGGAGAAACCCAACCTGGTGAAGATAAAGAAGCATTCTCGGGTGATGGGTTAGTAAACGAAGAAGGCCTTGTCTTTGGTACCTATATGCATGGCTTGTTCCAGAATCTTTCTGCTGTGAATTCACTCTTGTCCTATCTCTACTCAAAGAAAAATGTACATTTTAGTCATATACACGAGGCGAAAAAAGATATCTATGATGAACTTGCAGAAATATTTGAATCCCATGTAGATATGGACGCGATTACAAAATTGCTGATCGAATGAAAATAAATTGAAACCAATTTAGAGGTACGAAGGTGGATTAGCCGATAATATTTGCAATATTATGAAAACCTTCTCCTTGTCGATCAGCACACTTGACGGATTCTATTTTTTTGAGATCTACTTCATCGGTTACTCGACTCTTTATACAATAGGCAAGTGATGGAGACTTCACATATTTTCCCTGTACGAGAAATTCGCGTGCATGTATACAGAGTCGGCAATGCTGAACGGGCTCTTTTTTAGTTGATAAACATTGTACCATTCCTTCTGTTACAGGAAGAATACGGTGCCGGTCATTATCCATAGGTATCCCCGTTTGGATTAATTATCAGTATAGTTAAAACGATCGAGCACAAAAAGCTCTGTATGAAGGTGTGTATAATGTGCGGCGGTGAAGGCACCCGCTTACGCCCTCTCACATTCGAACGACCGAAACCTTGTATTCCAATTGTGAATCGTCCATCTATAGAACACTTAGTTGCACACCTAACTAATCTTGGATTCCGCGAGATTGTCATTACCCTTGGTTATCTCGGCACAGCGATTGAAGAAGCATTAGGTGACGGCTCACTTTTCGGTGCAACCATCACATATGTCCGAGAAAAAAACAAACTTGGAACCGCGGGGAGTGTCAAGAACGCTCAAAAATATCTAGATGGTCAGGACTTCCTTGTAGTCGGGGGCGATCATGTCACTGACTTGAATGTATTGGAATTCTACCGAGCACATAAAAAAGAAAAGGCAGTGGTCTCAATTGGGTTGATCAGTATCGATGATCCAAGTGAATATGGTATTGCTGAAATCGATGTTAATTATTCAATAAAAAGGTTTAAAGAAAAACCGTCACCCGGAGAAATTTTTTCGAACCTCGCAAGCACTGGTATGTATGTTTGTAGTCCCTTAGTTTTTGATACAATTCCCTCAGGAAAAAAATTTGATTTTGCTCGCGATCTTTTTCCACTCATGATGGAGCAGGGGCTCTCACTTAAGGGGTGGCTTGCACGTGGAAATTGGACAGATGTTGGGAGCCCCCACTCTCTCCGCCAAGCGGAACGTTGGATGCTTGCGGGAATGGCCTCCACAACAATAAATGGAGATTTATCAATGCATGGTTCTCATGTAAAGGGACCCGTTGAATTGGGAGATGCTGTAACACTTGGTAAAAATTCACGAATAATTGGCCCAGTAGCCGTTGGAGCCGGTACAACTATAGGAGACAACGTCCTTATCGGGCCGTATACTAGTATTGGCGAAAAATGTATCTTAAGAAATAACTCAAAGGTCTTTTCATCATCGCTCTATAACCGTGTTATTGTCGGAACCAATACAGCAATTAGTGGGAGCATTATTGATAATGACACTCATATTGGCGAAGGATGTAGTATTGAAAACGATACAGTGATCGGACCTCGTGTAGTATTGCGAGACAACGTTGTAGTCCATTCCAAGACACGATTATGGCCAGAAGTTGTTGTTACAGATGGGTGTGTTGTCAAAGAACATGTGCTCAACCAAAAATTTGACGCACATTATGAAGGATCTTAACCTTTTTTTGCGAGACGGTGAGTAAGGGCAACAAGTGGATGCCGGGCGTAATCGAGCACTTGGATATCGTCCAATGTTCGCAAATTCATTGCGTGTGCAGTCCTCTCCATACCTAGTTCTACATCTTGCGAAATTTCTATAATATAAGCATCTAGTGTAGTAATGCCAAGTTTTTTTGCTGCAACTGCACGGTGGTGACCATCAACAAGAATGGTTAGGTTGGGGCGCTTCACAACTATAATTGGTTCTGCAAGACCTTTTTTAATCTCGTAGATCCTCCCTTCTAATTCGTCCTCATAAATCTTGGATTGAGTCGGAAGAAGGTCACTGATCGGCACTGTGCCCCGATTCAAGGTCGGATCAACACCATACAATTTTTTAAGGGTCATTATAAAATTGAAGACCTTTTCAGGAGAAACATGTTCAATCTGGGAGCGGATTACATCGGAGTTTGAGATAATACCTATAAGGTGGTTCTTTTCATCCACTACGGGGAGTTTCTGGATGCCCGAACGGAAGATAACACGTGCGGCATCCGAGATGCTCATATCCGGATCTGCAACGATTAGATCGGTGGACATCACCTTATCAATTGGAGTTTCTGATGGGACAAATAGCAAATCACGTGCGGCTATATATCCAACGACCTGATTATTTGAAAGTACAGGAAATCCATCATGCTTTGTTGTTTGGATCTTTTCCATGACATCTTTTACCGTGCCAATTAAGTCGACACTAGCAACATCATAGGTCATGTAGTCCCGGACCTTTTTTTTGTCCATCAATACAGCTTATGATGCTGAAGACTTGAATTCATCGTTGAAAAAAAGTAGGTAAAAATTTATTCAATTTGTATCCGATTACTAGGCTGGATTTTTGCTTTCTTAAGACGAATTTCGAGCACACCGTTTTTAAAGGTAGCACTTGAGTTATCTTCGGTAACATCAGTTGGCATTGCAACAATACGCCTCATAGAGCCATATATGCGTTCCCGCATAAAGTATCCCTCATATTTTTCCTCCGTCTCACCTTTGCGTTCGCAGGAAACCTCTAATGCTCGTGAATTAAGGAGTTGAAGTGAGACATCTTCTTTCTCTACACCAGGTAGATCGGCTACAACCAACACTTCATCATCATGTTCGCGGACATCGACGCGGAACTCGCCACGGACTGCAGGGAGCATCCGGTCGGCTACACCGCCAGGTGAAAGCAATTTTCCGCTGGGGTATGAGTGTTGGAACATATTCTCCAATTCGGCTCTCATGTCTTCCATTTCCCGCCATATAGATTCAAACGGATATCGTCTCCATTCCATTAATCATCCCTCCTTTCCAGTTAATCCCACTCGGGCAAAACCGATATGGTTAACCTGTAGTTAGTTTTTATAATATTTAAACATTACTCATATGGGTTATGGTACATATTTGAAGATAAAATAGGGTATGATTTTCATTTTTCCAATCGGAATGGTTTATGTCAGTTCAATGATGAACTAATAAGGAGGATCGTAGCAATGGGTGAAAAAAAGCAGAAAGAGACGACAAAGAATTTTTACAAAATTCTTGCAATACTAGGATGCGTACTGTTTGTAGTTCTTATGGTCGTTTCGTCGATGGGTAGTAATTGGGTAAATTATTTTTCTGCAATAAAACCTGGTGATAGTGTAACAATCGATTACACTATCCGGGACAACCATGGTACTCCATTAGTAACAACCGACAAGCAACTCTATGCGAAGGTTGTTGGAGCGGGATACACAATTTTTTTTGGAAAGCAGCTAGTTCTTCAAGCAAATCAAAGTACAACAAAAGCAGTCATCCCTATCCCGGTTTATACCACTGATACTGGATGGTCAAATTCCTTTGCCCTTTTAGGTGTGGAATATAATACAATCAGTTCTGGTATTATTGGTATGAAACAAAATGAACAAAAAACCATTATAATTCCATTTAACGATTCAATGGCCCAAGTATTATCTGCTGATCAATTGAAACAAAGTAAAGTGAATTTAACCGAAGTTCAAGTGGGTGATAAATATCCAATGGGGGTATCAGAAACTCCTGTGAATATGACAAATACCACACCCCAAGCTAGTTATATAAGAGTTGGGGAAATTATCAAAAAAACTTCAGATTATGCCGTTGTGAATTATGCCAACCCCAAGATTGATATACAAATTGCATCAATCACCCAACATTGAAGCCGAATAATACCGCATCTTTTTTTAACCCTGCATTCCTTTTGTATACCTATGGTAGTGAATGTTTTCTGTTTCTATCAGCCGGGTTGTATGGGTTGTATGGAGCAGAGCCCCATTAATCGTGAAGTATCACAAGAACTTCATATAAAAATCGAAGAGATTGATGCGAAAAAAAATCCACACTATATCAAACAATATTCCTTAAAAGCTACTCCCACAATAATCATTGAAATGGATGGTGCAGTGAAGGAACGGTTCGAAGGCGTGGTTCACCGCGAACAGCTCGAAAAAGCGATAAAAAAGTATCTATAATCTATACCCATAAACCCTTTTTAGACGCTGAGCAACTGTTTTCCAGCCCTCTTTTCGCATAAGGGGGCCATCTCGTAGTTTCAATTGCGTAATTTTGAAACGTTTCCCTTGCACAGTGCAGATTTCTCCAACAATGAATGGATCTTCTCCATCACATTCTTTGTAAAGTGGAATCGTTCTCCTACCGTCATGCACAGAAATTTTGACAATAACCTGCTCAATTACTCTTGTCCAGAGTACGGTGATATCTCGAGCTCGCGCCCGGTTTACCCGACGATTGACGATTTCGATACCTGTCACCTCCACACCAACAGATTCGTCCCCACATTCTGCAACGATATGATCGTCGAGAGAGCATTCGTCATCTGGTAAAAGTTCAATTCCGCAGACCATTGAACTGTTTTCCCGACTGATAATCGTTTTAATAATTATTGATTTGGGCGCAGTTGATTTTTTAAGGTGCTGAATATGGTTGCAGATAGTGCAGCGTACAATCCTGTTACGTGAATCTGCAATGACTTCATGTTTGCACTCTTCCCCGCATTGAGGACAATAAATCGTAATAAACATTGATTATCAATAGCGACCCTCACGTAATAAAGCATGGAGGCAACCGAAATTATTAGGTGTTATGGGCACCCGCTCATTTCAGCGACCCATCCAACCACATTCGAAGTCACGATGGACAACGTGCTAACAAAAAAGGGGAATTGCATTATCGGTATCTATGCAGATAAAGGTGCGGCAGGTCTGTCTCAAAAATTTAAGGACGTGCTCTGCGCAGATGATTCTTTACTTACCACGACATTAATCTGTGACAATGTCTCTGTCAAAGTGCAGTCTAATGGGAGCCTTGCAATGAAACTCAATCATCCGACTGATTTGGTATGGAGAAAAAGCGCTTTTGTTTGTGGAAGGACAATAGGCATTCGTAGTGATAAAGTCGCACGGACCCTACCTACTACTCTTATCGATCTCTTGAAAATGGGACGACCCCTTTTTGTGAAAATGGTTGTTACTCGTCCCGACTGAGTGTAGAGATTTTTAGCTCAGCGTTATTCAGTAAATTCTCACACCGTTTAACAAGTGCTGCTCCCTGTTCGTAAAGCTGGATACTCTCTTCTAGGCTAGTATTCCCATCCTCAATTTTCTCGACAATCTCTTTCAATCTCTTAATGTTCTCCTCATACGTTTCTTTCATGTTTTATATCCTCCACTCGCACGATACATTTCCCATCAATAAATCGTATATTTATGACCTCATCACGTGAGACTTCAGATACCTTTTTAATCATCCGACCATCTTTTTCAGCAACACAATACCCACGTTGTAAAAGAGCAAGCGCATTATAGCTCTCTAGGATTGCTCGCAACTGGTTTAATCTTAAACGTTCATGTTCGATGCGAACGGTAATTGCTCTACTGATCCGCTCAGTGATATCTGCAGTTTCCTGCCGTTGTTCAAGGATCTTTCGCTCAAATCGGCGTGGTCGTAATCGATCACGAAGATCCATGATGTCCCACTTTGTTTGATCCAAACGCTGAAGTATAGTAGATCTTAATTGTGCGTTGAGTGATTGATATATTTCTCGGAGTGAAACTCGGTCAGGCACGCAAAGTTCAGCCGCCGCTGAGGGGGTGGGAGCTCTTACATCAGCAACAAGATCGCAAAGGGTTACATCCACTTCGTGTCCTATCGCACTCACTACTGGTGTCCTACATGCAGCGACGGCTTTTACTACTTCTGGATGATTAAATGGGAAAAGATCTTCAAAACTTCCTCCACCACGTGCAACAATAATTACATCGACTTTCCCATCGATGCGCCGGATTGCTGTAGCTATCTGCTGGTAGGCATCATCCCCCTGAACTGCAGTTGGTGAGACAACAATCTCCAAAGGAAATCGTCGGTTAATAACATTGATTATGTCTTGTAATACTGCACCTGTTTCTGATGTCACCACCCCGATACGATTAGGAAAGCGGGGCAGTGGGCGCTTGCGTTCCAGTGAAAAATACCCCATCTCAGCAAGTTCTTTTCTCCAACGTTCTACAAGCAGGTGTTTCTCACCTTCGCCTGCCGGGAGAATTTCTTTAACAATCAGGCTATATTCACCATACGGTGCATAATGGTCGATGGATCCGAATGCAAGAACCATATGGCCATTTTGTGGTTCAAAAGTGAGTGACGTTGCATTTGATCTCCACATCTTACACTTCAGCGACCACGAGATTTTATCCGATATTTCGATAAGTGAGAAATATCGATGACCGGCACTGTGGTGCTTGTAGTTTGTTATCTCGCCTTGAACCCAAATATCCTGTAAACGAGGGTCATCGAAAATGTCATGGATGATATCCGAAACTTCAGAGACTCTGAGGATGGTACTCTTCTTACTCTCCTCTCTCTCATCGGTTCCGAACCAGTCCATCAACAACTATTATGCACAAAGTGCATATTAATGAGTATCACCATGGCAGCCATCGCCGTTGCGTCAATGTTCTTCCACGAATACACGTGTCCTGAAATCTTCTCATTTGTCAGTGCTTCAGGCTTGACTGGTATCGAGTTCTGGCTCGAAACTCCCCATTTCTGGATTCGGAACTGCCCCATCGATGATGTCAAAGTCTGTAAAAATACCCACCCCGAAATACTTTCTTTCAATGTACATGCCCCCATTCTTGACCTAAATCCATGTTCTATCAATCCAAAGGTTGCTAGCGTCTCAGTCGAATATACGGTTCGTTCTATTGGAATAGCCGAAAAATTGGGTGCTGAAGTTTTAACTGTACACCCAGGGAGACGTACAGCAAAACGTCCGCCTTCTACAGCAGATTTTGAACGGTTTGATCGCTATATAACCGTTCTTCGTGATGCGGCAAAAAAAACGAAGATTAAAATTAGCATGGAAAATATGGAGCCTCTTGTAAACTCCCTTCTTTGCACTCCTACAAGGATGCGAAGACTCCTAGAGGAAGAACCGTGGTTATATTTTACACTTGACGTTTCGCACGCACTGGTAGGTAATCCTGATGATGTGTTCAAATATATCGACTTTTGTTCTCATCGTCTCATGAATGTCCATGTCAGTAGGATTGAAGGAAAACGGCCGCATTTCCCTCTAAATAACAATCCTGATATTGAACCTGTTCTACAAGCGCTGCGAGATTGTGGCTATAATGGCGCACTCACATTAGAGATTGAAGATTTAAACTTGCAAGGTCCGTTGACATCTCAAGAAAAAGTGTCTCTACTTGCATCTGAACGGGCGTTTTTAAAGCAATTTTTTGAATAAATCCGCTAATTTTATCTAATTCTGTTGCCTTATGTGTATTGTTACCTGCTATATGAACACCTCTCGTTATGGCTGCCGTTCTTCGGTGTGGATCCGATGATAATTGATCCCCTCAACATCATCATCTTTATTTTGTGCGTTTTCCTCTCTGCCTTCTTTTCAAGTTCAGAGGTAGCACTTATCTCGATTACCCGAGCAAAGGTCAGGACGCTTGTTAATGAGAAGAGGCCTGGTGTTAGTGCACTTTCGAAGCTTAAGGAATCCCCAAATCACCTCCTAACAACGATTCTCATTGGCAATACAATCGTCAACATCGCTGCTGCAGCTATAGCAACTGCGATTGCTATCCAGATTTTCGGTAATATCGGCGTTGGAATTGCAACTGGTTTTGTTATTTTGGTACTCCTTGTTTTTGGTGAGATTGGACCGAAGGTATATGCTGCACGAGCAACTGATGGTTTTGCACTTGCGGTTGCCGGTCCTATTCTTTGGCTCTCGTATATTCTTTCGCCAGTTATTTGGGTGGTTGACCGTGTAAGCTATTCACTACCTTTGTATCGGGATCAATCCGAACCAACAGTAACCGAAGAGGAGATTAAAGAGTGGATTGATGTCGGAACCGAAGAGGGGACAATAGAAGAAGAAGAACAAGATATGCTGTACTCAGTCCTCAAATTCGGTGATACGAAAGCCCGTGAGATCATGACCCCTCGGGTTGATGCAATACTCATGGAGGATACCGCTACTTTTGAAGAGGCTATCCGGATTTTTAATGAAACGGGTTTTTCGCGAATCCCTGTCTATCACGAACAAATCGATAACATCACCGGAATTCTTAATGTAAAGGATGTCTTCTCTGCGATGGTATCCCGCAGGAAAGATTCGGCAATAAAGGAGATCATGTACGATCCATACTTTGTTCCCGAAACCATGAAAATTGACGATCTATTAAAAGAGCTACAGGTTCGTCGGGTCCACATAGCAATTGTCATCGATGAATACAGCAGTTTTGTTGGATTAGTCACCGTTGAAGATATACTTGAGGAAATTGTTGGTGAAATTAGGGACGAATACGATAAGGAGGAACCCAGCGTCCAGAAACTTTCTGAAGATGTCTATGTTGTAGACGCCCAGATGTGGATTGAAGATCTGAATGAACAATTAACCATTAACTTACCTAGAGGTGAATCTTACGAGACAATCGGAGGTCTCCTGATCGACAGCCTCGGACACATCCCACAACATCCAGGTGAAAAAGCGGTGATCGATGCTGGAAGGTTTACTCTCGTTGTTATGCAAATGCGTGGTAGACGCATAGTGAAAGTAAAGGTTATCATTCACCTTCTGAATTCAGATGAACAGCGTTAATACACCAAGAGATATCACACTAATTCTAGAGTGATATTTTCGTGAAACGGATTGCAGTGCTTGCATCAGGCAGGGGATCAAATTTTCAAGCGGTAATTGATGCTATAGAGAACAAGCAAGTCCCTGCCATATGTGCCATGCTCATCACTGACAACCCTGAAGCATACGCAATTGAACGGGCTCGAGCAAAAAATATCCCTGTAACAATTCTTGACTTTGCAACGTACCCATCTCGTGAAGCATATGAAAAGGCTCTTTTACGTGCGATGGAGCAATGCAAAGCCGACCTATTCGTGCTTGCTGGATATATGCGTATTCTCGGAACTGGAATCGTAAAAGCATTTTCAGGAAAAATAATCAATATCCATCCCGCATTACTTCCTGCGTTTCCTGGGTTGCACGGGCAACGACAAGCTATACAACACGGAGTAAAAGTTTCTGGGTGCACAGTGCATTTTGTTGATGAAAGCCTTGATGGGGGGCCTATCATCGTACAGCGGTGTGTCCACGTTCAAGAAGGTGACGATGAAGAGACCCTTAGTTCACGAATTCTTGAATACGAACACCGTTGCTTACCTGAAGCGATTCGGCTCTTTTGCGAAGGTCGTCTTATTATCGATGGGCGGAATGTGAGAATCCGTTAAAAGAGAGACCCTTTCTTTTTTATCTCTGACACCGATTAGTATGCACTGTATTATTGGAGAAAGCTATGAAGGAGCGATCTAGAACCCCGCATACCAAGAAGATCGCGCACGAACGGATTGATAGGCTCTTCGCACAAGCACGAGATGTATTCTCATCTCATCCTGAGTGGAGTAACCATTATGTAGAGCTTGCACGACGAATAGCGGCACGCCAGCGGGTTCGTATCGATCACGACTTTCGTAGACAGTTCTGTCGACATTGTTCATCGTATCTCGTCCCGGGTAATACATCGAGAGTTCGAATACATCGGGGGATTGTAGTGGTTACTTGTTTGAGTTGCGGAAAAAGAAGGCGTTACCGAGTGGTGAAGTCAGTTGAAATCCAAGAATGATCGCTCCATGCAAGAAGTTAAACCCACGGTTTGGATTGGAAAGCAAGGTTGTACTGAAACCATGATTAACGAGATTAAGATTCAACTTAAGAAAAGGGGGCTTATTAAAGTAAAGTGGCTGCATGATGTTGAAATCGATCCCGAAGCAATTGCTTACCGGGCAGGAGCAGATCTTGTCGAAGTTCGGGGGAGAACAATGGTTTTATCCGAACACAAGAGGATATCTCGTTCTTAATCATTGGTTCGGTTAAAAAACAGACTTTTTTTTCTCGAAATATATATGAACTCACCTCACAAATTAAATAAGACTGTTATTTATTACAGCAAAAGTGAGGTCTTGATATGACTACAGTATACGATGTACCGGCTGACCTTCTTATTCGGAAGGTTGCAGAGGCGCTAAAAAACCGGCAGGAAATTAAACCACCGGTTTGGGCCGCCTTTGCAAAGACCGGCGTCCATAAAGAGCTGCCGCCAGAAGATCCTGATTGGTGGTATATCCGATCAGCGGCAGTACTAAGACGCATATATATTGACGGCCCCCTAGGTGTCCAACGAATGCGAAGCTTCTATGGGGGGAAAAAGGACCGGGGATCAAAACCCAATGCATTCCGAAAGGGAAGTGGATCTATCCTACGGAAGGCGTTCCAGCAGCTTGAAGCGTGTAAGTTTGTTGTTCATGATAAGACCGGGCGTAAAATTTCTCCGGCAGGTCAATCGTTTTTGGATGCCATGGCAAAGGAAACTCTAGTGAACCCACCAGCACCTGTGCCAAAGAAGGTCCAGCCACATAAGGCAGAACCAAAGAAACCCGAAGGAGGAAAAGCTGAGAAAAAACCTTCGGTAAAAAAATCAGAACAGAAAAAACCAGAGAAAACTGACACGTCAAAGGCAGAACAGAAGAAATCTGAATCTAAAGAAGTGAAGAAGGCTGAGAAAAAAGAGTAAAGGAGTCCCTATGGGAGACGACGAGCTAGCTGAAATCCGAAAAAGAAGGTTGGCGCAACTGCAACAGCAATCGGCTGAACAACAGATGATACAACAGGATGAGCTCGAACGTCAGCAGCGTGCAAAAGCCCAAATGCAGATGATCCTCATGCAAATTCTCGAGCCAGACGCTAGAGAGCGTTTAAACACTATCAAGCTGACCAAACCCGAGTTTGCAGGTGCTGTAGAGCAACAGTTGGTAGCTCTTGCTCAAAGTGGTAGACTTCGACAGAAGATTACTGACGTACAACTCAAAGAGCTGCTACGACAGCTCGCGCCAGCCAAGCGAGATTATTCAATTACGCGAAAATAATGAAAGCTGGAGTGCTTTTCAGTGGCGGAAAGGACAGTTCCCTTGCAGCATTAATGCTGGGTACGTATTATGAGGTCGAGCTAAACACGTTCGTCTTCGACTCCGCCCGAAAAATAGCGTCAATTGAAGCTGCGGCGCAAGCACTTGGGCTTTCCCTAAAAAAACGAGTCTTTAATGAAAAAATGTTGAATGAAACGGTGGAACTTATGAACCGACACGGATATCCAAACGACGCAATTAATCTTGTGCATCGCACCGCTGTGGAATGTCTCTGCACTGAGTATTCTGTTGTTGCGGATGGCACACGGTTTAATGATCGCGTACCGATGCTTTCACGTGCTGAGGTTCAAAGTTTGGAAAATCGAACCACGTGTTCGTATATCCGTCCTCTATTAGGTTTTACAAAACCAGAAGTTGACCGACTTGTGGAACGCTTTTTTATCGTCAAATATGGCGAGACTGGAACGATCCCGAATGGCGACTATGAAACAGAAATAAGGGATGCCTGTCGTGCAAGAGGAATCGATCTCCATTCACTATTTCCACCCCATCATGATCAGTCTCTCGTAATAGGAAGAAAGACAAACCATCACAGGTGATAAACATGAGCAAATTAAGTAAAGGAAGAAAAATTCGTCTAGCAAAAGCATGTGACCAGAACCGCCGTGTGCCCCAATGGGTAATGGTGAGGACAAAGCGTAACGTTGTTGCACACCCCAAGCGGCGTAACTGGCGGAAAAGTACATTAAAGGTGTAATCGATGGCAGAGAAATTGGAGGAGCATATCTATATTATTCCTCTTCGGGACACCCGCCGTGCACCTCGGTGGAAACGGAGTAATACAGCGATTAAGGATATCAAAAAGTATCTCGCGAAGCATATGAAAAGCGAGGATGTTAAGCTCGATAAAAGCATCAATGAAAAAGTCTGGGAACGCGGGAGTACAAAACCCCCGACGAAGATTCGTGTCCGTGCAATGAAGATGGAGGACGGACAGATCCAGGCAGAACTTGCTGAGGAATCATAAAAATGGAGCGGACAGTCACGTTCGCAGGGGATCCGCACATTGGAGTTTTCTCCCGTGTTCTGGACGATGTTGCAGTTCTCCCTCCAGAAGCTACCGATATATTCAAACAGGCGATTAAAAGTGCTCTAGATGTTGAACTTGTTGAGACAACAATCCAAGACAGTTCTATAATCGGGTCGCTAGTCGCCGGTAATCGTAAAGGTTTCGTAGTCAGTGGGCTTGCAACAAAGAAGGAAATTGCGATATTATCGGAACACCGTGAAGTGATGTTACTATCTGAAACTATGAACGCAGCTGGCAACGTGATTCTCGTAAACGACAAATTTGCTATTATTCATCCTGATATGGAAAAGGAGAATGCACAGGAAATCGGCGAATTTCTAAAGGTCGATGTGATGCAGACTTCATTGGGCGGGATAAAGACTGTCGGAATGGCCGGGGTTGTTACTAATAAAGGTATGATTGTCCCTCCACGAGCGACTGAACAGGAACTCGCAAAACTATCGGAGTTCTGCGGAATACCTGTTGGAACAGGTACGATCAATATGGGTGGCAGTCTAATAGGTACAGGAGTTTTAGTGAATACTCGCGGTTATATTGCTGGTGCACAGACAAGTGGTTTTGAATTAGGAAGGATTGAAGATGTATTTGGATTTCTGGAGTGAATAATTATGGAAGAGAAGATGTTTGAAGTTAAAGGTTCGTTTCTGATGGGAGAAGATTGGAAACCTTATACCAAGGTGATTAAGGCACCTAATGAGAAACAAGCGCGTGACCGTGCATTTGCACTCATGGGAAGTAAGCACAATCTCAAGCGAAGATATATCAAAATCGATGGCGTTACCCTAGTTAATGGTGAATAATCGTGGAACAGATGGACCAGCGTGAGCTGCTAACACTTGAACATTATCTTAAGGAGTATGGGCAGCAGGCTGAGATATTTTCAAGTCAATTGGAATTTCTTGAGAATGGTAGAATGGAGGCACATGCCACAATTGAAGCGCTTCACGGGTTGCTCGAATCAGATGATGGAATGGTTCTGTTCCAGATTGGTGCTGGGGCGAGCATGAAAGCAAAAGTGCTTGAGCCCGACAAGATTCTACTCAATATCGGCTCTGATGTTATTGTCGAACGGTCAAACAAAGAAGCGATAGAGTTTTTGAAAGATCGAATAACTGAATTGGAAGCATCGCAAAAGAAAGTTGCTGAAACACTCGACCGTTTACGCTCACAGATGAATGAGATCGCGAAAAGGATCGAGCAGGGATATCAGCAGGCCGTTCAAGCAGAACATGCTGTACAGCCACAACCGGCACGCATCAATAAGGACGAATAAGGAAGGTATCGGCTATGTTCGGGGGGCTTCGCGAACGATTGCAGGCTGCCCGTGCCCGAATTGGTAATAGTATCCAAACAGCGGTTGTAACGTCTCAAGAACAAGGAAGAACATCTGCATCTTCAGTATCTCAAAATCCGGTATTAACCGAAGATCAAGTACCATCTCCTCCTGTGTCTAGCACGACTTTTGCCGGTAAAGTGAAATCATTCGTTATCGATCGAGAGCTTATTATTAACGAAAAGGAAATCACCGACGCACTTTTTGAACTTGAAATTACGCTTCTTGAGAGTGATGTAGCGTTACCAGTAACTGATGCAATTATCGATAACGTAAAGAGGCATCTAATTGGTAAGCACCGCAAAATCGGGCAATCAGTTGACGCTCTTGTTGTTGGGACACTAAAAGAAGCTCTCCTCGATGTTCTTGGCAATGGGTTTAATCTTACTGACTACATTAAAACCCATGAACATCCAGTTAAGATACTTTTTACGGGTGTGAATGGAACGGGAAAGACAACCACTATTGCAAAAATTGGCTTTTTATTGAAAAACCAAGGATTCTCTGTAGTGATCGGTGCAGGTGACACGTATCGTGCAGGTGCAATGGAACAGATCGATATTCATGCCGAACGTATTGGTATCAAGATCATCCAACATCAGCAAGGTGCTGATCCTTCTGCGGTATTGTTTGATGCAATACAATATGCTTCCTCACATAAGATCGATGTGGTTCTCGCAGATACAGCCGGTAGGTTCCATACCAAGGCGAACCTGATGAATCAACTGGAAAAGATCCGAAGGGTTATGAAACCCGATCTTATAGTGTATGTGGATGAGGCCGTAGCAGGCAATGATGCTATCGTTCGGGCGTTTGAATTTGAAAAAACGGTCGGCGCAGATGCTGTTATCCTCACAAAAGCAGACATGGATTCACGAGGTGGGACTGCTATCTCTATCGCTCACACAATCGGAAAACCCCTTATGTTTTTAGGTACGGGACAGGAGTATGATGATATTATACCATTCTCACCGACACAGATTGTCGAAGAACTACTCGGTGATTCCTAATGCTCGACTCCCTTTCGAACTCGCTCAAAGATGCACTGAAGAAACTTGCTGGAAAGACCGTTATCGATCGTGTAGCTGTTGATGAACTTGTCAAAGATCTTCAACGAGCATTACTTTCAGCTGATGTAAATGTGAAGCTCGTTATGGAGCTCTCAAAGGCGATCAGAACCAGGTCACTTGAAGAGCAACCGCCAAAAGGAATGGGTATACGTGAGCATGTCCTACGCATTGTATATCAGGAACTTGTTCGTCTTATTTGGGCATCTACAGATGTTAAGCTCGAACCTCAGACCATTCTCATGGCAGGTCTTCAAGGGAGTGGGAAGACCACAACAACTGCAAAGCTTGCCCGGTATTTCCAAAAAAAAGGATTAAAAGTCGGGGTCATCTGCGCCGATACCTTTAGACCTGGTGCATATGATCAGCTGTCAACGCTCTGCGAAAAAATTAATGTACCCTGTTTTGGAAATCCCGGGGAAAAAGACGCTTTAAAGATCACTCGCGAGGGACTTGGGGTATACACCGACTTAGAAGTCCTGATCGTCGATACTCAAGGGAGACATGCTCTTGAAACGAATTTGATCCAAGAGATTATCCAACTCAACAAGCTCACAAAAGCAACGCATCGATGGCTCGTGGTTGATGCAGCTCTCGGTCAACAAGCGAGTGAACAGGCACGCCGGTTTCATGAAGCCATTGGGATTGACGGAGTAATCATAACAAAAATGGACGGTACTGCAAAGGGGGGAGGATCACTCTCTGCAGTAGCAGAGACAAAAAGTGGTATTGTCTTTATTGGTAGCGGTGAAACGATCGAGGATCTCGAGCGATTCGACCCTGATGGATTTATATCGCGGTTACTAGGTATGGGTGATCTTCGGGCTCTGGTCGAACGAGCAGAAGAGGCGATAAGGGCGGACGATGTCGATGTCAATGCGATGATGAAGGGAAAGTTTACCCTGCGTGATATGTATAAACAACTCGAGGCACTCAATAAGATGGGTCCATTGAAACAGATCATGAGTATGCTCCCGCTCGGAAACATGGAACTCCCCGAAGGTGTCTATGATGTTACAAGTACCAAAATGGTGCGATATCGTATCATCATGGACTCAATGACAAGTCCTGAACTAGACGATCCCTCACTGATTAATAGTTCTCGAATGCAGCGTATTGCGCATGGTGCTGGAGCAACGCTTGATGAGGTTCGGGAATTGTTAAAGTACTACAAGATGATGCAGCGAACGCTCAAAGGATTGAGGGGGAGTGGCGGTAAATTCAATATGCAGCGCCTGATGAAACGATTCTCGGGAATGCAATGAGATGATATCTTTTACGATCATTGGGCATACCGCCCGAACAGATGGAGCGTTTAGCCTAGATGATTTTGCCGGGGGTGCCGGACGAATAGATGTTCTCTGCAGGTGCGTGAATGCATCACTCTTTCTTTCGCATGAATTGCGGCGTGATGTGGAATGCAATCTTGTATTTTTAGGGCAACCGTCTCCTCCAAAAACAGTGAAATTTTCTGGGAGGACCATACGATCGCTGAACCCCGACGAGCGTAGCGCTGCGACGTTGATTAAAAAAGCGCTCTTATTGCCAAGTGGTTCTGAGTTCCGTGACGCTGCACCCGGCGTATCTGTCCGTAAAAGTGGAGTCGAGCGATTGTTACAAGAAGGTTCGTACGGTGTTCTCGATGAACATGGAGTTGATATTCGAAAGGTAGAGCAAATCCCACAATCTTTCCTGCTCTCGGATCATACGAATTTTACACTTGGTGAAGAATCACTCATTTCAGATTGTCCGAAATATTCGGTAGGTCCTGCTATCCTTCACGCTGACCATGCAATCACGGTACTATTGAACGAATTGGACCGAAGGAGTCGTGGATGGAACTAACTGAAATTGTCGAAAAGATCCTATCCTACGGCCCGTGTTGCGATCATTGTCTGGGCAGGTTTTTTGGAAAACGTGGACATGGACTGTCAAATGATGAGAGGGGTAGATCTATCCGAATTTCCCATGAGATTGCACAAAACCTACAACACGAAACATTTTCTGGCAGCTGTTGGATTTGTAATAACTTTTTCGATCATATTCAAGAATGGGCAGACCGTGTTGCTAATGCTACCTGCGATATCGAATACTCGACATTTCTCATTGGTTGCCGGATACCCCCGTTAATTTCGGAGAGCGAAGAGATGGTTTGGAGCGATCTTTCTCTTACCGATCCAGAACCGATCAAGTCTGAGGTAAATCGAGAAGTGGGAAAAGCAGTCTCTACTCTTACCGGAAAGATGACGGATTTCAAAAAACCCGATATTATGGCGCTTCTAGATCTCGGACAAAATGAGGTTGTTATCCAGATTAATCCTGTCTTTATCTATGGGCGGTATCAGAAGTTCGAGCGCGGTATACCTCAGACACATTGGGATTGTCGTGCTTGCCAGGGGGCAGGATGTGAACGTTGTAACTTCACCGGTAAACAGTATCAGGATTCAGTAGAAGAGCTCATTGGACGCCCCGTAATCGAGATTTTTTCAGCTGATAATGCTGTGCTCCATGGAGCTGGAAGAGAAGACATTGACGCACGAATGATCGGAACAGGTAGACCCTTTATTCTTGAGGTAGTTGCACCGAAACGACGAACTCTGGATCTTGTTCAAGTTGAATCAGCAATCAACAAAAGCGCTAATGGACGGGTTTCTGTTGAATTTTCTCGATGGACTGACAGGTCTGAGGTGGAAACCCTTAAATCAAACAAGGCGCATAAAAAATACAGGATTGTAGTTGAGGTTGAGGGTACTCCCTCAGCGGACGAGTTCGCAAAATGCGTTAAATCCCTAACCGGAGCCATAATCCGCCAGCGCACACCGGAAAGGGTTGCACATAGGCGTGCAGATAAAATCCGCGAACGGAAAGTCCTGGATATAGAAAGTCTTGGTGGAGAACCCGGCAGATTCACAATCGAAGTTACGGGCGAAGCTGGCCTCTACATCAAGGAGCTCATATCAGGGGATAAGGGTAGGACTCATCCAAGTCTTTCAGAAATCCTTGGTTTCCCTGCTCATGTCACCAGCCTCGATGTCGTGCTGGTCGAAGAGAGAAAGGAGGTATAACATATGGCACACCACAACGGACCCCGGAAAAAGACACGATATAAGTTCAAGAAGGAGCTGCGCCGCCGAGGGCTTCCTCCGGTGACATCCGTAATTCAGAAATTTGAAATTGGCGAGAAAGTTCACATTGTATGCAATTCCAGCATTCAGAAGGGCATGCCGCATCACCGTTTCCATGGTAAGACGGGGACAGTCGTAGGCCAGCGAGGACGTGCGTGGATGCTCGAAGTAAGTGATGGAAATTCAGAAAAGATAGTCATCGCAAGACCACAACATCTAAAAGCCCAAAGGTAAAAATCCACTGTCAGGTGATTGGCATGAAAGTTAAGGCAATAATTAGCGAAGAGAAGGTCACTCTCCCTGAGATGAGGGAGGTATTACAAGCAGTTGAATCACAGCGAATCGCCGCGGAAAAAGAAATGAGTTACGAATTTCGTAGAAGCATTGAACATGCCAATCAACTTGCCAAGACCACTCCTGAAAAATCGCTAGCGCTGGTGCAAGAACTTCAAAAACTGGAAAAGATGAAACCGGAGATTGCGTATCGCATTGCTAATATTATGCCTCGGACACGGGATGAGCTAAGGGCAATTTATGCAAAGGAGCGGTTTACGCTTTCTCCGGAAGAACTTGATTCCATCCTTGAAATTGTAATAACTCACTTTTGAGGTGGCGCAATGAAAGTCGAGAAAAAGGAGGTTAACGCTATCGTACTCGATGTCCTATTGAAGGGACATCCGGAAGATCCGCGTCCTCCATACAAACGCGAACCAATTGTTCAAGCCATGGGTGTAGAACAGTTCAAGCTTCTTGAACTTGTCCCAAAACCAACCGTTTTGATCGAACTTTATGAAAACGTCTACATTGGTGATGGAGAGCGAGAGAAAATCGAACGGGTAAAACGTCGAATAGGGTATGAAGAGCTTACGCAAACAGCTCGTGGCGAACTGCCATTTTTAGTTGAAAAAGTGGTCAAGCAACGCGAGCACGATTTTGTCCAATACTTCAATACAGCGGTTCCAATAACTCCAAAGATGCACATGCTACACCTTCTGCCGGGTATTGGTAAGAAATTAATGTGGGAGATCCTTGACACTCGAAATCGGAAACTATTCGAAAGTTTCAGTGATATTTCCAGCCGGATCAAATCTATACCACATCCAGAAAAAATGATTATCAGTCGCATCATGGAAGAATTGCAGAACAAAGATGTAAAGTATCACGTTTTTACAACGAGATGAAGGCGTATCGTGACCAGCACTTCCTAATCGACCAACGTGCAGTTGACCGGATCGCGGATCTTGTTGAGATAAAAAATCGGGAAGTACTTGAGATAGGGCCTGGTAATGGCGTGTTGACAAAGGCACTGTTAGAATGCGGTGCTGTTGTACATGCTATAGAGTTGGACCGTGAGCTGTGCAATGGACTAGGTGAACAGTTCGCTAAAGAAATTGCAGCTGGCAAGCTTACTCTCATTCACGGAGATGCGACTCGGTGTGACCTCCCCCCATTTTCTATTGTGGTCTCAAACCTGCCATATTCTATCTCATCTAAGATCACTTTTCGATTACTCAATATTGGTTTCGAAGTTGCAGTGCTAATGTACCAGAGCGAGTTTGCAAAACGAATGATAGCACCCGCAGGCACCAAGGATTGCGGGAGGCTTTCGATTATGGTTCAAACCTATGCTACGGTACAGAAATGTTTCGAGCTTCCTCCCAATTGTTTCTCGCCAAAACCTCAGGTACATTCAATGGTCGTGAAGCTGATCCCACGCCCCCCAATTTTTTTTGTCAAAGATCACAAAAGATACGCGGATGTAGCACGGGCGCTATTCTCACACAGGAGAAAAACCGTAAAGAACTGCTTAAAGGGATCAAAAGGGATGCTCAATCCGGAATGGGTTGATCGTGTTCTTACTGTGCTTCCTAATGAGATTCTTTCAAGTCGACCTGAGGAACTCTACTTAGAAGATTTTGCGACAATTAGTAATATTGAGTAAAGTCCGTCATTTTACTATTAAAAAACGTAGTGATATTCGAATAACTCTCAATGTCATTATAAACCACCGGTAGGTTTATCTTAAAGGTGGTGTTGAGCTTAATTGTTTCCTCGGGGGTAATGTATTCAAATCTTGTAAATTACTATTCTGATATCACATAACACGAATACAATACACCATGCAATTCGATCCAACGCAAATCTATTCTCCTGCTGAAGATACATTCCTCCTACTAGATGAAGCAAAACGAGAAATCAAAACAAACGATCGCGTTTTAGAAATTGGGACCGGCAGTGGGCTCATTGCTATCGAGCTTTCACAACGTGCTCTATCGATCGTTGCAACAGACATAAACCCACATGCAGCGATGGTAGCATCTTCTGAGGGAATCAATGTGGTTATAACCGATCTCTGTTCTGGTGTGCGGGGCCTCTTTGATCTCGTGATCTTTAATGCACCTTACCTTCCTACCCAATTTGAAGAACGGATCGATGACTGGTTTGAATTAGCTCTTGACGGTGGGGTGAATGGGAGAGAAGTCATCGAACGATTTGCAATCCAGGTTGGAAGGGTGCTTGCACCTGGAGGGAGAGTGTTGCTATTGATCTCATCTTTGACGGGACTGAAAGAAGTCTCCGACATCTTTATGCAAAAGGGGTATTCTGTTAGCATTATCAGACAACAGAAAATCGAAGGTGAAACCCTCTACGTTATAAAAATTATTTGATTTTTTGGGGTTCAAAAAATTTTAAAAAAAATCTATTTACACAATCAATCGTCGTCTCATTAGGTTAATTGCAATTACGCATAATAGGAGTGTAACCGCCACTATCCATGTGAGGTTAAAAACCATCGTCCATGAAAAGGCAGGAAGCGTAAGCATGCGGAATACCGCGACGATGTGAGTAAGTGGGAGGAGGGCAAGAGCCACGTAACTGAATATTGGTGGAAGTATGGTAAGTGGAAAAAATGTGCCAGAGAATAACGACATCGGAGTGATAAATAAAAAAGAAGGGTAATTAAGTGCATCGATACTCGGTGTAATTGCTGTGAAACACATAGCAAGCGCTGCAAAAAGGAGCCCTCCGATAAATGCAAGAGGAATAACGAAAAGCGATGTGGGAAAGGCCATGACACCGAAAAGAGTGAGAACACCGAGCATAATAACGACATACATTACACTTTTAGTTGCACCCCACAGCAGCTCACCTGCGATTACATCTTCAATCGAAAGTGGCGTCGCAATTATCGCATCAAAACTTTTCTGGTAATACATCCGAACGTATGAGCCATAGGTACATTCAAAGAAAGCGGAGTTCATAACTGCGATACCCAAGATCGCCGGCGCAATGAAGTTAACGTACGGGACACCGTCAATCTCCTTTACGTAGGTTCCGATACCAACACCAATCGCCAACAAATAGAGGAATGCCTCCACAAATGGCGGGAAGAAATTTACTTTCCAAGTCTTTACAAAAACAGTCAAGTTCCTACGCCAAACATGCCATGCCCGTCGGTTGATTCTAGGGATAGAAAAAATATTCACCATTAATCCCGCAATCTCCTGCCGGTCAGTTTTAAAAACACATCCTCTAATGTTGCTGGACGAGTGAGCATCTTTTTCGGACGACATTTTTCAAGAAGTTGGCGAGCTATTTCGTGTGCATCAGAAGCTGATATTAGTACAGTATCGCCCGTTTCTTCGAACGGAACGTTCATTCCTCGTATACATTCGAGAACATCATTATTTTTCTCAACTTCAACAATCTCCCCCCCCGCATGTTTGCTTACTAGCGAAGATGGTGTTCCTTCTTCGAGAATTTTGCCGTTATCCATTATTACAAGCCGATCGCAAAGACGTGCAGCCTCATCAAGATAATGTGTTGTGAGTACGATTGTATTACCTTGAGATTGTAACAGTTTCAAGCGTTCCCATATTAAGTGACGTGCCTGAGGATCAAGACCGATGGTGGGTTCATCAAGGATCAAGAGTTCAGGTTTGTTTATCAGTGCACGGGCTAGAATAAGTCTCCGTTTCATCCCCCCAGATAATTTTTCAATGCTGACATCATGCTTTTCCGAAAGCGAAACGAAAGTGAGTAGTTCCTTAACCCGATCTTTTGCAATATCCTTTGGAATATCAAAATACCTAGCGTACATAAGGAGGTTCCCTTCACAAGTGAAGTCGGGATCAAGATTGGTTTCCTGCGGAACGACTCCGATGCGGTGTTTAATGATGTCAGGATATTCATCCGGATCAAGATCAAAGACACGAAGTCCGCCTGCTGAACGTGGAGAGATGCATTGGATCATTTTCATAGTTGTTGTCTTTCCGGCACCGTTTGGACCGAGAAACCCGAAAATCTCTCCCTTTTGGACAGCAAAATTAATGTTATCTACTGCTGCTATGTTCCCGTAAGATTTTTTCAGACCCTCTGCAAGGATGACGGGGGGAATATATGTACCTCGCTTATTAGAGTAGTTGTTAGAGTCCATTATTCAAAATTATACCATATACCTATTCTTCCGATGATCCCACTTCCTAAGCTGGTATTCCTCATTAAGGAAAAGTAATTGATCGAATAAATATCGAGAACAGATTAGTAGATTCATCTATCACAAACATCGGACGACGCAAAAGCTTCAATCACCTTTTTAGTATAGTCTTTTGAGAATCGTTCTGTGATCAATCTAAGGAGAGAGTCAAGATCCTCTTCGGGTAAACATCCAAGGCTCTCCTCTCCATTAATAATCATATCGGTGATATATTGCAGCTCGTCGTTCGTTAACCTGTTGATTCGTTCAACAAAATCGTGTTCATCAACGGCAAAATGGTTTGATACTGGGGGGAGAATCGAATGAAATTGATGCCCCGAACCAGAACAGGTGAGATCTCCGCATTCAGGAGCGAGCTTTTTAAGAATAGCAATGTCTCGTTCTGAGAGTTCTCTAGGTATAAATTTCCCCTCCTTACTATTTATTTAGCAGAGCGTGGAATAAACGTCCGCGATGGGCAACGATCGCTTTCTCGATCAGCTGGGACATCGCCATTAATCCGGCATTCACCATTATCCTTTGATTTTGACTTGAAACTGATACAATCCTTACAGTATAGCATCACACAAATGTTGTTCGATACCAAGTATCAACGTTTGTATAAAACTGCAATTAAAACCAACTTTTCTTGAGAATTAATACTAAAATCAAAGTGAGAATATGTGTACTTTTCAATGACTTAAAAAAATCAAATGAAAAAAGAATTTAATTAAAAGTATTTACCAAACCAATTCTTAATCTTTCCACCTATACCTTGTGGTTCTTTCCGAGCCTTCATAGTTGCATCTCCACCTCTCTGACGGAAAGTCCTTTGAGGGGTTTGTTCTGGTGTTGGAGGAATATCTCGTAATGTTCCCCGAGGATCTTCTGGTTCTGGTTCAAAACCCCACGAGAAACCGACTTTGTATGCATTTTCATTCCGGCGTATCCAATCGGACGCAGCAAGGTATCCCCGATCTTCAGCCTTTTTAATGGTGTCATTATGGTCGAGGGTGAAATGGATCTCTCGTTGGAGAGCAACCAATTCTCCATATACCTTTGCTGGGACGCGAATTTTCTCCCTGCTCATAGCTCTTCATATACGATTATGATGGGATACGATATTTAATGATTGTCCTTAAAATGACCACAATTGAAAGAACAAGCCTAGATTTTTTTGGGTTTGAACCATTCAGCGATAGTTTTTGTCTTCCGGAGGATTGCGCCAAAAATTATCGATAAGATGCGTATTTATCCTTAAATTAACCAAATTTTTTTCCCGCCATGAAATATTTTTGAAAATATTGTCGAAGTATATTGCTGATAAGGATTTGGTTAAACACTATGACATGATCGAGATTGTTTGATAAAAATAGAATGAAAAAATTTTCATGCTGCTATGGGGATTTGAACCCCAGTCGAAGGAGTGAGAGTCCCTCATGATTGGCCGGTCTACACTATAGCAGCAATCTTGCTTATCTAGGTGGGTAGTTCGTGCACTTAAATGTTGTTTCAAAAGAGATTTTTCCTCTTTTTTAAGGATATGTAATTTTCCGCTATTTCAAATTATAACCTTTAAAAAAAGGTTTTCATAAAATGAGAAACCATTGAAAGATCCTTTTTTACAGTTTTATTTCGATGAAAATGTGGTTATTAACATCTTCCAACTCTTTTAATAATTCAGAGAACAAAAATTGCAGACAAATTGTGGAGCAACCAGTACTAAAATCGACCAGGTTGTGTAAAAGGTGTATGAATGAATAGTCTCGAGGAGCAGATCAAAGAACTTGAAGATGAGCTCCAGCGAACGCCATACAATAAAGCGACTTCAAAACATATTGGAAGGATAAAAGCCAAAATCGCTCGACTTCGAGATGAAGCTGTCACCCGTGCAATGAAAGCTGGTGGTGGCGGAGAGGGCTTTTCTGTCAAGAAATCGGGGGATGCAACCGCAGTTCTTGTAGGTTTTCCATCAACCGGTAAAAGTACACTTCTCAACCAGCTTACTGGAACTAATAGTGCAGTAGCTGCGTATTCGTTCACAACGCTCCATGTAGTGCCTGGTGCTCTTGAATACAAGGGAGCGAAGATCCAAATTCTCGATATCCCTGGTCTTATTGCTGGTGCAGCTATGGGTAAGGGAAGAGGTAAGGAAGTTATTGGGGTCGTTCGTAGTGCTGACATTATCATAATTCTTGTTGATGTCTTCAATCAGCAGCATGTGGATGTCTTATTAAAAGAGCTGCACGATGCAGGTATCAGAATTAACTGTAAAAAACCCGACATAACCATTAAAAAAACTGCGTATGGTGGTGTTCGGTTATCTTCTGTTGGAGTATTGGATTTGGACATTGGGGAAGTGCGTTCGATTCTTGCTGAAAGCAAGATGATGAATGCTGATGTATTGATTCGTGGCAATGCAACTCAAGAAGATTTCATTGATGCCGTACAGGGTAACCGTATTTATGTACCTGCGTTCATTGCAGTCAACAAAGTCGACCTTGTAGATCAGGAAATCTATGACATGATTGAGAAGGGTCTAATCAACAGATTCGATACACCGCCGATTATGATATCGGCACAATCGGGATTTCATATGGAGGAGCTGAAGGACGAGGTTTATAATAGTCTTGGATTTATTCGTCTCTTTTTAAAACCACATGGAGGTGAAGCAGATCTCGATGAACCTCTCATTATTAGGAAAGGGAGCAATGTTCACGATGTCTGTACAAAACTCCATAGGGACTTTGTGCACAAATTCCGATATGCTCGTATATGGGGCAAATCAGTAAAACACCCGGGGCAACGCGTAGGGTTAACGCATAGACTCAAAGATGGCGATCTTCTTACTATTATTATTGAACACTGAGTGCGTTGGAGATTGCAGAAATTGGCGCATCGGTTTTAATTGCATATCCTGAATAATGAGCCCGACTCACCGAATATCCAGAATCTCGTAATCGTGTAATAACTAACCCGATCTCAGGTGGCGATATTTTCAACCATTTTGCAAAAACATGGTAGTCATAGTGACTACTAGTACTAAGTTCTTCTATACAGACCTCGAGAAGTTTTATGAGTTCTTTACTTGTACCAAGTTCAAATCTATTGAGACGCTCTTGCATCTGTGTAAGCAAGATAGCATCGTTGATGGCACCCAACCAAAGAGGACCGATCGGCACCAGAGAAACGCCACAGTGTGGACAATTCCGGCTCTCCATTATTATTCCGGGTGATTCTTCTCTATAGGGGCATTTCGGGCATTGCTTTACATACCCCATTCGATCGAGTGTGCGATCTGCTGCTTGTACTCCATCAAGAAGGTGCAAGTGGAGTCGAAAGAAGTGCTCTCTGGAAAAACAAAACAGCGGTTCGACCCCGCGGTCGTATTTAATAACTTCTCTGGCAACAAAGGCAAGAAGGATTCTCAACCCCACTTCAGCATGATACTCCGTGTTGACTGGGTGTGCAAAATATCGACGCACACCGGCTTTTTTATGAGCCCCGCAAAGGGGTGCAGTGTCTGTGGCGGTAACAAAGAGATAGCGCTTTGCACCACGTGCTCCAGAATCAATAAATGGAGCTGGGGTGCCAAAAGGGTCGAGGTCAACGGCATCGAATCGATGTTCAGAGAGAAGAGCACAGACGTCTTGGTATTTCACCTCGATTTGACATCCCGTGAATGCGATATTCTTTTTAATAATATCAATTGCCCGCGGATTATGGTCGTTAATTGTGACTGGAATTCCAGTCTCATTCGCGATTCGAAACCCCAGTACACCTGTAGCGCCCATTGCATCGAGATACTCTTTTGGCTTCGGTTCAACACAAGAACAGAAAAGAACAGTCGTGTCACGGTTTAATTCCATCCGGCGGTTGAAGAATACCGTTGCTGTACCGGGAGGAAAATTTGTGTTCAGATCTTGTTCCGGTACAAACAATACCGTTTTCCCCTCTTTTACCTCGATTAAATCCATTGCGAAAGGATTGTTTTCGGCTCAAAAACCTTATACATATGCCTCTTCAATTGTATGAGGAGGGCGAGTGGCTTAGTCAGGATAGAGCGTCAGCCTCCTAAGCTGATGGTCGGGGGTTCAAATCCCCCCTCGCCCGTACTGTAAAGATAAATTTTTCATTCAGTTTAATAGGTAATTGATCAGATAGATGATTGTTCAATGACATTTCACGGTTTTTATTTTATAACCCGTCCTGTTAACTCAATTGTCTCCGGACTTGCGGCTATACTCGGTTATATCATTGCAACCGGAACGATTACTCTTTCGTCTTTAATCCTAATCCTCATAGTCGCTATAATAACTGCAGCTGGAAATGTTATCAACGATTATTTTGATGCTGATATTGATGCAATTAACCGCCCGAAACGTCCAATCCCCTCAGGTGACGTAAGACGAAGTTCTGCCCGGATCTTCGCAACAATCCTCTTTCTTTGCGGAATACTACTTTCTCTATTTAGTAATGTTCTTTGTCTCACCATTGTCGTTTTGAATTCTCTCGTTCTCATAATTTACGCAGCAAAACTCAAAAGTTCACCATTTATTGGAAACCTCGCTATCTCTTATCTCGCAGCAAGCATCTTTTTGTTTGGGGGGGCCTTTGCGGGACTATCCGGTCTCATTCAAAACATACCGATTGCAATTATCACCTTCCTTGCGATGCTTGCCCGTGAACTGCTCAAAGATGCTGAGGACGTGAAAGGTGATTCAATTGGAGGAGCTAGAACACTCCCGATAAAGATCGGTATTCAAAAGACAGGCCGAATTGCGCTCATAGTTGCGGTGTTAGGAGTAGGTGCGAGTATCATCCCCTTTTTCCGATGGGGCGCCTGGTATCTTGCAGGTATTGCTTTTGTTGACCTAATAATCCTTATAGCAGTTATTCGCGCTTTACCTTGCAAAACACCCGATTGCGTTAAGATGTCTTACGCGACTAGTATCTTAAAAACGGGCATGTTTGCTTCTCTTTTGATATTCACATTTTTCGCATTAGGGTTATAAGTTCAAGGGAATACGACGAAATCAACAATAGGTTTATCGTTCTTTCGCCCCCCAAACTATCCTGAGGGCTATGGCGAAGGTTATCCAACACGGAGAAACGTTTTTTGCGCCGAAAGGAGCGTATTTTGATGGTAACGTTAAGATAGACGGAAACTTCGTCGTACCAGCGCACACACACTTTTGGGGTAGACTTAATGTCAGCGGAAGGCTCGAATTAGGGCCGCGATCAAGTGTCGCTCTCGGTATTACTTGCGGCAGTGCAATAATTGGGAGCCAAGTAAGAGTAAAGGGACCAATTATATCAACTGGCGATGTTACAATCCTCGACAACGCTGTAGTTCACTCTATTCAGGCCGATGGAAAAGTCATTTTACGTCAAGGAGTTCGCGTGGGTGACGTAATATCAAAGGATACGCTAATTATCCGTGGAAAGATAAAAAGCGGGAAATTAGTTGGCAAGAACGTGAAAGTCTTCGGGGATTAGAGAAGGATCAATACCAAGTATCGCCATATCATAAACGTCTGCCCAGTTGACTAAGGTCTCAACGCATCCTTCTTTTGCGGTGACAACACCTATTCCAACAAGTCCCATCTTATCCGCCATCTCGATACCCTCTTTTACTTCAGAGAGACAACCGACTCCAATGATAGCGCCAGGACGGTACTTTTTTACCATACGTTTGATGAATGATGAACCGGGGACTACAAAAACCTGGTAACCCATCTTTTCTAAGAGTAGGTGTGTTTGTCCGATGGTGCACTGTCCGCAGTTTTGGCATTTCAGTCCTTCAGGAGTGAGATGGGCTGGACACCGTGCTGATCGGAGACATTGGGGTAGAAAGATTGCTCGCTGTGTCACCGGTACCCTCGCGAACTCTCTCTTGCTCATTGTATTATTGAGTTTTATGAAAAACGACAGCATCTCACGGTCTTCAAGTCCAAGAAACCGAAAAATCGCTTTGGTCAATCCTTCCACAAATACGAGACCGGCACGTAAAAATTCTGGGAAATAAAGTCTTCCCTTCTTTATAGAGTATAGGGATATGGTAACGAGGACGATCGCGAGTAAAAGCATGGTTAGTATCGCTATTACCGTCAACCAACCGATAATAGCCATCAGACCTTGGTACTGTGCGAAATCGAAGTCCATATCAATTTTTACTTTTTTCAGATCTATTACATAATCGTTTGATAACGAAATAACGCTTGCATGTCGATAGGTGGTTTTAATATCCCTTTTTCTGTAATTATAGCGCTTATAAGATCCATCGGAGTTGCATCAAAGGCCAGGTTTCTTACTTTTACACCGTCAGGTACGATTGTTCGATTTCCACAAGTAGTTATCTCTTCTCTTCCACGTTCCTCAATTATAATCTCGCCTTCTAATTTGTCAGGATCAAATGTCGAAATTGGAGCAGCGACATAAAAGGGAATGTTGTGATGATGGGCACAAACTGCATGCATATATGTCCCAATTTTATTGAAGACACTATCACGGGTTATTCGATCTGCACCCACAATTACACAATCAATCTCACCTTTTCGCATTAAATACGCAGCCATCGAATCCGTAATCACTGTTACATCTATCCCGTCCTGAGAAAGCTCCCAAGATGTAAGGCGTGCTCCTTGAAGGAGGGGACGTGTCTCACAAGATAGTACCTTCACGTCTTTACCCCTCTGAACTGCAGAACGGATTACACCGAGAGCAGTGCCCCATGATGTGCAGGCAAGTGCTCCTGCATTGCAATGCGTGAGCACAGTACACTTGTCTGGGAGAAGTGTAGTCCCAAACTCGCCGATTGAACGGCAACATTCGATATCTTCCTGAGCAACCGATTTCGCTTCTACAATTGCGATTTTCTTAGATGCAGTAACTGAATTCAATTGTTCCATCGCGGCAAGAACGCGATTGATTCCCCAATTTAGATTAATTGCAGTTGGACGGATGGATGAAAGGATCTTGGCTTTATTTCGAACATCAGCAATAAATTCTGAATAATTCGTTTTCTTGCAAGAAACTGCAGCAAGTGCAACTCCAAAAGCGCCCGCAACTCCTAATAGTGGCGCTCCTCGAATCTCAAGTCGCTGAATAGCGGCAACGAGCCTACTAACAGTTTTGCATTCAACGATTGTGAGATGGTCTGGGAGCTTCGTCTGGTCAATAAAACGGATACACCTAGATGAATCGTCCCATTCGATAGTGTTAGGGACGGTCACACTGATCGCGTCCTTATTGCATCAATAAAAGCTCGCATTGCTGCCGATCCACCCTGCGAAACTGAATCTGGGATATCTCTTGGTGCTGTTGCTGTCCCCGCAACATATATACCCGGTTTGATCGTTGCTACTGTCTCAACAGCGTCATTTAGTGGTTGGATAAAGCCGGACTTTTCGAGTGGAATCCCAAGTCGTGCAGCAATAGATTCAGTGTTGACTGCTGGCCCCATACCAATAGAGAGAACTACAAGGTCAGGATGTAGCACGTGGACCTCACCTTTCTCAGTGTTCTCAACTTGGATAATCATGCCACTATTATCAGCAATCACATTGGAAGGTAGGCCACGTAAAAATTTTACGCCCAGTTCTTTTGCCCGTTCCCAGTACTCTTCATATCCTTTCCCATAAGCGCGAATATCAATGTAACAGATGGTAACATCTGTATCAGGATATTTCTCTTTAATGAGCATTGCATTTTTAATGGCCTGCATACAGCAAACGCCAGAACAATATGGCCGATCAATGCTCATGTCCCTTGAACCAACGCACTGAATAAAGACTACGCTCCTTGGAATTTCTCCATTGCTGAGCCGGCGGATCTTTCCTCCAGTGGGACCACTTGCATTAATCATCCGTTCAAGTTCAAGGCTAGTAATCACATCTGGAAGAGTAAGATACCCAAACTGTACCTTACGGCATGCGTCAAAGATAGTGTATCCAGTAGCGATTACAATACTCGCAGCGGAAATTTTTATTGTTGTTTCTTCTTGTTTCTCTCGTATTGCGTCAGGTCCACAGACATCGTAACACAACTTACACTCAATGCAATGGTCGGGGTCTTTTATCACAATATCAGGAACGGGTTGGGGTTGTGGTTTGTATATTGCTTTCCGAACCCCAACGCCAGCATCAAACCGGTTATACACTTCAACAGGACAGATCTGGATGCAATCTCCACACCCGTTGCAGAGAGTTTCATCTATGTAACGCGGATGTTTTTTTATTGTGACCGTGAAATTCCCTACCTCGCCTTCAATTGATTCGACTTCTGATAAGGTATATAAACGAATATTGGGGTGGCGTGCAATTTCTACCATCTTAGGTGAGAGAATGCACATTGAACAGTCGTTGGTAGGAAATGTTTTGTCAAGCTGCGCCATGTGTCCGCCAATAGAAGGTTCACGTTCGATGAGGTGGACAACAATTCCATGGTTTGCAAGGTCAAGTGCAGTTTGGATACCTGCAATACCTCCCCCTATTACAACAACATCACCCATGGGCATACTCCGATGCTAGATCTACGTATGCCCGTGCATTGGATATGATGTGCTCTTTTTGTGCATCAGTTGTCTGCTTTATTATTTTACCAGGGATACCGACAACTACGGAACCCGCCGGTACTTCCATTTTTTCAGTTATCAGAGCACCTGCGCCAATAATTGAACCAGAGCCAACTTTTGCGTCGTTAAGGATAATCGCACCCATTCCAACTAAAACCATGTCGCCGAGTGTACATCCATGTAGAATTGCCCCATGACCGATGGATACATTAGCACCGATTATGACGGGGTGACCCCTACTTGTGTGCACGACGCAATTATCCTGAATGTTTGACCCCTCACCAATGATGATCCGGTCCTTGTCAGCTCGCACCACAGCTCCAAACCATATACTCACCTTTGCTGTGAGTGTCACGTCTCCAATGACGGTTGCGTTTGGAGCGATGAAGAGTGGGTTGCCGACGACCTTTCCATCCATACCCATAATACCATAGGAACTTAACGTACAGACAGTATGAAGGTTATGGTAGGGGGAACTTTTGACCCTCTACATGATGGACATAAACGTCTGTTGAAACGGTCGTTCGAACTTGCAGGACCAACAGGAGAGGTTGTTATAGGCCTTACTACTGATGAATTTGCAAGTAAAAAGGTACACCCGTTTCATTCTTACCCTGACCGAAAAAAAGACTTACTAGATTTTATTTCGAATCAGAACTATTCCTCAAAATGGGAAGTAGAACCTCTCAGTGACAGATATGGCTCGGCATTGGACGTTGATTTTGATGCTCTCGTAGTCTCTGAAGAAACCCTATCTGTTGCCGTTGAGATCAACAAACTAAGAAAGGAACATGGCAGAAAAAAGGTGGATATCCACCAAATTACATGTGTTCTCGCTGAGGATGGTCGCTGGATCTCCTCCACCCGAATCTGGCGAGGTGAAATCGACATACACGGTCGCCTTATTAAAAAAGGATAAACTCCGTCTCTCTCTTTTTAAAAAAACGATCGAGCTAAACCTTGTTATATCTTAACAGATGATAGAGGAACGTTTCCGTATTTTTGAAAAAAGGATTGTTAGTTATTATTTCCTTTTGCCCGCAACGAGAGCAATCAAACTGATCGCCAAAGCGCCAATAACAACGATTAGTGGAAGCGGTGCTTGGGTTGCCACTGGTTTCGCGGTGGTAGCAGCAACAACGACTTGAGTTGTTGTTACAGGTGCTGGTGTTGGTGCAGGAGTCTCGAGAACCAATGGCTCATTTGTTGTTCCTGTCTTGAGTATGCTGTCAGAACCGTATTGGTTCCAGACTGTTAGCTTGACATCATAGGTACCTTCCCGTGCATAAGAATGTTCGGGGTTTTGGTCCGCGGATGTGGCACCATCACCAAATTCCCAATACCATTTTGTGGGCTGACCTGCAGAAAGGTCATGGAATTTGACAATGAAAGGTGCTTTCCCAAGGCGGGAGTCTACTTTAAAGTTAGCAATTGGGGCTTGAGTGACGACAATATATTTGTCTTTTGTCTCAGTGTCTTGACCATTTGCGTTTGTGGTTGTGAGACTAACGGTATAAACACCATTTGTAGTATATTTATGGGCTGGGTTTTGATCAGATGTTGTTGAACCATCGCCAAAGTCCCATTTCCATGCAGTGGGTTTACCTTTAGACAGATCAGTAAACTGGACTTGGAATGGTGCTTGGCCCTTTGTTTTATCCGCCACAAAGTCTGCCCGTGGGAAGTTGATCGTGACACTAATATATCCTATTTTCGTTTGACTTAATGCGGTGTATTGATTCGATGCGGTAAGGGTTACATCGTAGACTCCGATTGCCCGGTATGCATGGTCTGGGTTTTGACCTGTACCAGTTGTACCGTCACCGAAATCCCACTTCCAATCGTTTGGAGAGTTAGTGGAAAGGTCAGTGAAATGAATGATTCTCCCTACATTTACAACGGTTTTATCCGCACTAAAGTCCACGTTTGGACCCTGGCCTACATTAATAAAATTACCAGCAATTTTGGTATCTTCACCGAACTTGTTTTTCACTGTAAGTGAGACTTTATAGGAGCCAGGTAAGGAATATAAATGAGTTGGATTTTGTTCTGTGGAAGTCTGCCCATCACCGAAATTCCATAACCAAGATGTTGGTGATCCCATTGAAGTATCAATAAATCTTACATTTAGACGTGAATTTGACTGCTGATATACAGGAGTTTCTGCAATTAAGTTTGCAACGGGGCCAACCCCGACAGTGATGTACCCCACTTTGACAAGTTGGTCTTTTCTATTGGTATTTTCATTTCCTGTCCATAGTGAGACCGTGTAGACTCCCCTATCAGTATATGTTTTTACGGGGTTTTGTTCACTCGACTCACTACCATCACCAAAATTCCATAACCATTTTGTGGGCGAATTTGTTGTCTTATCTGTGAAACGAATGATATCATTTACGCTAACCAGCGTCTGGTCAGCAACAAAGTTGCTAACTGGGACTCCTCCAACATTGATAATACCTAGTGACTTATCGCTCATTGTTCCACGAGTTACTTCAAGAACAACACGATATGCACCAGACGTACTAAATGTGTGCACAGGGTTCTGTTCAGTTGATGTGGACCCATCTGCGAAATCCCATTTCCAAGACGCGGGACTACCAATTGAAAGATCGGTGAATTTCACTGTTAAAGGTGCATTCCCTTTTACGGTATCCGTACTAAATTTTGACTTCAATGGTGGATTTACAATAATATATTCAGACTTAAATGCATTTGATGAACCATAATCATTTGAAGCAGTCAGAGTTACAGTAAACTTTCCGCCTTCCCAATAAGTGTGCACAGGATTTTGGTCAGTTGAACCTTGACCGTCACCAAAGTTCCAATTCCACGTACTGGGATGTCCCAATGATCTGTCATTGAAATTGACAACAAATGGAACATTACCAATAGTTTGGTCAGCAGAGAAATCCGCTACAGGCTGGACACCAATTGAAACGGCATTTACTTTTCTAGCCGTACTCGATCCATATGTGTTTGTAACAGTGAGGGTAATTGTATAAGATCCCTTTTGAATGTAGAGATGTGACGGGTTAGGATCTGTTGATGTTGTCCCGTCGCCAAAATCCCACTGGTATGTTAGTGGAGTACTTCCCGTTGACATATCCAAAAACTTTACCGTTGTTGGGATTGTGTTATACGCATACATTACACCAAAATCGGCACTTGGTGGAACTCCGACTATGATGTACCCCGCTTTTGTATCTGTTGATGATGCCAATGCGGTCGATATGAGAGCCGCAAATACAAGCAGCCCCAGAACTAGTAAAGCAATTCGCCAGTTTCTTCCCATGGTGATATCACCTAGTGTGATATTTTTGATTTTGTCCTATAATAAATCAATTGAGTTGATTTTCATCAAATAATGAAGAATTAAATGAGAAAAATTAGTTAAGAAAGCAAATATTTTTAATTTCAATTACTAATAAACATAAAATTTTTTATTTTTGCATTTGGTTCATTCATTTCATTAGTTAGATGATATGACTTGGTATATCTCGTGTAAGTACCCACTCACAATAAATACAATGGAGACCTTTTGGAGTAACAACAAAGCGACTACGTATTGGTTCGTTTGTGTTTGAAATGCACCCCGGATTGGGACAGCGGACGAGACCCTCAATTAATTCCGGCACTTCAACCCCCTTCTTTTCACACACTTTATAGTTTCGTATAATGTTTATCGTTGCTCGCGGTGAAATGAGAGCTATCCGATCAACTTCTTCTTTCGAAAGTTCTCGGTTTGAAAGTTTTACAATATCTTTTTTTCCCATCTGGTCGCTAGGAACATTCGTGGCAATCGAAAGTGATTCTGTTGTGGAGCCGGTAATACCGAGAATTTTAACTACATTAAGGGCCTCTCCGGGAGCTATATGGTCTATTACAGTACCGTTTTGGATTCTTCGGACAAGCAATTCCTCTTTCTCATTATTCTCCTCTTTTTTCATTGAATCACCTGCATCAGCATTGCCATCCTTACAGGAACACCATTTTTTGACTGTTCAAAATATTTAGCATTTGGAAGTCGATCTACACGTGGATCAATTTCGTCCACTCTAGGTAGTGGATGCAAGATTATAGCATGTTTTTTTGCTGATTCGAGTAGTTCTGGTGTTATTCGATAGTTAGAGGTAACATTGAAGTACGATGCGGAATCAGGGAACCGTTCACGCTGGATTCGCGTCACGTATATGACATCGACCTCTTTAACGATGTCTTTGATCTCATCATGGTCAATAATCTCCATCCCTTTCTCGCCAAGCTCTGTAATTAAGGCGGGGGGGAGTTCTAGTCCTGTTGGGGATATTGTATGAAGTTTTACGTGATAGAGAGAGAGGGCCGATGCAAGTGAATGTGCTGTTCGTCCATATCTAAGATCACCGATAAGAGCAAGATTAATTCCGTCTAATTTCATCGATTGTCTGATTGTGTACAGATCAAGTAACGTTTGGGAGGGATGTTGACCAGCACCATCACCCGCATTAATTACAGGAACACTAGCAAATTGCGCAGCAAGGCGAGCTGCACCCTCCTTTGGATGTCGAATGACAATTGCATCGGCATAACCACTTACAACCCGAATTGTATCAGCAAGCGTCTCCCCTTTTGCCATCGAGCACGCTTCAACACTTCCTACTGAAATTGATGTTCCACCAAGTCGTGCCATTGCGGCTTCAAAACTCATCCTCGTTCTGGTACTAGGTTCAAAAAAGAGCGTTGCAAGGATTTTTCCGTTGAGCGCGGTTTTATCATATTTTTGTGCATCAATGCGCTTTGCATTGTCCAGCAAACGGTCAATTTGCCGGCGGTCAAAATCCTTGATTGATATGATGTGCCGCGTCATTACCCCCCCAGTTACTCCTCTTATATATATTACTTGAGCGTGAGGTATTACCTAACTTTCGGGTGAAACTCAGTTTTAGACAGGAATGATATTATTGAATTGGTGAGCACCTGTACGTAGATTTTCAAAAGGAGAGAAATCAGTGCAAATTCCAATTGCACATCCTATCATCGGAGATGAAGAGGTCGCCGCGGTAAGTGCTGTTTTGAAATCCGGCATGCTTGCACAAGGTGAGAAGGTTGCTGAGTTCGAAAGAGCATTCGCAGATCTCTGTGGTACAACCCACGCTATTGCAACAAATAATGGTACTTCTGCCCTTCATGCGGCTCTTCTCGCGGCAGAAATAGGATATGGCGATGAAGTGATTGTCCCTTCCTTCTCATTCATTGCCACTGCAAGTTGTGTATCCATGTGCGGAGCTATCCCGATTTTTTGTGATGTTGACGAACAAACTTACAACATTGATCCACTCCAGATTGAAGAACGGATTACCCCAAAAACTAAGGCAGTGATTGGCGTTCACTTATTTGGACAACCGTTTGATATACAGGAAGTTCAACAAATCTGTCAAGAACATAATCTGATACAAATAGAAGATGCGGCACAAGCTCATGGGGCGTTATTTAATAGTGAGCGAGTTGGTGGATTCGGACATTTTGGCTGTTTTTCGTTCTATGCGACAAAAAATATGATTACAGGTGAGGGTGGCATGGTAACGACCAATGAGAAAGCGATGGTAGAACGTCTGAGACAAATAATAAACCACGGACAGATTGAGAAATATTTGCATACCCGTCTCGGTTACAACTATCGTATGACTGATATAGCAGCGGCGATAGGGCTTGTGCAGCTTAAAAAATTGGAAAAATTTAATCGACGGAGAAGGAAAAATGCGGAATTTTTTAATGAGAATATTCGATGCAAGGGACTGATCACCCCAAAAGAAATGGATGGTGTCAATCACGTTTATCATCAGTACGTGATCCGCCTAACTGAGGAGTTTCCAATGAAGCGATCGGAATTAATTGATTATTTAAATACAAAGGGGATTAGCACCGCAATACATTACCCTCTTCCAATCCATCGCCAACCTATGTACAATCTTCACAATGATCCAGATCCATGCCCGATATCAACCAAACTCGCTTCCAGTGTTCTATCATTACCGGTACATCCCATGCTTGATGGAAAGGAGCTAACGTATATTTGCGACGTCATTAATAAGGTGGTTTGATGGACGTTGGAGTAATCGGTGTCGGAACGATGGGAAAAAACCATGTCCGGGTCTATTCAGAATTAAAAAACATTGATTCGGTTAGGGTATTTGATGCCAATAAAAAAGCGGCCGATGAAATTGGTACTAAACATGGGGCTATTGTACATGATTCTCTTGAAACCCTTCTTAGCCATGTCGACGCAGTGAGCATTTGTGTCCCCACGCAGTTCCATGCGGAGATCGCAAAAAAGGCCTTTAATGCACGATGCGGGGTTTTAATTGAAAAACCAATTTGTGCCACATCAAAAGATGCAAAGAAGTTGATCAAGGAGATACCAAAAGGACTTGTGATCGGTGTTGGACATATCGAACGATTCAACCCAATTGTAGGTGAAATTCGGAAGATCATTAAAAAACCTCTTTATATCGAGATGAAGCGGCACAATCCTGCTTCAGCACGAGTAAAGGGGAGCACTGTCGTTGAAGACCTCATGATACATGATATTGATATCCTACAGAATGTTTTGTTTGAAAAGGTTCAATGTACTCTTCACACTGTCGGAAATCAGGATGTTTGTAGCGTTCTTTTAAAGTGCGACAATATCCCGGTTAGCCTCTCTGCTAGCAGAAAGTCGTCAAAAAAGATCCGACTTATTTACGTTGAAGAAGAGGAGCTCACTATCGAAGGGGACTTTATGACCCAAGAAGTAACCATCTATCGTAAACCCGGGCAATACCATGTTGACGCTGAAAGGTATGTTCAGGAAAATATCATAGAGAAGGTCATGGTGAACAAGCTTGAACCGCTCAAACTTGAGCTCGCAACTTTTCTTGATTGTGTGCAAAAAGGGCGTCCCTTTCCAATAACCCCAAATCAAGCAATCCTTAACCTTGAAGTTTGTGAAGCGATACGAGCAGGGTTCTGAATAGTGGACATTTTCATGACCCTTTCTGCAATTCTTAGGAAACGGGGGCCAATCAAGAAGATTGGAGTTGTTGGTATGGGGTATGTTGGAATTCCCGCGGCAGTCCTATTTGCCAGATCACCCCAGTTTGATTTTGTATATGGTTTTCAGCGTAAATCACCAACATCTGAATACAAGATCGTGATGTTGAATCAAGGGAAGTCACCGATAAAGGGTGACGAACCCGATCTTTCAAAGCTTTTAGCCGATGTTGTTCGGTCTAGAAAATTTTTCTGCACTTCGGATTTTTCAAAAATCTCTGAGCTTGATGCAGTTACGATCGCGATACAAACTCCCTTTTTGAATAACAATGATCTTCTCCCAGATTTTTCTGCGCTGAAAAATGGGATCTCTCAAGTTGGCAAGTTTATTACTCCAGGGATGCTTGTCGCGGTGGAATCGACAGTAACGCCTGGTTCAACTGAGGGATTCATACGAGATATCCTGGAAAATGAATCCGAGCTTACTGCCGGTATTGATTTTGCTCTTGCCCATGCACCCGAAAGAGTGATGGTTGGTAGGTTGATTCGGAACATCCGCGAACACGACCGTGTAGTTGGTGGTATTGATCAAGCGAGCACCAGAAGAGCAAAAGAGCTGTATTCTCCTGTTCTAACTACCGGTAAAGTAATCACAATGACCGCACGAGCAGCGGAGGTTACAAAAACAGCAGAAAATACTTTCCGTGATCTTCAGATTGCTTCAGTTAATGAACTGGCACTTTATTGTGAAGCGATGGGTGTCAATGTCTATGATGTAAGGGATGGAATCGACAGTCTAAAAGGAGAAGGTATTACACGTGCACTTCTCCATCCCGGTGCTGGTGTAGGGGGACATTGTCTTACAAAAGACACGTACCACCTCGAACGTGGTGTTCAGGTGTTAGGAAAGGACGTACTCGATTACCCTATAGGAGAACGTTCACTTTTTGTACTCGCACGGATGATAAACGACTTTATGCCTAAACACATGGCCCACCTCACTATTGATGCTTTCTCACGACTGAATAAAAATTTGAACGGAGCTATAGTGGGACTTCTTGGTTGGGCGTTTTTGGCAAATACTGATGATGCACGTAATACACCATCAGCACCGTATCGCGATCTACTAGTGGAAGCTGGTGCAGACGTTGTTGTGCACGACCCTTATATTTTCGATGAATCAACAACGTCCATCGACACAAACATTGATGAAGTGATCCGAGGTGCTGATGCAATTGCGATCTTTACAGCTCATCGTGAATATAGGGACCTTAATCCAGTTCACGTAAAATCATTAATGCATCGAGATCATCCCATCATTATCGATGGACGGAATGTGATTGATGCAGACAGTTTCATCAAAGAGGGTTTTGTGTATAAAGGTGTAGGTCGGGGGGACAAAAACAACCACCCGATTGTGTGAACATCTATTTTCGAGCTATTGTAACATAACCTGAATGACAAACACTTGTTGATGGGCGCGTACCGCGTTTTGATCGAGTCATTTCCCGGTCAATCAGTTCGTGGGTATGCAGATTACTAAAAAGCTTTTGGGCATTGTCGACAACTATTGCCATCTGTTCTAGAAAGGGGGTGTAGCAGGCAAGGTAACCCCCAGGATTGAGAATTGTATATGCATGATCAATGTGTTCCGGAGCAATCTGCATATCGAGATGTACGACATTAAAAGTTCCTGTGGCGTTGAGCATATCAGCCGCAATTACCTCAACATTAGTTAGGTGTGCGTCATTCAGATTCTTCCGTGCAAGTGCAGCGAAATCTTCTCGGATCTCATAACTTTTAACTTGTTGTGCAATCCCCCCAAAATAAATCGCAGCAATACCACTGCCCGTCCCAGCATCAAGCACCGTATCGTTTCTATTCATCCCTGTGCAAGCAATAACAAGCCCAATATCTTTTGGTAGCATAGGCGCACCTGATCGCCTTGCATGCGTAAAAAAGTCGGTTGGTCGTGGGATACGCACAACGAATTGTGCGCCGTTGTGCGTGGTGATCAAATCTCCCTCTTTTGCACCAACAAGAAGTCCTAGGTCGATCTGGCCTTTGTCAGTAGAAAATGTACTAGCACCAGCTTGAACATAGTACTCTCGGCTTTTACTCACGAGAATTACTCGGTCGTTAGGTTCAATCATGTTTGGAAAGGCGGAGGATAGCTTCGGCAATATCCCCACGAGTAGCAATTAGGGCTGTTTTTGCAGCCTCTTCAGTCACAGCTGCCTGTGATGCGACCATACTAATGTCCTCTTTTGGAATCGCGACAGTTGTCTCTTCAAAGCGTGGTTGCCCGACAATCTGGTAAGTAGTGACACCTTGCATTGTCATGGCGGTTACTTCTACATTATTAAAAACATAATTTCCTTTCGCTGTTTTAATCACGATTTCTTGAACTTCTTCTATCGGTTCAACACTCATACCGAGTTTCTTCATCATCGCTTTCATCTGTCGTGGATTTACATTTCCTGGTAGCATATTATGCACTTCCCTGCCGTACTTTTACTGCTACACCATAATTAAATGCCAGCATTTCCTTACCTGACAGCATTGCCATGCCACACGCCACCAATTGGTCACCACTAGATACAACCAATACCTCGTCCCCTGAGCGGATTGAGGCATCAGTTGAAACAATATGTTTTGCAAAAGCATTCTTTCCTTGAGCTACAAAATCTGCCACATCATCGCGAATGACGACACGATAATGTGGGGCGGGAAGAGCTGTATGCAATCTTCGTGCACCTTCAATACCGAGCGTTAATCTTCCGTCTTGTGCTCGAATGGTAGCAAGCCTTGTACCATCAAGCAGAATCTGTCGGATACGTCCAGTTGTTGAGAGGATAAACTCACATTCATCAGGGAAAAGCGACGTCCCAACAAATTCCCCAAATTGATAGTCAGCGATAGTTTGTACTCTTCGCACCAAACTGTTCTCCGAGTATTTTGTTGACAAGGATAACAAACTCCTGTTCTGCTGATTTTGGAATATACGCTCCTGCTGCAATGCGGTGCCCACCTCCAACACCACCGAACTTTGATGATGCATCGCCGATTGCTTTTTGAAGATCAACACCGCGTTCCACCATGCGTTCAGTTGTGCGCATCGATACCTTGGTCAGATTCTTGTCTTCTGGTACTGTGCACATGATAAGAATTGGTTTTGAATTATCCAGTTTGGAAAGCGCCATTCCGGCACCAATCCCCACAATTGTGTCGGGATATTTTGCGCCAACATGTAGATATTGGATCCATTCAAGTTTAGTCACTCCTGAATCAATGATGTATCCAAGCAAGTCACGGATGATGGCACGGTGATTGACGAGCATATGTTCCGCCTCTCTAAAGGAACCCCCTCGATCTCCTCGGAGGATTGCGCCCCCCACCTGTGGACGGCCCCATCGTCCACAGGCATTTAGTAATGTCGCATATTCCTGCGCATTACGAAGTGGAGTTCGGACGGGTTCATCTGGGAAATGGTAGGTCTCAGCAAGAAGGCGGTTTATAGGTTCTCCATTGGCTATTAGTTGTTCAGCAAGCGCTGATATGATTGTGCGTTGGTCATCTACAGAATATTCTTCCCAGACAAGCCAGCGGCCTTCATCGGTCTGCTGTTTGATCCCAATCTTACGAAGGAATTGTTTTGCCCCTTCTACATTGTTGCTTATACCTTTTATGAAAGGGTCATCGTTATAAGCAAGTGAGAGATATAATGGACGTGTCGAAATTCCATAACAGTTAAGATCTCGACGTCGAACTTCGACATTTTTGTGACGTACTGCATCTTCGACAATGACATCGCGTACTAACCCAACAAGTCCGCAAGTTTCCCGTGCCATCATATCGCCAACATTACCAATAATACCGGTCTTTGCAAGGTCGGTGTTAATCGGGTCTATTGCTTTTGCGATAAGGTAGGAAATACCGGCAGCGCTCATTTTTAAATGACCATATGGAAGGCAATTTACTTGTTGGTAATTTCTGTTACAAGCTTGGCTGACATGGTGGTCAACGATTAGAATTTCTTCGTTAGAAAATCCGCGTTCTTCGAGCAAATTCTGTTGTCCAGCACCAAGATCGGTAAAAATCTTGAGAGATGCATTATCAGGTACCTGCGACATCGTAAGCGGTTCTAATTGCCGGACAAAAACTGAACTATGTTGAATCTCGGCACGGGCGATTGCTTGCGAGAGAATTGCCTCGCTTGCAATACCGTCAGCATCTATGTGGGAGATTATGGTAATGTCATCTGAAGCTGTGATCCTCTCCACAGCTGCTTTCACATCATCGCAAAAACCCATCTTGCATATTATTAGGGAAGTTCATACACATGAATTGTACTGGCAATGTGGCGAGCAGGTATCGACGAATTTATTGAGCAGGGTCTTATTAGCTCTGCTCGCATGCGTGTCGTTGATAAAAATGCAATCGCTTTAGGAGTTAACGAGTTGCAACTCATGGAGAGTGCAGGCACGTTACTTGCCCAATGTGTGATGCGTGAACATCCTGCCCACGTTCTCGTTCTCTGTGGCCGAGGAAATAATGGTGGAGATGGTATGGTGGCAGCACGTCATCTCCAAAACATGGTGGTTACTGATGTTTGTTACGTTGACGATCGAAACCGCACAACCTCTTGTGAACACCAACTGAAGGCACTCAATCATTGCAGGGTTGTAATCCACCCTGTGCAATGTCGTGATGATGTCCTCCATTTAGGCCAATTTTTTGAGAATGCCGATGTGATTATCGATTCGCTGCTTGGGACTGGAGCTATCGGTACTTTAACTGAACCAATCGCTACTTGTGTTGAACTTGCAAACCAATCGAAAGCGAGGATTATTGCTGCAGATATACCAACACCGGGGATGCGTGCCGACCAGATCTGTGCGTTTCATCGCGCAAAGGTTGAAGGTTCAGCGGTATTTGACATTGGAATCCCTGCGGAAGCCGAGTGTTGTGTTGGCCCCGGGGAACTTACCCTGCTTCCTATACCAAAAAAGGATGCTCATAAAGGAGCCGGAGGTGAAGTTCTCGTTATCGGTGGTGGACCATATCAAGGTGCCCCCTACCTCGTTGGTCTCGGTGCATTAAGAGCGGGTGCTGACATCGTGAGGATTGCATCGCCGATTTTTGAACCCGTGCCTGACTTGATTTACGAGCCATTAGGAAAACAACAAATCGGACCGGAGCACACCGATCGTCTCATTGAGCTCGCAAAAAAAGCAGACGTAGTTGTCTGTGGTAATGGTATGGGTGCCGGAAGTCATGAGGTGGTCTGTTCTGTTGCACCTTACTGCAATAAGGCCGTTTTTGATGCAGATGCCCTCCGGCTCCCTCTCCCTGTAGCAGAACATGAAACAATATACACACCTCACAGTGGGGAATTTGCACGGATGACAGGAATCACGGTATCTCCTGATCCTGTTCAAAGAGCACACATTGTAAAGGATTCGAAAATTTTAGGCACGGTGCTTCTCAAAGGAAATGTCGATATAATCACTGATGGTAAACGAGTCCGATTCAATAGGACCGGTCATCCTGCAATGACAGTAGGTGGGACAGGAGATGTTCTAGCTGGTGTCGCCGGAGCCCTTCTTTGTCATTTACCGGCATTCGAAGCTGCATGTATCGCGGCCTATGTGAATGGAAAGGCAGGTATGTATGTGGCAAAGGAAAAGGGATCAGGTATGCTCGCGAGCGATTTGGTTGATCGTATACCTATAGAGCTTTTCAAGTCAAGGGATCTTAATGGTTGAATTCACTCATATCAAAAATGATCGAGTTCATATGGTGGATGTAACAGCCAAATCCGATGTTGTAAGAGAGGCGGTGGCAAGCGGAAGGATCTATTTGAATGACGAGACATTACGTGCCATCCGTGAAGGAACGGTTGTTAAGGGTAACGTTCTTGCAACATCACGAGTCGCAGCTACAATTGCGATCAAGGACACATCAAGGTTAATCCCCATGTGCCATCCGATTTCATTAAGCGCGATAACAGTCGATTTTTCTGAACAAGAGGATTTTATCGAGGTTACGGTCCGCGTGAAATCTGTGGGTAAGACTGGAGTCGAGATGGAAGCATTAACAGGCGTTTCCGTTGCCTTACTCACAATCTGGGATATGGTAAAATCGGTCGAAAAGGACAAAAAAGGGCAATATCCTCACACACGAATTTCTGATATCCGTGTGGATAAGAAACGAAAGGGTGGTTAATGCCCCAACCCACAATAGTGCTTTTATAGGCTGCCCGTAAATGTATCTAGGAATACGGGATGCGTCCCGTAAAGGAATGTGGCTCATTTTTGAGCTGAACCTGAAGGTGAATTTAAATGGTTAAGTCGATGTATGCCTATGTCAGGGAGGCATGGAACAAACCTGACAAAAGTGACGTTGAATCACTTCTCTGGGATAGGATGCAGGTGTGGCGTCGTGAGGGAAGTGTCGTCCGGATTGATCATCCAACTAGAATCGACCGTGCTCGTGCACTCGGATTCCGTGCAAAACAAGGGATTGCCGTAGCGCGCGTAAGGGTGCGCCGAGGTGGACGCAGGCGTTCGCGTTATATCCGAGCTCGACGTTCTGCTCGAATGGGTAAGAACCGAATAACTCCAGCGAAGAGTCTTCAACGTATCGCCGAAGAGCGCGCAGCAAAGCGTTTTCCCAATATGGAAGTTCTCAATTCCTACTGGGTTGGTCAAGATGGAAAACAAAAATTCTACGAGGTAATCCTTGTTGATGGCCATCACCCAGCGATAAAGAACGACCGGAAACTAGCGTGGGTCGGTAAAAATACTCACCGTGGACGAGCCGAACGAGGTAAGACGGCCGCAGGACGAAGGGGTAGAGGTATGGGTGCTAGGGGCACCGGAACCGAAAAGACCCGCCCATCGATTCGCTCCCATGCAAATCAAGGCAAATAATCTTATCCTATTTTTGTGGAACAATTGTTGATGAATTTCACCGATGCATGTGTCTTCCCTTATCCAACTGGCGATTCTTCAATCAGAAGGATGGCGATTGAAGCGTGCGATTTGGGTTTTGATAGTATAGTCGCTATTAACTCAACGAATTGCAAGTATGCTGGGATATCGGTGATAAATGGGGTTTTCCTCAATGATACACCAGTACAGGACATAATATCCAAGGTTAAGCGTGCTAAAGTAACGGACAATCTAATCTTTGTAAAAACAAGGGACAATAGGTTCAACCGGGCAGTCATAGGGATACGAGGTGTCCATATTTTATACGGACTTCATCTCACTGATGGGTATGCATTTGATCATGTTGTCGCTAAAATGGCAGCCGATAGTGGAATTGCCATAGATCTCAACCTCTCACCTCTTATTAATGAACGAGGTCAGAGTCGGCAGCATGTTTTGAATAGATATATCGACGTTGTTAATTTATATCGCCGGTTTGAGTTTCCAATTGTTCTTTCAACTCATGCACACTCAGTTCTTGAGTTGCGATCTGTACGTGATTTTAGTGCTCTTGCCACACTTTTCGGTTTTGATATTCAGGATGTCGAGAAGGCACTCGGAAATATCGGGAGGATAAAATCATTAGAATCTGCAGTCAGGGAGATTAAATGACATCCCGACCACCTACATTACGTGAAAAACGGCGGTACGTGTTAGTTCAGATTGAGCCAGTTGGTATCCTATTAGATCAGAAAGAACTCTACTTCGCTGTATTGGAAGCAGTGACGTCACTCTGGGGTGATGCTGCTGGAGCTTTTGTCCATCCAGCAGTAGTTGCCATAGAGGGATCGTTTGCAGTCATACGTTGTAGGCGAGGTACGGAACGGGAACTTGCGATAGCACTTTCATGTATAACATCTTGCAGTGGTCAGCGAATAGTGTTACATACCGTTGCAACATCAGGTACTATAGAAAGCCTGCGCGAGAGAATGGCTTTGATGAAGATCTCTGATAATGAAGATGTTCAACCTGTTGAATGCGCATTTAAAGGACATTTATGCACTGTTTGTAAATGTACAGGTCAGAAGATTGATGTGATTGAAAAGGGATTTAAAAATACAACACGATTCTTTTTGACAAAAGAGGATCTGGAGAATTAATAATGCAACCGCAATATCAGATGGGATATGATAGGGCGATCACAGTCTTTTCGCCCGATGGAAGGCTCTACCAGGTTGAATACGCCCGAGAGGCTGTGAAACGTGGAACGACTGCGGTAGGGATCAAGGCAAAGGATGGCGTTATACTAATTGTCGATAAACGAGTGAGCTCGAAGCTGCTTGAACCTTTATCAATAGAGAAAATTTTCAAGATCGATGACCATATCGGTGTGGCATCATCAGGGCTCGTTGGAGATGCTCGAGCTCTTGTTGATCGAGCACGAGTTGAGTGTCAAATCAACCGTGTAACATACGACGAACCAATTGAAGTAGAGGCACTTGCTAAACGGCTTTGCGATCATATGCAGACCCTTACCCAGTATGGCGGTATTCGTCCATATGGAACGGCACTTCTTATTGCCGGGATTTCAGATGGAGAGGGGCGACTTTTCGAAACGGATCCATCAGGGACTCTCCTCGAATACAAAGCGACGGGGATTGGTATCGGTCGACCTGCAGCGATGAAGGTTTTTGAAGAAGAATACAATCCTGCAATATCAATTAAAGATGCAATTTTACTTGGACTAAAGGCGCTGCACTCTGCCACTGAAGGTAAGTTTGACGTTGAAACAGTTGAAATTGGCGTGATTGAAAAGAAGAAACCCGTGTTTCGCAAAATGACAAAAGAGGAAGTCGCCGCATTCGTAGAGCAGTTCAAGCAGTGATCGATTATGATCCCGCTCGAAAAGGCAGTAATTGCACGACTCGAAAGCTTTGGGGAACGATTTGAGCTCCTCGTTGATCCAAACCAAGCGGCAAAAGTTAGACAGGGGGAGAAAATCGATATTGAAGATGTTGTCGCAGCACTCAACGTCTTTTCGAATTCCTCGCGTGGTACGAGGGCATCGGATGAATCCCAAATGAAAGTTTTTCATACTACTGATTTTCCAACAGTTGCCACTAGAATTATTCAGAAAGGTGAAATTCACTTAACTGCCGATCAGCGTCGTCATATGATTGAAGAAAAACATAAGCAGGTAGTTACTTTCATTGCCAGAAATTCCATTAACCCCCAAACTGGCCATCCTCATCCCCCTCAACGTATTGAGATGGCAATGGAAGAGGCAAAAATTAACATAGATCCCTTCAAGCATCTCGATGAACTTGTGAAGGAAACTGTGAAGGCATTGCGTCCGATTCTTCCGATTCGTTTCGAAGAACTTCGGCTTGCTGTGAAAATCCCAGCTGATTATGCTGGTCGTGCCTTTGGGGACATTGCATCAGCATCCACGATTGAGACAGATGAATGGCAAAAGGACGGTTCATGGATTTGTGTTGTGCGAATTCCCGCGGGGATCCAGAATGAATTTTATGATCTGATCAACCGAATTTCAAAAGGCGAAGGTGTTGTTAAGATCCTCAAACAACTATATTAATCGTTAATACATAAAGTGTAAGACATATTGGTGGTTGTTTACATGTCAAGTTCGAATCAGACCGCAAAAGGAAAAGTGGTCGGAAGTGCTGGACGCTTTGGTTGCCGGTACGGTAGGTTCACTCGCAAACGTGTTACTGATCTCGAGAAGATTTCTCGAGCCTACCACAGTTGTCCGCATTGTGATACTGTTGCAGTTCACAGAAAAGGGACTGGGATTTGGGAGTGCCGCAAGTGCGGTTATAAATTTGCTGGCGGTGCATACCAACCACAGACCCCAACCATGCGTATAGCTATGCGCACAATCGATCGTACGCTTGAGCAAAATCAAAATGGTAAATAATCCGGATCTTTCATGGTTAGTTCTTACAAATGTGCTAGGTGTAAGCAGAAAGTTGAGATCGATATAAATGTCAGATGTCCATATTGCGGACACCGCATTCTTTTTAAAGAACGGGGTGCTGCAATTAAAGAACTAAAAGCACGTTGATCTGTTTCACCAACCACGTACTATTTTACCAATATATTTATCGCTTCTTTTTCTGAATCTTCAACAAGATTTCCGTGACATCGATGCAACATGAAGCGGTCTTCAAATTCACTTCACCACATGCTGTGGCAATCTATAATGCAATCCTTCCAGAACTTTCTGATGAGGTGAATCCTCGCTCGAAAGCATGTTGCGTGCTTGAAAGTGATGATTGCCTTGTTTTATCTGTTTCGGCTCAAGATACATCAGCGCTGCGAGCGGCACTCAACATGTATCTGAGGCTAATTAATGTCGCAGACGAAATGCAAGAACTTGTATAATCATTTTTAGTCTTGTGATTAATGAGCCAGAGTTTGTGTTGGAGGGATTACCTATTTTTATGTCGGAACCATACAATATACCTGAAAAGGGTTGAAACTAATAAAACCCAATTACGACAATATAATATCCCGAATAGTACCATTATTTGGAGTGTTTCATTATGAACAATCTTTCACCTAAAGTTCAAAATCAAGTCGCGATGCTTCAACAAATGCAACAGCAACTTCAAGCGATCCTTTCGCAAAAAACGCAATACGAAATGGCGGTACGCGAAGCGAAACGAGCTCAAGAAGAGATCAAGGATCTTACCGACGATTCCACTATGTATATGAGCGTCGGAAGTGTCATGTTTCAGAAGAAAAAAGATGTTGTGAACACAAAGCTTACCGAAAAAATAGAGACGCTTGAACTGCGCATAAAATCGCTTGAAAAACAAGAAAAGCTGATACAGGGCAAATTTGAGCAGCTACAGGGGCAGATCAAAGCTGCACTTGAGGGAAAAAGTGCACCAAACGCAGCGTAATTTGCTGCTATATAACTTTCTTTTTAAAATTTTTTTTAAAAATAAATTATTATTTTCTATTGATCAGGTTAATTGCGTTAACAAGAGCCTCGACAGATGCAAGTACAATGTCATCACCTGTCCCACTCGCATCGAAAATCTTGCCGTGTTCATCCTCCACTGCAATAATTACATGGCACATTGCATCGGAACCTCCACTGATTGCCTCGATGTTAAATTCTTTTAATTGGATTCGTGAGGGGATTACACCAAGGATTGCATTGAGTGCTGCATCAACTGGACCATTGCCAACAGCAGAATAAATCCGTTCATTACCGTTGATTTTTGCCTTTACGCTTGCTGTTGGGATAACATGGTTCCCTGTCATAATTGCAATGTCTTCTAATGCAAGGATTTTGTGATTCAGTTCGATCCCCATCGTGCCTTCAGCAATTTCGTAAAGATCGGCATCAGTTAAACGCTTACCTTTGCTGGCAATTGCCTTGACTTTCTCTACTATTGTATCTAATTGCGGGTCGGTAGGGATAATATGGGCTTCAACAAGCATCTGTCTAACCGCATGCCTTCCTACATGTTTTCCAAGAGTTAGGCGCCGACGGTGTCCAACCATTTCCGGTGTCATAATGCCGGGTTCAAATGTCTCAGTACATTTGATCACCCCGTGGGAATGAATACCACTCTCATGAGAGAATGCGTTATCGCCAACCACCGGTTGAGTCGGGGGGATCGTAATACCGGAAAAGCGAGAAACGAGACGCGAAGTTTCCACTAATCGTTCTTTTTTAATACCCGTCTTAATTCGATAAATTGACTCCATGATCATGACGGTCTGAGCGAGGTCGGCATTGCCAGCTCGTTCACCGAGCCCATTTATTGTTACTTGGACCTGGGAAGCGCCAGCTTCAACTGCACTGATTGTATTTGCAACTGCAAGTCCGAAGTCGTTGTGACAATGGACATCAATTGGACATTTGACTTCGCGATGAATCCGAGTGATTAGTTTCTTCATTCCGGATGGTGAGATTACACCAACAGTATCCGGCACATTAATGATTGTTGCACCTGCATTTGCGGCCATCTGGAATACTTTAATAAGGTAATTCCAATCAGTACGTGTTGCGTCCATCGCCGAGAACATGCAAAGGTTGAGATGATCACGAACATACCGAATAATCTCATCAGAAATTGAGAGCACTTCCTCGCGTGTTTTGTTAATGGTATTGATCCGTTGAATGTCAGATGTCGGGATGAAAACATGTACCATATCGACATCGCAATCTAGACAGGCATCAACATCCGCTTTTGTCATACGGGCGAGCCCGCATATTTTCGCCTCAAGACCCAGTTTTTTTACGGCACTTACCGTTTCTTTCTCAGCTTTAGATGATGCTGGGAAACCGGCTTCGATAGTATAAACGCCAATATCAGAGAGTTGGCGAGCGATCTCGAGTTTCTGTTCAAATTTGAATGCTATCCCCGGGGTTTGTTCTCCATCCCGGAGCGTGGTATCAAAAACAGTCACTTCTTCACGTGCTTGGCTATCGGTGAAGAAGACAATCTTTCGCAACATCCTTGCGAGTCATACCCCTCTATTTGCATCCAGATTATATAAAATAAACCGTGATTTTCGAAAAACGGACAAAATATGGCGGTATAACGATACGTTTAATACGAGTTGTTCCCTATAGTATGAGCGCAGTGCCCCGCCTTAACTCAGCTTGGTAGAGTGCGCGGCTGTAGTATGGTTTACCGATTTAGGTAACTGCGCGGCTACCGCGATGTCCCCGGTTCGAATCCGGGAGGCGGGACATTTGTTTAATGAGCCCAGGTAGTGTAGTGGCCCATCATGTTTGCCTGTCACGCAAACGACTCGGATTCGAATTCCGACCTGGGCGTTTTTATTATAAAAAGAAAAATTATCTAATTTTATCTGCAGCTTTTTGTGCAAAATTTTTTAAAACTTCATAATCTGTCGTTGTGCCTTTCATTTCAATTTTTTCAAAAACATCCTTTTTTGTAAATATAACAGTGTAGATCTTTATTCCATCTGGGTCATTAGAATCATTTGTTCGAAATGAGATAGTTTGATCTCCTACTTTTGGAAATGGCAACTCCACAACAGAAACAGAAGAGTTGGTCTTAGAGGTAATTTCGTTTTTCGTATTGTCGAAAATCAACGAGACACTGTTTAAAGGATAAACGCTGATTTGTTGGATAATACCCGTGATATCATAATTGTTAATGTTCATCCTGTAGAACGCAACATAATACCCCTTTTTCCATCCTTCATCGCGTTCGAGTGTACTAACATCAGCATATGCAACATCATATCGGTCTTTAATAGTATATCCTGTTGGCAAATCGAAAAGTTGTAGTGCCATTTCAGAAGGTTCTAGCGTCGACATTTTGGTTATAGAGGTTGGTTGGGGAGAAGGTTGAGTAGAAGGATACACTGACGTGTTCCCATTATCAAAAAAGGTACATCCCGTAGTAAAAATTATGAATATGAGCGTGATGAAGATGATTGAATACTCCCGTTTCATGAAATCCTATGAGACTATACGTTATTGTATAAAATTAATTTATGTTGACTGAATCTCAAAAAAAAAAATTAAATTACATCGTAGATTTCAGCATTTTATTCCCATAAATAAAAACACTTTAAGATTTCAATTCCTCATCCTCCTTCAACACTAAAGTTTCCCATCTCACATGTTTATCTTCCACTGCTTTTTGTATCAACCGTTGTTCCTTTGTGAGCTTACTTTTCCCTTTTTTTACTTCTAAAAATACAATGCTTACATTACCCGTTTTATCGTCTTTAATCTCCGTGTAACCATCAAAAATAACAAAATCTATTGGGGATCCTATAAATCGTGCATCAGCGGGATTGAACGAAAAGTCTGGAAGGATAGGTGCTATTTGCTCAGCAATCTTTCCTTTCAAGGTGGATCGTGATCGGTTGACACTCTCTGTGCGGATTTTATCTGTATGATCGAGTTTCCAACGCTCATATTCGTTACGCCACCGATCTTCAGTTGTGTTTATCCTTGATTGAAAGAGAAAATATGCGAAAATAAATCCAAGTATAAAAACAATAATTGCAATGATGAGATCTATAACATCCATATCGGATCATCTGCTTGTTTTATTTTTATAGCTGTTCTGTAAGAGCTATAACGAGTGTCAGTTTTTTTTTCCAATTCATTGTTAATACCTTGTTTTTTTAAGAACAATTTGTTATATCCGTAAAAGAAAAATTACAATATCTTTCCTAGCCTCCGCAAGATCCTCTTATAAAAAGTTACAGGACCTCAAGCTGCTATGGGAAAGCGTTGTGAAAGGGGAAATAAATATTATCATCAACAACTTCTCGATAACCATAAATACTTTTTTGCTTGATGATAAACCAGAGTAAAGAAAGAATGTGGTAGTATGGATGATCCCGAGCTACGTAGTAATGAATCTGTTATTCTAAAAACCCAAAATGTTTTTGTTAAATCCTTACCGTTTGAAGCGATTCTCACGAATAAACGGATCATCCTTGTTGATCGTAATAATAACTTGATCCCACCAAAGGACGTTTTACTTGCGACGATACGAGATTTCGAATCCGGTGAGAACGCGATCCGTGATCCTATTATTACTCTTTCAATCATTACCAACACCGGCGATACTCGTCAGATGGTTCTTACTTTCTCTCGGCAGGCTGGAGGAAATAGGAAAAGGGACCGTGATGAGTGGTTAAAATTATTGCGAGGGAATACATCCTCCTCACTTGTAAAGGCAATCCGCAAAGTGGTTCCCTCTTTAGATTTTGAACCAAAGAAAAAGTTGACATCGCCACCACCCTCACAGATCGACCTGAAAAGCAAACCTGTTCCAAAAAAAGAGATCGAGGGAGCCCAACCGATTAAAAAGATTGTTGATACAAGTTCTGTTCAACCTAACTCAATGGAGACAACATCTCTGCTGCATGGTTCATTCTGTTCGCGATGCGGGAACCATATTGCACCAGAATCTCTATTTTGTAATAAATGTGGTACAAAAATCATGATCCCCGGTCAAAACGTTAATAGAGATAGTACCTCACAGCCAACGGGTCAATCTATTCAAAGAATAACCGTACCTCAATCAGTTCATGAAAAGCGATCACTCAATGAGGAAATACGTTCGATTGAACCTTTGATTGAAGGGTCTGTACCAAGATCACAGCCGGCACCTGTAATAAAGTCTCAGACTATTCCTACACCCTCAACAACACCGCCAGATTCCATTGATCAGGAATTAATCTCAAAGTCAACCAAAAAGAAACAACCACCGCATAAAACCCGTTCCATCTTCCCGCAAATTTTCCCTCGTAAAAAGATCCAAAAGAAAGCCCCTTCTGAGACCCCTCTATCCCCGGCTCCAAAGAAAACAACTCCTTTTAGTTCACGTCGAAAAAAGTACATTGCAGTTGCAGTTATTGCCATAGTTATAATTGCAATCATTTTTGGGGTGTTCTTGTATGGAAAATTCCCCAAGGGCACATTTGGAAATTTGAGTAGTTTTGGGAACGCTCAACCAGAAACAACCACGCCACATCAAATTGCGGGCCCCCTCGTCATCGTTCCTCAATCCACGACGATAATTCCCCCACCCCCAACGGGTGTGTGGGTTAGGGTTGATTATATTGGTAGTTGGAAAGGATCTTACGGAAAAGTTGGGGCGCTTCAATCTGTAGTTGATTCTGGTTTACGTCAGTATCAAATTGAGAGTCCTAATGGAACAATAAAGGCATCAATCCAAAAACAAGATGGATCAAATCACGAGTTAGTGGTGGAGATTTATAAAAACGGTGTGGTAGTTAAACAAGGTACAACTTCTGCTCCGCAAGGGTCTGTTGATATTTCCATCGATTTGACAAATGCCATACCATCAATCACCACAACAATTGTACAAAAAACGGTTAATTCGACGACTACGGCTACAACCAAACCCACTACAGTTCCATTAACAACTACTTCTCACTCATAATTTTTTAATTAACAATTTTACAATTTTTGGTCAAAAAAATTGATTTTATTTCTTTTTGTCCTGTTCGATTAAGGATATTACTGTTGATGGTTTCTTACCTTTTTTCCAGCGATAGATTCCATAAGCAACCCCGCCTATAACAATGAGTGGCAGTAATGTTAACAGAAGGATAATGATGGTATCGATCATGCCCAAGAACCCAGCGATTCCATCATTGATTGCGGAAATAAAACTGTGTCCTGTCTCTCCTCCAACAGGCTCCGGCTCCTGCAAAGTGACCGTAATGGTGGAAAGGTCAATTCTGCTATTAAGGTATCGCATCCTCCCCTCAATCCGGTCGAGTTCCACTTGCACTCGTTCTATTTGTTCCTGAACCTTAAGGATATCCTCCACCTTATCGCTTTTTGCCATTATTCGATTATAGGCATCAAGTTGGTTTTGATAGGCGGTCTTCTGAGCTGTAAGATCAACATATTCCTCGGTAACATCCTCCCCCTGAGTGGATACCGACTTCACTGTGCCAATTGCCTTAACACCTTCAAGTGTGTTTTCGAATGCCGATTGTGGGACACGGAGAACGACAGTTGCAGTTAGTTGGTTATTATAGTTTTTCTGGAGATTTGATGAGGAAAGATAGCCTCCTTTTTGCAACGCAAGTGTCTTTAATACTTCAACGGATGCAGTAACGTCCTTTACTTCAATCGTCGCTTGAGCCGTTTTTATGATTTTGGTTTCAATTCCCGATCCTGGTATTCCACTGGTACTATCAGACTGCTGAGATGCAGAGACCGGCGCAGGTATTGAAGAACCCCCATTCGATTTTTCCAGACTAAGTGTCTGTCCGGTTCGATCCAATGCATTTCCAGGAGATGCCGTTTTTTGCCCTGGTAATATATTTTCTCCAATTCCCATGCACCCTGTGGCTGCAACTAGACAGACAACAATGATCAGCGCAAATGCAATGTTTTTCATAGAAAAACATCAGGCACAGAAATATATATTTTAATCGTAAACTACGAAGAATTTCGCAGTTATTCAACAAATTATACGTGGAATTGCACGATAATCTTTTTTTGTGTTTTTTTATTGTTAAAAGCAATTTTGATATAAGTGATCTGGCTTAAATAAGAGCGGACAAGATTACCTGTGGAGATAGATAATGGCAGATGTTAATGTGCCTCCGAAACCTGACGGGGCAGAGGAAATTGAAAAGGAAGGTCTTGAGGGAATTGTTCGCGCCTTACGTAACAGTACTGATCCACAAATAAGGCAATATGCTGCATACCTTCTCGGGCAAGCAAAAAACCCACGTGCCATTCAACCACTCATAGAAGCACTTGGTGACTTTGATAAGGCTGTGCGGGAACAAGCAACCCTTGCGCTCTCATCAATTGGAAAAGCGGCTATTGAGCCGCTTGCTGCTGCAATGAAAGAGAAAAAATGGGAGACTCGTTATCGTGCAGTAGAGGCATTGGGTAAGATTGCTGATGAAAAGACTATTAAACCTCTTGTACAGGCACTGAAAGATAACCGCGATCATGTGCGGTATATGGCAGCAAAAGGACTGCGTGAATTGGGAAATTCTGATGCAATCGAGCCGATGATTATCCTATTAAAAGATGAAAACAAGTATGTCAGGATGATGGCGGTTCGGGTTCTCGGTGCGATTGGGGGAGATAAAGCGAATTCTGCACTTACTAAAGCTTTTGAATCAGAAAAGGATGAAAAAGTAAAGGAAACCCTTTCTGAAGAAATTAAGTAATTGAAAAAATCTTTTTTAGATTATCTAATTTTAGTCCCAGGTACAACATCCCTTAATGGTACTAACAAAGAAGCAGCATCTCCTGCAGCAAGAATCATACCGTTACTTTCTACGCCGAATATTTTTACCGGTGCAAGATTCGTAAGGACAACAACATCTCTTCCGACAATTTCCTCAGGCTTGTAAAATTGTTGCAACCCTGCAACAATCTGGCGCTTTTCGTTACCGATATCGACTTGAAGTTTGAGTAATTTATTTGATTTGGGAACCGGTTCTGCACCAAGTACTCGTCCGATCTTAATTTCCAATCTTTGAAAATCCTCAATTGATATAGTAGGTGCCTTTTCCATTTTCTTATTCGCCTCCGCGACACGTTTCTGAAGTAGAGCATCGAGCTCCGTGATCTGTGATTCCTCTATCTTGGCAAAAAGGGGCTTTGGAAGGGGGATACTGCGAGCTTTGATCTCAGTTATTGCTTCTGTGATAGAATGGGTAGCAATCGGATCGGTATTCCCTAACATCTCCCAGCAATCTTGGGCTTTTTCTGGCATGATAGGTTCAATAAGCAATGCAAGGGCCTTTAAAATTTGGGTGCAGTTTTTGATGACCGTCGATGCAAGTGTTTTATCGGTCTTAATAAGTTTCCATGGTGCATTACTTTGAATATAGGTATTACCGAACGCCGCAAGATTCATCATTGTGTCGACTGCTCCCTTAAACTCGTACTCTTGCATGAATCCATCAACAGTTTTTAAGCACTTCTCAATCTCGGTGGTAATTGCGGGGTCAATATCTCCTTCAGGAACTCCTCCAAACTCTTTATGAGCGAAAAATAGAGTTCGGTACACAAAGTTTCCGAAAATGTTTACAACCTCATTATTGATTCGTTCTCCAAACACCTTCCAAGAAAAGTTCAATTCTTTAGTGTGATTCGTATACGAAAGGAGATAGTAGCGAAGATAATCTGCGGGAAGACCTTTGTCAAGGTAATCCTCATTTGTCCAAACAACATATCCCCGTGTCTTACTGAACTTGTGGTCATCCACCTTTACCATGCCTGAAGCAACTATCGCGTATGGAACACCATAACCTGCACCTTTCAGTAAAGCCGGCCAAAAGACGCAATGGTGGTAGATGATGTCTCCTCCAATAAAATGGATAACTCGATTTTGACCACACCAAAAACGCTTCCAATCTTTGTCTTCTTTTTTCGCCCATTCCTCAGTAAATGCGATATATCCAATAGGAGCATCAACCCAGACATAGACTACAAGATCATCGCGTCCGGGAAATTTCACCCCCCACTCAAGTGTGCGGGTAATACACCAATCATGCAGTTCTTCCTTGATCCAACCTATTGCATAGTTCCTCGCGTTTGAAGTACCTTTTACGGTTTCAAGGTAGGACAACAAGTATTCTTTGAATGCGGAAAGACGGAAAAAGTAGTGCTCTTGGTCGCGGAATTCAGCTTTTGTCCCACACACTTTGCATACGGGTTCCTTGATCTCACCAGGTTCAAGGTGTTTCCCACAACCTTGATCACATTCATCACCTCGAGCAAGAGTACCGCAATGAGGGCAGATACCCTCGACGTATCGATCTGGCAAAAAGCGTTTGCACTTTATGCAATATGCCTGATACACAATCTGCTTAAAGACATACCCATTGTTAATTAGAGCTTCAACAATCTCCGTTGTCCTCTTATGGTTGGTTGGATTATCGGTCATTCCAAAATGATCGAATATCACACCCATTCGTTTGAATGTTAGGTCAAAGTGCTGATGGTACTTCTCAGAGAGTTTACGTGGCGACACCCCAGCCTGTTCTGCAGAGACCACAATCGGCGTCCCATGGTTATCTGATCCACTGATAAACACTACATCTTCACCCACCCGCCGCATATAGCGGACAAAGGCATCGGCGGGAATGTACGTTCGCAAGTGTCCGAGATGGCACGGTCCGTTCGTGTATGGTAGCCCGCAAGTGACAAGTAGCGGTGGAGAATTCATTAGTAGTTTTTAGGTGCCGATACGTTATAATTCATATACTATGGGGAAACGGCTGAAATTAGAGACACGGGCATTGGGTTCGGAACTTGATATGCCAAATATTGCTACACTTGCGCAATGGGTTGTTAACCACCGCGGAACTTCGGGCGACCTGATCAATTATTGGCTTGAAGAGTCGCTTGCTCCACAGATCTCCGCAGGGATTACGATTCCTTGTGCGGGGGGGATATTCTACAAAGATCGGATAATAGATTGTTTAATGGGGCTCAAAGAGGGAATTGTTAGAGATGAAATTTGGATAAATACCGAATCTATCGTTTATGATGCCATTAGTATAGAGGGACAAAAAAAGGGAGTATGGTTTGCAATCCCCGCCCCCCACACTCTAGGGATCACTGATGCTTATTATAATGATGAGGACGAATGGTGTGAAGCAATTGCAGGAATATACCGAACACTTATGCGTTCGATGCGAGATGTTGGTATTGCAGGGCACGTACTTATCTGTCAAGAAGCATATGAGGCGGAGGTTGAAGCGCTTGCTCGTCAAAAAGTTTTTTTCTTTCATCCTGAGCCTAACAAAGAGATTTTGTTAAATATCATGGAATCGCAGAATCGGATCGCAGTGAATATCGAAAATCTTGATATGGTGTTAAATCTTGCCAATGAATCTGGTCTCAAACAGTTAATTGTGGTGGATGCAGACGAGGAATCAATTGAGCGCACACTTTCGCATTTAGATCCAGACCAAGTTATGGTAGGTGGATATTGTACGAATAAGTGTGAAACGTACTGGGAGTCTCTTGTGGCATCTGCGACGTATCTAAAATAAACAAATTAAATATTATGACTTTTATTTCGATTCCGCAACTTTAACAAAAATATTGAAATACTTGCTCTTTTTGAACAGCCAGAACGCGAATCGTTCTAAAACCGTGAAATTGAAAGAACCGCCTGCTGCGTTGGGGTGACCGCCGCCAGAAAACTCTCTTGCAATTAGGTGACTGATTTGAGGTACTGAACGTAGCGAAAACCTACCATCCTTACCGATAATCACCTCAATATCGGTTTTTCTCTTGTCTCTGATAAAGTGGGCCGTCTCGCTTGGATATCCGTACAAAGGGGCGAACGCTATTCGATATTTTGTACCCACAATGGTAGTGTGCCTAAGGCTGCGGCTCATCATCGACAACATTTCAGCTTTGATTTCAGCAGATTCTTTTTCGATCAGCTCATCTGTGAATTTACCTTTGACAAGGCAATCGCGGACATGCTCTCGATTCTTCTTCCGTTGAAGTACCTGCCCAAGTATTGCAGATCTGGGGTCATCATGCTTCCACAAATCGTAGTCACAGACTACTCGAGCAATCTCTGCAGTAACTTTATCATCAGGTATAAGGTCACGAGCTACGATCCCAGTGGCACAGGTCGTAGTATCGATTCTGAGTAATGAGACTTCTTTTCTGACTCGTTCAATCTCATTATCCTTCCATCGGTGATGATCTCGCCATTCAATAATCCATCCATTTGCACGTGCACGGCTTGCAATATGTTCGGTTTCTTGATGATATCCCAAATCAGTGATCGAAAGTAAATCTCCCTTTCCTTCGCAGGAAGCAACTGAAGAAAAGATATTAGGGAACTTTCCAACTGAGCTCCAAATGGTGAAAATATCATCACCGAATTTTTTACGATGAATGGCATCTGCTCCGACAGCATCTAAGTCATTGTGTGTAATGTGGACGACATGGGTGTTACGTGAAGTAACTGCATCAGTTAAGCTTGTTTGATCACCTTTAATCAGTAGCAGTGGGAGTGACATTTGTAAGCATTATTATCGTATTCGTGGCAGATAAAAAGGAACGGTCACTAGATATCCCCTCGTTATAATAACATATCATTTATTACACAACAGAAACAACATTTGTATTCCTGCCTCAGTAGCTCAGACTGGGAGAGCGCCAGACTGAAGATCTGGTTGTCCCCGGTTCAAATCCGGGCTGAGGCATCTATTTTTTTTAAGTTCTGAATTAATATCGATTTCATTAAGTTATTCAAAAAGATACAGACGTGTATAGTCAATTCTTACTTTTGGACCGTGAGGGCATTCGATGAGCGGAATAATTGAACTTTTTCTTCTTGGATTCTTCGTTGGACTCACCGGGGCTCTTGCCCCTGGACCGACACTGATTGCAACAATCAACGCATCCTTGAAAGGTGGATGGACTATGGGTCCACGTGTCACCCTAGGTCATGCAGTTGTTGAAATTGTAATGGTACTGCTCATTATTGCTGGTATAAGTGTATTGGTTGGAAAGTTTTCGTGGGTTATCACTGTAATTGGAGGTTTAGCTCTTACGATTTTTGGTATCATCACGATTCTTGAAGGCCGTCATGCAAAGGTAGACGTGTCACAAGAGGACTCTTTAGGACTCGAGTCAAAGATGGTTGACCCATTTCTTGCAGGTATTCTTACAAGTGTTTCAAATCCATATTTTTGGCTTTGGTGGCTAACCGTCGGAAGTGCGTTAATGATTGGTGCATTATCTGGGGGCGTATCCACTGCCATTGCTTTTATTGGTGGACATTGGACTGCTGATTTGGGATGGTTTACATTGGTATCGGTAAGTATTCACAAGGGGAAATTTTTACTCGGTGAACGAGAATATCGGTGGACACTAACTATCTGTGGTATCTTTCTACTGATCTTTGGCGGTTATTATCTGACAACGCTATTGGGTTAGATTTTTTCAATGATTGAAAAATAATTCGGTGTCATAAATAGAGTAAGGGTTATTCAGAAGTACAGAGAATACTGCACTTACACATGGACAGAGAAGATGAGTGTGAAGAACCGTGCGAACGGTGCGGGCTCTGTTGTAAGATTTTTGGAGATGGGATCACTCCAACTATCACAAATCTTTATCGATGGTTGGAAAATGGGCGACATGACATCCTTCAATATTTCTCTGCTTGCAAGGAAGATGGAACGTGGGTTAATTGTTCAGATTTAAAGTTTGACGAGCTAGGTGACATTATCGTTACTGAGATGAGAGACCCCATAACGCAAGACTATCTCCCAGTATGTCCATTTCTTCGTCGCTTCGGAAGAAGGAGATATCTTTGTGGGATCCATGATATAAAGCCAGAGATGTGCGGGAATTATAAACCTTGGATTTGGGGAGAGACTTATTTTAACCAATGCAAAGCATTGATCAAATTGAACCGAAAGAAACACTAACCAATGTACTTGTCTATTCGATGACGGAAGTAATTCGATTTTAAAAATTATTACAAAATCTACGAAATTCCAGTTGTTATTATAACCTGTAGGGTCAAAGGGTATTGCATGCGCCCCCGTGTGGTTATTAATGTGGCTATGAGTTTAGATGGGAAACTCTCAACCCGAGAGCGCAAACAGGTGAAGATCTCGGGAAAGGAGGATTTTGAGCGGGTCGATAAGCTAAAAGCAAAAAGCGATGCTATAATGGTTGGTATTGGGACCGTTCTTGCTGACGATCCTTCATTAACAATAAAGTCAGATGAGCTAAAGCACAAGCGACTGGAAAAAGGACTCGAAGAGAACCCAGTCCGCGTTGTTGTAGATAGCGCCGCCCGTATCCCTTTAACCTCCTCTTTACTTTATAAGGGAAAGGGAAGGCGGGTAATCGCGGTTTCACGACGGGCAGACCCTCAAAAAGTTATTGAATTGAAAAAAATTGTAACGGTTATTGAAGGTGGAGAAACTGAAGTGGATCTTGCTAGGTTACTCGATGAGTTGGGTGCAATGGGTGTGCATCAGCTAATGGTTGAAGGTGGAGGGACACTTATTTCAGGCTTGTTTGCTGCGAGACTAGTCGATGAAATTTATACATTTATTGGCAATCTTATCATAGGAGGAAAGGATGCACCGACACTTGCCGATGGGGAGGGGTTTGTGAGGGAAAATGATTTCTCCCGGCTTACGCTTCTAGAAGCGACTCAACTCGGTAAAGGGATTCTACTTCATTGGAAGGTTTCACCGCAATAATCAACAAAATGAAATCTAGTTATTGACTCATCCTTTTTTTATATCGTTAACATCAAATTTTTCAATAGATTTTATTTTGAGTTTTCTTATCACCATTAAATTTCATTAAAAATGCAATTTAAAAAGAGTTAATAATTAATCCCAACTACCGAAGAGTTTTGTATGGCAGTTGCTGATCTATAAGCTTGTAAACATTACCATTTTTCATAGTGACTATAACTTCGATCCTGTCAGTACCATTGGTACCCTCTAGTTCGATTGTCTGACCTACTTCAGGTATCAATACTCCTGTTACAACCGTACCGTCAGGTCGAGTAACTCGGACATCTACCTTGCTGACAAAGCCCAATCCTTTTCCACCGTTGAATTTAGTGATAATCGTTGTCGAATAGGTGCCCGCTTTTTCAACACTTATATCAACATTCATCGAGGGGGTAAGAGTATCAGTTGGTCCTGGTTTAATTGAGGCACCAGTTGTCGTTGGAATGGTAGTGGTTGAAACAGTGAGCGTCTGAACAGGGGTTGGAGGTGTGGTTGGAGTGGGTGTAGTTTGGTTGTTTCCACCAATGCAACCCGTAGTTAAGAGTATCACTATAAGTAACAAAAAAATTGAAATGTGTGCGATATATTTCATACAAAAAACTACCACGTCACACTATTTTAGAATTCCGTAATCTTTTAAATAGACTATTTATGTTTGGTCATTATCAAAAATCCTCAAAAATTAGGACATAATTATCTCTCCAAATATTTTTTATTCTCTCCTAATTCAAAACTCTTATTAGTTTATACTTGGAGAATGTGCAAAAGGAATCTTATATATTCGTTCGAGGGAAAAATGCCAGAACCAGACCAAAAAAATGCAGAGCTCAAAATTTCCGGGATGCATTGTGCTACTTGCGCAATCAATATTGAAGAATCGCTGAAAAAACTCAATAATGTTACAAAAGCAGAAGTGAATTTTGGCACTGACACTGCTCATGTTGAATTCGATCCAAATAAAATTACGTTAGCAGAACTTGAAAAAGCGGTTAAAAATATCGGATATAATGTTATAAACCGGGAGGTAACCATCAAGGTCGGTGGGATGGTCTGTGCTACTTGCGTCCAGACAATTGAAGCGGCATTACAGGGACTTTCTGGTGTAATAACTGCGACAGTAAATCTTGGTACTGAAAAGGCATACGTTTCTTTCAACCCCTCCCTCTCATCTATCGAAGAAATGAAAAAAGCGATTGAAGACGCAGGTTATCAGTATTTAGGGATAGCCGGGGAGGTGAGCGAAGAAGCGGAAAAAATTGCCCATGATAAGGACCTGCGTGACAAATTTATGCGCTTTTCCATCGGTTTTGCTGTGAGCATACCTCTTATGCTTCTCATGTACCTGAATATCATACCGATGCATATTCTCGCATATGTAATGCTCATTGTCTCCACACCGGTTTTTGTGTATATTTCTTACCCTATTTTCCGAGCAGCAGTCATGGCATTGCGAAATCGTTCGTTGAATATGGATGTAATGTACGCGATGGGTATTGGGGTCGCTTTCGTAGCAAGTGTAATGGGCACCTTTGAAATTGTTTTAACGCATGAGTTCATGTTTTACGATACAGCTATTATGCTCGCCTCATTTTTGATGCTAGGGCGATATCTTGAGGCACGAGCCAAAGGAAGGACGTCAGAAGCGATCAAGAAACTTATCGGGCTTCGTGCGAAGACTGCAACGATGATCAGAAATGGGAATGAAATAGATATTCCGATAGAAGATGTCGTAGTCGGTGATATCGTTATCGTGAAACCTGGTGGGAAAATCCCGGTTGATGGTGAAGTTGTGGTTGGTGAATCATATGTGGATGAATCTATGATTACCGGTGAACCGGTGCCCCCGCTCAAAGGAAAGGGGAGTAAAGTTGTTGGGGGCACAATCAACCAAAATGGGGTACTTTCAGTAAAGGCTATAAAGATCGGTAAGGAGACGGTGCTTGCCCAAATAATTCAGCTTGTTGAAGATGCACAGGGATCAAAACCTCCTGTTCAAAGAATTGCTGATATTGCAGTCACGTACTTTATCCCCGCGGTCCTCGCCATTGCAGCAATTTCGTTCTTTGTCTGGTACTTCGTACTACACAGCACTCTTTTATTTGCGCTCACAGCGCTCATATCAGTCCTTGTTATTGCCTGTCCCTGTGCGTTAGGACTTGCAACACCAACTGCAGTAACTGTGGGAATTGGAAGAGGTGCTGAATTAGGTATTCTGATACGGAACGGAGAGGCATTAGAGATTGCCGAGAAAGTCACTACTGTTGTTTTTGACAAGACGGGGACGCTCACGAAAGGGAAACCGGAAGTTACCGATATTGTTCCGGTCGGGATTTTGGAGGAAACATTGCTTACATTTACAGGAAGTGTTGAAAACAATTCTCAGCATCCACTCGCTCAGGCCGTAGTACGTAGAGCTCAAAATCTTGGCGTAAAATTTGAAAAGACCGAGCACTTTGATACCTTCGGTGGAAAGGGTGTCGTTGCCTTTATTCTTGGTGAAGAGGTGGTAGTTGGCAATCGTATGCTTATGCAGGAAAAAGGGATCAAGATTGCGGAGGATTTAGAATCAAAAATAACCGTATTTGAGCGAGAAGGTAAAACTGCAATTCTTGTTAGTGTTGGAAGACAGATTTCAGGAGTAATTGCGATTGCGGATACAATCAAGGAAACGACAAAAGTTGCCATCATCAATCTGAAGAAGATGGGTCTTCATATTGTTATGATGACTGGAGATAACCGGCGTACTGCTGATGCAATTGCAAGACAAATTGGAATTGACACGGTTATAGCTGAGATATTGCCTAATGCCAAATCAGAAGAAGTGAAAGCGTTGCAAGAGAAGGGACAGATTGTAGCATTTGTGGGCGATGGAATCAACGACGCACCTGCACTCGCTCAATCAGATGTTGGCATTGCAATTGGGAGTGGTACGGATGTTGCCATTGAAAGTGGGGACATCGTCCTGATTAAAGATAACCTCCTTGACGCCGTCGCGGCTATCCAATTATCAAAAAAAGTAATGGCGAGGATCAAAGGTAATATTTTCTGGGCATTTGCTTATAACACTGCTCTCATTCCAGTTGCAGCCGGCCTGCTTTATCCATCCTTTGGCTTTATGTTCAAGCCTGAGCTTGCTGCTCTCGCTATGGCGACAAGTTCGGTAACTGTTGTCTCACTCTCTCTTCTCTTAAAAAGTTATATACCCCCAGCAAAGCAAGTGAACATTTGAGGTGAATGAAATGGCTATTGATCCGATCTGTAAAATGACTGTTGATGAAAAAACAGCAAAATTCACAAGCGAATATAAAAGTAAGAGGTATTTTTTCTGTGCTTCTGGCTGCAAAAAAAAATTCGATTCTGATCCAGCAAAGTATGCTTAAATCACTTGACTCTAACCCCTTTCAACATTATCTCTTTTATTGATTGTTTTGGTAATTTATCTCGATTCAATAATTGTCATTTTAAAAAGAGTTGTAAACATCTTAAATTCCGTTGAAATTCATTTAAATGTGGAAATGAATATTATTTCTGTCTTGTACGAAACTATTAAGAGAGAACAAACTAACATCTCGGTAATTCTGAGGGAAAAAGCATGATAAGTAAGCAAATGGAAGAAACGCTTAATAAACAAATGAACCGTGAGCTCTTTTCAGCATACCTGTATCTTGCGATGTCAGCATATTTTGAAACAGCTATTATGAAGGGATTTGCAAAATGGATGCGGTTGCAGGCAAAGGAAGAAGAAGCCCATGCTTTAAAATTCTATGACTTTATTATTGCTCGAGGCGGTAAAGTTAGTTTTCTTCCAATCGAATCACCTAAAACAAATTGGACATCTACTGGTAAGGTGTTTGAACATGCCTATGTACACGAACAAAAGGTAACTAGTTTGATTAATTCTCTTGTGGAACTCGCAATCAAAGAGAAGGATCATGCTACGTTTGAGATGCTCCAGTGGTTCGTGAAAGAACAGGTTGAAGAAGAGGCGCAGGCAAATGAAATTCTTTCAAAGATCAAGACTTTCGGAGATATTCCGGGGAAGCTCTTCTATCTTGATCATGAACTGGGGAAACGTGAATAAATCAACTATTTTTTTCTTGGCTTTCTTGCACGTATTTTACGTTGCATGAATATCTATGCTCACCGTTCTTGTTATTGATGATGAACCCGATCTTCTTAACTTAGTCCGCCATTTCTTAGAACGATTTGGAGATATGAAGGTCGATACCACCCCATCGACAAAAGAAGCTCTAACAAAAATTACAAAAACAGAGTACGATGCTATAGTTCTTGACTTTTATATGCCGGAGATTTCAGGAATCGAATTTTTAAAAATATTACGATCGAAAGGGGACACCACACCGGTCATAATATTCACTGGTGTTGGTAGAGAACAAACAGCAATTGAGGCTCTGAATAACGGTGCTGACTTCATATTGAAAAAAGGTGAGGATCCGAAAACGCAGTTTCGCGAGCTGGCTCATATGATCCAGCAGGCAAAAGATAGACGTTTAGTAGGCAGATCGCTTGGAACATCCCAACGAATAATATCCGATATAATTAGCTTTTCACCAGATCCAATGTTTGCCATAGACCGAGAAAGTAAAGTGGTAGCTTGGAACAAACCCATGGAGGAGTTGAGCGGAGTATCAACCGACAAGGTGATGGGAAAGGGTGATCGAGAGTTCTCGTTACCTTTTTTTGGAAAAAAAGTACCTATGCTCATTGATCTCATTTTTGCAACAGACACCGAGATTTCCGCAAGTAACTACAATTTGGTGAGTAAGGACAAAGGGACTATGATTGCCTGGATTCGTACTGTAACCCCTCAAGATAAAAAAGAACGGACTCTCTGGATGCGGGCAATGCCCCTCTATGATGGTAGAGGTAGTTTTATTGGTGCCGTGAGTTCGGTTCGTGATATAACGGGATCTGAAGCAGCAAAATTAAAACCCACTCTACAAGCACCCGCTCCCTCACTTGAAACGATTGAAAAGGCTCCAACCCACGGTGGTTTCCTAGAACGTATCACTGGAAGAGCGAAGGCATCCTATAAGGAAGGTGTAAGGTTATATTTCAAGGAAGGAAAGTTCGAAGATGCAGTTCGGTGTTTTGATAGAGCAATTGAAATTGATCCAAAGCTTGCCTATGTTTGGAATGATAGAGGACTCTGTTTAAAGGATATGGGTAAATTGGATGATGCAAAGATAAGTTTCGAAAGAGCAGTTGAGTTAGAGCCGAAGGATGAAGAATATTTATACGATTATGGTGAAATTCTCGAGACGATGGGGGTCCTTCGCCGAGAGAATAAGTTCCTTAGAGATGCAATCCCAACGTTTGCTAAAGTGACGGAAATTAATCCTAACAATGCTAATGCATGGAACCATCTTGGTGTTTGCATTAAAGAAATCGGTAAAGATGAAGAATCTCATCAAGCATTCGAACGAGCACATGAAATTACAAGGGCAAAAAAAGATTCGATGTTCCAACGTAAACGCGATACTATAATCTGATTGGCGATTTTTAAGTAATTTCAGTGAAATCTCATTCCATTTCCAGTAAGAATATCTGTTATGGATTCGGATATTACTCAATATAAAAATGAAAGAGGACTGATTAAAGAAATCGGGAAATCTTGGTTACTTATCTATCTCAAATCCCGATTTGACCTCAGGAATACCATCGTATGCTTTCTTTGTTAGTTGTTGATGATGATCCCGCACTCTTGGAACTCATGCGGGAATTTTTATCGCGAACTGGTAACGTTGAAGTTCGCACCGCACGGACAGCACACGAGGGAATTAGTGTTCTTTCCGTAAATAAGTTTGATGCGATCATTTTAGATTACGATATGCCAGAACTTGATGGAATTGCATTTCTCAAGATTATCCGTGCGAAAGGGGACACCACACCAGTAATTATTTTTACTGGTGTTGGAAGTGAGCATACAGCTATAGAAGCCCTTAATAACGGTGCTGATTTCTTTATAAAAAAGGGAGAGAATCCGGATTTAGAATTGCGAACCATCCTAGACCGGATATATCAGGTTGTAGACGGTAGAATTGCATGGCGTTCTACAGGAACTTCACAAACAATTCTTACAACTACACTTAACTTCTCTTCAGATCCAATCTTTGCGATCGATCGTGACGGTAAGGTAATCGCATGGAACGAAGCTATTGAACAGCTTACTAGTATCCCAGCATCATCAATGTTAAAAAAAGGAAGCTTTGCTTATTCTGAGCCATTCTTTGGTAAAAAACAGAGAATGCTAATTGATTTGATCTTCGAAAAAGACGACGTTATTCAAAAAAACAAGTATTTCATCATAAGTAAAGAAAAAAATGGTTCTGTTATTGGAGTAACAAAGGGAATAAAATCTGACGGTTCATCATGGACCCTTTGGATGAAAGCAATGCCTGTCTATGATAGTCGGGGCACATTTATTGCATCAGTTGGAATGGTAAAGGATATCACTGCTACAGTAAAAGACGTGCCCCTTCCAGAAGAAATAAAAGAGGCCGTGTCACTGGCTCCAGATACTCCTGTCATGGTTAGTCATGAAAAATCAAGTGTTGGGCTGCTTGATCGAATCCTTGGAAAGGCATCATCATATTATAAAGAAGGAGTGATATTGTATGGCCGTGAGGGTAAATGCCTTGAAGCGATCCAAGCATTCGATAAAGCGCTGGAGATTGATAATAAACTAGCTTATGTCTGGAATGACCGTGGGATTTGCTGTCGTGAACTTGGAAAGCACGAAGAAGCACTAAAATCGTTTATGCGAGCGATAGAACTTGCACCTGACTCTGTTGAGGTGTTATTTGATCTCGGAGAGACTCTCGAAAATATTGGAGTAATGAATAAGGATACCAAGTATGTAGATGCAGCTTTACAGACTTTCCATATGGTTGTTGACAAATTACCAAACAATGCAAGTGGATGGAACCATATTGGTATTTGTTTAAAAGAGATGGGAAAAGATGAGGAATCAAAAATCTATTTCGAACGTGCACGGGACATTAAATCTTGGAGAAAAGATACGCCAGTGCCGCGAAAACGAGCTGAATTCCTCTGAATTATTCTTTTTTAAATCTTTTTGCTCGTTTATTACATTTATTTTTCTTGAATGTTGTTGCATAGTGGGATTATATCACTCACTACTGATAATTATCAAATTAGGCTGATTACGTTGAGCAGTTTGGTATATTTTGCAAACCTTCGGGCACGGGATGAAAAAACCAGCACTGTTGCAAAAGTACGTAAACTGTTTGATTGTGCTGGATTTACTTCTCTCGTCAAAAAACGGGATCGAACAGCAATAAAACTTCATTTTGGCGAGCTAGGAAATGACTCCTATATCAACCCAGTTTTTATCCGGCAGATAGTAGATAAGGTTAAGGAATGTAATGCATTGCCCTTTTTAACTGACACTAATACCCTTTATCTTGGAAGTCGAGCAAATGCAGTGGATCACATAACAACCGCTATTTTACATGGATTTGATTATGCGGTCGTTGGAGCACCAGTTATTATTGCCGATGGACTTTGTGGTATGAATATTGCTAAAGTCACGATTAATAAAAAACACTTTAAGCATGTGTTTATTGCTGGAGACATTGTCGCAGCTGACAGCATGATAGTATTGACGCATTTTAAAGCCCACATGGTATCAGGTTTTGGGGGGGCTCTCAAAAATCTTGCAATGGGTTGTGCACCTCCAAAAGGTAAGAGAGATCAGCACGATGCACGCCCCTTCTCAATAAAAGATCGATGCATTGGGTGTGGTAAATGCGTGTATGTATGCCCTAAATCGGCAATCAAACTTATAAAAAAGAAATCAAGGATTAATCGAAATCTTTGCATTGGATGCTTTGAGTGTATGACCATCTGCCCACAGCATGCAATAGATATTAACTGGGCAACTGAGATCCCTGTATTCATTGAACGATTAGTTGAATATGCCTACGGGGCGATCCAAAGTAAACAAGGAAAAGTGGGTTATATCAATTTCCTTACTCGGATAACTCCTGACTGCGATTGTGTTCCTTGGAGTGATGCAGTAATAGTACCTGATATCGGTATCCTTGCCTCCACCGATCCTGTTGCAATTGATGCAGCAAGTTTCGATCTTGTTAACTCACAAATAGGGTTTACTGACACAATGCTTCACAAGTTTCATAAAAAAGGGCAGGATAAGTTTAGAGGAACTTGGGAAGAGACTAATGGGTTCCGACAAATTCAATATGCTGAGGAGCTAGAAATGGGCTCTAGCAAATATAAGCTGATTTCAATCTAATAACTTCTTTTTCCGGTTTTTTACTCTGTATTTGGTTTTTCCTCTCTTATCTCTCGATAACGAGATTACAATTTCTAATCTTACAGCAAAATATAAAGATAGTGCTTATTAACGTATATCAATTAAAAAATAATTTGTTTGGGCTCATTATCGCTCATATGTTTATTGGAATCTAAAATTGGGAGTGAAACATGAATCTTCGACAGCCTAATGCTAATGAGGCAACTGGAACAGTCAATCGTTCACGAGATGTTGTTCCAATGTCTGGTATTTGTACAAGATGTCTGGATGGATGCAAAGGGAGCTGCGAAAGCTGGTTATCATCGTTTCGCGGTAGGGAAGTTCTTTATCCCATTCCGTTTGGTGGAATGACGGCTGGTGCTAATAAGAATTATCCTATCGATTATTCTCATTTGAATATTCAAGGATATGCTGTTGGGGCAAAAGGGCTTCCTATAGGGAGTGAAATCGGCCCGGACACAGCGGTCTTTTCAAAGGTAAACACAGAGACCGAGTATGGATGGAGCAAGATTGTCAAAATGCGTATTCCTATTTTTACCGGGGCTTTGGGGTCAACAGAAATTGCAAGAGTAAACTGGGAGCATGTCGCTATTGGTGCTGCGATCTCTGGAATAACTTGTGTCTGTGGCGAAAACGTTTGTGGAGTGGATCCAGACCTTGAACTCGATGTTAAAGGTAAAGTGAGAAAATCACCAGAGATGGATCGACGCATTGAGATTTATCGAAAATTTTCTGAAGGTTATGGTGAGATGCTTGTCCAGTTAAATGTTGAAGATACCCGGCTTGGAACTGCAGAATACGTTGCAAGCAAACACAATCTGGAGACTATTGAACTAAAATGGGGACAGGGTGCTAAATCTATTGGCGGAGAAGTAAAGGTCCCTACTCTTGAACGTGCACTTGAACTAAAAAAACGTGGTTATATTGTACTTCCAGATCCGACACTCCCTGAATATGCAAATGCATTCAAAGCTGGATCTATTAAAGAGTTTGAGCGGCATTCTCGGCTTGGGTTTATCACAAAGGAAACGTTTTTAGAAGAAATCAACCGGTTGAGAGATATCGGATTTAAACGAATCACGTTGAAGACTGGAGCCTATTCTGCTGTAGAGCTTGCCATGGCAATCCGCTATGGTGCAGAAGCGAAAATTGATCTTTTAACGATTGATGGTGCATCAGGAGGTACTGGGATGAGTCCATGGCCTATGATGAATGAATGGGGGATTCCAACTTTTTACCTTCAAGCTCTTATGTACGATTTCTGTGAACAGCTTACAAAACGAGGTATGCGAGTTCCTTGCATTGCGATGGCCGGGGGATTTTCCGATGAACCGAATGTTTTCAAAGCAATTGCCATGGGTAGCCCGTATGTTAAAGCAGTGTGTATGGGGAGGGGACTTATGATTCCTGCCATGGTAGGCAAAAATATTGGAATGTGGTTAAAAGAAGGGGTTCTCCCTAAAACCGTCTCAAAATATGGAAACACTATGGAACAGATTTTTGTTTGTTACGAAGAGCTTAAACAGAAGTATGGTGAACGTTTCAAGGAAATTCCAACAGGTGCGATCGGCGTTTATTCATATACCCAAAAATTTAAAACCGGTCTTCAGCAAATTATGTCCGGCACCAGAAATTTCGCTCTGTCTACGATTTCGCGAAATGATATTATGGCACTTACCGACGAATCTGCAAAGATCTCCGGAATCTCATATGTAATGGATGCTTACCATCGTGAAGCGATAAGTATTTTGTTAGATTGACGAGTAAAACATAAAAATAAAACCAATATTTTCCAATTTTTTCTTATTGAAAAGTGGTAAGTAAGTATCCGAACTCAAAAGATTGGTCTATTTTGTGTTCTTATTTTTTACAGTAAACGTTTCAAGAATCGAAGAGGTGATTCTAACACCGAGATTCGGTTGGATCGATTCAAGCCACAGGAAGAAACCAACCTTGGGGGGCGTCGGACGCTCATACTTGAAATGTCCGTCTTTTAGCTGAACCATTTTCAAGTACTCCTTTTTCTGCCGTGATCTAAGGTATATAATCAATTCGTAACCTGGTAAATCAGTAGCGATTATTGCTTTTGAGTAGTGTTGTGCAAAGTCTGAAAACTCAATTCTTTTTCCTTTCACAAAGAGTCCGTAAATATCACAAAGAATTTTTATTGCTTGTGGATAGAGTGCCCCATAAAGAACTTTTTTAACAAGTGGATCTGTGAATTTGGTTGATGGTAAATGATGTTCCTGAGCTTTGTTAGTAATGCGGGAGAAGATCTGATTTTTTACTTGGTCATGAAATCTCTTGTAATCGAATGGTTTTTTAAACAAAAGATCGGTTGCTGAAATTAATTTGTTGTGTTTTTCCGGTCGTGTATACAGGATACGTGGCCGATAATGTTTGACCAACTTTTTAATCTGCTCACATGAGCTCGTGAATATAATCGCGTTCTCCTTGGCTTTTGCTAGTCGTTTGACGACTGAGTAATTTGAAATATCAAATGATGAGATTAGAAGGAATGGTACGGTTTTTTGGTCATAGAGATAGCCCAAAAGCGTTTTTTTGTATTGGACCTCTTGCTCGAATTCCTTTAGATCAGATGGAGATGTGACAACTTCAGCAAATCCGATCTCGTTGTTACTGGTAACAAGTAAAAGGTCAAACTCAGCAAGATCTTGACCGTTACCGCGAATCACAATATCGCCATATTTAGAGTAAAGAATTCCATTCTGCCCAAGTTGAGCAAGCTTCTGGTTCTTTGGGGCATCGGCACCTTTACGAGCGAGGTATTTTATTCGATCGGATTTTTGGGAGATCTCCAGAAACATCTCATAAATGATTGCTTCAAACCATCTCCCCTCAGCAGTTCGCATGGGTTCGATATCCGGGGAAAAAAGTTTCTTTCGTTCGATTCTATTCATATGTCGAGTAGCATTAAGTGCATTCGCTGCTGTGGGTTTGAAATTTTTAAAATTGTTATTGAGCCATGGAATCATGAATTACCCATAATATCCGTTTGTATAGTAGATAACAATCTGCTTTGATGCGGTTAGTTGAAGACAGAAAGGTACTATCAATAATGTTTAAATAGTTAGGAAATGTATTTCCATCGTACCTATGCCATGTGCTATCTAGACACATGGAAAGGGAGATCATGTAGCAAGATCTGAGAGGGGAAGAAAGATGGCGCAAACACAACAGGAAGGTTGTTTGATCCGTTTTATTAACAATGTGACTGATGAACCTGAGTCAGATCTCGATATGCTCTTCTTCCAATTGCAAGAATACCGTAAGTCACTTATTGGCTCCTCCTTTTACTTCATTCGGGCTGATCAACCCAGTCCAGCTCTCTGTCGCCTGATATATGGGGGGGGAAGGTTATATTCCACAGAAATTATCGATCATGAGCAACATGGAATTTCTGATGAGGATATCGAGGAAGCAATTAAACATGATCGTGAATCAATGAATATTCCCGGACACCACCATATTTCACCTCATATCGAAAAGAAGTTACGGGTGCTCTTCGAGTTTAAATAAAAAATTTGTATCCTCCTTATCACGGAATCTCTTTTTTATAAAGTGTAACGTTTTAGATATTTTTTAAAAAAAATATTGGAATTAATTCCCATCAATGTGTGGTAAAGGGAGGATTATCTTTTTGATTGTATTTTTTTAAGAATCAACCTCACCAGTTCGTACCCTGATTGCCTTCTCAACTGGAATAACGAAGATTTTTCCGTCACCGATCTTTCCAGTGCGTGCAGAGTCTATGATAGTTTTAATCAGATCATCAACTGTTGCATCTTTGATTACAATTTCGATCTTGATTTTGGGTAACATGTCAACTGTCATCAACTTGCCACGATACTCCAGAGCGATACCTTTCTGATCTCCGCGTCCTTTTACTTCAGTCACGGTCATACTAACATATCCTTTTTCTTCGAGAGCTTTTTTCACGTACTCAAATCGTTCTGGTTTGATGATTGCTTTAATCATTTTCATGGCGATCACTCCTTCAGATATGCTCCCCATGCTGGGAGATATCGAGTCCGACATATTCCTCTTCTTCCGTCACACGCAGTCCAATTGTCTTGTCAATGACCGTAGCTAGGATATAGGTTACGACGAAAGAATAGATCAATGCAGCAAAGGCACCTGTTGCGTTTGCAATGAATTGATGGAAGTTACCTTCGAGTAAACCTGGGAAACCGTTTACAGCAGCGGCTGCAAAGATACCCGTTGCGAGTGCTCCCCACAAACCGCCCATTCCGTGGATTGACCAGCAATCAAGACTTTCATCCCATCCTTTCTTGAGCCGGAAGAGCATCATGGAGTAACAGAGGACACCCGCAACAGCACCTATTACGATTGCTGCCATTGGAGTCACGTAACCGGCTGCGGGTGTAATGGCAACAAGGCCAGCGACAGCGCCGCTTACGAATCCTAATGAACTGGGTTTACCACGAATCCAGCTTGCAAAGAGCCAGGCAAGGGCAGCTGTTGCTGCAGCTGTGTTGGTGACAACAAAGGCGCTTACAGCAAGACCATTGGCTGCTATAGCACTGCCTGCATTAAACCCAAACCAGCCGAACCACAGCATCGCTGCACCAAGAATTGTCATCGGAATGTTGTTGGGTTCCATGAGATATTGACCGAACCCCGCACGTTTTCCGATCACAAATGCGACTGCAAGTGCGGCAAAACCGGAACTTATGTGAACGACCGTACCCCCAGCGAAATCGAGGGATCCAAATTGTGCTGCCCAACCTCCACCCCACACCCAGTGAGCAAGGGGATCATAGACAATCGTCGTCCAGAGAAGGGCAAATATGATGTATGAACTGAACTTTACGCGTTCTGCCATTCCTGATGTTACTATCGCCATTGTCACCGTTGCAAATACCAACTGGAATACCATGTAGAGCATACTTGGAATAATCGGACTGTAGGAACCCGGATCCATCCCCACTCCGTTTAGTCCTAGGAAATTGAGATTTCCAATGAACCCGCTAACATCCGGGCCAAAGGCAAGTGTGTACCCAATAAGCACCCATTGTATGCTCACCAGTGCAAAAGCAACAAATGACAGTAATATCATTGAGATAAAATTTTTCTTACGAACAAGACCGCCGTAGAAAAATCCTACACCTGGCGTCATCAGCATCACAAGAGCTGTTGCCGCTAGAATCCATGCTGTTGCTCCAGAATCTATAGCCATTCAATCACCTCAACTGTAAATGTTCGACATTAAGCAAAGCGGTCTTTATGATTGTTGTTGTCATCAGACCGCGCTCATTAAAACACAGGGTTGGTAATGATCTTACCCTATATCCAGTGCCAGATTGAAAGTCCAGAAAACCGGTATTTTTAATACAAAGGGAATCCATCATATGCCATTTCTGTGTCTTACCATTGTGAAGAATTTCGAAATTATAGGAAGGAAGTTAAATTCCTATGCTTATAAATATTTTGTTTTTACTCAAAATTTAAATGTGTTTTGAGGTAGAATCACAAGGATTAATATAAAAAAATATTAAATAATAATATAGATAATAAAAAAGAAAGTTAATATGTGGGAAGATACCTGTCTAGTTCCCATTGGTGTACTGCAAGACGGTATGCATCATTTTCCTGTTCAGCAATGCGGCTGAGATTCTCCACAATGTGGTCACCGAGTGTTGCACAGAGAACCCCATCCTTCTCTAAGTATTCCTGAGATTCCGTGAGGCTTCCGGGTAGCATGTCAATCTTAAGTTTTTTACGTTCTTTTGCGCTGAGGTGATAGATATTGGTGTCCGTGCTGTCGGGCGGTAAAATCTTGTTTTTGATACCATCAAGACCTGCCGCAAGCATACAGGCGAACGTAAGATACGGATTACACATCGGATCTGGACTCCGAAATTCTGCACGCGTACTATTACCTCGGGCTGCAGGGACACGTATAAGTGCAGAACGGTTAGTCGTGCTCCACGAGATGTAAACCGGTGCTTCAAATCCAGGAACTAATCGCTTGTACGAGTTGATTGTCGGGTTTGCCACACGTGTGATTGCCTTTGCATGTTTCAGCAGTCCGCCAATGTAGTATAAAGCGACGTCACTGATGCCTTTGGGTGTATCGGGGTCATAGAATGCATTTTTCCCGTTTTTAGACAACGAGCCATGGGTGTGCATCCCACTACCATTGATACCGGAAATCGGTTTTGCCATAAATGACGCATGGAGCCCGTATTTCAATGCGATTGCCTTAGTTGCATATTTATAGGTCATCACTCTATCTGCAGTAATAACTGCGTCGGCATATTTGAAATCGATCTCGTGTTGACTTGCAGCAACCTCATGGTGGGACATCTCAATTTCAAATCCCATCTCAGTCAGCGCAAGCACAATCTCACGGCGTACATCTTCCGCTTTATCATTCGGGGCCAGATCAAAATAACAACCTTGGTCAGGGAATTGTGTTGTGGGACGACCATCGATCAGATTAAAAAAGAAAAATTCGAGTTCAGGACCTGTGTTAAAACCAAAACCCATTTTTGCGGCTTCTGCCATTGTCTTTTTCAGTATATACCTGGGGTCGCCTTCAAAAGGTTTGTTTCCGTATGTATAGACATCACATACAAATCGGGCGACCTTTCCCTCAGCAGGTCTCCATGGTAATAAAGAATATGATGCCGGGTCTGCTTTGAGTAGCATATCGGATTCTTCAATGCGGGTGAATCCCTCAATTGAAGATCCATCAAACCATGTTCCATCGGTCAATGCTTTCTCTGCCTGAGCGACCGGAATTGCAGCATTTTTTGGTTGACCCAAAACATCAGTAAATTGAAGCCGGATAAATTTTACTTTATCAGATTCGATACGCTTCAGCACTTTAGAAATGTTATCTGTTACCATGCCTTTTTGTTTGGATTACTTTCTACTAATTTCTTCCTAAATTGATCATGAAAATGTGGTGAGGTGAACGACTATTTAATTGATGGAAATAAAGACAATAATTTTTTTAAGATATATTATTAAAGGCAAAATTCTTCTACCCTACATTAGTAATGTTTAAATATTGTTCGATAGAACTATTATTCCTACGTCTCTCTATCCACTTACCTGAATGCACGATCTTATTATCGAAACTTTATTGCACCGGGTATAGTGGAGTCAGATGGTTGGTGAGATCTTTGGCAACCAAAAAGAAAAGTGATCTAATGAATTCTGTGACACAAGAAACTGTCGATTCGATTATAGCACAGATTGGACAGAATGAAATTCAGATTATTGACTTTAAATTCAATGACCTTCCTGGATTGTGGCAGCATTTCTCCATTCCTTCCACGGAACTTACGGAATCGAGTGATGCGGCATCAGGTATATGGAAAGAAGGTATTGGGTTTGACGGATCATCAATCCGTGGATTCCAGAAGATCCAGGAATCCGACATGATCCTGTGTTTGGACCCGTCAACCGCTGTGGTTGATCCCATCTGTGAAGTCACCACATTAAGTATTATCTGTGATGTCTACGACCCGGTGACCAAGGAGGCATATACCCGTGACCCGCGGTTCATCGCACACAAAGCAGAAGAATATCTCAAGGCTTCCGGTATTGCTGATACAAGTTATTGGGGACCAGAGTATGAGTTCTTCCTCTTTAATGATGTACGATTTTCCCAGTCCGTCAACCAGGGATTTTACGCTGTCGATTCTGTTGAAGGCAGCTGGAACTCCGGCAGGGATGAAAAGCCAAACCTCGGGTACAAGCCCCGGTATAAAGAGGGGTATTTCCCGGTGCCGCCCCACGACTCGCTTCAGGATATCCGCAGCCAGATGGTAAATAAAATGATCGATACCGGAATACCCGTTGAAGTTCATCACCATGAAGTTGCAACTGCCGGACAGAACGAAATCGATATGCGGTACAGTTCCCTCGTTAAAATGGCGGATTACTGCATGATGTACAAATACATAGTAAAGAACATGGCACGTAAGTTCGGCATGGTTGCAACCTTCATGCCCAAACCCCTCTTTGGTGACAACGGCTCAGGCATGCACACCCATCAGTCACTCTGGAAAGGAGATAAGAACCTCTTCTTCGACGCAAAAGGCTATGGCATGATCAGCCAGCTGACAAAGTACTATATTGGCGGGCTGCTCGAGCACGCGAATGCACTCATGGCGTTCTGTGCCCCGACCACAAACTCGTACAAACGGCTTGTACCGGGGTATGAAGCACCGGTGAACCTCGTATATTCAATGCGGAACCGTTCGGCTGCAGTTAGGATCCCGATGTATACCGACAACCCCAAGACCAAGAGGATTGAGTTTAGGCCACCTGATCCGATGTGTAACCCGTACCTCTCATTCTCTGCCATGCTCATGGCAGGTCTTGACGGTGTCAAGAAGAAGATCGATCCCGGGGAAGCATTCGAAGGCAACACCTACGATCTCGATAGCAAGGAAGCAAAAAAGATCCCGACTGTTCCTGGGTCGCTCGAACAGGCAATCGATGCGTTGGAAGCCGATCATAAGTTCCTCCTTCAGGGTAGTGTGTTCACCCAAGACGTCATTGATGTCTGGATCGATTACAAACGTGCAGAGATGGATGGTGTTAGGCTCCGCCCGCACCCGTGGGAGTTCCACCTTTACTTTGATATGTGAATAACTCTCTCTCTTTTTTCATGAAATTAAGAAATTATCCTCAATTCCAAAAACAACGTGTTCCTGTATTTTGCTTTAGTGCCTTTATTCATCAATTGTTTAATTCCCTGTTTGATCGCAATCAGTATAATTTTACGACAAATACCTACCAATTTTATTTATACTTTATTCAAGAAATATTACAGATTACGGAATTTGGTAGATTGGCCGGTCAATTTTGTTAGTGATTAACAATGTGTGGCATTATTGGAGTTTTGGACAAACGTCGACAAAATATTGACGGAGAAGCAATTAAACACGCACTTTCGATGATGAATGAGCGAGGAAGTGGCCAAGGTGCGGGATATGCAGCGTATGGTATTTATCCTGACTTTCGGGACTATTACGCTTTACATGTTTTTTTTGACAATATTGAGGAAAATAAAACTGCTTTTGAAGCAATCCTAGAAAAATGGGGTACCGTCGAACATCAAGAAGAGATCCCCACTCATAAATCTAATGTTAAAAAAGTCCATACCCCATGGCGTTATTTTTTTAAACCTGATCATACCCTCATGTCCGATAGTTCAAGTCCTGAAGATGATATTGTAATGCATTTGGTCATGAGTGTGAATACTGCACACAAGGGTTCACTCATTATATCTTCAGGAAAAAACCTTGGCGTATTCAAGGCCTCGGGTTGGCCTGAGGATGTTGCTGACTTCTTCGGAATTCAAGACTACAAAGGTTACATATGGCTTGCACATAACCGATATCCCACAAATAGTCCGGGTTGGTGGGGAGGCGCACACCCCTTTAATCTCTTAAATTGGAGTGTAATTCACAATGGAGAGATTACATCCTATGGTACCAACCAACGATATATTGAAAGCTACGGTTACAAATGCACCATGTTCACCGATACTGAAGTTGTTGCATATTTAATTGATCTATTAGTTCGAAAGCACGGTCTTTCAGAAAAAATGGCGGTACGAGCACTTGCTCCACCTTTTTGGGAGGAAATTGATGCAATGCCGGAAAAAGAACGAGAACTTAATCGTGCCATTCGACTTGCATATGCACCCGCTATGATGAACGGACCATTTGCAATTGTAGTTGCAAACATTAATTCTATCGTCGGCTTTACTGACCGGATAAAACTTCGCCCACTTGTGACCGGTGAACGTGGAGATCGGCTTTTTATCTCTAGTGAAGAAGCAGCAATCCGCAGGATAGAACCTAAAATTGAAGGCGTTGAGATGCCGAAAGCAGGTGAACCAGTGATTGGGACGGTGCAGTCGTGAGTATTGGGAGTATCCCCCTTCGGTTCAGAGTCAGTATCGATCCCAAACGTTGTATGGAATGCGGGCGGTGCGTTGAAAATTGTTCCTATGACGTGTTTCGGAAAGAAGAGAATGGTATAAGAATTAACTCGCGAAACTGTGTTGCCTGCCACCGTTGCCTTGCATTTTGCCCCAGAGATGCTATCGAAATTAAGGAGAAACCAACCGATTATAGGAGCCATCCACTCTGGAATAGAGAAATCCGTGAAGCAATCTTCAACCAAGCGAAATCTGGAAAGATCATTCTTTCTGGTATGGGTAATGTATTACCGTACCCAGTAATTTTCGACCGTCTTTTACTTGATGCATGCCAAGTGACTAACCCCAGTATAGATCCACTTCGCGAACCTATGGAATTGCGGACTTATATTGGCAAGAAACCTGCATCTATCAGTCTCAAGACGTCTTCTAACGGGGATGTGGAACTCCAAACAGAAATTGTACCGAACCTTCAGATTGAGACCCCTATCATGATCGGTCATATGAGTTATGGTGCAATCAGTTTGAACGCTCAACTTGCGCTCGCCAAAGCGGTGACCAGGATAGGAACGTTTATGGGTACTGGTGAGGGGGGACTTCACGAAGCACTTTATCCCTACCAGCAGCACATAATCGTCCAAGTAGCTTCTGGGCGGTTTGGTGTAGATATTAATTATCTGGACCGTGGTGCCGCTATAGAGATCAAAATTGGACAGGGTGCAAAACCAGGTATTGGAGGTCATTTACCGGGTGAAAAAGTTTGTGCTGATATTTCCTGCACTCGAATGATACCAGAAGGAAGCGATGCGATCAGCCCTGCACCACATCACGATATTTACAGTATCGAGGATCTCAAACAGCTCGTTCGCGGCTTAAAAGAAGCGACAGAGTGGAAGAAACCAGTATTTGTAAAAATAGCGGCAGTGCATAACTCCGCTGCCATTGCAGCTGGTATTGCTCGTTCATCTGCAGATGCAGTTGTAATCGATGGTTTCCGGGGTGGAACTGGTGCAGCTCCCCGGGTATTCCGTGATCATGTTGGAATTCCGATTGAAGCGGCAGTTGCAAGTGTTGATGCAAAACTCCGCCAACAAGGAATCAGGAATGAAGTTTCTATAATCGCTAGTGGTGGAATTCGTCAAAGCGCGGATATAGCAAAGATAATTTGCCTTGGTGCAGATGCAGTCTATATCGGAACTTCCGCCCTCGTAGCAATGGGCTGTCGCGTTTGTGGAACCTGTTACAGAGGGCAATGTGCATGGGGTATTGCTACACAGCGTCCGGAATTGGTGCAACGACTTGACCCAGATGTTGAATCTGTGCATGTCGAGAACTTGATCCGCGCATGGACACTTGAGCTAGCTGAACTTATGGGGGCGGCAGGCATCAATAGCATCGAAAGTCTTCGTGGGAACCGCGATCGGTTAAGAGGTTATATGTTAGATGAGGGACTGATGCAAGTCCTTGACGTAAAACCTGTGGGAGCTTAACCAAATGACTGCGATGCATATCGATGCTAAAGGAGTGCACTTCACTCCACTTAACAAGATGATCCGCAAAGCGGTTTCTGAAGGCGTGAAGGAAATTATTATCGATAATGTGCTTGGACAGCGGTTTATCGCAGACGGATTGAGAGGTGATGGCGTTACTATTACACTCAACGGTGTACCTGGTGGTGACCTCTGCATGTTTATGAGTGGCCCTACCGTTATTGTCTATGGGAACGCTGATCATGCACCAGGCAACACCATGGACAAGGGAAAAGTCATCATCCATGGAAACGCTGGCGATGCCGTCGCACATAGCATGCGGGGGGGAAGGGTGTATGTCAGAGACAATATCGGATACCGCGGGGGTATTCATATGAAACAGTATAAGGAAAAACGCCCGATCCTCATTGTTGGTGGAGCAGCACGGGCGTTTCTTGGAGAGTATATGGCAGGGGGACTCCTAATCGTGTTGGGATTAAATGGTGTTCAGCCAATCTCTGAGATCGGTATCGGGAGTGGCATTCATGGTGGAGAGATGTACATACGGGGTAAGGTAAACCAAAAGTATCTCGGTGTCGGTGCTAAACAGTTCCTTGCAACGGAAGAACAGAAAACGATGATCGCACCTATCATTAAGGATTTCGCGCAGGTTTTCGGAATTGATGCCGTTCCACTCTTGGCTTCAGATTACACACGGATTGCACCTGCAAGCGCTCGACCTTTTGCAAACAAGTACACATGGGAGTAATTCAATGGCAGCTAAAAGCTATCTTGAATTAAAAAATGAGGTTTGGGATACACGAAAATGTTCCGGATGCGGTGCTTGTGTGGCAGTATGTCCTGCGGATTCTCTCTCATTTGATGAGGGAGAGATGGTGGTAAGCCCGAAAAGCAATGGATATTGTAAGCAAGTAAATGATGATGTATCTTGTGGGGCATGCTATTCGGTTTGCCCACGTGTTGGGGAACAACCAACTGAGACCCTTGGTAAATATATCGAGATTGTATCTGCCGAAGCAACTTTTAAGGTTCCTCGAAAGCAGAGTGGTGGAGCGGTTACAGCAATTCTAACTAATGCACTTGATGAAGGATTGATTGATGCCGTGGTCACCGTGACAGAGGATAGGTGGAGTTTAAAACCGTCGTCTGTTGTTATTACTGCATCTGATGTGCTAATTCAGCAAGCAGGAAGCCGTTATAGTTGGTGGGTTCCACTCCTTGCTTCCTTGAAGTATGCAATAATAGATCGAAAGTTCAAGCGGATTGCGGTTGTTGGGGTTCCCTGTGCCGTTCAAGCTATTGCCCACATGCGTGCGAGTGACAATGATCTTTTAAAACCCTATGCAAAAGGAATTCGGCTTGTTATAGGGTTGTTCTGCACGGAGACCTTTGATTATCAGGCACTAATCCATGGTAAATTAAAACAGCACTATAAAATTGAACCGCACCAAATACGAAAACTCGATGTAAAAGGAAAACTTGAGATCTTAAAGCAGGATGGGACTAACTTAAAGATACCGCTTACGGAGTTGGAAACATGTATTCGAAACGGCTGTCATTTCTGCACCGATTTAACGTCTGTATTAGCTGATATCTCTGCCGGTGCGATTGGTAGCCCATTAGGTTCAACAAGTCTGATTGTTCGCACTCTGACCGGAAAAGGATTTCTGGATAGCGCAGTGAAGAATAAGAAGCTAACAATTGCTAAAGATATCGATATTGCCGCTATAGAAAAGCTGGCAACACAGAAGATAAAAAAGAATTTTAAAAAATAATTTTATCGTACAATTAAAAAAGGTTTTTTTACGCATCTTTTATTGATATTAATATACTTTCTAGGTTCTCTATCTATCTCGTTTAATTCGAGACAATGGTGAGCATCTATCAAAAAACCCTGCAATGAAAGGTGCAAATGTTTTTTGCCAACACAAAGCCCCCTCGTTTATTGTCCAACCATGTTCAAATGATTGCCTCACATGTCTGCCTAGACTAACGTTGAGTAGTGAGGGTGAAGATAATAATTCTTTTACGTATGCAAATTCTCTAGGAACTTCTACTTCGTATCTACCATCCTTGATGTAAGGTCCAGATGACTTATCCGCAATATGTTTCTCAAAGAATTTGTCCGCGTTTGTTCGATTCCAGAGAGGTGGTCCGGTATGATGGCGTATTTTTGGTAGTTTATTTGTTAGGAGTTCAAAGAGGAGCATACACCGGTCTGACTGCATAAAATAATCCGCATGGTGAACATCAAAGCCATTTCTTTCTAAGTGTTGGCGGATTGATGTAGCACTCCGTTTTAGCTGTGGGACAATAATCTCTTCGATATAAGGCGGAGTTGCAAACGTTATGGCAAATAGGTACGTTCCTCTCTTTTTGAGCAAAGACACAAGTTGATTTTTGGTAAGAGAATACTCTTTTGAGAGAATAAAAAAAGCTTCTGAAGGTTCGTTAAGATATCCCCTCGAAAGTTCAATGAATTCAACCATCCGATCAAGAGATACTGAGGCTGCAACGTTACGTTTTGGATCGACGGGATCGATTACTATTAGCGGTTCACTAAAGCTTTTTGCAGCATGTTGTTCGATATCAATTATTGTACCTGGGCGCCATTTTGTTACCGCTTCAAGAAGAGGGGCAAATCCTCCGTAATAGAGGACGAGTAGCTCACAAAGATACCCGGAAAATCCTTCTGTCATTTGGTCAGAACCGTAAATACCGCCTGCTTTTGTGAATTGTTTTAGAAGAAGAACATCATCTATCCGACCATTGATTTTATCGGCAATGTATCGCGTATGAAAAGGCGTCCTGTCAACTGAGCTCTGGATTTTTGTAGCAGTCTCAACAGCATAGCAGGGAACGAGATCTACATCAATATCGTCAATTAATGCGTTTATATATGGATGTTCAGCATATTTCTCGCAAAACTTTTCAGTGAACAATGACGCAATTGAATGAGCAAGCGATAATCCTTTTTCTTTCAACCCTTCGTGAGAGAGTGATGGGGGGAATAGGAGAAAAATATCGAGATCCCGATCCCCCTTTATCCATGTATTGCGAGCAATAGAACCCACGACCATACCATCCGCTTCTCCAGTGGCATTAATCGCATTCAATAGACGATGAGCAACACCGCATATGTGGTCACGCTCAATTTTTGATGGTCTGATCCTTTTGAGTACGAGATTTTCGCACGCGAGTCTTTCTACCATATAACCTCCAACAGATCTTCGTAGATTGGCCCTTGTGGTGTTAGTGTGCTTTTTTTAAGTTTCAAACCAGTCACCATACAACTACCGTAGGTCCTAGATTCGAGAGATTTTATAGTTTCCATTAGTGATGGCTCATATCTCTTTATTCGCGCGATAGTTGCATGAGGGTTGAATCGACGGCTCTCTGGTGTAAACCCAAGTGGTAAAAGATCTCTCTCAATTTGCTGGTAAAGTTGCCCATTACTCCCTGCATCATTAATCGCGCACCAAATGGTAAATGGACGACGAGGATTGTTGACTGTAACCTTTTCAACATTTACAAGAAATGGTTTGCAGACAATTGATTTGAGCACAGTTGCAATATCTTGGATTTTCTTATCTTCAACGTCACCGAGAAATTTTACTGTGATATGGATGTTTTTAGGTTCGACCAAAGTTAAGCGTGCGTTACACTTTTTAAGAATATTTTGGGCTTCGCCAAGTCGACTCTTAATTTCGTCGGATAATTCAAGTGCAACAAATGCCCTGACCATCACGGTACTATTTCAACATTCACCTACAAATGGTAATCGATAATTTGGAGACGGGGAGTGTCTTACAAACTGCCTAAGTTTTTTTATTCAAAACGCATAATAGTTAACAACTGAGCGAGGGTGTTTTTTATAACGCAAAATTCCGAACCGATCGTATATACACTTGAAAATTGCCCGCACTGCGAAGCACTGAAGGCCTTTCTGAAATCGAATAAAAAGAAATTTGTTGAACGTGATCTTTCAACGGCAGAATCGCTTACAGAACTGCGGATAAACGGAATTTTTGTTACAGAGGCCCCCGTTCTCCAAAAAGGTGACAAATTCTATACTACCACTGAGCTCTTTTCCTCGGGGAAACTGGATGCAAAAAGGATTAATGGCTTGTTTTCAGGTGCTTAATGGGGCTGCGCGAGACTAAACAGAAAACTCTCGATGGCGTTTATATCCCACCACTCCCACCAGTTCGAACCACCGATGGGCATATTGTCGAATATGATAGAAACAGAATTGTTCGACAGATTGTTGACGAGACTCAACTTGTTCAGACCTTTTATGGATATGAAGGGGCAAGTGAGGAGTTGGCACAACAGATAGCACGCGAAGTCGAGCAGCGAATCCAAGGAATGGGGTTAAAATCTCTATCGGGTCCCTTGATCCGTGAAATCGTAAATATGACTTTGCTTGAGAAAGGATTAGTCCAATACCGTAATGTCTGTACTCGTGTTGGTACTCCGGTGTTTGACGCTCACTTAATCGATGTGGGAAGAGGTTTTGAGGCGCATGACAACGCAAATCTGCAGGAAAATGCTGAAACCTCTCACAAGAAGAAAGCGGATAAAATCAGTAAAGAACAGTATTTACTCCAGTTACCTCCTGACCTCGCCGATCACCACCTGTCAGGCGAATTGCATATACATGATCTCGAATACTTTGGTACCCGTCCATTCTGTCAAGATTGGGATCTCCGTTATTTTTTCTATTACGGATTAATGCCAGATGGTAATGGAACTAAAGCGTCAGTAGCAGGACCGGCAAAACGGGCAGAAGTAGCGATTCTTCACGCGGTCAAGGCGCTTGGCTCAGCTCAAACGAATTTTGCAGGGGGGCAAGGTTACTACAACTTCCTTACTTTCCTTGCGCCTTACTTTGAAGGACTACCGTATGAAGAGATCAAACAGATGATGCAGATGTTTGTGTACGAAATGACTCAAATGATGGTAGCCCGCGGCGGGCAGCTGGTCTTCTCTTCAATACAGCTCTCTCCGGGCGTTCCTTCTCTTTGGTTAGATAAACCCTGCGTATATAAAGGGAAAATCTGGGATGGAAAATCTGCTCCTCACCGCACCTACGGTGAGTTTGAACGCGAGGTTCGATTGCTTTTTAAAGGTCTCATAGAAGTGATGCTGGAAGGTGATTATTGGGGTAAACCGTTTAGCTTCCCCAAACCCGAGATTTCAATAGAACCAGATTTTATGAATGAAAGAGAGGAATTCAACCTTGCAAATCCTGATCTTCCGACATATCGTGAACTCTATCTTCTTACATTCGAGCTGGCTAGTAAATTTGGCACGCCATATTACGATAACCAACTCCCCGCTTACCGCGGTGCCGGAAAGGGTATCTCGTGTTACCAATGCTGCGCCTACCAGTTCTCAGCTGTTGCGGACAAAGATTCTGATTTCAATAAAAAACTTTTTTTTAAAGATGGGCGGCATTTTTCCATGGGTTCCTGGCAAGTTGTCTCGGTAAATTGTCCACGGGCAGCATATAATGCGGAACACGACGATAAACGTCTATTTGGAGAACTCAAGGCATTAATGGATGATGCCGTTGAGATCTTCAAGATTAAACGGAGATGGATGGATCTAATTCGTGCGCATAGCAGGATGCCATTTGCAATGCAGCGTCCAAAAGATCCGAATACAGGTGAACGAGGGGCTATTGCGGTTAACCTTGAAGGACTCGTGTATACAATCGGGGTTGTCGGTGTAAATGAGATGGTTCAGCACCATACTGGCAAGCAACTTCATGAATCTAAAGATGCATTCAAACTTGCCATCCGAGCAATGACTGAAATGGAACTTTACGCAAAAAAACTTTCCCAGGAAAATGGTATGACAATTGCACTCGCTCGCACTCCTGCTGAAACAACGGGACAACGATTTGCGGTTGCTGATCTTCTCAATAAACGCTACCATGATTTTGCAGTTAAAGTCATCAAAGGCGATGTCGATTCCACACTTGGGATGTTAGGAAAGACTCGCGACCTCCCTGTTTATTACACAAACGGTACTCATGTTGCTCCGAGCGCAAATGTTCCGCTCACAAAACGTATGGAGATTGAACATGTCTTTTTCCCGATTGTGGATGGCGGTAATATCTTCCACATCTGGCTAGGAGAGGCACGACCAGATCCTCGTGGGTTGTATGACATGGCAATGAAGCTTTGCAAAAATACCCAGATCGGATACTTTGCATTTACCCGTGATCTTACAGTCTCACTCCGACAGTTCCATGAGTACCGTGCAGAAAAGAAGACGATACCGCAATGGATTTCCTCAGATACTCCCCTTGTTGGGGCTTTGTAATCACGGTTTTCGATTTTTTAATTATTCTCGATCAGTAGTTTTTTACGTATAAATTGAGAGAATGAAGTATGCAACGCTATTGCGTACTCTCATTTTTAATCATCATTACTCTTGTTTTAAGCTGTGGTTGTTTTGATTCTCAGTCAAAATCCCCAGACAAAGCGGTTGTGACAACACCCCAACCAACTTTGACAACGATCTCCTTACCAACGACATTAATTACTACCATTGTTACTACAGTAATCCCAACACCAACTCCTGAAATTTTCCCAAATGCGCTGAAGTTAAAACAATTTTTCAACTTTAGTAGCGGAAAGTCTACAAGCCAAGGTACAGTGTATCGGTTTTGGATAAACGATTCATACCAAGTATTTAACCCACAAGTGGCGCATTATGTAACAAAATCTCCCGCTCTAGGTAACAAATATCTAATAATTTTCGTAAATATTGTCGATCGTGGGACGACCCGTTTGTTTCCTCCAAAATCATCAAATATTGCGGTCTATTATGACGGGTCTATCTTTTTTCCAGATCCGACTCATGACCTACCGCAGTCAGCAAAGAATATTGATAGCCCACCTATAATCTTGAGAATTGGAGAGATCGAGTTCTTTCACAATCTGGATGAATCTGAGTATGTAGAGGACTTTGGGTATTCTCATGGAATGGAACAGGCGTACCTATTACCAGGTGAAAGTAATGCAATTGATGGCTATATTATCTATGAAGTTCCTGCCTCATTAAGTCCAGACAAAACTTTTGTTAAAATTATTTTCAATTCTCAAGATAGCGCAGTTTGGAGACTTGCATAATCCAGAAAAATAATCATTTTAAAATATTATGGGTTTTTGATTTTTAACAAAGTAATATCGAGAATATCCCGATGCACACGGTAGTAGCTGTGGATTACATCAACCGGGTGATTTAGGACAATCGTGGTTTCACAATCATCAACACAGATACGAACAGAATTTGATTGGATATCAGCAAACGGGGCAGTCTTCGCATCAATTGGTAATTCAGCGGTAATGTAAATTTTCTCGTTAGATTCAACTACCTCGTAGGGGATTTCATCATCATCGTCTTGGTCAATTCGGAATACAGCTGGGGGTTCATCTGAACCACGGGTAATAATAGTGTAACCTACGATGTGAGCATGCTGGTGCTCAGGCATATTCTTTACGATTTCTTCTACAATTTTTGAAATATTTGAGAAGATATCATCATACGGATTGTTTGGATTATTCTGCATTCACACCTCGTAGCATATAATGCCCTTTTGACCGCTCAACAATTCCACGTCGTTCGAGCCTCTTTATAAGTGAAGCAATCTCATCACCATTTAATCCAGTGACACTCGTGATTTCGTCTGTAGTGAGAGTGTCGTGCGACAGTGCGATAATTACACTCAGCTCTCTCTCATTCTGGAATATATCACTATGGTTATGAGCAATATCGGTAAATTTTGTCTCGATATCGTGATTAATCTGTTCGAGACTATTGAGAAGTTGATCATGTGAACGAATCATCCGAGCGATCATTAGGACGGAATTTCTCAATCGTTCGTCTTTTCCGTCTTGAATTTCTTTTACCTGTTGAACTACCACTTCATGGGCAAGCCCTTTGAGGCTCACTTCTATTGATATATCGTTTGCGAGATAGTAGTACTTGCGACGTCTATCATCAGTTTGACATGAAAGAATTGCTTCGCGCTCCATCATCTGAAGGTGCTCAATTACTGCTTTAGGTGAGAGCATCAGCGTTTCGGAAATCTCAGTTACAAAACAAGGCTTCTGCCGTAAGAGCGCAATAATTCGCCGTCGATTCCGGTTCCCAAGAATATCGAGTAAACGGGCAACCTCAACAGCGTCGTTCATGATTTACATAATGTTAGTGTTTGTTGTATTTAAGAACATACCTACAGGGTTCTGATACGTTAACGGGACTTTTAAGTTCCCAAAAGAGGGTGATAAGTCGCGGGACTTTCAAAAAATATTTTTTTAAACTCTGATCTGTGATGTGATTGGTCATTAATACGCGTGCGCATTTTCCAAGATTAATTGTCTACTATGAATTACACAAGCCATGATCTGGTACTGAATTTTATTTTCGTATTGTCGTTGCCAAAATTCTTTTGGGATTACATCCATTCCATCGTCCCAAAAGAAATTACCGAGTTTAAAAGGTAACATCAATTTCTCCTTCTTTTTTCTTACATATTCCTTAGTCCAAATTGTTATGACCGTTTTGATTTAAAAAAGGAATTTCTGATGCATTAACAGTTGATTGCGCTTGCTTACGGTTGGTGACACGTGGCGTTTGATCTGAAATAACTAGACAAATAATTTAGTTATCAATATCGAACGACTAATCAAGAATATCGAACAAAATTGATTTCCTCATCAATTCCATAAATTCTACTGTAACACTTCCTTTTTTTGCGATTATAGAACCACTTTTAACCTTACGAACTGTATCGATTTGCACATAGCTTTCAGAAAAGAGATCAAGTCCTCCTTCTTTAAAATCGTCAATAGAAATCGGAATAAATAAAATGCCTGGACGAGGATTGCCACGGATAGGACATAAACAAATGTCACCATTAGATTTGGTACCAAGTACGATTGCAGGGCGGACTTTTTTTACTTCGTTCTCATGGGGAAACGGAACGAGAACAACATCACCAGAGATGTAATGACTCATGTCGTGACCTGTTCATTTTGGGAGATTTCTATCATGAAATCGGCTACAATAAGTAATGTAGTTTTGAAAATAAACAAATAAATGGTATATAATTTATTCAAATAAACGATAATTCGGTGCTTCATCCGTAATCAGAATATTATGCGGATGGCTTTCAGTCATACCGGCGTTTGTGATTCTAACAAAACGGGCTTTTGTGTGCATTTCTGAGAGAGTTCGTGAGCCTGTATACCCCATCGCAGATTTCAACCCCCCCACGAGTTGGTAAATCACGTCACTCACATGACCTACATATGGGGTAACACCTTCCACACCTTCGGGTACGAATTTGGTACTTCCGATATCCTTACGTTGGAAGTATCGATCGCTTGATTGACCACTGCTCATAACACCTAGTGACCCCATACCGCGATATTGTTTATACAATCTCCCCTTTATTGTGATTACCTTACCGGGGGCCTCATCTGTACCCGCGAACATACTACCCATCATCACGGAGTCCGCACCAGCAGCGATTGCCTTTGCGACATCACCTGAATATCTTACACCCCCATCCGCGATAATCGGTACATCCGCATCTGATGCGATATCAGCCACTTGCGCCACTGCAGTGATCTGGGGAACGCCGACACCAGCTACAATTCGGGTTGTGCATATTGATCCAGGACCAATCCCCACTTTCAGACCATCAACGTCGCCACTAAGTAATGCTTCAGCTGCAGCAACCGTCGCAATATTTCCCGCAACTACATCAGCTCGGGCGCTAGCTTTGATCTCTTTCACTGCCTTTACCACTTTCAGGTTATGACCGTGGGCGCAGTCAACAACTAGCACATCAACCCCCTTCTCATCTAATAGCATTGCACGTGAGAAATCAAAAGGACCAACCGCTGCCGCCACGCGCAAGTTACCCCTCGAATCACGGGTTGCGATTGGGTATTGACGCTTCTCTAAAATATCTTGCATTGTGATAATCCCGACCAATTTCCCCTTCTTATCTACTACTGGTAGGCGTTCTACCTTATTTGTGTACATAATTTCTAGCGCCTTTTCTGAAGTGATGGTCTCGTCAGCGGTGATTGGTTTTCTCGTCATTATCGCAGTGATTTTTTCATCACCGCGTTTTGAGCTGATGGTTCGTATATCTCTCCGGCTCACAATCCCGATGATTTTCCCCTTATCAACAACAGGGACACCGCCGATACTATACTGGTTCATTAACTGTTCAGCATCTGCTACCGTTGCAGTTCCCTCAACAAATAGCACTTCACGCTCTATAAGCTCCTCTGCCTGTTTTACAGCATTCACTTCTTGTAATTGACGCTCTGGCGTCATGTTACGATGAATGACGCCAATCCCACCTTCACGAGCAAGAGCAATTGCCATTGTCGATTCAGTTACTGTATCCATCGCTGCACTCACAAGTGGAATATTAAGACCGATTTGTTTGGAAAATCGCGATTTAATATCGGCATCTACTGGTTCAAGTTCAGAGGCTGCCGGTTCTAAGAGCACATCATCAAATGTGAGTGATAAGGGGATTTCCAGTTTTTCAATATACATAGGTCACCTAATCATGGCGAGTGCGGTTGCAATCAAATCTTCTTGGATCGTGGCATTTCTGTCACCACCACAGACCATCCCCCGCACTCCAATAATATCCGGATTTATCCGTTTCAATGTTACAATATCCGCAAACCCTAGCGATCCAGCGAGAGCTGTTTTCAATCCGAGGTCTGCGTTCTTTGAGGTAAATAATTTTAGGTCTTTTTCATTCATAAATTCAAACGTGCTTTTACTATCCTTAATTCCCGTGTCGACCATAACAACATCAGCTCCTAGATCCGCGGCAATAGGTGCCATCTCAAACGGTGAAATAGTTCCCATACGTTTATAATCAGAATATGCGGCTATTACAACATACTTTTTGGGGAATTCATCTTTCACAGCCTTTACCACTGCTGAAATTACATCACTTGCTCGATTTGCGCCATCAAATGCAAGACCAATTTTGATATAGTCAGCTCCAGCGTGAGCAGCGCCATAGGCAGCAAGAGAAGCACCGCCCGGTTTATACGTAAAATCCCCAATAGCTGCACTTACCGGTTTTTCTGTAAAGGATTTGATTTCCTTGATGACCCAAGGAAAATTGGCACCGAGCGATCCTTCTGACGGTTTTTTAACATCTATAATATCAGCTGCGATAGATCGTCTCGCTTCGTCGATATTGCTGGGGCTGACCAACAATTGCATAAACTTTAATGATCGTTTTGGCTAATAGTGATTGCGTTAGTCATGGATCTTATTTTGGCAATGGATTTGCGACGAGGTAAGGTTGTGCATGGAAAACAAGGGAATAGAACCGAATATCGGCCTCTAAATTGGGGATATACCCAATCCGCAGATCCTATTCTTTTTATTTCAGCACTACATCCAAAATACCTCTATATCGCAGATCTCGATCGAATTGAAGGGACAGGATCCCATGACACAGTTATCCAAAAGTGCGCAACATTTGTGCAATCCTGTTACATAGACAGAGGTATCAGGACTCCAAATGAATATCTCACAGGTAACCATATCATCAATGTGATTGGAACGGAAACGTGCGGTGAAGATCTATCTCGATATCATAGCGGTTACCTCTCCATTGATATCAAACATGGAAAGGTGATACCGTCAGGTCGTAAACCGATCGATTTGCTTGTAGAAGCAGAGCGGTTGGGATTTGAGGGTTGTATTATATTAAATCTCAGCGCTGTAGGGACTCAGAGCGGTATTGATCCAATGATACTAAAATCGTTGAGATCTGCATATTCGGGTAAGTTGCTTTATGGGGGTGGTGTTGCAACAATTGATGATCTCCACTATATTGCTGATACAGGATTTGATGGCGCGATTGTGGCTACCGCTGTCCATAATGGCATAATCCCGTTAACATGGATCCAGGAAGGTTGTTTGTGTTAGTTACTCTCGAAGGTATAGACGGTACAGGTAAAAGCACACTCCATAAGGCGCTTGCGAAATCACTTGAAGATTTTCATCCAATATTTACACGGGAACCTAGTGAGACTTGGGTGGGTGAAGCAGTTCGACGTGCTATTGCTGAACAGAAAAATCCTATTGTAGAAGCGCTTCTTTTCGTTGCTGACCATGCAGAGCATATCAATTCTATTATCCGGCCCGCTCTAGCAGAAGGTAAGCTCGTTATATCAGACAGGTACACAGATAGCCGTTATGCATATCAATCGGTGACACTTGATGGGGTTATCCCAAAACCACTTAAATGGCTTCAATCATTGCATAATGGATGGACAATTGTCCCAGACCGAACTTTTCTTTTGGTTATGCCTATTGATGAGGCTCTTGAACGATTGAAGGTAAAAACAGGACGCGAACACTTCGAGCGAAAGGAAGTGCTAGAAAAAGTTCAGACGAATTATCTGGAACTTGCTCAAGCCGATCCATCAAGATTCGTTATCATTGATGCGACAAAAGAGAAAGAAGAAATTGTCCAATTTGTTAGCGGTGCGATCAGGCAGGGTTTTCAATCGTCACGATCACGTCGCCGACGGTGATTACTTCCACTTTTTTCCCTTCCTCTATGTAGGAAAACTTTGGGGCGAATGAGTTTTCTGGAATAGTGACATCTTTTCCATCAAGTTTTATTGTCTTTGGTGGGTTTTCAAGTTCTTTTTGAGAAAGAGCACAAATAGCCTTCATAAATGCGTCTGCTTGCTTGCGGAATGTGGGGCCGACAATTGCACGGTTAAACTCGATATCAGTAATTACACGATCCAATTTTGCTGTATCAGTCCGCCAATGTAGATCGGCATTTAAAGTGCGAGCACTATCCCCATCATCCTGGATCTTATATGATGTATATATTGCCACTTTACCGAGTGGTGCATTTAGAGCAAGTCCAGTGTCGTGCTTGAATTTACGCACTTCAGATACAACCTTTACAAGCATTTCACCCTCTGAACGTGCCTGGGGGTCATCATACGTAAATGTAACCCATGGCTGTTTATGGACACTCCCTTTGTTTAAATATGAGAAGCACTCTTCGGCAAAGTATGGTGTGAATGGTGCGAGCATTCTGCAGAGAGCGTCATATACGGTATACAATACTAGGCGAGCACTCTCTCGTGAGGCATTTTTTGCATAGAGACGCCCTTTTACAAGCTCAATATAGTTATCGGCAAGCACATCCCAAGCAAACTCTCGGATAGTTTTTAATGCAATGTCAAACTGGTACTGTTCCATTGCCTCCGTAACCTTCCAAATTGCGTCTGAAAGCTTGACAAGCAACCAGCGGTCAACAAGAGCTGTCACCGGAATCTTCTCATCTACTTCATTCTTTTCCAGTTGAAGAAGCACAAATCGCGCAATATTCCATATTTTTGTTTGGAATCGGGAGGCTGCAACCACGTCGTTCCAATTGAACATGATATCCGATCCAGTGGCAGCTCCAGCCGCTGCCCATTGCCGAAGGGCATCAGCACCATATTTCCCAAGAATGTCTTCCGGAACGATTATATTGCCACGGCTCTTGCTCATCTTGAAACCATCTTCTCCGAGAACCATACCGTTAACAAGTATCTGGTCCCAAGGTCGCATACCCGTAAGTGCTACCGAACGAAGTATTGTATAGAAAGCCCATGTTCGGATTATGTCGTGTCCTTGAGGTCGAATTTGTGCTGGAAAAATTGCAGGTTTATCGTTTCCATCCCACTTAGTAACATTAAGTACTGAAATCGACGAATCCATCCACGTGTCTAGAACATCTTCTTCTGGAATAAAATCACTACTTCCGCACTTCTGGCAAGGATACTGGGGTTTCGTTAGCGTAGGGTCAACTGGGAGATCCTTTTCGCCAGGTACAATTATTTCACCACATTTCTTACAGAACCAGATTGGAATTGGGGTCGCAAAGATCCGCTGTCGAGAGATACACCAGTCCCATTCCATTTGTTCGACCCAGTTTTCCATTCTTAGTAGCATATATTCGGGATACCAAGCGATCTGATGTGCTGAATTAAGGATCTCATCGGGTTTGATCTTTACAAACCATTGTCTCTCTGAAAGGATCTCGATTGGTGTCTTACAGCGCCAACAGGTACCGACTCGTTGACCAAGATTTTCCTCTTTTATCAGGATTTTTTTATCCTTCATATCTATCAAGATCGCCATACGGCATTCAGCAGCTGTCAACCCTTGATATTTCTGGGCGAGTGTAGTCATTCTACCACGTCGGTCAATTGCTTTACGAAGTTCAAGGTTATGCTGTTTCCACCAATGGACATCCTGCTTATCACCAAATGTACAGATCATAACTGCACCAGAACCAAAAGTTGGATCAACTGCAGTATCTTGAATCACCGGAATCAAATGGCCAAAAATTGGTACTTTGAGCTTCTTCCCATTCAAATTATGGTAACGGTTGTCATTTGGGTGAACGGCCACTGCGACACAAGCGGCAAGTAGTTCAGGGCGTGTCGTTGCAATCTCTAGGCCATCGAAATCGAAATAAATAAGCCGGGTATTACGCTCGTCATAAGCAACCTCAGCAAATGCTATTGCGGTCTCACATCTGGTACAGAAATTAACTGGGTGCTCGCTCTGATAGATATAACCCGATTTTAGCATCCTCAAAAAAGATAGCTGGGTCTTTGTATAGTATTCCGGGAGCATTGTGATGTACTCATTACTCCAATCGACTGAGAATGCCATTCTTCGTAAAGTTGAACGCATCTGTTCGATATTCTTCCCTGTGAGATCCCGGCACATTTTCCTGAACTCTTCACGTGAAACGTCATTTTTTGTTATTTTATTAATTTCTTCGACTTTGACTTCGGTTGGAAGTCCATGGCAGTCCCAACCTTGAGGGAACATTACATTGAACCCTCGCATCCTCTTGTATCGAGCTAAAAAATCGATATAACACCAATTCAATGCATTGCCTATATGGAAGTTCCCCGTGGGATATGGAGGCGGAGTGTCAATAACGAATTGCGGTTTTTTTGATTTCCAATCAAAATAATTATCATCGTCACGCCAACGGTCTTGCCACCGCTCTTCAACCTCTGCAAAATCATAATTTTTTGGTATTTTATCAGATGATACCATTTCGCAGGTGATTGGTCGTGAAATCACATATACTAATCGAAAATTTTACAGTGTTTTTTGTACCCCTCGGTGTGTCCTCAAATAGATGTGGGTTTGGATAAACAAATTCTTGTTATCTGAGTACCCATACTACGACAATGGAACGGCACCACGGATTGTTGCTCGCAGGTATTCTCGCATTTTTCAGTATTATAATTGCCCCTCTTTTGCAACCTGCATGGCTCATGGCGCTTGTTGTAATCTTTTTTTCACTTGTTCTCTACCGTTTCTTTGAAACAAAATACATTTCATATTCTTTTTTTGTTCTTGCTGCACTCTACGGTCTTGGACTTCTTCCTCTTTTTTTCTTCTCCTGTACTCTGGCTATATTGGTTGTCGGTGAAATTGTTTTTGGCACTGGTGCGGATGATCTGAACACTTACCTCTATTACATCATTTCTACCGCTTGGGCCGCAGTGCTACTGATGGTATACCTCCACAAATTCGTACCACTTACGATCATTTTTGGGCTTGTGGTAGCGGTATTACTCAAAGTAATCTTGTTAAAATATGAGGATTCGTTAGTCATCGAGGCTCTCGGCATAGCCATGACGATGTACTTGATTGATGAACTGAACTATAAGGCCGATTTACAGATGGTGGTCATCGCAGTTATTGTCGCCTTTGCTTTTGGATATTTTGCATTTCGATTCAAAACTGCTGACCTCTCTGGACTTTTTTCCGCTGCGCTCATCGGTATTATCCTTATCGTCTTTGCTGATGCTCGCTGGTTTTTTATAATGCTTGCATTTTTCATCCTCGGATCAATTTCAACAAGATACAAGTACGATTTCAAGAGGAAACTAGGTATTGAGCAAGGACATAGTGGGGCGCGAGGTTACCGCAATGTCTTTGCAAACGGGATTGTAGCCGCAGCGGCAGCAGTTTTATATGGAGTTTTCGTTAGACCAGAGTTTATTATCCTTTACATTGGATGTGTTGCGACCGCTACAGCAGATACAATGGCAAGCGAGATCGGTGTTACTGGAGGAACCCCCCACATGATCACAACGATGAAGAAAGTTCCAATTGGGACAAATGGGGGTATCACAATAACAGGAGAACTTATCGCATTCGTTGGTGCGTCTATTGTCTGCCTTGTTGCACTTCTTCTGAATGTAATAACACCAGAGATGGTGCTTGTTTGTACAATTGCTGGTATAGTTGGGACAAATATCGATAGTATTGTTGGTGCAACACTTGAGAACCACGGATTTGTGGGTAATGCAGGGACGAACCTGTTAGCAACTATCGGTGGTGGGATATTTGCAGTTTGGTTATTTTTATTTTTAAAAATTTAATTTAGGATTTTGTATTTTGTTCAATACTTATACCAACGTCCCTTGCTGTCAAACTCTCCCATTTGTTGTTGGATTGGAGTGGTTCCGCCAACAATCAAACGGTAAAAACATGCCTTATATGTGTAAATAAAGGGGATAAGTATGGTCACCCAGCAAAATATGAGAACTGTTGTAATCCAAATACCATCTGTTCCAATCATCATGGTGAGTTGATTCGGACTCAACGATTGTAACTGGGTTTCGTTAAACTTTGTAATCGGTTCGAGTCGGTCAGCAAGAAATGCAGACCAAATTACAAGAAACGCGAAGCTTATAGAAAGTATAATTACTATACATCCGATAAAAAAGAGAATTACTTCTGTTAGATTAGCGGTTACAACCTCGATGCTTCGATGTAGAGATTCGAATACTTTTTTCCCTTCAAAGACAGCAGCAGTATCATAAAAAAAAGTAAGAATATAAGTCGGTAATATGACCGCAATAACTAAAAAGGAGAGAAGTGCAGCAGCTGGTGTTGCACCTATAAGTGTGAGTGTAAGAACAACCATGATGAATATGAGAAGGATACCGAATACGATCACAAGTGTGGGTACGAGTACTTTGAAATAGTAAGAGATACCGTCAGAGAATAGCCCCTCAAGGGTTACTACATTCTTTTTTATTGCTACAAGTAAGCCGATGATGAAAAACAGTGCAACTAATAAAAATAGAATCAAAAGCCGGCTTGTAAAAAAGGTGCCGGCTTGGATCAAAACAAGCCATACAATCACTGCAAGAACTCCAGTTATGGCACCTGGTATAAATAGCAGCGGTGATCGCATGAGGAGATTAATGGTTTCTTTGAGCGCTAATAAAGACATGATTAGCGAACCCTCGGCATGGCGACGATCTCACGTACTTGTAGATCAAAAAAGTTCGCTGTGTATGCGGGGCGGATCACGCACACAGTATCCGCACCGCTCATTGTACCGCCGATCCCGATAACCTCTTCATTTACCCCAATCGCCCCTTGATCTGCAGCGATCAATACACATTCCACTGCTACCTTGAGCCCTACTGCGACAACGCGCCGCAATCCCTCAGCTATCGCTTCGGTACGTGAACCACCGCCTATCTTAGGAGATCGAGAAATCGCTCGTTCGAGTCCTGAAAGAGCATGAGTACCTGTGACAATTATGACCCCTTGTTTTTTAAGATCTTCAGCAATTTTTGTATCAAATTCCCATTCTCCAGGTTTTGAAAAACCAAAAACATGGGTAACGACAATCAAGGACAAACCTTCCTTACTAGTCTCTTTGAAGCATTTACGTGCCGTTTCACCAGATGTACTTGCCACTAATATCTTGGTTATATTGAGTTCTTTTGCCCGCTCAACCGCAAACCGGATTGCATTCTCTGTATTTCCTTTACCCGGGGCATCAAAATAATAGATATTTTTGCGAACAAATGCCATACTTACATTTTAATAAACAGGCAAGAAAAGCTTTGTCAGGTTCTGTTACTTACACAAATAATTACTTGGTTCAGATTAATGGGGTGGGATACAATGATTACACTGGCGCTTGCAGGAAAACCCAATTGTGGAAAATCGACCTTTTTTAAAGCAGCTACTATGGCGAACGCTGAGATTGCCAACTATCCATTTACGACTATCAACCCGAACTTCGGCGTTGCATACGTTCGGTCCAAATGTCCCTGTAGAGAATTAAACCTCGTATGCGGAAAATGTGTTGATGGGAACCGCTTCGTTCCAGTAAACCTAATTGATGTAGCAGGACTCGTTCCTGATGCACATAAGGGCAAGGGATTGGGAAACCAATTTCTCGATCACTTGAGACAGGCAAATGCAATCCTACACATTGTGGATGCGAGTGGGGGAACTGATAGCGAAGGTAATCCTGTTGGTGTTGGAAACCACGATCCTTCTGAAGATATCAAATTCCTCGGTTTTGAGATGACTATGTGGGTCTATGGAATACTTGACAAGCATTGGGCTAAACTGAATCGTCAAGCGCAAGTCAAGGGATTCTCCATCTACGAGGCAATCGCTGAGGTCTTTACAGGACTTGGCATCACTCCTGAAGACGTTCGAGATGCAGAACATCTTCATAAGATCGACCTGGTACACGCAAAAATGGAGGATCTCATACCTTTTTGTGCGGAGTTCGTAAAAGTATCAAAGCCAATGCTTGTGGTTGGGAACAAGGTCGATGAAGTTCCAGAATTGTTACATAGAAAATTGAGTGCACAAAATGTAGTTTTTGTCAGTGCAGTATCTGAACTCGCCCTCAGAAACGCAGCAGCTGCTCATATTATTAGTTATCTTCCCGGTGATTTGGTGTTTAAGGTTGTGAATGAAAGTGCATTGTCTAATGTTCAAAAGGCGGGTCTCGCAAAGATAGCTGATATAATAAAGAAATATGGTGGGACGGGTGTTCAACAAGCGATCAATCGTGCGGTTTTTGAGTTGCTAAATATGATTGTTGTATATCCGGTAGAGGATGAGAATCATTATTGTGACAAAAAGGGGCAGATACTGCCAGACGCATTTCTGATGCGTAAAGGATCGACACCTCATGATCTGGCATTCATGGTGCATACCGATATTGGAAAAAGTTTTTTATATGCAATCGATGCCAGAACTAAAATGCGGATCAAAGAAAGCCATCAATTGAAAGATGGGGATATTATCCGCATTGTTAGCACGGCAAAGTAAGACAAAAAGCATCTCTTCGTCAGACAATCCTGCCGCTCTATTCAAAAATCTCGCTTAAAATTGATTATTTTCCTGTTAAAACCCCCATTTCTCCACAAAGTTTTTAAAGAGATGTGTTAAATAGGAGATTTACCTCAAAAAGGCAGGGGGTGAAGTAATGGGAGCAGAAATCTACCAGGCGCAAGTAATAAAGAATTTTTTTGACACTATTACCGGAACTGATCGTAACCTATCACGAATCTACATGTGTGTTATAAGCGTAGCAAAACTCCGAATGGAGTCTCCAGATAAGATGACGCATCTTGTTGATCAACTACGCAAGAGTAAACAAAACAAAGAACTCTCTGTAGATATTCTTGACTACATGTGCGATGTGGCTCTCCAAATTGAACTGACTGCTATCCAGACTGCGTTTGGTGTCAAACAAGTGAAGGAGCTCTCGCAGGACTTCACTGGAATAAGTGTCGATTCGCTTTAATCTCAAACTTCTCATTTTTAAAAAATTTTTGGCAGTTGCATTTTTCCATCATTGCCAAAATATTTTCACTTAAACACACGGTGTCGGTGTTTTAAATTATAATACATTTAGATTTAGGAATTTTCAGCACTCCTTGTATGATGTATTGAAAGTTCAGTTATAGAAAAAATTGACATGATGTATATGCCTTTTTTAATACCTTATCCTCAAAATATTCCAAGTGCCATTTTGTAAGAGGAGAGGATCTTAATCGCAAAATTTTGATGCTCATCCAGTGCCTGATCATCATCTTGTGATGTATTTTTTGCAACTGCATAGAGTAATATAAGTGCGTTATCGAGGTCTAGTGAACCTGCGTCTTCAATTTTTTCCGGTGGGAGGTTAATAGCAATAAAGGGGCGTTCACTTTCAGAAAACGATAAGCTTGTATTAGGCCTTACTTGTGCGTTTTCAAGGTCTTCTGAATTTAATTGGACAATCTTAAGAGCTTTTTTGAGTACATTGTACGTTTCTCCATCTGGTAATTGTGAACGTGCAAGTCTACATTCTTCAATAGTATTCTGATAGAGTCCAAATTTGAAGCTTAGAAATGCAGAAGCTATCTTATGGGCAGTTTTTCTCTGAATATTTTTGAATTCCGGTTTTATTTTCTCGATATAATCATGCAGAAATTTTTCCATAGAATTAGATCCTCCTTTGGCATCCTCCGATGAACCGAATCTTATGTTCAGCCGGACCAATACGATGGTAATGCTAATGGCGAACAGAAATTGCAACAATAAAGTTGGGGTAAACTCCACTGATGCAAGAAAGATGAGTATTGCATAGAGCGGGGCACAGAGCGCCACAATGTCCTTTTTAGGAGTTTTATAAGCAAGGTAACCAAGTAAAAACGCACCTGCAACGCACCCCCATGCAAACGAGCCAGCATCGTTAATAACTCCAACTCGTTGGAGTAAGACGGCAATAAGAATACCTCCAAATGAAACAATAGGAATTGCATATGTCAGAATGCGTTTGTTTCGTTCTGAAGGGATTATTGCCGTCTTAATATCCATCGGGAGTTCCTTGGAAATATTAGCACGCTTATGCAATGAACATAACCTAAGTTTGCAAATTTTTTAGCGACATTTTTTGAATCTAGGGAATACCCATGTTCTGATCCCGTGTTTATAAGAAGAGGCAATACCAAATAGCTATCAACTGCTATGGGTGCCGTTATCTTTTCCGATGTGCACGCCGATGCTTATGCTATTGCCGCACTTACTTCCTGCATAAAAAAACCGGCTTTTCGAGATTATTTTGGACCTATTGACGTAGTAGTTAATCTGGGGGATGTCCTTCATCGTGGTAATCAACCGAAAGAAGCCCTCGAAAACGTAATTGCACTCGGAAAAGAATACCGTTTAATTTCAGTGCTTGGAAATCATGACCATGCCTTTCTAAATGGGCTTCTTGTTAGCGGAAGCGATAGCGAAAGTTTGTATCGACATGAAGAGCTACGAGGATCACCGTTACTATCTATATTTACAGGAATGCCGATGGAATGGGTCCATGATTCCATGCTCTTTGTGCATGGTGGACCATTAGAGATAGGGACATCCACTCTCAATCTCAAATGTTGGCAGCGTTTAGGAAGAGAATCTGGTGAATTTTTTACCGGATATCATTATACACCTGATATGGCGTTTGCTGCCTTACGTTCTCGGAATCTAAGTCATCTCTGTTGCGGACACCAACATACTTCGATTTGTTGCCAGAGCACTCCTCAAGGAATAAAAAACTACAAACTGGAATTTTCCCCGATTGAAGGATCTTTTAAAAGACTTGATGCGTTGTATATATCGCGGGTGCTTCTTGATGTACCAACAATCTTTCGTATAGGTGAGTGTCATGGTGAACGACCTGAATTTGCATACACTGATTTTAAAACATTTACTTTCATTAGACTTGAATGAAATGGGATTTCCAAACGGAATTGATAATTAATTTTTTAGTTCAAAATCGGCCAGTTTTGACGTATTTTCACAGAAAATTTATATACCCTTACCACCCAGTGGTAATTATGCCTCGTGCAGGTGAGGGGCGATCTATAAAGATCGACCCCGAAGTGTATGAGGCGTTGGTTGCGCTGAAACATGGTAAAATGACCATCAGCGACGTTATCGCACAAATGCTGCGTGATTGCTATGGTTGGCATTTGGAATATCCAGATGAACAACTCGAGCTTGAAGATTTCACGTAGATAAAGTGGAACCCTCTCTCCCATGTTGCTGCGATTAAAATCAAAAAAAAATCTAGAAACACGCCTTGCCTAGGTGGTATAGTATAAAAGCCCAAAACCTTGAGGAAGACCTGACACGGGATACAATAAATCGGCTAATCCAACGAATAGATGAGGAACTCTCCATGCCAGATGAGACCGGGCATGAAGAGTATTAATGCTCTTTCCAGGTATGACCCTCACTGTGAAGGAGTGAAATAATCGGGATATTGAATCTGCACGTCATTCCCTGATATTTCCCCAAATGTTTTTTCAAGTTTCTGTTTTAATGAAGGTATATTTTGTTTTAATTCGTTGCACCACTCATTTAACTCGATTTGAGACTGCTGCTCTTTGAGGAGGAGCGCTTCAAGATGATTTTTTTCTTTTGAAAAATTTTCACTGCGGGAAATGACAGGATGTGAGCAAAGTGCTTGTTTGATAGACTCACATTGTGTCTTTTGATTGGCATGTGTGGTTAGAAGGGTTGTAATCTCATCGATAATTTTGTTTGGACCCGAAAATAGAGTGCGCTCTTCTTTATTCTTGAGGATGATCTCCCCGCGTTCAATCATTCGCAATACTAATGGTAAAGATAATTTGAGGGACTCGTCGAGATCTACAACGATAGGAACATCATGGTCTGATAGAAGGTCCATTGCATGCTTGAGAGTTCTTTCTTCAGAATTCTTATGTTGTTTATGGGCAACGTTCTCTGCTTTTCGGAGTACATGGGATGCAGTCATCGAAAGTACTGAATATCGACGAATCGTTCCTTCACATTCTTCGGTCAATTTCTGAAGTGTTTTTCGTTGTTCAGATAAAGTATGATGAGCAACATCATGCTCGAGTATTTGAAGTTCTTTTTCAATTACATCAATCTTTATTCTGTTCTCGTGCATTCGTTGCTCGATCCTAATGAGCTTCTCTTGAGCTTTAAGAGTATCATTTTCTATATCAATAAGTGCCCCAAAAGTCTTTTTAGCATCAGAAATCTGTGAAGTCTCTCTGCGATATTGAGCAAGACCGCCAGTCATTTCGTTAATCTCATGACCAATTGCATCAATACCAGTTTTGACGGATTTCATCTCATCAGGAAATACCGTTTGAAGGTATTTTCCCTGTCCTTTCGAACTATTAATGCAATTTTTAAGGATTTCAGCAGCAGCAGAATAGAATCTCTCAATATCCTTAGGTAGTGGTTTTGAAAGTGCCGTTTCCATTGATTTTATAAATTGTGGTAGTGTGTTCTTCGCGATGCGTTTCAATTTAGGATGAATTTCTTTATTGTATTGTGCTGCACGAAATATCTGGATAGTCTGTTTGAGGTTATTGATTGATAATTGAATGTTGTTCATATGCGTGTTGGTTTGTTTTGCCAGCGTCTCTGTTACAGTAATTTCACGATTATCAAGCCAACTTGGAATCTCATCAAATCCGATCTGAAATGATGCAGGTTTTTCAGATTTAATGAGATTTTTTAATCGTTCAAACATGGATAAAGTCAAAACTCCGATTTGTGAAGGTCACATGCCCAAAGTATACAATTTTAATCAGCCTGAGCAATCTGCCTCAACCGTCCAACACCATCAATTTCCTTTATTACTTGAACGACTGATGATGGCACAAGTGACTTCCAAGGTTCACCTTTGAGCATGCGCCGACGAATTTCTGTACCGCTATGTGTTTCGCGTTCATACATCGCAGGTGATTGAACTTTTACATTCGCTTCATTAAACAATCGCACCACCAGTGAGTTTGATGAATAACAGAGATCAAAGGGGGGTGTCATGGATTGGACATGAGCAACCCAAAGAGCATTACGTTTAATATCTTCGATAGGAATCACGTAAAATGGACAGCCAAGTAAACTTAATGCACGAGTAATCATCAACACACGTTCTCCTGCTGTGAATGGATTATCTATGGTATGTGAGAGCTGGGCGCTGCCGACTCCAATGATGATCTCATCCACTTCTTCCGCGATACATTCAAGCACCGATTGGTGCCCGTTGTGATAAGGCTGGAACCTACCTATATAAAATCCTCTTTTCATGGTTTCACTCCCATATTTGCAATCCGTGCAGCAAAAGCTCCCGCAGTGAAACCTGCATCAATATTGACAACGGCAATTACCGAACAGGATTGAAGCATGCTTGCAAGAGCGGCTCTACCTTCTCCCATATATCCATATCCAGTACTAACCGGAACCCCAATAACAGGTTTATCGACAAGACCGGCGACTATTGCAGGAAGCGTCCCCTCACGACCAGCACACACAATAAATACATGAGCATCAAGTAATGGTTTTAACGCCGGGAACAAGCGATGAATTCCGGCTGCTCCTACATCGTAGGCAGTCCGCACAACGCACCCCATCTCCTCGGCAATAACTTTTGCCTCCTCAGCTACGAGAATATCAGATGTCCCTGCAGTTATGATAGCGATAATCCCCCCGCCGAGTTTCCGGCTCTGTCCATTCGAAAGAACGAGAACTCGACCTTCTTTCCGGTAATCAACAACCAGACCATCCCTTCGAGCTAGTTCCTGAATCTGCGTTACTTGTTCAGAGTTAACACGTGTAATAACACATCGCCCAGAAGTCTCTGCATAGCGGACTACAATTTTTTCGAGATGTGTAGGATCTTTTCCTTCAGCTAGTACAACCTCAGGCATTCCACACCGAACCGCCCTTCCGAGATCAAGGCAAGCAAATTCTTCAACAAGCTCGAGGCGTAGTCCTTCAATCGCCTTTGCTGCGTCATCAAGTGTAAGTTCTCCTTTCTTATACCGTTCTAGGATGTCAGTTAGTATCGGATTTGGTGGCATGATTGTGCTAATACAGATATGGAAAGGCGTATAATAATACGTTCATTCTCATGAGTTACCTGATTTATGTCGCAATCTTTGGTGAAGTAGCAGTTATATTTCTTTGGGTACGTGATGCGCGAATCTTCTTTCTCACTGGTTTTCAAGGTTATCGGAAGGCTGCATACAGGGGTATTGCATATGGTGCTCTTGCAACATTTGGCGTTGCGTGTGCAATGTTCTTCTTGGAGTTATTAGGGCTAGGACTTATACTTGCGGCTCTTTATATGCAGGGTCGTATTGAACGCGAGAAGGTCTGGAGCAATGAAGGAACCATCGGACGGTTCCTTGGCAGTGTGAAAAGACAAAAGGCGAATATGAAATAATGGAGCGGGGATTAATACTCTTAGGGATTTTTAGATGATCCAGAAACCAAGAGGAACAAGGGATTTTTTACCGGAAGATATGGAGTCGCGCCGCAACGTTGAAGGAACAATGCGCGAAGTGGCGCGACGCTGGGGATATCAAGAGGTTTGTACTCCGGAATTCGAGGACCTTGACCTTTTCACCATGCGATCTGGCGATGGGATCATCGAGGAAATGTACATCTTTGAAGACAAAGGAGGACGCAAGCTGGCATTACGCCCAGAGATTACAGCCTCCATTATTCGGATGTATATTAATGAGGCAAAGGTAACACCAAAACCCATCCGGTGGTGTTATTTTGCCGATTGTTTCCGATACGAACGTCCGCAAAAAGGAAGGTACCGCCAGTTCTGGCAATTTGGTGTCGAACTAATTGGTGCTGATACCGCCCTTGGTGATGCTGAAGTGGTCATGCTTGCAGATGACATGCTCAATTCGACTGGTGTAACTTATGAACTTAAGATTGGGCACCTCACATTTATGAAGAAACTTCTCAAAGACGTTGAACCAAAAATTCAGCGAAAAGTAATGGGGCATCTCGATAAAAAGGACTTTGACGGGCTTAAGACGACCATCGAAAATATTGGAAATACTGATCTCTATAATTCATTGATTGCATTAGTTAATTGCCAAGATCTCAAGGAAGCATTTGAAATTGCAGGACCGATACCAGAAAAAGACCGAATTGAGCAGACAATCAATTTGTTAAACGTATCTGGAATAAAATATGGTTTTAATTTTGGTATCGCTCGCGGTTTAGACTATTATACCGGTCTGGTTTTTGAAAGTTTCGCTCAAAATCTTGGTTCAGAGAATCAGATCCTTGGGGGTGGGGCATACCGTCTCGCCCACCTATTTGGTGGTGACGATATTGCATCTTGTGGATTTGCAATAGGATTTGACCGTGTAATGGTATCACTTGGTGAGATTAAGCGTATAAAAGAAACGGTCGTTGGGGTAGTCTCCACAAATGAGGGACGGCAGCGAGCAATCGAAGTTGCACGTGAATTCCGCAATGCTGGTATCAGAACAGAAATGAATATCATGGACCGAGGAATAGGTGCTCAGATCTCTCATGCATCAAAGTCCGCAGATTACGTGGTTGTGATTGGGCAGCGTGAAGTAGAATCAGGGAATGTGACACTTAAAAACCTGCATACTGGGAAACAAAAGACTGTAGATCTTCCTGAGGCGATTGCCGAGGTGGGAGCCTATGGCGCTCGCTGATGAGCTCGCTAAACAACAGCGAAGTATTAGCGTTGCAGAATTTTTTGAGAAAAACAAACACTTACTCGGTTTCGATTCGCCCACTCGCGGTGTCATTACCACTATAAAAGAAGCAGTTGATAATGCACTAGATGCCTGTGAAGAAGCACAGGTTCTTCCTGATATCTATATTAGTATTAAAAAAGTCGGTGATGACATTTTCCGGATCATTGTCGAGGACAATGGTCCCGGAATCGTCCCTGCTCAAGTTCCATTTGTGTTCGGTAAACTTCTCTATGGGTCACGGTTCCACCAGATCCGCCAAACACGCGGACAGCAAGGTATTGGTATCTCGGCTGCAGTACTCTATGCCCAGCTCACCACGGGTATACCTACAGTTATAATTTCCCGTACAAGTGCAAAAGAATCCGCATATCGTTTTGAAATTCAAATAAAAATCGAAACGAACGAACCGGATATCATTTCACAACAATCGTTTGAATGGGATCGAGTCCACGGGACAAGAGTTCAAATCGAGTTTAAGAGCACGATGTCGGCAAAAAAGAAACTCCTTGAATATCTCAAATATACCTCAATTGTTAACCCACATGCAAGAATTCGGGTGGAGCTCGATGACGAATCTTTCACATTCGAACGAGTGAGTCAAGAAGTTATTGTGTGTCCTGTTGCAATTCAACCTCATCCCCACGGCATTGAATTTGGGCAGCTTAAACGAATGACCGCAGCAAGCGAACATAAGCTATCCGACTTTCTTGCGGAGAGTTTCAGTCGTGTTGGGAAAAAAATTGCTCAAGAAATGTGCGAGAAAGCGGGTCTTAAAGGCACAGTGAACGTAAAAGGGCTATCTTCTGACGAACTTAAGGCACTTCTCAACGCAATGCAAGCGGTAGCAGTACCAGCACCGCCCACAACACAGTGTCTCTCCCCAATCGGTGAAGAGTTGATCCGACGGGGACTTGACAAGGAATTTCAAATGGATTTTGTCGCAGCACGGACCCGTCCAAGTTCGGTTTTTTCCGGGCACTCCTTTGTTGTTGAGGCGGCAATAGGTTATGGCGGAAAATTGCCCGTTGAGGGGAACGCAACAATCTTGAGGTTTGCAAATCGCGTCCCTCTCATGTATCAGCAAGGTGCGTGTGCGATTACACAATGTATCACAGATGTGAATTGGAAGGCCTACAATCTTCAACAACAGGGATTACCGATGGGTCCCATTCTAATTCTCGTCCATGTAGCATCCACAAACGTTCCATTTACCAGTGAGAGCAAAGATGCTATTGCAAACATTTCGGAGATCGAAAAGGAAATTGTTCTTGCCCTGCAGGATCTTGGAAGAGAACTCAAGTTCTTCCTCTCCCGAAGGGACAAAAGTAAACTTGCTGAAGACCGAGCACGAGCAGTTTGTGCAATAATTCCAGAACTCGCAATTAAAGTGAGTGAAATTGTTGAAAAACCATTAGTTGACACTTCTCCAATTGAAGGAAAACTGATGCACAAACTTATTGCAAAGAAATGGACACGAGATGGCAGAATATCAATCGAAGTTAGTAATTTCGCGGGAAATGAGAGTGAAATTGCTATCTATGACATTTCTGGAGATAATGCCGCTGATGCAAAGCCGAAACCAGATTTCATCAGCGATGTGGATGGACAGTTTACCAAAGTCTGGAAGACAACAGTTACTCCACAGAAGGTTTGGCGCGTTTCATATTCCGGGAAAGGTGGAGGAACGCTGGATATCAGGGGTGTCGAGGACTCGAAAAAGATGGTGGTAGATCTCGATGTCTAAAGAAGAGCTTGACAAACAATCTATGAAAGCGCTTCTCGCTATTGCAACGTCGTGGTACGACCAGATGAAAGCAGGAGAAATCCCCTCTATCTCACTTCCCACCCGAACGAAATACAATATTGCATATGATGATGCCACTGAGGTCTGGAAATATGGTGACAAAGAAAGCCTTCGTACAGCAGCAACTGCGAAAAGCGCGACCCACTTGCTCAAGATGGCATATGTAATAGGGTTCGTAAAGCAGCAGCTGATTGAGAATCGTTCCTCAACTTTAAGGGAAATGTACTATATTTCCGAAGGCTGGAAACGGGCGAAATTTGGGGCTCAAGATGAAAGCAATTTCCTTGTCGAAGACCTTGAAATCCTTACTGAAGTCCCTAGAGAGGGTTTTCACCTTCGACCCGAAGAAGATGGCGCAAGCATTTATGGACCGATGAGGATTAAGGAAATGACTCGGCGCGGTTTGAAGACAATCCATTGTCAGGATGATGTAGGCGCAGCCGGATATTCTATACCAAACAATGTGGAAACTATTGAGTTTGTTGATCATAACGCTAAGTTTGTGATTGCCCTTGAGACTGGTGGTATGTACGACCGTTTAATTGAAAACGGATTTGATGAGGAATATGGAGCAATTCTTGTTCATCTTAAAGGACAGCCAGCGAGATCAACACGACGGATGCTGAATAAAATCAACTCCAGCTGGGGAATCCCGGTTCTCGTCTTTACGGATGGTGATCCGTGGTCATACCGTATTTACGCTTCTGTTGCGTACGGTGCGATTAAGAGCGCCCATATGTCAGAATTACTCGCTACACCAAAAGCACAGTTTCTGGGATTGCAACCAAGTGATATTCGTGACTACAATCTGCCATCTGATAAACTATCTGAGAAAGATGTGGAAGCACTCAATGCTGAACTTACAGATCCCCGGTTCGCTACGGATTACTGGAAAAAACAAATCAGTTTACAACTGGAAATGAACCTAAAGTCAGAACAGCAAGCATTTGCTGCACGAGGATTGGACTTTGTAACAAAGAAGTATTTACCGTCACGTTTGTCAGAGATGGGAGTGATATAACCCTATAACTTATTTTTACGTTTAATTTCAAGCTGCATCAAGCATATCAGTAAGTGTCTGCTTAAAGGAAATCTTCGGAGCCCAACCGGTAGTTTTATGGAGCCTTGAATAGTTGCATTCCTGATATGGTATCCGAATCTCTGGGGATTTTTTAGGGAGGTTAATTTTGTATTTTTTACCAGTAATACTTTCAATTTCAGTGATTAATTCAGATATACAACGAGCAATCCCGAAACCAACATTAAAAGCTTTTCCGGCACACTGCTTTTCGAATTTTGGATGAGATAGGATAGCCCAGTAAGCCTCAACAGCATCACGGACATCAATAAAATCTCGATAGGATTTTGTTTCGAGGAGGTCGATGTTCTTTCTCCGGCCGTATTTTATATCTTTCACTTGCTTCACAATATGTCCACATACAAAAGAGTTCGGTTGGTAAGGGCCAAAAAGATTGAACGGGCGTACAACTGCAACTCCCATATCATACAATGTGTGGTACATCAGAGCAAGAGACTCCTGTGCTGTTTTGCTGACTCCATAATCACTTAGTGGACGGAACGGAGTATCTTCAGCGATTGTGGTCCTTCCGGCATACCCATAAATAGCCGATGAACTTACGACCAGGATACGACATTTCTTATTAATCTTGAATGTTGCATCAAGAAGATTTTTTGTACCGATTGCATTAGTTTCGAGTAATTCTTTAATTGAACCGCGATTCAATCCTGCAAGGTGGACGATTGCATCAGGTCTGGTTTGAGACATGATATTAAAAAGCCGGTCTCTATCGAGGAGATCACAATTTACCCATAAGATCTTTCTTGCATCAGTGTTAAGAGGCAATACTTTTCTTGAAAGACCGGTGAGAGTGACCCTTTTCTGCAAAGATAGGCAGCGGGTCATTTGTACGCCAGTAAATCCAGAGGCACCAGTTACAAGGACCTTCATGGAAGGAACCGATCTTTATTCCGTTCGAACTCCTCGATTGACCTTGCATAGTCATCGGGGCGCCCAATGTCGAGCCAATATCCATCATGGGGGTAGCTATATACTTTCTCCTTTTTTTCTGTAAGAGTATACATCAATTGATCGAATCCGAACGGTTTACCTTTAGGCACATAATCAAGGATCTTTTTTGAGAACGCATAGATCCCCATGCTAACATCAAAGTGATATGTGGGCTTCTCACAAAACGCAAAGATTTTATTGCTTTTGTCTTTTTCAAGGACACCGAAATCAATATTGACATCACGTTGGTATGTAGCGATTGTTGCAATTGCATGGCGCTTTTTGTGATCACGGATTAGGGCTCGATAATCAATGTCTGTAAGGATATCGCCATTCATAACGAGAAAATTCTCGTCCAAGTCATCGATAAGATGGAGTGGACCAATCGTGCCAAGCGGCTCTTTTTCATGGGTATAATTGATCTTGAGATCTAGTTCTCGGTTGCTTTCGAGATACGCATAGATTAACTCATGGAGATAGCCTGTACAGATTGTGATCTGATCAAATCCATAATTTTGTAATTGGCGGAGAATAATGTCAAGGATTGAGTAATCGCCAATTGGCATCAAGGGTTTTGGTAGTACTGTTGTGTAGGGAAGAAGACGCCGCCCTTTCCCCCCTGCGAGAATTATCGCTTGCAAAATGTTTCACCTAAACCGTGTAGAGTCCAGATTTATACGCATTGATATGTTCTTTCATCCATTCGCAGGTGATAGAAAGACCCTCTTCTAACGTATGTTTCGGCTCCCAACCGATAAGCTCCCGTGCGAGTGTATTGTCGCATACTAGTTTCATAACTTCGCTTTTTTCTGGGCGTATGCGATCCTTCTCGCATATAATTTTCGCTATCGGGTTTGTAATTGCTATGATTCTATTTGCAAGCTCACCAATCGATACACCAATTCCTGTACCAATATTAATAGTCATCCCTATTGCTTTTTTATTGCTAGCAAACTGAAGAAACCCTTGGACTGTGTCAGCGACAAATGTGAGATCGCGGATAGGCGAAAGCGAGCCAAGTTTAACGACATTTGACGTTAGTGCTTGGGTTACAATGGTAGGAATAACAGCTCGGTTAGATTGGCGAGGACCGAATGTGTTAAAGGGACGTATGGTCACAACCGGAAGATCAAATGAACAGTAATATGACTCTGCAATCTTATCGGCCCCGATTTTGCTTGCAGAGTAGGGTGACTGCCCTTGTAATGGGTGTTTTTCATCAATTGGTGTATACTGTGCTGTCCCGTAAACTTCACTTGTTGAAGTGTGTATAACGCGATTCACACCAGAATCAAGGCAGGCCTGCATAACGTTGAGAGTGCCTTTGATATTCGTGTTAACATAGGATTCAGGAGCAGCATAGGAATATGGAATACCGATCAGAGCAGCGAGATGGAAAACTATTTCCTGATTCTCAATAGCTTTTTGAACGAATGCTGCATCTGTCACATCGCCAGAGATAACTTTGAGATGTAATGAATTCGAATTGTATTGACCGTCAAGCCAACCCCAGTTGTTTCTTGCGTTATAGTGGACGAATGCAGTAACCTCTGCGCCTTTATTGAGAAGCAAGTCTACTAAATGACTACCAATGAATCCCCCAGCTCCAGTTACCAGCACACGCTTGCCGTCCCACTTCATATTCACTTCTCTCTGTACGTATTCACGAGATCTTCATAATCTTTCTCTACTTGTACCATTAATTTGGTCCATTCGCCTCGAGCGATGATGACTGCTCTCGCCGCTGATCCAAGTTTGTTTCGTAGCGCGGGATCATTAGCCAAGTTTAGGATTGCATCGGCAACCATTTCTGGTGATCTTGGAGGGATAAGAATCCCCGTATTCTGATGGTCGATCCATTCGGGAATTCCTCCAACATTGGTCGCGATGCAGGGAAGACCGCTTGACATTGCTTCAAGGATGGAAACGGGCGTTCCATCAGATAATGAAGTTGTGATAAAGATGTCCACATTACGGTAATCATTTGGGACATCTCGGTAATCCGTTTTCTCTCTAAATGTGACTTTATCAGAAATTCCTAATGATACAACGAGATTCCGGATCTTTTGTTCTTCTGCCCCCTCCCCTTTGAGGATGAGATGAAGTCTGCGGTCATTCTGATATGCAAGTGCAAAACCCCTTACCAATGTTTCCGAATCGTACACCGGAAAAAAACCACGGTTAGAAAAAATCTCAACAGATGTTCTATTAAGTTGTTTTTTATCTAAGGCTGGTGAGAATAGACTGGTATCTATACCAAAAGGGAAGTATTTTACTTTCTCTTTTGGAATCCTAAAATCATCAATAATGCGATTCTTTATATCTTGGGAGACTGTGTAGATTAGATCAACTGAATCGAGAACCTTTTTTGTGTAATACCAGATAAACAGATTGTTTTTTGGTAAAATGAGGATATCATCCCCCCATGCGGACACAATTGCTGGTTTGAATAGTAGGGAAGGAAGGTGAAATCCGTACTTCGCGATGAAATGTGCATGGATCAGATCCGGTCGAATGTCATTCACTAGTTTTTTTATTGCAAGATGCCGCGGGAGGAAAGAGAGATACAGGTTCTTCCATCTGGATGTTATGACATGCTCAATAACACCCTCTATTACTATTCCCATTGGATCGTATGTAATCAGGTGGACCGTGTACCCTCTCTGTGCAAAAAATTCCACCCATCGCCGGGTATGGATACTCCGTCCATCTGCGATAAAACAGAGGATCACAACAATTCCTCCCAATCTTGGATATGAGGAGATAATCTGTATAATTCTGCAAAAATGAGAGCTGGTACTCCATCAAGATGATCGATAATCCAAGGATAAATCAGAATTCTGAGTGCCCCGGAAATCAGATCGGGGTCAGAGAGATCGAGATCTTCAGCAATCAAAACTGGTTTTTCCCCGCACAGAATTGCACGGTGACAGTCATGTCCCTCAATCCTATGAGAGGGGTTGGAAATTGATAAGGTGTCAGTACCAAACAACTGGAGAGAAGGACACATCCCTTTCAGAAATGATGGCAATTCAGAATCGATCCATGGATAATCAGAACAATATCTCATCGCATCGGATGCCCGGAACTGAAACATTCCCGTCCGGATTAAGATTCCTGTAGCGTCCGTGCATTTTTCGAGAACAGATGCCACATCGGATATGCTGACAGGATTTTTCGGCTTAACATTGACATCAATGCAATACACCGGTGAAATAATGATACAATCTCCAAGGAGCTCTGAGACAGATTTTCCTCCTGGACAAAAATGTAAAGGGACATCGATATGTGTCCCTGCGTGGCTTGACACCGTGATGAGAGAGGTGTTGGCACTATCTCCTCGTTCAATGGATTTGATGCTCTGGAATATGGTTTGTGGTGTACCTGGATAAAGGGGTGATCCCGATGACAATGTATAGGATATTTTTTTCAGCATTTTTTTTCATCCAGATACTTTATCAGATCATGCATATCCGTAATGGTGTATTCGACATCCTGCAATTGTGAAAATCTGTCTGGTTCACCCTGTTTTAACCTTGCAATGAATTTGACGCCGCAATCCCGTGCTGCCTTCCAGTCGTTGATCGCATCGCCAATAAAAATAATTTTATTGGAAGGAAGATTGTTGGTTTTGATGATCCGTTGGATTTGTGCGGTCTTTGTTTCAGGCGATCCCAGGATCTCTCTGAAATACCGGAAAATCCCTCTGGCATTTATTATGCGTATAAGCTCTTCCTGGGGGGTTGCGGATACAATATACATCGGATAATCAGGATAAAATTTTTCCAGTAACTTGGGAACGCCGGTCACAAATGGAGCCTGAATAACTTTTTCTTCTACAATCTCTGAGAATCGTGCCGAGAGGGTTTCAAAACGATCCTGTGAAAGTTCTTCATGGAGGATATTGCGATAGATATACCGGAATTTTTCGAACCTCGACATGCCCCCATTATCAATATGAAACTTGATTATTTGATCAACATGTTCAGGAGAAAAGGAAAAAAGTGATCTGAAGGCGTCAGTTTTCACTTCAACCGATTCAAGAATTACACCGTCAAAATCAAAAATGAGAAGACAATTCATAGCCTTTTAAAAAATTGGTTTTCCTTGTTTATCATCTTTATGAGGATGAATATTGCCCAAAAAAGTCCCTCTCACGACGGGGAACCTTATATCGATATTCATCTTTCAGGTTATGTTCTCTCACCTTGAATTACCCTATCAACTGCGTCAACTTCTTTAACATTGCGTTGCCTTCATCTGTCAATTGTTCTGCGATTTTTATCTGGTCATTGTATTCTTCCGGCAGTTTGACATACAAATTGAATGTCCTGATCAGTCCTGACAGATCTCTCTGGAATTCTTCAGAAAAATTCAGTACGGATCTTTCGTTCATATTTGACGAATTGGTAAAGGGGATATCATTCAGTAATCCTTGTTCCCTACAAATTGAGTACAATTCACATCCGCGATAGGGTGTGAACAGGAAAACGTTTATTTCCAGTTTATTATTTTTCTCCCACAGAATTTTATTCATTTTTATTGTTTCAAAGATTAGATCCCGTGTCTCGAAAGGAAAACCAATCACATTGTTTATTGATGCACCCATACCTGCATCCTTTACGGTGTCCATTTTTTTGATGAATTTTATATTCGTGTAATACCTTTTGAGCACTTTTTTTCTGAACTCTTCATTTCCATGTTCGAGACCTATGGTGAGCCAGTGCATGCCCACTTTTTTGAGTGCCAGCAGTCTTTCGGTTGTGAGGGTTTCGATTCTGGTCTGGATCCAGAAAGGAAGTTTGATCTTTTCATATTCTGTAATAAAAGTCTGAAAATTTTCTTCACTCATAAGTAAAAAGTTTTCACTGGAAAAATAGATGAATTCCGGAGAATACCGCTGCACCTGAAGATGGATCTGTTCAATGATATTTTTCATGTCCATATTTCTGTTATACCGCCCGCATCCGTTTTCTTTGTAGAATTTCCTTAGTTGTGGTGCAGCACAGTAAGTGCAATCATTATTGCATCCCCGTGAAGTCTCGATATTCACCATCTTGTACATTTTTCCCTGCATGGGTTTGTAGAAAAGACGGGGATCAAACTCGGAAAAATCGGGAAAGGGGATTGTATTAATATCGTGAAGTTTAGAGGGAGGGTTTTTGATAACTCGATTATCTTTTTTTACCCAAAGTCCTTCAATGGTATCGTAAAAAAGTCCCTGAGATATGCGATCCGCAAGTTCACCAACTGCAGATTCGCCCTCCCCAATGCAGACGATATCAAAAACCGGTTCACGTGTCACGACTTCAGGTGACAGTGTCGGAAAGACACCTCCGGCCATGAGGGGAATATCCTGGAATTCTTTTTTTACCACCTTACAGAGGTTAACGCTGGTATCGTACATTATTTCCAGAATGGATAACCCAATAATATCCGGTTTGAACGAGGTAACCACATCGAGAAGATCGGTCTCCATGGAGGATTTGTTTTCAGGCAGATAAACATCCTCGTTCATCACCGTTTTTGAGATTTTTCTTTCCGACCGGATTTCTGTCTGGCTCTTATCGGAATCTGTATGATAAAATGCTGTATCAAAGACTTTTACCAAATGCCCTTTATCTTTGAGTATTGCAATCAGGGATGCCAATCCAATAGGCAAACCGGTTATCCTGAACGGTGTCGGATAAATAAAAAGAATTTTAGCTTTCACAGGGAACACGTTTCTTATTTATCTCATTAATATTCTTTTATCTTCGTAACGGTAAATTTCTCGGAAAAAAACATGGATACTTCCACATTTTTATCGGAAAAACCGCTGATCCGGTTTGTATTCATTACGACCACCATCGGATTTTTGTAATCATGAGTGCATCATTCCTTAACTGGTGATCAATCAGTAAAAGTACGACAAAATAAATCACTGCTCCTCCAAGGACCATCATGGCAGTCTGGAAGAGGTTATGACTGACGGTAATAAGGTTGATAAGGAAAAGGGGTATCATCATCACTCCTGTTGCCAGGGCGATATGTTTCAATGGTTTTGTCTCGATAGATATGGGAATCACGCCGCCGAGATATTTATAGGCCACTGCTGTATTGATAATGATATTAGCCAGAGATGCAACAGCCGCTCCAGATAGCCCGATTAGAGGCACAAGAGTAATGGTGAGCATGATGTTAACAACAATCCCTGATGCAACACCGTATACTGCCTGCCTGGCATGATCTGTTGCGAGAAGAAAATTTGAATATAATTGTAAAACTGACTGAACAACCCTCATCCCTATGATAATCACGAGCGCAGTCGCCCCTATCATGAAAGATGCACCATACAAGTAATAAAGAAGTTGGGATCCCAAAAACAGGGACCCGACAAGAATGGGAATTGCGAAAATCATGGAATAGGTAGTGGCACGCGAAAGTGAGAGGGCGATCGCGTTCCTATCCCCTGAAGAATGCCATCTGCTCACCTTCACATAGAGGGAGTTGCATAGAGCGGTACTGACAAAAAGGGCAAAAAACGAAAAGGTCCAGCAGACCCCAAAAACCCCTACATCGGAAAATGACATAAAATATCCAATAATAAGGGGATTTAAATTATCGAAGAGAACTGTCCCTGTCGTTGCCAGAAAGGCCCAGTTGGAATATGAAAAAATCTGCTTGACCTGTGAGAAGTCGAACTTTCTTACATGATAATCAATATATTTCAGCTCAATCAGGGCTTGTAACAACAAACCGGCGATGAGTCCCCCGATTAATCCATAAACCTGGAATCCCAAAAAAACTGCAACTACCTGAAAACCAATCCTTGTAACGTTGTTCAGGAATGTTAAAGATGCTGCAAGTCCGAGTCGGTTGCTCGCGGATATTGCAACACTCGTAATGGAAAGCAGTGTCATCAGTCCTGCGGCAATGATGAGGAGCAGAAGTAAATCGGTAGTTTGTATTACAGAAAAATATTCGTGGAATAACAATAATCCCGCTACAGTAATCCCGAACAATACCAGGTGAATTACCAAGTTTGCTGAAAAATAGCTGTCGGTATCTTTTCCCCGACACATTAGGTTTATAGATGCATAATTGACACCAAGATCCATAAAAACGCATAAAATGTTAAAAACTGACAGGAACAGAAAATAAATACCGAGCACCTTAGCTCCAACCCAGTGGGCATAAAACATGGTTGCAAAAAAACCAACCATGGTAATACCCATTGATGAAAAGAGATACATCAACCCGTGACGCTGGATTTCTGCCTTTAAATCACTCACATCCCATATCTTCGCATTCCATGGATTAATATATGATTTCTTGATCCAAAGCTCGGGAATGACTTTCCAAAACGATTGCCGGAAAATTTTTAGAGATGAGTAGAAATTTTCTATGAATTTAATATTATCCCGATGCATTTTTCATTATTTTCTTATCAGTTTCGCGATCGAATAACACGTGCCGGATTTTCTGCTGCAACTCGATTGGGTAGAATAATGTGTGTCACTATACTGTTTGCACCGATGATGTATCCCTTTCCAATAGTGACATTTCTTGTGATGGTAACATGACTTGCAGGTACGATTCGATGATCGCATTGACTAGAGCTTTCTCGGTCCGGGAGTACTGGTCGAAAATTTTGGTTTCGAAAGGAAATTCTCTTAGTTGGGGTTTCAGGAGTGTGACTTCTCCGTACCGGGTCTTTAGGGACTGGGGCCGGTACCCGTTCCGGTGCGCTCTCCTTGTATTGGATCTCACGGATCTCGGTACTCCGGCCTGTTGAGCTACTTCTTTTTTCATCACATCGTTCAGAAACCATGTGATGAGCTGTTGCATTCCCTTCTCATTATCTGTAAGGTAATTTAGTACGATGTCACTTAGATTCATTGCCCTGTTCCTCTTTGTTTCCAATTCACTGTTGATACAGGGCATCTTACATTTTACAGCACTTCGTGTACGCTACCTACAACGATAAGGATGTACTATGAAAATGGTCTTTTTTTTGTAATGTTTTTTATATTCTTTCGTAAAGGTATTCCCAGCTGGAGTATTCCGGGATTAAAAAGCCATCATTTCTGATAAGTTCAGGTAAACGATAGATCTGTTTAAATTCGGTTTTTGGAAGTTCATACTCCGGATTATTCAGATTAAGATATTTTAATCCCGGCGTTAACGAATTATTCTCATTCTCATTATTCGCATGTAAAAAGTATTTTTTACATATCCTGTTTATCTGCCGCAGGTATTCTTTGAGAGTATCTGGATCCATCTGAGTCATGCTGTGTGAATTGAAAACCAGGTCAACCGATCGTTCTGGCAGATCTGGAAGGCAGTAATTGGGCAGGATTATAATATCGTACTCTGAAAAATCAGAAATCTGGTTCTCACTTTCCTTGTAAAGTAAAATTTTTTTGTCAGGAAAATGGTTCATGAGGAAATATGTGGCTAATGTGCACATCTCTGGCAAATCAACATAGATATATCTGCACTTGAGTGAGGTATGTTTGAATAAATGATATGGTAATGATCCATAACCTCCTCCGATTTCCAGAATAGTAATCTTCTTAAGAGAACCTGTGAACAGTCTGTCGATCTTTTGCGCGAAATAGGACTGGTTGAACGAGGGCAGCATGATTGATTTACCATCAATATCTATACCATGCATATTACCGATTTCCTTTGAATATTCAAGCACTTCATCCGGGAGAAATGTCATTTTTTTCCAGATGAAATAACTTTTATTATAGCAGTTGAGGAGCAGTAATTTATGAAAAAAGGAATGTGGGATCGTGTCAAAGAGATGCAAGCCCCTGCTGACCTTATCCCTTGCAAAATTTGACAAAATGGCGTTTACACCCTCCCTATCCCCCTGCTTCAACTTTTGTATTAATTCTTGTTGATCGTTTCCAAAAATGATTGCCCAATCACCAGAAATTTTATAAACCTCTTGCTGTATCTTTTGGTCTTTTATTGCGAGGTTGTATGAATTTATGATTCTGGAAATGGAATTTTCAATAGAATTGATAGTATTAACGGTCCTCTTTTTTTGCCCTTCATTGATATCCTTCAGTTGAAATCGCGACTGGTGAGATATTGCCATCATTACCCACATCAATAGGTAATAAAAATTTCCTTGTCCCCTTTTTATGAGTCTTACACAATACTGAATTAGTCCTTCAGTTTTGATAATTTTTATCGAGTCACTAATTATATTCATCTCTTCAGATCTCATGTGGGAGTTCTTATTATTACTAAGTTTTCAATAATTTATAGCAGTCAGTTTATCCGGGCATTATTACGGTTTTTAACATTCTCCGTTTAAATATCTGAGAAAAAAGGAAAAACAGGTTACAATAGGAGAATGCATTTAGTAGAATCTCTGTTAAAAATAGTGTTCTTTAATTTTTACATAAAGTGTATTAAGATCTCCGGTCTTCAAATAATGTAGTGCACTTATTGCATACAATGTAATTTGGGGTCTACCATCCCCGTAAAATTTCGATAGGACTATCGATTTTATATGTAAATAATTTAAAAGTAAAGTTGATAGGAATGTATCGAAAAATACCGCCTTTTTAACGGTATTTACACTGGCCTTGTTCAAAGTAATTAGCCAAATAATATTTTTTAATTTTTGTTCTTTTGTATTGGGGAAAAATTTTGGAACATATGCAAAATTTTTCATTGTTTTTTCTATCAAAGCTTCCCATCCTGCATCTTCTTTGTTTAAATATCCATCTTCAATGGCTTTTTTAGTTAATGGATAATTTGGGAAAAACTGGAGTGTGTATAAGGAAAAAGTCAATGGTTTTGGCAATTGGAACAGGAGATTTATTGTTTCTTTTAACTCTTTCTCTTTTACGTAGGGGCTATCTAAAATCAGGTCATAGGATATTTTTATTCCCCGCTTAGAAATTTCTTTTGCAAGACGAACAATCTCTTCATTGGTCCCGGGCCTTTCGTATATCTGATTTCTCACATAGTCAGAACCGGATTGAATTCCCATAACTATTGTATCCAGACCTGCCTCTTTCAATCTCTCAATAATGTTGATATTCAGCAGTTTTGGATGATATTCAACTAAAAATGGTAATTTAATTTCTTTCTTATATTGACAAACAAAATCTTCCAGCCATCGTTTTTCGATAGCAAATACTTCATCGATAAACATGATAAATCGGGTATTTTTTTCTGTGATGCTCAGGAATTGTTTAATTTCCGAAATTACTGTTTTGACAGATTTTCTTCTCGTGTATGGGCCAAGTTCACGATAAATCTGTTTTAATGCACTATTCCCACAATAGGAACAATTCCATGGGCAGCCTCTCGACGTTTGAATTAAATAATAAGGATCTTGAAGTAAAGGATCAACTTGTGTAATTTTATTATTGTTGATGAAGTAGTAAGATTTACTCCCATATAATGGAAAAGGCAAAGAATCTAAATCCTGAATTAACTGACGAAGAGAATTATTAATAATTTTATTTTCATGGCGAATCCATAGATTGCTGATCGTATCATATGTTTTCCCATCTCGGATATTTGTTAAGAGATCAACCAGTGCCCCTTCGCCCTCCCCGACACAGATAATATCTACATCATTGATACAGCCATCCGGATAAATAGTCGGGTGAATGCCACCCCAGATAATTATCGTATTGGGATTCTGTTGTTTAACCAATTTTGTAATTTTCTTAGCGGTTTGAGCATATGGCGACATAACCGTGAAAGAAATTATTTTGGGATTCATGTCCCTTATTTTGGTAAGAAATAATTCCAGTTCCGTATCAGTGGGATAGTCAAAAACATTCACTTCGCAATTTTTTAAAAAAATTGAGTAGGGTTTTACCCCCCTTATTGATTCTGCTAATGGGTGTAGTATCCTGACATTGTAATTTCGATTCATATAAAGCGATACAAAAACAATTACCAAATCATCCATTATTAGTAAGTTTTGAGGTTCAAAGGCTTAATTTTATGCAATATTCAAATATACTTTTACTATCCAAAGACAATATATTGAGGAATACGCTACAAGCGTGCATTTCTAACTCGTTTTCATGCAACATTTTGGAGGGGGTTAAATTTAGTACGTTATCTCTTAGATTTATTGCCCTATATTCTCCTTTGTTTCCAATTCACTGTTGGATAGAGGGCATCTTTACATCTTACAGCACATCGTGTACGCCACATTTTTTGCCATAAATTTAGTTAAACGTTACCTTCTCATGCTTGTTCTGGAGAAGTCAGGATAAGATATTGAAAAAGATTTAAAGAATAAAGGTAGAGCACAAAAAATTTTTGGGATTAATTTTTTACAAGCTGACAAATGTAAAACTGCTTGAAACAGCTGCAAAATGAATCTTTTTCCATAAAAAAATCCCATAATGTAAATATGATAAAATGAAAAATGGAAACTCTAGGATTAAGCACTGTTGAGATCTTTTCTTTTCCAACAGAAAATTTTGTTAGTTTTATCACATTTTTAAAATCTTTTGTATTGAATTCAAAAATATGGTATTGATATAGGGGTCTGTTATCTGTATAATTATAGCGGTTGATGTGTGTTTCTTTAACGTATGGAATAGAAAGAATTAATGATTTTTTACTGACTCTTTCTATTTCCCATAAAAGTAAGACAGGATTTGGAACATGTTCAAGAGTTTCGAATAAAAGAACTAGATCAATACTATTATTCTTGAACGGTAAAAACTCTATGTTTGCTTTAACTACATCTAGTTTTTTATTTTTCAGACACTTAACTGTTTGATCGCTAATATTTACACTTATACCGGTTTTCCCCATCAAACGAATAAAAATCCCGTTTGAATCACCTAAATCTGCGACAGAAAAATTATCATTTTCTTCCATGCATTTGCGAATGAATTTTATTCGGTCTATCGTAAAACTGCGGCAAACGTATTGCGAAGCAATTTCGTTTAATTCACAATCACCATAATGAAATCTTTCATCATCTTCTAGCAGAAAATTTTGTTCATCTGGCAAAAGTGTTTTCATTTTTTTATCAAGTAAATATTTTGCATTTTTTTCAAATATTCCAAATAAAAATTTGTGCGTATCTATTCCGAAAAAACTAAAAATTTTTTTAGAGAAAGCAAGGTCCATATTTTTTTACCTCATTTGTTTCATGCAATAAAAACTATTTTGATTAATCCCCACCAGTGACTCCGATGATCTGGCCTGTAATGTAGTCTCCTGCTTCTGAACCTAAAAACACACACAGTTGTGCAACATCACGTGGTGTGCCCGCCCGTTTCAGCGGGATCTTTTTTATCCGGTCATCGAGGGAAAGACGTCCAATCTTACGGTGTGCGTCGGTCTGAATAACTCCGGGCTGGATGGAATTGACAAGGATATTGAAAGGAGCACCTGCTCTCGATAGTGTCCGGGTTATTGCATCGAGACCGGCTTTTGCTGCTCCATAATGGATACTTTTTTCAGACCCGCCGTATTTGGCAGATATTGAACTGATGTTGATGATCTTTCCACCGCCGTATTTCATCATATATTCAAAGGATTGTTTTGCAAGGAAATAGGGGGCTGTGAGATTGAGATCAATGGTGTCCCGCCATTCGTCATCTTTCATTACAAGAAAATGTTCATTTCCGAATATAGTGCCGGCATTATTTATCAGGACATCAATCCCGCCAGAATCTCGGATAAATAAGTCTATTACACGGTTCCGTTCCTTTTTTTTAAGCAGATCTGCGTGGATCAGGTATGCTTCGCCTCCCGCAAGCATAATCTGGTTCAACACTGCTTCAGCACCGTGCCTGTTTGCATTATAATGGATACCAACGATCGAACCATAATGGGCAAACAGCCGTGCTGTGCATGCACCAATACCGGAACTCGCACCGGTTACGAGAACTTTTTTATCCTTGAGATTGTTAAACATAATAATTTCTTCAGGTAAATCCGTGTTTTGTCAGCCAGAACTCGACCAGGGGAATCTGCCATTCATAATCAACGTCACACCCCCCCCATTGTTTAAGGGGATAGATATGCTGCCCCATCCATTTTTGGGGTAGAAGCCCATCGTCGAGATGTTCGAGACAATAGGGTCTGACGATGGACACGCTCATATCTGCAAACCACGCATCGCCCTGGGAATCGCGATCGCAGTTCAGTGTTTTTGGATCGCCAAACACCTCAAACGGAACAAACGGGTGAAGCAGACCATCCTGCCCAATCTTCCGGGCCCTGAGCGGACTCCACATATTGTAACGGGACACTGTGACAGCAGAATCGTAATGTGGATTGTTTTTTAAGGCATCTATACCGGCATCAATCGTTTCAGGCAGAATTGTTGCGGAGTTGCAGAACAGAAGGACGATGAGTTCAGGGTCTTTTCCTGTCCGCTCCTTAATAGTACGGTATCCATGGACAAATGCGTGTTCTCCAAGAGCCTCTTTTGTGCAGAGCTCCTGAGGGCGATCAATAATTTCAGCCCCATATTCTCTTCCGATTGTTTTGATTTTTTCAGAATCTGTTGAAGTGTAGATCTTATCCACCAGTTTCGCATTTTTCGCTGCGAGAAGAGGGTATACCATCAATGGTTTTCCAAGAACCGGATAGACGTTTTTCCCGGGAAAACCAACACTCCCTTCCCGGCCGATTAATAGTGCGGCAATCATATCAACACCTGTTTTCGATAATCGTTGTTTATGTTATATGATATTCTTTTTTTATCCATGAAATCATCATCTTCAGCCCTTCGTCCAGCGATACTTTGGGTTTCCATTTGAGATCGCGCCGTATGAGTGAGATATCTGCATAAAGCCCAAACTGGTCAGCCGGTGTTGACCCTTCAAATTTCACCGGATATGTTTTCGGGTTATGTCCATACAATGCAATTTCCTTTCTTACCAGATCCCCTACATATGTTTTCTGGCCTGCCGCCAGATTGTATGTTTTCCCAAATGTGTTCTCATCCTCAAGAGAAGAACACCACACATCAACGACATCATCGATATAGATAAAATCCCTGAAGCGGTCTTTGCTGCCCTTCACCCAGATTGTCTCATTCTTCATAAGATAGGCAAGAAAGATACTGACCATGCCCTGCTTCATATTTGTCATATTCTGTCCCGGCCCGTAAACACTGAACATCCTGAAGCAGGTCGATGATAATCCATCCTTGGAGAAATTCCGGATATACTGCTCACTGGAAAATTTGGAAATCCCGTAAAATGATAGGGGGTTGCAGACTTCATTTTCTGAGACCGGATTATGCGGTACATCCCCGTAAATTGCCATTGAACTGGCGTACATGAAGCGGGGGATCTTGTTTTTCATGCACCATTTCAGGAGAAGCAGTGTTCCCAGCGTATTGACTTTCAAGTCAAGTTCCGGTTTGGCGTGAGATATCTCTCCTGATGACTGGGCAGCGAGATGGAGTACTGCTTGATAGCTCTTACCAGAGATAGAAGAAATGCACTTTTGTTTCGAGATATCGCCCTTGATGAAATCAACATTATCGGGAATGTTCTTTCCATTTCCCGTTGTAAGATTGTCAATAATGGTGACATCATAACCCGTTTCTTCGAGCCGTCTGGCAATGTGGGAGCCGATAAATCCGGCTCCCCCGGTTATCAGGATTTTGTTTTTCATAATTTTATGAATATTATGTTCATGCGATCTGAACGTCCTTCTGGTAATTCTGTTCCGTTAAGGGTAAGCATACTTTCGTGTTCATGTGCTCATCAGAGACGTGGAGTCCGAGGACCAGTTCAAGGGATTTCTGGCCATCTTCTCCTGTACTGCTGACTGGATTGCCGGAAAGGAGTTCTTCCATTGCTCTTGAAGTTAAAGTAACAATATCAAATTTTTCTGTACTATGGAATGGTATGATCTCCATATTTGTACCGTATCTTGTACAGGGAATTTCCCGGTTAGGGCCTGTTCTTGCCCATATCTGCCAGGTGTCGTTCAGTTCGTCAATGATGATACGGCCTAAGGCACCAACGATCTGGAAACTGTACTGGACCCCTGTGTCCTCAGAGGTATCAAGGAAGAAACGGCACCCGTTTTTAAACTTGACGATACCATAACCACCAGGATCGACAAAAGCAATACCCCTCGGATTGGGTGTTCCGGTTTTATCGAGAAATCCTACGATCCATTCTGGCTCGCTTGCCGTAAGAAAGCGTGCTGTATCAAAGAAGTGGATAGCAAAATTTCCGATGCCGGTTGATCCGCAACTGAAATACAAGTGCCTGATTTCACCGATAATATTTTCTGAGATCAGTTTTTTCAGGTTTAAATAATTTTTGTTCCATCTCCGTATATGGTTGACTGCAAGACGGGTCTCATTCTTTTTACATACCTCGATAACCCTCCGGGCATCGGATAGATTTGTTGCCATTGGTTTCTCGCATAAAATGTTTTTAATTCCCGCTTCGGAACCATCAATAGTGACTTTGGCGTGAGTGGGTCCATTTGTTACAACACTCAAAATATCGATGTTGTTTTTTTCATTTTTTAGTAGATTCAGGTGATTATTGTATATATGATCGGGATTGAATGCAGGCAGGTTTTTTTTAACTTTATTCGGCTCCCAGTCAGAAATTGCTACAATATCGACACCAATTTTTGAATATGCTGTGTAGTGTCTCTGGCCCATTCCTCCAAAACCAATTATTGCCGCTTTCTTTCTGTTGGTCATCTGGTAATCATTCCGTCATAATTTTTGATAATTTTACTATCATTTTTTTGTTATAACAGCATACAATGTATCACAGAGGAACTGTTTCTCAAGACATTGTGCATATTCACTGAGCAGGACTTGGGAGAAAACATCATTATAGCGTCCTGCGCCACCAGGTTTTTCATACATCATCCAGTGCATGTGGTTTGAAAGATCATATCTCTGTCGGGGATGAATCATGAATTCAGAGATGCCGGCAGTCCGAAATGTTCGGGATAGCGTATCCTTGGAATAGTAAAACTGGTGAGCAGGGGTAAAATAAAATGACTTGAACCCGGGGATATCATATAACTTCAGGAGAGCATCGTCGACGTTCGGGACGATAATGAAGAGTTTTCCACTTTTTTTTAAAATTCTCATTACGCCCTTCAGATAATTGACAGGATCTCCGATATGTTCCAACAGGAAAAACATGAAAATACGATCAAATTGTTCATTCTTGCATTCATTTACTGATTCGTATATGTGAATCCCGATATTTTCACAATACTCCTTCAGTAGCAGATGTGTCTCTATCCCGGAGACTCCAGACACATGGTCTCGGATTGTTGCAAGGAAATAGCCGGAAGCACAACCCAGTTCCAGACATTCGTGGTTTTTCTTAAGATCCGTCCTGGTCCATTCGAAATACAAACGTGCATCCGGTAATCGTGATTCAAAAAGTTTGGCAGGTGTTGTCCCTTTTTCGCTACTGTATATTTCCCCATACTCCTTTTCATAAAATAACCGCTCTTCATCTGCGGTCATCTGCGGGTAAAGATATAAGAGACCACAATCTTGGCACTTGTATACTTTCCGTGGGGACTCGTATCTCAGTTTTTCAGACATGATATCCGAGTGAATGTGGTGACACAGGGGGCAAACTACTGATGAGCTCATTGTTATTCCTCTTGGGTGCTTAAGGTTCATTAATTACAGGCAGGGTTCAAGTCACGGTTTCTTATGTTGGGCATCCTGATCCAGTTCTTTCTGGACTTCCCGCAGACAATCCAGAATTCCTTCACTGATATCCACATACGTGGATAGATTTACGCGTATAGGCACATCCTTTTCAAATGAATATGGGGAAATGATGTAATGTTTGTGCTGTTCTGCCGGAGTATAATAGATTGTGACATCTTTTCCGATAATTTCCTTGAGCATAGAAAAAAATTCTTCAATCTTCATCCTCTGGTGGCCGGTAATCAGGACGGATTTGTTGGAGAAAGTCGGATCCTCGGCAATCCGAACGGTTTCCCGTGCGGCATCAAAAATATGAATATATTCACGGACAGCGTCCTTTGAACTGATATAGGTAAATTCTCCGGTTGTAAGGAGCGCCTTGCACGCGATATAGATGAAATTCCAGTGGTTTGCGTCGCGCCCATAAAGACTTCCATATTTGAGAATGGTATAATTCAGTCCAAATTCATTATGATATGTTTTGCATAGAGATTCCCCGGCTTGTTTTGATACTCGGTAAAATGATCCCCACTTTCCAGCGGTATAAACAGAACTCGCAAAAAGGAATCGCTTTACTCCGGCATGCCTTGCCGCCTCAAGACAGTTAGCAGTACCTACAACATTGATTTGCATGGTCTGCTGGGGCATCGTACGCGTTATGTCGATGTCAGCGATAGCTGCCGTATGGAATACAATGTCGCAATCTTTCATAGCGGCACATAATGCCGGGTAATTGAGAATATCCCCCTGAATATATTCAACCTGGGAACTGTCAGCCGAGTTCTTAAATTCATCTGGTATGGCAAGGTCGTATATGACTGCTTCGTGATTGCCTTTGACAAGTTCTTTGACAAGGTAACTTCCGAGAAATCCGGAACCGCCCGTAACTAATGCTCTCATTTCACCAGTCCCTTTTTAATTTCAATTATATGTTCTACCGCTTCCATTTCCATATCCTGACGTGATTCAATCGTGTTGGATGCTACATGGGGTGTTACTATCACTTGTGGATATATGAGTAATGTTCCTGAATATGGTTCGTTAGAGAAGACATCCAACCCCGCAGCATATACGATCCCCTCATTCAGTGCATGCTCGAGGGCAATTTCATCGATTAGCGAACCTCGTGACGTATTGATAATTATGCATCCTCTTTTGCAGTGTTTAAAGATATGTTCATCGAAAAGGGCGGAACCGTTCTGCTGGGGTACAGCATGGATTGTTATGATATCCGCTCCGGCTGCCAGATCTTTTAGTGACGTAAAAGCCGTCCAGGTTGAAGATGACGGTTCGGGCAGATAGGGATCAAAATAGGTAATTTTGCATCCTAATGCCTGAAGCATTGATGCTACTGTCGAACCGATCCTTCCCATACCAACAATACCAATCGTTTTTCCCATCAATAGAGTTCCGGGCTGAATAGAAAAATCTCTCCGGCGGATTTGGGAATTATAGTCTGGTATGTGTTTGAGTATGGTGAGAATAAGAGCAAGTGTATGTTCTGCCACAGAAAGTGCAGGTGCTTGCGGAGTGTTGAGTATACAAAGACTTCTATTCTCTGCTGCTTTAAGATCGATATTATCAATGCCGACACCCACACGGGATAATACCTTCAGCCTTGGAGATGACTCGATCACGTTCTTGGTGAATCGTTCCGTTCCGGCAATAACGTATTCCGCCTGGTGAATTGCACTGATCAAGGCGTCTTCTGATAAACGCGAGCCCGTTGAATTAATGTATACAATCTCAAATTCATTGCGTAGTAATCCCATTGCAGGACCATTTTGATTGAAAGATCGTATTGTAACCGCGACGGGGGGTTTTATCATGATGATTCACGCTAATATCGCTTTTATAACATATGTATCAATTGTAAAAAACCTTTATTCGCCTGTTCATCCAACAACAATTTATTGGTCTTAAGAGAAAACGTTATAAAGTAATGAAAAAAGGAAAAGTTCTGATTATTTCCCTTTCTCATATATCCGAATACAGGAAAATAATTAAAAAAAAAAGATCCAGGAACCCTTCCACTGGATTTATTTCGGAAAAAATTATCCTAGGCTCCGCGAACTGGAAAGAAATTTCGGAGTTACCAATACCCGCATTTCTATAGGTAAACGGCTCCAGGATATTGCAAGGGAATACCGGAAAAGCTATATCGACTATATCGGATCCCTTATCCCTACAGATAATCATGTTCTCTGGTGGGCGTCATCTGTTTCCGAAAAAAGCCCGCTCATATCGAATGTGCTGCTCTATTTTTGTTACATAAAAATTTTTCAGGAAACTGTAAATGGCGATCACGGCAATCTCGTCTTTATCTGTGAAAACCGTGCCCTATCGGAAGCTTTGGTAAAAAATTGTCCCCCTGAATGTAACATGGATATATTGACCTATGAATCACCGATCAGCAGATTCAGAGAAAAGATCTCTTATTCCATTTCCGTTATCCTGCGGAAATCCTGGTTTTTTTCGAGATATATTTCGCGTATTGTTATGGCAGGGATCTTTCGCAGGGTGAAACATTTTATAAGGAGATCCCACAAACTGCAACAATCTCACGGATATGTGGCAATGCACTCATGGGCTGATGACCGGTCTTTTCTAAAAAACCAGAAATTTGAAAATATTTTTTTCATGGGGATTGCGGACCGGTTTATGGAAAAAAAGATCCCCTTTTTTTATCTTATCGATGTTCTTCCGACATATTTTTACCCGCAAGCTCTTTTGAAATTAATCCGGAATGATGAAGAATTTATACTGCTCGAAGAACTTATCAGTCCGTCTGATGTATGGAAATCTCTCAATTATATGAGGTCTACCCCTCTGACGAAAAGACCACTTCCTTCATGGGAAAGAATTGATATGACGGATATCGTTTTTGAGGAATTTCGAAGGGATAACCTGAATATCCGCCGTGAAGAATCGTATCTTCGTTACTGCTCTACACGATCGCTGAAGCAAAACTACCGTACAGATATTTTTTTGTATCTTTTTGAAAACCAGATCTGGGAAAAATTATTTTGTGCCGGAATTCGTGAATTCGAAAAGGAGACCAAACTTGTGGGATATGCACATACCCTTGTGAGATCGATGTATACGTGTTATTCCATGTCCCGGCATGAGAGGAACATCATGCCGCTCCCAGATATCATAATTGCAAGCGGGGAACTGGGAAAAACTACTCTAGAACAATCCGGGTTTACCGATGAAACAATCCTTGTTGGTGGTGCTTTACGGTACCCCCATATTAACCAGAGAATTTCTGGTGTTCAGCCAAAAAAGCCATTAAATAAAAAGAAAGTCTTGATCGCATTATCAGGAGGCCTGGATGAATCCTTGGAACTTATCAGTAAGGTCGTAAAATCGCTGAATGGGCTTGATGTCGACATCATTGTCAAATGCCATCCGGTGTTACCATACATTCAAATATCCCGATATATAGGCGAATTTTCGGAAAAATTGATTGTGTCTGATAAATCCATTGATTCTCTCCTTGCTGACACAGATCTCGTTTTTTATACTGAAACAACTGTTAGTGTTGAAGCGCTGGCTCAGGGGATTCCGATTATCCATGTCAAATCCGATTGCCGAATTGACATGAATATTTTTGAGGATCTTCCTTCGGTACCAAGCGAGAGTGACAGTACCTCCTTACAAAAGGCAGCAATGAATGCATTAACCGTATCGCGACCCATAATCTCAGAAGAAAATCAGCGATTTATCAAATGTTTGTTTTTACCGGTAAGAGATGATATCGTTGAAATGTTTACGACATAACTTAATAGTGTGATACGAGGTAACTGACTGATTTTATAGTCCTGAGAAAATGATCAACCCCGTTCGTTGATGACGATTGAAACTAATTAATTCGAGATCCTTTCGTAAAGATACCCCCATGTTGAAAATTCGGAGACAATATAACCATCATTGCGAATCAATCCCGGGAACCGGTAGATATGTTTGAAAAATTCAGAGGGTAATTCAAATCTCGGATCACTGAGATCGATATATTGAGAATTCCCAGCTATTGATTGCGGGGATCCCTCAACATTTGCATGGAGGAAGAATGATGTGCATATCCTGTTTATCTGGTGTAAATATTCAGTCACGGTTTCTGCACTCATCTGGCTCATGCTGTGGGAATTAAAGACCAGGCAGCAACACCAGTTAGGAAGTTTTTGAGCTGGTAATTGGGCAGGATGATGATATTATAGTGCCTGAAGTTAATCATTTCACCGGGATTTTCCCCGTATAATAATGTCTTTTTTTCGGGAAAATTACTCATTAAGAAATATGCCGCAATAATGCACATTTCACGAATGTCGAGATAAACATAAATGCACTTGGTTTTCAGGTGCTTAAAGAGATGGAATGGGAGTTACCAGTACCCGCCTCCAATTTCGATCACCACCGGCTTCTCATCGGTTGCCGAGATAAGACGAGAGATTCTCTGCGCATAATATGACTGGTGGAATGCAGGGAGCATCATGAATAACCGTTGTGGTCCACTCCGTGCATGTTTCCGATCTCTTTTGTATAATCGAGTACTTCATCAGGAAAGCCGGTCATCAGTTTCCAGACAGTATAATTACGTTTTATCGTGAGGAGGAGCCGGATCTTTTCCATGTATGTAACAGGAAAATTTCCTGAACGGCTCAACCCCCTGTTGATTTTCTCAACGATCTCATCATAGTTTTCCTGTATTATTATCTCCCAGTCGCCGCTGATCTGATAGGGTTTTTCCTGCTCCCTTTGATCAGTCTCAGTCTTTTTATATGCCTGGACAATTCTCGCTATTGCCTCTTGGGTTATTGCAGTGTTTTTCCTTTCTGCACTTTTTATCCCGGGTTTAAGATCTTTCATATGAAATTTTGTATGTGGGTTAAATTCCACCCTGATGTACGCAAAAAAAATTCTCAAATCTCTCCCAACGCAATTAATGAGTCTAGATAAAAAGCTCATTAATCCCTCATTTTTGATAATTTTAATGGATTCATGAATTAGATGCATTAAGGCTTCCCCAACTGTTTATTGATATCAGGTTCTTAATTCACGAAGACAATCACGGGTAATCATTCAGGACTACGAATACCTAATAATGTATATGCCGGAAGAATCAGGGAACTGCAGGCATTCATACTTATTCTCATTTTCGACTATTAAAAATTTATACCACAAAAATCAACATAGGATTAATGCAAAAAAAATTATTGAAAAAAAAAATACACCAACCTCTCGATGTAGTTATTTTTTGTGGAGGTCGCGGTACCCGGTTAAGCGAAAAAACCCGGGAGATGCCAAAACCTCTTGTAGAACTCGGGGAATATCCGGTTCTCTGGCATATCATGAAAATATATTCTGCATATAATCACCGGAAATTCATTCTTACCCTGGGTTATAAAGGTGAAATGATCATCGACTATTTCCTCAACCAGTATCCGGTTCTGCAGAATTTTAGTATAAATCTTCGCGACACTATTCCACCCAAAGCGAAGGATCCTTGGGAAATATCATTCGTCCATACAGGTCTTGAATCAAAAACTGCCAAGAGATTGTTACTGTGTAAAGATGCAATAAAAACCGGGACGTTTCTGGCAACATATGGAGATGGGGTCGCCGATATCAACCTTGCCAAACTCATTGAGCATCATGAAAAAATAAAAAAACAGGAAAATATTATCGCAACGATCACCATAACCCGACCTTACTCGAAATATGGAATTGTCCGACTCAAGGGTAATATCGTCAAGGAGTTCAGCGAGAAACCCCAGATGAATGAATATGTCAATGTCGGATTCATGGTTCTTGAAAAGGAAATATTTGATTATATCGATCCTTCGACTGACGTAATGTTCGAAGATACCCTGGAAGCAGTGGCTGAAAATAATAGACTCGGTTATTATATTCATGACGGGTTCTGGCATGCCATGGATACCTACAAAGATTATGCGGATATGAATGCTATGTGGAAGGAGGATCCAAAATGGAAAATATGGCAAGACTGAATTTCTGGAGAGAAAAACGGGTTTTTGTAACCGGGGGAACTGGGATCGTTGGTCTCAACCTGATAAACCAGCTGATAAATCTTGAAGCAGAAGTTGTTGCTCTCGTCAGGGACTGGGTTCCCCGCTCACGAATTCTTGGGTCGTGGCTGCAGGATATACAGAATGTCACCGTTGTAAGGGGAGAACTTGAAGATTTTGACTGTATCGAACGGACCATTGCTGAGTATGAAATCGAATGTATCTATCATCTTGGCGCACAGACTATTGTTAATATCGGTAATCGCTCCCCGGTAACAACCTTCAAAGCAAATATCCAGGGAACCTGGAACCTGCTCGAAGCAGTCAGGAATCTTAACTCGTATTCAGAAGGCGTAAAGAGCGTGTGTGTAGCATCATCAGATAAGGCATATGGTACCAGTCACGTACTGCCATATACGGAAAATATGCCTCTGAAAGGTGAACATCCCTATGATGCATCCAAGAGCTGTACTGATCTCTTATCCCAATGCTATGCCACTAGTTACCAGTTGCCGATCGGTGTGGCGAGGATGGGAAATATCTATGGCCCTGGTGACCTTAATTTCAACAGGATTATACCGGGAACGATTAAAGCACTTATTGAAAAGAAAAGGCCGGTTATTCGGAGCGATGGCAGGCCAGTACGTGAATACTTTTTTGTCAGTGACGCGGTTGATGCTTATCTGGTCATGGCAGAATCTCTGGAGAAGAAGAAAAATTATGGTCAGGCATTCAATTTCAGCAGTGGAGAGAAAATCAATGTACTGGATCTTGTAAACAAAATTATCTCTTTATTTGGACAGGATACGACCCCTGTTATCCTAAACGAAAGTAAAAATGAGATCCTCAACCAGTACCTCTCAATAGATAAAGCCAGTCAATTGCTGAACTGGTCTCCGAAATACAGTCTGGATAGGGGTTTGCAGTTGACTATTCCCTGGTACCGGGACAAGGTGTTTGTATGATAGAGGGAGTCGAGATAATTCCTTTGAGAACGATTATGGATGACCGGGGAATGGTCAGACATATGATGAAGTGTACGGATCCACATTTCAGTAAATTCGGGGAGATCTATTTCTCCGTTATTTTTCCCCAAGTAATAAAGGCCTGGCATGTCCATAGGAAAATGGAACTCAATTATGCCGTAATTTCAGGAAATATCAAACTCGTCCTTTACGATGCCCGCAAAGGCTCCCCGACAAGTGGCCAGATACAGGAAATCTGCATGGGGGAGGATAATTATGTCCTTGTAAAAATTCCCCCGCATATCGTTAATGGGTTCAAGGCAATTGGAAATGAAAAAGCGATTGTGGCTAATTGTTCAGATATACCTCACGATCCAGATGAGATAGAACGATTCGATCCGTTTGATCCCAAAATAGGGTACAACTGGGAAATCCGACACGGGTAAATACCTACGTGTATGCAAGAAACGATCATGAAACGAATTCTCATAACCGGAGCAAATGGATTTATTGGTTCCCGTCTCGTGAAAAAATTATTGGACCGTGGTCATGAAGTAGGAATAATCGTACGTGAATCCTCTGATCTCAGACGCATTGACACGATTCTTGATCGCATTACGGTATTCAAGGGAGATATCCGGAATTGTGACGATGTATCCGAAATAGTAGCGAAATTCACCCCGGATGCTATCTTACACCTCGTGACATACTATGCTGTAGAACATACCTCTTCTGAAGTGAACGTCATGATGGAAACCAATGTCATGGGGACGATCAACCTGCTGGAATCTGCACGGGTGAATAAGGTAAAACTTTTTGTAAATACCAGTACCTGTGCCGTTTATGAACAGAAAGATCGAGCATTATCTGAAAATGATCCGGTCAGTCCTCAGAATCTCTATGCTTTGACAAAACTCCACGCTGAGGAGGCATGCAAGTTTTATGCACTTAACTATGGTGTTGATGGCATCTCGTTGAGGCTTTTCCCTCCTTATGGGCCGGGAGATCATGAACGACGACTTATTCCCTATCTCATTCACTCATTTTCCATGAATCAAATTCCCCAGATGACCACCGGTGAACAAAAATGGGATTTTGTTTTTGTCGATGACATCATTGATGCATATATCGCAGTTATATCCGTATATCCCCTCAAAGAGCACTATGAAGTGATCAATATCGGGACCGGAAACCCCTGGAGCGTCAAACAGATGGTACAAATCATCATGCATATGATGAATAAAAATATTGGATTATCGTGGGGGGCACTCCCCCATCGAAAAAACGAGGTGTGGTTTAACTCAGCCGATATCAGAAAAGCTGCAGCTCTTCTTGGCTGGAAACCTGTCACAGATATTCATGACGGCATCCGCATGACGATAGAGTATTTTACACAGCAGAGGGCTGCATAGTCGTGGCAGAAGTACCGGAAATAACAGACAATCAAAATTTCCATCGCGCTGGTGACCCCCTCGTCTCCATATGTATTCCTACATATAACCGTGCGGATATGATTGGGATGGCTGTTGAGAGTGCATTAAACCAATCATACCGAAATATCGAGGTTATCGTCGTGGATAATGCATCGTCAGATTCAACAGATGACGTAATCTCCTGTTATAAGGATGAACGGCTTCGTTATGAAAAAAACCCGGAAAACCTGGGACTTTTTGGAAATTTTAACCGTTGTATTGAACTTGCCCGTGGAAGGTATATTCATATTCTCCATTCGGATGATTATATCGATCCGGAATTTACTCGGACCTGCATTCAGTTTCTTGAATCCCATCAGAATGTAGCGATGACATTCAGTTCAATAATCATTTTATGCAAAGATGTGCAGAAACGGATTGAACTCTCCGAAGAAAATATAATTTTCCCGGCTCCTGAAGGGTTTAATGAGATCCTTACCAGAAGGAATTTTATCAATTGTCCAACGGTTATGATGCGACGGGAAGTGTATGACAATGTCGGGCGATATTCATGCGAATACCCTTATGCAGCTGATCTACTCATGTGGTTGAAAATTTCAAAACGCTATGATATAGCCTATATCCATGATGCTGCGCTTTATTACCGGCAAGGAGAACATTCGGAGTCTTTTCATCAGTTATTCAGAAGTCCCTCTGGGTATCTTGATGCGTTGAGAATTTTCATTAATCTAATCGATACATCCGAAAAAGATATCCAGCATCATCGTCATAAACTGAATATTGCACTCAGGAGGCATATGGGAGATTGCCTGTATGCCGGTATTACCCGGGCTGATGGCATGCACGGATACATGCCATCAGTTTTTTTCAGTTTTGCATGTACCTCCTGGAGCCTGATACAACCCGATTCCCTGGTTTCTTTCTTGAGAAAAGGTATCGATTTATTTCTTATTTTTTGCCTGTGGTTATGTGCCTCTTTACCTGGTATACGATATTGCCTGAAAAAAATTGTGCAATCGGATAAAACCTCTTATTAATTCACCAATCCTGTTTTATGCTCCTCTCTCAACTGCGTTGAAATTTCTCCCGCACCTTGCTCTTATTCAATGCTTTCTGATATAGCCTGCCTTTGCGGGATAGTCTTTCGTGGTGCCAGACCGGGGAAAAAACGGTAGGGTTCAGCTCCGCTTTTTATCAGGTTAAAATTTCTCATCAGAAAAACCAATCTCGGAGGATGGCCGCTCTTCCTGCAACAGATTAAATATTTGATCGAAATACCTTTTTCAAGGGTCATCCTTTTGATACTATTGGGTTTTGGGTTTGCTTAATCTCGGATGATTCGACGAATTGCGTCTGCTGCTCTTATGGCAGAATTCCCATCATCGAGATATGTGCAGAATGTTTTTAGGAAACTGCGGTCCGGGTCGGTTATCGGGTGAAGTGATCCTCCTTCGAGAATACAATCAACGGTCTGAACAAATTCCGAACCAGAATCGCACAAAGTCACACGCTTTTTCAATAGATTCTTTACGGAATCCGGCATAGTAATCAGATCACGATCTGTAAGGGCAATAAGGGGCTTGTCTGTCAACATACCCTCATAGAGTCCAGTACTCGGCATCTCGTAGACCAGCATATCAGCAGACCACTGCAATTCGCTGAGTGGGACAGAATCGATTATCTCGCATTCGGGACATACTGCAGAAAGCATGTCGATCGTTGGGTCATTCCCTCGTGAGAGGAATGCTTTATAGCCAAAACGATAACCAGGATATTTTTTAAAGGTCTTCGCAATTTTTGTCCGGATATCAAAAATATAACAATTGCGGAAATAATTGAAATCATAGAGGTAAAAGTTATTGGACATTGCCCCCGGGATGTATACAACAAAGGGCCAATGTTTTCTCCCGGTCATTTTTTTCAGGAAATCGAAGGTTCGGGGTTCATCATGGTTTTTACTTAAATAATCCAGCCGTGCCGATCCCACAGGAATTCCTGTGGATAATGAATCCATATGCAGCGACCTTTTCTCAATATAATCCCTCTCTCCCTCCCCATAAACAAGCTGATAATCGGAATAGTACAAATCCATTAGATCCCACATCGTGTTTTGAATATCCCCCATGCTTGAACCGTGCTGGTAAAAAATTACCGGGACCTTGGAAGCCCGTGCAGCCATAATAAAACCTGTCTCGCGGGGTCCCCAGATTCCTCCGCACACGATCCCGCATGGATTTTTTTGCGCGATCAATGCATTTCCCTCAAGCATGCTTTTCCAGAGAACCGGAATTGTCTTAAACCAAAAATGCTGGAATAGTGAGACTAAAACACCTTTAAGCTGCCAATCCTGCCAGCCACCCGGTTGCCAGAACCAGTCTTCTTTACTGATCTCAGACCAGAGTGATGTCATCTTTTGGGCATCAAGCAATTGATCCGGACGGGATACATTCTTGCCGGGATTGATGAAATCGTTGAATAAAACGATTTCTACGCCGGACATTTCAAGATAATGAACAACCTCGTCCGTAATATCATAATGATCCCTGAGAACCAGTTTTGGCCGGGGATGGTTAATTCTGTCTGGCGTATGAGATCCCGCGTGGTTTTTTTCAGATTTTAAATGCTTCCTTATCTGACGGCTTGTCTTTTTTAAAAGCGATTTGAATGATGCCACAAAAGCGTACGCCCAGTTTCTTTTCATATACACTTGGGTTATCCAGAACTTATCAGACGCAAGGGCCGGGATTTTTATCTGTTCAATCTGGTGATAAGGTGCCCATTCCGGAATACAGTGGGATAATGCAGAGGATTGAATCATCAGATCTGTGTCATAAGAAATTGGTTCGGGGCTGGAAAAGAAAACAACTTTTTCTGGAGACAGCGCTGTCTTAATATTTTCGAGAACATCTGCAATTTGAATAAAGGTATCCCAGTAGTTCTTAAGATATAAAATATAATTCCGTGCGGGGCAAAAATTCGTTTCTTTTAATGAAGGGATATTATTTTGTAGAATCTCATCCACGTGTCGTGCCCAAGTAACCTGATCTGATTGAAGTTTTTCTACCAGCTCTGCGTTTTTATTACACTGAAATGCATCAAAGGTGAGATATGAGATATCATGGTTTTGAAAAGTCCATGCAGCATCCGGAGTTACCGCAATAAACCGGGAAATTTTTTCTGAATACCCGGGTGAATTTATCAGCCATTCAACCTGACTTCCCGATTCACAAAAGGCGATTATTTCATTCTTCAAACTGATAACTCCGTAACAACGACGACCTGTTGTTCTGGTTAAATCGTCAGTTTATACGTTTACACCCCCGGGATAAAAAAGCTCATCCGCAGACTCTCGCATTGTTTCCCATAACTATAATGTAAAAAGAACAGTAATGAATATACATGGTTTATAACCTCAACGATAAGACCATCCTACTCACGGGAGGAACCGGGTCATTTGGTCAGAAATTTTCTGAGGTTGTCCTTAAAGAACACGCCCCGAAGAGTATCCGTATCTACTCACGGGGAGAATTAATGCAGCTCCAGATGGATCAAAAATTCAAAAATGAAAATCTAAGGTTTTTCATTGGCGACGTCCGAGATAAAAATCGCCTGAAGCGTGCGATGAATGATGTCGACCTCGTCATCCATGCCGCGGCACTCAAGCAGGTACCTGCATGTGAATATAATCCGATCGAAGCGGTGAAAACGAATATTGACGGGACCGTGAATATCATCGATGCGGCAATTGACAATGATGTTGATCGCGTGATGCTCATCAGTACGGACAAGGCCGTTCATCCGGTCAATTTGTACGGCGCTACCAAGATGGTGGCTGAAAAATTAATTGTCCAGGCAAATTCTTATTCAGGTGGAAAAAAGACCCGGTTCAGTTGTGTAAGGTATGGCAATGTAATAGGTAGCCGGGGGAGTGTGATTCCATTATTTTTGGAACAACGAAAGTCCGGGACAATTACGGTAACAAGTGAGAGAATGACGCGTTTCTGGCTTACGCTGGAACAGGGTGTTCAGTTTGTCATCAATTGTATGCACGAGATGGAAGGCGGGGAAACATTTATTCCCAAAATCCCCAGTATGTCACTCCTTGAACTTGCAAAGGCAATTGCCCCTGATGCAAAGATCAAAAATATCGGTATCCGCCCCGGGGAAAAATTGCATGAAATTCTCCTTACCGAAGATGAATCCCGCCATACAACAGAATATGAAAAATATTTTGTCATTGAGCCGGAATATGTCTCGTGGCAGAAAAAATCACTTCCCGGGGGTAAAAAACCGGCTGATGATTTTAGTTATACCAGTGATACGAACTCGTCGTGGCTTACAAGAGATGATCTTATCAGACTGGTGGGACTCTGAACCAGTCCTGCATCAGAGGATTGCTAATACGTAAGGGAGGTCAACCATGAAGTTCCGGACATCACAAGAAGAATTCTGGGCTGGATCCTTTGGTGATTCATACATCGATCGTAACAAAACTATTGATATTATCGCATCAAATACCGCATTTTTTTCAAGAATTCTCACGCATGTTTCAGATATCCATTCAGCGATTGAGTTTGGTTCAAATATTGGACTTAACCTAGTTGCATTACGACAACTTCTACCATCAGCTGATCTTTCAGCTATTGAAATCAATGAAAAAGCTGCTGCGACTCTGAAAGAATTAGGTTATGTAAAAGTCTATCAGGAATCAATTCTCGATTTCGTTGTGGACTTCCAGAGAGATTTTGTTTTTACCAAGGGAGTACTCATTCATATAAATCCTGATATGTTATCTCTGGTTTATGAAAAACTGCATCAGGCAAGTAGAAAATATATCTGTGTGGCAGAATATTATAACCCGGTACATCAGGAAATTAATTACCGGGGGCATACAGACCGGCTTTTCAAACGGGATTTCGCAGGAGACATGCTGGGACGGTATCCGGATCTGCATTTGCTGGATTATGGGTTTGTGTACCGGCGTGACAACAATTTCCCCCAGGATGATATCACGTGGTTCCTGATGGAAAAAAAATCTCATAAGGAGTAATCTTATGGATACTTCACACCATTCAACGAAAGATACAACAATACACTATTGCAAGCGATGTGTCATGCCTGACACAAAACCAGATCTCCATTTTGACGAATCTGGTGTCTGCAATGCCTGCAGAAATTACGATAAGCGGAAAAATATCGATTGGGTACAACGAAAAAAAGAATTTGATGCAATCCTTGATCGCTATCGATCGAAAGATGGAAAAAACTGGGATTGTATTATCCCAGTAAGCGGTGGGAAAGATAGTACATATCAGGTCGTCCGAATGCTTGAATTCGGGATGAATCCTTTATGTGTAACTGCAACAACCTGCGATCTCTCCAATATCGGCAGAAAAAATATTGAAAACATCAAAAGCCTCGGCGTGGATTATATAGAATTCTCCCCTAATAAAAAAGTCCGGCGAAAACTGAACCGCATCGGACTTAAGGAAGTGGGTGATATTTCATGGCCAGAACACGTCAGCATCTTCACTATCCCGATAAAAGTCGCTGTCGAATATAATGTCCCCCTTATTATCTGGGGAGAAAATGCACAAAATGAATATGGTGGACCTGCATCAGCGACAGAAAATAATGTCCTGAACCGGAGATGGCTCGAAGAATTCGGGGGACTTCTTGGAATGAGAGTATCTGATCTTATCGGTATAGACGGCCTTCGTGAGCGGGACCTGATACCTTATACCTATCCTACCGATGAGGAATTGAAAAATGTTGGTGCTACAGGATTATATCTGGGACATTATACGCCATGGGATGGCTATACGAATGCACTTGTCTCCCAGGCGTACGGATTCACCACGTACCCATCTACTGTTGAGGGATCCTGCGTTAATTACGAAAATCTGGATAATTATCAGACCGGTATCCATGATTACTTCAAATTCTTAAAATTCGGCTTTTCTAGGACTTCCGATATTGCCTCATTACATGTACGACGAGGGCGACTCTCCCGTCAGGACGCTTGTAATCTCGTTCAGATGCATGATGGTAAATTTCCCTGGTCTTATTTAGGCAAACCCGTTGATGAGATTTTGAGTCTCTTGGATATCTCGGTAGATGAATTCATCCGGATCTGTGACAAATTTACCAATAAAAAGCTGTTTCTGAAAGATCCAAAAGGAAATCTTCTCAAGGACAAAAAAGGAAACCTGACCAAAATCAAGTACGCCGAAGGTGAAGTTTGAAGGATGTGATTACAAACATCCCTTGAAGTCCAGGGATAACCGGACACTTCGCGCTTTATTTAATTCATATCGCCAAAAACGTCTTTTTCGCCAGGCATTTTATCTTACTATTTTCATAACTCATATTGAGACCGGCAGCCGTTCTCCAGGTGATTTATCCATGTCGGATTGGCTGATTCAGACCAACAATAATATTTCCTTTCCGACTAATATGATATAGACTATAAAGGAAATAACTACGAGAGTTTTTTTAATGCACGTAGTAATCGTTGATTACGGTATGGGCAATCTGGGATCTATTTTCCGGGCTGTATCAGAATGTGGGTCACATACGGTCACCATATCAGACAATCCCGGCGAAATCGTATCTTCTGATAAGCTCATCCTTCCCGGTGTTGGTGCTTTCGCAGAAGGTATAAAAAATCTCAGGGATACCGGCCTTGATACATTGATTGCGAAACAGGTGTTGGAAGAACATAAACCCCTTCTGGGAATTTGTCTCGGGATGCAGCTCCTTGCCACATGGGGAAATGAAGGGGGAAAAATACAAGGACTGGACATTATCTCCGGTGAAGTAAAACAATTAGTACCGCATTCCCCGGAAGAGCGAATTCCCCATATCGGCTGGAACGAAGTGCATGCTGTCAGAGATACTGTCCTGCTTCAGGATATTGAGCAAAATTCGGATTTTTATTTTGTTCACAGTTATCATTTCCTGCCCGGGAATAATGCGGATATTATCGCGGTCACACCCTATTGTGGCTCCTTTGTAGCTGCACTGAACCACGGCTCAGCGTGGGGTGTCCAGTTCCACCCGGAAAAAAGCAGCATCCTTGGTTTTAAAGTGCTAAGGAATTTTCTGGAAATGCCAGGTGAATGATACGTGTTGAAATATCGGGTTATTCCTACGTTGTTATGGAAAAACGTGGGGCTGGTCAAAGGGATATCATTTGACAGCTGGCGCCGCGTTGGTCCTGTTCTTCCTGCGATTAAGGTCTATAATCTCCGGCACGTGGATGAAATAATTCTTGTCGATATTACCGCAACATCCGAAAAGCGCGAACCTGATTATGAAGCGGTTGCCGAATTTACTGCCGAATGTTTCATCCCGATTACCATCGGCGGGGGGATCGGAAGTATAAAGCATATAACAAACCTCCTGCGGGCTGGCGCGGATAAGGTCGCCATCAATTCCTGTATATTCGATAATCCGACTATCGTGAGCGAAGCATCCAGCAGGTTCGGCTCTCAATGTATCGTGGCCAGTATCGATGTGCGAAAAAGACCGGATGGGACGTACGAGTGTTACAAAAATTCCGGGACCATTCCTACGGGCCAGGAAGTTGTTTCATGGGCGCGGTCCGTCGAGGCATCCGGAGCCGGGGAGATCCTGCTCACCTCGATTGAAAAGGATGGGACCATGTCAGGTTATGATCTTGACCTGATACGGCTCGTACGGGATGCCATAAAAATTCCGGTCATTGCGTCCGGTGGTGCCGGCAATTACCAGCATATGTATGAGGCAATCAGTGCCGGAGGGGCATCGGCAGTAGCAGCGGCGAGTATTTTCCATTTTACGGAACAGACTCCCATCGAAGCAAAAAAATACCTTGCCGGTAAAGGTGTTCCGGTACGTCTAGCACATAGTTTCTTACCTGGCACCAGTGACTGAACCATGATGCTTATGAACAACCAGATCGAATGCCTGAACAATCGCCAATACATCGATGTGATGGGATGATGAAAAGACACGAGAAAAACCTTGCACTTTTCGGTGGCAGACCGGTTCGTGAAACTATGCTGCCCTATGGACGGCAGAGTATCCAGAAGGAGGATATCGATGCAGTGTCTGACGTACTATCCTCTGACTGGCTGACCACCGGTCCAAAAGTTACAGAATTTGAACGGATATTCGCCAAAACCGTTCAGGCAAAAGAAGCAGTCGCAGTTTGCAACGGTACCGCCGCACTGCATACTGCAATGTTTGCTCTTGGAATAAAGCCCGGCGATGAAGTGATCGTTCCGGCAATGACATTTGCGGCATCTGCGAATTGTGTTGTTTATCTGGGTGGAAAACCTGTTTTTTGTGATGTGGATCCGGAAACCCTGCTCATCGATGCTGAAAAAATACAAGAAAAAATATCCCCCCGGACAAAAGCGATCATCGCGGTCGATTATGCCGGACAACCCTGTGATTATGACCGTATCTCGGAAATTGCTGAGAAACATCATCTTCCAATTGTTGATGATGCCTGTCATGCTCTCGGCGGTACCTATAAAAACCGGCCTGTGGGTTCACTGGGATTATTGAATACGTTCAGTTTCCACCCGGTGAAGACCATTACTACCGGTGAGGGAGGAATGATTACTACCGATGACGCAACCCTCGCAGGGAGAATGCGGCTCTTCCGGAACCATGGCATCACATCGGATCACCAGCAGCGTGAGGAGCAGGGTTCTTGGTTTTACGAAATGGTGGACTTGGGTTTCAATTACCGGCTGACGGACATCCAGTGTGCTCTTGGCATGAGCCAGGTAAAGCGGTTACCCGGCTGGATCTCCCGCCGGCAGGAAATTGCACGACAGTATAATGTTGCCTTCACGCGGATCCCCGGTATAAAACCCCTCCATGTCCGGCCGGAAGTTTCCCATGCCTATCACCTGTATGTAATCCGGTTGGATCCCTCCCTACTGAAGGAACACGACCGGGCCTTTATTTTTAAGGCGCTCCGAGCAGAAGGGCTGGGTATCAATGTTCATTATATCCCTGTCCACCTCCATCCGTTCTACCGCACTCATTTCGGTACACGCCCGGGACTCTGCCCGGTTGCGGAGTCCGCCTATGAAAATATTATTTCGCTGCCGATGTTCCCCCGCATGACAGATAATGATGTCACCGATGTGATCACGGCAGTAGATAAAGTCACCAGGAGCTGCCTGTGAAAAAAGTGATTGCAATTGTCCAGGCCCGGATGGGGAGTACCCGCCTGCCTGGCAAAGTGATGTGCGATCTTATCGGGAAACCCATGATCGTGCACGAAATTGAACGGGTGCTGCGTTCGGAATGCATCGGCTCTGTCGTGATCGCGACAACGCAATTACCCGCTGACGACGTTATCGTGCAGCTCTGTAAAGACCGTGCTTGGAATTATTATCGTGGAGATGAGCAGGATGTTCTCGACCGTTACTATCATGCTGCAAAAAAATTCGGAGCCGATGTTATTGTCAGACTGACAGCAGATTGTCCTTTAATCGAACCATCCGTGATTGACCTCGTTATCAAACAGTTCTGCCTGAACTATCCTCACATAGATTATGCCAGCAACGTTTTTCCACAACGCACCTTTCCCCTGGGGCTGGATACCGAAATTATGACAATGGAAGCCTTGGAAAAATCCTGGAAATACGAAACCAATTCGGCTTTACGGGAACATGTGACACAACACATTGTAAAAAATCCCGAAAATTTCCATATATCCGGTATAACAAATAAACAGGATTTCTCAGGCCTGCGGTGGACGGTCGACACAAAAGAAGATTTCTTGTTCGTCCGAGAAGTCTATTCTTTTTTCGGGCACAATCAGTTTTCCTGGACGGACGTTCTGGACCTGATAAAAGCAAAACCGGAATTATCATTGATTAATAAAAATTCCCGGCAAAAGGAGGTTTAGTTTTTCAGATGCCTCTCGAACCTCTTTTAATTCGTGCTGATGCAAGCCCGGATATCGGAACCGGCCATGTTATGCGGTGCCTTGCTCTTGCAGAAGCTTGGCAGGATGCTGGGGGGAAGGTGTTCTTTGTTATTTCTTGTGATTCACCGGCAATGGAAGTTCGCTTGAGAAACGAGGGAATCCAGATCCTCCATATCAACCAAAAGGCAGGAACACTTGGTGATGCAAATGAAACAGCTCGGATAGCACATGAAGTTAGAGCGGACTGGATCGTAGTTGATGGGTACCAATTCGGAGCAGAATACCAAAAAACGATCAAGGATGCTGGTTTATTCCTTCTCTATATCGATGATTTTGGGCATGCTGATCATTATTACGCCGATTTTGTCCTTAACCAGAATAATTACGCCGATATGTCCTTATACAAAAAATACGAGCCAAACACCCGGTTCCTCTTGGGGACAAAATATGTTCTGATCAGGAAAGAGTTCCTTCAATGGGCAGGGTGGAAACGGACTATTCCGGGGATGGCCCGCAAAATATTAGTCACTATGGGCGGGAGCGATCGTGAAAATATGACCGGCATGGTAATTAGAGCGCTGAAATGCGTTGACCTTGAAGGACTTGAAGCAATTATCGTTGTCGGGGGGCTAAATTGTCATTATACTGAACTCCAAGAGATGGTTAAAGATCTTCCGAATTTATCTCTCAGAAAAAATGTGGAGAATATGACGGAACTGATGGCATGGGCAGATATTGCGATTTCGGCTGGAGGAAGCACGTGTTGGGAACTTGCATTTATGGGACTACCTTCAATCCTGTGTCTAATTGCAGAGAATCAAAAATTAATAGTCGAAGATTTGCAATCCAAAGGAATTGTCAGGGTTTTCGGAACGCACGGTCTTCAGAATCCAGTAATTTCTGCCAGCGTGATAGCAGAAATATTGGGTTCATTTGAAACACGATCTAAATTATCCAAGAAGATTAAAAAACTGGTGGACAGAAAAGGTGCAGCACGGATTATTAGTGCAATAAATTCAAATAAAATCCGTTTGAGACACGTGAGGGAATCAGATTGTCGTATAATCTGGAAATGGATTAACGATACATATGTTCGTGCATGTTCATTTTATCCGGATCCGATTCCTCTGGATACTCATAGGAAATGGTTTTCTTCAATTCTTGCTGACTCAAATATTATTTATTACATAGCTCTTGATAGTCAGGATAATCCTCTTGGTCAGGCAAGGTTTCGTATTAATGGCGGGGAAGCGATTATTTCTGTGCTAGTCGATGCAGAACATCGCGGTTTGAATATCGGTCCAGAATTGATACGTCGCGCCACAGAACAATTTTTTAATGAAATGGGTATCCAGAAAGTGAGTGCATATATTAAATGCGAGAATGAAGTATCCAAAAAAGCATTCACGAAAGCAGGTTATATTGAACATGGATTCATTACAATCAATGGACAAAAAGCATATCACTTAATTAAATGAGGGAAAGATGGGCTCTTTCATCAGGATAAGGAAAAACAAAATCGGTTCTAATCAGCCGGTATATATAATCGCGGAGCTCTCTGCCAATCACAATCAAGATTATAATCAAGCTGTTGAATTGATCAAAGCCGCAAAAGATGTAGGAGCAGATGCCGTAAAAATCCAGACCTATACTCCAGATACGATAACGATTGACTGTCAGACTGAGTATTTCCATATTTGGAAAGGGACGTTATGGGAGGGAAAAAACCTTTACGATCTTTACGGAGAGGCCTTCACACCCTGGGAATGGCAACCGAAATTAAAACAGATTGCCGAGAGCCTAGGGCTCGATCTCTTCTCAACCCCCTTTGATGAGACTGCGGTGCGGTTTCTTGAAGACATGAATGTCCCTGCTTATAAGATTGCCTCGTTTGAAATTGTCGATCTTCCCCTGATCCAGGAAGTGGCACGCTGCAACAAACCCGTCATTATGTCAACAGGGATGGCATCATATGATGAAATCTGTGATGCAGTCTCGGCGGTTCGTGAAGAGGGCAATGATCAAATCGCACTCCTGAAATGTACCAGTGCATATCCTGCACCAGCACGTGAAGCCAATCTGCTCACCATCCGAGATCTCCACGAAAAATTCGACGTTCCGGTGGGATTATCGGATCATACCTTGGGAACCGGGGTCCCCGTGACAGCCGTTGCGCTCGGTGCGAGTATCATCGAGAAACATTTTACCTTGTCACGGGCTATTCCGGGACCAGATAGTGCATTCTCTCTCGAACCCGCGGAATTCAGGCAGATGGTTGATGCCATCAGGGAAGCTGAATCCGCCGTGGGCACAGTTACGTATGAGGTCACGGATCAGGAAAAAGCGTCGCGGGTTTTCCGTCGTTCCCTCTTTGTTGTCAAGGATATGCAGACAGGAGAACAGTTCACCCGGGAGAACATCCGGTCCATTCGGCCAGGGTACGGGTTGCCCCCCAAATATCTGGGAGAAATTATCGGCAGGAAAGCAAAACAGGTCCTGAAACGAGGGACACCGTTGAGCTGGGATCATATTGAATGACGTGCCTGGGCATGCCGTGATTCTGGGAAATTTTTTTCAAAGGTCAGTTAAAAAAAATTATGCCTTTTTCAAATATACCAGGTTCTCGTAGTACAGTCCGGCGCTCCATTCCATCGTTCTTCACCCATATTTTAAGGACTTTCGAAGATAATTAAGAAGATATCGTAAAGAGGGATAGGGAATCATGACTGAAATCAAGAAGCGTGTTTTGTTGATAAACGTACCCTCGCGAAGGGGTAAATCCGGACTGATGGTTCCGATGGGTCTCCTCTATGTGGGTGGTATACTTGAACGAGCAGGACATAGTACGAAAATATATGATCCCCACCTTAACGACGAGAACCTGACACTGTTTGACCGTGGCGATTATTCAGTCCTCGATGAAATACTGGAGAAATACAACCCGGATATCGTTGGTTTTGGCGGTATTGCCTCTTCCTATGGTCGTACGAAAAAGTTATCCGGCCACGTTAAAAAACGTTCTCCTAGCACTCTCCAGATGGCCGGCGGACCGCTTGCGTCCGTTTATACATTACTGTTAACGAATACTAAGGTCGATGTTATTTTTCATGGAGAAACCGAACGCTCCTTACCCCTGTTTCTCAAAAAATTCTGTGACGGAGTATCCTGGTCGGATGTGCCCGGGATCTCGACCCGTTGTGACGGGACAATGATCCGTAATCCGCTGGCCCCGCAAATTGAGAATTTGGATGACATTCCGTTACCGGCATACCATCTTATCGATCTCAAAGCCTACGACACAAACATGATGTATTTACTAACTTCCCGCGGATGCACGAATAAATGCAGTTTTTGTTACCGGCATATGAAGGGACACAGGCAAAACAGTGTCCAGTATGTAATCAATCATATGAAATTCGCTATTGATACTCTCAATTTTTCCACCTTTAGTCTTCTCGACGAACTGTTTAACGCAAATAAGCAATGGGTGCTTGATTTTTGCGATTCTCTTGAAAAGGAGAAGATCACGATTTCGTTCATCACGTCGATGCGTGCAGATAAAGTGGATGAATTCCTGTTAAAACGGTTAAAAGACGTCGGATGTACTGAAGTCCTCTATGGTCAGGAATCCGGTTCCGATATCATCCTGAACGAGTACCGCAAGGGAGTAGATGCAAAAACGAACACTGCTACCACCCTCCTGACAAGAAAACAAGGACTGAAATGCCCGGTCCAGATCGTTATCGGCTCCCCCTCGGAAACACCGCAGACTATTGAGGAAACGACAAAATTTCTGATAAATCTTGGCAAGGGAGTTCTCTCCATTAATTATCTGATCCCCTACCCAGAAACTCCCATCTGGGAATATGTTGAACAGCATCATCTCGTCCCGGATGTTGAGCAGTACCTGGACGAAATCGCTCACTGGGGCGGCTCCCCGGTTCTGAATCTGACTCGGGTACCTGATAATATCTGGAGGACCTGGAGTTTCCAGATAAAAACCAATGTCCGGCTGGCCCTCCTGAAAAAGGAAGGAAAAACAGCAGAATACCTCAGTCTGCTGATTGTTGGAAAAATTGCCCTTTTTGGCTATTCAGTACTTCCAAAAAAAATTATTCAGTTCGTTCGGGACAGAAAAGTATACGGATAAAAAATGGGGAACTTCTGTCAAAAATATATACTATTTTTCGAATAAGGAATTTCAATGAAAGCCCCAGCCGTGGTTGACCCTTTTTGTTCAAACCTCTACGACGATAAATTTTCCATATTATTTTAAATATTTATTTATATTAAAAGTTTAAATCAAACAATCAACTACTAAACGAATTATTGGAATTATTGAAATGAAGCGGCCATTTGACAGTGAGACGAGAGAGATCGATTTCCTCCAATGGGCAGGTGTCATTGCCTGGTTCGGTGTTTGGATTGTCCTCTTTACATTCGGTGTTGGAATTTGGTATGCATTCATTATTGGAATTGCATCAGGTCTTGTTGTTGACGTCCTTGTAGTTCGGCGATATGAGAAGATGACGAAGAAGACCCAAGTCGCCGCATTGGCAGGTGTCATTGCCTGGTTCGGTGTTTGGTCTATCCTCTTTACATTCGGTGTGGGAATTGGATATGGACTCATTTTCGGAATTGCATCAGGTCTCGTTGTTTCCATCCTAGTATTTCGGTTAAATCACAATTCTTAGTCAAATGCTCGATAGCAGCACTCCTATACCGATAGTATAATGCTCTATTTTAGTTGCAAAGACGCCGTGTCCTGCTTTACTAGTCAGGATCTAATACAATACTCAGTTGTTTCATCAATTAATGAGGCAATTATCTGTTCGTTTAATTTTGAATTCTCTTATCTGACGACAATAGACGTCATCACTTGATTATGTGCGCAATAGGTCTATTGAATAATCCAGCACACCACCCTTGATGCTCCTCGGATTATCAGTCTTAAGTCAATTGTTTAACAAACAAATCACACAATTATCTGTTCGTTTAATTTTGAATTCTCTTATCTGACGACAATAGACGTCATCACTTGATTATGTGCACAATAGGTCTATTGAATAATCCAGCACACCACCCTTGATGCTCCTCGGATTATCAGTCTTAAGTCAGTTGTTTAACAAACAAATCACACAATATCACATATCCAGAGGAAGCTTTATTAGCCAGTTTGAATATATGGTATAACTATGTCTGAGATCGAATCACAAGACCCACTAGACGGTCAAATAAAGAGAATGAGGGAGAAGAGTGTTCGCTATCCCGCATTTAACCTAGAAGAGTGCCTGAATTTCCTATCAATGGTTCATACCATCGGAGGAAAAAAAGAGGCACCCGTCGAATCAGTCCTATCAAAAATGAATATTACAACTAAAGATAACCGGCGTTATAAATATCTGACCAGTAGTGCTGAAATCTTTGGTCTTATTAAAAAATCAGAAATTGGGATAACTCCTACAGAATTTGGAACGCTAATACTATACCCCCCGGACGGAGAGGCACAAAGAAAACAATTGCTATTGGAAGTCTTTAAAGCTCCTCAGATCTACCAAAAAATCATCGAACGATATAACGATACAATTCTTCCGAACCCCGACATATTGAAGAACATTTTCTATAGTTATGGTATTGCTCGAAATGCGCTAGATGCTGCGGTAACTGCCTTCTTGGACAGTGCAAAGTTTGCGGGCGTATTGGATCAAAATAATAGGCTTTTGCAATCTCCCGTAGACAATAAACCAAGCAGTCAACCGAAACCACCAGAGAACGGTCAAGGCGCAGAGAAGCAAACAGATCAGAATCTATCACCCAATGAGACAAATAACACACAAAAGAGAGAGGAAAAGCCGGATCTTGATGTTTTAAAATATGAGATTCGAACGGCATCCGGCAAAAAGGCAAGCATCCTCTTACCTAAAGATTGGGTTAAGGATGATATTGACTTGCTAATTAAGTTGCTTCGAGTTTTCAATCCTGAGGTTCCAAACAAATGAGTACATATAATGTTCGTATCAAAGAACCGGCAGAAGAGTGGTTGAACCGATACAATAAGAACATTCAGCGGCACTTTGCAAAAAAAATTAGAAAACTAAAAGAGTTCCCAGAATCTCATGGAAAACCTTTGAGAGCACCCCTCCATGGATACTGGGAACTATATTTTGAGAAAAGTTTCAGAATAATTTACTCAATTGATTTGGAAAATCGGATTGTATATGTCGAAGCAATAAAACATAAAGATGAGTTTTAGATATCTAGTTCTTTTGCGACCTCTTCGAAATCGCGTGATTTTGTACTTTTGCTTTTGCCTTTCCTTATTTGGGTCATAAGATCTTTGTCAATAAGAACCTCTATTGTACTTTTCATTGATTCGTATTCGTCTTTCGAAATTGTTATCCATTCAGTTACATGTTTACCATGAACTAGCATTTTATTCATTTAGATATCTTTTCAATCAAATAGTATTAAAGAATTAGGTAGATCAAGTTCTGAAGGCTAATATTGGTCGCTATTTTGACAAACTTTTAAAATTTTAATTAATACCTCTTCTTCTTTCAATCCCCAGATACAAATCTCTCCAAAATTGTTTTGTCACACTTCCTTCAGGGGCGAGATCGTCCGGATTGGGTTCATCGTTGAGGTTCGGGAATGGCGTTCCATCCTTACGAGACCAGACTGTGTATTGTCCACCTGGTATCAGCAATTCAACGGTATTCCATGTTACATCAGATTCTTTTATGGGTCTCCGCATTATTGCCGTTAATTTTTTTGATGCGCCCCACATTCGGGTTGATGTCACCCATACCATAGCATTGAACAGGAACTCATCATCTGTCCAGGGCTCCTCACCACTACCAAACTGTTTGGTCATGTATTTCATGAGGTAATTTCGGATGGAGTGAATAGATTCCTCAGACCGTTTTGAAGTTACTTCAATACCCCGATCGTAAGAGCCAGCGCGATATTTCTCACTCCATAACTGTTTGATGATATTCTGTTCGGCTTCAGTGAATTCCCGAAATACGATAAGATGGTTATGTGGGAATCCGGTCTCATGAGGTTCAAGCACCCAGACATAATTAATACCAGGATACCGGTTTCGCAAGACATTGAGAAACTTCGCACGACACACTTTTAGCAGGTTGAAGCAGTCCTGAATAGTTAGGTTCTTACCCACGACCTTACGGCTATATGACCCATCATTGTAACGTGATTGTGAACCTTGATAGACGGTCAAAGTGAACATGGATACGATACCTGGATTGTTTCGTATCCAGTCATCCAATTTGTAGAATTTTGCCAGAATCGACTTTCGGTAGATATCCGTCCAGCGATGAATAAAGGGAATGATAACCGCAACTTCACCGTTTTTATCAGTCCCGCAGATTCGGAAGTGATATTCTTTAGTCGATGAAAGATAGTTTTTATATCTTTCAATTACTTTGCTGTGACTTATTCTATATGAGCCTAGAGGGGCGCTCCGCGCCCCGGGCGCCATGCGGGCGCCCCCAGGAGCCCCGCGAGCAGCCCCACCCCTACGGGGTCGCTCGGCCACCTCGTCGGGGCCTCGCTGGGCAGGGAGGTTAAAAGCCTCCGCTTCGCTATTCACATCTTCATTAATCAGCACAATAATCGCCCGGCGACGGTTTAGTCGTCGTCTATTATCCGAACTTTTCCAACTTTCAGAAGAGATTGGGCTATAAGCTGGTCGAGCGGATGAAGGGCTTTATACACCTTTTTTGAGATCGTGAAAATCTGATCAGTATCTGAATTTGACCGATCTGACCAGATTTCCGCCGATTTTTGCATAGGTTTCAATACCCGTTAACATTTCAGAAAGTCCAGACTCTTAAAATCCGTAATCAATCTTCTGCCATTATGGCGTGAACGGCCTCCTGATGTTTTGTAAGAAAGTCGAGCAGAGCACGAACCTGGTCCCCGCGAAGATAGACCTCTCGATGCGGACCGGAAGTCTCAATCTTCAACGAGGGTTTCAGGTTTCTTTGAGGGTTGCCAGGTGAGATAGTAATGCAACCCCTCGTCATTCCCTCGGAGATCCAGCCCTCGGTCATGAGGATTCCTCCTTTTTCTCGACAACCATGCAGGTGCCATCAGCAACCTCTTTATCTATCCGACGGCAGAACTCGTCATAATCGCGAATTCCATCCAGTTCAGGAGGGCAGATCCCCAGATCCGAGAGTTCAAGACCATGCTCGTCCGCAAGGGCAACATCCTGCATGAACCGCAGCCGCCGGATTTGATACTTCGCAATTGCGAGTTTAAGGTTTTCCAGGCTCATATTCTGCCAATCATCAACTGGGCAGAGTTTGTAAAGAGCCATCTGGACGGCACGATCCTGGGTGTAGTCCATCACGTCAGCGACGGCATCCAAGAATTTTTTAGTCTCTTCCGAGACGTTCACTGTTTTCATTTGAGGCATAATTATCAATTTAACTTATTTGTTGTCACATTATTTATATCTTTTCAAAAATAGTGAATTAAAGGGAGAAAATAGTGATAAAGTTCATCTTTAAGTTATTTTAGTCTTCAAACCATTTAATAGCTCAAGGAGGACGATTTGAGCGGTCGGGTTCTCAGCAAGAAGGTTCCTCAGAGTATCGGTAGAATATTCCAATTCCTGAACAGCCACTTCAGTAAGAGGTTTTCCGCAAACATGACAGAAATTGCTTTGAGGCCCGTTCATCGCAAAACATGATTTACATTGCCGGGGAGCCATCTTTTTGTCTTTTTTGATCTCTTTTTGCTTGATTCCCATTTTTTCGCGGAACTCAGCATCAATATCCTGCTCGCTCAAGACAACATAGGTTTTGAACATATCCGTATCGAGGTTTCCCCACATTGCTTGTTTTATGACACTTTCCTGATAATTTTGTTTTATCAGACTGGTGATTCTACTCTTTCGGAATAAATGAGGTGTCACTCGCTTCTCTAATCCTGCTTTTTTTGCAGTTCTACTAATAATTTGTGACATCGCGCGATATTCCATAGGTTCACCGTTTACCGATACAAAAACAAAATTGTCGTTGTCTGGAGTGCCAGGGTAATTATTCCGCCATCCCGCGAGATATTCAACCGATGCACCCAAAAGAGCGTGACGGATCTTTCGGGTTTTTGTATCAAAAAGCGTTAAGCCAACGGTGCTATCATCATTAAAAACAACATCTTTCCACTTGATACGAGCAAGTTCACCAATACGGCAGCCCGATTCATACAGGACAAAAAGTAATGCTTTATCCCTAAATGTTCGTGCTTGTGTTACCATCGCTAAAATATCGTCTTCTTGCAGAATGCCATCGGGAGTGGTTGTGCAGGAATCCACAGAAGGAACTTTAATTTTATCGACTTTTTCTTTCAATAATTTTGAGTGACCTTCACATATCATCCAGTGTAAAAACCATTTCAATCCCTTAACGTAGTCGTGTTTTGTATTGTCCTTGAATGGTTTTCCCCGCAGACTATTCTCGGTGTTCAAGTCATTAAGAGCCTTATGTATTTGAGTGATGGTGACTTCTCGATATGGTGATTGTATAAACCTTCGCCAATTCACCAGTTCAAAAATACTTTTCAAAACGCGTAGATTTGATACATGTCGTGTTGCTTGATACTCTGTTGCATACTCACGAATCAGGTTCGCATCATCCTTGGTAATTTGTCCCGATGCGAGCGCCTTATTTATCGACGCTTCACCATATTTCAGGTTGTCCTGACTGTGAAATCCCATGCTTTAGGATTGTAAAATAGTGTTCAAATACTTTTCGTTATGATTTGAACTTAAAATAGCAAGCCCCAGCCGTGATTTGAACACGGGACCTGCTGATTACAAGTCAGCCGCTCTGCCAGCTAAGCCACTGGGGCGCCATATGAAATTGATGTTAGTTGGTAAAAAAGGTGGTGCTATCCATTAGCTGACATCAATAAACCCCGGAGTGTCAGCAAATGGAATTTAAGTTGCTCTCCTTGTTCCTTTGCAAACACATTAAACCCCAAAAAACGGAATCTAGGTATAGATGGCACAATTAACCGTGGATATTGGTGGAAGTCCAGGCGTTAACTGTCGTGGTTTTTGCGAATATTGTTATTTTAAGAAAGTTCGCAATGTTCAGGCATTTGGTTGCCGTTACTGTCTGCCGTTTAAAAAAGGGTGTGATTATTGTACACGGGGAGTGAAAGAACAATATAGTGGATTTAAAGACCTAAAAATGATTGCAGATGAAACTCTTGCCAAACTCAACACAATTAGCGACAATGTTTCACGGGTAACAATTAGTGGTGGTGGAGACCCCAGCTGCTATCCTCATTTTATCGACCTTATTGAGCTCCTTGGGCGTATGGAAACATCACTTCATATTGGGTACACGAGTGGGAAAGGTTTTGATGATGTAAAAATTGCCAAACTGTTAATTGATAATGGACTTTCTGAATTATCGTTCACGGTATTCGCGACCAATCCGAAACTACGAAAACGCTACATGCATGACCCTACACCAGACGTTTCTTTAAATATTCTCGAGCAGTTGTGCGATGCAGTTGATGTATATGCTGCAGCAGTAGTGTTACCGGGCGTCAATGATGGAAAGGTTCTTCAAAGTACCTGTGAATGGTTGGAGGAACGGGGAGCAAAAGGATTGATTTTGATGCGATTTGCCAATAAACTAAACCAGGGTTTGATTCTCGGAAATGCTCCAATCCTTAAAGGTCAAGGTACACATACGGTTGACGAGTTCCGGACTCTGGTCTCAGAATTAAATAAACAATTTAAAATGAAGATTTCCGGCACACCCCTTTGGGATCCAAATATTGGATCTCCATTTACCATCATTTCGGAGCTCGATTTATTAGCCAAACTACCTCGTATTCAACACCGTGCAACGGTTGTTAGCGGAGTTATTGCGGCGCCTTTCATCCAAAAAGTGCTTTCATTGTGTGGTCTAGATTCACCGGTCGTTGCTGTCGATAAGGAAATAGCCTGTCTTATAACTATTGATGACATAAAACAAATCGACCTTGCACGTTTAGAAAAAGTAGTCATTCTACCAGGGAGGGCATTTGTTCATTTGAAGGAAGCACAGGAGATCCTTAGCGAGGACGGTATTGAACGAACCGTTATCTGGGGCCCTGAAATGCTCACCGCTGATGCAGAAACCAGCATGGGTATGACCAGAAATCAAGTACTTGCCATGGAGATGAACGGATTTGCAGATCTTATCCGCACTATCAATATGTATGGTGTATAGTTCAATCGAAATAAGAACGAATAGTAAAAATTGATTGGTTAAGTGAGTGCAGCTGTGATACCGAGAATTCCAGATTGAATGATGTAAGCAACAGTAATAATCACACCGGCCATCATAAGTGCGACAGCAATGTTTCCTTTTTTGATTTCTTCAAATTCCTTGAGATCTTTGGTAAGTTTATCCAAAATATACAAGGCAAGATAAATTCCTACAATTGAAAGAATAATACCAAGAATCAATTGGACAAATGCTGCACCAATAGCAAGAATGCCATCTAAAGATAACAATCCGACAGATGCAGCCTTCCCGATACCGAAAGATAGTCCAGAAACCCCCGATTGGACAACGAGTCCAATAGCGACAAATACAGCTGCAACAATGATTCCAACGGCCGGATTTCCTTTTAAAAGTTCTTTTTCCGCATCGATCTCTTTAGTAATTTTTGAAAGTGTAAAAAAGCCAATATACAGTGCTATAACAGAGAAGATTATGGCAATAATAAGCTGAACCAATCCAACAATTACATTTATTAAAAACATCATCTCGCCTCTAAAGTCTGAATTGTAATATCATTAAGGGAATAAATAATGATATCGCCGTTTCAGAGACGAATTAGAGAGAAAAGGCAGTTTATTCTAGCTTTTCTCCAGACATTTGAAAATAAAATTAGTGAATAGAAAAAATTACACTTTTTAAGGGCCTGATCACCATAAAAAGTGTCGATTAAAGTTGAATGCTGCGGGTGGGTTACGATCCCACGATCTCCAGATATCTCAGGCTGAACGCAATTTTACGTTCCATCACATTATGAGTCTGGCGCCCTAACCAACTAGGCCACCGCAGCACAGACGTGCATTATTACAAGACTTTAAAAATTATTAAAGATTCTGGTACAGGATTCCTTCGACACTATTGTTTTTTTCCTCGAAGGTAAACATTAACTGCAGCAGATATAGCAGCAATCTTTTTACCCTGTTCGAATGAACCTGCAAGGGTCTGCATCCGAGCTTCCTCGTCAAGCTGATATCGCTCAAGAGTTTTTGTGAGTTGTTCTTCTTGAAGGAAATGCGTGTGAGTATTCCCTTCAATAAACTGAGGGTTGTTCATAATTGCATAGTGTAGGGGAAGTATTGTTTTGATACCAAGGATGATATACTCAGAAATAGCGCGCTGCATTCGTTTGATCGCAGCAAAACGGGTGCTATCCCAAGCGACGAGTTTTGCTATCATGGAATCGTAATTGGGTGGGATGGTATATCCCATATGTATACCACTATCAACGCGAATTCCCGGCCCTCCGGGGGAACGATATCTGGTTATTTTCCCAGGATCAGCAGCAAAGTTGTTAAGAGGATCTTCTGCATTGATCCGGCACTCAATTGCATGCCCACGGATTGAGAGGTCGTCTTGACCGAATGATAGAGATTCTCCGGCAGCGATGGCAATCTGTTGCTTAACAAGATCAACACCAGTAATAGACTCCGTAACAGTATGTTCAACTTGAAGACGTGTATTCATTTCCATGAAATAGTAGTTTCCATCATAGTACAGAAATTCCACTGACCCGGCGTTGGTGTAATGAGAGACTTCTGCAACTTTGAGTGCCGATGCTGACATACGCTCGCGTAGTTCAGGTGTCATGATCGGTGAAGGAGCTTCTTCTACAAGTTTCTGGTGACGACGTTGGATTGAACACTCGCGATCATAGAGGTGTACTGCATGGCCATGCTCATCAACAAGAACCTGGAACTCTATGTGGCGAGGTTTTTGAAGATACTTCTCGATAAAAACTGTCGCATCTCCGAAAGCAGACTGGGCAATTCGCATACCCGCAGTAATTGCTTCTTCGAGGGCTTTTTCATCATTCACAATCTGCATACCGATGCCTCCACCACCAGCACTTGCTTTCACGATTACTGGATACCCAATCTCAAACGCGACCTTTTTTGCAACATCAATATCCTTTATACCGCCATCTGTGCCAGGAAGGACCGGAACACCAGCATTGCACATCATCTGTTTACTTCCAATCTTTGAACCCATTGCTTGGATTGATTTCCAGTTAGGTCCAACAAACGTAACTCCTTCATCTAGACAGAGCTTTGCAAATCGGTAATTTTCCGCAAGAAATCCGTAACCTGGATGAATGGCTTCAGCACTTGACTTCTTTGCAATATCGATAATCCGGTCCATGTTGAGATAGCTTTTTGAAGGATGTGCTTCTCCGACATGAAAAGCCTCGTCAGCGTATTTTACATGGAGAGCGTTTTTATCGGCATCAGAGTAAATTGCTACTGTTTCAATATCGAGCTCACGACATGCTCGCATTACTCGGATTGCAATCTCACCGCGGTTAGCGATCAGTAGCTTTTCGAAATAGTTCATTGCACCACCAGCAAGACGTCACCGTTCTGGACAACGTCACCGGTATCAACGAAGATGTGCTCCACTCGACCATCTATTGGACTATGGATTGGATTTTCCATTTTCATTGCTTCAAGTACGAGGAGCACATCACCTTTTTTGACAATCGCACCATGGCTAACCATTATTTTAAGCACCATACCTTGCATGTTGCTCTTGATTCCCCCAGGAACCTCGCCCCGCGGAATTTTCTGTGGTTTTACACTTGTGACTTCAACTTTGCTGTTACCAACTGAGACTATTCGAACCGAGAAGATCTCACCGTCTACTTCTACTTCCATTTGGTTTGGAATTTCTTTTGTTATTTCAGATGTTGCTTGTTTCTTGGGGAGTTCCTCAATTTTTCGTTCCCCTTTTAAAAACGTCGGCGCAATAGCTGGATAGAGGATATATGTGAGAACGTCCTCCTCTTTTTTCACAAGACCCGCTTTTTCAGCTTCTTCCTTCATCTTTTGATATGCAGGTTCAAGGAGGTCAGCAGGTCTGACTGTAATAACCTTTTCATCACCAATAATGAGATTTCGAATCTGATCGCTTATTGGTGCAGGGGATCTTCCATATAATCCACGAACATAATCTTTGACTTCCTTTGTTACATTCTTATATCGTGGTCCATTTACAAGCACGTTAAACACTGCTTGTGAACCGACGATTTGACTTGTCGGAGTTACAAGTGGAGGATACCCAAGGTCTTGTCTTACTTTTGGTATCTCAGCAAGCACTGCATCCATTTTGTTGAGAGCATCCTGTTCTTTCAACTGCGAGACGAGGTTCGAAATCATTCCACCCGGAAGTTGGTAGATTAGTACATCACTGTCTACACGTTCTGATATCGGGTCGAGTAACCCTCCATATTTTTCCCGGATCTGTAGGCAGATGTTGCGGACGGCCCGGAGTTTAATGAGATCGATACCTGTGTCACGCGGAGTTCCCATCACTGACGCGACAATACTCTCAGTTGGCGGTTGTGAGGTCCCCATCGAAAAAGGAGACATGGCGGTGTCGAGTATATCAACGCCTGCTTCAATCGCGGCCTGGTAACTTATAGGAGCAATTCCGCTGGTACAATGGCTGTGGAGACAAACCTTAATATCCGCCTTCTTTTTTATACCGGCAATTAGTTCTCGGGCGGCTTCTGGCATGATTAAACCCGCCATGTCCTTAATGCAAATCGAATCGCAGTCGAGGGAATACAGTTCCAATGCCATTTCAATAAAGGATTGAGTACTATGCACTGGGCTTGTTGTGTAAGATATAGCTCCCTGTAGGTGCGCGCCGGCTTTTTTCACTTGCAGCATTGAGCGCTTCATGTTGCGAATATCGTTCAACGCATCAAATACGCGGAAAATATCGACGCCTGTTTTGTATGCCGCAGCTATGAACTGGTCTACAACATCATCGGGATAATGACGGTAGCCAACGAGGTTTTGCCCTCGAAGGAGCATTTGTATCGGCGTGTGTTTTAGCTCATCTTTGAGTAAACGTAACCTATCCCAGGGATCGTCATTTAAAAAACGGATACATGTGTCAAAAGTTGCGCCACCCCACGCTTCGACAGAAAAGAAACCACATTCATCGATAGCCTTGGCAAGAGGAATCATATCTTCTGTCCGAAGCCGCGTTGCGATGAGAGACTGATGGGCGTCTCGTAATGTGGTATCAGTAATATGAACTGGGTTCTGAGCGGCTGCGCACATGTTATATCCTTGGGGCTTCTGTTTTCATGAAAACTAGCCTCTCAAAAGGTCATTGTTGAAGTATAAAAAATTTCATGAAGAGAGAATAGGGATCAGAACAATTGGTATCGTACATAATCCAGCGATGATATCTAATCTGTTTAACAAGAAAGATGGTTTTAGTGTTCCGCCATGTCGATATCCTCTAATAGCGAGTAATTCTGCATTCTCTTTCGCACGTGATAATTCTATATGAGTTACGAGAATCCCAGCAGGAATAATGGTTTTGAAACTGAGTGGTTTTTTTTTCAATCTAAATGCAAGCTGGATGCGGTCAAGAGTATTAACCAACGATATCAATGATTGCATGCTCATCTCAGCGAGAAGTCCTAGTTCAAAGCCTACCCTTTCACCAAATAACCACACTCCAAAATTTAAAAACTCACCTGATTGATATTCCAGTGCCAACCAAGAACTAACTAAAATAATGGCCATCATTCTGACAAAGTAAGAAACACCCGATTCATTTGTAATCTGCAATATAATTGATATTAAACCAATTATTGCCATCAGAGCAATAAAAGGACGGATACGCTTGATTGACTGAAATCTGGGAGTAAATACTAACCACCAGATTAACGCGGCAATAGCTCCATACATACTGAAAAAAGCCGCACAAACGAGTAAAATAACCGAACCGATGCGGATCCTTATATCCTGCATACGGCCTCCTTGATCTCATCATATGAAACATTACGTGGCGTCATTCCAGACTTTACGAGTTTTTTAATCAGAGATGGTGCTCCTTGCCATTGTTCAATTGCGGAAGGAGGTGCTCCACGGAAATACAACATACCATCGAGGAGTTCCCAAATATAGTCAACTTTCGGTAAAATCGTCTGTTCATGAGTGAAGATTATCGTAATTCCCTTTTTGTGCCCGTACAACTGTGTGCACAATTCTATTTTTTCTTGGCAGTCAAGTGCACTGAAAGGTTCATCTAAAAGTAACAGATCGTATTGTTTTTGTAAAATACAAGTCAAGTGGATTTTTTTCAGTTCTCCTCGACTCAATGAAAACGGGGATACATTTTCTTTTCCCATTAAATTACATAACCCGAGAATACTTTTTGGATTGCACCCCCAAGAAATACATTCATCCGAAACCGTCAAACCAGTAAGATGGTATTCTGGAAATTGGAGAGATAGTTGCATTGATTGAATACCATTTCGACGTACGTTACCACTTTCTGGCTGAAGATAACCCGCAATTAAAAGAGCGAGTGTAGACTTCCCACTTCCCACTGCACCCGTGATTAGGTGGATCCCTTCGGAAAATTCCCCAATAGCCTTAAATGAAAAATTCAAACGTTTATATTGTATTTTGTCGAGGATTACTTTCATGCTTTCACCCTCCATGAGAGCGGATAATACGGAGAGTCAATTAACTGGGGAAATACCTGATTTGGGTGTCCAGTATGTTTGATAATTCCATTATCTAGTACGATTAGGAAATCACTGTTTGCTGCGACCTCCATGTGTTGTGTGCATCGTAAAACATATTTGTATCCGAAATTCATAATCGCGTACTCGATCTGTCTATTCCGTTTATAGTCAAGATGTGAATCATATTCATCAAGAACAAGCATCTCTGGTGAATTTACAAGTGCAGCGGCAAAAGAGATAAGCATTTTTTCACCACCTGAGAGTTCGTAGGTATTACGAGTAAGGAGATGGCTGATCCCGAGAAATTGCGCAATGTTATTGACTCGAGAATCTATCTCATCAGATCCAAAGTATTGGAAACGCAATGGTGATGCTATTTCATCAAAAACTCTTGAAAATAAGATATTACGATCGGGAAATTCATTCACCCAACAACATTCCGTTTCTCGTGGTAATTTTCCATCGATAAAGATCGATCCTTCATTGGGAAGCTCGATACCCGCACAAATTCGAAGAAATGAAGTTTTTCCGCACCCGTTTTTACCTATCACAGTTGTTATTCCGGCTGGAATTTCAAGATAGTTAATGAATAAATTTCTGTACCGGATTTGTGCGATTTCAATCATAACAACCGCTCTGCGATCATATAAACCGCAAATATTTTGATGGAATCTCCAAGGAGGAATGGTAGCATTCCCACAAGTATTGCTGCAACCAGACCCATGCCGGTAGATACGGTTAGCCATATGAGTCCACAGGCATAGATGAGTCCAATTGAAACTACCAATCCCGTAAGGCGGATAAAACGTGCAGAATATTCATACGAGAAACCTGTTACAAGAGCAGCGGGAATGAAACCTAAAAGGTAACCCCCTGTTGGCCCTAAAATCACCCCAATTCCAGAAAGGCCGTTGTGGTAGAGCGGGAGTCCTAAAAGCCCAAGAACGAGATAGAGGATCACAGGGATAACTGCAGATCGTTTCATGTTCGCTCCTGCCAGCAGGACGAATAATGTCTGGAGTGTAAAAGGTACTGGGATAAAAGGAATAGAGATCCAACTACCTAACGAAATCAGTCCAATAAAAGCAGCAGAATTCGCAATTACTGTGGAGCGATTAAGGTCTCCAAACATCGTCAACCATAGAAAATAATGCGGTTAACGATAAAAAGTAGCCGATCTTATTGGTGGGAGCAATCCCCAGCGATGACGCGTTCAATCTTTCCGTTATCCTTGCGAATGATGAGAGCGCCGAATTCATCAATATCGATTGCCTCGCCATCAAAGCTATTTTTCATGGTTGTTATATGGACCCGATGTTCTAAGGTGTATGATAGGCTTTTCCATTCTCTGATAATGGCATCATACTCACCACTCTCAATAAGGAGATAACGGTTTTCGAATTCTTTTAAAATACGGGCAAGAAATGCGGCACGATCGACTTCATGGCCGACCTCGGTACTAATCGATGTGATATCTTTCTGTAAAGCGGGAGAGAACTGGTTGATAGGTACATTAACATCGATTCCAATACCGAGCAGACAGTGATGGATGGAATCTGCTTCTGCCGATAGTTCGAGTAAAAGTCCTGCAACTTTTCTGTTACCAATAAAAATGTCATTAGGCCATTTGATCAGTGCCCCAAGATCGAATTCCTTACGGATTGCACGGGCTACGGCCACTGATCCAGCCATCGTTACCATAAAGATGTGATCTATTGGAATTCGAGGTTTGAGGACAATCGTGATCCAGATACCACCTGATGGAGAAACCCAAGCTCTACCCATCCTTCCAATTCCACCAGTTTGTTCTTCAGCGATGATGACCAGACCATGCAACTTTTCCACATCACCTTCTGAACAAACCTGTTTGCCCACCCATATTGTAGAAGGTGTGTTTTCGAGGTATCGCATCTTCTTTCCAATAAATTGAGTTTTGAGTTTTTTCTGGACCTCATAAGGAAGAAGTTTGCCACTCGTTTTGTTGAGACAATATCCCTCTTTTTGCGATGATGAGATATCATACCCCATCGAACGCAGTTCGTTAATATGTTTCCAGACTGCTGATCTTGTAACCTTTAGCTCGTTGCTGATTGTTTCCCCAGATATTGGTTTATCAGCTCTTTCTAAAATCTCCAAAACTTTAAATGCAGAATCTTGCATTATACTCACCGCTTTGCATCGATCTGTTCTGATGGTAGTGGGCAGGGATCTTTCCCACACACTTGTTTAAGGATTGCAGATTGGTGTTCCATCAATGTCGCAAGATCAAATATACCAGTAATATCAACCACACCGATTGCACCGATTGCTTGGCCGTTACCGTCTCGTATTGGTGCAACGGTAACAGGTACTCCTTTATATGCGCCAGAAGAGGGGGTGGTCTTTAAAAGTTGGTTCTTACGAATTGCCTCTTCAAGTACTGGACCAGAATAGTGGCGATCAATTACTCTACCATCTTCAACGCGAATACCAAATCGATCCTTTGATTTCGCAGTAACAGGCAATCTGTGAAGCACCTCATGGATTGCGAGGACTATAGGTTCGAGATCTTCCGCCTCCGCATTGGAAGAAAGAGTATAACGGTGCATCGGTAAACCTCATATTTGTGGTCAATGTCTATCTAAAATAAGGTTTGTGTTCCCGAGTGGCAAAAATTTTTGATGAATGCGCGGGAGGGGAACTCGTGAATGCTGGTCACAACAACCCTCCCTTTACCAACTTGCTTTTCAAGGATTACTGCACAATCATCTGCAACTCCGGCAATATCGCATTCGTGTGAGGGAAAAATGCCATCACACTCAATTTTATCAGCGTCATAATCCTCAATAATGTTAGATGCGATGCTTATTGGAGAGCAGATAATTTTTCTTGGGAAATATTCATGTTGGTATTTCAAAGAAAAAGGCAGCCAATCGTATGCTAAAGGATTCTCTATCGCTGCACCGAACACTAGAAGATTTCCACCATTTTCAACAAATTTTTTAATTCTTGATCCTGATGCTCGGAGAGCTGGGAGGAGTTTAGAATATTTAGGATTACCAAAACCTGTGGGGATTATAAGACAATTTAATGTACTCCGATAGAATGGGGTGGCAAGCATATGGGGAGTAATTAACTCACAATTGATTCCACAATCCTCAATAAATCTGATAAAATGTTGCTTGGTTTCCCACACAAACCCAGCTCGGCAACTCACCCCTTAATCACCCCAAGGGGTTCCAACCGGGCAACTAGATGCGACAACCCAACTTCGTGAACTACTCTCACTACCTCCTCGCTCGGTTTGTATACCTCAGGGGCTTCATCTGCGATGGCTGATTCATTTGGTGCCCGAACAATAATCCCCTCTTTAGCAAGATTTGAGGCAATTTCTCTCCCAGAAAATCTTTTTTTAGCCTGCGTCCGACTCATCACCCTACCTGCTCCATGACAAGTACTCCCAAATGTTCGCTCCATAGCTGTTTTTGTCCCAACAAGGACAAAAGAAGGGGTTCCCATACTTCCGGGGATAATGACAGGCTGTCCAATTGCAGTAAGTTCCTGTGGAATATCGTGAGAATATGGACCGAATGCCCTTGTCGCTCCCTTCCGGTGGACACACACTTTGACTCGTTTTCCGTCAACGTCATGCTCTTCAAATTTAGCTACATTATGCGCCACGTCATAGACAAGGGGCATATCTTCATAGTTAATGTTATACATCTTCGTGAGCACTTTACGTGTAGTATCAGTAATCAGCTGACGATTTGCCCAAGCGTAGTTAGCTGCAGCTGCCATAGCGCCGAAATAACTTCTTCCTTCTGGAGAGCTAATCGGAGCGCAAGCGAGTTGTCGATCGGAAATTTTGATCTGATACTTTTTTGTAGCTGTTTCCAATACTTTGAGATGATCAGTACATACTTGGTGACCGAGACCCCGCGAACCACAGTGTATCATACAGCATATCTGATCCTTTGTAAGACCGAATGCTCGTGCTGCACCCTCGTCATATATTTCACGAACAACCTGTAACTCGAGGAAATGATTGCCCGATCCAAGAGTACCTCCTTGGGGGGTACCTCTTTGTTTTGCTTTTGAGGATACTGCTTGAACGTTCGCATCCTTCATTGTACCTTTTTCCTCACACCGTTCCAAGTCTTTGGAAACACCAAAACCTGCATCCACTGCCCAACGAGCACCCTTTATCATCATTCCGTCCAGCGCTTGTGCATTCACACGTAGAGTGCTTTTTGATCCGACCCCAGTAGGTACAGCATTGAACAACTGGTCAATCAGATCCTTTCTACCCGCAATATCCTTTTTTAAAAGTGGAGTAGTGAGTAAACGGACGCCGCAGTTAATATCAAATCCCACTCCTCCTGGTGAGATAACACCCTCTGTAAGGTCAAAGGCAGCAACTCCCCCAATTGGAAACCCATACCCCCAGTGGATGTCTGGCATTGCGAGGGAATTTTTTATTATGCCTGGCATCGCGGCAACATTTGCAAGCTGCTGAACGGCACCAGGTTCGAGAATTTTTTCGAGAGATTCTGAAAGGAAGAACCTTCCGGGAACCCTCATACCGGGAATGGTTCCGATAGGAACTTCCCACTCATATGTGCCGACACGTATTACACCCTGCAACATTTTGCAGAATCACCTTCGTATCTATACATCAAATAAGATATCTACGATATAGCCATTTGCATTGTGACTGATTGAAAGTCCCGAATATGATATACCTTTGACCTCAGTTCCTCCCGAATGCTTCTTTTGGGAAAATTTCTCTCCCAGCAGGACTGCGTGCAAATGCAATCCGTTAATTTTTACTTTTACGTTAGAGAATACAAATCCCTCAACTTCTGACACAAAGAGCACTTCAGAAAGAAAATCCAAAAGTAGATCTTCCAGATTTTCTGCATCGAGATCAACTACTTTTCGAATTGATCCTTCTCGCGATTTACCGTACATTACCTGCATTAACGCATCACAGGTTTCAGAAAAAAGGGCGTTAAGAGTCAAGGTATGCACCCTGATTTTCACATCTGCAGTATGAGAGATCTCTTCAAAACTCATTATCTTCTTGCTCTCCAAGGTCAGAATCTTCGAAGAACGGGATCATATCCCTCCGAATGGCATGAAGGTATCGAGCCTGATGAATAGACACATAAATAGCATGGTTACCTGCTTTGAGTAAAAAATCAGATTTTTTTGGTGGTTTTACCTTTGTGGGGAGAAGTATCGGTCCACCACATGAAGTACATACCCGAAAATCACATTCGCGTTTAGCAATATAATCAAGTACGTCGGGAGCAATAGACACGTCGTGTAGTATGGGGGTCTCTTTAGTATGAACTTGCATGATGCTCACTAAATATGCGATAAATGGTAAAAATCGTTATGGTTGGAGTCCCAGAATTAACCCGTTCTGACAAGTCTCACAACGAGGTCGACATACTTTTCCTTGAGTTGATAAAAGCTTGCGCCTTCTGTATTCTTTGTTACATGGAGAATACCGATACGCGAAGCGATAATCCCTACCATCGAAGCGATTGTATGGAAAGTAACCGTAAATTGTTTCTGCAATTTTGCGACCAATTCTGCAATTGATATCGAATCAGCTCGAATAAAAAGTCTAAGGAGTTCTCGTCTGATTCCTGTCCTGTCTCGAGCAAGATAAGAACGTAGACGTGCTTCGATGATTCTCTTGATCTCTTGTGGAGATCTCATAAGTTGAGTTTCGAAAGGTTCTGTATATATATTTTTTGATTTTTTGCGTTTTAAAATCCCTGTTTACTGAGTGCGCCATTTTACAATGAGTCTCTAATATTTTGCGCAATTATTTAAACAATAAAATTCAGGTTTTTAATTCTAAATTTCCTTGCGTGTTACTATTATAACCATTTATGAACAGATGATTACGATATGGGATTGATCAATTATAATATCGAAAAATATTCACCCAAGCAGCTTGTTATCATCCCGTTTGCTCTGCTTGCTATATCCCTGGTGCTACTTATACTCAATATGACAGCCACAGGAATGCCGGTCACTCCGGGCATTGATTTTTCTGGAGGTACTGCTGTCACAGTTTTCACAACTGACAGTAAAGAGCAGATACAAGCAACTTTTTCTGGTTATCCCCTCATGGATATCGGAGAGGGTGTTAACAACGGGAAATTCCTCAAGTTTGGGTTAATGGATGATGCAAAATACCGGGCATTGACAGCCTTGATTAATCAAAAATATCCCGACGCAAAAGTTGATCAAATAGGGGAGTCTTTTGGAAAGACTCTTCAGTCCCAGGCCGTTATCGCTTTGATTTTGTCATTTATCGGGATGTCGATTGTCGTTTTTATCTCGTTCCGAACTTTTGTACCATCATGCGCTGTTGTTCTCTCTGCTTTTGCTGATATGGTGATGACAGCTGCAGTTATGAATATAATCGGTATACCCCTATCGCTCGGCACGACTGCAGCACTCCTCATGCTTATTGGTTACTCTGTAGATAGCGATATCCTGTTAACAAATCGCGTATTAAAAAGGCAGGGTAAACTTAATGAAAAACTCCAGGGAGCATTTCACACCGGTATTATAATGACATCAACCACAATTGCTGCGGCAACAGCAATGTTGATTGTGTCATGGTTTGGACAAGTGCAGATGATAATGGAAATTTCGACGGTACTCCTTTTAGGACTTTTCTTTGATATCCTGAACACTTGGCTCACCAATGTCGGAATCCTGAAATGGTATGTCCAGAAGGGTGGGAAATGAACGCAAAGGAATTAAAAACGCTTCTCACCGACTGGCGTGTCGCGATGCTTCTTATCCTTGTTGTTGGATCTTTGGTTACAATCTACATCTACCCAAGCCTCACCCCTCAAAACGGTGTCCAAGGAAACCTTCAGTTTGGGCTCGATCTTCAGCAGGGTGCTTGGTTGCAACTTGAATTCCGTGCCGAAGTCATCGGGTTCACAACCGACCGGCCACTGAATGATTTTGTATCTGATCTCTCTAAAAAATTGGACACCGAAGTCCAAACAATTGATGCAACCCATCTTGAGATAAGGAAATACTATACGCAAGAAGATTTGACTCGGTTGGTTGAATCAACAGGTGGAAATGTCACTTCTTTCCAACCAGGTGTTTCAAAAGCAACTGCAGATGATGTAAAGCAGATCCTTGAGAATAAGATTAACACTCTTGGAACAAAGGATGCGAAAGTAAACACACTCACTGGTTTAAATAATGTCGCACGCTATGTTCGCGTCGAACTTGCCGGTGTTGACATGAATCAGGCACAGGCGATAGTTGGCAAACAGGGCAAGTTTGAGATCCGTATCCAAACCATTGGCAATGAGACTGAACATGTTTTATACGGAGATTCAATTACCAGTGTCCAAACCCCAGCTCAGGAACCTGTTGGAAGTAATACATGGGGTGTTGGTTTTACTTTGAGCAATGCTGGCGCAACTGCGTTCCGAGATTCTGCAATTAAGTATGGAGCAACCGTTGACCCAACAAACCATCACTTGATAATGCTCCTTGATAACGTTACAGTATATTCCGCCCCGCTTTCAGAAGATTTAGCTGCTAAGGTTCAAACAGAAGAAGTCCGTCAGCTTTTCGCGTCAACTGGACAAGGAACATACGGAACACAACAGGCTACAAACCTTGAAATTCATCTTCGAGCTGGTGCTCTACCGGTTGATGTGAGCGTTGCGGGTTCTGGTTCACAGTCAGCACCCTTGGGCGAACATTTCAAAATGATGTCTTTACTTGCCGGTATCCTTGCATTGGTTACTGTCGGTTTTGTTATCTATTATCGGTACCGCGAACCTAGCATAGTCCTTCCGATGGTGCTTATCAATGCATCTGAGATCATTATTCTTCTTGGTTTCATTAATCTCATCAGGTTCCAGATGGATTTACCCACAATCGCTGGTCTTATTGCGGTGTTGGGAACTGGTATCGATCAATTGGTGGTAATCACTGATGAGATTCTACACGAAGGAAAAGTACCGTCTCCAAATTTGTATCTTAAAAGACTTGCTCGAGCGCTCAGCATCATCGTTGTCGCTGCGGCAACGGTTATTATAGCGATGGTTCCACTTGCCTTGATGGATCTTTCCACGTTAAAAGGATTTGCGCTCATCACAATAATGGGAGTACTTGTTGGCGTACTAGTTACACGTCCTGCATATGGAAGAATCATCATGGTGATTCTTTCAAAATAACAAGTGCATACCTTTATCACTTTTTTTACTGACAATTGTTCTGGGAAAATTGATGGCAAAACCAATACTGTATGACTTTTTTGCTACGTGGTGTGGACCATGTCGGATTCAGGGACCAATTCTTGAAGAAGTGGGTAAAAAGTTTGGAGATTCTGTTGAAATTAAAAAGGTTGATGTTGACCAACACATGGATCTTGCTGAAAAATACAGCATTCGCGTCGTTCCAACTTTAATCATTGAAAAGGACGGAAGTGTTGTTCAGATGCTGGAAGGGGTAACCGATGGAAGAACCCTTGAAAATCTACTACGTCCGCTGGTGGGATAAATGATAATTGGTATTGTAGGAGGCACTGGCGATATCGGAGAGGGTATGGCGATGCGTCTTGCACCTCTTTTCGATATCATTGTGGGTTCCCGAGAACAAGAAAAAGCACAAACAAGTTGTGAGTGTAGCATTGAAGCATTGAAAAAGATAGGAAAAGAGTGTACACTAAAAGGAGTTAGTAATCAAACCGCGGTTGATGATTCTGACATTGTGATCCTTGCAATACCATTTAAACATCTTTCAGGAACGCTTGAAACTCTTCATGGCTTCGAAGACAAAATTGTAGTAAGTCCAATTAATCCGATGGAAAAACGTGATTTTTTTGTATTCGTACCTCCTCCGGAGGGATCTGCAGCGTTAATGGTGAGGAAGATGTTGCCAGAAAGCGCACGTGTCTGTTTAGCCTTCAATACGATTGCAGCGAACAAATGGCGTGCACTTACCGAAGAACTTGTATACTCAGTACCTGTCTGCGGGGATGATACAGCAGCGAAACAGAAAGTAATGGATGTAGTTAATAAAGTTTCGAAACTTCAAGCCTTTGATGCCGGTCCACTTGCGGTATCCCCTTTGATCGAATCACTCACTCCTCTCCTACTTAATATTGCACGGTACAATAGGATGAAAGATGTCGGTATCCACTTCCGTTAGGATCGCAAGAATTATTCAATACCTTGACGCAAAATACGGGAAAATCGATTGGTGGCAAGGTGATATTGACGAAGTATTGATTGGTGCGATTCTCACTCAACAAACACGTTGGGAGAATGTTGAAAGGGCTCTTAAAGAGCTTAAACGTCAGGGACTCTGTTCTATTGAAGCGATTTCATTAACAAATAAGAAGAGCGTCCAAATGGCAATCCGATCCAATGGTTTTTATCGAATCAAAACTGAACGTCTCAAATCTTTAGCCTCTTTTGTTATGGGTAGATATGGGGGCATTGAAGGAATGGCAAGAGAGTCAACAAGAGGGCTCCGTAAAAATCTTCTTGAAATATCTGGAATTGGGGAAGAGACGGCTGATAGCATTCTATGTTATGGTTTTCAACGCACAAGTTTTGTAATAGATGCATATACAGAGAGGATATGTAAGTGTCTAGGCCTCAATGAAAAACGGTCTGAATACAAAAAATTGTTTGAAAAAGTTCTCCCCCTTAGTGCTCTGTCGTATCAGCTAACACATGCGCATATAGTGGAATATGCAAAGGAATATTGTGGAAAAAAGAGGTGTGGTGAATGTTCACTCAAGATTTTAAACGAATAGGAAAACGGTTGTTTGACGAACATTTAGTTGGGGGGAATTTTGGGAATATCAGCATAAAGGTAAAGAACGGAATGTACATCACCAGTACTGGTTCTTTTCTAGATGACCCCGGTGATCTTGTCCTTGTTAATTTTGAAGGAGAAGTGCCCCCCCAAACCTCAAGTGAATTTCGCGTTCATCGACAAATATATAGGAAAACTCAACATTCTGCAATTGTTCATGCTCATCCTCCATATGCTGTCGCAGCATCACTTGTCTTTGATAATATTATCCCAAAGGATAGCGAAGGGCAGCTGCTCTGTCCTTCAATTCCCGTAGTTGTTGAGCGTCCGGGCAGTGACGAACTTGCGCAAAATGTAGCCAATTCTCTCATTGATTCAAACCTTGTGATCGCGCGAGGACATGGTACTTTTGCTGCAGGAAAATCTCTCAATGAAGCGTACCTTTTTACATCACTCGCTGAGTACTCTTGTCGTGTAATCACTTTTGAGAAAGATCTCAAGAAGTAAAAAAGAATTAAAAATTATCCTATTTTTGCGATTTTGGTGGTTGAAGTAGTTGGATTTCTCTTATTAGCTCGCGATGGAAGACAAGCAACATATCTGAGATCATTCCAAACATGAAGATTTCAATACCTACGACGATGAGCAACACGGTCAAAATTGTAAGAGGGATGTGGTCGATATGACGCAACCATTCAAGAACAACATAAACACCCGTCAACATACCAAGAAGTGTGGTGAATACCCCCATCATTCCAAAATAAAACATTGGATTGTTAACTCGTGCTAACCGGTAGATGGTCGTGACAATTTTGATTCCATCATGAAATGGTGACAATTTTGTTGCAGTTCCAGGTCGACGCAAGTATTTTATCGGTACAACCATAATTCGCTGACCGTTTCTGACGGCTTCAACTGAAATTTCAGTCTCAATCTCGAACCCTCGCTCTTTGAGATTCATTTGTTGGACGGCAAGTTTTGTAAACGCCCGATAACCAGATAAGATATCATGGAGATCTCTGCTATGTGCGACTTTGAAGAGGAGATTGAGCATGTGGTTTCCAAACAGATTCATCCGAGAAAACGATCCTTCTTCAGCATTAATTAGACGGTCACCAATAACCTGATCAAATCCCAAAAAGAGCGGGGTTAACATCTTTTCTGCATCTTTTGCCGTATAGGTGCCATCCCCATCAAGCATTAGTATATAGGGTTGTTCGATTAACTCGAACGCTTCCATAATTGCATTGCCTTTACCTTTTCCTGATTGAGTACGAACGTTGGCGCCGGCTTCGCGGGCACTCTTTACCGTGTTATCCGTACTTTTTCCGTCAATGACGAGGATGTTGTTGTACCCCTGAGCTTTAAACTCCCGTACAACATTACCGATTGTAGGCCCCTCATTTAATGTCGGAATCAAGACACAGACTTCATCTTTGTTAAATTTCATTAGCTATAGTATTTTTTAACTAGTTGTCATAAGGTCTTCTATGCATATCCCGAAGAAAGGGTTGCGGGCTCTTGGTATTGCTGAAAGTTTTACTGGGAGGATCCATTCAACTCTTGCAGGTGTGGTTATGCGAAAAGATTTGCGCGTTGATGGTGTTGTATTTGGTACCGTAACTGTTGGAGGGATGGATGCAACTGATACCATTATTGAAATGATAAATGCTCTCAATAGGCAAGACCTCAACGTTATTATGCTGTCTGGGTGTGTGATTGCGTGGTTTAATGTGATTGATCCTTCCTTCATCCACGATAAAACCGAACTTCCAGTCATCGGAATAACTTACGAGGCATCTGAGGGATTGTCTGCAGATATTCTTCACCATTTTCCTGGGGATACGTCTCGGCTTATTGCTTATGAACAATTGGGTGAACGAACACCTTTTGAACTTCATACAGGATATACTGTTTTTCTGCGGAGTTGGGGTATCGAAAGATCAGATGCATCAAGGCTTTGCGATGATTTCACACTTGAAGGAAAGATTCCAGAGCCATTGCGTCTTGCACGGCTTTGCGCCCACAGTTATATGCAAAAAATAGATTAAAATATAGTTTTTCAATTGATATTAGATTTTTCCAAAAGAGTATATTTCATATTTATTGTGGTAAAATTTAGTATATTGAATTGATTTTTGTGGAGTTGATGAGTCTTGGCAACAAATATACAGGTTGGATGTTGGGTCTGCCTTGAATGTCACTATATTTATGATCCAGCAAAGGGGGATCCTAAAGGAGGTATTCCCCCAGGTGTTCCGTTTGAAGGTCTCCCCGATTTGTGGCGTTGTCCAGAATGTAATATCTTGAAGGTTAAAAAAGGCGTTTTTAAACGCTTGAATCATTAACTCTTTTCAACCATTTTTTATTCTCATTTTATATCATCGATAATTATGATTTAGTGAACTGATAACTGATAGCACTTCAAAATAAATATTCTCAATGTATAAATTCTGTTAACGATACATTGTCCAAAGGTTGTTGATGGTGCCCGATCCTGAAATTCATACATCTCAAGTTCAAATCAAGAACGCTCGGGATTGTTACCTAAAAGGTATCGGTCTTGGAAGGGCGGGACTTCACGAAGAGGCACTTGTGGCATTTTCTGAAGCTCTGACGCTTGATCCTAGATTGGCCCTGGCATGGGTCGGTAAAGGTTTTGCACTTGGTAAACTCGGCAAGTATGAAGAAGAGATTGTATCCTGTGACCAAGCAATTGAGATTGATCCGAAATGTATCGATGCATGGAACACAAAAGCATTTGCACTTGGGGTACTTGGACGGTTTAAAGAGAAAGTTAAATGCTGTGAACAGGCATTGCGTCTTGATCCGGAGAATGCCGTTGCTTGGAATAATTTAGGTGTCGCACTCGGTAAGTTGGGACAGTTTGAAGAGGAAATTCGTTGTTGTGATAAGGCATTATCCATTCGGAAAAGATACATTTCGGCTCTGGTAAACAAAGGATACGCACTTGGTAGGTTGAAGAGATACGATGAAGAAATTGCTTGTTATGACCGCGCATTAAAGATTTATCCGTACTATTTCTCTGCGCATCTCCAAATGGGGGTCGCGCTCGCCAAAGTAAGGCGGCATAATAAAGCCATCGAAATGTTTGACAGTGCTCTTTTAATAGAGCCAGAACATGCCAAGGTTCTGTTTCATAAAGGTTTCTCGCTTTCTGTTTTGGGGAGACATAAAGAAGCAATCGCTTGTTTGGAACAATCGCTTGCAATAGACACATCAAATGCCGAAGCATGGGTTGTATTGAGTAATTCTTGTTTTATGATTGGAAGATTGGATGAATCTGCTCGAGCGTTCGACCAGGCTTATTATATTGATGTCCATGAAGTCAGATCGGGCATTGTAAAAGGGATGAAGTTACTAAAATCAGGTAAATTTAACGATGCAATTCGCTCGTTCTCTGAGGTTCTCGGAATAATTTTGCGTTAGTTAGCCTATTTTTTATTTCGATATTAAAAAAGACAGACTTCGCTGTGTATTTATTGTTCTCATGCAAAAAGAACTGCATGGATGTTGAAGAGTATGTCCGGCGAAGAATTAGTCAAGGACTTTCAGAAAAAGAAATACAAGAAACTCTTTCAAATCATATCCTTTCAATAAAAAAAGTAGATCCTGCATACGCATCCAAGTTTGCAACTGCTGTAATAAGAGAAGTAAAAAATTCCCGAAATCTCAAAGGTGATTTTCTCTCATTTAAACCATCAGGAGTCAAGATGGGTGAGTTTGGCGTTGGATCACGTGGAAAAGGTGATTTTTTCACTCATCGTCAAATTGCACATATTATCGGGAAAACATCTGCATCAGTTGGTGTTGATGAAATGGATGATGCCGGAGCAGTGTCTACGGATGGTAAATATATTATTTGTACCGTCGATGGAATGCACTCACGACTCTCTGATTTTCCATTTCTTGCTGGATTTCATGTGACACGTGCCACTTTACGGGATGTATATGTTATGGGGGCCCGTCCAATCATGCTTTTTTCCGATATTCATGTTGCAGATGATGGGGATGTTGCAAAAATTTTTGATTTTACTGCGGGGATTACCACAGTTGGTGAAGCTCTGAATGTACCACTTGTGACAGGTTCGACGTTGCGAATTGGTGGTGATATGGTGTTAGGAAGTCGAATGACAGGTTGTGTAGGAGCTGTTGGGGTAACTGAACATTTAACTGCTCGAAAATCGATGCAGCCAGATGATGTTATTTTAATGACTGAAGGCGCGGGAGGCGCAACCATCGCTACTGCGGCAATCTATTCTGGTTTTCACAATGTTGTTGATCAAACCATAAATCTTCATTTTCTAGATGCATGCGAGAAACTAATGGGTAGTGATGTACTCCATTCAATTCATGCAATGACGGATGTAACAAATGGGGGACTACGTGGTGATGCATATGAAATGGCCCAGACAGCAGGTTGTCGTATCATTATCGATGAAAAAGCCACGAGCGGACTAGTTGAACCACATGTTTTGGAAATGTTAGAGAAGCTCAAAATTGACTATCTCGGCGTTTCCATTGATGCACTCCTAATTGTTGCCCCTCGAGAAGCAGTGAGTAAGATCTGCAACGTTGTTGAGTCTGCGAATGTAAAAATACGTGAGATAGGTTTTGTAAAAAGTGGAAAACCAGAGTCTGTTTTGGTGGTTGATGATAAAGAGTGTGATTTTGCCCCAAGATTTAGAGAATCAGCATACACACCATTGAAAAAAGTTGTTGACGCAAAAATAGGTAATTTTGACAAAATGAAAGAGGATGTGATTCGTGCATCTGAAGCGGCTATTCTAAAGAAAGAGCGGGTTCTCTTTCGATTACGTTATAATAAGAAAAAGAAAAAAAAGTAAATTAATAATTTATCGCTTTTTTAGTTCAACCCAATCTGTTGAGAAGAATGCGTAAACTAATTATTTTGGTTTTATTCCATTGACACATATGTTGTAGGCAAGTTGCGGTAGATGTCGCTCGACAAAAGGCTCTACCTTTCGTGCTAGGTGAAAGAGTGGATCAATCAGATCGATATGCGCAAAAGAACACCACTTCATTTGTATGCCGGAGAATCCAGAACTCGTAAACATCGCATTCATCTCATCCTCGTTATAGTAATGTTCACCAAAATTTTTAATAACAACATGACTTACTTTCATAATCTCGCCGATTTGGTAGATGGTGGGGATGCTGCAGGTAAGGAGTTTCTTTCCAAGAGTACAAATGGCGATTGTACCTCCGGGCTTCAGAACTCTATAGGCCTCATCAAGCATTGCCTGTGGATGTTTGATATAACTGAAAGCAAGCAGGCTTGTAATGACGTTAAATGAACAGTCATCAAATGGAAGTGTTTCACCAGTCCCAACAACAAATTCAGTGTTTTTACACCGTCGCCGTGCCTGTTGGATCATACCCTTACTGATATCTAGACCGACGGCAATACCGCCATTTGATGTACATTTCTCAATAAAAAGTCCTGTTCCGCAACCAATATCAAGTAAGTCCCCCGTTTGTGGGAGTACCTCTATTAAGTGATGACTTAGATGAGTGTGATAATGACGGCCACGCGAACGGTCATAGTGGTGATCATACCTATCAGCAACTTCATCATAGTGTCTTTGAACCTTTGCTTGGTGAACTGTGGTTATATGAACACACTCCGAATATCCGTAAGTAAAGAACCGAGTTGGATAAATTCGTTATTACAGTGTTCGAATCGGGCATCTGCTTCGGCAAGTGCAATTGCAATTTCAGGATGATTATATTCCCGGCGGATCATTGTTCGTATTTCTGAGAGAACTTCTCGACCTGAAAGCCCAGACACAATCATGAGTGATTCAAGATCACGTTTTGCAGTCTGCAAATCCCCCTTTTTAAGAGATGTGAGAACTCCCGCAGTCACAGTTTCGGTCTCTGATTGTTCCATTACTGTAAGATCTCCTTTTTTTCCTGATTGCATACAAAGTTGGAGGAGCATAATTGCTCGGCGGAGATCGCCTTTAGAAACTTGTACGATGAGGTCAAGGTAATCATCATCGCAGCGATGAATGCCAGGTTCGCTACCTTCTTTTTGTCTGATCAAAATTAGGTGCCTTTGCATTAAACTACCATCAATCGGAGTAAAAAAGAGCGGCAGGCAGCGGGAGGATATTGCAGGGATAATAGCACTGGGGTTCGTCGTTGATAGGATAAAACGACATGTGTTGCTCGTTCGTTCCATGATCCTTCTTAAAGCTTGTTGGGCTTCGTGAGTTAGATTATGCGCGTCTTCAAAGACCATCAGCTTGAATTTTGCATCCAATGGGCGCATGGCTGCATAGGATTTTGTGATATACTTGAAATTGGTAAGTAGACTCTCCTGTTTCTGGTATAGATGCATGTATCTCTCGTCTTGCTCAAGGTAGATCTTACCTTGTAAAAAGAGATCCGCAGTTTGGAAAATAGATGTGTTTAACTGCCAGTTATCACAATAGAGTCGTTTTGCGAGACATTGGATAGCTGATGTTTTGCCTGTACCATGCTGCCCGGTCATTAGAAGGTGGGGGACGGACATTTCATTAGAAAAAGCAATAAGATGGCTAATCACCGGCTTCTGACCAATGATTTCTTCAAAGGAAGTAGGACGATACTTTTCAGTCCAAAGCATGGGAGAGCCTCAGTGTCATCTCACCTATTGCGTCTGATAAAAGATAATGATTATCGAGAGAGGTAATGAGTTCTTTCATTTCATTCTCTGAGAGTTCAATACAGGCTTTTGTTATTTGTGGCAGCGCACGGGTTAATTCATCCACTATTGTGAGGGTTGCTGAACGTGCCGTACGTGACAGAGGATTCAGATCGATAGTGATAACCTTTTTACCCATTCCAACAAGTGCCTCACATCGGTCCCCATCTTCGAGTGGAACAAGCACTACATCTGCGGAGTATATTCCATCATGCCGGCACCATGCTCGATTATGTGGAAGTGGGAGAAGGCGCTCTATTGGGCCAGATAAAACATTTACACCCACATCTCGAAGTAAATGTTCGATCGCGTTCACCCGATCTTCTGTGCGGTGAAAAAGATTAACTTCTACTAAAGCCTTACTTGCCCTCTGAAGTTTTGAAATTTCAGTAGCAGCAAGAGCTGCTGTGTTTCCATTAACAGAAATTACAGGATGGCGTGCCAATCGAAGTAGTGCGCCTGCTGTCCGTTCAGCTAAAAGAGCACTATCCGTTGTTCTTTCACCGATTAAGTAATCAAATGCCTCCCCTCTCCCGTGAGCAGTGAGTCCTTCTAGAGTCACAATTCCAGTCTTTGTAAAGTTGGAAAGGAGATCCCTTGTTTTTAGAGATTTATACCGTGGGTGTGTTGGTGGAATCATAGGGGTCTCTCTACAATCTGAACACCTTGCATGGCAACATACATTTCGTAAGTTGATCCGAACTGTGTTAACACACGTTTAGCCCCATTTCCATAAGCAAAGACGCCGTCTCCAAGAATGGTCATACTCGACGGTATACCAAACTCATCGCATTGACAAAGTACCTTCTTAACTTGGGGGGTCAAAAGGCCGCTGTTTACTGCGAATGCGCGTGAACATTCAAAAAATTTCTCTATATTTTTTGGTTCGGCATCTGGAAATGCTGCACCTATGCGATCCATTTGTTTTGGGGAGCTAAGAACGGTTGGTGTATGGATGGGACCAAAACTTATTGCATATACGGGTTCAGAAAAATTGAAGTACCGTTTGACTGGTGCAGCAATTCCGGCGATCTTTCTGACTACAAAGCCCCCCCCACAGCATGCTGCAACATCTCCTAGTCCGGTTCGATGCGCAATTTCAGTTTCATGGGCTTTCATTGTGATTTCCAAATCGTTCATACCTAGATTAAACAACTGGTTAAGCGCAGTTATAGTGGCAAGTAGTGAAGCTGCTGAAAGCCCGAAACCCGCACCAATAGGAAGTCGACATTCGGTAGTGACTGAAGCTGTAATCGAAAGATCATCCAAAACCGAAGTTAACAATGTAGATTCTCGTGAAATTTCTGATAATGCTCCAGATGGGGATCGTTTGCATACGCGGATTGACGTTCTCTCCGCAGGTTTCACACGAGCAAGAACACCTTCTGTAATGACCAGACCCGCACCAACACTGCCTGTTGTTGCGGCATCACGTCCCATCACACGTTTAAAGTAGCCCGAAATATGGCCTGGACAAAATGCTGCAATGGCAGAACTCATAATTATATCCTCTCAATAGTTGGATTAAGAAACTGATACAGCATCATCTAGTAATAAAATAATCCACATTGAATACTGGATTTTAATAGTTGGATTGCATGATGATTTCAGATCAAACTCTGTTATTTATATCCTCCAATCTTTTCGATAAGAACATTCCAGATTGTTGCTGCCACCACCTCCTTTGAACCTGAAATCGTTGTATTATTATCTGTAGTCAAGAGAACAAATTCACCGCCATCACTTCCCATTACATCTGGTGTATTGGTTACGACCATTGTTATTCCTTTATTGAAAAATTCTTGTGCTTTAATCGCTGTTTTCCATCCAAGTTTGAATGCAACAGTGATTGGCTTATACTTTGTAATGACCTCATCAATTAATTTCGGTAGAGGGTCTAGTTCAATTGTGTATGATTTTCCGCTTACTATCTTTCCTTTTACTTGAATAGGAGCAAAATCTGAGATCGCAGCCGCACTAATGTATATGTCAGTCCCCGCATTTTCAAGAATACTGATAACTTGGTCGTGCATCTCTTGGGCCGAATCTGCAAATACATTTTTTACGCAGGAAAACTTGTCGTGGTGAACGACGGTAACATCAGCTCCGAGCCGAAATGCTTGGAGAGCAAGTTCTCGTCCCATTTTACCGCTGGAACGGGTAGTTAGAATTCTTACATCGTCTACGGGTTCTCTACAGGAACCACTTGTTATTAAAACGCGTCGTCTCTTTAGCGGATTTCCGAGAACCGCACGTTCGCAATAGAGTGTAATTTCATCGGTTCCTAAGACCTTTGCTTTTCCTTCCTCAATCTTGGGATCAATTACGGTTACGCCCCATTCCTTTAACTGATTGATATTTTTAATCACTGCAGGATGACGATACATGCTATGGTGCATTGCAGGAACAATAATTACAGGCATTTCACTTCCAAGTGCAGTTGTTGCAAATGTTGTTACTGGAGTATCGTCAATACCGTTTGCGATCTTTCCTATGGTATTCGCCGTGCACGGTGCGATTACAAGGAGATCTGCAGTCCCTTCGTCTCCACAGAATGCAACGTGCTCAACATTTCCAGATAACTTTGTAATCGTAGGTCTTCCAGTCGCATAGGTCAATGCATTTTCATGGACGATTTTTGACGCCGCATCGGACATAACGACCTGAACCGCAGCTCCTTTACGACGAAGGCCGTGAATAAATTTTACTATTTCAACGGCAGCAATACTCCCTGTAACTCCAATAACAATCTCCTTGTTATGAAGGGTTTGTGGAATGGTCATCTGATTACCACGTCTTGAACTACATGCCAGGTATGCGGTCTATATTTCTTCACCTTATGTACAGAGATCAGTCCAGAAAAACCTGCGCTTGAAAGATGGGATCGGATCTCGTTTTCGACAGGACCGAGACTATGGAGATGAATAACACTTCCTTTTTTTACATGACGGAGAGTGAGGGGCAGTATCTGAATAGCATCAAAGTGTCCCATAACAATCCGATCATATATACCACACAGAAGATCGCGGCAGTCTCCGCAGAATGCGTCTATCCGTTCAGAAAGATGATTTTCAACAATATTTCTCTGAAGATATCCAAATGCAACAGGATTAATCTCCATTGCATGTACCATTGCTCCACTACCTGCTATCGGAATGGTGAAGTATCCGATACCAGCATACATATCAGCAACTCGTTCAGGTTTTGATGCCGTTTTTACTAGCGCAGAAATCCGGTGTTTTTCTTCGAGATTGCCCTGTGCGAACATGACTTTTTGGGGATCAAGTATGTAGGTATATCCATATTCATTGTGTTTCACCTCTCCTACTTCACCGTAAACAATCCTTGTATCTGGCGTTCGTGTAGAGTTTTGAAGAGATCGAATCCAGAGGATCCCTCTTGGGTTTCGGAATGAAACAATTTTATTAATCTCATGTTGAGATGGCTTTTTTCCGTGAAGGACTGCGATATCTCCAATCATAAAGAACCCCCGCCCTTTGTATTCATCTCGTTCCGAAATTTCGAGATCAAAGGGAAATCCTTCGCGAACAGGTACATATGCTATATCATGATCAACATAGGACCTACGCTGATGATCGACCCACTCCTCCTCATGTGCTTTTGAAAGGTCAACCTTCGATATCTGCCGAACTCTCATCAATCACCCGAGGATAATCAGTTGATCATCATCACGGAGAATGCGCACATAATCACCAGCTTTAAGTTTGAGAGAAGGTCCTACAACACTTTCCCTTGTAGCGGAGCTTAAAGGGTCGATAATTCCTACAGTGTTACCATCAGAAAACGCGACCATAGCATCTTCAGCATTTCGCGCATTGCCAATCAATTTGTCTATTTTATCCTCACGCACAGATTTTATTTTCCCATCGAAAAAGTCGAAAACACGTATGTTGTCTGATTCAACTTGAATTACTTCAGCATACTTTTGTTGGAACTTTATAACATCACGTTTTTGGAATCGAGGAAGTCTAACAGAATAGGTAATACGAAAAAGTTGCTTTCCATCTTTTTCACCAATAAGTTTAGGGTGTGTGGTAAACCTTCCACCAAGTTCTGCAGTAACTTTTTTGGAGATGAGAAGACCGATATGCTGAGAACCAACCACAATATTTAACCCGTCGCGAGTTTCGGTCATATCGGAAATAAACGAGAGTCTTTCGCCCCCCATCTGGAGCGATTCTTCTATATCGCTAGCAATTGACACCGCCATCTGACTCTCAAAGGGACTTGGAAAGCGACCTTGCGCCCTTATCTGGACTACCCCCTCATAGTAACTCCCACTAATCCTGTTACAACGGTCGCATTGCTCCTTTTGCCATAATATTTCGATATCACACTTGCCTTTTACTGGAAGATGGTAAAGGAGTCCTTGAACTATAATAATCGCATATGATCGGTTCGAACTCATATTATTAAGTCTCACGTCGATCCGCGGTGATTTTAGATCAGGATGAACGTGTACTGAGTTACGAGCAAGATCGTGTGCGAGATCATCTCGATTACGATCTGTATCAGTCCAAACATTTCCCTGCTTTATCGCACCACAACTGGGACACTGCACACTCTGAACTTTTGGTTCACAAGAAAACCATCTAGTTTCTGCAACCTTACATTGATTGCATAGTCCTTCATTATTTGTACGTTCGCCACACCTAGGACAGAACCGGTCAGTTATTGCCATTCACTTACAACCTGAACATTTGAGCGTGCGGTACCGTACCTATCATAATACAACCCGACCGTGATATTAATCCCATTTCGATAGCTATAGCGACCGTGCGTTCTCCGATAATGTTTGCATTGTTAGCATGGCTTAATGCTTCTCTCACTTCTTGTTCGCTAGTTTGGCAGTTACCGTAAAATGCTTCTGTGACACGGAATTCGATATCACCATGGGAAATGGTGGTATTGATGAGTTCACGGTCGCAAACCGCAACAATATCGCCAGTCCCTGGAGACCGATGAATTTTCAAAAACATTGATCACTCATTGGAAGGGTGTGATAAAAAAGGTGAGCGGGGATCACGGCAGGTTAATAGGTACACCATACACTTTTTCTACTGTCTCGACATGGATACGATGACAATCGTCTTCCCCGATCAAATTATTTGCGAGAAGCTGTTTTGTGATACGAGGAACTGATTTGGGTCCGATCACAGCACCTGGGCGTGAATTCTCATCCATGAAGTCGCTTTCCATCATAAAAAATCGTCGTTCTTTACAGAGTTCAGGGATAGCTTCGTGTTTCGCAATAAACGACGGTATCAACGGAGTTTCAGGTGTGGCATAATGCTTTACCACTCGTTGTGGGTTTGCATTAGATCTCTTTGCTAAATCTATGATATCAGCACATGCACCACTCTCTGCATGAACTTGAAGTGAACAATCGCATTCTTGCGTAAGTTTGAGGGCGTGGGTGAGAACATTGTTGGAGGCTACCCACATTTCTGGTCCAACCTCATAGTGGGGGCGACCGCTTTTGAGACCGTACGCTTTTTTTTCCTTAACATAGTGAGCAGCAAGGTCCAACCCTTCCTTCATTATCTCTGTTGCACGTTCGAGCCCCAATCGTTCTGATATTTGTGAGATCTCAGCAGGATGCACACCAAGTATGGGATAGACAACAATTCCAACTTCAGATATTGCTTTTCCGATCCTGATCGTTTCATCAAAGACCGTTGCAAAATCAGCCCCCGATGAAGGAAAAACATCAAGAGACCATGATGGTTTTGAAACCAGAAAGAGGTGGGTACCACCAGCACGAAAAAAATCCTTTGCTGCTTCAAGTCCCCGGCCGTTTTTTGGGTCGATATGGATATGATCGTCAGTGATCGGGAATGGGTGTGATTTCATTGAATTCCATAATTTGCATGAACGGGTATCCGTTTTGTGGAGAGAGATGCGCTCTGCAATAGGCAAATCCGACGCGCGTAATAATCTCCACATTGAACATCATACCAGTAAGTTCACTGTAACCAAATTTGTTGGGGACCATCAAACTAGGGTCAAGGTGGACTGTGATTTCTTCGACATAGGGTTGAAGTATAACGCTTTTTTCAATCGTACGTTCTACACTTTCTGCACTATCTTGTGATATCGGGGTGCCAACCCATTGATGATAGAGGGCACCAAGTTTAATTCCCGCTTCAAAACATGCCCGTTCGCGTTCGTTCTGCATACCGATCACTTCAGATAAGCTGGATGATTCCGGTCTTGGGCTCATACGCTTCCCCATAACGTGTGAGCATGTCAATTCCTTCAAGGACTTTCTCTCTACTAAACCCTTTTTGGGTAACTACATCAATCACTTGTTCGATGGATGCATGTTTTCGTTCTCCACCAATATCCCGGATTGCATCCTTAATTACCCGTAAGATGTCTCGTTTCTCCTTAGAGATGCCAGTTGCAATCTTGTCAATATCAAATGTTCCAGTTCGCGCGTCATAGGCTATTTGACGTAGACATGCATCGACAATATGGATCACTCTCTCTGCGTCAATTTTATCGATAGTATTAGAGAGCCGGATTCGGGCACTTGCTTCACCAAGACGGATAAGAGCCTCAATTTGCCGAGCGGTCACTGGAACCGCCTTATTTGGTTCAGCAATTCCTCTAAGATGAAGGTAGTATGTCTTGAGTGCCTCATCTGCCTCATCAGAGAGGATCGGGAAACAGGAACGTTTTGCAAAAGCAACGTACTTACGGAACAGGACAGGATCGATTTCCGGCTTCACGGGTTTAAGCCGCTGTTCAATATATTCCTCTGTAATACCGGGGATAGGTGTCTTTTTGTGTTGTGCGATCAGCTCACCAATTCCATGTGCTTTGAGGATGTGTTCTGCAATAGCAAGATCACGTTTTGGTTCAGGTTGATCGGTCATGATGAAAATCAGATCAAACCGGGAGAGTAAGGAAGCTGGCATGTTAATTTGATCCCCGATATCACCAAACATGTCAAATCTCCCGAATTTCGGATTTGCTGCTCCAAGGAGAGCACAGCGTGATTTGAGAGTTGCAGTTATCCCTGCCTTTGCAATACTAATGGTTTGCTGCTCCATTGCTTCGTGCAAAGCACTTCTGTCTTCCTTTTGCATTTTATCTATTTCATCGACAGCAGCAACACCCATATCTGCAAGTACCAACGCACCAGCTTCGAGTGTCCAACGTCCCTCCCCAAATTCATCCTTAATAGCGGTTGCAGTAAGTCCTGCAGATGTGGATGATTGTCCGCTTGTGTAGATAGCACGGGGGGAGAGCTTAACGACATACCGTAAGAGTTGACTCTTTGCTATACCGGGGTCTCCAACAAGAAGAACGTGGATATCACCGCGTAGGTGGGTACCGTCAGGCATCTCTTTGGCAATCCCGCCAAAAAGCTGAAGTGCGATCGCCTCCTTAACATCTTCGGTCCCATAAATCGTGGGGGCAATTGAGTTTATGATCTTTCTATAGATCATTTCGTCGCACGAGAGCTTTTTAATTTCATCTTCTGCCTTTTCGTCGATTTCAACTTCCTCAAACTCCTTTTCTTGGATCTCAATTGAGTTGCATTCCAGAAAAATATCAAAAACAGTGCTCTTCTCTCCACGGACCATTCGTTGCATCGAACGAAGTATCCCATTAATTACTACACGGTCACCTGGTGCCACGAGTCCTGCGAGGTCATCGGTCACATCAACATCAAGCGTCTGGGGTTGTTCGCCACCGCGCAAACCTTCCGGTGATTCCTGAACCCGAAGTTTCTGAGAATCGATAAATTTCGAACGTTTGGGAAGAAGTTCCAATTTTTTAAATGAACACCCGTCATTTGAGCACCCTTCAGGTTCGATAAACTTTCCATATTTTTGTTTTTTTACCGTAAAATGGCCAGCAGGGCATTTAAATATAGCCTCAACAACTCTCGGTCGAACTTCAGTTGTCTTGCGTAAAATACCTTCAATCGAAATGAACCGATTAATATCTTCAGACCTGATATTACGGATTCCTAGTTTCTGTGGGAGGTTTCTGAACCTGACATTAATGCCTTTAGGCTCTTTTCCGTCCTTGGTTCTGATTAGCTGGTTGCTCTTAATGGCATCCCAGGCATCCTCAAGAACTTTTCCAGGATTCTCTAAAAGTTCATCAGCAAGTGTTATTCCGGGTTTACCAAACTTTTCTATCTCACGGTAATCAATATAGAGTGACCGTTTGTGAGGGTATTCCCGACTCAATTCACCGAGTTCTTTTTTATACCGGCTTTTGAGAAATTTGCTCCATTCAGACGCCCTATCAGAGATCTTGGCATCAGTACTCTTATCCAAATCTGCACCTCATGATCCTCTTTGTGCGGAAAGAACAAATTTGGCGATAAGCGCCTCCATCTGGATATCACTATCAGCGCCTTCGGAAAGACGGAAATCTGTTTCACCCAAATGGTCAATCAACCGAACCTTAAGAGTCCGGTCCATATCTCGTTTTAATAGGGTACGGTAGCACTGATTGATGAGCTCGTTTGGAGCGATTCCTCGATCATGCATTAAATGGTGAAGTTGCGTTTCGGCACCGTCAAAATCCCCTTTTAGAGAGAGATCTAATAGCTCGTTGATCTCCTCAGGACGAGCCGTTGAGGTAATTGCATAGACCATCGACGTGTTAATCTTCCTATCAATAATTGCCGCCCCTTGGAGCGCATTAATCGCTTTTCGCATATCTCCCTGTGCAATATATACTATCGCTTCCATTGCATCAGGACTAACAGATAGATCTTCATGCTGTTCTATCTTGTGGATTTCCTCCTTAATTGCATCTGGGGAAAGAGGTTTGAACCGATAGATAGCGCACCTACTCTGTATGGGATCGATAATCTTTGAGGAGTAATTACACGAGAGAATAAACCGACAGGTCTGTGCATAACTCTCCATAGTCCTGCGTAATGCCGCCTGTGCATCAGTGGTAAGAGCATCCGCCTCATCCAAAAAGAGAATTTTAAAGGTAGCATCACCCAACGATGACGTTCGGGCAAATTGTTTGATCTGGTTACGAACAACATCAATACCTCGTTCATCAGACGCGTTCAATTCCCGAAAGTTCATCTGCCACGATTCTCCGAAAATTTCCCGCGCTAGGGTGACTGCTGCCGTGGTTTTACCAACACCTGCATTTCCAGTAAAAAGAAGGTGGGGTATATTTTTGGTCTTTACATACGAGGAGAGGCGCTCAACTATGTCATTTTGTCCTACGATATCGGCCAGTCTCATTGGGCGGTATTTTTCAATCCATATACTGTGGTTCTCCTCCATCATGTCTCTCCTATATCATAGAATCGGCATTCTTGAACTTGGCAGATATACATACGCATATTTGGGTTAAGTGTTGTACTGCCGGCTTGTACTACATGAATGTCATAATCTTTATCATAAGAGTTTTGAAATTATTCCTTATGAATTACCGGCTAATTTTATCTTTGCTCTTATTGGTTGGACTTATCGTTATTCCGGTATCTGCCGATCTAAAGAAAATTGATATTAGATCAACGGTTTTTGTTGGCGAGGTTGGGATGGATATCTCAACCCCATTGTATGGCTGTCGTGAGATTGCTTGGTGGCCTGCCGGTAATGATACAAGTACTCCACCTGGAAAAATTATTGAACTCAATCAAAGTGTATTCAGTTATAATTTCAGTCCAGACATTTATTCTGGGTATGAAGGGGCATGGTATTGCTGGAACCCAAAACCAATCTTTAAAGTTTTTGACGTTAAAGCACCACAAATGACCTTAAAAATTTGGGATCTTGACCACGATCAAGATGTCAGTGGTCAAAATATCCCTTCAAGCACACGAATCACTTACAGAATCGAAACAAATCTGTATGAAGCAATGAATACTTCCCAACGTCGGGAAGCTAATCCGCTCGATATGTTTTTTGATGTTGGGCTTAAAAGTCCCAGTGGAAAAAACCTTCCGAATATCTTCACAGGTAGTGTAGGAGTACCTAGCACCCAAATTCTTCCATTTGATTCAAAACCAAACGTAATAATGTCTCCCTATATGTGGAGGGATGGTGGACTGTGGAATCGATCGGCACGAACCCCCGATGGTTATCTCTTGTATCCTTTGGGTATGTATACCTTCACTGCCTCCCAAAATCTCAATAACATGGAATATTTATATGGAGATAAAGTTGGGGTTACTACATCAGGTCCGATAAATATCACCTTTGTTTTTAGCGCAACAACCCCCTCACCGACATCAACCACCACAAATGTTGCAACACCCGTCGTGACACAAACGAGCACATCGATACCGACCCCTGTCCCTGTCACCTCAATTCAGACAACACAACCCGTGACTCCAGGAGCAAAACCAACCTGGACATCAACACCACTTTCTGTTTGGACTATAATTGCTGCACTTGGCGTAGTTTCTGCCCTATTCATTGTCAAACATTGGAAAAAATAAGTTAATTTAAATTTTATCTAGCTCAATTTTTAAGAATGAAACCAAGTAAAAAAATCGTTAAATCTAAATTCAATTATTATTATCTCATTCCTATTGTAATCATCATCCTAATAGCGATTATTTTTTTATTTACTCTCTCCACAAAAACAGAACAAAATAATGACCCTTGGTATTGGTATAATAAAGGCGTTGACTTAGCTAACGAAGGTAACTATCAAGAAGCTCTTCAAGCAACTGACAAAGCTTTGGCAATCAATCAAACTTTTCCTCTTGCCAATGCGAATAAAGCTGGTATCCTTGTCATGTTGGGTAGATATGATGAGGCAATTGTCGCAGCGGATCTTGCTCTCTCAACAAAAGGTAATTTAACTACAACCTATTCAATCGCGTATTACAACAAGGGGGATGCTTTGCGTCATTTAGGAAGGATCGATGAAGCACGTCTAGCCTTTTCAAAGGCTCAAGAGCTTGACCCTACCCTGATACCACCGAACCTGAACATTACCCCCTACTTAAATCTTTAAATCCTAGCCTTGCAGGACGTGCAGGTTTAAGAGTTTGATATGTGATTCAGTCCAACTTGTATAAGGTGCGACTTCCACTTTTTTGTGTTAAGACTATACTTTGAAGATATCTCTCCTCCAAATACACTACCGGATAAATGGAAGGTTTAGCAAGGATTTTTGCCGGTGAGTTCAACCGGTCGACATTGTCGATTCAAGCACCAGATTCTAGCGGGAGCTCTTATGTAGTCACTCCAACCTGTGCGCGGTGTCATGATATCTATATTTCCGGTGCCCTTACTGAACTAACAGGAAGTGGCGATATGATCCGCTGCCGGCTTGCGGATCCCACTGGTGTTTTTGACCTTGTGATTGGCGGTGTGCGATCAGATATTGCTGATAGCTTCCAACGGCTTTCGGTGCCCTCATTTTTGACTGTTATTGGCCAAGCGCAGTTGTATCGAAAGAATGGGCAATGCAAACTATCTGTGAGTCCAGATTCCGTGCAAGTTGTTGACCGTACCGTTCGAGATATTTGGGTGCTTCGAACAGCTGATCTCACATTGGATCGTATTGAGTATGTTGCGGATTTATTACGAGGAAAAATGGTTGATGATAAGATCCGAGCATGTATTGAGCATTATAAAATAACGCAACAATCCTTGCAGGAATATGTCTCAATTGTCGAATCTGCACTAGCGAGTGTCCAGATACCTTCAAATTTAGTTGAACATACACCTACAATTGATCCCCGCGAACTCATTGTTGGAATTCTCAAAGAAAAACAAGGTACGAGTGGAATCGCCATTGACGAAGTGATAGCTCTTACTAATCTGAGATGTGTGCCCGAGGAGACATCGCGTGGTGTAATTAACAATCTTATTCGTGATGACGAAGTCTACCAACCACAGAAAGGTATCATCAAACTTTTATGAACCTCCAGTTTATTAGTGACGGTCCCGCACTCCTTGTGCAGAATCGACAGAATGTTCTTGTGATTGCCGATCTTCATTTCGGGATAGAAACCGATCTTGCAGTTCATGGCTGGCATTTTGCAAGTCGAAGCAACGAACGTCTTAAAAGACTCATTGACTCTATCAAGACCAATTCACCAGATCTATTGATACTACTAGGAGACGTTAAACACAATATCCCCGAGACGACACGTCAAGAATACCGCGAGCTGCCAGATGTTTTTGAAGCGATTCGAGATCTTGTGCCGTTCAAACTACTTCCTGGTAACCACGATGTTGGGATTGGGAGATTTTTACAAGAGGGGGAACTTCTACCAAAGAAGGGAGCGATTGTTGATGGTGTTGGATACCTGCACGGTCATACTATCCCATCATCTGAACTTTTGGGCCACTTAATTGTTGCAGGGCACCACCATCCGATGGTCTCTCTTCATGATGAAGTGGGGTGTGCTCTACGTGCACCTGCGTATCTTCTTGCGGAATTAATTGAAAACGAACCTCGAATAGAAAAGCAAAATGGAGTATGGAAGACAACACGGGTGCTGTTCATGCCCGCGTTCAATGAGTATGCAGGTTTCGATATTCTTCAGATAACAAAATATCCATTCAGCCCGCTTTCACGATCGATTCTTACAGAGGGAGCTGAGGTCTTTCTGACCAATGGAACGTATATCGGACCCGCTAGTTCACTGGAGGACAATGTCACCACTTGACCGGCTTGATGCACGTGTAAAATCCTGTGTTGTCAAACGGGGTTTCAGTGAACTGTCCGAGGCTCAGGTTCAGGCGCTTCCATATATTTTAGATGGTCATAACCTTGTTCTCATTGCGCCGACTGGCACGGGAAAAACAGAGAGTGCAATGTTGCCAGTTTTCAATGAATTGGTATCATCCCCATCAGAGAAAGGTATTCGAGCACTCTACATTACTCCATTACGATCTCTAAATCGAGATATCCTTTCACGCATGAAATGGTGGTGCCATGAGCTTTCCCTTTCTATTGGCGTGAGACACGGGGACACCACAATATCGGAACGTCGGAAACAGGCACTTTCCCCACCCGATTTACTAATAACAACACCTGAAACCTTACAGGCCCTCTTCATGGGTAAAAGGCTTCGAAAGCACCTTGCAACTGTACGGTATGTTATTGTTGATGAAATTCACGAACTTGCTGGAAGCAAACGTGGTGCTCAGCTTGCAGTAGCGCTTGAACGGCTCCATTTGTATGCAGGAGATTTCCAAAGGATCGGACTATCGGCAACAATTGGAAATCCAGATGAAATAGGGCGATTCTTATGCGGAGCACGTCCGTTCACAATTGTTCAGGTTCCCATAGCAAAAGATCTCGATATTTCAGTGAAATTTGGTGGCGAGGCCTTTAAACAACAGGTAAAAGCGCTTTCATCGATGCTTGGTAGGAAGGGATCAACTCTTGTCTTTGTTAACACGCGTGTAACTGCTGAGGCGCTTGGCCACGAGCTCTATGAACGAGGAGATGTCGAAGTGCATCATGGTTCACTCTCAAAAGAGGTCCGGATTGATGCTGAAGAACGGTTCAAACGCGGAGAGATCAATACTCTCATTTGCACTTCTTCGATGGAGCTCGGTATCGATATTGGGAGAGTTGATCATGTTATTCAATTCGGCTCCCCGCGTGAAGTTGCACGTCTCGTACAAAGGGTTGGAAGAGCGGGACATCAACTCCACAGCACATCAAGAGGAACGATTCTCACCACTGGTTTTTCAGATCTTTTAGAATCATTAGTGATTGCAAAGAGGGCTCGTGCCAACGATATCGAAAAGGTAGTTGTGCATAAAAATGCAGCCGATGTCCTTGCAAATCAAATCTCTGCCATGGCTGTGGAATATGGTGAAATAGAGTGCGATATGGTGCGTGAGATTGTTGAGCGATCCTACGTATTCTCTAACTGTGCTGATTTGCTTGATACAGTCTGCCGGCAGATGCAGGAACATCGTTTGATCAGACTTGATGGCACACGCATTATTACAACTGCAAGAGCGAGAACGTACCTTTCTGCTAATCTTTCCATGATCCATGATGAACGTAAGGTACCTGTCTTCGATATGGTATCAAGGAGGACTGTAGGTACTCTCGATGAGTCTTTTGTTGTAGGGTGGGTCCACACAGGAGCTGTGTTCGTTACCAAAGGGCAGCTTTGGCGAGTTATAGAAATTGCTGATGGAAAGCTTACCGTCGAACCGGCACGGAAAGTGCAAGGCGAGATCCCATCGTGGGAAGGAGAGCAAATTCCAGTACCATTCACAATTGCTCATGAAGTTGGAAGTATCCGAAGAGACCGGAATGTGAAGGACTATTCTAACGATTCTGTGGGAATCCAATACGTTGAGAAATTTCTTGATGAGATGGATAAAAACCGGTCAATTATTCCTACCGACCTTGTCATTACCTTAGAAAATTCAGATGAGGGAGTTATATGCAATGTCTGCGGAGGACATAAGGCAAATGAAGCACTAGGTCGTGTTATTTCCATTCTCCTCTCAGCAAAATTCGGAACCACTGTAGGGATCGAACTAGATGCGTACCGAATATTACTTCGCCTTCCCTCGCACATTCGTGCTTCTGATGTTTGCGATGTAATCATCGGATTAGATCCGGCACACATGCCAGGTATCCTCCGACTCGCATTAAAGCGGACGGCTCTTTTCAAATGGAAATTAGTACAGATTGCAAAAAAGTTTGGAGCAATCGATCCCGATGCAGATTATGAGAAGATCAGTGTCCAGCGACTTCTGGAGTTTTTTGATGGTACCGTTGTACAACTAGAAGCATACCGTGAACTTTTGACTGACTATATGGACATTGAAACCGCTGCTGCACTAATTCGTCTTGTCAACCAAGGTAAATTAACTATCACCACTGGACGGCTAAGTCTAATTGGTGCTGAAGGTCTTCTTACCTCCCGCGATGAAATTCCACCACCCACTGCGGATCAAGCGGTAATCGGTGCGGTCCGGAGACGATTAGAATCTGAGGATGTTTTACTCGGTTGCATGAATTGCCGAAAGTGGATGAGCCGAACTGTTGTTTCACGTGTTCCAGAAATCCCACAATGTCCAAAGTGCGGTGCACGATTGATTGCGGCACTCAAACCTTGGGAAGAGCAGCTGTATACCATCGCAAATAAAAAGAAGAAATTAGATGAGGAACGCGCAACTGAATTGCGATTGTTAAAAAACGCTAATATTGTGCTATCGAGTGGAAAGAAGGCAATAATTGCACTTGCCGCCAGAGGCGTAGGACCAGAAAACGCATCTCGTATTCTTGCAACACTCACAGATGGTAATGCATTCTACCGGGAAATTCTCAAAGCTGAACGCAAGTATATTCAGACACATCGGTTCTGGCAGTGAAAAAAGGAACGAGATATTTGTAATTCACATTATACTTTCGATCTTTTGCTCGAGAAAATCTAGTCCCTTCTTTATATCTTCAAGATTTTTTCCACCAGTAAGTATGATTTTGCCTGAACTGAAAAGAAGAGCAACAATCTTAGGTTCCTTAATCCGGTAGACAAGGCCAGGGAATTGTTCAGGTTCATACTCGATATTTTCGAGATTCAATGTGATAACAACCTTGTTGAGATTGATGTATTTTCCGATATCATATGAGCAAACGATATTGGTTATTGCAACTTTCGGTTCTTTATATGTAGCAACACCTGCTTTTTTGAGTGAATTGATGATAAGTTTGAGTCCTTGATCAAGTGACGCCTTGTCACGTATCCCAGTCAGGACCACTTTTCCTGAAGAAAAGATCAGGGAAGCAATTTTGGGTTTTTCGATTCTATATACGGCACCCGGAAATCGTTTTGTATTGAGTTCGCAACTGGGTATTTTTTTAGATACATCCACAAGATCAATAGAATCAGCAATTACACCAGATGCGACGATATTCTCGATTTTTAATGATTCGTACCGTTTATCAGCCATCCACTATACTATGCTGCTCAACAATTCATAATACTAATGGACAACCTTTATGGTTCATCCTCTGATGATGACAGAAGATCAATTTTTAAAAAGTAACTAGTGTATCAATCAATATTTGAATTAAAAAAAATAAACACCTAACTTTATTTAATTTTAGAAGTAACAGTTACAGGCGCGAGGGTTGCCAAGCCAGGTCAAAGGCGATAGATTCAGGGTCTATTCGCGCAGGCGTTCGTGGGTTCAAATCCCATCCCTCGCACTACAATTTAGGGTTATAGTTATCTTGCAAAATGCCACCCATCATATCTGATATCACTTTTCTCAAATCAGTAAAATAGATTAAATCACAAACCGTTTACGATTTCCTCAAGGGTCGCGATAAGCAATTCCACTTCATTTTTTGTGTTATAGAGTGCAAGACTCGCTCGCACGGTCCCTTCTGAAAGTCCTAGATAATCCATAAGTGGTTGGCAGCAGTGATTACCAGATCTAACCATAATATCGGCACTCTCATCAAGCTGCTTTGCAACCTCGTGCGGATGAACACCATCGATTGTAAAAGAAACGACACCAATGCGAGACTCCGGTTTTTCTGGTGCATATATTTGCACGCGATCAATCTTTTTCAAACCCTCAATGAGTAGTGTTGTAAGCAAATCTTCATGGTGCCTGATATTTTGCATCCCGATTGATTGGAGATAATCAACTGCTATACCAAGTCCAATCCCGCCAGAGATGTTAGGTGTCCCTCCTTCGTATTTTTGGTAACCTTCAGCAAGGGTGTATCCGTCTTTAGTAACGGATTCGACCATACCTCCACCCAATATTGTGGGTTTAATTACAGGGTCTTTCATCCAAAGAACTCCCGTCCCGGTTGGTCCTAGCATCTTGTGTCCGGAGAATGCAAGGAAATCGCACCCCAGCAATGAGACATCTATTGGCATATGGGGGATAGTCTGTGCACCGTCAATAAGTAAAAGAGATCCATTATCATTACATATTTTTGCAATTTCCTTGACTTGTGTAATTACACCGACCACATTTGATGCATGGGTGATAGCGACGAGTCGAGTTGATTTAGTGAGTATATTTTCCAGAATAGTAAGATCCAAGGAATAGTCCTTATTTATACTGATAATGTCGAGATTAACACCCTGCCGTGAAAGGTCTCTCCATGGTAGCAGGTTTGAGTGATGTTCGAGTATGGTAGTAACAACACGATCTCCGGAATTCCAGGTAAGTCCCTGAGCGACCATGTTGATTGCTTCGGTAGTGTTCTTCGTAAAGACTGTAATGCCATTCTTTCCGCCAATGAATTGAGATACTTTATCGTGTGCATGCCAATATCGCTGCGAAGCGATTTGAGTGAGCCTATGCACACCTCGACCTACATTAGCCCGGTAACTGTGTTCGAATTCGACCATCGCTTGAACGACAGGTTCGGGAGAAAAGCTTGTTGCGGCGTTATCTAAGTAAATAATCTCACCAAGGATAGGGAAATCCTTCCGGATTTCATTCACCTCAAATTTTCCGCCGCTCTTTTTTGACATTTCTTCTTCCAATGTTCTCTCTTTCTTCATATCAACAGTTCTATGATGCGTATCATTTATCGGAGTGCTTCGAAGAGTGTAATCTTCGTTTATCTGGATTCCTTTAAGCTTACAGAGTTCCCGCATTTTGGGTGGTAACGTCCGCCACCGCCAGAGTCCCCATTGACAAAATGCATCCGGTAACCCTTTTCTTTTAGTCCACGATTCGAGAAATTCGTCCCAACGTCGAGCGTATTCAGGATGCATGACCTTTAATAGCTCATATTCACTCTCGAGCATTGCCGGACAGAGGAAGCACCCTATACGTTCTATACCTTTATCATAGAGTGGATTAATCGCAATTTTCTGCCACCAGAGATAAAGAAAAACTTCGAGTGCCCGCCAATTTCGTATTGGAGATATATTGAGTTGTAATGGGTTTGCCGGGTTCTGGCTCTCCTCCTCAAGATCAGCCCGATTCCAGGATTCATACCAACGATTACCTTGGATTGTAACACAGGGACCAATGCTCGCAAGGTAGATCTTAAGAGGTCGTAATTTCAGCAGCTTACAACACCACCGATTATCTTTTCCCGGTGGTCCAGCTTTCTCAATAGCTTCCCAAAAGTCTCCGGCTTTCTGAACGATTTCCACACCTTGAGATTTTACGAAATCGATAGTTTCTGGGAATTCTATACCAGTATCGATAAAAAATGCCTTTGTCACTCCAGCTTTTCGAGCTAGGTGAAGGATAGCAGTGCTGTCCTTTCCTCCAGAGAATGAGACATTGATTGTTGGCCTATCTTTTACGTGATGGCGAATAGCTCGGATCGCATTGCGTTCAAGATTTTTTAAATGATAACGATTCCTGTCAACAGCAACATCCCATTCGGGGTTTGAAGGTTTTTGGGGATTGACCAATACAATCTCTTTTACGCGTATCTTCCCTTCTTTTACAACACCCGTTCCAAACTTATTTTTATATTTGACAATGACTGTGCCTTCAAGTATCGGAGTTTTAAGTGGGAATTTTTTTCCTCCAATTCTGCCTGAATTTTCCGGGATATTGACTTCAGTTTCAAGATCGACAAATCCTTTGGTGATATGGGTTATTAGAAACGGCAATGCATCTGGTGAAATATCAAAATTAAATTTTCGTGAAACAGGATCAAACGTCAGCCAACCAAACCGTTCACCGTGTATAATCACAAGGTCAGAACGGTCAACACCACCGGTTTTGTTGAGGAGTATAATTTTAGGTAACGGTATATTGCCAAATTGCTCGTGCACGAGCTTTTTTATTAGTATCATGTCTGCAACAAGCGCCGGGCGTATGTCGTATGGCTGGAGAAGCTCGATTCTTTTCCCATCAGCTCCACACGCACAACTCTTTCCTATTAAGGGAACATTGCAGACCTTGCACCAGTAGAGAATTTTTTTCACCGGCGGTTCGCGAAACACAAACATTGATTACGCGGTTGAAGACATAAGAGAAGCGATTAGGGAATCCAATTTCGATTTTTGGCTTAAAAAAAATTTGGATGAATTTTGGTTAATTTTCCCATTTTTTCATAAAACTTTCTCTACAAACATAAGTATTGCGATAAAGAGGAGCATAACACCAAAAAATTTCTTTATATTGTCTGGACTGATGCGAGATGCTGCAAATGCGCCAAAAGAAGCACCAATTGCAGCACCAGTTCCATACACCGCGACAAATGGAAGAGATATATGACCCAGCATTGCGTGTGTTACAGCCCCAGTCGTTCCTATTGCGATGATCGTAAACAATGAGGTGGCTACAGCATAATGCACAGGGATCCCTGCTGTAGCGAGAGCCGGTACGAGGACTGCACCGCCGCTTGTTCCGGTAATACCACTCACTAGTCCTCCAACAGCTCCCCATGCAAGAAGGTGAGAGTAGTAGATACGGGTAATTGGCTGGACGCCCTGTGCAGGTACATTTGTAGACAATACAAATGATGGCCCTATTCGAATTTCAGTGAGAAAACGAAACCTAGGGATTAGCATCTCCACGGAAACGAGGGTGAGAATCAAACAAAAAATTGCAATAAGTATCCGCGAATCAATGAAAAATGTGATGTAGGAGCCGATTATCGAAAAAAGGATACTGGGTGGGACGAGAATTGCAGCAACTTTGTAGAGGATTTTTCCTTGCCGTCTATACCAAAATGAAGCTGATAACGATGTAAAAACCATGACGGCAAGACTTGTGCCAATCGCCATTTTCTGGTCAAAACCGAATATCAGAGAGAGTGTAGGTACATAAAAAAAGCCTCCTCCCAACCCAATAACAACGGCAATTACCCCAATACCTAATGAAAGCACAAAAGCTAACGGATAGGGACTTAAAAGCATAAAAAAAACTACACCGATAGAAACAGCGTTCGATGTAAAAGTTTTTATTTTTAATTGAATCGTTTTTGGATTTCTAGTAGTTAGATAGGAAGTGGTATTTCGCTCGCTCCCAATTTCCTCTCAATTTCTCTGATCTTTTCAAGATTTGCTTGAGTAGACGGGCCGTACGGTACTGCTTTGCAACTTGATGCTGGACTTATCGATTGCTCGAATGTTCCAATTATGCGTGCAATACGAGTCGTCTCTTCTTTATCAAAACCAATTAACGGACGATAAACAGGAATGTCTGCGGTTTCGTTAAGTACCATGAGGTTATCAAGAGTTTGGGATGCAACCTGTCCAATGGACTCCCCAGTTACAATACCCTTAGCCCCAAGTTTGTTCGCAAAAGCCTCTGCAACGCGATACATTCGGCGTTTGCAAAAGATACAAGTATATTTTTCCAGCCTGTTTCGGATCAGTTCTTTTTTCGCATGGGCAAGGTAAGAATCGGAGATTACGGTCAGTTCGATATCAGGTTGGAACTTTGCGAGTACGTTCACGACACGTTTTGCACGGTCGATATTGGTTTCATCAAGGAAGTTTTCAAGTGCCACAAACAGTGGGACTATTCGGCATCCGCGTTTCATCATCATCCATGCTGCAACAGGTGAATCGATACCACCGGATATGAGTGCAATGAGTGTACCTTCGACACCTAGTGGGAGACCGCCAACTGCTTTGGTCACGGCATCATACAGATAGCACTCATCATTCCGAATTTCTATGTGTAGTTCTTTATCGGGAGAAGCGAGATTTACTTTGAGGTTGGGAAATTCCCTCCTCAAAAGATTACCGTACTCGATCGCTTTATCATTTGAAGTGAAAGAATGCTTACCCACCCTTTTCATCCTAATCGCAAAGGTTCTTGCTTTATCAAATCCATGCCTCCGACAGTAACCTGGAAGGACTTCTTCAATTTCTGTGAGTTTGATATGCTCAACCTCAGAGAATGAAACAATGCCAAATATATTTTTTAAAAGGTCCGGTTTTATGTCACCATCAAGCCAGATCCGACCTCGTTCATTTCTCGCGTGGACATCGGGCATAACCTCCAAAATATTGGAGATCAAGACATTCTCCCACTGTCTGCGAACGGGATCGGATTTTAAAAAAATTTCAGAGTATCTTATGAGCCATTGTTTTTTCATGAAACCTTCCCACTGAATTAATTATTTTTTCTTTTTCGCAGTTTTGCGGACCCGAGCAACTTCGTCTAGCCCCTCGATTCGGAGCAGGTATGTTCCATGGCAAGGTTTTGTATAAGGAAAAATGATCTTTTTTCCATCCTCGATTCCCAATGCGATTGGAGGTAATCCAATAATGTACTCATCAAAGATCTTGTAGCCGGGATCCACATAATATATCTCTTTGAAATTTCTCTCAACGTATTCGCGGCACTCTTTAAATGATGCCCCCAGCGGGAGGATCATTTCGTACTTCAAGTTTTCGATGCACCCCATTCAAACACCTCGTTTATCTTTATCTTCAACTGAATGGGGTTGTGAACCGCTTTTTCAACAATTTTTTCACACTTGAAATCGATTAACTCCGCAAGTGGTTCTGGATTTTTCCCAAAGATAATAACCACTAATCGTTGATTTGGGAGTAGATGGCGCATTGTTGCCGCGTAAGAAATCGCCGCATCATTATGCGCAAAAACAACACAGAGATCCGCACTCCGTTTCTTTTCAACTACTTCTTCAATACACTTCTCCAGCACGACCATTTTAGAGACATAATGTTTTTCCGGGTCAGACACCTTTAGTAGATTAAGAACCGAAGGATTACCGGAAGCGAGCACATCCACACCTCTTTTCTGAAGATTGTGGGCGATGTAAAGAGCAATCGCCATTTGTACTGGAACCTCCGGACAGCCCAATAGGAGTATCGCATTTTTTGGTGGTGCAATTATCTCATCAGTCATTGTTTATTTCCTGTTGAGGCTATTTCCCCACTATACTGTGCAACAGAGCGACATCGGTGCTTTATATCAGCTTCTTTGATTGGGTGATTACAGTATGGACAGGTAAAGTCGCATTCGATCCCTTCATAGGGACAGATTGTCATAGAAAGGTCTGCAAGTGGATGACCTTTGCCACGAATCTCAAATTCTTTATACCAACCAAAGGGAGCTCGTTTTACTTCAATAGATGCCCTTTTAAGTGAATCTTCTAAGCCTTTGAGAATCGAAATGGCGCACTGAGGTGAGCCGAGTGTGCTTGTGAGGTGTGCATATGGATAAATCAAAACCTTTCTGACTTTGAGTTTTTCTAATCGATCGAGCACATTCTTAGTCGCACTTAAAATCACACGCGTTGGATTTTTTTCATCTAATTTCTCAACGCAGCAAAAAAGAACTACACATTCTTTCATATTGTCATCTCTTTTCTCGATTATTTCCGCCATCTTTGTTTTTTGTGTAGCATGATACCACATGGTGTCTGCGTGAATAGACAGAATTCTCATGATCTCTCCCTTCCGATTAACGTGCTGATTGCATCGCTAGTAATGAGGCCAATGACGTGTTTTTGGTCATTAACAACCGGTAGAGCGGATATCGAATGCTTTTCCATCTTTTTGATTGCATCTTCAATTGGTTCGTCAGGAGTAGATGTGATCACATTCCTTGACATAATTTCATCTAGCCATAGGTAATTCGATGCCACCGCTTTTGCAATGTCCCATGACGTAACAATTCCCACAAGTTGTCCTGCGCTGGAAAGTACTGGTAGATGGTTAATACCCAGTGTGATCATCCGTCGTGCTGTTACAGCAATTGTCGTTCCTTCTTCAATGATCTCAACATCGTGAGACATGACATCACCAACAACAGTATGGGATAGGAACCGACCGATTAGGTAATTGAGCTGACCGGATTCTAGGAGGAAAGCATCATGTCCATAGTTAGACCGGACCTCACAATAATGAACCTCGCGCTCGTTTGCGGTGAGGGCAGAGACAATTTCCTGCGATTGGTATGACGGATAGAGCCAATCTGAAGTAACTGAAATCACAAGATACGATGCCTTAACACTGGACAGTCCTTTGGTTAACGATCCCTCTTGTGTTATATCAAAGTAGTCGATCGCTTTTGTAATATAGAGGTATGAATTGGCATCAAATCTTTTTGTGAAAGTATCTCCTTGATGGTGAAGGTAACTTTCGACCGCAAAATCTGTGGAAAAGTCAAAGCCGATTCGTTCTTTTCCCTGTAAAGATCTACCGAACTTTTCATGCATTGATTCGTCAGACAAGTAAGTGATATGGCCAACCATTCGTGCAAGTGCAAGCCCATGTGTCGGTGAAGATTTTCCGTAGTAATTTCCATTGTTCCATTTTGGATCTGAAGTTATTGCTTTCCTTCCCACTTCATTAAAAGCAATTTGTTGGGGTGTAGAATAACCCGTGGTTGCAATAGTGATCGCCTTTTTAACCATATTCGGATAAGAGATAGTCCATTGCAGCACCTGCATGCCGCCCATCGATCCGCCGGCAATTGCATAAAGTCTTTTAATTGCTAAGTGATCGTTCAAAAGTTTTTGAGCATTCACCATGTCTTTGATGGTTATGACTGGAAATGTTGTGGCATAGGGTTTTTTTGTTTCGGGATTGATGGATGAAGGTCCTGTCGAACCTTTGCATCCTCCAATTATATTCGAACAAATGACAAAATAAAGGTCAGTATTAAACGCTTTTCCGGGACCAATAACTGTATCCCACCAACCGGGTTTTTCATCACCTTCATGGAACCCAGCAACATGTGCATCCCCGGAAAGTGCATGACAGATTAAAATAGCGTTATTCTTCTCCCGATTTAATTTTCCGTAGGTTTCGTAAGCGATAGTAAGAGAAGAAAGTTTTTCCCCGCTTTCAAGTAATAGCGGGGATGGATGGTGGTAATACTTCGTTTTTACAATGCCAATTGACCCTTTAATCATCTACAAACGCCTTCTCTAATCCGGCTGAGTTCTGCGATAATATCCCGGATATCCTTTATCTTTTTCGGAACTCTTCGGTGGGTGGTCGTCATGTTACACTGCCGCGAGCGCCTGTTCGAGGTCATCAATGATATCCTCGATATCCTCAGTCCCGATAGAGAGCCGCACGAAGTCCGGCGTAACACCGGTCTTCTTCTGCTCTTCTGCGGTCAACTGCTGGTGGGTCGTGCTTGCCGGGTGGATCACGAGGCTCTTTGAATCGCCGATATTGGCAAGGTTGCTGAAGAGCCTGAGGTTGTCGATGAACTTCCTGCTCGCCGCTTCGCCCCCCCTCACACCAACTCCGACAAGAGGCCCGTACCCTCCGGTTAAGTATTTCTTCGTGAGGGTGTGACTCGGGTGCTCAGGGAGGCCTGGGTAATTGACCCACGCGACTTTCGGATGTTTTTTTAGGAACTGCGCAACGGCCAGTGCGTTCTCAGAGTGGCGTGGAACCCTCAGGTGGAGGGTTTCAAGGCCGAGGAGGAAGAGCCATGCGTTGAACGGGCTTACGACAGCGCCGGTATCTCTCATGAGCGAGAGGCGGATCTTGAAAACAAAGGCAACATTCCCGAGTCCGGGGAGGTTCCCGAAGGCATCCCAGTATTTCAGACCGTGATAACTTGGGTCAGGTTCTGTGAACTCAGGGAATTTCCCGTTGTTCCAGGAAAACTTACCGGAATCAACGATGACACCGCCAATCGAGTTCCCATGCCCGCCAATATACTTCGTTGCCGAGTGGACGACAATATCCACGTCATGCTCGATCGGGCGTACAAGACCGACTCCGGTCGTGTTGTCAACGATAAAGGGGATACCTGCTTCATGCGCGATCTTTGCGATGGCCTCAAAGTCCGGGGTGTCCAGCTTCGGGTTGCCAATTGTTTCCGCGTAAATGGCACGGGTTTTATTGGTTATTGCCTTTCTGAACGCCTCGGGCTTACCGGAGTCAACAAAGATGACCTTTCTACCGAATTTGGGAAACGTGTAGTTGAAGAGCTCGTACGTGCCGCCGTACAGGTTATCGGCAGAGACGATTTCGTCGCCCGGCCGGGTGATGTTAAGGAGCGAGTACGTGATCGCAGCCTGTCCTGATGCTGTGGCGATCGCGCCGGTGCCGCCCTCGATTGCGGCAATGCGCTTCTCGAACACATCCGTCGTTGGGTTCATGAGCCGGGTGTAGATGTTCCCAAGCTCGCGCAGGCCGAACAGGTTTGCCGCGTGCTCTGTGCTCTTGAACACGTAGGATGATGTCTGGTAAATCGGTACTACTCGAGACCCGGTGGTCGGGTCGGGTACCTGCCCTGCATGGAGGGCTATCGTTCCTAAACAGAATTTCTTGTCTGCCATATATGTTTCCTCATTTCTGCACTGGTAATTCGTATTTTTCCGCGATCTCAATGAACACGTCTGCAAGGTAACGGACCTGCTTGTCATTCAGACCGTAGGTGTTCAGCTTCCATGTCCGTGTGGCGCCGGCAAACTCGCCGACGATCCCGCGGGACGAGAGCTCGTCGCTGAAGTAGAACCCACGCCGCTTGTGGGTCTTTGCGACCGTATCGAAGCTGCCGGTCGTGTCCACCTTAGTGAGCGTGTGCTTTCTCGGGTACTCGGAGAGCACTTTGCTTCCTGTGATCTTCAGGAGCCGGTCGATGAAGAAGTTCGACCTCTTCACCTCGTCGTCCCACTTCAGTGTCCGTGCCTTTACAGTCGGGAACGATGCCATCATAGAGAGCAGCGTCCCACCCATCAGCGTGCACCCTAGCATCTCGACCTCCTTGATGCCGAACTTGCGTTTGGTGAGATCTCCGACCATCGTGGTGGTGCGCAGCGCCTTGGGCGCCCATTCATCGGTCATTGCAAGCACCCCGGACGGTGCGACCGATGCCATACTCTTGTGTCCGGAGCCAACGACAAAGTCAGCTCCGATCTTCTTCCCGTCCACCGGTTGGACACCGACCGTGTAAGCGCCGTTGTAAAGGAACGGGATGTCGTAATGGTGCGCGACGTTTCCGATCTCCGCAATCTCGTGCTCGTTTGCGAACTGGTAATCAAAGTGGTCGATCATGACGAGCACCGGGAGTTTTCCGGTCTCCCATTTGATCTCTTCGATCTTCTGTGCCGTTGCTTCCCCGGTGACGATATTTTTTGCGTTCAGCGGCACTTCCTTGACAACTCCGCCGGCATTTTCCACAGCAAGGAACTCGGTGTAGTGGGCGAGCGCGGAGACGATCACGCTGTCGCCTTTGTCGACCAGTGTTCCTGCTACAGCTTGGAACCCTCGACGTGCACCGGGTACAACTCGGGCCTGGTCCATGTTGAGCCACTTGGCAAGTTCTGCATGGAATTCCACGATGCCCGGTTTGGTGATCTTATCAAGTCTGAAGGGTTTCCGGCAGAAGTCACAGGTGGAGTACCCATCACCGTAGGATATGATGGCTTTCCGTGCCTCAGTGGTAAGCCTGCCCGCCGCTTGGATGGGGTGGATGTTGATGTACTGTTCCTCCCGCGACCTGACATCGAGACTGCCGGCAATCTTCGTAACGCCGGGCGAGCCGGATCCCGCTTCGAGGTCAGCTATGATCGCCTTGAGCTTAGCAATCTGCTGATGGAACGCGCCCTCCTCATCGGCATCGAATCCGGTCGGGAGGGACTCGCGAAAGAGCCCCCGGACCTCTTCAAGTGCGAAGAGTGCTTCGAAAGTTTTCTGGATTCTAGTATCCATGGTAATCACGAAAATTTTGTCGAATATTTGCTTTGGATGTTTTCTAATCTTCTAAGTTTTGATGAACTTTTCAGAGAGCCAGAGCCCGGAATCGAACCGGGATGTAGTTGATCTGCAGTCAGCCGCGTAGCCACTCCGCCACTCTGGCAGCGTCTGAATTCACAATTGTGAATTTGACTATATTAAATAACAATTGTGAATATATAAAAGTTCTGTTTTCAGCAGGAGTTTCTTAACCATGGGTTCTGTGGCGATACAATCGAGGGAACAAGTAAAAAAAATATCTTGAAAAGAATCAACGCGGTTTGCCAGTGCCAGAGCCATGCTGGTGTTCTCCCGGAACCCAGCGGTCACCATTTTCTCTCAATTCTTTTTTCCAGATGGGAACACCGGCTTTTATTGTCTCAATAATGTACCGTGAACCTTCATACGCTTCCTTTCGGTGACCTGCCCCAACAACAATAATTAGGATGTTGTCGCCAACTTTCAACCGGCCGATCCGGTGGATGATGTCAACAGAGAGCAGATTAAATTTCTTTGCTGCATTAGCTGAAATCCGCTCAAGTTCCTTTGCAGCAACTTGCTGGTAGGCTTCGAGTTCCATCTCTTTGATGTCATCATCCCGGACAATACCGTCGAAAACAACGATCGCGCCAATTCCGCGTTGTTTTGCATCGTTAATGAGTTTCCCGATATCAACATCTTCTGTCTGGATGGCTATCATTGTTGCACCAACATTGACAAATATTTATCCCCCTGCAACAGGTGGGAATATAGCGATTTCATCTCCATCTAAAATTTTCGTTTTATTGGCGTCAGAATTATCGAGACGTTTTCCATTTCTCATCAATATTACAAATTCGCGGAATTTTCCTGTCTCATCGAAAATTGCGTCGTAACCCTTTTTGTTTTTTTGTGTGATTTCTTTGATTAAACTCGATACCAGAGTGCCAGAACTCGGTTCAACAACTATGTCTGTCCCAAGGAGTTCTCTGAACTGGGCAAAAAAACGTATCTTAACTTTCATTTTTCTCTCTCCATGGGGCGTTTGTTTTTACCGCATGAAATGCAGTCTGGGTCTCTCTCAACTGTAATTTCATCCATATTCGCTTTCATTCCATCCCAGATAAGGAGCCGGTTGGTGAGGAGTTGGCCGGTTCCAAGAAGAAACTTAAGTACCTCATTTGCTTGTATCATCCCTATGAACCCCGGTGTTACACCGACAACCGGAAATACTTCTTTAGGGGGCGCTTTGGGGAAAATACATCGAAGACATGCGGTTTCTCCAGGGATTATTGTGGTTGCTTGTCCGTATAATCCACGGATTGCGCCATGGAAAAGGGGAATATATTTCTTTAATGCAATATCGTTGAGCACATACCGGGTCGGAAAATTATCCATTGCATCTATTATACCGTCAGAACTACCTACGAGTTTGGCAGCGGTTCTCTCATCGATAGTGGTATCTATCACTTTGATAGTAATATCAGGGTTTATTTCACGCAGTTTTTCCTCTGCAGATACCGTTTTTTTCTTTCCGATATCCCGATCGTAATGAAGGATCTGTCGGTTGAGATTTGTTAGTTCCACTACATCTTTGTCAACAAGGGTGATGGTTCCAACACCAGCGACTGCAAGATAAATGGAAATAGGGGAGCCCAGTCCTCCAGCACCAGCAATGAAAATTTTTGCCTTCTTGAGTTTTTCCTGTCCTTCTTCGCCAAATAGCAATATTTGTCGTTTGTATCGCTCAAGTTCTCGTTGAGATAGCATTTTTCACACTATTCCTGTGATACGATCTATCATTTACTTAATCTTGACATTCAAGATCTTTGCTGTGATCGTGTGAGTGTGGATGTTTCTCTTCCCACGGCGAAAGACCTTGTTTGTTCCGGTAATCATTGATTGCTTTGTGAATCCCTTCTTCTGCAAGCACCGAACAGTGCATTTTTATGGGGGGGAGTCCTTCCAGGGCCTCTGCAACAGCTCTATTGGAAACCTCCCATGCCTCTTCAAGTGTTTTTCCTTTGACAAGTTCTGTTGCCATACTGCTTGATGCGATTGCCGCACCGCAACCGAACGTTTTGAACTTTGCGTCGACAATAATATTATTCTCGATTTTAAGGAATATTTTCATTATATCCCCGCAAACAGGGTTCCCCACTTCTCCTACCCCATCAGGGTTATCGATTTCCCCTACATTGCGTGGGTTCTTGAAATGTTCCATGACTTTGTCGCTATACATTACACCCTCCTTCTTTGGTGCTCTTCAGGTACAGTGGGGACATTTCCCTCAATTTAGTTACGACTTTGGGAAGGACATCAAGCACATAATCAATATCCTGATCGGTATTCGCATCACCAAGTGTTAGCCGCAATGATCCATGGGCGACCTCTGGCGAAAGTCCAGTAGCGAGGAGAACGTGTGAGGGTTCGAGAGATCCTGATGTACATGCACTACCGGTTGATCCGCAAATACCTTCATCATCCAACCAGAGTAGCATCGATTCACCTTCAATAAACTCAAAGCTTACATTAAAATTGCCGGGGAGACGTTTTTCTGGATGACCATTCAACTGCGAATGGGGAATCTTTTCGAGAACCTGTTTAAGGAGCCGGTCTCGCATTGATTTAATTTTGACGTTGTGGTTAGGAATATCAGCAGTAACAATCTCAATCGCTTTTCCAAGACCGACAATTCCTGCTATGTTCTCAGTACCTGCCCGTTTCTTGCGTTCCTGACCGCCCCCGTGGATCAAATTCTCAATTCGCACCCCTTTTTTGATGTATAATGCCCCGACGCCTTTAGGACCATAAAATTTGTGGGCGGAAAGGGAAAGCAGATCGATATTCTGTTCCTTGACATTGATTGGCACATTACCGATTGCTTGTACCGCATCGGTATGGAAATAGATGTTGTGTTTGCGTGCGATAGTACCGAGTTCGGTGATGGGTTCAATCGTGCCGATCTCGTTATTCGCATACATGATAGAAATCAGGATAGTTTTATCAGTTATAGCTCGTTCGAGTTCGGTCGGGTCGACGAGTCCGTATTTATCTACGGGTAAATAGGTGACGGCAAATCCTTCCTTTTCGAGGAACTGGCAGGTATGGAGGACCGCATGATGCTCGATTTGTGTTGTTATGATATGGGTTCCTTTTTTTCTGTTGGAATAGGCAACACCTTTAATTGCCCAGTTGTCCGATTCGCTCCCGCCAGACGTAAAATAGATTTCATCAACATCGGCGCCAAGTGCTTTTGCCACTTGAGCTCGTGCTGTATCAACAGCTTTCTTGGAATCTCGTGCAATGCCGTATATTGAAGAAGGATTTCCGAAATATTCGGTGAAATAAGGGAGCATGGCATTCACCACTTCGGGTTTGGTATAGGTGGTGGCTGAATGATCCATGTATATGAGACGTTTTGATGCCATGCTTTTGCCTACAATCTGAATATATTCGTTGATCGTTGGATAATTCTTTCCTGATAGATATTATGTCATAATATATAGGTCAGAATTTTCGAATGGTACGCTACTCATTCCTCCACACTCTTTTCTATCACGAATCTTGCGGTATATGGTTGGTAGATCGGAAAGATTTTTGTAATGAGAGGACAAATTCACAATTGTGAATACAATGTATTATGTCACAATTGTGATAACTTAAAGGTTGTGATAGTGTGGAATCTCCCTGTCAGAAAATTGTCTGGGATGTTTTGCCTGCAATTCGTGCTGCAATAGCAGTTGAGCTTGTAAAGTGCGGAGTATCTCAAGTTGAAGCTGCGCGGATGTTAGAAATAGCTCCGTCAGCAGTATCCCAATATTTATCCGGAAAACGTGGGTATAGGATTGAATTCGAGGACGATGTGAAAAAGTCGATTGCAACACTTGCTCAGGATTTAAAAGATGGTAAGAAAGTCAACCTTGTCAAACGCACCTGCGATATCTGCCATCAACTTCGCGGTGATGACGTTGAGTCAGGAGAAATTTTTTCAGAGCGATGTGGTGTCTAATTGCACAAGATATTCAAATGAGAATATTCGTTCAAAAATACCTCGCAATACTATCTGAATTTTTATATGGATCTCAAAAGTAAACGGGAATACCTCAAACAAATCATCGTGAGAAAAGGGTCGATGATTATTGCATTTTCAGGAGGAGTTGATAGCAGTCTTCTAGCCGTACTTGCAAAAGAGACCCTGTGTGATAAAAGTCGGTGTATTCTCCTTGATAGCCCGGTTGTTCCTCGTGAGGCAATTAAAGAAGCACAAAAAATTGTGAAGGACTTTGGTCTTACCCTTGAAATAATTCCAATTTCTTTGATGGAGGATGAACGGTTCAGGACTAATCCTTCTGAACGATGTTATTATTGTAAAAAGAAATCTGCGGGCCTTTTAAAACAAAGGATGCATGAACTTGGTTTTGCTTGCGTCGCCGATGGGATGAATGTGTCTGATGTTGATGAATACCGACCTGGCCTTGCAGCAAGTACTGAAGAGGGAATCGAACACCCATTTATTGAAGCAGGAATAACGAAAACGGATATCAGGAACATTGCACGAGAAAGCGGTCTTTATTTTTGGGATAAACCGTCAGCAGCCTGCCTCTCATCACGCATCCCGTATGGTGTCGAAATAACGAGTGATAACCTAAGGTTGATCGAAGAAGCCGAAGAGTTTCTCCATAAAAAAGGGTTCCGGCAGGTCAGAGTCAGATCGCATAATAATATTGCACGTATCGAAGTCATGAAAAAGGATATTCCACAACTATTGAGCATACAGGACAAAGTGACAACTGCCCTCAAAAAACTGGGATTTGTGTATGTGACCCTCGATCTGGAAGGGTATCGGAGTGGGAGTATGGATAAAATGCTTTAACATGAATACATTTTATAAAATGTATTTTCAGTCTGCACAACACACTCAATGAGTATTGGAATGTATCGAAAAGTTCCTTGTATTTATGTTGATGGTGAAAAGTTTGAGACCGGTACTCATGAAGTCATAGAGGAAGTTCCAATCGCCCTTTTTGTCAACGGACGACATGCAATGACTGCAATGATGAGTCCGGTTATGCTCGAAGAGTTTGTCACTGGATACTTGTTTACCGAACAAATCATCAAAGGGATCAATGAGATCGATTCGATAAAAATTGAAAAAAACCGCATAAGTGTTATCACAAAAAATTTGTTTAAAGTGGTGGGACCAAAAAAGACAATTCTGTCAGGTTGTGGTGGTAGTACCTCCTATATTGACACGGAAAAACTTCCAAAAATCAAATCTGACTATACCTTAAAAACCTCAGTAATCTGGAATACAGTAAAATCTGTTCTTAATTCTGAACTTCACCGAATCACTGGTGGGATACATGTCGTTGCACTGTTAGATCAAGAAAAAATCCTAGCCATTTCAGAAGATATCGGTCGTCATAATGCACTCGATCGGGTCATAGGATACGGTTTGCGGAATGGCATCGATCTCTCCAGGACATTTGTCATCGCGTCCGGAAGAATCTCGTCGGAAATGGCGCGAAAATGCCTGATCGCTAATATCCCAATCATTGTGTCACGGGGTGCAACGACTACACTTGCGGTGGACATTGCAGAAAAGACCGGGCTCACTATTGTTGCCTTTGCTCGTGGCGGAAAAATGGTGATTTATACTCATACGTCGAGAATTCAAGGAAATACTTTGGATTCTTTAATGGGAAAATGATCGTTTAATTAAACAGACCTGGCAAACTTCACCGCTAGAGGGATCACCACATTCCTTGCAGTGGCGAAGCGGTTCAGTGATTTCAATTCCTGAAAGATAATGTTCAATCTTTCTTTTGCTGTCCATAATTCGAAGCATAGTTCCTGGGTATCGATATTCAAGATCAGAAAGCATCGATCGAACTTCACGTCGCAATGCGTTGTGGGTATAGGGACATTCGGGGAGATCAGTCCAGGCATCCTGAATTAACAGATACGTGGCGATATCTTTCTCTGATAGATCTGAAAGAGGTTTTATTCGAGGAATAAAATAGGGAGACTTCATTGTACTTGAGTTTCGGACAAGACGAGGAAGATCGTCTCGTAACACGTTCATGAGGGCCGATTGAGCTTCGTCATCGAGATTATGACCGGTTGCAAGCTTTGTTGCACCGACATCGCGGGCTCCCTTGTCAAGGGCCTTTTTGCGCAAGATGCCGCATATACTGCAGGCTTGAGATTCCTTGCCTCTCAGAAGACTATCTAATGTATTCCCATATATGTCGTCAAAGGAAATGATCCGATGCTCGATGTCGAATTGGTGTGCGAGTCGTTGTGCTGATCGTATTGTTTCCACTCGATACCCTGCGATACCTTCGTCAATAGTAATAGCAATAAGATGGACGTCATTCCAACACGGTAATAACCGGTATAATAAAAGTAAAAGAGCCGTGCTATCTTTACCCCCGCTCAGTGCAATGGCAATACGGTCTCCATCTGAAATCAGAGTTTTTTTTTCGATGTTGGAGATGACCCGGAGTTCCACATCGGCAATAAAGTGTGTTTTACAGAGATGATGATTGACTTCCTTTCGATACACAATGGCCGGGTTCTCACAAAAAGTACATTTTGGAACGGTTGGTCGAACGGACTCAGATTTCACAGGTTAACCTCCATGTGCTATACGGATGATCTGTATTTCATCATCATTTCCTACAATCATATCTTCTGAAACCAAAGTGCCATTCCGTGATACGATGACTTCCAGAGGATTGATACCGAGATCTAAGAGAATTTGTTCGATAGATACAGAAGTAAAATCAATAGTCTTAATGTTTTTATCTGGGAGGACAACTTTCATGTATTACTAGTAGGTTGGGGAGCACGTTTCTTAAACATCCCTGTTTTCAAGTCACTTGTATCCAACAACACCTTAATTACATGGTTAATTGATAATGAGAGAAGGCAGCTACAAAAGCGTATAAAGTGACCGCAATCCGGTGAAGGTCATAGGCGATTTAATGGACATCATAGAAACGAAGAACCTGACGAAGAACTATAATCACATTACCGCTGTCGATACCCTCAATCTGACTATCGGAGAAGGAGAGGTGTTTGGCTTACTTGGCCCGAACGGAGCAGGCAAAACAACAATCCTCATGATGCTAACTACCTTGGTCCCACCAACATCAGGGACAGCAATCGTGAATAATTTTGACATTATTCACCAGCCTGACCAGGTTAGGAAATCGATCGGAATCGTGTTCCAGGATCCAAGTTCAGATGAAACGCTGACTGGGTATGAGAACCTGAAACTTCACGGTCTGCTTTATGACATGCCCGGCGAGTTGAGAGAGAAAAGAATTAAAGAGGTGCTTGCGCTCGTCGAATTGACCGGCAGGAAAAACGACGTGGTCAAGAAATATTCCGGCGGCATGCGGAGACGACTTGAGCTGGCACGGGGCCTGATGCATCACCCGAAGATTTTATTCCTAGATGAACCAACGCTCGGTCTGGATCCTCAAACCAGAGAACACATCTGGGAATACGTCAAAAAACTGGCAACGGAAAAGAAGATCACCATCATTATCACCACCCACTACATGGACGAGGCCGATAAGCTCTGCGACCGGCTAGCAATTATCGACCAAGGGAAAATTGCAGTGCTTGGAGCACCGGACCAGCTGAAAAAGGATCTGGGCGGTGACATAATCCGTTTGAGAGCCGAGAACGGTAATATTCAGGCTCTCGAGGGATTGGAATATGTAAAAAATATTCAAAGAATCGACAGTGAGATCAGTCTCACCGTCAAGGATGCCAGCCAGCACCTGCAGGAAATCCTCCAATACGCGGGGAAAGTAGAATCTGTCGAGATCCGCCCGCTTACCCTTGAGGATGTGTTCCTACATTACACCGGCAAGGCCATACGGGAAGGTGCTCCGGAAGGCAGTTGGGCCGAGAAAGCGATGCATGCAGGGTCGAGAAAATGAGTGAACTCAAAGGAATCTATGCACTGTGGTATCGGGAATTTAAGGTTTTCCAGAGAGAGAAGTCTAGAGTAGTGGCATCCATAGTCAATCCGTAATCTGGCTTTTGATCATTGGAGGCGGTCTAGGATCCGTGATATCCTTCGAAGGCGTGAATTATCTAACCTTTCTCTACCCGGGAATCCTCGTCCAATCACTTCTTTTTTCTGGAGTTTTTTTCGGTGTGTATATTGTATGGGACAAAAAAATTGATTTTCTGAAGGAAGTTCTTGTGTCACCGATGTCAAGGACAGGTATTTTCGTCGGTAAGATCCTCGGAGGATCCACGGACACGCTCCTTCAATCAGTTATACTGCTCGTGATTGGTTACGTATTCATTGTAACCGGTATCATGGCAGGAATCACCTTCAGCCCGGTATCAGTCGCCATTTCATGTGCATTTTTATTCATGACGACGGTTGGGCTTGTCAGCATCGGTCTTATTATCGGATCCCAGATGGAAAGCCCAGAAGGGTTCCAGCTGGTTGGAAGCTTTCTGATATTCCCGATGTTCTTTCTCTCGGGTGCACTTTTTCCCATAGAAAATCTTCCTTCTTGGCTCGCCCCATTTGTGATACTTAATCCCGCAACATATTCAGTCGACGGACTCCGGGGAACACTTATCGGGATGCATCGGTTCAACCTTGCATTCGATTTCCTTGTCATAAGCGTATTCTCGCTTGTTATGATTCTTATTGGGACGTATGCTTTCAAAAAGATGAAACTGTAAACAGGATTTTCAAAATAGTCAAATGTCACCCACTCCCCTTATTTCAACTATATTGCAGATGGTTCTGATAGTATTGTGAATCTACCAATCTTTCTTCATTGCATCTGCTTTCATGTTTTTGGTCATTAACTCGATTGCATATCGAAGTGCTGTCCGTGGCATCACTTTTTTGTTGCGCATGACATATGCAAACACTTCATTCTGGTGATGCCGGCTGGCCTCTTTGAGCAGCCATCCGTATCCTTTCTGCACCATATAATCGGTATCAGTCAGTAACCGGTCAGTGATTTCAAAAACATTATCCAGGTATTTTCCATGTTTTGCCGGGACGATCAGCGATACTGCTGACGCTCGTCTTACCCATCGATTCTTAGATTGTGTCCAGCGTTTCAGTTCGTCTATGGATTCTGGATATTTTTCGATAAAGTCCCCGATTGTGTGGTTGCAGAATCCGTCACACATGGCCCAATTTGAAATATAGGTCTCAATCCAACGCTTGAACACGCTGAGATCTATCGGTTCAAACCGGTCTTTTAAATGCGGGACCCAGAACGAAACAACAAAGGCCTCTTCACAATAACCCGAACGGTATAGGTCTTCGCAAACCTGGAAAATTTCCTGTTTATCCTTGGATTTGACATTTTTCCAGTACTTCTGTGCGATCTTGCCGACAGTTCCCGTTTTCACACCGTAAAATTTTACTTCTTCCTTAAAAAACCGCTGGAAAGTCTTTTTCGTGGCGGGATCAGCTGCGTCGCGAAGTTCCGTTCGAATATGGGAGCTGATGTCAAAGCTCATCGTGATATACGTTGAGTGTGGGAGGTTATGGGTATGGTGGTTAATGTCATGCATTATGCTCGATAGATTACTATTAAAAAACAGTTAGGCAACGAAATGATTTCACATAATATGATTATCTAACGGCGACTATTTGATAAAAACGATCATAAATATGGATGTACGGTGGATGAAGGGTGATGGATACTCTAGCTCTACAAAATGAGATTTTACAATTGAAAAAAGAGCGGAACGCTATCATCCTTGCTCACAATTACCAGATTCCAGAAGTACAGGATATCGCTGATATTACCGGTGATTCCTTGGAACTTTCCCGGGCAGCTGCGACTATGGGAGGAGATGTAATCGTGTTTTGCGGGGTTGATTTTATGGCGGAGACCGCTGCGATTCTCTCACCAAAAAAGAAGGTCTTACTTCCCGCTATAGATGCATGTTGTCCAATGGCCCAAATGATCACGGCTAAGGAACTGAAACTGGTAAAGGATCGGTATCCAAAAGCAGCGGTTGTTTGTTATGTAAATACAACGGCAGAGGTCAAAGCGGAGAGCGATATTTGTTGCACATCATCCAATGCAGTAAAAGTGGTTAATTCAGTCAAGGAGCAACAGATCATCTTCGTACCTGATCGGAACCTTGCCCTTTATGTAGCTCGGTTCAGTAAAAAAGAAATTTTGCCTTGGGAAGGGTTTTGTATTGTGCATGATCAAATTATGCCAGAACACGTTGATAAGGCAAAACAGATCCATCCAGAAGCAGTTCTTCTTGTGCACCCAGAATGCCGCCCTGAAGTAATCGATCGGGCCGATGAAGTTGCGAGCACATCCGGAATTATTAAGCACGTATGCACATCTCAAAAAAACGAATTTATTATTGGGACTGAAGTTGGGATCCTGCATCGGATTAAACGCGAATGCCCCACTAAATTGTGTTACCCGCTTTCTGAAATGGCACTCTGCCGAAATATGAAAAAAACAGATCTCATTAAGGTCCGTGATTCACTCAAGTCCCTTGAGCCCCGCATCACAGTACCAGAAGAAATTGCCGATAAGGCAAGACGTGCTATTAATCGGATGTTAGATGTGTAATATTGGTCGTCAAAACTTAGATTTTACAAAAGAAAAAATTAGATCTTTTTTGAAGTGTCGCCTTTCATTACATATTTTACAGTAAGGAAAACGACTAATGCTATAATTAAAAAGTCGATAACAGCACCTACAAAATCACCAAGTAAGAACTTAATAGGACCTATCTGAAATATGGAAGTTCTCCAATCACCTTGCGGCATTAGGACAGCTATGATTGGCATGACGACATCCTGAACCGCTGCAGTGACAAGCTTTGAAGCTGCAGCACCAATCACGAACGCAATAGCAAGTCCTATGACTTGGTACTTTTTTAAAAATTCTAGAAATTCCTCTTGAAAACCTTGAGCACCACGGGTCAGTCCCTTTACACCTTCTTCAACAGTTTTTTCCGCTTGTTTAAGATCTTTATCTACCATGACTTTCATCACCTAAGCGTGAACGCGAGGTGCGTACGCTGATAGTTGACTGATTGGTTCCCGGACTAAAATATTTTATTTTGTGATTCTTGATGAGATTTTTTGAAGTGTAGGTTGCATTTCTCACATTGGTATATAATGCCACGATGTGATTTTGTGGTGAACAATCCAAAATGAGGGATAAGAACCTAATCCTATCACTGCTTTAATAAGCGTATCATCTCATTTTTCATCCGTTGAACTTTCTCATCATGCGGGTTCAATGCGAGGACCCGGTTATAAGCTGCGAGAGCCTCTCGATATCTCCCAAGCATTTGAAGAGCAATACCTTTATTGACCCATGAATTCGCATCACTCTGATCAAGCGTGATTGCACGATCGAATGCAACAAGTGCCTCTGCATGTCGCTGGAGTTCACCAAGTACAGAACCTTTATAGAACCATCCTTTTTTATTGGTTGGTTCGATGGAAAGTCCCCGATCATACGAAGCGATCGCCTCATCGAATCGAGAGATTTTCTTGAGTGCTGATCCGCGGTTGATCCATCCAACTGCGTTATTGGGATCGAGCGATAGTGCATGGTCATACGCCTCAACCGCTTCCGCATGCATGTTAATCCTATTCAATGCGGATCCTTTATTGATCCAAGAAGCGGCATCATATGGATTGATAGAGAGTGCACTGTTATATGCGTCAATCGCTTCTTCAAAGCGCCCGAGCTTAGTTAGTGCATTACCTTTGTTGAACCATGTATCTGCATCATTCGGGTTGATTGAAATAGCACGGTCATAGGCTGCAATTGCCTCTTCATGTTTACCGAGACGGTTCAGTGCGGATCCCTTGTTGTTCCAAGCACTCGCATCACTCTCGTTGATGGCAAGTGATCGCTCAAGAGCAGTTAGCGCTTCACTTGGACGTCCAAGCCGGTTGAGTGCATTACCTTTGTTATACCAAACATCAGCATCATCTGACTTGATGGCGAGTGCACGGTCATATGCAGCAATCGCCTCTTCAAACCTCCCAAGCTTATGCAGTGCCAAACCTTTGTTTTTCCACCCTACGGGATGATTCGGGTGACGCGCGAGTGCCTGCTCGTACGCAGCGATTGCTTCTTCATGTCTGCCAAGCCGATGAAGTGCATTACCTTTGTTGTTCCAACCACCTGCATGCTCTGGATCAAGAGCAAGAGCACGATCATAGGCATCTACTGCTTCTTCAAACCGTCCCAGCTTGTGAAGAGCAACTCCTTTGTTCTTCCAGCCAGTTGGATGCGATGGGTCAAGAGTAAGAGCTTTTTCATATGCGACAACGGCCTCCTCATGTTTCCCGAGCTTATCGAGAATTGATCCTTTGGTATTCCATACATCTGCATCATCGGGGTTGATGGCAAGAGCACGGTCGAGTGCGGGTATTGCATTTGCAGGTTTGTCTGAAGCAATTAAAGCGAGTGCTTTATTCTGCCATACCTCACCATCGTCGGGTTTAATGGCAAGGGCCCGGTCATATGATTCTGTCGCTTCCTCAAACCGTTTTAAATCAGTTAGTACGTTACCTTTGTTGAACCAAGTATTGGCGTCTTTTGGGTTAATTTCGAGTGATTTCTCATATGCAACGAGGGCATCATCATACCGGCCGGTCATTGTAAGTGCAGTTCCCTTACTATTCCAAGCAATTGCATCATCTTGATTAATTGCGAGAATGTTGTCAAGAGCGGTTATGGCATCTTCAGGTTTTCCGAGGCGGATCAACGTAATCCCACGATTGTGGAGAGCTCCTAAATCATTGGGATTTATTGAGAGAACTTGATCGAACGCAGAAATAGCCTCATCAAAACTCCCTAAACGCAATAGGCAGATCCCTTTGCTATACCAGACGTCAGAATCTTCTGGAAGGCTCTTAAGGGCACTGTCATATAGATCAATTGCCTCTCTAAGTTTGCCGATCTGTTCGAGTGCAGATCCTTTATTGGTGAGGATGACTGGATCGTTTGCGTCGATTTCAAGAGCACCATCAAATACTGAAACTGCCTCGTCAAATCGTTTAAGCCCTACAAGTGCCGATCCCTGACCATTCCACGCAGCTATCCGGCCTGGATCAATTGCGACTGCTCGTTCGTACGCAGCAAGAGCATCATGATATTCCCCAAGATCAAAAAGGGTATTCCCCTTCTCGTACCAAGCATTCGCATTGCTGGAATCAAGTGCTAAACCACTTTCATATGCACTTACGGCATCACTGAACCTATGGAGTTTGGAGAGAGCATCTGCCTTACCGAACCAGGTTTTAGAACTCCGTCCATCGATAGCAAGAGTTGCATCAAAGGCCGCCACAGCTTCCTCATATTTTTTGAGTTCAATAAAAGCAGATCCCTTACCGAACCATGCATCAACATGGTTAGGTTCGATTGAGAGAGCCCGGTTATATGCGGAAATTGCCTCTTCAAAGTGTCCCATCCTAGTGAGTATATCTCCTTTTTCAAACCATGCATTGGCATGCTTCTGATTGAGGTCGATTGCATGGTCGAGTGCCTGAAGGGCTTCTTCCAACTTTTTGAGATTGTGGAGTGCTGAACCCTTATTGAACCAAATATCAGCATTACCCGCATCAAGAGAGATACCTTGATCAAATGCTGTAACAGCTTCTTCATCCCGACCCTTTGTTCTCAAGCAGGTGCCTTTATTATACCAAACAGAAGCATTTTTTGGATTGATTGCTAGTGATCGATCAAAAGCTTCGATTGCCTCGTCATATCTACCTAGTTTGATTAATGTGTCCCCACGGCTATTCCATGCATCTGGATTATTAGGTGAGATTTTGATAGTACGATCAAATGCTTCAAGAGCATCATCGTAGCGTTCGAGATTATTGAGAGCAACACCGCGATTAAACCAGAGAACCGGGTCTTCTGGTTCAATCGCAAGTCCTTTGTCAAAAGAATCGATGGATTCAGGATAACGTCCGAGAATAGTTAGGATAGTCCCACGGCTGTTCCAAATTGCGGCATTTTCTGGATCAATGCCAATGGCATGGTCGTAGGATTCAAGTGCTTCTTGGAATTGTTTGAACTCAGTGAGTGCGTTACCCTGTAAGTTCCAGATATATGCATTCTGTGGGTTGATTGCAAGTGCACGATTGTATTCGCCGATCGATTCTTCTGTTCTTTCAAGGTTCTTCAATGCTTGACCTTTGATAGCATGGGCATTTGCATTTGTATCGTCAATCGCAAGCCCGCGGTCAATTGCTGCAATAGCTTCGCGAGCACGGCCCAGAGAAAAAAGGATTGAACCCTTTGAGAACCAGGTGACTGCTGATTGGGGATCGAGAGTTGTTATATGATCATAGGCGTCAATTGCCTCTGGGAGTTTCCCGATATTTTTCAGTATTGCTGCTTTTGCATTCCAAATGGAGATATCATTCGGGACAAGTACTATGGCATGCTCATATGCATCAAGTGCTTCAGAAAACCTCTGCTGGGCTTCAAGCGCTTTACCTTTCGTGAGCCAGAGATGGACATTGTCTGGTTCATTTGAAAGACAATGATCAAAAGCATCGATAGCTTCATTGTATTGTTTAAGATCGAGAAATGCTATTCCCAGACTTGACCATGCATCAGAATAAGAGGGGCGATATTCAATTGCTTTCTTATACGCATTGATTGCGTCATCATGACGGTTGATTTTATCAAGCACTCGTCCCTTGCTATACCAAGCCTCGGCATAGGTAGGTTGGATTGTGATAGCAGTTTCATAAGCTGATATTGCATCTTCCTCTTGTCCAAGAGCATCAAGTGCGTGTCCTTTGTTGAACCATGCAAGGGCGTATGATGGAGCCATATTGATGGCTACATCGAGTGCTGAGATCGCCCGTTCATGTTTCCCGAGATTAATTAATACCGAAGCCTTGTTAATCCAAACAATTGCATTGTTAGGGTCGAGTGCCAAAGATTTATCGTAGGCTTCAATAGCTTCATCATAGCGTCCGAGTTCGTTCAATGCCGAAGCCTTGTTATTCCAAGATACATGATCTGCCGGATTAAGTGTGAGAGCGCTTGTATATGCCCGAATTGCCTCTTCATGATTATCCTTGTTGCTTAGGGCATTCCCCTTTTCAGCCCATCCTTCTGCATAAGTAGGATCAAGTGCAAGCACTTTGTCATAAGCTTCCAAGGCTGCATCATAGTTTCCGGTTGACTGCAAAGCTCGACCTTTCATAAATAGTGTTGAAACACTATTCGGTTGTAGTGTTAATGAACGATCGAGTGCTGTAACCGCCTCGGTTGGGCGCCCAAGTTTTACAAGTAGTTCCCCCTTCGTTGCCCATGCTTGTGCATTTCCAGGAACAAGAGTAAGTACGCGATCGAACACAGCAACCGCATCTTCGTATTTTCCGATAGCAGTTAGTGCATTACCTTTGCCAAACCAGGCCGTTGCATCATTGGGCTGTAGATCATTTACCCGATCATAGGCTGAAATTGCATCAGCATATTGCTGTAGATTAAAAAGTGATTCGCCAAGATTTTTCCAAATTGTAGGATTATCAGGATCGAGAGCAATCGCTTTATTGAAGGAATCCACCGCTTCATCAAGTCTATTAATTGTTCGAAGGACAACCCCAAGCTGGTTCCAACCATCTGAAAAGTCAGGTTCAAATCTCAATCCATGATTAAGGGCATCGACTGCCTCTTCATTTTTGCCAATGGCTGCTAGTGAGGTACCTTTCCCAAACCAAGCATGTCCATAATCCGACCGGATCGAAATTGCCCTTTCAAATGCTGAAAATGCATCCTCAAATTTTTGTAGTTTTAAAAGTGTAGATCCTTTGCTGTACCAAACAATAGGATCTTGAGGATTTAACGCAATTGAACGATCATAAGCATCAACCACCTCATCATAGCGTCCGAGTTCAGAGAGAACATTGCCTTTATTCGTCCATGCAAGAGTAAAATCGGGACGGAGTTCATTTGCTTTCTCAAACGCGAAAATAGCCTCTTTATGCATTCCAAAGTTACTTAATGCAAGGCCTCGGTTATTCCAAATCACTGCATCTTGAGGATCGAGATCAAGGGCTTTTTGGTAGGAAGCGATGGCTTGCTCGTAATTACCAAGTTCCTTTAGGGCTGAACCTTTCTCGTTCCATAAAATAGCGTCATCGGCTTTTTCATCAATTGCATGGTCAAAGGATTCGATCGCTTCGTCAAATCTTCCGATCTTACCCAGTATGATGCCCCGATTCTTCCATGTAGTACCATCATGGGGATCGATTTCTATTGCGTGATTACATGCATCGAGTGCATCCTGAAATCTATTGACTCGAATTAGGAGATACCCTTTGATTGCCCAGGCCCGAGAATCTTCAGGCTCGAGCGTAAGTACTCTATTAATGGATTCAAGTGCCCCATCATTTTGGTTAAGAGAAACGAGAATCAGTCCCTTATTAAACCACGCAACAGAATCACGAGGATCAATTTTGATGGCTCTCTCATACGACTCGATTGCTTCATCGACACGTCCAAGTTTATTGAGTGCTCCACCTCGATTACACCAAATAATAGCATCATTTGGATTAATTTCAAGCGCTTTATTATATGATGCGAGTGCCTCACCATGATGTCCAAGTCTATCAAGTGCCGTACCTTTGTTGTTCCAGATAATCGGGTCGTTAGAATCTAGAGCAAGTGCTTTATCATAGGCTTCGATCGCTTCCTCAAATTTTCCTAATGGGAGAAGGGCGAGCCCTTTGTTGTGCCAACTTACAGCATCTTCGGTAACCGGGATGGCTATCGTTTCAATTTCAGGTTCTGTTTCAATCGTAGGTTCTTTTTCGAGAACAGGTCCAGTCTCAAAAGATGGTTCTGAAATAGTTACTTCAACTGATTTTACTGGTTTTTCTAATTTTTCCGGTACAGTTGGCACAACAACTTCCTGCTTCCAAATCTCCTCAAATTTGGGATCGAGCGCTACTGAAGTCTCGTATGCACTCTGTGCTCTCTCGTTTTGTCCCAAATCACGCAGGATTTCAGCTTTAGCAAACCATGCTGCAGCAAAATTCGGTCGATGGGCGATCGCTTGATCAAAAGCGTCGGTTGCTTCTTCTGTTTTTCCGATGTGCTGAAGCACCAATCCCTTTCCATTCCATGCATCTGCATTCTTGGGATCAAGTGCAATTGCCGTATCGTAAGCGCCAATAGATTCTTCAAACTGTTCAAGTTTGAAAAGTGCATTTCCTTTGTTGACCCATGCCGGAACAAATTTTGGAAGAATACTAATTGCTCTATCAATTATTTCGATTGCATCTTTGAAACGTCCGATCTTGATTAGTACATTACCTTTATTATTCCAAGCGTCGGTATCATTTGGCCGTAAACTGATTGCACGGTCGTATGCATTGATTGCGTCATCATGTTGACCCAGATTATCGAGCGCAGTACCTTTATTAAACCAAACGACCGCTTGGTCGCGATCGATTGAGATTGCGTGGTTAAGAGCGGTAAGTGCTTCTTTATATCTCCCGAGCTTATTCAGTGCCGAACCTTTGTTGTTCCATGCAACAGCATGATCTGGATTGAATTCAAGAGCTTTATCATACGCCGAATTTGCTTCTTCGTATCGTCCTAATCGGTTAAGTGCGTTAGCCTTGTTATACCATGCATCTGCGTATCGAGGAAGGACAGAAATTACACGATCAAATTCTGCTGTCGCCTCCTCATAACGCCCGAGCTTTATTAGCGCAATACCTCTATTGTACCATTTATATGCGTCTTCCTGATCACTCATTTCTTTCCGCACGTCACCACTCCTTCCAGATACTAAGTTAGAAACTATCTTGATACTGATTAAAAATAATACTACTCTACCTTTCCCAAACTATTTTGCCAGCATATGATATCTCCTGAATCCGGTGATAAGGGATATATTTTATCCCTATCTCCGATTCGATCTCCATATAGAATGCGTCCAGGGCCCGAATATTATTACCCTTGACGCATGAGCGATCTCCCGGTGAACCTCTATCAATATAACAAACCTCTACTTCAGAAAATCGATATCGTAGATCGAACCGGTATTTCAAGAGAAGTTCGTGGCTTTTTCTCATGTTCTATATTAAGGGATTTTAACCAAACACCATTTTCATTAGCGTCTGACTAGTGCTGGCATCATGATTCTCTGGTTCGAGAATCCCAGCGTTATCAAACGCTGCACGTGCTTCTTTTTTCTGCCCCAAATTCATGAGGGCAATACCCCGATTTGTCCATATCCATGCTAAGTTAGAATTTTTCTGCAGGGCGCGATCAGTATAATAAAGCGCATCATCATATTTCCCAAGTCCAAGAAGAGCTGTACCTTTTTGTCCAAGCGCCAACGAATCTTCAGGTGCAAAATTAATAACTTGGTCAAATGATTGTGATGCATCCTGATAACATCCAAGAAGATTCTGTGTAATCCCTTTTTTGTACCAGACATCGATTAATGATATGTCTGGATTTTGAGAAATTACAGCATCATAGGCACTGAGTGCATCTTCATAATCCCCGACTTTAAAAAGTTCGTCGCCTTTTTGTAGAATTTGGATGTAATTGTCCGATAACACGGTAGAACTGGTTTGAGTTTGAGGTACGGTGTGAGTTTTGTCATTAAGAGGTAAATTAAAAGAATTTAGTGCATTTATCATTACAACTATGATTAATACGAAAACAAAAACAGCTGCGCAGAAACCTACTGCATAGCGGATTTTTGCCGAAAATATCCACGATTGTTTTTTCTTTGGTTTTTTGTAAATTTTGGTGAATCCATGAGATTCAGTGTCTTCAGTATATGAACTGGGCTCGGATTTTTTCTGTTGTTCTTGGTCGCGTTGTGTTTTCTTAAAAGTTTTCTTTATGGTAAATTCTTCTCTAGATAAATATTCGTCATATTTTTTTCTTTGAAGGGGATTTAACAAAAGCTCTGCCGCTTCATTGATTTCTCTCATTCTATCTTCTGAATCAGGATGATTGCTTACATCAGGGTGCCATTTTTTAACCTTTTTTCTATACGCAGCGGCTATTTCTTCAGATGTTGCATCTCTCGTTACGCCAAGGATATCGTAGAGGTCTACCATAATATCTGCTTTGTTGAAACCTTTCTATTGGGATTGTTGAATCTTTTGTACTAAATCATTCAAATCAGACATATCTATATTTGCCTGGTTTACATCCGCATTTGTCCTGTCTTTTGCATCGTTTGCTTACCATCTTTTGTCTGCTAGATATGGACCATTATGAAAATTTATCCATAAATCGTGTATCTATTTAAAGAAAAATTATTTCGGAATGTTTATTTATGGTATTTAACTAAAAAAACTTCCATCCTAAGCCAGTCTAAGCTATCCGTCGGGATAGCTACAGTGACAGCTTATCAGGATTCCAGTTTTCCGATTCTTGGGATGAAGGCGCTGGAGCAACAGCGCTCGAACTAGTTTGTGTAAAAGGATGGTAAAAAATGGGGAAAAAAATTATCATGGTTTGTATTGCAATCGTTTTGATTGCCATGATTGTAATGCCAGTAGCTGCAATCGTTACACCACCTGCAAATCCGAATGGTAGGCCATTCGACGATATGTGGAAGGCAGTTTTGAATTTACAAACGCAAATTACCGCTTTAACACAAACGGTGAATAACATCAAATTGACGCCGGGACCGCAAGGACCAGCTGGACCCGCCGGAGCTACAGGAGCTACCGGATCAGCGGGGGCTGTAGGGCCAGCAGGAGCTCAGGGACCCGCTGGACCGGTAGGACCAATGGGACCGCAAGGACCGCCCGGATCTGCCGGAGCAACAGGACCCGCTGGAGCTGATGGAGCTCAAGGACCAAAAGGTGATACGGGACCAGCAGGAGCACAAGGGCCTCAGGGAGTTGCGGGACCTAAAGGGGATCCTGGACCGCAAGGACCAGCAGGAGCTATTGGACCCCAAGGACCACCTGGACCCTCTTCACCTGGATTAGGACCGTGGGTTGAAATGACTTGGAATTATGATTACACGGCCGACAGGGATATATTTGTTACTGCATGGTGTAACCATAATGGCTTTACTCGGGTGGCTATCGTCAGTAATTTAGGCAGTCACTCTACGATTGATACAACTATAGCAGAGAGTTCACATCAAGTCGTAGAGGGTGTAAGTTCTACTACTTTGGTTACAGAGTCAGTATCCGCGATGATTGGGAAGGGGGAAAAATTTAACGTTCGAAATATGCCTAATGCATGTTATGAATCTCACGCGTATTTGAGACAAGTTAATCCCCCGTGAAAAAATCTACACTTTCCTTTTTTGTTCTCAATATCCGCAGTCATTCATGAAGCTGGAGCATATCGGGCATTATCGCTTTACGTTCCATATTCTCAAAACAGGGCTTTTTTAAAAATGGGCAATAGCGTTGATCGGTTGAGCGATAATTACTGGGCTTTTAGTTTCTATGTGATTAATCGTCATTTTCTAAGTGGTGGCTATCAATCTTCACTGTACCACATTCACAGAGCCAACCACAAGGATGGTATCGGTTCTTTGTTCTAGTATAGATCCGTTGCATCTTTGCACCACATTTTGGGTGTGGACATTTAGGGTGTTCAATATCTACCATAAAAAAGATGTATAGCATCTTTAATTAAAATACGTTTGTAAAACTGTCCGATTGACTGTTTAAAAGTGCTTAAAAAACGATAGTCTACACGTTCCCAAATTGCATATCGTAGAATGTTATTATCGTCATGCGGTTACGACAGGGAATTTTCGAATGATCATTTGATGCTCGATCTCATGAATATTTCATTTAATCATTCACTTGCTCTTGTCGCAATTCAAGATGTCTCAGTTTAAAAATTGCTGGATGTTATTAACTTTCACGAAGAAATGGGTCCTTTTAGACCAGCGGCTCTGGATGAGCATCGCTTATAACCGGAAGTTTTGTCGTTTTAACAACAAAGGGCTCTGGTGATCGTGCCATCTTTTCAACGATCAACAGTTTTCCTTTCTGTGTAATTGCAAAGACTGGAACAGCAGTACCAGCTTGGACCAGGGCCTTACTTCCCGCGATTTCACGCATTGCTTTTGATGCGCAAGCAGTTACGATATCACAAGTATCGACAAGTCGTTTAATCTCATCTTTAGACAGTCCTGTTACATGCACGGCAAAGATCAGAGCATCAGGATATGCCGAACGAATGTTTTCTGCAGCCTTAGGATCGGCGACAGTCACTGCAATCTTTTTGAACTTTCTCTTTACGGCTAATCCAAAACCTGCTAGCTGGTCAATCTTACCGGTTGATCGATCAAGCACGAATCCTCCTTGTTTTTCGATACGATCTATTACTGCTTGTATCGGCGTAGTACTCACAAGACCAGACATCCTGCCTCCTATCCCTTGCACCAGTTCTGGTTTTGTCACGATCACAGTCCCTGCCCCGTCACAGGCAAGAACAACGGCATCGAGGAAACGTTCCTGAACTCCAAAACTGAGTAGTTCAGATGCCCCAAATCCAACAAATTCCCTCCGGTCGACTACCTCCCTTTGATCCGTGCACATACCAAACGATTTAATTCGATGTTCAATATTCGCCTTGACATGTTCTTTTGTAATCTTAGGAATTGGGTACGCAAACCGTTTAGCTAGCGGGCAATCTGCAATTATTGGATCACCAACTTCGATTACTTCACCATTTCGGATTACAATCCGACATTTTCCGATCGCTTGAATTATATGTTCGTCTTTGCGGTTTTGCTGATGGCTGGTCATAAATGTTCCACCTAATTATTAAGAACGTGTTATTTTAAAGAACCTGATATCGGCAAGTGCAAGGACATATGAAGAATCCTTACCAATTAACTGACGTGAATGGCAGAGGAAGGTTTGAAGAAATCGACATGGTACGTGGGATTGCAATCCTAATGATGATTATATTCCACACACTCTTCGATCTATATTTTTTCGGTTTGTATCCAATCGATGTAACAACAGGTTTCTGGCGTTATTTTGCATTCACCATCGCATCACTCTTTCTCCTAATCGTAGGTATTTCACTTATAATCAGTCACGCGAGAGCTGTTCAAAATATTTCGAAAGACAATGAGAGCGAATCAATCAAAATACTATTGAAGTATTTTAAGAGAGGTGCTGGAATTTTTGGATGTGGCCTGTTGGTTACAGTAGCCACATGGTTCTATTTGGGTGAAGGGTTTGTCATTTTCGGTATTTTGCACCTTATTGGGCTCTCAATAATTCTTGCACCGTTTTTCTTTAGATTTAAAAAGAATAATGTCCTAATTGGGGTTCTCTGTATTATCATCGGAATCGTGCTTACTTCATCTGGCATGAATGGTTCAATATTTTCACTATGGCTCGGCATCCCCCCCGCACCATTTTACTCCGTAGACTATACGCCGCTGTTCCCATGGTTTGGGGTTGTTCTCATTGGTATGGGAATTGGGGAGCAGTTATATCCAAATGGAAAAAGGTCATTCAGTATGCCCAATGTACCAGAAAAGTTAATTTCACCGTTCGCGTTTTTGGGGCGGCATTCGCTCATTATTTACTTAATTCACCAGCCGATACTCATTACTATCCTTCATATCTTTACTGGTGTCCCTTTATTCGGATAAAACAACATTTTTGTTCCGTAATCACGAATGAATTGTAAGATTATATCTGGGGAAATTGTAGCCCGAGTTAAAAATTATTACCGATTCTCTTAATCTGGTTTGAAATAAACTATTAATTGAAATCCATGCTCTGGTTTGTGCTCTCATTTATTGGAGCAATCGCAGATGCAGGATACTATCTTTCGGTGAAAAAATTTTTACAAACTATTGATCCGTTTATTCTTGCAACCGGAAGTTTCTTTTTTGCTGGAATTTTCCTTTTTATAATCTCATTGTTTCAAGGATTTCCTACCATAGGACATGACTTTCTTGGAGCAATCTTCATCTCATCTTTCCTTGGTATTTTGGCTGTCTTACTCTCATATTCTGCCCTTCAGAGTACAGATATCTCACTTTCGGTACCGATGATCTCATTCACCCCCTTTTTTCTTATTGTGACAGCGATTATCCTCCTTCACGAGATTCCATCATTAATGGGGGTGGTTGGAATAGTTACTATCGTAATTGGGTCCTATATGTTGAACCTTCCTTCAGCTCACAAAAGCTTAATTGAACCATTTAGGTCGGTGTTTACGAATCGCGGTGTTCTGTTGATGCTTGTCGTTGCATTTCTCTATGCTGTTTCAGTCAACTTTGACAAGATTATCATGCTGAACTCGGATGCTACGTTCGGATCATCGATTGTATACTTGATTATGGGAACTGTATTTGCGTGTATTTTATCACTTAAAAGATTTTGGAAAAAGAAATCCTTAAAATCGTCAAATTCTCTTTTTGAATTCAAACAAAAGGACCGGACAGATGTAACCAAAAAAGTCCTGCAAAATATTTGGCAATGCATTTTGATTGCAGTCTTCCTCTCTCTCGCGGCAGTAAGTATCAATATTGCATATAATATGCAAATCGTTCCATATGTAATTGCAATAAAAAGAACCAGTATTATTATCATCGTGCTATACGGTGGTTATATTTTCCGAGAGTGTGAGTTAATGCGCCGATTTATTGGAGCAGTCTTTATGGTTGTTGGTGCAGTTTTAATTGTTCTTTTTAACTAATAAATTACTTTTTAATCAAAAAAAAGCGGAACATCTCTGAATTGTTCAACATCAAAGACACCCCGGTCAGTAATACGGAGGTTCGGAATAACAGTGAGTGCTAAGAACGAAAGGTACATAAACGGGTCTTTGATCGCACCCATCTGTGCCAAAGATTTCTTTACTCTCTCTAATCTGTTAACAACATCTTGGAATGGTAGATTCGACATAAGTCCGGCACATTTCAGTGATAAAAGGATCTTCTTATCACCATCAATAACAACTAAAGCACCTTGGTTTTGAATTACGGTATCAATTGCTTGTAGGATTTCTTGATCGGTCGTGCCAACGGTTACTATATTGTGGGCATCATGGGAGATGCTTATCGCAATAGCTCCTCGTTTAAGACCGAAACCATGTACTAACCCAACTCCGCACGACCGGTTTTTATAGCGATTGCAAACGACAACTTTCAAAATGTCGCGATTAAAGTCAGGGATTTCTTTCGAATCGATTGGGATGTTCATTGACTTGGTCAGAATTTGTTGATCGACGATCCCGATTACATGTGCGTATCCATTACCCAATATTTTGATTGCATCTACATTGGGAGTTTTACAAACGAATGAATGAGATCTACATTTACTCTTTACATGCGGAATTTTTTGGATCAAAATACCTCGTTGGAACGTCTTTTTTACGGTGAAGGAAGTTGAATTATCTAATACACAGAAGTCTGCAAACCGTCCTGGTGAGAGGGCCCCCCTGTCATTTAATCGAAATCTTTCCGCGGCAGAGAGTGTCGCTATTCTAATGGTAAGCTCAAGTTCAAGACCATAAGATATTGCCTTCCGTATGCAATTATCGATATGTCCCTCATGAACAAGCATATCTACGTGACAATCATCGGTTGCAAAGCAACATCGTGATGCGGTAACAGGTGTCACAATACCGACAAGATCTTGGATGTTGCGTTCTGTCGATCCCTCCCGAAGAAAAATGTACATTCCCCGTTGTAGTTTTTCTTTAGCCTCTTCAAGCCTTGTACATTCATGATCACTCTGCATACCGGAGAGAACATAGGCATCAAGATCCAATCCAGTTAATCGTGGGGCATGCCCATCAACTAATGGTGAGAGTTTAATCTTTTTTGTTAGATCCGGATCTTGCGCAAGCACACCGGGAACATTCATAACCTCCCCAATTCCAAGAACTTTTGGGTGCCCAACAAACTGTGCGAGATCGGTTACAGATAGTACCGCACCGCCCACGTCTTTTGGGGTTGCTGGGACACAGGAAGGAAGCATGAAAAAAATGTCAATTGGACTGCCTTTTGATTCTCGTAGCATAAAATTGATACCAGCCACTCCAGATACATTTGCAATTTCGTGAGGATCAGCAATGACAGTCGTCGTCCCATGAGACGATACAACTCGTGCATATTCTTTTGGAATTAGAAGAGAACTTTCGATGTGAACGTGCGCATCGATTAAACCAGGAACAATTCGTTTACCTTTAAGATCGTGTTCAATCAAACCGCGGTATTTGCCAATACCAACCACAATACCATTGGCAACAGCAAGTGTACCGTGCTCCCACTCACAGGAAAAAGGGTTGAAAATATCAGCGTTTGAAAATACCACATCAGCTGGTTTTATCCCACGTGCTACATCGATTAGCCTGTGTCTGTTTTTCGACATTGGCTAAATCACGAGGTCCTTTATGCTTGCTGCTCTCCTATCACCATTCACGGACAGGTAGACATAGAGCTTATAGGCCCCTGGTTGAAGATTGACAGGGACTGTAAAATCGTTTTCACCTTTTACAACTGAAACAGGAATGACAATGTTGGTAAGTTCATGTTGATTGAGATCTTTAATTTCGAATATTCTCACTTGTATACCTGCATTTTCAAGAGTATCCCCATCGTTAGTCACGTGAACAGACAGCCTATCATTTCTGTAGCTTACATCACCAATCGCAAGTGAAATACAACCACACGAAAGGACAAGCAGCACACAAATCAAAAACGCGGATAAAACAAAACTGCGTGACCCAACCATAATCCAATGATAAAACTTCAAGCATAAAAATAATGTGGTTATTTATTGTTTGGAATATCCCCCATGTAACAATTATTTATACAGAAATCGATCGTAGAGACTCAAATTGATCGGGAAATTAGATCGATGACGATACCATTAAAATTTAAAAGAAATCGCCCAATTATTGGATTTTTTCAACAGTAACACGCACCCGGTCACCGATTTTTATCCCATGGCCCTTAGGGATGTCGATATTGAACCAGAGTGCATTTGGATTATCCCGCGTTAGATCCTGTGACATTAAACAGTCTTTGTGCTCATTTATGTCGGCGACAAACTCGATCTCCGACTCAAACTCAAGAAGTTTTCCCATAAAAAAAGTGACGTGAATGGAAATTAGATCGCTCTTGGCGTAACCATCCATGTCGTGCTGTTCGAATAGCTCCACCGGATAATGTTAAGCTCCTTGCAGATATCAGCAAGGATAGCCATGTTCGTACCCACTTCTTTTGGAGATAACCCGAGGTCTTTTGCAATGTACTTTGATTTGAAGTAGTGTTTACCTTTGGTTATTCCTGAATTGAGATAACTTACGATTTTGTGCTGAGTCTCGTTATAGGACTCTCTTAATCTTTTTGAAGTCGACATTTGTCTCCTCAACATTAAAAACTCATTTAGATCAACTTGTATATATATATATCTACCGCTTGAGCCTAATTTGGGCTCCTTTTTAACTTTGCACACCAATTATTTGACCAGAAAGCATTTATTGCCCACCGGTTCGAATTGTATTTTCGATCCGCGCATAATAACGAGATCTGATTCTTTTACAACCAGTTCTGTGATTTTCAAAAATGAATTTCGTAATTTTTTGTTATTTTTGTACCTGCGCCTCGCTAATCTTGTTGATCAGTGCTTCAAGCACAGTATCGCGCATTCCTTCCACAAACTTGATACTTCCAACCACTAAATGCCCGCCACCACTAATTCCACCGCCGGGAATTTCGACATGGAGCTCTCTTACCATCCGAGGGATATTCATTAAAACACCACGTGAACGTAAAACAGCAAAATCGGGTCCAAACCCAATCGTAACTACAGGTGAGCCTTCATATTCCTTACAGAGTCGATCATGTACCTCCCCGCTGGTCTTCCCAGGAGGGGGAAATGTGAACTTATGGGCATGAATCTCGACATCGAGTAGGAATAACTTTGCACCATTTTTTAGCTCACGAGTGACCACATGAGGCATACAGGCACTCAATTGATCTTCAATCATCGCATTTGCCCCTTCAACAAGAAGCGCGACCAGTTTTGTGTGCCGTGCAGAATTACCGCTAATGTTGAGAATTTCTTTTATGATTTCTCTTCCATCATTGAACCGGAGCCAAAACTGTTCATAGTCAAGGGCAAGTGCAATATACTTACAGATATCCTCGCTGTACTGATCACGAACAAGGGCAAGGTATAAGGCACGTTCGGGAGCTTCACTTCGGTCTCCAACACCAGCTACTGCTGGAAGGTGACGGATTATTGGCTCTACTTTGGGATTAATCAGCCGTGCAACCTCAGTACCGAGCATTCCTGCAGTGATCCCAAAGTCTCCGCCAACATGGTATGGATTAACGTGAGCTACAAGGTATTTGTCAATAGTCTTATCGGGATGATGGTGATCGATAACAACAAATGGGATGTCATAAACACTTGCGATTTTATAAGATGGTTCATCTTCTTCTGTTGATCCATTATCTGTAAGGACAACAAGCGGCATTTTTTGTCCAAAACGGACGTGGTCCTTTAATGAGAAGTCTAGATCGCGTGTGATGTCTTCAATTTCATAAAACGGGGCTTTTGAAGGAGCACGTTTGAAGAGATAGTAATCAGCATCGAAATCGGCACCACTCTCCTTTATGAGCGAAACAACAGCTTGTTCGATGGCAACTGCAGAACAGATTCCATCGGCATCCGCGTGATGACGGATGATAATGGGTTGTGCTGTAAAGATTGCCTTTCTGATTATTTTTGCAACCTTTTTCATTTCGGGACGAAGATGCTCTAAAACCTCGGATTTCACGAGCAGGGGGATATCTTCGGGTTCAGAACGAATATCAAGTGCCTTTTCTATTCTCACCCGAACTTGAATTGCATCGTCTGCTGATAACTTTGTAATCGCATCTGCTTCTATCTGTAGCTGGTTATTCCGTTTCATCACTTCGCCAATAACCTTCACAATATCATTTAGTTCAATCTCGGGGTAAGCTCGAACACCTGCTTCAATAAACGCCGCGACATTTTGCGTCCCAGATTCATCAACAATAGTAAAAATCGTAGGGCCGCTTGTCTGCTTGATCTGCGCAACCTCTCCCTCGATAGCAACAGTTTTTCCGATTTTTGTACCAAGATCTACAATGCGTACTGTAGTTGATTTTTTTTCGATGTTTTGCACCTGATAAACTTGGATTTGGACCTCTTCTAGATCGATATTGCCGTTTGGTCGAATCTGTCGAACTTTAACTAGGATAGTGTCTCGTTCTTTATGTTCTGCTTTAATGTTGCTTTTGTGAACAAGTCCTTTTATTCTGTCATTCAGCTGGACAAACATCCCAAAATTAGCAAATCCTTGAACTTTTCCAATGTAATACTTTTGTTCCTCGATATCGGCGAGATCACACGATGCTCCCAGCCTATATACGAGAATGTCTTCATTTTCCATATTTCTCTCTCCACACACTTCGTAACGAATATTTTTCGTTCTAATTGTTCATGTATCAAATAAATTTACAACGATGCATCAAAAATGCACGGCTGAGTACATCATCAATTGCGATTAAAGTGTTAATTATATTACCCCTCTTCTAACGATGAATTTTGCATTCTTGAATTATTTGGAAGGTACTATTCCCTGAATGGAATATCGATCATATCAAGATCATCAGGCACGATAATCTTGCCCGAATATTTTTTCTGTGCATCAGCGATATGTTGCTGTGCATCGGTATACCGCGAACTGATATGGACAAGTGCAAGGGTCTTGGCATCCAATGCAGCGGCTGCTTCTCCAGCCTGTCCAGCTGTTGTGTGGAAGAACTCAGTCGCTCTTATTTCCTCAGTATCGTCGTATGTTGCATCATGGATAAGCAGGTCAACATCTTTTCCTACGATGGCCAACCGTTCAGGTATTGGTCGTGTGTCGCCAGTGTATACAATCTTACGTCCAGGGCGTGGTTCACCCATAACATCTGTTGATTGCACAACGTGCATTTTACCTTCTTTTTCCATAGTGATTGTTTGACCACGTTGAAGTTTACCAAATAATGGGCCTGCTGGGATGCCAAGTTCTATTGCCCGATCACGATCGAACCTTCCAGGTCGTTTGTCTTCTTCAATAACATAACCTAGTGCGGGGAGCCCATGGTTTGCTGCAAACGCTGTGACAGTATAGCCCTCAAACCTGACCCAAGAACTATCTGAAAGTTCTACAGATTCAATAGGGAAACTCAGGTTAAATTTTCCAACATGCCGTATTGTTCGAACGCAATCGTGAACCCATTCTGGACCATATATAGTAAGGGGTGCTGTTCTTCCATTAAATGAAAGTGTTTGAACGAGACCGAATATTCCAAGGAAGTGATCGGCATGCCAATGGGTTATAAAGATGGCTTCAACAGTAAACCCAGTCCGTGCTCGCATCATCTGTTGTTGTGCCCCTTCACCACAGTCAAAGAGCATTGTATCCGATCCTCTCCTTACCATAATACATGTTGGATTTCGTTGTGGTGTTGGGAGAGCCCCGGCAGTTCCGAGGAAATACACATGGAGTGTCTCACCGCTCATGTAAACCATCCCTTAAATCGGCCAAGGCTCAGTTTTGCCTCCTCAATTGATCTCCCCTCAATCACAACTATTCCTTTATAATTATTCGCAATAGTTTTCCCAACAATCTCCCATTGTACGGTTCCATCACCCAGTGCAAGGTGCTCATCGGAAACACCATGATTATCATGTATGTGAATATGATTAGCCCGTTTAACTTCCTTAAGGAATTCGTTTACTTTACCGACCGTATTCGCGTGACCGAAGTCAAAGGTCATTCCTATCCCTTCAATTCCTTCTGTCATTCCGATGAGTTCTCTAGGGAAACGACACAGAAATTCTTTGACACCAATCATATTTTCAAGACATGCAAGTACTGAATGCTCTGTTGCCACTTTTCCGATTTGAACAAGAGCTGATTTCTGAAGTTCCCAAATCTTTTTAGGTACGAGTTTTCCAACAGGAGAAAGATATCCAGGGTGGAATGTTATACGGTCTGTAAGATCTGCAGCATTTTCAATACATATACAAATCTGTCGTATTGATTCTCTGTAGATGGGGTCATTTAGTGTTGCAAGGTTCAAATCGGCATATGGGGCGTGGACTGTTACACCAAGTTTTGTGCTGGCAATTACGTCAGATATTGCTGTAAAGTTTTTTTTACTGTCAAGACGATAGTTTCCATCTGCGACAATTTCCCAACCAACGTACCCGCAATCTTCAATCCCTTTTACCCATTCGATATCATCCCAAACCTTAGCGGAAGAAGAGAAGTATGGTAGAAGGTTCATGAAGTACTCTCCAGTTCTTGCAATAGATCATTTACCTGACGAGTAAATTTCAAAAGATCTCCATCATTGCTAATTCGATAGTCTACCTGTTCGAGTGCAGCACCCAATCCCCAGCTCAGTTCGCGATCATCGCGGGTACGGAGCGAGAGTTCAGTTGTTGTATCATCCGATCTCCCTCTTGCCGCAAGGCGGGAGAGGCGGGTTGCAAATGAGGTATCGATAGCGATGAGAATAAAACCAGGAAAATGCTTTCGAAATAGTTTTACTTCGGCGTCGCCTCGGATACCATCGACAAGAATGAGTGGTGATGAGAAGGTTTCGATTTTTGGAATGCAGAGATCGGCGATTGCATCCATGCCATAATTCTCCCGCAGTTTGTTTGCCATCGCTCCCATATTCAGATCAGTTTGTGTCATACCGGCATCTTTTACTGCTGCACGAATCACATCACCCATAATTACAATAGGAATACCACGTCGTGCAGCAATTTTGGCAAATTCCCCTTTACCGCTTGCGGGAAGCCCGACGACTCCGATCACCTTCATAGACTATCTCACCCCCTTCACGGGTTCGTATCTTGACTGATCTCTCTAATTCATTAGCGATAATTTTGAGGTTATCCTCTCCAAGCGGTTTCACTTCTCCAGTTACTCCTTGTTGGAGTACCAAATCGACATCTCCTGCATCCGCAGCAATATAGGGAACCTCGTCTTCATACCCTCGAAATAGCGTAATTACAACTTGGAATTCCGGAAGAATTCCTTTTTCATGAGCTTCTTTGCAAAAAGAAAGCGACTTTTGGACATTTTTTACATAATTTCCGCCAAGAAGATTATTATACCGTGCCCATCGGGCCTTAATGTCGAGAGCAATACGATCTACGAGATGTCCTTTGATCAATGCATCAAGTGTGTCGGGATATATGCCATTTGTTTGAACACCCACAAGAAGTCCCAAATCTTTTGAGGCTTTTGAAAGTTCAAGCAATGCATCTTTCTGCATTGTTGGTTCACCACCGGAAAAAATGACACCACTAACCACCATACGTGAACCTTTGATCATTTCGATGATTTCATTGATATCACGAAGATCTCTTCCAGAAAGTATCGCATTATTTTGACAATAGGCACAACGAACCGGACATCCGCGCATAAAAACCGTGCATACCGATCTCCCTGGCCAATCAACTGTTGATAACGGAATGAATCCGCCGAAATTTATCTGAATAAAATCACCGTTCAGTCAATGTTTGTACAGAGGTTATTTGAGCGTATTGAACCTTGGATGCTTGTATGTTATTGGCAGGATCGTGCAATAATTTTGACTATATGTTATTTTCTTCAAAATAGGTTTACAAAATTGTGGTCTCTAAAAAAAATTAATTAGAATTTAAAGTACCGATTAACGATTTTTAATGCGCAGTAATCACCGCACATAGTGCACCCGTCTGTATCTGCTGGCATTCGTTCGTCCCGGATCGCTCGAGCCCTTTTTGGATTCATTGCTACGTTAAACTGACGTTCCCAATCAAGTTCACGGCGAGCGTGGCCCATCTCGAGATCCGCGTCGCGTTTTTTGAGTTTGATCATGTCACCAACATGAGCAGCAATGCGGGAGCTTATAACGCCCTCAAACACTTCTTCTGGTGTCGGTAGTGCAAGGTGTTCTGCGGGTGTCACGTAGCAGATAAAATCGGCACCACACGATGATGAAATAGCTGCACCGATAGCAGCAACACGATCGTCATAACCCGGTGCGATATCAGTGACAATAGGTCCTAACATATAGAATGGCTTGTTGTTTGTTACACGTTTCATGAGAGTTACGTTCGCTGCAATCTCATCAATCGGGACGTGACCTGGTCCTTCAACAATAACCTGTACATCCTGTTTAGTGGCTTTATCGGCAAGTTCTGCATTAATAATCAATTCCTGGATCTGAGCACGATCTGTTGCGTCATGGATTGCACCTGCTCTCATCCCATTGCCCATCGACAGTGTGACTTCATGTTCCTTCATAATTTCGATAAGATAGTCAAACTCAGAATAGAGAGGGTTTTCTTTCTCATTGTGGAGCATCCATGCTGTCATGAATGCACCGCCACGGGAAACTAGGCCACCATGCCTACCTTGGTTTCGAAGTCGTTTGACGGTTTCCCAATTAATACCGGTATGAATAGCCATGAAGTTCGTACCAAGTTTTGCTTGTTCTGCGGTTATTCGGAAGAGATCATCCTCCTTCATATTAACGACAGCACCGTCTTTTATTGCCGCTTCTATGAATGCTTGGTAGAGTGGTACACTCCCAACCGATAGGTTCGTACTCGCAATTATCCGCTTGCGTATGTCTAGAAAGTCCCCCCCGGTTGAGAGTTCCATAAGAGTGTCAGTACCGGCGATCTCAGCTTGTCGTGCTTTTTCGATTTCCATGTCAATGTCAGATATATCAGTCGAAGTACCAATGGAAGCGTTCACTTTCGTTCTCAATCCCTCGCCGATGCCACAAATTTTAACATCTCTATACGGAGAGACGGGAATTACAATGTGACCTTCCGCAACTCCGCGTCGAACAAAGTCTTCAGTGACACCTTCCTCAGCGGCGACAATTTTCATTTCATCTGTGACGATGCCTCGCTTGGCATCCGTGACAATACTCATACCGTACACGTTACGGTAAAAAGGAGATAAAGGCTTGTTTTTTCGAATCCAGACTAAATTTTAGTTGTTTATTGATCAAGTAAAGTTGAGTTGGGATAAGGAAAAATTTTTTGTGCAAGTTCCAAAGTCGTTTAAAAATTGCATCGTTGGATAAAACCAGTCTAAATTCCCCCAAACACCGAGGTGTAGTTTCCACACAATATTTATATACTATTACACGCTAACTTATGGTAAATCTTGAGGATCCAAGGAGATTTACGATGACCGAGAAAGATTTCATAGAAGTTACGGTGAAGGAGGCCGCTCACGAAGATGCAGATCGCGGTATTGCGCGAATTAGCGTCGAAGTGATGAAGAAACTGGGGCTCGTTTCCGGTGATATACTAGAAATACACGGAAAACGGAAAGCCGCTGCGATAGTTTGGCCAGGTTTTGCGACGGATACTGGCGGAGCGATCTTGCGGATTGACGGTAATATTCGAAGTAACGTTGGTACTGGAATCGGTGAGAAGGTGAAGATTCGCAAATCCGAAGCTGTATATGCAAAACGGGTAGTGATCCAACCGACGCAACCGATCCGGCTTGTTGGGGGTGAACAATACCTGTCAAGGCTCCTACGGGGCCGTGCGGTTTATGAGGGTCAGACTCAGCGAATCGATGTTATAGGCAATACAATTACACTTGTAATCGCTAAGGTGGTTCCAAAGGGAATTGCAATAGTTACAGATGAAACTGACATTGAGCTCAAAGAAGAACCATACAAACCTGAAGAGGGCAAAAAAGAAGTCTCAGATGTCCATTACGAAGATATCGGCGGACTTGGGCGAGAGCTTCAGCTTGTCCGTGAAATGATAGAGCTTCCACTACGTCATCCCGAAATCTTCGAACGGCTGGGTATCCAACCACCAAAAGGTGTGCTACTGTATGGGCCCCCTGGAACAGGTAAGACACTAATTGCAAAAGCGGTTGCGAATGAAGTAGACGCCCATTTTATAGCTCTCTCCGGTCCCGAGATTATGAGCAAATACTATGGTGAGAGTGAGAAGGGATTACGCGAAAAGTTTGAGGAAGCTGAACAGAATGCCCCATCAATCATATTTATTGACGAAATTGATGCTATCGCACCAAAACGTGCAGAAGTACAGGGGGAAGTCGAACGACGCGTTGTTGCCCAGCTCCTCTCACTCATGGATGGGCTAAAAGGCCGAGGGCAAGTCATTGTAATTGCAGCGACAAACCTTCCGGATTCAATCGATCCAGCCTTACGCCGCGGTGGACGATTTGACCGAGAAATTGAGATTGGAATTCCTGATAAAAAGGGTAGGCTTGAAATCTTCCAAGTGCATTCACGTGGTGTTCCCCTTGCTGATGACGTGAAGATAGAAGAGTTTGCAAATACAACACACGGGTTTGTTGGTGCTGACATTGCACTGCTTGTGAAAGAAGCAGCGATGCATGCGTTACGTAAAGTTTTACCTCAGATAAAATTAGAGGAAGATATTCCATCAGAAGTTCTTGACCAGCTTAAAGTAAACCGAGAAGACTTTGATGAGGCACGAAAGCATGTTGAACCTTCAGCAATGAGAGAGGTTCTCGTTGAGGTTCCAGATGTCACTTGGAAACAAGTAGGTGGGTTAGAGGATGTAAAACAGGAGCTTCGCGAAGCGGTTGAATGGCCTTTAAAGTACCCAGATGTTTTTGAGAAACTTCGGACAAAACCCCCAAAAGGTATCTTGATATTTGGTCCACCCGGAACGGGCAAAACTCTTCTAGCAAAAGCGGTTGCAAATGAGAGCGAAAGCAACTTCATTGCAATCAAGGGTCCTGAATTACTCTCCAAATGGGTTGGAGAATCAGAGAAAGGGGTTCGCGAGATTTTCCGCAAGGCACGACAAGCATCACCGGCTATCATATTCTTTGATGAGGTTGATGCACTGGTACCCAAGCGTGGAACCTATATGGGGTCATCGCATGTAACCGAGAGCGTAGTGTCCCAAATCCTTACTGAACTTGACGGTATGGAGGAACTCAAGAATGTCACTGTTCTTGCAGCGACAAACCGCCCTGATATGCTGGATGATGCACTTCTCCGCCCGGGACGTCTTGAACGTCATATTTACGTTCCAGCTCCCGATGAGGACAGCCGCAAGAAGATCTTTGAAGTATATTTAGGTGAGGCGAGTGAGATCCTTGCAAAGGATATCGATATCGATGAACTTGTAAAACATACCGAAGGTTACGTTGGTGCTGACATCGAAGCGCTTGTTCGTGAGGCAAAAATGAGTGCAATGCGTGAATTCATCCTTGCAATGGGAGATAAAAATGAACACGAGCGGATTGACGCGATCAAGAATGTGATGATAACTAAAAAACACTTCGAAAATGCAATGAGTAAAATCAAAGCATCACTCGATCGCGACGCAATTGAGAAATCGGAGAGGCAGGCATGGGAGATGCTCTACAATCAAGAACAACGTACCATTCTCGAACATGCTGCGTCTATGATAAAACGTGCTGAGCTTGCTGGTGGCAAGATTGATACTAAAGTGATTGATGAACTTCGCAGTCAAACGTTCTTGCGCAAGAAGGATTTCACAGAAATAAAGAAACAAACTGAATCAATGGAGTCGAAAATTACGAAAAAGTAATTCAACAGAGGTGATGGTGTATGAAAGAAGATCCAGATGACGTATTTGGACAAATGGAAAAAATGATGGCCCGGATGTTTGCGGAGATGACTCGGGAAATACCAATAGGAGGAATGCCGCCAAATGTTATGGGGTATAGGCTTATCGTTCAAAATGGCGGTCTACCACAAGACGAACAATCGTCCTCCCATGTTATTCAACCTCGCGATCTCAACGAACCAGTGCCAGAAGTGCACCATATCGGTGACGAGATAAAGGTTATCGCAGAGCTTCCTGGTTCGGAAAAAGAGAAAATTCATGTCGATTTGAAAGGTAGTACACTTTCGATTGAATCTGAGGGAAGGTCTCAGAATTATCACATGTCCACTGAGATTCCTTCGGTAGATGAGAACTCAATGCAGACATCGTATAGAAACGGTGTGCTTGAATTGACATTCAAAATACAATCAAAAGAGAACAAAGAGAAATAAGATCTAACTTTTTTTATTGCTCCCTCATTTTAAATCATCACGTATTTTATAGTGTTAGCAATACCTACTATTGAGTGATTTTTCATGCCAAAGACTACTGTTTCCATCATTAAAGCTGATGTGGGAAGTTTTCCCGGGCACTCACGTACACACCCCAAACTTCTTGAGAAAGCTGCACAGATGCTCAAATCTCAAGAGGGTAAACTGTTGATCGACTCATTCGTTACCCACTGTGGTGACGACCTTGAGTTGATCATGACACACAAACATGGTGTGGACAATGAGAAAGTGCACAAATTAGCTTGGGACGTGTTCATTGAATGTGCTGCAATTGCAAAGAGTATGAAGCTCTACGGTGCTGGTCAGGATATCCTCTCTGATGCTTTCTCTGGAAACGTAAAAGGGATGGGACCTGGAGTTGCTGAAATGGAGTTTGAGGAACGGGGAAGCGATCCGGTCCTCATCTTTATGGCCGACAAAACTGAACCGGGTGCCTGGAATTTCTATCTCTATAAGATCTTTGCCGACCCATTCAACACACCAGGACTTGTTATTGACCCGTCAATGCACAGTGGTTTTGTATTCGAAGTCCATGACTTGATTGAAAAGCGAAGAATAATGTTCAAAACACCAGAGGAAAGTTACAATTTACTTGCGTACATTGGTGCGCCATCCCGTTACGTGATCAAACATGTCTTTAAAAAGGACGGCACTATAGGAGCATCAACGAGCACTCAGCGACTCAATATGCTGGCAGGAAGATACGTGGGTAAAGATGATCCGGTTATGATTGTTAGATCCCAAAGTGGATTCCCCGCTGTTGGCGAAGTAATTGATCCATTTTGTATTCCGGTCCTCGTTGCTGGGTGGATGCGAGGGTCTCACCATGGACCGTTGATGCCAGTTGGACTTTGTGATTCCAATTGTACGAGATTTGATGGACCGCCCCGTGTGATGTGCTTCGGTTTCCAAGTCTGCAATGGACAATTGATCGGGCCAGTTGACATGTTTGATGATCCAGGTTTTGATCGGGTCCGTGCCCGGTGCAATGAGCTTGCGGATGTTATCCGAGCTCAGGGACCGTTCGAACCACACCGTCTCTCTCTAGATGAGATGGAGTATACCACATTACCGGCAGTTGAAAAAGAGCTAAGGAAACGGTGGGAACCCCTCCCAGAATAATTTTTCATTAATTTATGCGGGTCGAATCAAAAAAGTATAAAATCTCAATTTTTGCTATATAATTTTTCAATGCTAAAGGAATAAACAACTTCTTTGCGTATAGTCAAAAGATAAATGTGGCAAACTTTAATTATTTAGCATCCCAATGTAGGGCAGATGGTTAACGGAATTGTTTTGCCAATAAAAAAGGTTTTTGCGCTACTGGATTCGAAAATCACTGTTGAAATTAAAGACGAGAGACGCAAACTGCAAGGGCGACTCGTCGCTGTTGATGAATATTTAAATATCCACATGGATGAGACCATCGAATTCGTTGACAACCAGAGAGGTAGAAGTCTTGGTACCGTTGTCATCAGAGGAAATAATATTTTAACAATAGCCCCACTCATCTGAGGAGTCTATGGCAGAATCTGAAGACGAGGCACTGAATCTAATCCAGTCTAAACCGGAGGGGGTACTCCAAAATGAACTTTGGAAAGAATTGGGTGTTGATAGCAGGAAATGTTCGAGGATTGTTAAAAAGTTAGAAGAGAACGGGCTTATTGAACGAATTGAATACAAAAAAGACGGCATAAAAACGTATCTTCTACGAGCAAAGAAAAGATTGGTCGATCCGAATTTTCTTCTCTCCGGTGATGAGCTAATCCCGTGTATCGGTTGCGATCTTGAGTGTATCGTTGAAGAATGCCACCCGCTTATGGATTGGATGTACCAGCTCGCAATCGTTCACCAATCACGAAAGAGTAAAAAATAAGTTTGTTGTTATTTGAATTGTCCCTATATTCAGTGGAACATTATTTTTTTATGGTAATAAAAAATGGCTGGTACATTAAATAATTTTACAGATGAGACAATCTTAAAAAATCCAAAAATCTCTCTTTTGCTGCAGGTACTCACTTTAGCTTTACCAATTAACATTTATGTTGTCGGAGATTGGCTAGGTACCGGTGTTCAATGGGTATTATTTCGGTATCAACGCACATATCTCGGTATTAGTTTAATTCCCATCACCAGAGACTTAGAGTATGTCCTGTCTGGAATAATGGCTGGTCGAAGTGGAACTGCCCTTCTATTGTGGTGTGGAGGTGCAATTATTCTTACTACCGCCATTCTACTCACATTTTATTGGTGTTATATCGATTCCGAATTCAGTATAGGCCCCTATGCTCCACTCCTAACAATCCTTTCTGGTATCCTTTTCGGTATCAGCTGTATAGAGCAGTATGGAATCTTCTTTGCAGGACCAGCGGGGTTTACTATACCCATAGGTATACCGCTTCTCATTGGTCTTGGTTGGTGGATTTATCAAAAAAATACGGATCAATTTCTACCAACAAAAGATTATGAAAAGGATAATGATGACTAGTGGATAAATAAACAAATCAGTCGGATCTTCGTTAGTTCTCGTTTAATTTTGTTTGATTGTTCTCAACAACTATTTATTGAACGAATCTCCACCTCATATAAGAAATATACCGTCGAGATACGATAGAGATAATCCCATGATTGCTGTGCTGTTTGTGGATGATAATTCAGAACTGATGGCGCATGCCCGTTCGATTCTTGAAAAATCCGGGGAGATAAGGCTCGATATTGCCCATTCCACTAAACAGGCACTTGAAAAAATGAAGAACCGGACCTATGATGTTGTTGTTTGTTACGAGCAAGTGCCGGATGTAAACGGTGTTGAATTTGTTGCTGATATGAATGGTGTCGAATTTTTGAAATATCTTAAATCACAGGGAAATACGACACCTTTTATCATTATTGCTCGACATAGCCCAAACAAAGTAGTTGTTGCCGAAATTATCAACGGTTTCGAGCTTCCAATTCCAAAAAGTGCAGATGCTCGATCGCAATTCACGGATCTTGCTATGATGGTAAAACAAACCATGCTCCGAAAAAAAGCCGAGCGTGAAATCAAGGCTCAGAACGACCAATTAGCAGCAATCCTTTCTGCAACACCACTTGGAATTTTCCAGATGCGAAATCATGTTATTGAATGGGCAAATCATCCTTTTGCATCAATGCTTGGTTATGACGAGCATCAGATTGTTGGAAAAGATATAAAGATCCTTTTCAAAAATTCCGAAGAATATGAGCAAGTTATCCATGATTTGCAGACTAAGAAAGACATTATCGGGTTGGGACAATGTGAATGTGACCTTGTCCGTTCTGATAGAGTGGTTGTTCCCTGCCAATTACGGATACAGGCACTTGATCCTCGAGATGTAGTAAAAGGTGGAACGTTTGTTGTAACAGACATCTCGGAACGAAAAAAGCTTACTGTCGCTCTGAAGGAAAGCGAGGCTAAGTATCGGGAGATGATGCAGAATACCCAGAGCATCATTATCAGAATTGATACGCAAGGAACTATTACGTTCTTTAACACTTATGCACTGCAGTTTTTTGATTTCACTCCAGAGGAAGTAATTGGTAAGAATGTTGTCGGTATCATTATTGCCCAAAAAACCCGATCTGGTCATGACCTCTCAATGATGGCAAACGATCTAGGGTTCAACGCAGAGGGGTACGCAATCAATGTAATGGAGAATATCCGCAGAAATGGTGATCGTGTCTGGATTGCTTGGATCAACAAAGCAATCCGAGATGAACAAGGGCATATAATAGAGGTACTCTGTATTGGTAATGATATCACAGATAGACGTCGCCCCACTGGAGAAGTGAGGATAAGTACAGACACTTGGAAAGATCAAATCATTGCTGAAACAGATATTTGTGAGGATGTCTTTGATGCAGTCTTCCATATATGTACTGAAATATCAGTTGAGGGGAGAGAAGGCAAGTCCGTCGGAACAACATTTTTGATCGGAGATTCAAAAAATATCCTTGCAAAATCACGTCAAATTATGTTGAATGCATTTGAGGGGCACCCTCCCGAGCTGCGAATGGTGACAAATCCTGACATCAAAGAAAACATCAAAGAATTCGCACAACTTGACGGTGCCTTTATTGTCAGAGGTGACGGTTTCTTGGAAGCTTCTGGAAGGTACATAACAGTTGACACCAGTTGCGTCAATCTACCCAAGGGTATGGGTACCCGACACAATTCTGTTGCTGCTATCACTAATGTCACCCACGCCATTGGTATTGTGATCTCACAAAGCGGTGGTGGTATTACAATCTTTAAAAATGGACAAATATTGAAAAAAATTATTCTTTAAAGGATTACGTTATCGTAACACGTTGTTAACAATGTATATTTCTATTAATCCTCTCTCTCGTTCCATCGATATATACCAAATAGTACGACTTTATTACTGAATTGGTTATCAACCCATCTCATAATCTCATTACTCAATCACTCAGAATCGCATCCGATCGAATCACGCTCTTTATACCAATGATCTTTGAAATACAGAGCGACGTTCACAAGACTTATCAATACAGGTACTTCCACGAGTGGTCCGATAACCGTAGCAAATGCAACTGCCGAACCAATACCGAACACCCCGACTGCCACCGCTATGGCGAGTTCGAAGTTATTGGAAGCGGCGATGAACGAGAGGCTTGCCGAGCGAGGGTAATTGATGCCTGACCTGTACGCGAGGTAGAAGCTGACAAAGAACATGATGAGGAAGTAGCAGACGAGCGGGATCGCCACCCGGACCACGTCGAGGGGTACATTGACAATGTACTCACCCTTAAGCGAGAACATCACAATGATGGTGAAGAGCAGCGCAACGAGGGTTACAGGTGAAATTCTCGGGATGAACTCCCGTTCATACCATTCCCTTGACCTGATGGAGAGAAGGGTGAACCGGGTGATAACCCCGGCAATGAACGGAATTCCCAGGTACACAAAGACGCTCACCGCAATCTCTGCCATTGTCACGTTTACGACAGTCCCTGAGGCGACCTTGAGCGCCGGCAGGAGGAGCGTGATGAAGAAATAGGCGTACGGCGAGTAAAAAAGGACCTGGAAGACGGAATTTAACCCCACCATGGCAGCGCAGAACTCGCCGTCTCCGCCGGCAAGGTTGTTCCAGACGATCACCATTGCAATGCACGGGGCAATCCCCACAAGGATCAGCCCGTACAAGTAATCCGGCAGGTCACGGAGGAAGAGAACAGCAAGGGCAAACATGAGGAACGGTGCCACGATCCAAATCAGGAAAAGGGAGAGACCGAGGATCTTTGGGTCACGGAAGACATTGCCGAGCTCTTCGTATCGGACTTTGGCGAGCGGGGAGTACATCATCAGGATGAGCCCGAGGGCAATCGGGACTGAGGTGGTGCCGACAGAGAGGCCAGTGATTACGAGCGGTACGTCAGGGAAATAAAACCCGGTGGCGATACCGATCGCCATGGCAAGGAAGATCCAGACAGTAAGGTAACGGTCGATGATTGAGAGTTGTTTTATAGCATGTTCCATTCACTTCACATCGCAGCAGGTTGAAGGTTCATTTTGCTCTTGACAGCAGGATCCCACTTCACCACCGCAAGAACAACTATCCATATCCTTCCCTCGCAGTGCAGCGATTATCATCGCCCAAGCGCAACCAACACCGCTCTGCACCTCAATTGCCTGTACCGGGCAATTCAAAGCACAAGCTCCGCACTCCATACATTTTGATGGTTGGATAAGTTCTGCATGGTGTTCACCTTCGGCAAAAACTCTGTGGGGGCAGACTTGAGTGCAGCGTCGACAGTTGATGCACCGTTCTGGATAATATCGAAGGGTATTCTCTGTATAGGAATTAAACATCAGATCCCTCCAGTAAACCGTAGCAGTCCTAGCAAAATTGCAAGTGCAATTCCAGAACCAGCCATCATTGCCATGAAAGGCACGTACTGGAAGATCTCTTTTTTTACACCTGTTCTAGATGTAAATGTCGTTGATCCCGTGAAATTGAGAGCAAGGTACGCAGTTACGGCTGGCATAATAAGAAGTGCGGTTAGCGCAGCTAGTATATTCTCCAAAAGAGGTAGTGTGTGATCAGATCCAAAGGAAACAGCAATGGGAAATGCAACAATCCCTCCCAAGATGAACCCTTTCGTACTGAAATCCTGTGTCGGGATAAACGGCAACAGTGTCGGAAAGAGTATCGTTCCCGCGAGAACTGCAGAAATTGCGGCGATCACCCCGAGACCTCCAACAAGAAAATAGAGGATTAGTGCAACGACAACCAGTGGAAGTGCGATATGGACAACCTCGATTGGTGTTACGAAAAGCCGATCCATAAATGAGAATTGAATTCGGCGCATCTCTGGTGTTGTTTTATGAGTTGAAAGATATTCAGGGAGGTCTCGGGCACGGATAGGGGCATACTCTACCCTAAAACCGGACTTTCGTTGGACTTCATGAGCGGAAATTCCCGGAGCACCGAGCTGAGGTAAAATAAGACTTCGATGTTCTATAAAAGACGTAAGCTTGGTAAGCTCAATTCTTCGAACAAGTTCGTCTGTACCAAACGTCCCTTTTCCCGCAGCACACCAGACATTGATTCCTTTTGTATCAAGTACAAGAATATAACAACTAATACCCGCGAGTACTGACCGAACCGCATCGAAGCTGAGTGTATAGTTCGCAGTTACAATGACTGGTGAGGTAGGAATAGGTGTACCAATCTGATAGAGACCTGGAACTACCCTGTGACCCATCCGGTTCACCCCCCATCGGGCGAAGAAGTGGTCGACCTTATTGGCGAATGTGATTGTGCTTGTGGTCGTGCGGATCTCTGTTGACGGTTTAACCTGTTCGTTACAATTACACAGAGGTTGTACCAAATCTGTGTTGCACGAACAGCATGACGTATCTTCTTGATTCATTATCTCCACAGCATTTCAAATTTTGTTGAAACATCATTCGAAACGTATGATTATATATCTTTGCATTTCATATTTATTTGAAATGTTTCAAAGTGACATCTCTTGCTGCAGTGTAAAATTAAATCGTATGAAAAAGGAAGATAGGGAAATTCCTGAAGTTGTGCGGATGGAACTCAACCGAGTTGGGGGATTTAAAGCGCTTGCAAAACGTATTCCAGCGAAAAAGGATCTTGAAGAAAAAAGCAAAGTATATCATGCCCTTTCTGACCCTCTACGTCTCACTATCCTCTATCTCCTTAAAGATCAACCGCTTTGCGTTTGTGTTATTAATCATTTTATGCAAATCGCCGACTCCAAACTCTCGTATCACATTACGATTCTCAAAGAAAGCAGATTGATTGAAGGAGTTTATCATGGGAATTGGATAATTTACTCCTTAACTGATTTAGGAAAAACATCCATTTCTTAATTTATTTCAATTATCGTTTTTCCATTATATCACATGTGCATTTATGTCGGCAAATGTTCCCTACCGCTCTAAATGCATCCTCAAGATCAGGGAAATTTGGGATATGGGCTTCTCGAAGAATACGTACTGGGCTTTTCATTGAATCTCCACCAATCAAACAACCCACAATCATCTTATGGGTATGCTTTGAGAACCGAACGAGCTCATTTGCAACACGAATAGGATCTGATATGGAAGAGGGGACGGCTATAACAAAAGCAATATCCCACAGATTTTGATTTTTAGTCATTACATCAAAGGTGCGGGCATACCGTTCTGCACTTGAATCTCCAACCATATCAATCGGGTTCTCTCGGCTCCAATCAGGAGGTAAAATTGCATTAAGTTCCGCAATAAGTTCTGGTGAAAATTCTATGAGTTCAATACCGAATCGTTCAGCATAATCCGATGAGAGCACTGCAAAACCACCTGCATTCGTAATTACAACCGCTCTAATCCCTTTCGGATACCCTTCCGATACGAGAAGCTCAGCAGCTTGAAATGCCTCACGTATTGATTGAACGGGGATAATCCCAGCCTTTCGGAAAGCAGCCATATATACATCGTTACTTCCTGCAAGTGATCCGGTATGAGAAGAAGCAGCTTTTTGCCCAATTTTTGAAGATCCAGACTTGATTGCAACAATAGGTTTTTTCTGAGTAATTGTCTGTACGATTTCCAAAAACCGTTTCCCATCTCGGACCTGTTCAATATACAGAATAATTGTCTTCGTGTTCGGATCAGATCCGGCGTATTGGATAAAGTCCTCAAAGCTAAGATCTGCTTGATTGCCGACACTAATGATAGCAGAAAACCCGATCTCTTCTGGAAGACTCCAATCAACGATGGTTGATACCATTGCACCGCTTTGAGATATAAATGCGATTTTACCGGGTTTAGGTGAAACGGGATCAAATGTGGTGTTTATTCCTTGGAGAGGAAGCATAAGACCAAGACAGTTGGGACCCATTATACGGATTCCGTAACGTTGAGCGATAGAAAGTACTTGTTCTTCGAGAAATTTTCCCTCATTACCCGACTCACGAAATCCTGAGGAAATAATAATCACAAGAGGGATCTTTTTCTGTCCTGCTTCTTCGACAATTTGTGGGACGATTTGGGAAGGAACGACTACGACTGCTATGTCTATTGATCCAGGTATTGACAAAAGTGTGGGGTATGCCTTTCTTCCAAGAATCATGGGATGTTTCGGATTGACAGGATATAAATTACCAGAGAATGTGAGTAGATTCCGCATTACAGCATATCCTACCTTGTTGGGCTCAAGCGAGGCACCTACAACAGCAATAGATTTTATATCTGCCAGCGGAGGTAATGCCCTTTTAATTTCAGGAATTTGTTTGGCTCCTATATCCTCATTTATATAGAAACGCGCATCAACAGCACAACCCCCTTTTTCGTATAAGACAAATGGATTAATGTCAAACTCAGCAACTTCTGAACGGGAAAGAAATAGTTGCGCGATGACATCAATAGTGGCGATTAATGTTTCCTCATCTTTCGGAGATTCCTTACGGAAACCTTTAATCAACCTGAAACCATGGAGTTCATGGACCATCTCTTTTATATCGTTTTTATCGATTGGTAGAATTCTGAATGTCACATCCTTAATTAGTTCCACTAGCGTGCCCCCAAGACCTACTGTGATAACCTTTCCAAACGTTGCATCGGTTTTTCCACCGATGATCAGTTCGAGACCTGGTGGCATTTGCTGTTCTACCAATACTCCATCAATTTTCGATGACGAATCGAAGGCGGTTACGTTATGCAAGATCTCAGTATAGGCCTGCTCGGTTTCTTGGGAGTTTTTTATATTTAAGACCACTCCACCAGCATCGGTCTTGTGAATAATTTGCGATGAAATAACCTTGAGAACGACAGGAAACCCAATATTATTTGCAGATTGTATAGCTTCAGTTAAAGATTTAGCTACATATGCCTGGGGTACTGGAACCCCATAATCTCTCAACAATTCGTAGCCTTCAGCCTCTTTTATGAGTCTGTAAGTCATTAATCCCCCAATTTCATAGAACAAATCTTGTCAGCGATCATTAAGAGTGTTATTGATTTAATTATCGTTCAACACCCATACGAGTGATTGTGACGTAAGCATTGCGCCATATCTGCCATTATTGGGAAGATATCACCGTCATTTTCGAATCTATCTCGTATTAATTCGGCAAGATTCCCATTAATAATCCGTTTCTGAATGACCGGAAGATACTTTTTTTCGTCATCAGTCGCATGATCCCATGCAATTGAATACAACCGTTCAAGATCATTCCGTATTGTGGAAGTCCCTTCCTTAATAACTTCATTGAGAAGGTCAATGAGCACTTCACGATCTGTCGGCACAGGAAGTGTTCGGCAACGGACAAGCGATCGGGTAAATGCACAGACTGCCATATCAGAGTGAACACATTCCTGTTCATCGAGGGCCTTGATCTCTAGACAATGCCGAGAGAACCGAACAATGATACCACTAGAATTTACCCACTCTTCGCATAGAATATCTGCCTCTTGTTTTTTTAATTGGGAAAAAACTTTTTCTTGAAATGTTCGGTAATCGGAAACTGCATGAATCTTATCAGGGATAATTCTGTCGCAGATTAATGGAATTGTGTCCTGATTTTTTTGATAATAGAGAAGACGGTTATCAACGTTTCCGGTCAATCTACCTTCTACGACTGGAGAGGCAGCTGTAACAGCGACGAGAAAAGGAATGAGAGAACGTATACGGTTATACAGATTAATTAACTCGCGATCTTTAACGTAGGATATATTGATTTGGAGTGCTTGGATATTTAGCCACCCGTGTTGTTGAATATTGAAAAGACGATTATAAACTTCGTAGTATTCACCGTCATCATGATCCCAAACACGTGTTTGGTCAAGTGTGAGCGTTGGATGCATCCCCAACCCAAGGAGGGTATATTGGTCGCGAAATACCGAATAAAACTTCTGAATACCGTGATAAATCTGCTTCTCAATGGCAATGAGGTCGTTTTCTGGTTGGCGGGGAATTATTTCAATAACCGTTTTTTGTAATTCCTTACTTAATTTCACTTCACCAAAAAGGATCTCACTTTCAATCCTTCCGCTTATCTTTTTGATGATTTGGTCAGATACCGGTAACGGTTTGAATGTTCGATCATTAATTGAATACTCGTGTTCAGTTCCGACAGTCATGGATTTGACAGATCTTAACTATTGACTACGTAAATTCCTGTAAAATCACGATCCAAAAAGATGTGAGACGATTGTATGATAGACATCAGGATAGCAGGTATCTTCACCGCTTTCTAATGAAGGATTGTCATTGACTTCAATTACATATGCATCCCCATTGTTATTTTTAATGTCAACACCGTACAAACCTTCCCCGATTGCATTTGCTGCATCGATCCCCAGCTGAATTACATGAGAGGGCATATTCTCAACTGGTATGCTTTCTACCCCACAATAAACAATATGGCCATTCACCGACGCTTGGATTTTGAATGTGACGGATGGGATTGTATACTTACATGCATACAACAGCTTTCCATCAAGGACACCTACACGCCAATCATATTTGCTTTCAATGAATTGTTGCACCACAACCCAATCTGACATCTTGATAAACCGTCTAGCGACTTTAAAAAATTCTGCAACATCGTGAACCTTTTCCACTCGTAAAGAGAATGACGTAGAAGGTTCTTTGATTACAAGTGGTGTTCCTAATTCATCAAATAAATGAGCCACACGTTCGACTGATAAATCATTTCTCGATAGAAAAACCGTTTTGGGGATAGATACACCTTCTCTCATAAGATGGGAATACATGTTGATCTTATCAGAGCAAATCTGGATTGATTTAGGGTCATCAATGACAGGTATACCGAGAAAACTTGCCATTCGTGATGCTACATACGTAATATTCATTGGATCGGTGCGGGCGCGAATAAAAAGTGCATCCATCTTTTTGATCTTGTCGATGTCTACTGGAAAAATAAAGTCAACGTCATGTCCTATCTCTTCGGTGATGTCACGGCAGTGGATAAGCGCATTTAATTGTTCAGAATTTGAAAGGGTCTTTCTATCCACAAAAATACCTAGGCGGCTCATAAGAACTCCTGATTTGATAGATAGGCAGATAACAACGAGCGTTCACTTTCAGAAAGTTGTGCATATCGTGTCGGAGACAGCGACGATAAAGCATAGATGTCTCCCAATTTAACAAAGACCATCTTTACCAAAGGTATTTTGAAGATTTCATAGATCTTCTGTGCATATTCTGCAACGATGTTACATTCACCGATGGTCTTTCCAAAGATAGAAATACACGTACAGATTTTGGCGCCATCTGGATATTTTTGATAACAGAATGGATATTTCCCATTATTCGTAATGTGTTTGATTGCATCCTTTGCTTTTTCATTGTCATTGACAACAAAATAATCAAGTGTAGTAGCAAAGTAGTTAAGTCCGTAGAGGATGGCTGGAAGTGGTACATACGCCTGCGAGATTCCCCATTCACAAATGGGAATTTTAGCACAAGCTACTCTTTCTAAACAGATGGGGATGACGTAGGCATCCAAAACATTACTACTACTTGGGTCGACACTCTTTCCTTCGAGTTCATGGCGGAGAATTGCGTAATATGGCTCGGTCTTGTAATAGTAATTCTCACTGATAACATGGTAAATATCATTGCGTTTTATAACGTAGACTGCATCTTTCTGCAACATTTGGTCTTTTTTTCCATGGATTTTGAAACCATTCTTTTTGGTAGTTTCTATGAACGGTAACGGTGGTGGAGAAGCAATTATAGCTGACTTTGATGTTTGGAGAATGGATGTAATTGAGTTGGATTTTTGTTTTTTTATGTCGGTTATCTCTGAAAAGTTTGAATCCTTTGATCGATTATTCATGTGAGGATCGGCCTTGCCCCTTGCCAGTGCAAGTCAAATATTAAAGAGGCGCAGTTTGAATTAATAAACACAAATTTTTTTGAGACCGTAGTTCTAGAAAAGGATGAAAACCGAGATGATTTTTCATCATCGTTATTATCCGTTATGAGGCCTTCACTCATGAATTAACACTAATCCACACAATGCCGTGGATTATTTGTTGTATCAATATGGACAAGGTCGGTTAATAGAATTTGTGGAGGATTCTGCGTTGAGGATTGATTAATTTTTGAATAACTAGTTTACTAAAGCATTAGATTATACACTGGCAAATTAAGAATAAAATTCATTATCTTTTATCACCATCAGTAATACAAGAACATGCATATTCCAACACCCGATGAGATTCGGAAGCGGCGCGAATCCTTGGATATGAGACAGACGGAACTTGCTAAACGTGCTGGTATTAGCCAGTCAATGGTCGCACGGATTGAAGCAGGTAATGTAGACCCACGAGTCAGTAGTCTCAATAAAATAATCGATGTGCTAAACCATGCCGAGCAAAAACGTGTTATCGCTTCACAAATCATGCACACACCAGTCATTACTATACATCCTTCGGATTCAATTGCAAATGCTCTAGAAATATTTGAAAAAAACAACATATCTCAACTTCCTGTCGTTGAAGATGGCGTACCCGTAGGATGCATTTCAGAATCTGTCATTGTAAAAGCGATTGAACAGCAACGTCTGCATAAAACGCAGTCATTTTATGTCCGTGATTTTACTGAACCTGGGTTCCCTACAGTTCCTCCAGATATAAACATAGAAAATGTTATTGATCTTCTCCAACAGAACCATGCGGTTCTGGTTATTGAGGGCGGTGTTGTTCAAGGTGTGATTACGAAACACGACCTAATTTCTCTCATCAAATAACTAATTTTTAACAATAAAGAAGGTTAGATTTCTTTTTCAGTGAAATAGCTAAAATCTAATTTTAATACCAAAGTAACAAGAAAGATTCTAGTTTATTTCTCTGTCTAAAATTTTTCAAAATTTTGAGACAAGATCTCTTAAAATTTTAATTGGCTCCTGCGCTTTTACGACACTCGAAGCGAGGAGAACTCCATCGGTTCCGAGATCAACGGCGATCTTTACGCACTCACCAGATTGGATACCTGCTCCTGTTAGGACTTTTACCTTTGGATTGACCGTATGAACTGCAGTAACTGACCGTTTGATAATATCTGGATTTGCTTTTGAAACCGAGACACCGCTACCGATTAACTCAGGTGGCTCTATCGCAACGTACTCAGGTGTAAGTGCCGCGGCTGCAGCACTTGTTATATCGTTATTTGTACAGACCACCGCAACAAGTTTGTGCGTCTGTAATGACTTGATTGATGACTCAATATCTGCGAGTGTAAGACGGCGTTCTGAATGGTTTATGAGTGAACCATTGGCTCCAGCGAGTTTAATTGCCTCGACTGTTATTTGTCCTGTATGGGCACCTGGTTCGGAACCATCAACATGCTGAGCATAAACAGGTATCATAAAGTGCCGGGCAATTGGATGAAGGTCAATATAAGATGGTGCAATACCAATAGTAATGCCACTTTCTTGTGCGACTGTCTGTGCTGCAGTCGCAATAGTATGAGCATGGTTTCCCATCCCTTCTTTGTACGTTTTAAGGTTGACGAGAATCAAAGGTTTGGACATTTAGAAAACTCCTAGACCATCGATCAGACATTCATATTCAGAAATGATGAAGATTTGGTAATTCATTGGCATCTTTTTTGTTAGGTTTCTTTTAATCCACGGATAAAGTGTCCAGTGGTTATCCCGCCTCGAGCAATTTCTTTGACATTATTCTTGAGCTGAATGAGACGTTTATGTGTATGTCGGTCATTTTTTTTAGCTGCGATGATTGCTTCTTGATAGATGCGAACCATTTGATCAGTATACATTGCAGTCCTACCTCGAGCATCAATTGCTATTGAACCAATTCCAATTTCCATAATGTAGGATATATGGTCAATAAGACAGGTTTCCATCGCATTAAAAATGTGAGTTCGGGATTTACTATCAGTATAAATGGGAAATACCCGTCCAGTAGAATCGCGTAATCCAATAAACTTGGAATTTGCTAGTTCCTTTCGTGAAACTGTATTGCAGTGGAGTAAATAATCTACAAGATTGTCTTCAGAGATCATCAATTCAGAGCTACCTTGAACAATCATCTCAAGGTTAACATCACATCCATTAGCAATTACGAGACTAATCAAATCTCGGATCTCAGAACCAGAAAGTTCTGGCGAAATTGCAAGCTTGGAGAACTGTGAAGACAGTTGCAGTGCAGTTCGATGGTTGAAAACATTTAGTCCAACAGAACCGACAAGGTGAATTTCTGGAGCATATCGTTTTACTGCACATGCAGATCCTACACTTTCCACCATACAGGAATTAGGTCCTTTTTTATACAGTGACTGAATTAAAGAGCAAACGCTATTAATTTCTTTTGTATCGAGTATTCGAGGTAATTTCCAAACTAGTGTGATACCTGTATCATGACAGATATCAAGTGCCGACGTAATTTCCTTTTTGATTAAACTAATACCAGTATCACCGTAAGTTGAACTCATCTTATTTGTAAAATCAGGTTCGAAATAGATCGTATCGCATCCTGCTACCGCAGCTGCTCTGACACTATCAAGGCAATCCGTGTAAATCGCCAGTTTTAGGATTTTGTTCTCATGGGTTGAATGCACTGGCAAAGGGGTACTTAACTGATGTTTCAGGGTTTTCCAGCGTTTCTCCGCTTGTTGTATAGATTCAATTGAAGGCCGTGAAGCAGAAATGAGGGCTTCTTCAACCTGTTTAAGAAATTCTCGACGTATACGATTTAGTTCTGCGATTGGTGCAAATAAGCCACCTGAATAATCAATCTTAACTTTTCGGATAGTAAATGGAGTTCCGCCGGTTTTTCGGAGATGTTCTTCAAACATTTCCGTTGTTAGAGGTCTCGTCTTGGCATTTGATAACTGAACTGATGAGATATATGTAACTTTTACAGGGTTTCCGTTTCTCGGTTCAATGATACCTTCTAACAATGGAATGCCAGTATCGGTCACTTGCACAGAAAGATCAATAGGAATAGGCGTTCGTAAAGAAAATGTGGAGGTTGAAATAATTTGATGTGCTCGAGTTGTTTGTGCTGTACTTGATGTCAGATAGACATACGTTCCACGTCGAACAGGACGTGGAATGGAGAATGTAATATTTCTTTTATCGGTTTGGGGTTTGGTATTCAGATAGAATCCGATCTCATCGTTTATATGATTCGGGTCGCGAAGGAGCAATCCGTCCCCAGTTGAGAGGATTATCGGTATTGTTGTGTCGATTATGACCTCATTGTTGTCTTTGTTGCATTCCGATACCCGTCCAATTAAAAGGCCTCGATTATCAGGTTGATCTCTACCCATTAACTTTTGTTCTCTCTCACCGAAGAGATATCCTGACGTGAACTCCCTATTAAATGCAAGTGCAAGATTTTGTATTTCAGTTTCTCTTGGCACCCACTTGTTGTTAATAGCAATCGTATCAAGTGCCTGTCGGTACGTAGATACCACGATAGCAACGTATTCTGGTGATTTCATTCGACCTTCAATTTTTAGAGATACAATGGGTGATTGGATCAGCTTGTTTAGCTTCGGATACGTGCAAAGGTCTTTTGGTGAAAGAAGATAGCGTTCTGGATTTGGAATATCTCTCTCCTGAAAAGGACGCCCGTATTTATCTAATTCTCCGAAAACGAAAGTGTACGGTTTTCTACAGGGCTGTGCGCACATCCCTCGGTTTCCGCTCCTCCCTCCAATCAACGAAGAGAACAGGCACTGTCCAGAGTAACAATAACAGAGCGCTCCATGTGCGAATATCTCAAGTCCTATTTCTGTATTCTTCGTTTCATTTGCAATTGTCTTAATCTCATCTATGGATAGTTCTCTTGCGAGCACTACACGGGAAAAACCCTGTTCAATAGCCCACTTGACCCCATCGACATTATTGATTGTCATCTGGGTAGAGGCGTGGAGGGGGAGATTAGGCACAATTTCTTTAGCTATTTTTGTGATCCCGATATCTTGGATAAGAACAGCGTCAACCCCGATTTCGTAAAGCCAAAGGAGATATTCCCCAATATGGGAAAGTTCTCGATCATGAACCAAGGTATTTACAGTTACATACACTTTAACACCTCGTGTATGCGCAAAGGTAACTGCATCGACAATCTCTTTCTCAGTAAAATTTTGTGCAAATTGCCGGGCGCCAAACTTTTTGCCACTTAAATATACTGCATCCGCTCCGGCTGCAATGGCTGCATGAAATGCTTCAGGGGAACCTGCCGGTGCAAGGAGTTCTGGAATGCGAATTTTTTTGTCATATAAGGGCAATTGCGTCATTTGCATTCAACTACCGAAATAATAGAACGATAATTCCCATAGAGAAAAGTGCTGTAATGATAGAAATCGTGATGTATCCCGTCATTATCGTTAAGATGGAAAAATCTCGGCGCCAGCCAAAAACCCATACGATGGGAGGACAAACGTAAAATCCCAGTATCATGACGCAGGGTATTAGCCCATACATACCATACTTTGAAAGAACCTTTGATTCTTTCGCTCGCTCACTAGATTTTTTAAGAAAGTTAGAAACCTTTTCAGAGTGTTCACCAAACGTATCAAAGATATCAAAAAGAAAGAGAATTACTCCAGTCGCAATGCAAATAAGGACATAGATTACAAAGAGCGGGCTGAGTCCAAGTCCGATCCCAATTGGAGCCGCCCCATATTCGATTAAAAAAGTGCTTGTCATTAATGTCAGAACCGCTGGAATAGAAAGGTTGAAAATAAAAACAGGGATAAGCGGTAAAGCTATCGTAAGAAGAAAGAATTTGATAATCGCAATGACAAGATGCTCCAGATAATGAGTTACTGGTACGTCTTCCATGTGTTGTGAACAACATACGGTGTTAAAGAAATAAACGGTTACCTCAGTTTGAGGAAGGGGGTAATCTAAATTCTATCCTAATCTAGTTGCTTTGGTATTGATCAGACTTAAGCACATTTTTGGGTAATTAAAGACAACGGTAGAACAAGAATGAGAATTGTCGCGTCCCTCACGGATCCCAATGACGTCGTGGCAGCCACAGATGCTGGAGCTGATCTTATCGAAGTTCGGTTTGATTTGATGAAAGGAGAACCCGAAGGGATTGTCCAAGAGTTTCGCAGACGAACCAAATTACCCCTTATTGCAACACTCCGTTCATCGGTTGAGGGAGGAAAGTTCTCGGGGAATACCGAAGAGTGGTTTCAGATAATCAAATCGATTATATCTCATATCGATTATATTGATATAGAGAGGCGTTTTTCAACTCATGCTGATACAATAAAAAAACAGGGAAAGACAATCATTGCATCATATCATACTAAGGAGATGCCTCAACTTTTTGAACTTTTTACATTAGAACGCGACCTTCGAATGTACGGAGATATCCCAAAGATTGTTGTTGCACCTGGTGGTGATGAGGATATTATCGAATTGTTTTTTTTCACGCACGCAGCAAAAAAACCGATTTGTTTGAGCATAATGGGGGGTAAGTACCGATATGCACGCATTATTCTCCCATTAATTGGCTCCGAATTCGTGTATTGTCATATCGGTAAACCAACTGCTGAAGGTCAGTTCTCAATAGGTGAGCTAAAGACAATTATGGGACTTATCTCAAGCTAAAAGCGTGAATAACTAGAAAAAATATACAGATAATTTAAATTTATTTTTGTAAAGAAAATTATTGATAGTGTTTCTGTTCCAGCAGGCGATCAAGAATCACTAAAGCGAGCATTGCTTCAGCTACAGGGACAATTCTTGGAACAATACAAGGATCATGCCGTCCTTTTATGGAGATTTCGATTTCATTACCATGAATATCCCGTGTGTGCTGAATTTTTTCAATTGAGGGTGTTGGTTTGACAGCGATACGAACAATTATTGGTTGCCCTGTTGAAATCCCCCCGAGAATGCCTCCTGCATGATTACTGGTAAATCCCTTTTTAGTCATCGGATCGTTGTTCTCACTTCCAAACTTTCTCACAACAGCAAACCCGTCACCAATTTCGACCCCTTTTACGGCACCTATTCCCATCATTGCATCAGCAATCAAAGCATCCAATTTACCGAAAACTGGATCACCTAATCCAACTGGGCAGCCGCTCGCTACGATCTCAGCGATCCCGCCAACAGAATCTCCAGCTTTTTGAGCGATATGGATTTCATTCTCTATCTCTTTCTGGTTTGTTTTACCGTGAATTTCTACGATTCTTCCTTGAATTGAAATACCCTTTTGTTTCAGGTATTTCATCGCTACCGCACCTGCCGCAACTCGTGCCACCGTTTCTCGTCCTGAGCTTCTCCCTCCACCACGGTGATCGTGGATACCATACTTTTCAAAGTATGTAAAATCTGCATGTCCGGGACGGAAGATTTCGCGAAGGGATTCGTAATCTCCAGAATGGGCATCTTCGTTGCGTACGAGCATTGCAATTGGTGTACCTGTAGTCTTTCCATTGAAAATACCAGATAAAATCTCGACCCGATCATGCTCTTTCCGAGTAGATTCAAGCGTACTTTTACCAGGTCGGCGTCGATCTAATAGTGGTTGAATATCATTTTCAGCGAGCTCCATTAACGCTGGGCATCCATCAATAACAACTCCAAGCGCCTTTCCGTGACTTTCTCCAAAAGATGTGACCCTGAAATTTTTGCCAAAAGCGTTCATTTTACCAACTCTCGTACTCGTTCAACTGCTACATCAATCCCGAAAAATAGATAAAACTGTTCTCGCGCTTGTTCTATAAACATCTCAGTACCAGTGATCGTTTTACATCCTATCCTTCGTGCTTGCTCAATAAGTGGTGTGTCTGGGGGTGTATAAACAAGATCAAAGACGGTCATTTCTTTGTTCAATTGATCATCTCGCAACGGGCTATGATCATCAGGCTTCATGCCAAGGGGTGTTGCGTTTACTATCAGATCGGGGTTGATTTTTTTAAGTTCCTCGAAATCCCCCCATTTACATCCAAAACGTTCCGCAAGAACTTGTGCATTTTCAGGAGTTCGATTCAGAATTGTCAATTTCATACCAAGATCGGTCATAGCATAGGCTGCTCCTGCTCCCACCCCACCAGCTCCTAATAAAACTGCGGTCGCACCTTTTAGCGAAACAAGAGGTTTTCGAACACCAATCCAGTCGGTGTTGTAACCAATAGTTGACCCGCATGCAAAGACTACCGTGTTGACTGCACCGATTTGTTGGGCTGCTTGTTCATCTACTTCGTCTATATATTTCATAACATCCTGTTTGAAGGGAATAGTAACAGAAAGACCTTTGACATCAAGCGAACGGGCGATTTTCATAATCTCATTGATCTCTGGATTTTCGAACCAGGTGTAGTGATAGTTTAATCCATAAATGGTAAAGAGGGCATTAAACAGGGAAGGACTCTTGCTATGAGCACAAGGATAACCGGCAACTCCCATAAGATGCGTTTGAAGATCAGTTATGGGTTGGGAGAGTATTCTCTCAAGGGTTTTTAATTGAGGTGCGGGAATGCGTCCGGTTTTAAAAAATGCCATTCCTGTCTCCCGAGTTTTAAAAGTGATTGAACCGTCCTGAAGAATTCGAATCACTTTTTCAGCAGCAACCTCCACACTCGTCTCGCTGGTGTCAATACAGAAGTCCGAAGCTGCATAGTATTGTTGTCGGCGTTGATCCATCAACTCAGCAATCTCTTCATGTAACGGAAGGTTAGTTAGCGGTGGTCGAGGTTTTTTCAGCAATCGCTGCTCGATAGTATCAATGTCTGCAATCAATAGAATGAGAACGCCATCTTTACGCAGATACTCCATATTTGAAGGATCAATCACGGCACCCCCGCCAGTACTTACAACAACGTCTTGAGTAGGTAGTGTTGTGATAACCTTGCGCTCGACGGCTCGGAACCTCTCCTCACCATCCTCATGAAAAATACTTGGGATAGAGCGTCCAGTTTGAAGTTCGATTAAGTTATCAGTATCAATGAAGGGAACATGAAGACGATCTGCAACAACTCTTCCAATCTCTGTTTTTCCCGTTCCTCTGAAACCGCAAAAGATAATTCGTTTCACGACTTCGCTCCTTCTAACGCACCCCAAAAGCCAGGAAACGACTTGTTCACGCACTCTGCATTTTCGATTGTTATCCCTCCAATAGCATGTCCAAGAACTGCAAAACTCATTGCAGTTCTATGATCATCAGATGGATTAATTGTGCCGCCATGTAGTTTGACAGGTTGAATCCTGATTGAGTCTGACTCAACCTTTACGTCTCCCCCAAGTTTTTCCAATTGCTTAGCTGTGCTTATGATACGGTCACTCTCTTTGAACTTTAAATGGCTTATCCCTCGGATAGTTGTCGGTGTTGATGCCATGGCTGCAACTATGCAAAGTGTCTGTACAGTATCAGGTGACGATGACATATCACAGTCTATGCCCTTCAGTTCACCGGTCCGTTCAACTGAAATGTTATCATATGTTTGATTTACAGTGCACCCCATCGATTGAAGCAGATCGAGAAATTGCCTGTCCCCTTGCACTGAGTTGGGATTGAGGTTTGACACTTCTACTCGACCACCACATATCGCAGCAATTGCAAAGAAATAGGATGCTGATGAAAAGTCACCTTCAATGTCATAGGTTCGAGCTTGGTACTGCTTACGATTGCTGACTTGGAACCATTTGTGGTCATCCCTAAACACTCTTGAACCGAATGCTTGCATGATGTCTACTGTAACATCAAGATAAGAACTTGAGACTGGTGGGTTAGGAATATCAAGTTTAATCTGCCGCTGAGCATAGGGTCCAACGAGGAGCAGAGATGAGATAAATTGACTGCTAATAGTTCCATCTATAATCGTTTTGCCCCCTTTTAAAGTGCCATGAACACGGATTGGAGGATACCCCTCCGTCTCCAAAAAATCGATTTTACCGCCAAGTACCTTTAAAGCTGCTGCCAAAGGCCCGATAGGCCGTTCCTGCATTCGTTTATTTCCCGTTAAGATTATAGGTTGGTCGCAGAGTAAGGCAAGTGATGTAAGGAGTCGCAAACTTGTTCCGGAATTTTTTAAATCAATGGTTTTTTCACGACCACAGTAAAAATGTCCATCTAAACCTGTGATTCGGAGAAGATTTGGATCTACTTGTAATTTGACACCGAGTGCCTCTAGTGCAAACCTTGTAAGATCAGTATCCTCAGAGAATAGTGGGTTTTGTAGAATGGACCTGCCATTAGCAAGTGCGGCAATAATCATCGCACGATGAGTATAACTTTTCGAAGGAGGTGCAGTAAATTTCCAATCAACATCTTTTGCTAACGGCACCGTGACAATCATTAAGGTACCTCAATTTTCGAAAAGCATCCCAGCTCTTTTATATCAGTCATCGTTTTTAAAAACTGAATTGCATCAGAAAATCCTTCTTTCTTTTCAGAATCGATGAAGAAAATGTATTGACCAATGCCTCGTTTTGAAGGACGGGATTCAATGCGAGTAAGGTTAATTTGCCGCACTGCAAAAACCGCTAGTAAATCGTGAAGCAATCCAGCACGATCGGTACTTGGAATGATAATAACGCTACACTTTTCTGCGTTATCTTTAGGATACGGGTTTCTGGAAATCCTCACAAACCGGGTGACGTTATCCTTGTTGTTTTCAATATGCTCGATGATGATGGGTAAGTGGTAAAGCTTCACAGCAAACGATGGTACAACTGCACCAGCTGTCGATTCCTTCTGCATCTCAACAGCACTCGCCGCATTGCTACTTGTATGGATGATAGGTACTTCCAATTTCTCGAGCTGATCGCTACACTGCTCGTGTGTCTGGGTATGAACAAAGATTTTAGCAAGCTTTTCAACAGGCACCTTTGCAGAAAGATGATGGTGAATTGGCATATACATTTCTGCCGTAATATAGACTGGATATTGCAACAGGCCATCAAGAGTTGCTCCGACTCCTCCAGCTTCTGAGTTCTCAATAGGGACAATGCCATCACCATCACCCTTTGCAACAGCGGTGAAGATACCATGGATGGTGGGAATGAGCTCAATTTCACTCACTCCAAGTCGAAGAGCAAGCTCATGGGAGAATGTTCCTTCAGGACCAAGAACAAATGTCGTCATCGATTCACCATATATTCAATCAGGTCATCAGTCGTCGCCAACCCTTCTGCACAATAATCACCGAAATGTCGGGTGTTTAATTCAAAAAATTCATTGAACTTTCGGGGATCTCCCGAAACAATAATATCCTGTAAGTCGTTGATGGAACCTTTACAAGCTTTGAGAACATCGGATACGAATGGGTTCTCCTGAAGAATGCTGCCGTAGAGGTCAGCATCTTGCGAGAGCAGCCTTCCCACAAGTCCCAGCTCGATTTGATACACAGGGCTTGTGAATGATTTTGTCTGTTCAATATCGATACCAAGGCGCCGAATTGTTTCTGCCATACAGAGCGTGACAAAATGAGTGAGTCCCTGAACAACTGCCATTGCACGGTCATGTTTCTCAGGAGTAGTCATTGTGCATTGAGCCCCCTCATTACGGAATATTGTGAGTAGGTTATTGAGCGTTTGATTATCGCAACGTTCTGGGCAGACAATAATGGTTTGGCGTTGAAGTGATTTTACGGTAGGTCCAAACATTGGGTGCAATCCAATAATCTTCGCACGCGATTTTTTCATCGCATCGATAGGTTTTACCTTGAGAGAAGTAAGGTCGCAGAGAAGTTGATCTTTTGTAAGAAGCGGAGTGATTTCATTAATCACAGTTACGGTTTCATGGATCGGGACTGAAACAATGACAATTTCGCATTGCTCTGCCAAGGTTGTCTTTGTTAAAGGTGTTGAGCGTCCGGAAATAAGCACATCATATCCTGCTCGTTCGAATACCCTGGCAAAAAGCCTTCCCATCTTCCCCGTACCGCCAATTATGCCAACTTTCACAGTATCACTTCTCGGTGATAGTTTCTTTGACGGCAATACCAAAATGCCGCCCGCCTTCTAATGAGCAGCCAAGCACTCGATCACCAATTGCAAGTCGAGTAACTGAGATGGCATCACCCTCTTCTTTCACAAGACGGATAGTTTCGGCGTTTTGGAGTACTAAACTCACTTTTACGTCATTTGATTCCGCTTCGACAAGGAGGAGAGGGCGACGTTCGATCTTAGTCCTTCCAATCACTGCAGTTTTTGTTGTTCCCTTAACATCAGCAACAAGTACATGACCTCCAATTGATAGGTCGGAAAGATAAGCGGTTTTACCGTCTGGAAGCATAATATATGCATGGACCGCACCAGCATTTACTCGGAATGGGCGAGGAGCGACGTACGGATTTTCTAGTGTCTCTGCATGCACTAACAACATCGACGAAGATGTGTTTCCCATAAGCATCCCTTCACCGACCCCAAGCATCGAACAGGTATCCACGCAGACTCGGTCTCCCATACCCACTGGTTTGATGGACGTGACAGTGAATGGTATTAACTTAACCTCGCCAGCGGTTAATTTGATTAGAGATGCCACTTTTTTAACGACGGAAGGAGTTTGTGTCTTAAGTAAAACACCTGCAACCCCTTTCTCTAGAATATGGAGGGCAAGTTCTGCTTCCTTTGCATCATGTACCTTTGCAATAATCCGATCTGACTGCGCTACTAGATTTTCTAGAGGGATTACAGTCCAATCGCTCGTTGTTACAATCACAAAACGACGGTCTGCTGATTTTAGAGCCTCGATCTCACTTTTTTTATCAGTAATAGTATATTCCTCGATATCTTTTCCAATGCTGAGGTCACCATCTGGAGCGATTGTCGTCACTCTACCTAGTTCGCGAACTTTTGCAGCATTCTCAACAATAAGTGCGTCTGCACCGTTTTCTATAGCCGTTGTCGCAATTTCCTTATTCCAGGGTCGAACGTCTACCCAGAATTGTTTCATCTTTTCTTCCCCAACGCTTTCTCAGGTTCTATACCTTCATGGACCACTTGGCAAAGTGCTCTTACAAATGCCCGTGGGTCATCACGCTGGAATGCATTCCTACCAACACACACCCCAGCACCGCCGGCGTTTACTGAATCATTGATGATTTTCAGAGTCTCAAGGTCCCCAGATTTCTCGCCTCCTGCGATAAAAACCGGAACTGAACATGCTTTTGTGATCTTACCGAACGATACGGGATCTCCTGTATAGTTTGTTTTGATCAGATCTGCCCCCAGTTCCTCTGCTACTCGAACACAATGACCTACCGATTGAGGTGAGTTTGGATCAATCCCTTTTCCTCTGGGATAGATCATAACAAGTAAAGGCATGCCCCAACGGTTACAGTCTTTGACAATTTTCCCGGCGGATTCGAGCATTTTTGATTCCTCTGGTGCACCAAGGTTAATGTGAATTGAGACAGCATCAGCACCTAGTGAAATTGCCTCTTCAACCGAACAGACGATTACCTTATCGTTTGGATCGGGGTTAAGTGAGGTACTACCAGAGAGGTGAACGATCAACCCAATATCCCGCCCCTTCCTTCGATGTCCCCTTTTTACCATCCCTTTATGGAGGACAATTGCATTTGCGCCTCCCTCGCTTACATCTGATATAACTTTGGTCATATCAAGCAGACCTTCAATCTGTCCCAATGTAAAACCGTGGTCCATTGGTACAATGACCGACCTGCCCGTGTTTCTATTCATAATTCTTTCAATTCTGATATCCTTTCCAATCATTTCTTACACCTTCAATAGTTTCATTGCATCATCCACAGTTTTACCCTCATGTACTATACAAGCAGCCGCTCTGACGAACCGATCGGGCATCCTGTGCTGGAACGCATTTCTCCCAATCGAGATGCCTGCAGCGCCCCCGGCCATCGCCCCTTCTATCAGTTCAAGGGTTGTACGGTCATCGGTCTTTGAACCTCCGGCAACAACAACAGGTACTGGGCATCCTCTGGTTACTTCACGAAAGCTATCGGGGTCACCAGTGTATACTGTCTTTACAATATCGGCGCCAAGTTCTGCCGCAACCCTCGCTGCAAGTTTTACTTGATCAACATCATTTTCAATCTTAATTTTCTTTCCACGGGGGTACATCATAGCAAGAAGTGGCATACCCCACTCCATACATTCAACAGCGATAGTTCCGAGATCAGATAACATTCGTGCTTCAGAATCGGCACCGATGTTTATGTGCATCGACACCGCATCAGCACCCATTTTAAGGGCGTTGGTCACTGAGTTGACAAGCACTTTGTCATTGGGATCGGGACCAATTGCGGTACTTGCTGATAAATGAAGGATCAATCCCACATCCCGTCCACTTTGGCGATGCCCATAAAGTGCCAGCCCCATATGTCCGATCACAGCATTCGCCCCCCCTTCTGCAACGAGGTTTACTGCTTGACCTAAATCGATTAACCCATCAATTGGACCATTGGATACTCCGTGATCCATCGGTACTATGACGGTCTTTTTTGTGTTTCGGTTCATGATACGTTCAAGACGAATTCCTTTTCCTCTCATAACAAATCCTCCCTCCTGCATGCGCAGTCACTTCTTGCACTACAGGAAAGAATTAACGATAGAAATAACTAAAATAGCGATACCAAATGCTATTTGAATTCAACATTTTTACAGAATTAAGTTTTGTGCATTGGTCGGGTGCTTCGCTAGCGGAGATAAAAGCATTCACCGGCGAAAAAACACTCACCTTGCATGTTTTTTTGTATGCAGGTAATTCTATTTAAAATAAACGGATTGAATGGACAAAAGACGATTTGAACAAATATTCGTTTATATAATTTAAAATTATGATGAAAATTACTCTATTCTATTTTCAATAACTTTCTTTAGTATCAAGATAATTTATTATATCTTTTTTTTCTTGATCACGGTTAAATCCCCCAATGTTGGGGCGAGCTTGCTGGCAACTTTCTTTTCTGCTTCAGTAATTGTAGTTTCAACCAATCGAATGCCAAGTGTTCTCTCTAACTTCTTTCGGACATTGTCCTCGGGAATCAATTCACCTTTTTCAATCTTTTTAATGAGTAATTCACGTTCCTTCATTTGAAGGGCCAGGTCTTTCTGTGAGAGCCCTTTCTCCTGTCGTGCCTGTTTAATTCTCTCGCTATAATCATCGACAATCTCGCCCCCCATATAATCAAAAAGATCTTTTTTTCTGCGGATTGGTGGGGTAACTGAAGGTCTTACCGAGGCGCTAGGCCCTGAAACGGGACGAATAATATCGGTTCGTTTTGGTTGTTGAACTTCAGTACCAAATTTTTCACATTTATTGCATACTTGCAGCTCCGCTCCTTCAACCCTGACCGTTTTAGGGATACCGCGGATCGTTTCCCCGCACATTTCGCACTGCATAATCTCACAAACACTTTAAACCTGTTTTCCCTAAATATCTAATTGATTACACAATGGGAGATATTCTCCATCAACCTCAGGATCCTCAAAATCCTGAAGATTTGTACCGTCTATACCGTTCCCTGTCTGAACAGCTTCGAGACCAAATGGTCCATATCGAGAATGACAAGCACGAGCTAGAAGAGCAGCTTGGCAAACGAATTCTTGATTTGGAAGCAAGAAATATGGAACTTCGAGAGCAAGTTCGGCAGAGCGAAGCGGATAAACGATATATGGAAACACAGAAGATCCGATATGAGCGTGAAGTCAGAAAGCTTAAGAGCGAAAGCGAACAACTTCGGAGTCCACCACTTATTATCGGTACCATCACTGATGTTATTGATACAAACCGTGTTATTGTGAGAAGTAGTGCCGGACCGCGGTTTCTTGTCCGAAGTTCACAGAATATAAATCCCGACGATGTTAAGCCCGGGGTCAGATGTACGCTTAATCAGCAGTCCCTGGCCATTGTGGAACTTTTGCCGACGAGCTTTGATGCTCAGGTTTATGGTATGGAGGTAGTTGATTCCCCGCAGGAGAGCTACACTGATATTGGTGGTTTAGAAGACCAGATTACAGAGATCAAGGAAGCAGTTGAGCTTCCACTAAAACGGCCTGATCTCTTTATAAGGATTGGTATCGATCCGCCAAAAGGAGTACTACTTCATGGACCTCCAGGAACGGGAAAGACACTTTTAGCGAAAGCAGTTGCCCACGAGACAAATGCCCACTTCATGCGCGTGGTCGGATCTGAGCTGGTTCAGAAATATATTGGTGAAGGGGCACGACTCGTTCGTGAGCTTTTCGATTTGGCGAAAAAGAGAGCACCAACTATCATTTTTATTGATGAGATAGATGCCGTTGGTGCCTCACGTACAGAAGCAAATACAAGTGGGGATCGCGAAGTCCAACGTACTCTTATGCAGCTACTTGCCGGAATGGACGGATTTGAAAATCGTGGCGACGTAAAAATTATCGGTGCAACGAATCGAATTGATATTCTTGACCGTGCACTCCTTCGTCCAGGCCGGTTTGATCGTATAATTGAGATTCCCCTTCCGGATGTCAAAGGGCGATTATCTATTTTGAAGGTTCATACACGAAATCTAACCATGGATGATAGTGTGAAATTAGACGAGATTGCAGCACTTACCGAAGGGAAGAACGGCGCAGATCTCAAAGCTATTTGCATGGAGGCTGGTATGTTTGCGATACGGAAGGAGCGAACATCCATCAGTCACCAAGATTTCCTCTTAGCAATAGAAAAAGTTGCCTTGGATTTCAATCGCCATCGGCTTATTGAATCTGAAGGCGCGATGTTTGCTTAAGAACATTTTTTACTTTTTATTGTACTATCCTATCGTATTTTCTGGTGAATCGTCAGCTTCAATTATCTCAGGTTCTGCGACACCTGTTTCTTCTAATTCTTCTTCAGTACACCATATTTCCAGCATGGTATCAACACCGATGATATCCTGATGGTATTCTACAATTGTTGATTTTGGGGTCATCACAACCGCACTTATTAAACGACCGTTCTGAAACCCATAGAGCCTCCGGAATGGCCAATCAGGAACAAGAACAGTCACACGCTCATAATAAACGTCTTGGGCTAGACTATGTGTGCAGAAAACACCTGTTCTGACTTCAAAAAGCACCTCACGGATGTACCGACGGATATACCACCGTAGTTCTGACACAAGAGAGAGTGCACTCCCTAACGATGCAACGGAAATATATACACCGCATGGTTTCTTTTTTGGGTGATAGAACCGCAGTGCGAGTCTACTTGTCTCTGACTCAAAAAGAGTGTGATGGAGATCGATGCCTTCCCTCTGGATTAAAAGAACATTCATGGGTATGGCAAAAAATAGGTGTTGTTTCTTAATGGAATGGTTATGTATACATTCGGTTGTCTGTACCCATTTCGCTCTTTACCTTGTGCACGGCATCAATGAAATCACTTCGCTCGATTGCTACGGCGTCACGACGAACTGCCATCATACCAGCTTCTCGACAGACAGCTTGTAATTCGGCTCCGGTTGAATTTTCTGTCATGCGGGCAATCTCATTAAGGTCAATATTTGAAAGCTGCATCTTTGCGGAGTGGATTTTTAAAATCTCAAACCTACTAGCCAAATCTGGAAGCGGGATCTCGATAATCCTATCAAATCGTCCGGGGCGCAAAATGGCTAGATCCAGCATGTCGATACGGTTTGTGGCTGCCATAATCCGAACATCGCCTCGATTATCAAACCCATCCATTTCTGCAAGTAGCTGCATTAAAGTACGCTGAACCTCAGCACTTCCTGAAGTTCCGTCATTCGTCCGCGTAGTCCCGACTGCATCTATTTCATCAATAAAGACAATTGCCGGTGCACGTTCACGCGCAAGCATAAAAAGTTCGCGGACAAGCCCGGCCCCCTCTCCAATGAACTTGTGGACAAGCTCAGATCCAGACATCCTAATAAACGTCGCCTTTGCCTCATGAGCAACTGCTTTTGCGATCAGAGTTTTCCCCGTTCCAGGTGCACCATACAGAAGAATGCCTTTCGGGGGTTCAACTCCAATACGTTTGAAGATCTCAGGTTTTGTCAAGGGATATTCGACGGCTTCTCTAACCTCTTTTATTTCGTTTTCGAGCCCTCCTATGTCTTTATACGAGATCTCTGGAGATTCTTCAAGTTCCATTAGTCTTACTCTTGAGTCAAAGATATTTCCGATCAGTTTTACAATAGAGAGCGCATTATTTACTGCCACTTTTGCTCCGGGTTTCAAGAAGGGAAGCAAATCCTCACTTGCATGTGTCAGATACTCTTGATTATTACCCTGCTGACGGAGATAAATCTCTCCTGTATCAAGAACATCAACAACTACCGCCACAAAGAGTGGCATTCTTTTTAGCTGGCTATTCTCTCGTCGAAGTTGGGTGTTCTCCTTCTGGAGTTCCTCTATCCGCACCTTAGCTTCGAGCACAGACGCCTCTAGTTCATTCAAATGGATTCTCAATTTGATATCATCTGGAGATGTGGCGTTATTTACGGCGCTCTCTTCCATATGAATCTTATATCTCAATCTTCAAACATAAATTAGGTGTTATTTTGATAATCAGGGGTCGCGGGATTTGTCGAGGGATTGGTAGTGGTGAATTGCTTGTAAGTCCGGCACCGATTTCATTTCTCTCTGGTGTCGACCCGAATTCCGGGGATATTGTTGAAAAAGGCCATCCGCTTTTCGGACAAAATATTGCAGGCAAAGTTTTTGTTTTTCCTTTTGGGAAAGGATCGACCGTTGGTTCTTATGTTCTTTATGCACTCAGCCGAAATGGTCATGCCCCCGCAGCTATTGTAAATCAGGAGGCAGAACCGATTATAGCTACGGGTGCAATTATTGGATCTATTCCCATGATTGACAGAATCGATGTACCACTTCACAAATTAAAAAATGGGACCCATGTAACCGTTAATGGTGAAACTGGTGAAATGGAGTATAATGGCGAGCTACAAAATAATTGATTTTCATTTTATTTGTTACGTGCGCAATTATCATATGACTTTGACTCACATCTTTTGATATGCACTCCAATATACCTCTAATCCTCCTTATTTGCGTTGCCGTAGCTCTTGCCGGATGTAGCGGTACGCAAAATTCTACGAGTACGAGTACTGTAACACCACAACCTGGATCGGGTTCGGATACTTGCCCACCAGGCGGATGCCTGGTTCCATCTCCAACAGATGTATTACTACCTAATTTGGGTGTGACGGTTACTGTTAATCCAAAGGATTATGCGGGTATTATCGCTGTCACTTTCGATGGTGGGATGGGTATGGCCCATGTAACAACAATTAATGTGAAATTTACACGGGCTGATGGAACAGTTCAAACAGTACCACTTGGGAATAAAAAAGGAGATGAAGTGGATCTACAAGGAACAAAGCAGACCGATAGAGTAGAAGTGACCGTTTCAATGGATAATGGTCATGCCTACAAAGTCTTCGATGGTTTACTCCCATATCGCACAAGAGGCTGATAGTACCTATTCCAATCCGCTTCTTTTTTGTAATCTTCTGTTGATTAAATGACCTTATTCCGAGTTATATGAAAGTCAACTGGCGACTGATCCATGCCGCACGCAACTCTTATGCTGCGCTCTATGCTGCATGCGAACAAACAGGTATCATCCTAAATCCCGTGGATGAACCTACTGGGGATGTTACCTGTTATTCACTCAACTCAATTAATGAACCGATATTTCGTGACGAGATTAAAAATTCTGAATCCCTTACAATTGTAGGCGGCCCACATGCAACTGCCCGGTATTGGGACGTTGCTAACTATGTAGATTACGTCATTGTTGGTGAAGGAGAGTACACTCTTCCAATTCTACTTAAGCGGATCGAAAAGGGAAATGATGTATCGGTACCAGGAGTTGCAACTAAAGACTCTTACATACCTGCAGACACAAATGTCAGACTTGATGCTTACCCTTCCTTTTCTCAGATGAAGGGATATGTTGAGATCTCTCGTGGATGTCCATTCACATGTGGTTTTTGTCAAACACCGCAAATCTTTGGCCACTGTATGCGGCATCGGTCCATCGATTCGATCGCATTATATGCCAATCGATACGAACACTCACGATTTGTAAGTCCGAATGCGTTTGCATACGGGTCTGATGGAATTCATCCCAGATTTGATAAGATTGAGCATCTGTTCCAGCATCTCAAACATAAAATTTATTTTGGAACTTTTCCCTCAGAGGTTCGCCCAGAATTCATCTGTGAAACGTCTGTTAATCTTGTGAAGAAATATTGTGCAAATACAAAAATCCACTTTGGTGCCCAGTCGGGAAGCAATGCGATTTTGCAGCGCCTGAAGCGGGGACATACTGTTGAGGATATTATCTCGGCTGTGGAACTCTGTCGAGATTACGAACTTATACCGATCGTGGATTTTATTCTCGGATTTCCAGACGAGACCGATGAAGAACAGATTGAGACTACAAAGTTGATCTCTTGGGTAACAAAATATGGTATGGTCCATGCACACCGTTTTATGCCTCTACCCGGGACGCCACTTGCAGAGACACCAGCACGATCACTTTTACCAAAGACCGCGCAACTATTGGGGAAACTTGCTTTTTCGGGTAAATTAACGGGTTCTTGGAATGACCCTGAGATAAGGTTTTTTAAACGCCCTTCAAATGATATACCATGAAAGATGTGCTATTGTTAGCAGATCTCCACGGTCAATTCGGTCAATTAGATTCATTTCTAGAATTTTCACCGGAAGCTGTTTTTATTGCCGGGGATATCACCAATATGGGACCAGTGGATTCTGTCGATGAAGTTCTTTCACGCATCGACGTGCCCTGTTTTGTTGTCCCGGGTAATTGTGATCCGCGAGAAATTATTGATACCATCGAACAATCTGATGCAATATGTCTCCACGGATCGCAGATAAATCTAGGAACGATGACAATAGCAGGGATTGGAGGATCAAATCCAACACCATTTGGTACACCATTTGAGCTCACAGATAAGCAGATTGACGATTTACTCCATAATACTTTGGGAAAGATGGAAAAATCAGTTCACAATGTACTGCTCTCGCATGCACCACCCTATGGAGTGCTTGATAAACTTGCTGGAGAACACGTCGGGAGTAAGAGCATTCGACGTCATATAAAATCGTTTGATCTCGTTTGTTGTGCCCATATACACGAACAGAGAGGATTAACGGAACTCGATGGGGTCAAAATTATCAACCCTGGCCCTGCGATGATGGGTTACTGTGCAATGCTCCATTTCGGCAATGAACCAAAAGACATCAAAGTTGAGCTTCTCACTGTTTAGCTAGGAGCAACTCCAGATAGGAAGCTAGAATTGGTTCTTCTTTAATACCCAACTCTTTTGCAATCCAATTTATCCGTTCAATTGCATTCTCCATCTCGTTGTCGCTTGATAGTTCAATTTCAACAAAAGTACCGAGATTTTCGACAGAATCAAGCGAGACCATCGCATCTTGATATCGATAATTTTCCCGCAATTTATCGACTTCGGCGACACTTCTAAAACCTAATCTTTGGAGAATCAGTTCAAAAACGTCTCCGGAATTGATCGGAATATTCAGTTCCTCTCTGGCTTTGAGCTCCAGATTGGGTTGTTTGGGTCCTTTGTAGGTAAAAACTACGTCTCTCTTATTACTATTTTTATAACGGATTCTTAGTGCTTCATCGGTCTTTGCAAAATCACGATGAGGGGCATTATAGTAAATATCATGCTCTTTGACTTTATCCAAAAATACAGCTGATTGTTCAAGTAATCTCCGTCTGACAGGACCTAGTGATGTGACTTTGACTTTCAGCTCGATTTCTAGCATAATATACTACAAGTTTATCTATGCATGCTGTGACTTAATACAGGCAGGTGTTAAATGCCGATAAAAGAAGGAGATTTTATCAAATTAAGCTATTCCGGCAGCACAAACGGGCGCATTTTTGATACCACCGATGAAGCGACTGCAACCTCTGCAGGTATTCATAATCCAAATGCTACCTATGGACCAGTTACGATTCGTGTTGGAAGCAAACATGTGATTCTCGGGCTTGATGAGGATCTCGTGGATAAAGATGTTGGTACTGAGCATGATATAACTGTTAAACCCGACAAGGCGTTTGGAGAACGCGACCCAAAACGAATTCAATCATTTCCAAAAAGTAAATTCAAAGAAAAACCGACACGGGGAGCGACGGTCAAGGTTGAAGAAATTGGGGAAGGTATCGTTGTCGATGTCATTGGGAGCCGGGTTATCGTTGATTTTAATGCACCTTTAGCTGGTCAGACTCTTACATATCATTATAAAATTGAAGAAATGGTGGATGAAATTCTCGATAAAACGAAGGGACTAATTCAACTCTATGCTGGTAGAGATATGGAAGTTGTTTTTGAAGATGGTAATGTTACTATTACTCTTCCTCCGGGCATCACGTATGATCGCCGTTGGCTCCTTTGGCGTGGACGGATAATTCATGAAGCGCTCGAATTTATACCGGATATAAAAGAAATTACTCTTGTCGAGCACTATAAGCGCCCAGAAAAAACAGAAACATAATTTTTCCAAAACTACTATTTTGTTATTTTATACCGCAACAGAGCTGCAATTCCACCGAGTGCCTCCAATCGTTCACCTGGTTCAAAGCTGCTTGAAAGCACGATAATCTTTGCCCGTAATCCCTCGGCCCTTTCAACCATCTGCATCATTTTAATATCGTGCAAATGTTTGTCGGTAATGAGGACCTGTTCTGTAGCACCATAGTCAATGGCATTGGAAACTTCCTGTTCCCCATATGCTACTGCACCATTCTGTGATATACGCAACAAAACCTCCTCCATAAGTTTTACCTCTCGTCCGAGTTGGAGGTCGTCGATGAGTTTCTCTAGTGTACCTTGCCCAATTACATCTTGGACTGCACCTCGCCCGATCCGTCGGGTCTCAACAACAAGGTAATGCTCGGCAATTGGACTGCTTCGGTTTTTAAAAAATTTTATGAAATCGTCTTTCACAAACCCCGGTCCAGCAATAATAATAGGACCAGAAATTTCGGAAAGGTATCCTAGCACCTGTTCAAAAAATGTTTGCCGCGTATTCACCTCACCCTCTTTACCTCTTCCCATTGTAACTGTAATCACACTTTCCGGCCCGTATTGTCGGAGACGGAAGAGTTCTGCTTCGCCTTCCTCAATTGTCAAGATATGGATCACACCATACACTGATGCTTTGACCGCCCGGTCAATTCGTTCAAAATCAATTGGTTTCCACTTTTTTATTACTGATATTTCATGTCCAATATCTACATTGAAAGTGTGATGAGCTCCTACATCCACACCATGTTCGATAACACCACTCACACGAAGGCGTACTCCATGTTGAGAGAATTCCACCCCCTCAACACGAATTCCTAGTCGTACAGGCCGCTTTTCGACTTTCTCTGGACGAATCTTGTCAGAAACTTGGGCCACACTTCGCAGTGTTGTTGCAAAGACTAAATCACCTGATGCGATTAGGTGCTGGAGGTGCCAGAGATCATCGATGCTTTCTGGGAAAAGCCGGATCTCACCGTAATTATCTCGGATTTCGCAGATCTCTGACTTCATGTCTTGTTCCTCCCTAGTATATCAGACCCCCCAGGTGGGACAAACGCTGCGACACCATCAGTGTTTAAGACACTTTTCAACCCTTTAAATTCATCTTCGGGTAATTTCTCTTTTAAAATACGCAGAATTTTCTTTGCCACATCATTGGGTTCGAACTGTCCAGGTTTCAAATCAACATATAATTTTGTCCGTTTATGAACTGAAACCGGTGGCCCCCCAATCACAGAAGCTTGCGGATCCAGCTGTAACCCGATGGTGATAGCAAGAGATACATTATGGAAATACGTACGCTCACCCCGCACAATGAACGATCCTCTAGACACGTATTCTCCATGCTCGGGGGTTTTGCTGACTTGTTCTGGAAGGGCACTATACACATCTGCAGAAAAATGTCCGCTTCGCCAAGCTCCTGAGTATGAAGCAGCAAATTGTACCACTTCATCCATTCGTTCGGTCTTACCTTTCACAATCACTACACTTGCACCGTGCACATCTGCGTGGACGAAAAGATCGCCACCCGCCATATACTTCTTAACCAATTCTTCATTCTGTGAAGCATCTCGTCCCCCAAGAACTACAACGCCATCAGTCGTAATAAACCATCGAAACTTATGGTACCATCGTTTTTTCAGAGGGATACTGTCGTGTTTCATTGCTTTTTTACGAACTACTGGTTTTGTCATAGCTGAAAGTGCGCCCTCTTTTTTGCGCCGGTATTTTTTGATTTCATCGTAGTATCTACTTGCGTTCTGTTCAACACCGTCGTTTACATAAATTGTGACTCTCTCACCAATATCGAGTTCCACCGCATGCTTATCAGGATAAACTGCGACGATTTTCTCTCCAATACCCGTGGGATTTGTTTTTAGGATATTTGCGATTTCTTGCCAAGATCTTTTTTTACTTTCCTTTGAAAGTGTTGTAATCACATTGGAGACGAGCTGATAATTCTCATAAATCACCGCTACTATTCGCTCATTTTTTGAAATTTTTGTATCAAATTTTTTTAATGCCTCTTCTTGGTGGCGACGAATAATCTCTTCTTTAGGTAGCTTTGCTTTTGCTTTTTGGACAATTTCAGTTTTTGTTATCGGATAATAAGCTTCAAGTGCAGCATTAAAGGAAGGAAATTGAGTTACATCAGTGGAATTTTCAATATTAATGGGATCACACCCTTTAGCTGAGATTATCGGCTCTCTATTGTGCAATACACGTTCAATGAGATCTCTTGTAGCACTATATATGGGTCTTGGATTGGCATCTCGGGCTGGGGTAATTTTATCGATCTTTGCATCTCGACAGACAAATTCGGCATATGTTCCGCCCAACATACAACCTACGGCCAGTGCTCGGACAACGTCACGGCTATCTTTCTGGAGAAATTCGGTAAAATTTTCTAGTGAACTCGTGTGGTCTTCAGTGCTCAGGACGTAGGGAACACCGGACACAATGTCACGGTCCTTAAATCGATGGCGGTGGAGAGGCTGGACAATTATATCTTGCCAGTCGGTTAAAATCACGTTCCCATCATCAAAGAGCTCAATAATAAGGTTATAATTACTGTCATGTTTTCCGATGGTAAATATGAGGATACGCTCTAGGCCATGTTGCCGAATAGCGAGAACTTTTCCGCCACTGATATATTTGCGAAGCAGCATTGCAAAATGCGGAGGATTTTTTGGGGGTTCTGGAAGTTCTTTTACAAGGTGTGTTCTCCTTCCGGCTTCGATAATTAATTGATACTTTGCGTGTTGTTCTCCATTAAAACGAATTCCAAGTGTCCGGGTGTCGAACTGATAGATCTTGTCTACCCAGAGCGGAAGCTTTTCATTAAGTTCTGATACTACCGCTTTCACGTCGAATCCGTTCATTCCCTGCGTAGTCGCCATCGGTATACCAGTTTATTAACTGGATGTTTTATTAATCCAGAACCTTATCGACCTATGGTAACTCTACTTGAATTTAATAATAAAATTCCTATATAATACGTCTTTAAGAAACTTCAATTAACCTTTTCCTTATGTCGAATGCAAAATGATTTTAATGTCTCCTTAGTAATTAACCGTTATTATGGCTGACCTTCTTGAATTATCAGTATCTAAATCAACGGATATTATCCATCTTGGAGATGAATTTTTACTCTATATTAAAGTGAGAAATCCATTGAATTCACCTATTGATGGAATTTCTATTACTTACGATGTTCCTACGGGTTTTGTCATCAAAAAAATTAGTAAAGCGTTGGTTCCATTCGGATCATCTGATCAACCAAGCTCTTTGGGTTCGATTCTCCTGCAAAGAATCAAAAATTTTTTCATACCGTCCCATTCCGAAGAAACCGTCTTTGATAATAAAAAAATTATGTCTTGGCCGGCTGTTCAGATTTTAGCGAGTGAGACCTACACCATTACGATGCCAATACGAATAGGTGGCCATTTCCTCGACAAAGTAAAAGCAGATACCTACCATCTAGCATTTGAAGTTCGATACGGTCTTGGTACTCCAAAGGTCGAGCACAATCAACAGGTAAAAACTGATATTATTGTGTATCCTCACTCGGGGTATATTTTCATGGGTGGAATCATCGGGGGGATTGTTGGAGCAATCCTCCGTAATCCGTCCTCATTGTTTCTATCTTCTCTATTATTGGGTCTCGATATTATCATCGGTGTTTTAACAGGGATTGTTATGGTTCTCATATTCAGACGAAAATCGAATGTCCAATCCTTCATTTCTGTAGAGGATTTCTGGGGAGGATTTTTAATAGGTATTGTTGGGGGTTATGCTGGGCAGGAAATACTTTCAAAATATATCGGAACGTAGACTCTGAACTAAAGTGACCAATATTTTTTTTAAAATCGGTTACGAATGTCCTGCACCCTTTGCGCCACTCTTATTAATAACCCTCTCTAAATAGTATGAGAAAAAACGGCATAATGAATTTTATTTGCCGTTTGGGAAAAAGTTTGAATTCTCTTGTGCTTCAGGAAGCTATTAACCAAATTACATATGGCTTGCGCACAAAAAAGTAAGATAACTGGTGGATAGAATGAGCGAAGGGATACACGAAGAACAGCCACCTTTGACAAAGAAACAGTTGACTAGGGCTGAGAAACAAGCAGGGCATATCGAGCGGATCAAGCGGACGCTGATTGCATGTCTTATCGGCATCTTTACAGGTATATTATCATTTATTATTGGGGGATCTCTCTCTGCTCGAGGTCTCCAGAGCAATGGCCTGCTCGCTTTTATGCTCATGCTTGCTGGTATTATACTTCAAAGACACATCTTCATGCTCATTGGTATGGATACTTCAAAAATTGGCGGAAAGGACTGGTTCTATCAGGGATTTATGACCTTTGCTCTCTGGTTTATGAGTTGGACAATCCTGCTCAGTTCAGCAGCCCATTAATTTTTTGATAATTTATGCGAATTGCTATTGTCCATAAGGACCGCTGCCATTCAAAGAAATGCGGTACAGAGTGCATTATCTATTGTCCTCGGGTAAGAACTGGTGATGAGACCGTCATTCTTGGGGATGATGGTAAAGCATTCGTGTCTGAGGAACTTTGCGTTGGGTGCGGTATTTGCATTAAAAAATGCCCTTTTGAAGCAATCGATATTGTCAGTCTTCCAGAGGAATTAGAACATCCAACACACCGGTATAGTGAGAACGGTTTTGCCCTGTATGGTCTGCCCGGTCCGGTTGACGGAAAAGTCACGGGAATTCTGGGCGCTAACGGTATTGGTAAAAGTACAGCGATCAAAATCCTTTCCGGTCAACTACGTCCTAACCTTGGCAATTTCGATAATGAAGTTGCGTGGGAGGAGATTTTGAAGCGGTATGCCGGTACCGAGATCTTCGATTACCTGCAGACAATTTCCAAGAAGAACGTAAAAACCGCGGCAAAACCTCAGTATATTGATCATATACCAAATGTCTTTTCGGGAACAGTCGGCGATCTTTTGAAAACAACTGATGAACGGGGTAAACTCAGTGATATAATTAACGTTCTAACACTCGAGCCATTACTTTCTCATCAGATTGACGCATTGAGTGGTGGAGAACTTCAACGAGTTGCGATTGCTGCATGCCTTGCACGTAGTGCAGATTTCTATTTCTTCGATGAAATCACTCCTTTTCTCGATATTTACCAGCGTATTGCTGCGGCGAAACTTATACGAGAACTTGCAGTTACTCATCCCGTAGTTATTGTTGAACATGACCTCGCGATTCTTGATATGCTTGCGGATACTGTTCATATCGCTTACGGCAAACCAGCAGTTTTCGGTATTATTACCCGACCAAAGGGTGTCCGGGTAGGAATTAACCAATATCTCGACGGATATCTTGCTGAAGAGAACGTTCGATTCCGAGAGACCCACGTAGTTTTTGAGAAACGAGCTCATGATAAAGGTTCAATGAGACAGGATCTTTTCGAAATTCCCGCGATGACCAAGACGTACGACCAATTCAGGCTATCAGTTTCAGGTGGATCTATCAGAAATGGTGAAGTACTTGGGATACTTGGTGCAAATGGGATAGGGAAGAGTACCTTTGCAAAACTACTTGCCGGCGTTGAAAAACCTGATGAAGGGACACTTAATACCACATTGAAGATCTCATATAAACCCCAGTATATCAACGCAGATTCATCGGATACAGTTGAGATGTACCTGCGTCAAATAACGACAAAATTTGGCTCCTCCCACTATCAGCATGAAATTATCGAACCGTTATCGTTACAGTCAGTCTTTCAGTCACCGGTGGATACGCTCTCTGGGGGCGAGCTCCAGCGCTTAGCAATCGCGGTCTGTCTCTCTCAAGAAGCTGATCTCTATATTTTGGATGAACCGAGTGCTCACCTAGATGTCGAACAGAGAGTTAAGACAACTCGTATGATAAAACATCTCGCAGAAGGTAGAGAAGTTGGGATTCTGGTTATCGATCACGATATCTATATGATCGATATGATCAGTGAACGAATACTGGTCTTTGAAGGTGAACCCGGTATACACGGTACGGCGGCTGGTCCCTTCGATATGCGGGTTGGAATGAACCGATTCTTACAGAAACTCGACATTACATTCCGACGAGATCAAACCGGGAGACCGAGGATAAATAAATCGGAATCATTCCTCGATCGAGAACAAAAAGCTCGCGGTGAATTTTATTACTATACCGCTGAAGAGGTATAACGCATATATCATATCTTTTAATATATTGGCACTCTATGTTCCATATATGGTACGAGGAGAGAAACTCTCTGATGCGGTTATTTATAACAAACTATACCTTTTAAAAAAGGATTTTTCGGGATACATTGAAAAAAATACCACAAAGGTTGACGCAAATCTTCCCGTCTTTTTTGGGTATGTTGTATCAGCATTAGAAAATTCTTTTCCTGAAATTTCTGATGAGTCTTACGACGATTTCATCGATAGTATAACATTCAAGGTTTTAGATGTAAGCACCAACATCAATGATTTTGAATTTGTAAAAAAAGTTGTAACAAACGCTTTGCGTCTCAAAAAGCGCAAAGACGCCGATATGGGAATCAATATTGTCGTTGGGTTAAAACTCTTAAAGATTGGTGATTATAACCACGCTCTTGAATATTTGCGTAATTATTGGAACCTTGACGTCATGTTGGCGACCGCCGTTGCCCATTGTTATTATACAATCTCACTACGAGAGATTACGGATCAGGAACGGGGGAAAAAGTCACGCCTTGGAGAGATGGAACTGTTGGCGCGCGAAAGGATGCTCGAAACCTCGCGGAAAAAACCACCTCTCCAGAAACTTCCACAGTTAGAACTGGAAGATACTACTTTCTTAGACAAGATTTTCTGGCAAATGATCTTTCTATCACTCGAGTGGTTCCCGAGTGAGGCGTGGTTTGTTACTATCGGACTCGAAAAGGCAAAGATCTCGAATAATATCGAAATGAAAAAGAGACTTCTTGATATCGGTTCTGAGCAATTCTATAACGACATCAACTTCCTTCGAGAGATGTTCTATTTCAAGCTTGAGAGTAAAGATGCACCAGGTGCCGCGGGTGTCGTCAATCAACTTATCAAACATTACCCGGACAATTTAGAACCTCTATTTTTGGGTCTTAAACTGTCACTGTTAACTACCAAAAAGATCTCGTATCACAGTTTTCGGAAACTTGCCATTACAAAGGGGATGCCTGCACACACTATTGACCTCTTTGATTTCATGTTCGACGTTTTGAGTAAAGATAACAAAGAAGCATTTGGGCATCTTGCCGACATGGAAAGGGTATACCCGTGGCTCGAATATTACATCACTACTCTTCGATATATAGCAAAAGACTTCTTTTCCGATGATGAGACCCGACAGAAGATTGCAAAAAAAACCCTTCTAGATTCTATCGAAAAATACTGTTTAGAGGTTCTTCGCACTAAGGAACCATTAAAATGAGGTTGTATGAAAGAGGTTCCTGCGAAAATCGACCATAATAATGAATGGGTCGTCGTAAAGTTAGGTATTGATGAAGATAAAATTGTTATTTCTGAACCTATTAACCAGAAAATTCAGTTTGAATCAATTGTTGATCTCATCGAAAAAAGTAACACACTGATTGTTACCTTCATTACAAATGAAGAACGGATACTAAAAATTAAATCTGTTAATAAAGTTCTCGAAATCTTAAAAAAATTGATTTTAAACTCTTGTGACGCCAATTATCGACTTCTTGCCTACTATAAATCCCCGGCGATGCGGGGGGGTGCGTTAATTAAGGATGCAAAGTGGGAAAAGGGCAATGTTGTTGTTGTAAAGAACAGTATTTGGTTTGTTAATCCCACGAAACAGAATTCTGTATCCATTCAAGATGTAAAGTCGATTGAACTGGCCAAGACCGAAGTTAAGGGAAAGACTGTTGATATTATCAGGATTGATCATCTAGGGTCTGGAGAAATCATGTCAAGTCAGGTTCTTTGCCCAACAGCAAATCTACAACTGTTCTACAAATTTTTAAAAAATGGCAATAAAGAAGCCGAAATTGAGGGGGACAAAATCGACGCTACTGATAAGCAGGTAATGGTACTTGTTCAAAGTGGTGTGGATTCCCAAGCTATAGAAAATATGCTTAATATACCTCACGAGAAGTTAGATGCAATCTATGATAGATTCCTCGAATTAAAATTTGCGGAAGTGATGACAACAAGACGGGAGATCAAACTGACTGGAAAAGGTGTCAAATATATTTTAGAAAGAACAAAATCCAAGATAAAATAATCTTTTTCACTTTTTTTAATTATTTTATCGGCAAATTTGTAGATTTTTTCAGTTTTTTCTGTTTGTCTGCAGCTGAATCAAGAGCTTTGTATAAATCGTCCAGTTCTGCCTCAATATCTTCACTTGGTGCTTTGAAATCCTTGAGTTCACGCAACAGGACAAGGTCTTCTGATTTTTTTATGACCTTGATATCCGCTGCGATTGAATTTATCATATCATTAGCAACATTCGTATCTTTTGTAAAAATTACCATGTCACTTTGATCGGTCGAAGTCTCCTGAACACTTCCTGGACTTATTAGGGATGATGGAGATCCGGATGATCCTGCAGATGTTTGAATTGACGTTGGTTCCAATTCCTTGTCTGCAGTTTCCTCATCGAGGTTTACCTTGTCAAAATCAATAGCATCCAATTCTCCAAGATTCTCATCACCAAATCCAGTGTCTTCAAAATCACCGAAATCATCAAGATCTGGTTCGTTTTCAGGCACTGTTTCTGGTACTATTTCCGGTGGTTCCGATGAGATCTGTTGTGGTGGAATCGGAATATCTGTATCTTCCATAGCGATTCCTGACCCACCGGGGGAAGTTGAGTTGGGTTCTAAAGGTATTTCTTCACTGTCTATAGGTTTAGTTGAAATCTTTTTTTCCTCGTAGACACCATCAAGAAGTCCGGACTCAAGTTCATCACTGGAGAGAGATAAAAAAGGATCCTCGGTGGGTGCTTGATCCGATAAGCTTTTAGTGTCACTTTTTCCTCTTTGTCCCGGTGATGTTGTATCGGATCCAACCCCTCCCATTCCCGCTGATGCCTCTGCCATAGCAGAGGTTTTGATATGTTCATTAATCGTTCCGTTAAGAAGTTTGTCGATTTCTTCGATATTTTTTTTGCCTGATTTTTGACGTGTGGTAAGGATCGTGCGAAACATCTTGAACGATGAGACAATAGAGTCTATATAAAAAGAAATGCCTCTCTTTTTCTCCTTAATAATGACTGGAACTGGTTTCGTCTCATCATCTATTCCTATTCGTTCTGGACTTTTTTTTGTGTCTAAAGATATTTCATGATTTTTAAAGAGGGGTGTTTTTTTGGGTTTTACACCTTTATGCAGTATCATATTGATTGGGATTGCACCTAAGACAACCAACGACGCAAATCCAATGGCAACGGTGAAAGGAAGGACAACTACCAGCGGGAGATTCAGTAGAATAAAGAACGTTCCTGATCCTGCAGTTATTATGAAGATTAAAAATTGACGGAGTCGTTCGTTCATTTTTCCCTCGTCATTATGCTCCTGCTCCAGCCACATTTGCCAGTGCTGCCGGGTTAAAGAACATGTTAACAACTACTGGGGCGATTAGGAACACTAGTCCGGTAATTATACAGAATATAGCTGCGAAGAAGTAGTACATATATCGATCCCCTCCTAAAGCAATTTTTGAAATGGTAATGTTGGAGATTGTGAGAATAGTAATGATGATTATAACATATGCCCCCATTGCCTCTTGGGGGAAATTGGAAAACATACCCATGGTACCGCCCAAAGCAGCGTTACTGGCTGAGACTCCTCCAACTGTACTTGATCCTCCAGCTGTTGCAGATAAATTCTGGAAATGTGTCATCATTTTTGAAACGGAGCCGGTAAGTGTCACCATAATGTGATAAAGAACGACAAAGATACCTGCCATGGCAATGTGCATAGGTACGAGAATCATGATGAAACTTTTAGCAAGCATGTCCTTTTTTTCCCTGAGGAGTACCTGCTCGTACATCGACCCACTTATCACTTTACCAATTGGTTCTGCTGGGCCACCCAACCTCACCGTATCGAGATAGATGTTCAGGTACATCGAGATTAGGTCGCTACCCGATTCCCCTATGAACCGTTCCCAAACCTGCTTTTCATCGAGACCTAGGTTCATTTTCGAGTAGACTGAATTGATGAGGGGTTCTAACGCAGTAAAGGCTTTTCTGTTAATTGCCCCGAGAGCATGGACAGAAGTTGTCGCTTGCCCACCCATGATCGCCCCATAATTTCGGATAAATGTGACAAAATCACTGTCCCTTAACGTGATGTTGTGGTCATCAATGAACCCGATAATCCCGAGAGGTGCAATCAGGAAACCAACAAGCATGAAAACCCAACCGATGGGAATACCGATAAACCAAAGGATCAATGCAAGAATTATGGTAATAGGCACAAGGATACGCTCTATTGAGTGGATCGTATTCTGTTCATTTGAACCACGATCTTGTAAATTATGAGTTTTGGGGTCTTCCGGGACTGATTGTAACATTAAAAAAATGCCAAAAACACAAATAGCAAGAATAATCCCATACGATATGTTCAGGGTTCCCTGGAATCCTTCCGAGGAAAAGATTGCAATTGAAATCATGAGAGTAATCGCAATCACAGTTCCGGCCAGTAACATTGCAACATAGGCGTCTCCCCATTTCTTTAAATTTTCAAACCCATTCTCATATAAGCTACGATAAACACTCCGACTCGTTTGAAGTTCGTGGTCTAAAAATTCCTCATCGGGCACATTCGATTGAATAGAGTTTGAATACCTCATCAACATATTCCGAAGAATCTCATTTTCGGTTCTTTCAGCAACATTACTCAGGGATTCAGAGTAGCTATAGTTCCATTTCTTCACGAACATATTGACTTTGGCAATGTATTTCGAAGTGAGGTATTCCTTGCGTTCAGATGCGGAAGAAAAGATCTCGGGACGGGTCGCATTTGCAAGTGCAAGTGACGTCATGTAAGTTATCATGTACAATAGGTCAGCACCGATTTGTCTATTCACAAAAATTTGGGCGATTCTGTCTTTGATGGAGTTGATACTTTCTTCAAATGGGAGTGAACCGCCTTGGAACCCTCGCAAACGGTCTCGTATGGTCTCGAACATAGGTTAGGACCCTACTGTGAGAAGCCCTTGTTTCTTAATCTTGGTGATCATATGGAAGAGATCCCAGAAGTTAGCATAACCGGCTTTGTGAAGGCGTTCAAGGATCTTTGCCCTTTTTTCTACTTCTAAATAAATTTCAGATTTTTTATTATCCGGAATTCCAAGTATTGTTGCTATCTTATTCTCAAGCACATAGGAACTTCCTCGACCGGTCCAAAGGAAGGTATCGGTTAGTGGATCCCATGCAAACATCTGCACAAACGTGAAACCTCCGGTTTCGGCATTGTAACCAACAAGTTCGTTGATGCTTGTCATTCGGCGCACGGTTTGTCCGTCAGGGCGCTTTACCGCACTTGTAAGGATAATGAGATTTAGATTATCAACATATGTTTTTGGAATATTAATCGGATCACCACAGAGACGTTGTATCAATTTTTCGACAGAAGCAGCGTGGAACGTGGTCATGACGGGGTGCCCAGTCTGCATGGCACTAAATGCGACAGATCCCTCTATACCTCTGATCTCACCTACAAGGATTTGATTGGGACGCTGACGCAGTGCTGATTTGAGTAAATCGAACATTGTCACTTCTCCTGTGGAGGTGACAATACTTTCACCCTTACCTTTTGCAAGTGCTACTTCTCTCACCCAATTGTGGTGCGGGAGGTTCAGCTCAGGGGTATCTTCTATTGAGACAATCTTATTTTCCGGCGGTATGAATGTCGTAATTGCGTTTAAAAAGGTAGTTTTTCCACTTGCAGTTTCACCTGAAACAAAGATTGACATACCATATTCAACACAGAGCCAAATGTAGGCGGCGGATATGTAATCAAGACTGCCATATTCGATGATATTTAGGACTGAAAGGGGGATCTCATTCACTTTGCGGATTGTGAAATTGCTGCCATGCCGGCTGATTTCAGTACCGTATACAATATTGATACGCGAACCATCAGGAAGTGTGGAATCGACGACTGGATTTCGGTACGTGATTGGTCGTTTGATACGTTCGGCAATTTTCACTACGAACTCATCTAGCTCACTACTAACCTTGAATTCAATTACCGATTTGAGTCCTCTGAAGATTTTATGTTCAATAAAGATTGGTCCAACTCCATCGCACGATATATCTTCAATATATGGGTCACTTAAAAATGGTTTGAGCACACCCATGTCGATTTTGTCTCGAATTAAAAGATACTCTATTGCTCGATACTCCTCAGGAGTGAGTATTACCTTCCCATCGGGTGTTACGGGGATTTTGCTCGATGAAGCACTGTCTTGTTTCTTTATTTTTTTCTGTGCAGTAAAGTCTGTTTTTAAAAAGGTTACAATTTTACTCTTAAGATCATTTGTTTCTTTATTTCCCGCTGTGAGTAATTTGATATCGGTATCCTTTTCTTTTATAATCGCAATTGTTGCAAGTACCTTCTTCAACACTTCTGCTCTTTCTTGATCAGTCCTCGCATTACTTTCTAAACCGTCAATTATGTCGATCAATTTGGTTTCAATATAAGGCATGAGGTTATTTACACTGTGGAGAAATGACGGTTCGATAGGAATATAAAAATTACGCACGTCGTCAGGATCTGGTAAGATATGGACAAAGGTAGTTTCATTCACGGGGTAGATTAGATTGGGATTCTTCATGAACCGGAGATCTTTTTTCAGCTCTGAAAGGAATAGAGGAATACCGTATACATTGACTGGAAACACATGGAGGTATTCGAGAAGATGGGGACTCGTTCTCACATATTCTTTGGCATTTGCCGGAAGCATTTTAAATAGTGCACTTGACTCAAGATCGCCATAAATATCACTATCATCCTTGATGACTTCCGGTTTGAAGGGAAGATTAACCGTCGCAGAAAGTGAACCCATATTAGATCTTTGCAAAGCTCATTGGGATGACCTTCATTCCATACCCGGCATGTACTTCGAAACTCACCATATTACCTGAAGTCTTTTTTGCTCCGTGTACCTTCACCACTTCGAGTACCATCACGTACTTATCTCCCATAAGTGCTTTCTTCATATTTAGATGTGCGTCGGAGATCGACCTGATACGCACAAGCGTATCCTCTTCGAATGCATAGGTATGAAGGGAAACAATAATTGTCTTTCCCCGGTCTACGAGAGATTTGCAATTGGTAAAGAACTCAAGGATTGTATCTGAATCGGTATATTCCGTGAAGAGTGTGAGTGAATCTATGATCGCCACTTGCGCCGGGCTTTTTTTAATACTTGCAATGAGCCGCTGAAGAGCAACCTCAATCTCTTCTTTTGTCCATTCAAAACCTCCAGCGTGTAGCGGAAATATCCTCAAATATCCCCATGCAAAGTATTCCGAAATGTCAAGGCTCATCGATTCCATCTGTGTGATGAAACTTTTAGTTGTGTTTTCTGTGGTGTAGAGATCGATGGAGAGTCCTTGTTTCATTGCACCCCAGATAATCTGCTGAGTGAGTACACTTTTTCCAGTGTCATTTTCTCCTTCAATGAGGGTGAGGGAAGTGAGGGGGAGTCCATCAGCGATTCTTTTATCCAGCTCATAGTTTCCCGTAGAGATAATATGTTTATTTTGTCCGCCTATCAGATCTGTGACGTTTGGTGGCATAAATATCAGATCATGGAATACTCGTTGATATCGTCGCACCGTTCCCCGTTACGACTGTCACATATACATTTGTAGAGGGGGTGCATGGAGTAAACTGGTACCAGATATCCATTTCTTCCCCCGGATCGAGCATGCCAATATGTTGAGATTCTGGAAAAGCACCGGCGTAAATTCTTGAAATATTCCAATTCCACGGATTAATAGTTCCGCTCGTACTGAAATTGTAAAAGAAAGGTACTGGATTGCAGTTTGTTGACGAGATAATATACATATGTGAAAAATCTGATATTATTTCATTACCAGTATTATTAACCGTCAAATAAACATTAGTTCCTTCACTGCTTTTATTAGATATTATCATTTGGGTGTTTAATCTCGCTTCGTTCTGCCAAGCCACGTCCCGTTGTGCCGAAAGGCTAATTTGTGTAGTTACCAGAACCGATCCGACAACCACATAAGCTACAATAATAAGTAACATTATCCCAATTGCAGCCCCGATTAATTCCCCGATTGGCATATTCTTATTTAGACCTCACTACGGTTTGGATATTGTAAATTCTGCAGATCTCCATACTCCCGACGGTAGAATAAACTGGAAATAAACGGAAGGGGTAGCAGGTGGAACCTCACCGATCAATATACTACCTGTATCAATCTCTATTGTCTCCCCCGGACTCCATTGGTTTGGACTACTATCGGTTTTATAGAGAGTATATGTCCAGTAACCATCTGCAGGGCTTGGTAAACTGGCAACCCAACGCGCAACCCCAAAATTCCCGGTATTCCCTATATTAACAATACTCTTCTGAATATCTGATATCCCGATTGGAACGGTACCTATATTTACCATTAAGATTTTTACAGTCCCAGTTTCACTGGCATACGTCGATACAATTTTGAAATCCGTTCTTATCTGGATATCCGTTTGATGGGCTGACGAAGTGAACGAACCTGCCATAGTCCAGACAACCGGATAGACAGCACTAATTAGGATTCCTGCTGCGACAATACCAGTAATGATTAAAAGAGCGGTTACAAAGGTTTCGGATGCCACTGAATCATATCCTATCTGGGAGGTTCATCCAGTCTTCTTCAAGATCTTGGTTCTTTGATGGACGCTTCTCTTTCTCTGGTATTTTCGGGAACTCGATCTTTGCTGGCAATGGTACTTCTACTTTGGTTGGTTGCGATCGTTGTTCCATCATCACTTCAATCATGTCCCGGTCGAGTGATGTATCTTCTGGAGTAACGATTCGGTTCAACGTGTAAAGTTCTGAAACGTATTCGTCAGGACCAACTTCGTGCTCCTCACCAAGACTCGCTGGCATAAGTCGTGCAATTTCACGAATCTCATCACTTGCGTCCTTACTGATATGACCCATTTTATTAAATGATTGGAGCATGATCTCAAGACGGTCATTCCCAAATTTCCTTACCGCATGATCGGTCCATTTGAAGAGTTTATACACTTTCTGAAGCTGGAGTTTTTCACTCGGTTGATGGAGAATGTTTTGAATGGATGGTGCAGGTTTCGTTGCCATTAACTGGGCTTTAAACTGGGCGAGCAACTGTTCGTCCATAAGACGGCGGTCATCAACTATCATAGATTGCTGGGGAGTTTGCACTATTCGTGGAGCTGATTGTTGAGAGGTGGGGTATCTTTCCTGAGATCGGTTCATTTCTGTTTCTCGAGCATTGAGGGAAGCTTCCTTTGATTCCAGCGCAGCTCTCTTTGTCTCTTCCGAATCCTCTCTGGGGCGTCTTGTACTCGAAGCGTTAGGATCTCCACCACTTCCTTGTTGAGTAATTGTGAACGGGTTTTCCAGTTCGTTCATACGCTCGCGTATGTCCATAAGGAGTCGCTTGATGGATGTCTTAATCAGATCAACCTCACGTTCAAGGTTTTTTATCTTAGCCTCTGTATCATTATCTGAGGCTTCCGTGATAGTGTGGTCTCCCTGCGCCGGATTGACCGCCATAATATATAGCTATATCCAGATCGTTATTAAAATACTTTCTTATCGCAAAAATTAAAATTTGAAGGCTATTAATTGTAATAAAAGGAATTTCTCTAAATATTAATGGAATGATAAAAGAGAAATATTTATATTGTTGAAAGGGGGATAAAAAAAATTTTAAAATAATTCACTTAAAAATTTCAAAGGTTGTCATAGGTTAGATCACTCTTCCATCTTCCAGTAACTGAACCCGCCCTTGATATGGTGTGCGAGAAATCCCCTCGTTTTGTCGAAAGCCGTGGTGGCTTTGAAGTCACGGTAGAGAACAAAAAAGTAAAAAATGACCCAAAAGATGATGGCGTCGTCAAAGGTCACATCTCGTGATGGACCGATGACAAATTCCGGCAACGTTTGCTGAACAAACGGACCGCTGAAGTCTGACTTTCCCAGTTCACATGCGGATAACGTAATACACTGCCATTCGAAGCATGCTTTGGGAAACTCCTGCGGCAAAACATCGCCGTATGGTAACTCGAACACTCCTACATGTTTATGAATTGATCCATGTCCCGAGAGATGGACGAATTGGAATCGGCTGAGGTACCTCTTGTTAGATAAAAACCTCAAAAACTCCTATTTTGTCCGGATCTCGACCAACTTGACGTCAATATCCGTCCCTATGGGCATTTTGAGGAAATGGTAGAGTGCCAATCCTTCACGGCCTTTTGATTTCTTTGGTACGCATTCCAAGATGAGGAGGCTCATACTGTTAGTCCGTTCAGCTATTTGACTGGTCTGCCAGCTTCAATCGCTGGGTATTTTCTAGATGATAAAGGTAACGGCCTTCGAATCCCGATTGAAAGAAATCCATTTTATAGATTATATAAAAATACCGCCAAGAAATTGGGTTTTTAGAATTTGATATCTAATGGTAGAAATTGCTACAGAAACCGAATCTTTCTAAAAAAAGGGGAAGTTAGCGAAGTACATTTACAGGTGTAATCGCTGGAGGAACTGTTTTTGTAAATGGTATCGTGGCCCCTCCGGCAGGAGGGCGTATTTCAAAGTTCATTACTGAACCTGTTGGTACATCAGGAATTCCAAACCAGATATTAACTGTGGAATCTCCACTTATGGAAGTTGCGGATGCAGTGAAATTACCGTAAGCTGGGGCGCTAGTCGTAGGAGTAGTATAACTCATAATTATTGGAGCTGTCGTTTCATTTGACCACACAATTTGAATCTTTGTAACGTCCATTGTGGGAGCACCAGGGGCTAGACCCAATGTAAAATTAATTCCATTAATTCCTGAACTTGGTGCGCTGGCAGTTGCGTAAACACTTCCTTTTAATAAAACGTTTGTTGTAGCCTGTTGAACACCCTGATAGACGGCCTGCTGTGCCTTCTGGGTTGTGAAGAACCCGGCACCGAGAACTACGTAAGAGAACACCGCCGCAACGACAACGAATGCGATCAACACAATCGCTGCTTCGAGGCCAGTGAACCCGTCATCATCTTGTTTAAACGAATTCATGAATTCACCTTTTTTGAGCAAACACGATTAGCTATGCATCGCTATTCGTGCCTCTAATTGGTTAGGTTCCCTTTATTTATATAAATATTTTCTGTGGTTCTCTCGATTAAAAATCAACTATTTTCGATTTGTCAGAAAATTTAAGGGAATTTAAGAAACAAATAGGGGGGGGACTTTTTCAATATAAAAACTAATCTAATATCCGGTAATCTGAATTTATCCATTTTGATAGCGTCAAAAAATATACTCAATGTATTCAATATTTTTATAACAATTTTATATCGCTAACATATTGATATATCCTGAAAACAAAGTCATCTTTAATGCAGAAACAGGATCTCCTGTCATTTGTGCTTGCATTGGTTGTTGTGCTCGCAATTGCATTTGTAATAAAACCAATCGCAACGGGACAACCCATCAATATTGGAATACCTGAAAATCCTACTATCACACCACTTCCAACAACTCAGATTATTACTATAGCTCCAACATTACCCACTAGTTTAGCTACTGTAGTGCCGGTCACAACCACTACAACGTTCACTCCAACACCTTCACCAACATGGAATGGCAGTTCACCGCAGAAGATTCAGTTTGTAAATCCATCAAATTATGGATTGAATTTATCCAATTATAATGCCACTATCCCCAATTTACCATATGATAGTGCATCGATTCGTGCTAATCTCACGAAATATGCAACGTTCTCTGGACAATATAGTGGAACAACCCAGATAGTCAATATTCCCTTTCCCTATTGGGAATTGTGGTATACAGTTGAACCGATGACGAGTGATATAAAAGCACAATCTACAAGTGGAACAGCTTATGTTGTAACTCCCACTCTAGGACAGGGTCCATCGTTAAGCGGTTTTCAAGGCTCGTATTCTACTGCTTTACCTACACTCACTATCCAGGTCATAGATGCCAATGACACGAGCAAGATCGTCCGGGAAATTTCGCCCCAGGGGGGAATCGATCCCACTCTCTGGACAACTGATCTTACATCGAAGACAGGTGTCACGGTAAAAGCTACTGATCCCCGGCCGTGGAAGGAGAGGTTCTACGCAGGGTACCACAGTTATTATTTCGTTATTAGAGCGAGTATCCTCAAATCGTATAAAATTGATATCATGATTCCATCGGCTTACATTGGAAAAATCTAATTGTTTTAGGTTCCTTTCCAGTGGGCGGCAATAAACTCTCGTACCATTTGGCTTGCAACTGTTGCCGTTTGCCCTGAATCGAATGGACTCACTTCGACATAGTCAAATGCAATAGATTGCGGAGCAACAACACCAATTATATCACTTATATCCCATGGTGTAAGACCGAATGGTTCTGGGGTACCAAGTCCTGGTGTCAAGCAACAATCAATTACATCCGCATCAATTGAAAGATAAACTCTCTTTCCTTTAATTAGACCTTTGACTTTCGAAAGGACATTAGCCAAACCATGCTTTTTGATCTCGTCAGCAGTGAAAAGACGAAGAGACCGGGCAAATTCGAACTGGTCTTTCGTACCACTCCGTGCTCCGATGATAATAATGTCTTTTATTCCTTCATCATACACGCGACGAGTGGTACAACCGTGGTTATAAATTGTACCACGAAACTCTTCACGGAGATCGAGATGGGCATCGCATACAATATAGCAATCGGGTTTAACAGCACGAACGGAACCAATTGTGATTGAATGTTCTCCACCTAGCATTACAGGTATTTTAGTATCTCGCACGATGTCCTGTGTTGCTTCTTGGACTTGTGTTACAACATCCTCTGGCGTAACAGTGATATCAATATCTCCAAGATCAATTATTGGCAACTCAGTCAGGTCAAGATCATACGAGGGTAGATAGGTTTCAAAGTTATACGACATTTCTCGGATTGAACGCGGACCATTGCGGGTACCTGAACGAAACGTTGTTGTGCCATCATATGGAACACCGAATATTACGTATCGAGCTTTTGAATACTCAGCATTGCACCCTGCAAAAAGCTGATTTTGAAAACGAATCATAATAAAGTAAAGATGAAAGAAGATCAGTCAATTTTTCTCTTACCCATGGACTCAATATATACGATCTCTTTCCCAATTTCGATCTGACCTTTTTTGTCTTCTGGAATCAGGATCTCGAAATTTGAATAATCTTTCATATCCATGAGTTGCACCATATTACCGGCTATTGATATAACCTGTCCGCTTTTCCGATCAACGATAGGTACATACGTCTTGGCTGAAACGGGCTGCACGATCGAACGTTTGACTCCATCAAAGATCCCCACTGCATCGATTCGTGCCTTTGCTGCACCGTGTTTGCCTGGCTTAGAAGTTGCAATTCCGAGAACTTTGCACGGTTCGTCCTCGATAACGATATACCGACCCTCTTTAATCTTCCCAATTTCAGTCTGGTCCTTCATGTGAAAAACTCCTTTCTCTCTGTTCTTTATATATTCAGACGTGTTAGTAATTTATTGTTATTGCGTTAATAAATACAACGGGAAAAAGACCCGGAATTGAAACTATGGAATTCCTTTCAGCGTGTGAACAGATGGCACAAGCAGTTGACGATGCAATCCGTGACCTGAAGGGAACACCTCAAGCAGGCGAGACGGTCGGGATGGGTGCTGGTCTCACTCCGACAAAACGAATCGATCGAGTTGCTGAAAATTGTATTGTGGATTTTCTTACTGACCATCTTCTCTGCTCACTCCTCGTCAGTGAGGAACTTGGAAAGAAAAACTTCGACGGTGAGAAAGGGACTATCTTTCTTGATCCTATTGATGGTACTTTCAATGCAGTGACTGGAATCCCGTTCTATGCTCTATCCATCGCGTATATGCTTGATGGTGTCATTCAAAAGGCATTTGTACGCAATCTTGCGAGTGGGGAAACATTCACTGCTGTTGAAGGTAAGTATGCAAAATGTAATGGTCGAAAGATCACGGTCTCTTCAGTTTCAGAATTACATACATGTGCAATGAGTGTATATGGTAGAAAATTCGATCCAGCTCGAGCTATGCAACTCGGGATGAAAATTCGGCGTTGGCGATTACTAGGAGCTTCAGCCCTTGAATTATGTTATATTGGCTGCGGAAGAATTGATGGGTTTATTGATCTTCGGGGAACACTCAGAGTCACTGATGCTGCCGCTGGCATGCTAGTGTGCATTGAAGGAGGAGGAATGGTGAGCGATCTAAATGGAGAACCAATTCAATTCCCGAATGAGGTGACAATTGGAAAGTGCATGATTGCTACCAATGGTGCGTTACACCACAAAGTGATAGAATATCTTCGGTGATCGTACTATGAACATATTGCTAGTATCTCGCATTGATGATACAGAAGCGTTGAACTTTACAAAGAACCTTGCTGTTGATCTTCAGTCATCTGGCCACAAGGTAAATTTTGATTCTGAAACGGCAAAAATGCTCGGTACATCAGGTTTGGCACTGTCTAAAGCAGCTGCAGATATTGTTGTTATTGTAGGAGGTGATGGGACGATACTTCGTTGTTTCCAACAGATGAAGCGTCAAATCCCATTAATCGGTATTAACTGGGGCGATGTCGCTTTCCTTGCCGATATTGAACCTTCTCATGCATTGGCATTCCTCAATGCTCTCCCGCAAAATTTTGTTGTTGAAGAACGGATGCGGATTGCATTCTTTAATAATGGGGTTCACTTAGGTGATGCTCTCAATGAGGCATTGATTGTGACAACTCGACCAGCAAAAATGCTAAGATTTTCTATTGATGTAGATGGTATTACAGCGCACCAGTTCCGAGCTGACGGGCTGTTAATCAGTACTCCTACTGGATCTACAGCGTATGCGATGAGTGCCGGTGGACCGATTGTTGATCCTCTTATTCAAGGTTTCCTCTTGGTTCCCCTTGCACCATACATGCTTTCCTCTCGTCCCCACCTTATCAGCAGTAAACGTCAAGTGAGAATTAAACTTGAGAGTGTAAAAGCCGCAAATCTTGTAATTGATGGACAAAGGACGGTGGAACTGGGAACCGATGATGTAATAGAGATAAAACAGTCGAAACGTCCAGCATTATTTGTAGATGCAAAAAGGAACTTCTTTGCAAAGGTAGACAGCAAACTCCGCCATTTGTAAATTGCTAGATTGAGGAGACGAAAACCCCTTTTGTAACCACTATGTTTAATAATCCTTATCACCTGTGTTGATGTGATAGTTCCCTAAATGGGGATGGGGAGGTCAGTGAAGATGAAAGAAGAGATAATGAAAATTCCTATCAATTACAGTGAAGCATCAGAAATTTTAAAAAAACAGTTAAAACTTTCCGGATCCCCGGTTGCAATTAGGTTTGCAACCAGTAAGGATGAGATTCCGGAGGGCGTTCCTGAAATCGATAAGACTATCCGACATTGTTCGATGGTTGGACTTGCACGTAAGGAAGGCCGGATCTTTTATGCAACTGCAAGCAAACACGAATGCAACGGAGGAGCTTGGGCGTTAGGACTTAAGGAAATTACTGACACTTTAAAGACTGGAGAATTTTACTACAAGCTGGGTAAATTCCAAAGTTTTGCTGCTTGCAAGAGGACTATAGATCAGGTTCCGCATTTAAATTCCGGTTATACGTACGCAACACTTTATGCACCGTTGGAAAAAACACTATTTACACCGCACGTGGTGTTGATAGTTGCCAATCCATGGAGCATGTTAAAACTTGGGCAGAGTACCCTCTTCAAACTAGGTGGACGGATTAACTCTGAATTCTCTGGAATTCAGTCAGTGTGCTCTGATGCATGTGCCCAAACATACCTGACCGGCCATGTAAACTTCTCTCTTGGATGTGATGGATCGAGAAAGTTTTCAGGAATAGATGATAGTGAAATGGTAATGGGGTTCCCAGCTGAATTAATTCCAGAAATTACTGAATCATTAAAAGTCGTAACTGCTGCACCGGGTTCGAAATAATTATACTTCAATACACTTTTTTATCGTGAGAATATTCTCAAGTTCTCCATATGAGATGAAGAAATCTCCAAATATACTCAAAACATTGGAATTTAAAATAAAAGACTTATCTTGAGAGCAGTTTCAGTATATAAATGGTGATCGTTTTGCAGGTCTCTATGAAGCTCGAAATGAAAGATTCGCCGGGACAACTTGTAGCTGCACTCAAGCCTATTTCTGAAGTTGGTGGAAATATTATCGCCGTTATTCACCAGAGAGATCCACACTCAGCTGATGATACGCTCAACGTTCAGATTGTTCTTGAGCTTCATGAAGGCCGAATAAACGAACTCGTTTCGCTTCTGAAAGCGGAGGGTGTGCATATCCAAAGGATCGGTAAGGAACGTCTCCTATATCGACGTACAGTAATTATGATCGGGCACCTGATGCATACAGACCTCTCAGATACAATCGATCGAATAGACAGAACTGGATTCGCTGAAGTGAGCGAGCTTTCAATGAGTATGCCTGCAATTAATGAGCGGTCGTCTTCCCGACTCACTATCAAATCTGTTACTCAAAATGATATGGAAAAGGCAATTGCGATATTGCGTACGGTAGCACACGAAAAGGATCTTTTACTCATTGAACCTCTGGAGGAAATTTCATGAAGATCGCTATTCTTGGTCTCGGTGCTGTCGGCAAGGGCGTTACGGAGATGGTGGCATCAAAGGATCTTGGGATTTCTATCACTGGAATTGCCGATTCGAAAAGTGGCTGTATCGATTCTTCGGGTCTCAATACCAAATCAATCCTTGTAAAAAAGCAGAAGAAAGGGTTTTGTGGTGACAAAGCTCTCTCTGCAGAAGATGTTATTAAAAAAGCTGATTACGATGTGCTCGTTGAGGTAACACCCACCAATGCAACAACTGGTGAACCAGGATTGAGCTATATCAGACAGGCACTTAAACGGAAAAAACACGTTGTTACATCAAATAAAGGACCTCTTGCTCTTGCCTACAAGGAATTGCAAACTCTCGCGAAAAAGAACGGTGTAGCCTTGCGTTTTGAAGCAACAGTTGGTGGAGCAATTCCAATCTTTCATACACTTGAACATGGTCTAGCAGGTAATGAAATTCTTGCCATCTTTGGAGTTCTTAATGGTACATGTAACTATATTCTAACCCGTATGGCGGACGAGGGACTTACCTATGAACAGGCACTCTTGGAAGCACGTGAGATGGGATATGCAGAAGCAGATCCGACGTATGATGTGCAAGGGATTGATGCCGCTATCAAACTTGTTATCCTTGCCAACACAATTTGGGGTGATGGTGTTAAACTGGATGATGTCAATCGGACAGGAATCGATCTATTGACGCCAGATGCTCTTAAACTCGCCGAAGAAGAGGATTGTACGATACGTTTGATTGCTGAGGCTATCCCAAAGAAAAAGTTGTTACGAGTTGCGCCCAGGATCATAGAAAAAAGTCACCCTCTTGTAGTTGAAGGCACATTAAATGCAATCACCATTGAAACCGACATGGCAAAAGAAATTACACTGATCGGCAAAGGTGCCGGCTCGATCGAGACGGCAAGTGCTATAATAGGTGATTTACTTTACATTCGCGATCGTTATGTCGAGCGTGCTTGAGCACCGACGTGAATATCTCCGCATAATGCGGCAATTCACTCTCGACAATGGCTTTTTTACCGTTACAGACATCCAAAGTTCAGCCAAAATACCTAGAAGTACAGCCCAAGACTGGGTCAACCGTCTTGTTAGCGAAGGATGCGTCTTAATAAAGGAGGAGAAACGTGGAAGAACTGCAGCCCGATACGCAGCAATAAGTTCCATGCCTTCTAGTACCTGCCGGAGGCTTTTCACAACTGTTGATGGCGATCGAGTGGAAATCTACCATGATTGTATGAGCGGTGCTTGTGCTGCGTTTTGTGGATTTCACCATACGCTTGCAGGGGGTGTAATTACCTCTATAGAACGGGACGGAACGCTCTTGAGAGAATGCGCCAGATTAGGTACCCAAAATGTTGAGGTGGGACTAACTCCACTTTCTGCCGTTGGTGTGTTTGGAATTGAAAGGAAAGGGAATTATATTGTCCAACATATCCGCTCAATTGGTGGACCCGCATATTCTCTCTCTGATATGATGTCACTTGCTGATGGAGTTTGCAAGGTCGAAACGCAGCATCATAATATTATTGTCGAAGGAGACGTTTGGACACGAGCACTCCTTCACGTAACAATAGGTATTGACGATACTGATACAAAACAAGGTGGGGCAACTTTTGCACTTGCACTTGCTCTTCTCTCCCATATAACTCGAATGCGAGGTGTTCTTCCGATCGCACATCACGTTGCCATGTTAAACCAGAATATTTTTACAAAAACGGCTGGTAATTCTTCAAGTTTTATCGAAGTAGCGGTTGAGCCCAAAAAACTTTCTGAACTCATGGAAAAAACGAAAAAATTTGTTGCAGGTGAGTCCCTTTCATCTGAATGGGGAATTGCAGTGAAACAGGGTTTTATTATACCACCCGGATTGCGGGAATACGGGAAACTCGTTCGCAAAAGTGTTATCTCCCGACCCGTAGCAGAGGCGACGGCAGAACAATATAGTGTTGTACTTCATGGAGGGAATGGAGTTATCGGTGCGCTCGGGGCAATTTCTTTGAGCAGACTTCCGCATGAGGTATTACTCGATCCAACCAAGGATATAATTCCGATCAATTGAGCTCTGAAGATATATGAACCATTAATGAACAGGGACGAATTTTCTATGGTAAACGTAGAGGTGGTCTACGTCGGTTCCTTGGTATGGACTAATGACTCATAAAGGGGACAATGAATTTTTAAAAAATCTTTAAATCATTTTTAAAATAGAAAATCTTTCATAAGTTTGCTGCACAGTGTGTTGCTTTCAGTCACATACCTTTGTGTATCTCGAAGAATTCTCTCACGTTTTTTCATGGGGAGATCTTTTGTCCAATCATTGATAAGCGAGTCTGTCATCTCAAGGTGGAATTGCATAGCAAGGGCAGATTTTAATTCAAACATTTGGTTGTGGACTCTTTCGCCAGTACACAACAATTTTGCGCCAAAAGGAACTTCAAATGTCTCACCATGCATTTGGAAGACATAGAATGATTGTGGGAATTTATCGCAAATGTTGGTTGTTTCTGATGTTAAGTTTACGAGATACCATCCAGTTTCATTTACAAACTGATACACTTTAGCCCCATGAGCTGATGCGATTAATTGAGCACCGAGACATACTCCTAATATTGGGATATTCTTTTTTACTGCCTTCCTGATCACTTCCTTTTCTTTCTGTAACCAGGGGAATTCTGCCTCGTCTTTGACACTCATGGGACCTCCCAAAAAGATCAAATGAGTAGCATTTTTCGCATCAACCTCATTAGTCTCCCAGACATAGTTGTACTCGAAGGATACATCCCATTCTGAAAAAATCTGTTCAATATACCCAAGTGGTTCATGTGGTGAATGCTGAAATGCGACGACGTGGTTCATATGTATCCCTCTTCCTTTTTTGTAGTTCAACGTTCGTTTTTAATATGTATTGAAAACTTGAAGACCATATAAATTATTTGCACACGAGTAACAAGGTACCTGAAAAGAAGGTTTTTAAATGACTGAACAAAAATCAGAAGACCTTAAAGAAAAAGTAATCAAACTAAAAGAAATGGTTACCTATCAGGATGGTTCGATTGTCAGCAAGATGGTAGTATACAAACCATCTGGCACAATTACACTTTTTGCCTTTGATGCAGGAGAAGGATTGTCAGAGCATACTGCGCCGTTTGATGCAATCCTGAATGTAATCGATGGTGAAGCTGATATAACGATAGCCAAAAAAGAATTTCATTTGACCGAAGGTCAGATGATTATCATGCCGGCAAATGTTCCTCATGCAGTCAAGGCAACGCAACGGTTCAAGATGATGCTGACTATGATCCATGCGTGAGAGAAAAAAAATTCGCGAAAATTAATTAAAAAAATATACAAAAATTAGGTTTTCCTTAAGGTCAAGAAACTAACTCCAACCGCTAATACACAAAATCCAATTTCTAATGGTGTTGGTTTTGTAGTGGTAGTCTTTGGTAACGATGGTGTTGGTGGAATTGTTGCAGTAGTGGAAATAGGGGTTGGGAGTTGTGTTGTTACGACCGGGGTTATTGGTGTTTTAGGGACTTCTGCTTCAATTGAGATAGATCCTTTTACTACACTGATACTCTCTTCATCATAAGACTTGGAATTTTCAACACGAATCGAAAATGTCTTTGCAGCAGTATTAGACGATGTTTGAAATTCCACAATCCCGGAGCCGCTTGAATCTGTGGTAACGAGAGCGTAATAACTTGTTTTGGGTACACCAGATGTTGATGGTGCTACATCATCCAAAATAGTGCGACCATTACCATTTGTATATTTATATGAGCCGATTGTATAGGGTCCACCTGGCGAATCCTGAGCTACATTATATTGTCCCCCAGCTATTATTGGAGGTTGTTCTCCAATCGCTCCGGACATTGTGAACGTCCCCGTTAGCCATACATAATATTGAGTGTTTGGTGCTCCCGCGACACTTATTGTAAAGGGCCTTCCGCGAGTGATTGCATCATTTCCTGATTGTACTGCGGTCGTATCAGTTGCAGAAACGGGAATTGTAATCAAGAAAAAACAAACAACTAATACGAGTAATAAAAATTCATAGTGTTTTTTCATTATTTTTCACTCTAACAATCTTTAAATCAATTATTGAGATAAATAACCCTTTTGAATTATCAAATTATTCAATATCACTAAATAATAAAATCGAATGATATCTTATACTATCGGTTGCAAAAATCGATAAAACCACACCATATTCCAAAAAATATAGGGTTGTATTGTTCTTAAAAAAAAGATCATGAATTATTCAGATCTTTTGGATATGAAAAATTTACCAAGAGAATTTCAGATTTTCTTTGAATTCCATGAATATCTTCAGCATTTAAGCCGGTTACTGTGAGGCTATTAACACCAGTGAATTCGTAACCCCCTACTCTGTAGGTACCTTCTGAAAAAGCGCGATTTTTCAGGTCTGTAGTATCAAAACAATACTCCCATGCCTTATCATTTGCAGGAGTTAAGTGAGGGGAATACAATGTAACCATGTTTGGTTTAGGTGATTCCATCCAGGCTATAAGATCAGAACCTACCGTATCTGTACCGGAGAAACATGTTTTCATTCCTAACGTATAGGGGCCACTCCCTTTAGCAATAACGGTAATTTCTGCCGGTCTTTCATTCTGTAAATTGTTAATTATGGTTGTAGGTGTTGGAGAAGGAGTGATTACGAAAGGAGACGGTGTTGATGCTACTTCAATACTCCCATTGCCAGAATTTATCATTCTGACATTTTCTGGTGTAACATCATTCACCCATAAAAACGTTGAGGCCTTGAGAATGAGTATTATGAATAAAATAATACCAATTAGGAGCAATGTTGATTTACATAAATATTTAAAATCCATCGGTTTATTTTTTATTTCCTTTCTCTCTCTCTTTTTATGAAATGTTGCAATTAAATAACCTATAATGCCCCCACATAATCCAAAAAATGCTCCCCAAAGAACCAAAAAAGGTGTAATCATCCCCAAAGGGACTGTAAACACATGCACTGGTTTCTGAAGGTAGAGTAAATTAAGAATTAAATATGCTCCGATCGTGATAAATAGAACAATAATAATGGCAGCAATCAATTCATTTTTTTGGATTCTCTCACCTTCATAAAATTGTATACATCTTCCTCCCAATAAATAAGATTCTCTCATTAGGTTCTGATATGTTGGCGGTTGATACACTTCGCAGGAGTGTGGGAGGTTAGTTTCATATACTGGTATCCTGCATTATGATACTGTGGAAAACGTCTACAACTGCAGGAAAACCGAGGCTGGAGTGGCACTAATTTGGAAGGAAGGTAAAAGGGAAAACCAAGAAGTCTTTTCTTTTTCAGAATTAGAAGAAATGAGGATTAACGTTCAGGAGTTGATAGAACATCCCAAAGAATACAGGATTGATTTACAGGAGCACAAAATATATCGGAGCCAGGGGGGTCGTAGCTAGTATTAGAAATGCTATTTAATGCTCCCCCTCAGGAAGATAGATTCGGTTCAATCTTTTTTCCTGATGTTCTTTTGATGCATCTGATCCATTTTATCATCTGATATCTGGACAAGCGTACTGCCGCACACGGGGCAATGTCCAGTTTTCCTTCCATGCATTTCCTTATATTCTCTTTTACAGACCGGACAGTAATTCACAGTAACTCCTTAGTATTCCTTTTAAAAAAATTAATCAGCCGCTGGTCCTTTTGGTTCCCTCTTTCTGTGGCTCGTGCATAATTCTTTTGCGATCATCGTTATCGCACAATGATTATCAAAAAACCATGCACAATCTTTCCCATTGCATTGGATTTCAATAATCATCCCCTCATTGTTGATCGCAGTCCCGAATTTCAATGGACAACTTTTTTGTGATGGCATAAAGAAGAGTTGGTTTGACCATAATGAACCTTTCTTACAAGCAAAAGACTGTACCAACCCATCATGCTACACAATCAGACTCTTATGGGAATGAGAACCGGGTATGTTATCCGGTTCACTTGTCCCGTCTGTTTTACTGAGAATGCGATTATCAACAAAAACGCCAAAGGGAACATTTCACAGTCCTTACACTAGGCGCGAATCATAAACTGGCATTATCTGCTGTGAAATCTTAGTTCGAATGCACAAAATTACAGTAAACCGCTGGCTCCATCAATCAGTTCTATGCGGTAGCGATGGGGATAATCAACTTTTTTAAAAGCCAACGTTCCCAATATGTAAAATCCAAAACGGGTCTCCCTGATGCGGTTACTGTATAAAAAATTCAACATTGCACTGATAGACTGGGAGGATTTGCCAGACAGGTGATGAAATTTTGCAATATCCCGTGCTGTTATGTCAGCATGCGTGATATTTTTCTTGAGTAAATAATCGCAAATTAGGGAAGCAAGATGGTATCGTTTTTTTGAATCTGTTCGCATGTGTCCCATTTTTGCTCCTTTCTTCTTCTGCTAACATGTATTTGTTTCATTGGATGATATAGTGGCGTATCATTCTTGGAATGGAAAATATCATGAAATAACGTTTTGGAATTCTGTGCCAAAGGTACAGATATAAGGGGAGACTAGGGAGCAGTTGAATGATTGGGAGTGTCTTGTAAAATACGATAAATAAAAAAAATCAGAGATTTTCTCCTTCCTTGATTCTTCGAATCATACTTAGTCAAAGAACTTTGTTCATCTCCACCTCACCTTGCGGTTCGGTCATTGAAAATTCACATTTGCAAAAAAAAATTACCGGTTAAATATAGCGATTTCTTTGCAACCATTCCGTCTGCGGCTTGAGGTACCGGTAAATAATATCACACTTTGCATCCTGGAAGCTCCAGGGAGCAACAATTAATGTATCGCCTTCCCGTATCCAGACCCGTTTCTTCATTG
>JACTVG010000006.1 GCA_015660965.1 Methanoregulaceae archaeon
GGATAATGGGGCAGTTACCAGTTATAATGTTTCTATCAACGGTGTTCTCTTTTTAACTAATCCTGCTGGTGGCTTCCCGCCAAATGTGGGTAATTCAACATCGTTTTCTGCCAATGTAAATACTGGATCACAAAACCACGTTGTGGTTGCTGCTACATTCAATGACGGTAGCCAACAAGTAATCCTTGATAGTTATGTCTAATTTTATTTCTTTTTTTTTCACAAATTACGATTTCTAAACAATCTTATAGAAATAATAATTCTTCTAATTGAATAGGGATAACACCGTGAAAATTGAAATTAACACTGCTTTATAGGTTTTATCTGACATAATGCCCAATAGGCTCAAGCGTCATTTTCTCGCGTTTTATTGCATCTATCGCAAGTGCTGCAGCACGAGCGCCGCTTGAACGGCGGTAATATCCTCCCTCGTTACAATTCGAGATGTTACAGTTTTCCGATCCCTTCTTGTTTTGGGCATTTCGAGAAAGAGTGAGAAGTTCTGATATCGTGTGTCCAGATGTAACTTCGACAAGTACTTGAGAAACGATTTTGCAAAGTTCAAGAGTTTACTCCAAGAATCGTGAGAGGTATATTGGGTGACAACGTAATTGTGGAACGAACTCACGGTTTATTGAGTTATTTTACCTCGTGTATGATTCCAGAAGATTCCGGAAGATTTGAATAACCTGTGCAGGGATTTCTTGGAGATATTTTGTGATCGTGAATTGGTGTAAAAACCGAGTGTCTTACGGAATTGTGAACATGGTAATCTAAGAGATTACGAGAAACGAATAATTGACCTTGAAAGACGAATCGGAACGATTGAGGAACGTGGTTCTCAGAGTCAACCCACACCGTCATCAGACGGTGTGGGTTCCAGATGGGCTCGTCGTGATTCGAACACGAGATCTTCGCCGTGTGAAGGCGACGTCATAGCCGACTAGACCACGAGCCCAATGCATCGACCGGGAATCGAACCCGGGCTATAGGCTTGGAAGGCCTAAGTCATGCCTCTAGACCATCGATGCAGTGATGCTTTACCATTTTAGCAGGGACTTGTATTAATAATTGCCATATCGTCGTCAATCCGGTCCTTTTGCGGCAGGGCCACTGCGAAACATCCAATCGTTCCACCCTGACGCAGAAATGACACGTAAAATAGTAGGGTTACGGATGCGCTGGAAAAACAATGGGGTATGGGAGGGTCAGTACCCGCGAAGCTCGGCTTCAACTTTTTCAAGGTTGGCAATCCGTTTTTCAAGGGGTGGGTGGGTGGAGAAGAGCTCCATGATGGTATTGCCAGAGAGCGCCGGGATGATAAAGAATGCATTTGCCCCCTGGACTCTGGCCTTTGCTTCACGAGGAACCGCGTCAATCCTGCCGCTGATCTTGCTCAGTGCCGAGATGAGGGCTTGGGGATTCCTGGTGATCAGCGCACTACCGCGATCTGCCGCAAATTCGCGGTACCGAGAAAGTGCGAGCATAAGGAGTGTCGCGATAAACCAGACGATGATTGAGACAACCCAGACAATGATCGTACCCCCTCCGTCCCGGTTGCGCCCGCCAAACATTGCAGAAAAGAAGAAGCTCTGCATAATCATCGACGCGATCATGGCGATAAAACTCGCAACGGTCATGGTCAGGATGTCCCTGTTCTTTACATGGGAAAGTTCGTGGCCCAGTACAGCCTCGAGTTCATCGTTGTTGAGGAGTCTCATGATCGAATCAGTGCAGGCAACCACAGCATGCTTCGGGCTCCGCCCGGTGGCAAACGCGTTGGGCACCGGGCTCTGCATGATTGCGATCTTCGGAATGGGAAGATCCGCCTCCTTACAGAGTTTCTCGACCGTCCGGTGAAGCTCGGGATATTCGTCATCTGCGATGATACGGGAACCCGTGCTCCAGAGCACCAGTTTATCCGAGAAAAAGTACTGGATAAACGCCATTCCTACGGCTAGAATTACTATCAGCCCGAGTCCTGCGCCGAATGCCCACAATACCGTCATGAACACGAGATAGACGATGAAGAGCAAGAACATGGTCAGCCAGACCCTGGCCGTCAGACCCCAGTCACGTTTCCATTTCATAATTGGTACTAATACGACGAGACTGGTCTTAAAATATTCGACGATGATACAGTAAAATTTCAAAAATTCAACATATTCAAGAAAGTTATTCAAATACAAAATTCAGCCAACACCTTTCTCCCATTTAAGTTTTGAAGTAACAACATTTGTTCGTATATAAATCAGAAACTATTTTTTCGGGCAGCACCTGACGATTAAGTATGGCAGAAGTCGACTATGTGGCGCTCGCAGATGTTGGGTATGGGATCTTCGAGCATCTCTTAAATAAAGGACTCCGAGTACAGGGAAAATACCTGTTCTCACTAGTAGAACAAGATGTCGACTTCAAGGCAGATTTAAATGCAATATTTCAACAGTTTGCTAAAGATTATCCACAGCTTGCAGAGGCGCTAATCGGACGGTTCAAGAATACCAATACTATCTATGACATGATCCTGACTGGAGAGGGGGTAGTTCCATCTAAGACCACCCAAATGTATTGGATTGTTCAGGATGCACCAGAAAGTCCACCTGAGGCGATTGAAGATGAAAATGCAGGTAAATGGCTGATTTTCCAAGAACCAGATCAAGTAGATGCATCTTGGAAAAAGTTGCGTGATGCAACGGTTGCTGGTGAGCTTGGTATTTCGAGTAAAGTTAGTACCGCAAAACCCAATCCAGATTCTCGTGATAATCGGAAGGTCATTTATGTTTACACAAAAGATTGGGCAGACGAAGCTGATGTAATGCGAGTTCGCCAGAAGCTGAGGGATCTCGGATTTGTTGACCGAATTGGGTATAAAAGAAATATTGAGACATTTGCTGGCGAATATGCAAAGAAAGGTAAAAGAGTCACTTATTATAGCGCTTAAAATCAATAATTTAAATTTTTTTGAAAAATTAGAGATTTTTTGAGATATATTCAAAATAATTAAAATAGTGACGATTTTTAATCTATCTTCAAGAATCAAAGAGAAAAGAACAAAATATTTTATTAATATTAAATTACGCTTTGCGCTCTTTGTTCTTTGGGCGTAGTTTCTTGTATCCACATTTACGGCACGTTGTTGCACGAATCGCATTACGAGCATTGCAGTGCATGCAGATCTTCACATTGAGCAACCGGGCTTCAGCCTCTGGGAACTTGGCCATCTCTAGAATACTCCTGCCCTGATATGAATGACGTAAAAGGTTTTAACCGTTTGTGTCATCCTGAGAAACCATACTTCTTGACAAACCAATCATGGAAAGCGGTAAGGGCTTTTGCACGGTGTGAAATTTGACTCTTTTCAGAAAGTGGGATCTCTGCAAGCGTTAAACCGTTATATTCAAAAATTGGGTCATATCCAAATCCTTTCCTCCCTCTGGGTGCAGTTGTAATAGTACCATAAATAGTACCGGTAAAAACTTGGAATCCATCTGTATCTGCAAATGCAATCGCTGTACTGAAACTCGCACTACGATCTTGTATCCCATCCATCAAACGTAATATTCCTGAATTTCCTATACATTCGAGTACATATGCCGCATAGGGTCCAGGGAAACCGTTGAGTGCGTCAATTTCAAATGCAGTGTCATCAACAATCAACGGTGTTCCAAGTTGTCCATATGCATACCTTGCCTTCTCCCGAGCGATCTCTCCGACATCATCACTTCGATATTCTGGGCATTCAAGTGCTACATGGGTAACATCGACAACTCCTGAAAAAAACGCCGCTACCTCATGCGCCTTATGGGGATTGCTCGTCACGACAATAAGTTTCAGAGGTATCTCCCTCGCAACTCTATTTCTTTCTCTCTGGCGATTACATCGTTAGCGCCAGCAAATGTCTCTCTATACCCTTCACAAAATGCATTTTTTAGTTCTGCGGAGTCCACCGTGGTGCTTTCTAAAGTCTGAAATAAAACATGGATATCTACGCCTCTCTGTTCAATCTCGGCAGTGACTTGTGCAAGTCCGAAATCTATCAAAACAAGTCGTCTATTGTCCATAATCATATTGCTTGTAGTGAGATCGCCATGCATAATACCAGAGTTATGTAATTTTCCAACCACTCGTCCCGCTTCTTTAAGGTTTTTAACCGACATGTTATTTGTAAGCAATGAACCATGGATCCTTTCCATAACTATTGTATCGTTAGTTATGTCACTCATAATTGGGGTTGGTACACCTGAGTAACGTGCAAGAGCAATCAACCTTGCTTCCGCCCGGGTTCTTTCGATAATTAAACGGTTATCAAGGGAAGGAACACGATATCGTTTAGAGATTCTGCGTTTTAACGCACTTTTATCCGAAAATTCTATAATTGCTTCCGCACCACGAGCGGTGGTGATTTTTTTGTTTAGATTATTCGGTCTGGTAGCAGATTTTTCCGACACTTTCCATGTTACTTCAACTTGATCGGAGCGAAATGATGGGTTAATATGTGAAGATTCAACAGGGAGTGACTGACCGCTATCAAGCATCAACTTCCCAGTATATGCTATCATCGCACCATTATCACCGAGGTAACGAGATTCTGGGACAAAAAATTGTGCATCGCGTTCCTCACACATAGTCTTAAGCATTTCCTGAAGTCGTTTATTTGCACCAACACCACCGACAAGGAGAACCTCGTCTTTTCCTGCAAGTGACATCGCTCGCTCAGTTACTTCAACACACATAGCAAAGGCGGTTTCTTGTAGAGAATGACATACGTCCTCAATCGGCGCTTTACTATCCTTTGCTGCGGACATTAGACCGGAAAAAGCAAGGTCCATTCCCTTTACGGTATATGGGAGTTCAATATATCCCCCTTTTACTGCAAGTTGTTCAATTATGGGCCCACCCGGGTGTGGTAAAACTTTTGAACGTGCGAATTTGTCAAGCATATTACCAATCCCGATATCAAGGGTCTCACCAAAAATTCTGTATCTACCATTAAGATAACCGATTACTTGCGTGTTTGCTCCGCTAACATACAACACAATAGGATCGCTGCAACTAGTTGCAAACTTTCCAATTTCAACATGGGCCACGCAGTGATTCACACCAACAAGTGGCACATTTAACGCAAGTGCCAGTGAGCGTGCGGCGGTCGCAACTGTGCGGAGACAGGGGCCTAGCCCCGGTCCTTGAGAGAAAGCAATACCTGTAATTGCCTTTGGATCTTTAAGCACAGACATAATAACCTCATTCATTACCGATGCATGGTGCTGAGCAGCTTCTCGTGGATGGATACCCCCGTGTTGGGGGTTGTATGGTCTTGAAGTAAGAGAAATGAGATCTGTATCAAAAACAGCGGCACTGAGGTTCCATGCAGTCCCCTCAATCCCGAGAACTTGCCTGAAAATAGGCATTCACAACTTATTTTTTAAATTCAGTATAGCCACACTTTCCGCAGGCAGTCCTATCTTTATGTTCTGCCATCATGACCCCAGGTCCACAACGTGGGCAATATTTTTTTGTGGTAGTGACCTTTCCGCCTTCGATCTTAAAGTGTGCACTCCGCCTGGGTCCTTTTGCAGTCCCTGCCTTCTTTGCAGCCATACTTATGCTGCCCCTTCCTGCTTAGGTTTGGGCATTCCTCGTTCCATTAGGTGCGCGCGTTCAGTTTTCTTTTTACCTTCTTCGTTGTCGTAGATGCGAACATCACCATTAATTTCCATTTTACCGAAACTACTTTTTAAAGAATCGAGCACAACCTGTTGCTCTTTTACATTGAGAAGTGCACAGATCTTTCCGATGATCTGCATTCGAGAGGGGGTTGCACCGTCATATTTGAGAGTGAACTTTACCTCCCTTCTTGATAAAAGTTCATTTCTTTTATCGCTTTTAATTTCAAAATCCATCAATATCCTGTAATTATTGGCAACCGTGTTATTTAAAATGTGATCATCATCCAAAGGAATTCTACAGACGAGAGAAAATGGGAATCAGAAACAGAAATATTCATTAGAATAATTAATCTGTGTGGATAAAATGAGACAGCAGTTCTAGCGCCTGCTCTTTTGCTTTTATATTTACTTCTTTTACTACAACACCTTTATGGGGTTGCCCGTAAAGCACCATCGAACCCATTGGTGCTGCAATTACAAGAGGGATAACGGCGAGGTCCTCTTCTCCATTGACATAGATTGTCATTGGCGGGTGAGTGACAGCATCATTAATAGTTGCGATAAGCTCGTCACTAATTGTACCGGCCGAATTCTTTACCCGAACTACTTTTCCAATGGTTGAAAAATTTTTTTTGCAGGGAGACCGCATTGTGTGACCATCAACAATTGCAACTGAAGGCGTAGCCCCATTTTTCTGGAGGTTATGGGTCACAATGTCTCCAACAGAATAGATAATTTTTCCGGAAAGACGGGAGATAATACCAGTAATATCGGGAAACAATTCGCCAAATGGTTCTTTAAAATAATGGCGTTTTTCGTCAGGGAGTTTGAACATTAGCGGACCTTCAAAGCATACCGACCGGCGAGTTTAATGTTCATTTTTTTCGCCACATCGGAGTGTTCTGGGTCGATTATTACAAGATAGCCTGACCAGTCCTCACTTAGGTTGGCTGTACCGCACACTACACAGTTCTCACCATCTACAACTCGATGACACTCACGGCACACTTTCCCCTGTTTCTTTTTTCCTGCTCCAGGCATGCCCCTCACTTCTCCTTTGATTTACGACCAGTTCGCTCCTTCTTTTCCTTCTTTTCTGCTGGTGGTTCTTTCTGTCTCTCTTTCTCTTGGTTCATATCTTCTTCAAGCCATAGTGCTGTCCCAAGTCCCGCCTGACGCATTGTAAGGCCAATCTTACTATCACGGGGTTCGCGTTCATTCAGGCTTAATGTTACAACTCTGGCTCGAACTGAATCTCCTACACCAATATATCTTTTTGACTCCTGACAGATTAACCGAGAATTTTTCTCATCGTAGTTGATGTATTCATCTGAGATTTGGCTCACGTGAAGCATGGCATCAATAGGACCGAGAGAAACAAATGCACCAAAACTTGTTGTCTCAACCACAACCCCTTCAATTACTTCTTGCAATGTAAGACGTAGGACTAGTGCTTCGAATTTCACATCGTAATATACGCCACCATCTCCGGGAACCAGTTCCCCCTCACCAACATCGAGCACTCGCGTAATGCAGATAAATATCCCGATCTCTTTGTCAATACTACCCTCTAAATGCTCCTGCAAGACATCTAAAAGGACTTTTTCGAGTTTCTCCCCAAGGCGGATGGGAGGTACCCTGACCTTATCCTCAAGCTGTATTTTATTATACATAGCAATTCCCTAGCTTTTTATTAGTTCCAGTCTTTTCTGTTTTCTCATAGATATAACACCGATCCTTTGGGAGAGAAGAATCTGTCTCAAGTGCCGGTCATTTGTTACAACGATACATCCATGTTTTTTTGCATAATTAACTATTTGCTGATCGACAGAACCCACTGATAGTTCCTCGATTAGTACTTTTGTACATTTCTTTACAATTTCTAAGCCATAACGCGCTGCAGCAGCATCTCTTCCTTTACCAGAAGATATACCGGCAAGTTCACGAACCACAACATCAAGCACTAGCGGTTCAAACGCACCGATGAGTTGCCGGAGTTCATCAAATAGATCAAGTGAAAATTGTGCTGGCATCATGAGAGCATTAGCGTCAAAGAGTATCTTCATTCGCTCAGTATGCCCATACCTATCAATCGCCAGCGTGCTCCCACCTGCCGGCTGATTGCGATCCGTGCCTCAAGTTCAGCGGATACTGGTCGCTTCAGCTGAATTTCAACAATGTCCTTTTTTGTGTTAGTAACAATACCAACAGTGACCGCTGTACCCACAGAAAGCATCAGCGGTTCATTGTGTTTCAATGGTTCGATTGCTAGTTCACTTGTGGCACCTACGACACGCTCCATAAGTGTGACTCGGCACCTGATTCGATCCCATACCGTAGGAAGCTTGCCGATGTGACCCACGACCTGTCCGGCAAGAGCGTCGCTTTTAGTAAGTGCAGGATCAAGTTTTGTCCCAACTCCAAGAAGGCCTCCCGGTGTTGCCTCAACAACTTTGGTCGATCCAGCATTAATTGAGGTAATTGTAGTAGTGATAGGTTCCCATTTAATTCGGTTTTCAACTTGAAGTTGTCTTCCTGGCCGTATCTCAATCTCCTCTCCCTCTCGCAAGACCCCTCGAATTAGTGAACCCCCTATAACACCGCCTTTCACTTCCTTCCAATTGCATCCGGGTTTGTTTACATCAAAGGACCGTGCTATCAGCATCACTGGCTCAGCATTTGGATCGCGTGTTGGTTCTGGGATTGTTGCATCAAGTGCTTGAATAAGTGCTTCCATATTGATCCCTTTCTGAGCAGACACTGGAATGATTGGAGCGTTTTCAGCAATAGTACCTTTAATAAAATCTTTTATCTGTTGGTAATTCTCAATGGCTGCTTTTTGACTTACGACATCAATTTTATTCTGGACGATCACAATTTTGTTGATGCCAACAAGTTCCAGCGCCATCAGGTGTTCCTTTGTTTGTGGTTGTGGGCATCTCTCTGATGCGGATATAACGAGCATCGCTCCATCCATCAGTGCTGAGCCAGAAAGCATTGTTGCCATGAGTGTCTCATGCCCTGGCGCATCCACGAATGAAATGGATCGGAAGGCTGTCCCATTGGTACCACAGACGGGGCAATTCGGATTTGTTGAGTAAGCGTCAGATCCTTGGCATGATGAACATCGGTAAAACGTTGCATCAGCATAACCTAGACGTATCGAGATACCTCGTTTAATTTCTTCACTGTGCCGGTCGGTCCACGTCCCTGTAAGAGCATTTACTAGTGTAGTTTTACCATGATCGACATGACCAACAACACCTATATTGACGCTGGGGATTGTCACATCTTGCAATTGAAATTCAACCTCCTTACTCTATATATAACGATGATACTTATACATAACCAGTAAAACTCTATCGTTAAAAAATGATGAAAATAGATCTAAAAATGAGATTTTTATTTATTTTTTTGGCTTAATTCAATCTAAAACCTTCTTATCTTGTGTTACAAAAAGAAATCGAAATGTTAAAAATGACATAAAATAACATCAGCGTAAGGATTCTTTATGACAATTGATAGTGAACTTTCTCGCATCGGTATTTCATTGCCTAAGCACCTTTTGGATCAATTCGATCAGATTATCAACTACCGTGGCTACTCGTCACGATCTGAAGGGATCAGGGATGCAATACGAAGTTATATCCAGTATTATAAATGGATGGCTGATGTTAAGGGTGAACGTCAAGGCGTAATTACGATGATATACGACCATGACCAACGAGGACTTCTAGTCGTGCTTACGGATATTCAGCACGAGTTTAAAGGTATTATCCAAGCGTCACTACATTCTCATGTGACAGAGTCACGTTGTCTTGAAGTGATTCTGTTACGTGGCGATGGCACCCAGTTGAAATCTCTTGCAGAGAGATTGATGGCCCAGAAAGGCGTGGAATCAGTAAAATTGACTACGATAGGAGTGGAGGATTAACCCCCTCCCTCACAACTCTGATCAATATTTTTCAAAGCTTCTTGTAATTCGCTCCCAGCGGCGAATTCTCTCTCTTGTGCGATAATCTTTTTTGCATCCTCAATAATTGTAGTACTCACTTTTTCTGTTGCCTTTGCTGGTATAAGCTGATCAATATGGTAGAGAAGATGGGTGCTATCTAGTTCTGCAAAAGTATTACCTCGAACGGTCTCGATACGCTGCACGATGCCGGTGGTTCCCGTTCGCGGGTATCGCACCCGCATCCCCACAACGACTTCTTCCGTATGCATACCAGACAATAGGTAATTACTGTGTAATAAAGATGTTTTGTCTAGGTAATTAAATGACAAGTTTCTGAAGCACCGATACGATGCGTTGTGTACTCTCACGTGGGATAAGAGTATTATCAGGTTCAGGGAAAGAGAAATTCCCTCTTAGAGATAAAAATATTTGTCGGATCGCTTCACCGTGTGAAGGGCCATAACCACCTTCGAGAACAAGTGCAAGAGGTGTATCGACCGCAGACATAAGAAGTGATGTTAGAATCCCAAAATCTGCAGGTACCAAACGCATCCCACTTCGGGGATCATCGGAAAGAGGGTCTTGTCCGGCAGAAACGATCATTAGATCTGGCCTAAAACGCTCAATTGCCGGTAAAAATACTTTTTCAAATACATAACGGTAATCGATTATCGTTGCCCCGGCTCGAATTGGAGCATTTATTGTAAATCCTCTTCCTTCACTCTCACCAATTTCATCGACCCATCCTGTTCGGGGAAATGAATTACCTTGATGGATCGAGCAGAAAAGGACACGATCACTATTATAAAATATCTTCTGTGTTCCATTTCCGTGATGAAGATCCCAATCCACGATTGCAACTCTTTTAACACGATCGAGTGCTACTGATGCAGCTATAGCTGCATTATTGAAAAGGCAGAATCCCATTGAACGGTCAGGTTCCGCATGATGTCCCGGGGGCCGGACAAGGGCAAAACAATGTTCACCATCAAGAGCACAGTTCGCTGCATCAATGGCTGCACCTGCAGCGTATGATGCAACTTCAAACGAACGGCTTGTTATATATGTGTTGTTGTCGATAAAGTGAAGTCCTCCATGGGAAGAGAACTCGTGAATCATGCGAATATGAGATGGAGAATGAATACGGAGCAAGTCATCCCAAGAAGCCGGACGAGGCTCATTCAATGGTATATCTGAGGGAACCCCTTTAATTGCATCTTGGAGTCGGATACTAGATTCATCGTGAGTTTCAAGATCATGGTGGGAGAAGATCATCCCGGAAATAGCCCTGCATTGCGTCATATCTATCTAAAATTGACTGTGCGGTTGTTTTCAGAATCAAAAAATCTTATCATAAAATTGAATAAAAAGTGTTATTGTTAATTAATTGAAAGTCCCTGCATTATTGCATTCTCTGGTACATCGAATTCCTGATAAGAACCAACAATCTTGTATTTACCAACTGCTTTTACTGTATAAGGATTATCTCTTGTTGAGTATGGGACAATGAATTCCCCATTAATACTCTGCTGCCGATAAGTGAACTGACGACCCGAATTCGAGACTAGTGGTATTTCAATTACCCCATTACCTTTGATGTGAGCACCTTTCACGTATTCAAATACTTTTACGTACTTAATGTCAGGAATCTTTGCACCATAGACATTACTGGGTGATTCATGAACAAGCCGATAATGTGAGAGAGCAGGGATGTTGTCAACCGGTAGTGATATCGCAGGACTTAATACAGCTGCATGGTAGCCCTGTTGTGCTTTTTCATTATATTGTTCAGCTTTCAATTGCGCATCGGATGCATTCATAGCATCAGCACGAGTGATTATTGGGTAATTAACTGAGGATATTGATGGGTCTACATATTCGACATAATATACGGAAGTTGCGTTTGTCAACGAACCGTCAAAATTGTGAAGTCGGGAGACCATGGTGTCATAATAGTGTTGATTAATCAATGGAATCGGCACCAATTGATTGGGGTTATCTCTACTCGGTGCACCGTATGTTGTCCAATATGGTGATGCACCAAGTGTTGAGTTGTACCATGTTGCCATTGCCCAAAATTTACCGTTGATCGCTTCATCCATCTCAATATCCGTAATCACATACCGAATACCGATATTGTCTGCTATATTGTTTGCTGTGTTCTCGGACTCAGCCATGAAATACGCCGCAGATCCGTTCGGACCCGCAACTCCTTGTTGGAACGGATTAGCGTTGGGAATTCGTTTTGCAATATAAGTAATCATATGTCCATAGTCCCACCACGAGATCACCCCATAAGATGAATTCGGGTACTGGAACGTTTTCTTATCATAAATTGTGAAATAATTCACGCCAGTATCGGGTGTGTTATTTCCCATCCATTCCAACGATTCACGCCAATCCCCGTTCATACGGATTGGATTATTAGTTGCATTGATGTAACTGTAATTTACTGATGTATAAATAAAAAGAATAGCAATTCCAAGCGCAATTATTAAAAGACCGAGATTTAGGAAATTAAATGATGTGGAACTTATTGCCTTTTTATGACTTTTTTTCTGTTTTTTTCCTTTGGGGGGTTCGTCTTTTTTGGTTGTTTCTTTGTCATTGGAACTAGATTCGGCAGCTATTCCTTTAACTAATCGAGTCAAATCAGCCAAGCTGAGGTCTAGTAAAAAATAAATACAGACTGCTGATAGAAGTGCGACGTTAATTGCGGTATAATATTCATATCTGATATGTTGCCAGGTTGAGTAGAACATCACGACCGACCAGACAAGTGCGAACACTTGATGCGGATGCTCGTCTTTGAAATTGTTATATACCATGACAAGAGCGCCACCAACAAAAAGAATGAGTCCATAATTGAAGGCAGCCCACGCGAGATCAGTACTCCATCCTCTTGCCTCTTGGACAGTATTTGTTATGGGTTGTTGCCCAAAGAATTGGAATAAATCAACGATAAATAAGTTGAATAGTTGGGGAAATGCTACAAACAAAATTCCGACAGCAACAATTAATAAACCAAGAAGAGTTGCAGGATAATAGTATTTTTCCCGACCCTTAAGATACCGAGCAAGAAGGTACAAAGCACCGGTACCTCCGATAATAATGAGATAGGCATAAATGTGACCTAATGAATATGTCGAAAGGTCAATTGCACTACTGCTATTTTTAAATCCAAAGATAAAGAGCCCTATAATTGCAATACTAAAACAAACTCCATTAATAATTAAGAGATATTCTGTCGACTTGTTTCGATAAAAATCAATGAATGATTGTATGATTGTAAAGATACCCACAATCATAGCAAAAAGGATCATCGTTGGCATTAAAAAAAGACCAAGCAGGTAAGCAATACCCGCAAAACAAGAGAATATGAATGTTGTTTTATAACTATCAAACTTTTTCAAATCTATCGTTTTCCCTTTGTCTGATAGTATCGCATAAATGTAAAGTAAACAGAAGAGTGTCGAAAAAAGCACTTCGCCAATATGATGATCGAAATATCCATAGAACGAACGATAAAAGAACTGGCCTGAAACTATTGCAGTGAATCCTGAAGCGAGGAGCCCCGTTTTCCAATCCCCGCAGACTTTGCCAACAAAATACATTAAAACCACTGTTATGGTCGCCATTATTGGTGGAATGAGGAGGCAGGTCCCTATAATCTCCGGGCGGGTTGTAGCACCAGTGATCATACAGGCAAAAGCTGAAATATAAATGAAAAGCGGCCCCCAGTAAATCGTTGTTCCCAACGGATACAATGTCATGGGGTCGTACCAGGTATATATCGGGAAATTTGTGAGAAGTTGTTCAACTTGACGTAGGTTGTAAAGTGGATCATCACTACCGACTATTGTGAGGATATCGGTATTACCCATATTGAGCATTGGAATCAGGCGTAGCCAGAGTGCAAATAAGGAAAAAATTGCAATAAGGCCGATAATAAAATATGTTCGGTAATTTTTTAGCTTGGGGCCGAGCATTCAATCATCCTATAGAAGTACTAAGTTGCTAACGAGAGGAGAAATAAATTTGGATGATCACGATTGAGATATCAAATTAAAAATCGATTCAAACTGGCGAGATTTTTCTTTCCAACTATATTGTCCAAGATTAATATCATAATTAACGGGTTTATCAATGATTGATTTGATACATTCAAAATACTCTTGTTTTGTGCGGTATACGAAAAGATTCGGTCCACCGATCTTTATTACATCTGGAATCGGGCTCATAACGATGGGTTTTTGGCATGCAGAATATTCAAAAAATTTGTTGGGGAGAGCGATATCGACCCATTGTGGTGGTAAAAGCGGAATTGTACAGGCATCCATGCAAGAAATAAATTTAGGGAGATCCTCATAAGGTGCGATTCCAGTAAATATAACGTGGTTCTGTAAATTTAAATCTTGGACAAGATGATGGAGTTCATCCATATATTCTGTAAAGAGAGATCCCCCAACAATCAGTAGTTTTGTGTTTTTTTGGTAAGTGATTATTTCAGGAAGTGAGCGAATCAACTCGTCAATAGCATACCATCGTTCGATACTTCCAATATACCCGATAACAAAATCATCATTGCTAATTCCGAGTTCTTCTCGTTTTAAAGACCCATCTAAGGGTTTGAAAAGATTTGTATCAACTCCATTTGTGATAAGATCGGCATTAAAACCAAATCCCTTCAATTTATCTACAAGTGACGGCGATACCGTTGTTATTTTATTACTATTTTTCAGGTTGCGTCTTGTGATTTCCCAGACAACATTGCGGACAGTCCATTGCACTATACGATTTTTCATATATGCAGCTGCTGAATCGGGAAACCAATCCTTAAGGTCAAAAATTACTGGGATTTCATTTTTTTTTGCCGCATGAATAGCAGCAGTTCCGGCAAGTACATGGGCTGCAACGACAATATCGATTCCTTGCTCTTTTACAATTTTGTTGATAACATGAAGATGGTATGGTGCATTGAATGTATAGTGAAGGAGTGGGTTTTTAAATGGAAACTGCGTTGCTTCGTGTACAACTAATCGTGTCTTTCGCTCTATCCCCCGGCTGACATGAAAATGAGGGACGTGCACTTCGTGACGGGTTGCTAATTCTTCAAAAATATTATGATGACGAGATAGTATTGGATGATGAATATAGTCTTGGGTTGAGACTAACAGAATTTTCATAATGGTACATCCCTTTAATAAAATTTACGTAGATGAACGAATTTTTTACTAATCATTCTAGCGTCGAGTCCTCATCTCTTTTGGGAGGTTTGTCATCTTCGCTGGTACTCCAATAGCAAGTGAAAAAGGAGGAACATCCTTTGTTACAATTGCACCAGCAGCAATAAGGGCCCCCTCTCCGATATGCACATTAGGTAAAATAGTAGCATTAGCTCCGATTGATGTACCATCAGACAACGTAGGGCCTTTTAAATTCTCTATGCGTGACGGTGGATATCGATCATTGGTTAGAACAACATTTGGACCAATGAATACTCTATTGCCAATTGTCGTATCTGTTGGAATATAAACCAAGCTTTGGAGGTTTACATCGTTTCCTATTGAGCATTTACCCTCAATAATAGATGAGGATCCAATTGTAACCCTATTACCGATTGTAGTCTTCTCTCGAATTAATACATTATGTCCAGAAGTGAAATCATCTCCAATTACAACATCGCAATAAATAATAGTTCCAGAACGTATAGTCGCACGTTTGCCAAGTGTTGTTCCTGGATATCCGTTCTTTCCGATTTTATCATGACTGGGGAATCCTAATGTGACGGGTTCAAAGATCTGTGCCCCATTACCAAGTCTGTTAATTCCATATTCTATCATTCAACCGTCACACTCTTTGCTAGGTTTCTCGGTTTATCTATATCTCTTTTCAGTGCGACTGCGGTGTGGTAAGCGAGCAATTGAAGGATAACAAGGCTTGTCAGTACCTGAACAAACTTATGTGTTTTTGGAACGGAAATGAAGAGATCCACAACATCTGTAAGTTCACTATCTCCTTCAACACCCAAGGCGATTACAGGTGCTCCACGTGCCTTAATTTCCTTGATATTTGATATCATTACTCCATAGGTGTCATCAGGCATACAGATAGCGATAACAGGGGTGTCTTTGGAAAGCAGCGCAAACGGACCGTGTTTTAGTTCTCCAGCTGCATATCCCTCGGCATGGATATAAGATATTTCCTTCATCTTTAGAGCCCCTTCAAGGGAAACCGGGAAAAAAGCGCCTCGTCCTACATAGAAGAGACTATGAGCCTTTTTACAGATCGCAATAGCTTCTGATAGATCCTTAAGTAGAATATCTTCAATTGCACGGTGCCCCTGAAGTAACACTTTGTTGAACTGGTTATCAGAATAAATATTGATAAGTTGCATCAAAACAGCAAGCTGGGCGACAAATGATTTTGTTGCTGCAACGCTAATTTCTGGTCCTGCACGCATGTAGAGAGTAGAATCTGCAATCCTACTGACCGAACTTCCTAACACATTTGTAATTGCAAGAGTAGAACAGTTGTGTGCTTTTGCCTGTTTAAGGGCAGTAAGTGTATCGGCCGTCTCTCCCGATTGAGTAATACCTATTACAAGACCATTAACTGGCGGTGGGAAATATTTAAACTCAGATGCATATTCAATTCGTACTGGAATTCCGCAAGTTTCTTCCAATAGATATTTGAAAATTAGCCCTGCATGGAAAGATGAGCCGCAGGCAACGATTACTACTGATGATGGTTTTATTGCGACTCTGGGAATTGTTTCTTTTGTTATACCACTGATCGAATTGTAAAATGCCTGGGGTTGTTCATAGATTTCCTTGAGCATGTAATGGGGAAATCCACCTTTTTTAGTATCCTCAACCGACCAGTCAATTAGTTCGATCTGACGAGTAACAATATCATCACCATGAAAAATTTCAACCTTGGTTTGAGATAGACTTGCAATGTCTCCATCTTCTAAAAACATGGCACGTTCGGTATATTCGAGAATTGGAGTCATATCAGAAGCAGCAAAAAATTCACCATCACCAACCCCAATAACAAGTGGACTCGCATTGCGGGCTGCGACAATTCGTTGTTCTTCGGGAGATATCACTAAAAGTGCAAAGGATCCCTGAAGATCTGACACAGTATCGCGTACAGCGGTAAGTAAGTTGTTGGTATATTTTTCTTCGATTAGATGAGCAATAACCTCTGTATCAGTTTCTGAAAGAAACCTGTGCCCGCGTGCAATAAGCTGGCGTTTAAGATCCGCATAATTCTCAATAATTCCGTTATGGACAATTGCGATTCGGTTTTTGCAATCCATGTGTGGGTGAGCATTGATATCATTGGGAATGCCGTGCGTTGCCCAACGGGTATGTCCGATACCAATCGTTCCATTTAAACGAATCGCTGACCGCCCATTTTCCGAAATTCTACCCTCATGTTTTGAAATCTCTATCCCACTTCCTAATGTTGCAATACCGAACGAGTCGTATCCACGGTATTCAAGCTTTTTTAATCCTTTGACAATTATTGGTGCAGCAGTTCTTCGACCAATATATCCAAAAATACCGCACACCTTATATCACCAGCGCATCGTCAGGAACAAACGAAGAGATGACTCGGTTACCGTCTTCTATCGTGACATTGTTTCCGACGATACAATTTTTGAATGTAATGAAAGCGCCAGCTCGCACCCCATCTCCAAGTACAGCACCGAACTCTGGTTTTATGGCAGCACCTTCGATCTCCATTATTGAAACGCTCGTACAGGTAGTGGTGTGATCAGAGAGCATGCAGCCCTCTCCAAGTACTGTATCAATTATACGAGAATGCGATCCGATGAAACAATCATCCATAATAAGGGCATTCCCCAAATAACAAAAAGGTTCGATTTTTACGCGTGCCCCAATACTGGTATTAGGCATTACACAACAATTTGGTCCAATTTCACAATCATTCCCAATAACAACCGGCCCAGAAATTATTGTGTTAGGGCCGATGTTAGTGCCTTTACCTATTTGAACAGCACCAGTAATGGTTGTATTTCTATTAGATGTACCGTACCGCGACGGGACGATCTGTGATAGAAGACGAGTATTCATCTTAAGAAGATCCCAAGGATAGATTGCGTCTTGCCAGTCATCAGCTGCAACCCCTTTGATCATTCCTCCTTCATTAATCATACCCGAAATGACATCAGTAATGTTGTTATCCTTTATAAATTTGAAAAATGCTGGAGTAAGAGAGAAAATTCCGGTGCTTACCAAAAAACTAGGGGCTCTTTCCGGTTTTTCAATAATATCTGTGACAAAACCATCTTTTAACAGCACAACTCCGAAATTCGAGGGATTTGGATGCTCTTTTACAAGCATGGCATTACGCATTTCTTTGATTTTGGCAATTGACCCCATATCAATATAATTATCTCCAGGAAGAAGAAGGAAATCTTCTTTAATCTTTGATTCAGCGCATTTTAGGGCGTGGGCCGTTCCAAGTTGCTTATCTTGAAAGACGACCGATACTGGAACTTCTAGCTGGTTAAGATATCGTGTTACTTGCTCTTTTCGGTACCCAACAACCACAATAATATCGCGTATACCGTTTTTTATGAGAGAATCTATCACATATTCAATAATTGGTCTGTTTGCAATTGGAATCAATGCCTTTGGTCTACTCCGAGTTAGGGGACGTACCCGTTTCCCTTCTCCTGCTGCAAGAATAACTGCCTGCATCTTCCTACCTACCGAATAAATGAATTTTCACCAATAAGTCCATCAATGTAACTCCCAGGGGCAAATTTTGCACCTGTACCGATGACTGCTCCGACATTAATTGAGCAGTTAATTCCAAATTGGACTCCATCACCAACAATCGCACCGAACTTTTTTTTCCTGCTATCCCTGCCTGCAACTCTTATAGTTGCATGGTCGTGCCGGAGATTTGCAATTTTTGTACCGGCTCCAAAGTTACAACGGCTTCCAATGATACTATCACCGATATAATTAAAATGAGGAATTTTTGTATCGAACATGATGATTGAATTCTTTAGTTCTGAACAATGCCCGATATGACAATTATCGCCAATAGATGTTGAACCACGAATGAAAGCGTGAGGTCCGATTCGGCAATTGGAACCAATTATACATGGCCCTTCAATATAGCTTCCCGATTTCACTACTGACCCTTTTCCGATAACGACCTGACCTGAACAATGAACATTTTTTTCAACAATTCCTTCATTATGAGATTCGATTGATGCCATGAGTATTGTATTTGCATCAAGTATATCCCAAGGATTACCGACATCCATCCACGACATGAGTTGGTACGCTTTCAATTTTTTATTGCTTATGTAATCAACAAGTGCATCAGTTAATTCGAGTTCCCCTCTTGAAGAGGGCACTACTTTTTCAAGCTTTTCGAAGATGTCAGGATTAAAAACATAGGCACCAGCGTTAATAACATTGCTTTTTGGATGTGGAGATTTTTCCTCAAGAGTGGTTACGAACCCATTTTCCACAAGTACTACACCATACTCCTCTGGGTGTTCGCTGACACTAGTGCCCATACAAGGAGCTTTGTTCTTTGATAGAGCTTGAATATCGGAACTCTTTAAGATCATATCTCCATTTAAGAGTACGAAGTTCTTTTCGACATAACTTCGAGCTGCGTTCAATGCATCCGCAGTACCAATTTGTTGTCTTTGGGGAGCATATTTAATTTGAATTCCAAGTGAGTCCCCGTCTCCAAAGTGTTTACGGATTTCACGCTCACCGTAACCAACGACAAAAACAAAATCCTTTATACCACTATCCCGTGCAGCGATGACAAGATGTTCCATCATCGGGCGATTTGCTAGGGGAAGCATCACTTTCGGACGCTTTGCTGTAAGAGGACGCATTCGCTTCCCTTCGCCAGCCGCTAGCACGACACATTCCATAAAATAAGCTTTTCGTCAACAACCTTTAAGCAGTTTTTCCCTGCGAAAGAAGAGAGCGCCCTTTTTCAAGCATCGCTTTAACATGACCGCGAGTCTTCCCTTCTGCGGTTACCCGAATCTTTGGTTCAGTACCGCTTGCACGAATGAGGTACCACCCATTTTCATTTTCAAAACGAATACCCTCAGTCGGATTTTTTGCACCAAGAGTAGTCAGAGTCTCACGTGCCTTTTCACTCTGGAAAGATTGTCGTATAATAGGATATTCTGGCATCGCTGCGAGTTCTTCAGATACATCCCATTCCGATGCAATCTCGCAGAACAAAGCTGCTGCAAAGGGTCCATCTGGACAATAAGAAATTTTAGGGAAAATCCATGCACCCGATGGTTCGCCACCGAAATCACCCCAGGATAGGAGTTCTTCAGAAACATAAGAATCTCCAACCGGTGTACGCCGAACATCGGCAACTTCCTCAATCATCATTGAAGCATCATCATTTGTGACCACTTTTTGAGCACCAAGGTACTTTGCAAAAAGAAGAAGCATATGGTCCCCATCAATGAACTTTCCTGTTTTGTCCCATGCCATCATACGATCAGCATCCCCATCATGGACAACGGCACAACGTGCTCCGGTACTTTTCACCATCTTACCAATATAGGGGAGGTTCTCTGCAAGCGGTTCTGATGGACGTGAAAAATACCCAGATGGATTACAATTTAGACAAACCGGTTTGATACCCAATGCCGACAAGATATGGGGAGTGAGCATGCACCCTGCACCATTACCACAATCGATTACAGCACTGAATTTATGGGCGATATTTATATTATCTAGAATTGCTCTTTTGTGTTGCGAGATTGCATCGTATGATCTAAGGGTTCCCTGAGTTTTCCAATCGACCCAATGATCAACAGTGAGAAGTCTCTCCATCTCATTCTGTTGACGACGTGTGAATGAAGACCCATCTGGATTAAAGAGCTTCAACCCGTTATACTCTTCTGGATTATGAGAAGCAGTAATCATGCATGCCGAACTCATTTTCCGTGTGGCAAATGCAATAGATGGTGTTGGTACCATTCCACATGAATAGGCAATCCCCCCAGAACCAAGTATCCCTGAAATAACCAAATGGGCGAGCAAGGGGCTTGTTGTTCTCGTATCGATACCAACAAGCACTTCAGACGATTTTGCTCCTAATGCTGATCCTGTTCTGAGCGCAATACGGAGAAGTTCCTTATCGAACTGTCTCCTTATCCCAGAGGATCCAAAAAGCATACAATATACTGGTATACAGTTGAAATAGTTTTATCCTTACATCTGGGAATCATGTGCCATAAGGACAAAACCTTTCGATTTTTTCAAGGCTTGCAATGCCAGATGTAGATGGTCCAATGAATAGAATTGTTTTTTTGTTTATGAATTTTTTAACAATATCACCGACTTCTGGTGTGATTGATCCTTCACCATTAATCAAAATAATATCAGCAGATACCGGATCTGAAACTATGAATCGTCCAAACACGCTCTCAATTGTTGGCATTGTGCCCAGACAGCAAACGCTCTTTGAACCGATCCGACTCTTTAGGTCATGAACACAAAGTTCATGTGATTTTGCCGGGCATGCTCTGACATTTCGGCTAAGACAAAGAAATTTTGTTACAACATTCATGATAGCGCAAGCAGCGCCACGAGTTTCCTGGGAATCGAGAGTTGCCCCAAACATGAATTCCAATTTTGTTGTGGCACGAATAGGATTAAAAGTGGTGAACTCACCACTTCTCCCACCAAAACACGCTTCCATGCAAGCACCTTTTTCATATTGGCAGGAGATAACATCGGGATTGACTTGTAACACAACCCCGCCATCTTCACAACCGCTGTGAGTGATGACCTCTTTCAATTTGTTAACTGCTTCAATTACAATATCCATTATTTATTCCTCTTCAGAATATAGTACAACACGTGCGGGTGATCCATCTAACCCTGCGAGAGGAAGTGGCAAGGCTATCATATCATATTCACCTTCGTTTACATTTGAGAGATCGAGAAGTTCAATGATAATACATCCATGTCCTAGCAATTCCCGGTGCACCGAACCATCACATTGATAGGATTCAATTGATGGAGAATCTATGCCAATACATTTCATTCCATAGTGGGTGATGTATTTTGCTGCGTCTTTTGTTAGGTGTGGGTAATTCTCTACGAATTTATTAGCACCAGAAAATGATGTTTTAAGAAGAAGCCTTTCTGTTTGTTGAATTTTACCATGAAGATAGTTAGCATCGATAGAATTTTCAACTTCGCTTAGATCAAGTACTTTGCACTTTCCAATGAGATAATTTAATGGAATGCTGTCTATTGTGGCACCTGTTTTAAGATAATGGCTTGGAGCATCGATATGTGTTCCAGTATGTGTGCTTAATGAAAGATCGGTGATTAGAAATTGTCCCCGTTCATGTTTTTTAAAGATAACATCGGAATCCCCGGGATAGATCAAGATTTCAGGAGAAAGTTGACGTGTTATATCAATAAATTTCATCACCGTTAGTTCTCCCATCCATGTTCACCAATGAGTGGCACAAATCGAACTCCGCCATGTAAATTTTGTATTACTTTACCACCTCGTTTTTCTAGTACGATTAATTCTTGAATCTCTCGTCCACCAACTGGTGCGACAAGGCGTCCTCCATCTGCCATCTGATCGATTAGTGGTGGAGGAACTTGAGGTGTTGCCGCAGTAATGATGATCCCATCATATGGAGCATTTTTTGGATAGCCCAGTGTTCCATCTCCAATCACAACCTCAACATTATTGCAGTGGAGAGCGACTAGATTTCTCCTTGCCAGATTGGCAACTTCTGAAATACGTTCAATAGTTGTTACTTTTTTGACAATTGTCGCGAGAATCATCGCTTGATATCCACTTCCTGCACCTATCTCGAGTATATTATCACCAAGTTTCGGGTGGATCAATTCTGTCATTAACGCCACGATATAGGGTTGGGAAATTGTTTGCCCATTACCAATGGGAAGGGGGCAATCGTCATATGCAGCACGATCATAAGGTGGCGGAATAAAAAGGTGACGGGGTGTTTCACGCATTGCTGAAAGAACACGTGGATCATGGATCCCTCTAGCTGCAATCTGGAGATCAACCATCCTACGGCGTTCTTCATCGCGTGGAAACGAGAACATTATCGACCAATTATAAATCAGAATCCAGCTTTCTCTGCCACATCTATTGTCGCATCAATCTGCTTTTGTAACGCATCAGGAAGACCCGTGATTTTGACATCAAGAAATCCTCTGATGATGGTCGCGGTTGCTTCGTCTTCGTCCAAACCTCGTGACATCAGATATTCAATCTCATCTCTCGCGAGTTTACCAACAGCTGCTTCATGTGATAGCTCGGTTCCGACAACAGATCCTTCGATCTCTGGAATCGCATAGATCATCCCGTCTTGAAGAATCAGACCTTTACATTCAAGATGACCTCGAGTACCAGCAGTTTTTCCTTGGATATGGCCCCGAGATATAATAGTACCGCCTTTTGTAATTGCACGTGTAATCAGTTCTGCGCTTGACCCTTTCCCCTCAAGGATTGCACGCGAACCTAGATCCATATAAGATGTAGGTGATGCAATTACGATGCTAGAGAATCGAGCAACAGAGTTTTCTCCAGAAAGTGTCGCAGTCGGATACATCTGTACTTTCTTGACTGGGTGCATACATACATAATTCGAGAGGAATACGCCGTTCTCTTCAACACGGGATGCACTTCGTGGATACACTTCAATGTTCTCACTCCAAGTGTGGATCATCGTAAAGCTTATTTTTGCATTCTTTTTTACGTAAAACTCAGAGATGCCGTAATGAGCACCACCTTTGCCAACATGAGCTCCACTCGTACAACCTGAGATAATGTGGAGCTCAGAATCCTCTTCTGCAATAATGATATTATGAACATGTTGGATCTGGTCTCGGCCGAGAAACAGACACGCTTGGATAGGAAGGATATTACTCGATCCCTTATGCGCAATTATCACATAGCCTTTGGGCTCTTTTTGTGCTGCAACATATTTTGTAACATCATCTTTTTCTGATGAAACAACCTTCCAATTATACTCTTTCAACCAGTCATATTTTTCCATGGCCTTTTTATAAGAGAGAACTTCCATTCCCTCTTGCATGCATTCTGCGTGAACGACTTCCTGGTCCATCTGGAGATAACTGCCACACCTATTCTTCATTGCAAGATCGATTCCTGACTGGGCAAGCCGCTCCTGATCAACTTTTGAGAGTTCTGGAGCTTTCAATTGTGACGGCATTCAAGGCACTCCTTATACCCACGTTGCTTTATATCCATTAAGATCTCGCGGGGGTTACCATGACACTTGATTTGACCGTCACACATGACATGCCCTCGGTCGGTTTCGAGGTAATCAAGGATGTAACCCGTGTGAGTTATTACCAGTCCACTCTTTTGACGCTTTATGATGTGTTTGTCTTTTTCGAGAAGCGAACCAATAGCTGCCCCAATCAAAGAGATGTTCTCGAGATCTACCCCACTTTCAGGCTCATCTAACATGATAAAGTCGGGGTTCTGGATTAAAAGCTGGAGCACTTCACTTCGCTTAATCTCCCCTCCAGAGAAGCCTTTGTTAATATCACGCTCTAAGAAGCCGTCCATATGGACAGAGCGGGCGAGTTCCGGAATATTTTCCCCCTTATCGTGAGATATTGCAGTCAGAATCTTCCCAAGTTTCAAACCTGAGATGGTTGGGGGGCGTTGGAACAGCATCCCCATACCACGCTTTGCGCGTTCGTGAGCATGCATTTTCGTCACATCCTCACCTTTGAAAAGAATTTTTCCTTCAGTAATAGTGTAGTTAGAAAAACCCATGATTGTCATGAGTAACGTGGTCTTTCCCGAACCATTGGGACCTAGAAGAACATGGGTTTCTCCCTCGTTAATGTGGAGGTTAATGTCATGCAAAACCTCTTTTTCCCCGACTTTTACATGGAGATCTTCTATATGCAGCATAGAATAATCGTAGAGAGTATGTCGATTACTGCATTAAACGCTTTTCACCTTAACACAGATTGGATCTCGTGATATCGTCACAATTTAACTAATCCTGAGTAATAGTACACAAAGTTACAGGTGTCACGTGCGACCGGAGAAAGTGAAAGATAAAGAAGGCAAAGCGAGAGTAAGAAAAGGATCAAAAGATGCCAAAAGGGAGATCGTATCCCAAGAACCCGCAGAAATAAAAGAGTTTATCAATCGAATTATATGTGGTGATGCAAAGGAAGTACTTTCTCGTATCCCACGCAATAGTATTGATCTTATTATTACCTCCCCACCCTATAACTTCGGACATACATACGCCCAAGATCCCCATGATGACACTCATGAATGGAACGAATATTATGCAAAACTCCTTTTAGTCTGGCAAGAATGCAAACGTGTGTTGAAACCGGGGGGGAGGATTGCAGTTAATATTCAACCTCTCTTCTCAGATTACGTCCCTACACACCATATTATATCACAACAACTCTCTGGTCTCGGATTGCTTTGGAAGGCAGAATTTCTCTGGGAGAAAAATAACTACAATGCAAAATATACTGCGTGGGGGAGCTGGAAATCACCGTCAATGCCCTATATTAAATATACATGGGAGTTTATCGAGGTCTTTGATAAGGAAACACATAAAAAATTTGGAAGACGGGAAAATATCGATATCACTGCAGACGAATTTAAAGAATGGGTTATCGGCCGTTGGTCATTTCCACCCGAAATTCGCATGAAGGATTATAATCATCCAGCTATGTTTCCTGAAGAATTGCCTTGGCGGGTGATGAAACTTTTTTCATACAAAAATGATCTAGTGCTCGATCCTTTCAATGGTGCCGGAACAACAACACTTGTTGCATGGAAACTCAGGCGACGATTTATTGGTATAGATATTTCACGACAATATTGTGATATTGCACTCAAACGTGTTGCATCAGAAGTAGATAATCGAGACTTTTCAGAAAAATTTCCCAAACCTGAACTGATGAATGTCATTGATTAAATTGAGATATTTGAAAAAATGGTGATATAAAATTTTAAAGATCAATTGAGTGCGTTTTCACCCACTCAAATGTACCTTTGCGATCATATTGGTGATCGAGAATATAATTATGGATTTCTGCAAACCTATTGCGTTTCTGTAAGAGGTTGTTGTATTGTGGGACAAGTAGATTATATTGGTTAATATTATGCGTACTAGCAAGCGATTGAAGTTCGTTTTTCATATTTTGTACCTGAGAAGTGATTTCGTCAACCTTTTTTTCAGATGTAATATACATTCCATGAATATAGCTTGTTTGGTCGCACTTCCCATAGATTTTCGTTCCTGTTCCTATAGGAATAACAAGTGGTTCTGAATGCAGGATAATGCCCCCAACAAGCTCGTCGGGTCGTACTCCGACGAATGAAAGATTTGTAGTTTCCAAATACACATATCCAGTATCTTTGTATTGCATTCCGGGACAGGAGATACCAACTGCCATATGGGATTCTTCAGGGAACGAAAGAAGAGCCGTTTGATAGCCTTCATGAGAAAGTAGGCCGGCAAGAAGTAGACTCTTGTCATCGCAGTCACCTGATTTCTCGGCAAATGTTTCTATGGGGAATTTGGCTGGGTTTTCACCAATTGTTTCATATTTAATTGATTGGACAAAAACCGCAATCAATTCAAGGTATTCGTCATCACTTAACTGATATTTATCTCGTATCTGTCGGAAACGGATAAGCAGGTTTTGATAGAATTCTTCTTGGGAGGGGTCATTTATCATCGCGAGGTAACTCGGAGTGATCCAATCGCGTTCAGAAACGTTACCATAGACTGTAACCTCTTTATCTGATGCTTTTGCTCCCGCATAGACCGACCCATTGACTGGCATTCCGAGCGTTATAATCGTATTCTCAAAAGGGAAAATGTAAATGGGTGGAGCGGGGGCGACTGCGTTCTCAATTGGAACAATATGTGGAGTTACGACATTTGAGCCATGCAATAGTAACCCAATACAACCCGCAGACAACGGTATAAACAGGATAACTAATACCAATAACCCAAGAGCCCTCTTATCGAAAGACGTTGAGAGCGAGAGACGATCTCGGCTCATAAGATGGCTCTAAGCCCGGCAATCGTATCAATGACATATGTAGGTTTAATAACGGCGTTTTGCAGTGACTCTTGATGGAATTTGCCTGTTTTAACCAAAATTGTTCTCATTCCGGCCTTACGACCCCCAGCAATATCAGTTATGATATCATCCCCAATCATTGCAACCTCCTCAGGACGCAGATTCATGTCCTTCAGTGCCATTTCGAAAAATACCTTAGATGGTTTGCCAATAACCGTTGCACTTTTTCCCGTTGCAAATTCCAAAGCAGCGACAAATGGACCCGCAGAAAGCATCAATCCATCCGGTGCCATCCAGTAACGGTCTTTCTCGAGAGCTATAATCTCTGCCCCAACATTCACTGCTCTGAATGCTGCATTGAGTGTATTGTAGGTCATTTTATCCCCAGCATCCCCGATTACAACATAATCAACTTTGCTGTTTTCAGGAGTTCGTTCGCACCACAGCTCAAAATCCTTGTAGACGTCACCTGTAGTGATGAGCATGCAGTGATGTTTCCCTGTGGCGTTCATACGGGCAATCGCAGCAAGAGGTGGTGTGAAGATAAAGGATTCAGATATATCAAATCCAAGTTGAATTAAACGTTCGACAATCGTTTTTCGGCATTTCCGCGTTGTATTAGAAACAAACCTATATTGGTATTTTTTTTCCTTTAGTAAATCGATCGTTTGTTGTGCTCCTTCAATCGCCCGATCCCCGACATATAATACCCCGTCGAGGTCAATAAGAAAACCTTTGACATCCATTCTGATAACCACTTTATACAGATCTAGATATTAGGGGACCTGTTTTTTCCTTTGATCATTTTGGTTGGATAAGGACATGAGCATTGCTTCACTTTCGCCCCACGCAGCGGGAGTTTAAACCACGGGTAATAGATTGTTGTTTTGACGATGGCTGCTGTAAATGCCCATGCCGGAATCGGTGCCCTCTGGCAACAGCGATTAGAAAAATTGCAGGAATATGAGGTTATCCGTGATGGGAATATTTTTAGGACAAGTTTTCGAAATAGCTATGTTTTCGCCTCGGAATATGAACAGGCCCGACAATATCTCGATTGGCTAATTACAAAATATCGAAACGTGCCATTCACGACAATATTTTCTGGGAATGAATTGGCAAATGAAGGCGGAGTATGCTTCTCACTTTGTAGTTACCATCCTACGATTGTTAAAACGATAGACATTGAACGGTTTAGGTCAGAAATACTCACGGATTTAACCCTTGTTCTGGGTATCGGGGAAAAGATAGAGAGACGGTTAAAAAATCGGGGATATCAAACGCTGTACGATCTTTTGCAACATCAAAAATTCCGTATGCCAGCCCGGCAGGTAATTGAATGCTTGACTTATGGTAATTCTATAGATCTTATAAACCTCATTGGAAGGCGACGTTCAAGATCTCACCCACGTGTTCTAGGAACGGCAGGATTCCATGATCCAGAGGAGTATGTATTCCTTGATATCGAGACTTTGGGACTTTTCTCTCGTCCAATTATCCTATTTGGTGTGGGGACAATTGAAAACAAACGGCTTATCGTTCATCAGTATCTCTTGCGTGATATTGATGAAGAACAGGCAGCTCTTATCGCGACAATTGAGCAGATGTCTGGTGACCACCCAGCACTCATTACATTCAACGGCAAATCCTTTGATTTTCCTTATCTTCAGGATCGGCTCGCCTATTATGGAATGAACAGAAATTCTCAAATCCCTCACTTCGATGTGCTTCAATTCTCCCGAAGCAGATGGCGGGACGAGTTCCATTCATTGCGCCTATGCATGCTTGAAAAAGAGATTCTCGGCATCAATCGGGAGAATGACATTCCTGGACAAATGGTGCCTGAGTTCTACGAAACATATCTGCATACCAATAACTGCGGTCCACTTATACCAATTATCGAGCATAATAAACAAGATGTAGTCTCACTTGCGCTACTCTTCTTCCGATTACTTAATGACTATTATGGCTGTTGCTGACATTATTGGATTACTAAAACAGAACCCCGTATACAAAAAGCGGGTCGTTCATATTGACATTACCGAATCGAAACAACCGCAGTACGGAACACTTGCTGCCCCACTAAACGAATCAATTTGTAGATATCTTGACCAACGAAAGATACACCTTTACAGCCACCAATGTGATGCTATCAACTACATTCGTGAAAAAAAACATATCATAATCACAACGCCAACAGCAAGTGGCAAGACTCTCGCTTTCAATATTCCAGTCTTTGAAAGTCTCGCAATAAATCCAAAAGCACGGGCGTTGTATCTCTATCCAACCAAGGCACTTTCCAATGATCAACTTGCAACTCTTGAACAAATGGCACACTTCACTGGAATTAATGTTAAACCAGCGATTTATGATGGCGATACACCGCAATCAAAGCGACCGGCGATCCGTGAAAACGCCCATATTGTTATCTCAAACCCATATGAACTTCACCGGGTATTGTCGTGGCATACAAAGTGGAGTGAATTTTTCTCATGCCTTCAATTTGTAGTAATTGATGAGGCCCACCGGTACCGTGGGGTTTTCGGTTCCAACGTTGCGTTGTTGATTCGAAGATTGTTGCGCCTTTGTCAATATTACGGATCAGATCCCCAGTTTATTCTCTCAACTGCAACTCTTGCGAACCCATTAGTGTTTGCCGAACGATTGACCTCCCGATCGTTTGAACTTGTGGATGATGATGGATCACCACATGGAAAAAAACATTTCGTTCTCTATAATCCGTTCTATGATGGGATCGGAGAGCGATCTGCCCACCAAGAAACTAAAGATCTGTTAGTTTCTTGTGTTCGAGGGGATCTCCAAACGCTCTGCTTCACTGGATCACGAAAGATGGCAGAGTTAATTACAGTTTGGGCCCGTGACGATCTTCGACATGTCACTTCCTGTTTAGTTGATGCTATCGCTGCGTACCGTGCTGGTTATCTCCTGGGAGAACGCCGAGCGATAGAAAAGCAACTGAAGGATGGATTGATGAAAGGTGTTGTTTCAACCAATGCACTTGAACTTGGAATCGATATCGGATCTCTAGATGCTGTGATAATTTCTGGATACCCTGGTACCATGATGTCGACTTGCCAGCAGGCTGGAAGAGCAGGTAGGAAAGGTGAGCTTTCTCTTGCCATTCTCGTTGCACAAGCAAACCCCCTCGACCAGTATTTTATGCATCATCCCGACAAGTTCTTTGCGCGGTCGTATGAGTACGCAATTGTTGATACTGCAAACCCATACATTGTTTCTGGACATATGCTCTGTGCAGCGTCAGAGCTACCAATGAATGATCTGACCGATCAAAAATTCTTTGGAGATTTATACATCCCCCTGCAAACTGAACTTGCGTCTCAGAATCTTATACGTCAGACAGGTCATGGATGGGTATATGCTGGACGAGGAAGGACTGCTGATGCAGTTCATCTAGATGGGATTCCGGGTGAAACATTTCGAATCGTGTGCAATGGGCGTTTACTTGAAACAATGGATCGTGCGCAGGCATACCGAGAAGCCCACAAAGGGGCTATCATGCTCCATCAAGGTGAGAGCTACATTGTTAAGGAAATGGATCTTGAATCCCATACAATTAGAGTTACTGAAACAGATGTGGACTATTACACGCAACCATTGAAAGATGTGAGCCTCGCTATTCTCGAGGTTCTAGAAAACTGTACGATCAATGGGGTAAAATGTGCATTTGGTGACGTGGAGGTAACAGAACAATACACCGGTTATAAGATCAAACGTAAAGACACAATTATTGGGGTTGAAGTGCTTGCGCTCCCGCCGCTCATTTTCCGGACAAGAGCGTTTTGGTTTGTACCTCTTGAAAACATTGAACATAAAGTAACAACTGCAGGTTTTGATTTTGCAGGTGGCTTACACGGTACTGAGCATGCGATTATTGCATTAATGCCCCTCCATGTTATGTGTGATCGGTGGGATATTGGGGGGCTTTCCTCACCAGTATATGGTGAGAGTGGTGAACCAACTGTCTTTATTTATGATGCATATGAAGGAGGAATCGGGCTTGCAGAGAAAGCATTCGAAATTCTCCCGAAACTCTTCGAAACATCATATGAACTCGTCCGGGATTGTCTGTGCGAGGAAGGGTGTCCATCTTGTATCTACTCACCGAAGTGCGGAAATGATAATCAACCTCTAGATAAACAAGCGGCGGAGCTGATCCTTAAGGACCTATGCGAGTCTCGGGAAAAAAAAGATCGTACTGAGATTTGGGATCAGTGCCTGAAGAGCATTTCATAAATCCATCTAATAATTTAATCAACAATCACAACCCTACTCTCAGGGCTTTCAGGTTCCGGTACCTCCTCCTCAAATATGAACAAGTTTTCAATTGTCGTGTTCAAGGTTTTAGCAACATCGTGTGCCAGCTTAAGTGAGGGATTATATTTTCCCCGCTCAAGGAAGACAATAGTTTCCCGTCGTACTCCCACCTTTTTTGCAAGGTCTTCCTGTGTCAGGTTCTGTCTTGTTCGATAATCTTTAATCCGTGTAATCATGTTGTTATATATCTCTAACATTGTCGATTATTAAAGTTATCTATTTCTAACATTGGGTGTTTTAAAATGAACTTTAATGCAAAGCATACGGATATAAAAATCTCATAAACATTCACAGAAGAATTTTCATGCAAAAATGAGATTAAAAAGAAATATGCGTATTATTCTTGTATTGTTGACCGCACAGTCAGAAACACCGGTCCCCGCACATCAACCTTTTTCTTATTATCAGTAATATATCGCATCGCATAATCCTCAATTTTAAGATTGATATCGCTTGGCAGTTTTGCCATTTTTACCTGTACAACTGTGGATTTTGAATGTCTTGCTGCATCTTCAATACGTGCTGCAGCAAGTGCAGAAACCGCGTCAATATAAGTTATTGAAGTCGATACACCTTCATTACGCACAGCCTTCCACTTCTCATTATCAGGAATACCAAGAATCGATCCATCATGTACGAAAATCTCATTAATACATGCTGGGCCGCAAAGTTTTGCAGTTGCCTCTGGTTCTTCAATAACAATCTCAACCTTTGAATTTCCAAGTGTACCTTTCCATACTTCAAACGAACATGGTCCCTGCGCATCGGCATGGTCGATAGCAGTTTTTCGAATGGCAAGGGTAAGCACCTTCCCTTCTGGTGAAACGGGCTCTTCACGGAGATGAACAGCTTTAGCGATCTCTTGATCGCTAAGCGAACGTGGGAAAAACTGAGGATATGTGAGCTGACGAACGTCGTTTGCATTGTAGGCAATCATCGCAAGCCGTTCTACCCCCAGCCCAAGGTTCATAACGGGGATACCGATTCCATATTCAGCGAGTGCTGAGGGAGAATACATTCCAAATGTTGCCACTTCCACCCATCCATGTACTGGATGCCAGGCATAAACTTCAGTCTGGGAATCCGGCATATAATACTTGGAACGTTTCTCATCTGGTTGAAAGCGGAATTCGGTATATCCAAATGCAGAGAGAAGCGCTTCGCTTACCGTTTTTCCCTCTTCATTGGTGATATCTTCACCAGCAACAACGCATGATGCGGAATGGTATGTCAAGAGTCGTGTTGGACCTTCAGCTTGTTCGCGTCGGAAGCACCGATCAACAGAGAATAACCGGATTGGAAGGGGCAAGCGTTCCCAGATGGCCCGAAGGGTAAGGAACCACCCGCTTGTCATATGACTACGCAACGTTGAACGAGACGACTCTGGCACAAGCGCCTTAAACTCCGGAAACACCGCATCAAGGATATGTACAATAAGTGCGTCATCCACTCCCAGCACTTTTGCCAGCTCAATAGTAAGCTCATCACCGTCAATTTCAGATTTCTTATATGCATGGAGCGTCTCTCGCAGTTTTTCCTCGGTTTCCTTCGTCATAGGCTGGTGTGGTTCATGATGCCGTGTGGAGTCATATGGTACTTTTTCCGCATGAACAAGCGGGCTCTTATGACTCGTTAAGATCTCATTGATCTCATCGAGTTGCTTACGTGAGATCCCCACATTTGGACGCGGAAGCCCAGCGAGATAAAATACTCGATCAAGAACTGCCATTGCTTCTGGACCAAACTGACGGTAAATATCCTGTTCATCAACGATCAGAGGGTTCTCCACTTCATCGAAGCCTAAAGCCAAATAAGTTTCTCGCAACCGGTTTATTGTCTCAAAAATTGGGTGTGCCTGCGCCCGCTTATAACCATGACGAGGATATCGACTCGCATGTCCTGCTGGAGTTAGCACAGATGGCCCTTCGTGCCATGCCTCCTCGAAATTCTCATGCGCCTTACGTTTCCACTCTTCAGGGTTGAATTTCATTTAATACGCTCCATGCAAACTACCCTGCTTATTTGTTTTTCATCCTTGATGCGGTAATCGCATGTGGTAGCGATCTTTGCAGCAAATGCACGCACCAGATCATGATCAGGCATATTCTCTCTCACCAATCGGTTTCTACTGTATCCCAAATACATATATCCCTTTACTTCAACAAAATTGGCCCCAGATTCCTGCAACATTGCCGCATACCGTTCAGGTGAATGATCATTGTAACCTTTTACAAGAGTAATTCGAACTGCCGACCTCTGACCTCCAAGAAGGGTAAGACTCTCTTTAATTAATTCCCAGGTATCTCCAACTGGACGACAAACTTTTCGGTATGTTTCATTGTCAGGTGCTGTTAGAGAGACATACATTTGATATGGGCGGCAGCGTGCAAGTATACTTGGATTTGTCCCATTACTGACGAGAAAGGTTGTGTACCCTTTTTGATTGAAGAGACTAATGAGTTCGGGAAGCTGACTATAGAGTGTGGGTTCTCCAGAAAGAGAGATTGCCACATGATTTGGATTCAGTGCTTCCTGCCAAAGCTCCTTAGTGACACTATTTTGGAGGACTGCGTTATATCCAGCAAGTGCCTTTTTCTGGAGTTTGTGAATACCTGAAAAGATAGTATCTGGTGAGCACTCTTCTTCCCCAGTTATTTCGTGCTCAAACGAACGCCAGCAAAATAGGCACCGCTGATTGCAGCGAAGTGTGGGTGTCATCTGAACGCAACGATGACTGGTGATCCCATAGAATTGGTGCTTGTAGCACATATCGCCACCTGCTAATGCTCGTTTACACCACATGCATGGTTTGAGTGCTGCAGAAGAAGTTCTTGAAAAAAACTGGTAACCCTGTTTAATCAGGGCATCACATGGTGCTGATGGCATCTATCCCTAAAGTCTCAAGAGATTCTTTGAGTGTATTCTGGACCGCTTTCACAAGTGTAACTCGACGGTCTCTGATTGCCCCTTCACTTTTTAACACCGGTTCGAAGTGGTAGAATGTATTGAATGTGTCAGCAAGTTCACGTGCGTATATAGCTAGGAGATGTGGCCGAAGCTCGGATACAACTTTTTCGATAGTTGCAGGAAACTTCGCGATTTGTTTGGCTACTGCAAGTTCATATTCAGTCTCTAAATCAAAGCATTCAGTGAATTTCTCAGCTTTTTCGAGAATACTGCAGGCTCTGGCATGGGCATACTGAATATATGGTCCACTTTGGCGTTCAAAATCCAACGCCTCTTTCCAGTCAAAGACAGTACTCTTTTCTGGTGATACTTTCACAATGTCATATCGGATTGCTGCAAGTCCAACGGATTTTGCAATTGCTCTGCGGGTACTTTCATCAAGTTCCGGTCTGCGTTTTGTCACCTCATCGAACGCTCGTTTCGTAACTTCAGCAATAAGATCATCAGCTGAAACGAACTTACCAGCACGTGTACTCATTGATCCTTCAGGTAGCGACACAAACTCAAAATGAACAATTTGGGGTGCTTTTTCTCCTAGGAGCTTAAGTGTGCATATGAGCTGGGCTCCTATCAATTTGTGATCCGCACCAAGTACATCAATAATCCTATCAAAATTTGCTGCCTTCCATGTATGATAGGCAAGGTCGCGAGCAGCATAAACTGTAGTACCATCACTTCGTCGGATCACATACTTATTCTCAAACCCCCATTCAGAGAGATCAAGTGCGAGACTACCCTCTTCTTTTTCCTGTGGGAGCTTTTTGATCCGCCCAATTATCCTTTTAGTATCACCATTCCGGATGAAGTCACTCTCCCAAACAAACCGGTCATGAGCCACATTCAGGTTTTTCAGAGTTACAACAAACCCGTCAAGACACCGACTAACCTCTTTACGAAATTTTTTCACGGTCGTAATGTCTCCACCCTCAACAAGTTGCATCAAGTGATCGACTTGTTGAGTAATTCCTGGATTCTTCTCGAGCTCCCGGTTCGCTGCTATATATATGCGGGCGATATGGGTATCCTCTTTCTCTCCTTTAAGCTGAGTGTTATCAAGATTGTCGAAACCCCATACAACGATAGCAATCTGGCGACCCATGTCATTAACGTAGTATTGCACTTCAAGGTTATACCCCGCTTTGCGGAATGTTCGTGCAAGAGTATCACCTATGATAGAGTTTCTGATATGGCCAACATGAAGAGGACCGTTTGGGTTGGCACTTGTATGTTCCAAGACCACTCGAGCACTTTTCTTCTTCAACGAGCCATAACCAGGTTTTATTGCGTCTTTTAAGAGATCTTTTTCCGGGATGTTATTGTATTGAAAATTAAGGTACGGTCCCTTTGCCTCAATTGTAATCCCAAGTAACTTGAATTCAGGATTTGAAGATATTTCTTTTGCACATTCTTGTGCAATTGTACCAGGAGGTTTTTTTTCTTTTTTAGCAAGTGAAAATGCAATCGTCGAGGTTAAATTTGCATGTTCTCCTCCATCAATTAATTGGACATCGTTTTCTTTTGTCGATTCCTGAAGGACTTTAAGAATTGTTTGAAATCGTTTTTTGAATGGGTTATCAACGTCTTCCATTAATATCCCGTCCTATATCGTAGAATCGCAGCTATTCCGCCAAATGCCGAGAATAAGATCGATCCTTCTTCAAAATCATCTGAGATGAGTTCTACCTTTGCACTACTTTGATCAGCGAACTTCGTCAACTCATCAACGATGTCCGTTTCCTCCTCAAGTACAAGTGGTGCAGTGCATTTCGGGCAGTTGCCAAGTTCTATGTCCTTAGTGGTCTTTCCCGTTTCGATGCTCACAGTTCGTTTGTCGACGTAATCACAACTTTGGCATTTGATTTTGAGCCGCGATTTTCGGAGATTTGAAGAAAGAAGTAGTATGTCAACTGCACCTAGTTCAAGATTTTTTCGAATGCTTTCTTCACCATAGGCAGCAAGACCGTTATCTTTTACTAGTTCTTTCAAGAACCGATCCATGATAGCTTTCTCCTTAATAACCTCCATTCCCGAAAGGGCATCTTTTGCGGCGTCAACGAGTTCTGGTAGTCCATCTTCATTTGTGTAGGCAACATCAAAGAGTCCGATGATTCTCTTTTGAATCTCGTGATTGAGGTAACCACCCGCTTCAAACTCCTCTTTTGTTGGGCTGGGCCCGCCAATCAACACACCTTTAAATCGTTCAAAGAAATCTTTCTCTGCGAGAAATATGGCACTTGCTCGTTCTCCAACTTTTGTGTAGAACTCGTTAATTGCAATTTCTCGGAGACGCCCAAACCGTGCAGCTGATTGGCCACCTTTGCGTTGCTTACCCGGGACTGTGGATGTGGCACCACCGATTGGCTCAATCCTGTTCCCTCGTAAAAATCCCCAATAAGCTTCCCGCCGGTCGAGAACAATTAATCCATAAATGCTTTTCTCTTCGAGCATTTGCTTTAATGGATCGAGCTCGAACTTTGAGCTGCAGCGGTACATGTATAAATTGAGAGGTTCGGGAGGCTCGATTATAGTACACTGAAGGTCAGTGCGATCGCCATATAGCTTAATTGTACCACAAAAAACCGCCATGCCGTGTTCTGGAGATTTTTTGTAGTATTTGAGTCGTGAGAGGATAGATGAAATAGCACTTTGTACGTTAGTACGAGTTTGTTTGCTTTTAATATTCGCACATTGTCCGTATTCGTCTTTTAATTGCCCGGTTACATCATAAATTTGTTTGTCGGGAGGGATGTAGAGTGTGATCAGCTCTGTTCCATCTCCCTCTTGTGACTCGAGCTTCTCGAGTGTTTTTTTAAATTCGTAGCGTTTGCGTGCCTCGTCCATCTTTAATGCTTCGGCCATTAACGTCCATCAACCTGTAAAAAGCTAATACCTATTCACCCGCGGGTGGCATAAATTTGCGCCCACCGCTCAAGGATCCTGTCATCCACGTCTGCATTGATACCGTGGCTGCCGGAGAATTCGGTAAAGATTTTCGGTTCGCCTGCCTGTTCAAAGAACGCTTTCCCGCTCGCAAACGGGATGATGGGATCGGTTGCATTGTGGAAGATCCAGACCGGGCGCGGAGAAATCTTCAGGAGGTACGTACTGGGCTCAATTGATGTCGCGAACCGGACTGGATCACCTGTATAGCCCTGTTGGTTTACGGCATCCAGCACCCCCCAGTCAGAGGTGGAGATACCTACATACCCGGCAAAAGCCGGATCGACACCAGCCGCAATCGCAGCATACCGTCCACCATTGCTCGATCCCACCGCATATACTGGGACGGAGAACCGGTCCGTGAGGAGCTGGCGGGCATTGACAAGATCGCAGATCGTGAGGTAATATTGCGGCCACTCTCTGGACTCGAATTTACTAAAATCCTGCTGGAGCAGTTGCTGGCCGAACGGGACACCTGGGGTCTCCCCTTCCCTCCCCCGCGTGTCGACGAAGAGGAATGCAAACCCTGCCGCAGCATACTTCACCATGCGCTCTTCATGGGCAGCAATGGTCTCACCGGCGCCCGGCACATAGACGATCGCAGCTTTCGGTTGTTTTGGTGTGGCAAGATATGTTACAACATCACCGTCTTGCGTGTGCATTACAATTCGGCTCTTTGTATAAGTATCATTAGAAAAGATCAACTCTTCGTTTGTTGTTGGTGGTGCACATTTGACTGAAAGGACGCCGTTGTTATCGACAGAATATGACGATTTCTCTGAAATGCTGGTGCACCCTGCAAGAAAAATGAGGGAAACAAACACGCATGTTACAAAAATGATTGATCGCAAATTTAGCACCCCAAACAATGGTGGATCAAACAGATGGTCTTTGCATCACAAATTGTGCCATTATCAATCATTGTATTAAGATCATTTATTGCAACATCTACCACTTCAATCAATTCATCCTCATCTTTCCCAAATTCTGATGAGGGATAAAGGTCACGAGCTTCGAACAAAAAAATCTTTTCGTCTGTAAATCCTGGTGTTGTATAGATAAATCCTTTTGATATAATTGTTTTAGCGGCAAAACCCGTTTCTTCAATCAGTTCCCTATGAGCTGTTTCTTCCGGCTTTTCATCGGGTTCCATAGTACCTGCCGGGGCCTCGTAAATATAGTCTCCAATAGCATATCGATACTGTCTCAACAATTTACATCGATCGTTATCAATTGGAAGAATCGCTACTGCGTGTCCTGGGTGGATAATGACTTTCTCTCTCTCAATACCATTGGGGAATCGTATAATACTCTTCTCAACCCAAAGGCGCCTACCACGATATATCTCCATCTATACCTCGTAAGGGATTGGGTCTATTACACCGATTGCGGCAAATGCTTCCCGACGGTAATGGCATGATCCGCAGGTACCACACGCTTTCGTCTCATTCCTATAACAGGACCATGTGTGTTCGTATGGAACCCCGAGTTTCACTCCTACTTTGAGAATATCGGTTTTTGTCATCTTGATGAAAGGAGTTTTGAGACTAATATGTGTGGTATCTTTAGTACCTAGATCAATCACTTTTTGAAATGCCTTCATGAACTGCGGACGACAATCTGGATACCCACTATAATCCAACGACTGGACTCCCATATAAATCGCATCCGCCTGTTTCGCTTCAGCAAAACTCGTTGCAATTGAAAGAAGGTTTGAATTTCGGAATGGCACGTACGTATTCGGCATATGTGCTCGAGCCGAATCGTAATCTTCTACATCTATCGTTCTATCGGTCAGGCTGCTCGCTCCGAACTTTGTAAAATAGCTGACATCCACCTCAACAAAATCTTGGGCATCAAGTAATTGTGCGATCTTTTTCGCGCAATCGCGTTCTTTCCGTTCCGTCCGTTGTCCGTAATTTAGATGCAGAGCGACAATCCCATATCCTTCACTTTTTGCAAGGTAGGCAAGAGTTGAAGAGTCCATCCCACCTGAAAGCAAACAAATTGCCATCATTATTTTACTCCCACAATCTTGTGCAATTGAAGCTGAAACCGAACTGGTAAGTTATTGATAAGAATGAATTTTATGATTGGTTTATAATCAGTGCCATAAACCGGTGAAAAAAATATCTCACCAGCAATCTGGTGCTCATTTATTATCTCCTGTGCATACCGGCAATCCGTTTCATCTTTTACGACAAACTTCACACTATCTTCTTTTCTGATCTTATTGAGTAAGGTGAGATCACTCGTCTCTCCAGATGAAGGGCATTTGACGTCCATACAGATCAAAGCATATTTTTGGAACTGTGTAAAATCGATTGTGCCATTTGTTTCGATATCAATCATTGTGCCTTGTTTGTTGAGTGAGGCAAGTAACGGTTCGAGCTGATCAGCTTGCAAGAGTGGTTCTCCTCCTGTGATACATACATACGGTGGATGAACCCGCCAAACTTGTTCGAGTACTGAGTCAAGAGCCATTTCTATACCCCCCATCTGTGCATCGGGGGTATCACACCAGCGACAGTGTAAATTGCACCCGGCGAATCGGATGAATAGACACGGTTTTCCTTGATTTTTCCCCTCGCCTTGAAGGCTCTTGAATATTTCAGCGATTTTCATCCGTAAGCTCAGCAAAACAGCTTGGAGATTCCCAGACCCGGATTCGTATTATTTTCGCTGATATTCTCTGTGACCGGCAATATTTTTCGAGATCATCTCGGATAACAACTGCAAGAAGTTCACTTGTAGGATCTCCTGGTGTTACAATGATGTGCTGGAATTTCTTGATGCAGGTGGCCATGGGGTCATCAATGTTTAGGATGATTTGGTGATCGAATTTTCCAATAATCTCTTTTATCTTGTTATAGTCAAGCAGAATACTGGTGGTATTATCAGGTTCCCCTTCAACCCACACTTCGACTTTCCAACGGTGTCCATGAAGGTTTGCGCATTTACCTTTATAATGGAGTAGACGGTGACTTGCATCGAAGTGAACTTCTTTAAAAATCTGAACTTTCATCGTATCATATTGGCCGGGTCGGCATATAATATTATGATGAGTAAAGGATAATAGTATAAGACAGGCAAATAAATTGCCACAATTTATAAATTGGTGTCCTGCGCTAGTATATATCTCAGTGTAGGTTATCAATAACTTCAAAACAAAATTCATGAGGACAATTAATGGGACAGGGTAAATTTGCAGCCAGAAAATTGGTTAGGGATTCTAAAAAGTTCCGGTGGAGTGATAAAAATTACGCTCGTCGCGAACTCAATCTTGATGTGAAATCAGATCCCCTTGAGGGTGCTCCACAGGCAAGAGGTATCGTGCTAGAAAAGATTGGTGTCGAAGCAAAACAGCCCAACTCGGCGATTCGGAAGTGCGTTCGTGTCCAACTTATCAAAAACGGGCGACAAGTCACAGCTTTTGCTGCTGGTGACGGGGCAATCAACTTTATAGATGAACATGATGAAGTCGAGATTGAGGGCATTGGCGGTCGTCTAGGAAGATCGATGGGAGATATTCCTGGGGTTAGATACGTCGTCACAAAAGTGAATAATGTCTGTCTCCACGAAATGGTCATCGGAAGGATGGAGAAACCGCGCAGGTGATTTGAATGGCTGAAGCAGAAGGTAAGAAACTGTTATTCAACCAGTGGGATTCTACTGAAGTAAAAGTGAACGATCCCAGTCTTGTTCGGTATGTTAACCTCACTCCCCAAATCATCCCACAGACCTGTGGTAGGAATTCACAGCAGGACTTCAATAAAAGTAATACAATGATTGTAGAGCGTCTGATTAACGATCTGATGCAAACTGAAAATAATACCGGAAAAAAACAAATGACAACCCGTATTGTCCGCGATGCTTTTAATATCATCAATAAAAAGACCAAACAGAATCCAATCCAAGTGCTAGTTGATGCTATTGCAAATACCGGTCCCCGAGAAGAAACAGTTCGTCTGAAATATGGGGGAATCAATGTCCCAAAGTCTGTTGATACAGCTCCTTTACGAAGGGTTGATTCTGCAATTGGGTTTATTGCTGAAGCGGTTTTGAAGTCTTCACGCAAAAACAAGAAAAGTGTGAGTGCAGTCCTTGCCGATGAACTAATTGCCGCTGCAAAAGGCGATGCAAAGTGTTACTCGGTGAATAAGAAAGAAGAACGTGAGCGCATTGCAAAATCTGCTCGATAAAAACATTTTCTTTTTTAGGTGATTTATGTCCCGTGGCAAAAAAACAGTTGAGCGCGTAACAGAGCTCATGAATGATCCGAAACACATTCGGAATATCGGTGTTGTAGCGCATATCGATCACGGAAAAACTACACTTTCCGATAATTTGCTTGCCGGTGCAGGGATCATTTCTGAAGAGCTAGCTGGTAAACAGCTTTTCATGGACTCTGATGAAGAGGAGCAGGCGCGCGGTATCACCATTGATGCCTCGAATGTCTCTATGGTGCATGATTATGAGGGTCAGGACTTCCTCATCAATATGATTGACACGCCAGGTCATGTGGACTTTGGTGGTGATGTGACACGAGCAATGCGTGCGGTAGATGGCGCGCTTGTACTCGTAGACGCAGTTGAGGGAACAATGCCCCAGACTGAGACAGTGCTACGACAAGCGTTAAAAGAACAGGTGCGCCCGGTGCTCTTCATCAATAAGGTTGATCGTCTCATTAACGAGCTCAAGGTTGACGAGATGGAAATGCAAATCCGACTCGGTAAAGTGATCGACAAAGTTAACAAGCTTATTAAGGGAATGAACGAGCAGGCGTACAACAATGGCTGGAAATTGGACGCCTCTCTGGGGACGGTCGCCTTCGGTTCTGCACTCTATAACTGGGCAGTCTCGGTACCGTTCATGAAAAAGAGCGAGGTCTCGTTTAAAGATGTCTACCAGAAGTGCCGTGATGGTGACATGAAGTATCTCGCAAAGAAAAGTCCGCTTTGTGATGTTGTCCTTGATATGGTTGTCCATCACCTTCCCAATCCCCTTGACGCCCAAAAGCGTCGTATTGCTGTTATTTGGCACGGTGACAAGGAGTCTCCAGAAGGCAAGGCTATGCTTTCCTGTGATCCAAACGGTCCCGTCGCATTGATGGTAACTGATATCTCTTTTGATCCGCATGCTGGCGAAGTTGCGACGGGGCGGCTCTTCTCTGGAAGATTGAAACGTGGTGACGGACTTTACGTGATGGGTACAGCAAAGAAGGAAAACCGACTCCAACAGGTCGGTATCTTCATGGGACCAAAGCGTGTCGAAGTCGAGGAGATTGTTGCAGGGAATATTCCTGCAGTCACAGGACTCAAAGATGCGATTGTCGGATCCACGGTAACTAATCTCATGGAAATGACACCGTTCGAATCGCTCAAACACTATAGCGAACCCGTCATGACAGTTGCCGTTGAGGCAAAAAACATGAAGGACTTGCCCAAGCTCGTCGAAGTGCTGCGACAGGTGGCGAAGGAAGACCCAACACTTGTTATCTCAATCAACGAGGAGACCGGTGAGCACTTAATCTCGGGTATGGGAGAGCTTCACCTTGAAATTATCACAGGACGTATAAAACGGGATAAAGGTGTGGAAATTGTTACTTCTGAGCCGATCGTGGTATACCGTGAGACCGTTACTTCGAAGGTGGAATCTGTTGAAGGAAAATCGCCTAATCGGCACAATCGCTTCTATTTCGACCTTGAACCGTTACCTGATGCAATTGTCAACCTGATCAAGTCCGGTGAGATATCGATGAACCAGCAGATGCTCGAGCGAAGAGATATTCTTATGAAGGCGGGCATGGACAAGGACGAGGCAAAGAATGTCAAGGACATCAAGGGCACCAACATGCTCATTGACACTACGAAGGGTATTCAGTACCTCAATGAGACGATGGAACTTATCATCGAAGGTATTCATGAGGCTCTTGCAGGTGGTCCACTTGCTGATGAGCCGGTGCAGAATCTCAAGATTCGGCTTGTTGATGTAAAATTACATGAGGATGCAATTCATCGAGGTCCAGCACAAGTTATTCCAGCCGTGCGGAGTGCTATCAAAGGGGGCATGCTTATCGCCGGAGATTCTCTCCTCGAACCTGTCCAGAAAATCCAAATTACCGTACCAATGGACCATATGGGCAATGCAACATCTCAGATCCAAGGACGGCGAGGCCAAGTCTTTGATATGGCGAGTGAGGGTGATACAATTACTGTTGTCGGCAAGGCACCAGTTGCAGAGCTCTTTGGGTTCTCTGGGGACATTCGATCGGCAACTGAAGGGCGTGCGATATGGAACACTGAGTTTGCAGGATTCGAGCTCGTCCCGAATAATATGGTTAAGGAAGTTGTTCTTAGCATTCGCAAGCGTAAAGGATTGAAAGAGCAACTTCCGAGTCCAAGTGATTATATCTCTGCTTAATTTTTTTACGTTTTTACACGATCCTTTTTTTGTTTCTGATTGTTTTTCTTAGATTAACCGAAATTGTAAACATCGATTGCATCAACATTTTATCAGATGAATGAAGATAAGCTCAAAATTGTCGTTTTTGGAGCCTTCGGTGCAGGTAAAACAACGCTTATTCAAACTCTTGATCCCAACTCAAAGCATGTGGAAGCCGATTGTGCTGGTGGGAGCACGACCATTGCCCTCGATTTTGGAAGGATCGTAGTGAACGGACGCCATGTATATCTTTTTGGTACACCCGGGCAGGAGAGGTTTGAGTTTGCTCGTGAGATCATTGGAAAAGGGATGGATGGGGCAATTTTGCTGGTTGATGCCACATCTCAGATTGATGATTTCACACAGCATCTCTATGATTCACTTTCAGATGCAAAAATTCCGTTTGTTGTGATGATCAATAAGTGCGAAGAAGTAGGGGCACACACCGACATAATCAAAAAACATTTTTCAAGAGTACCGATACTTGTAATATCAGCGAAAGATTATGGAAAATCTTCAGAAGCTCTATGTTCGTTCATCGCGCCGCTCCCACCAGGAAAAGGGCATGTTCACCACGACGAATCTCATTAATCTCTAAAAATATATCAATTTGTTATGTGCATTTATCAAAGCATTTTAATCTACTAGATTTGAGATTAAAGGAGTATCAATCCCTTTTTGTAAAAAAATATGGAAAATACGTTCAGACTACTATAGCATGAATAATTGTCACATTTTGAAGTGGGCGATCACCAGGACCCGTCTTTACTTTACCTATCCTCTCAACCACATCCATACCGTCAACAACTTTCCCAAAGACAGGATGTTTGCTGTCAAGAAAATTATTATTAACAAGGTTTATGAAGAACTGGCTTCCTCCTGTGTTTGGCCCAGCATTTGCGATTGAAATAGTACCTCGGTTATTTTGGTTGTGATCAGTGAATTCGTCTTTAATCATATATCCCGGGCCACCACTTCCTGTCCCAGTGGGATCACCCCCTTGGATCATAAATCCGTCAATAACACGATGGAAGATCACGCCATCATAGTATCCTTTTTTCACAAGCGATTCAAAATTACCTGCCGTAACGGGCATATCGGAAGCTAATGCAATAGTAATATTGCCCATATTTGTTTCAAGTCTTACCAATTTCTGTGGGTTTTGTTCTAGTGTCGTCATTTTTTCTACCTCTCTTTGATGGGAACTGTCTCTTTCTTGAATAGATTGGGTGCACCCTGATGATAGAATGAGGATGACAATCAGTGCAATCAAAGGTGCTTTTTTCATGGGCATGGATACCAGTGTTGGCTTCGAATTAAATAGAAATTACGGCTCGAGTTGGTGATTTCGGTATACCCTCTTAAAAAATTATATTATCATTCACAAGGATTTGCCGATAGGTTCCTCATTATTTTTACATGAAGCGCGATGATGAATAGATAAGAGCATGAAACCAGAGGCAGAGACTTGGTATTCACGCGGAACTGCACTCTTTTGTGTTATGCGGTATGCAGAGGCAATTATGTGCTTCGATCAGGCTCTCGAAATTGAACCTGGTAATCCCGAGATCTTAGTTGCGTTAGGTGCAGGAATCGATAGACTAGGACTATTCCATGAAACAATTGTCTGTTGCGAATCTGCACTAAAGATAGAATCTTCCATGACCGATGCATTTTTCATGAAAGGGGTTGCCATGTATCGGCTCGCGCAGTACTCTGAGGCAATTTCGTGTTTTGATCAAGTAATCCAACGAGATCCCAACCATGCCGAAGCATGGTTCATGAAAGGGAACAATCACTACCAAATAAGGGAGTTCGATAGAGCAGTCCATTGTTATAATGAAACAATCCGCATTAGGTCAAAATATCCAAAAGCTCTCTATAACAAAGGTGTCGCTCTTGCCGATCTCGGTAGATATGAGGAATCAATCCGGTGTTATGATGAATGTCTTCGGATTAATCCTGGTGTTGCTGTAGTAATGACAAATAAAGCCGTTGCATTGGCGAATCTTAAACGGTATCCGGAGGCAGAAATTTTGTTACGCAAGTCGCTTGAGATTGACTCCAATGATCCGACTGCATGGAGCAATTTAGGTTTATGTCTAAGCAAACTTGGACACGATCAGGAAGCGATTCGGTGTTTTGAAAAAGTCCAAGAGCTGACGGGGAAACGAGAAATCCAAATTCTCCGTGGATGAGAAGGTGAACCCTGATATTTCGTTCATGATGTGGTACGGGATATGCTCTTTTTATTAATCAGATAGTGCCAATCGTGTTACTATTGATATACTCCAAATTTATGAAATGAGAATGAATTGATCCATGAAAGAGATTGAATATAAAAAAGAAATAACGATTGAATACAAACCCAAAATCTCGGCCAAAAAAATATTAATCTCGATTAGTGTCGGGAGTTCTCTTGGGGTATTATTCTCATTGATAGTTTTGTTAGTTGGGGGTGTGACATTTACAACATTTATGTTCTTTGGCTTTGGCACATTTTTCATCCTAGCGTTTGTATATTTGAGAAAGGAACCAGAACTTTCTGAAATTTTTCAAAAATCTGGATCCGATTATATTCGCAACATTCTTTTTAAACGTTAAAAGCTATTTATTTGAAGATACAGTTCAGTATTGGATGGTCAAGTTTTCCGACATAATATTTATGGACGACGGCTAGATTCAGGAGATGTAAACGCACTATTCGGATGTGACTGATGGATTTTGGATCGACCTTTTTTTACAAATATCGTAGGTTTGTCAAAGCGTTAAAAATATATCTCATCCTTGCTGGTCCTGGTCTCATCGTTATGCTTGCAGATAATGATGCTGGCGGGATTACAACTTACACGGTCACAGGTGCTAAATTCGGTTATGGTCTCATCTGGTTTTTATTAATCCTGCTTCCTGTTGCTTATGTCGTCCAAGAAATGACTGTGCGGTTAGGTGCGGTGACAAAACGAGGGCATGCGGAGGCAATTTTTGACGCTTTTGGATCTTTCTGGGGTTGGTTTTCGTTTCTTGACCTTGCTCTTGTGAACTGGTTGACGCTTGTCACCGAATTCATTGGAATGACCGCAGCACTGTTAATATTCCATATTCCTCCCCTTATAACTATAATCGTTGTTTCGATTATCATGATGATCATGGTGCTTCAAGGACGCTATTGGACGTGGGAAAAAATCGCTATCCTATTTGCAGCGGTTAACCTCATTTATATTCCAGCAGCCTTCCTTGTCCACCCCTCGGTCGGGGATGTGCTCGCGCAGGGCCTCGTCCCGCATTTCCCCGGAGGGTTCAACGGCGAGCTCTTTTTCTTCCTCATGGCGAACATCGGTACAACGATTGCTCCTTGGATGATCTTCTTCCAGCAGAGCGCCGTGGTTGACAAAGGAATGAAGGAAAAGGACATCCCGTGGGGGCAGATGGACACCCTGATCGGGTCTGTCTTCACGGTCATTGTCGCAATCTTTTGCGTGGTCGTAACCGGCACGGTCCTCTACGGTGTGCCGGTGGAGAGCGCGGCGCAGGCAGCAGCTATGATGATTGGTACCAACCCTTGGCTTGGAACCTGCATTGCCATCGGGCTTTTCGATGCCGGGTTCCTCGGAGCGATCTGCATATCACTTGCGAGCTCATGGGCGTTTGGCGAGGTATTTGGGTGGGCGCACTCCCTTAACTTCAAGATACGGGAAGCCCCGTGGTTTTATGCATGTTATCTCTTTGCACTCATCACTGCGGGGATCGTAATTCTCCTGCCGAATGCCCCCCTTGTCCTGATAACGCTCTTTGTGCAGGTTATTGCAGTGACGTTACTTCCTGCAGCTCTTGTATTTTTAATCCTCCTCTTGAATAACGAAGAGATCATGGGGAAGTATAAGAATACCATTGCGCAAAACATTGCAGGGATTGTCATTGTTGTGAGTATCATTATCCTATCCACATTGTATGGCATTACGACTCTCTTTCCAAACCTATTGAGTTAAGAAATAAAAGTGAAACTATGATAACTCCTGAACGATTGTTTGGACAAAGAATAGGTAGGGTAATCCATAGTTGGATAGATAAAATCAACGAGATTAATAGGAAGTATGCAGAGCCGAAGATCCAGATGTCAGGTGGCGTTAAATTTGCCTTACTAATCTTGCGGTTATACCTGATCTTTCTCGTGCTGCTCCTTGCATATAAATTCTATACGATGCTCAGATAGGTGATGATGGAGGTTCTGGCAAATGGTGAATGAAACAAGTGCTGGAAAACCAATAAAACCGGATAAACACTTCCTTTTAAGTGACTTGCTTGGGTCGATGGTATTTTTACGAGGAAAAAAGATCGGCAAGCTTACAGATATGGTTATTGTCGAGACCGGGAAACTTCCGGAAGTTAAGTTTTTTGTTGTTACTCGACCTTTTGGATACCCCCCCCTCCTTGTACCTTGGGAAAATGTCACATCTATTGAACCAGGTGTATGTGTAGTTGATATTGCTGAAATGAACAAATTTGAAGGCACCCCCTCTGAAGACGCCATTCTCCTTCGTGATCATATACTTGACAAAAAAGTTCTCGATATGGAAGATTCTGAGGTCGAAGTCGTATATGATATTCGCCTTGTAGAACGGAACGCAAAATTATATGTGACAGAAGTAGATACCAGTAAGTCCGCCCGGCTCCATAGACTTGGCATCGGATTTTTAAGCGGTCTTCTGTATCGGGGTGCTGAGAATAAAGATAATGGTGCTATCTCGTGGATGTACGTTCAATCCCTCCCTTCGAATATTAGTAGCTTTAAAGGTGACGTCAAACTCAAAGTGCTCAAAGAGAAACTTGCTGAAGTGCACCCTGCTGACCTTGCTGATATTCTCGAAGAACTTGACCATGACCAGCGTGTCATGATATTCTCCTCACTCGACAATGCACATGCATCTGACACGTTAGAAGAGATCGAACCGTTTGTACAACGAGATATTATCTCGTCTTTAAGTACTGAAAAAGTGGTTCAGCTAATCAATGATATGACACCAGGGCAAGCAGCAGATATTCTTTCAGTACTTCCATCAGATGAAGCACAACCGATCCTTGCAGCATTACAACCAGAGAATTCAAAAAAAATTCAATCGATCATAGACAGACAAGAGGAAAAAGTCATCCATTATACTACACAAAAAATTTTAAAATTTTCCCTGGAGACTATAGTAGAGTACGTCCAGAATGATTATCCGCGACATGCCAGAGGAAAAGATGTTATAATGTATGTGTACGTTGTGGATGATCATGACAGGTTGCTCGGGGTAATCGATCTTAAAGAGCTTCTTCAGGCAGATGACAAGGCAGAATTAAAAGATATCATGATTGAGAACGTCATCAGTCTTTCAACAGAGAGTACATTAAAAGAAGCATCCCAACAGTTCGCCCGGTACGATTTCCGAGCACTTCCTGTGACTGACGACCAGAACAAACTTGTTGGTGTTATTCCCTATCGTGACGTCATGAACCTTACTCACCATTTCCTTGAATAATCCTCTTGCAAACTTTTTTATTAAAGGTTAGATAACGGAAAAATTTGATTAATATGTTTTGTTACCGAAAATATCGTTATCAAAAATAATTAATTAGTTCATTGCTGACGAACTTTATCTGATAAAATAACCGTTTGATACCAAGGAATCTCAATAAACGCTTAATATTGATTGTATAAATCATTCCGCAGTTTATACCGACGGTATTTTTAATTCTCCAATAGTTTTAGATGAAACATAGAGATTATTAGAAATGTTTTGATGTGTAATGTAAATATAACAACGAATTATTATTTTGGAATCCAATATTCCCAAAGATAAGGAGTGATTAGATGGATAAAATTATCAAAATTATTACCGCAATAGCAATCATTGTTGCAGTATTAAGTGTTGGATATTTTATTTCTCAAACTTCAAAAACTTCAGAGACAACTCTTGGACTAGGAGATCATGGACCGGTTTATTTCTTTTACGGAGAAGGATGCCCACACTGTGCTATTGTCATGCCCCTAATAGTAAATTTATCAAAAAAATATCCGGATGCTCATATCCAAATTTTAGAAGTATGGCAGAATGAGACTAACCAAGGCATATATAATTCAGTGAATCAGCAAATGGGAATATCTCAATTACCAGGAGTACCAGAAGTTATCATTGGTAAAACAATTCTAGTAGGTGACCGTGATATTCCGCAACAGTTTGAAGGATTAATTCAAAAAATGTTAAAAAAATAAATTACTAGCATTTTTTTGAAATTTTATAAATTTAAGCTCGTTCCGTCAATTCCCTAGATATAGTCCTAAATTATTCTTATTTACTTCTTCATAAGGGTCGATGAATGATCAAATTTGCAGAACAAGCAACACTTATTATGGTGAATGCTGGATTCTTTGATGATAGCATGACACACAAAGAGACATTCCATGGTGTACCGGGTATCCTTAGACCTTTTAAAGAATATATCGACGCAAAGAGATTGAAGAAAGGTGACCAGATAGTATATTATGGTGTGCCAGGGACTTGTACACCATTCATTGAATTGCTGGGATTCGCAATCAGATCACTTGAACTTGAACAGATTTTTGTTCCATTGCTAGACGAAACAAAAGCAAAGAAAATTCAAAGCGTTTCTGATGTCGGAATGCAAGTCAGTCTTCAAGCAGTTACACTAAAGCCTAATGTTATTGTTGTCATGGGCGGGCTCTCGATGCCAAATGTTCCGGTGAAGCCAGAACAGGTAAAAGCGATTATTGACAAGCATACTGACGCTATCATCATCGGTGTCTGCTTTATGAAAATGTTTGAAAAAGCCGGGTGGTTGAAAATAATTGAGTTTGACTGTCTGATCGATGCAAATATTGATCCGGTTGAAGTTATCAAGAAATAAAAAAATACCATCAATCGTTTTTTTTTAAAACGTTCCAAGAAAAGAAAAAAATTAGATGTATGGGTTGCGCAGTGCCTTACCCACACCAAAGGTCTTTCGCTCTTCGAGAGTAGCCTTGTTCTTGGTGATTTTCTCGTTAGCGAGTTTGGTTACGAGTTCAAGACCAGGCTTTACCTTCTCAATTGGTTGGGTCTCGAAGGCGCCTGCTGCGATTGCCTTTGCCCAGACCGAGTCACCGATCTTGCTTCTCACAAAGACCGTGCTCCAGCCATCAGGGCTGCCGACGGATCCTGTCGAGATATCAGCGAGATTTGCGACATAGTCGAGACAGACATGACACCCAGGCTGCTCGTACTTGTGGGTCACTTTGAGTGGCAACTGGACAACCTGTCCGCGCTTGCCGTAAACCCAGAACTTGCCCTTGCCGATCTCCATTTTCTTGACAGATTCCATCTTCATTGCAGCATGGTCTTCCACGAGTTGAAGAATACTCTGGTACGGGAAGTTTTCCATACAGAAGATACCGACTGCAAGAGCGATACTGGCGCCTACATCACGGAGCCCAATCGGGTAAAGCTGACCTTTTCTGACCGCTTGCATCTGGCAGGGGGTGCCAACGATACCGACTTTATCGAGCCCAAAGCTACGGGTAGCTTCCTTGATCATGGACACGTTCGGGCTGAGGTTATACTTGGTACCAGCTGCAGCAAGCAGATCAGCCTTTGTTGTTACAATGGCCGGGATAGGTCTCCATGGCTCAGGGAAGTCAAAGTTCGAGTTATCTCTCATGATCTTTGATGGATTTGCCTTCGCAAACTCCTTGGTTGCAGCGACAATCGCGCCGTCAATGATACCTTCATCGAGTGCAAACGCGAGCAGGTGAGTGACGATACCGCCATCCTGCGAATGCTTAAGAAGCTTCTTGTTGGTGCTCCGTGCTGAGACACATAATTTGTATTTACCGAGTTCTGTTCCCATTTCAATCACCTCACTGGAGCGCCGCCATTATGGCCTCGTTGATCGCCTCGTAATTCTCGACAACTTCGAAGCTGAACCAGCTCCGCGGGCATTGGTTATAGCAGGCACCGCATTTGATGCACAAGTCGCGCTCACCTTGGGGCTTGCCATACTCATGAGTAATTGCACGGACTGGGCATGCCGATGCGCAGCTGCCACATCCCATGCAGAGACCTTGGTTGATGACTTCTGTCATCAAGTCGCAGAAGCAAGCTGTTGTTCCTCGCTGTGCCGCCATCATTAGGGGTGTGAGGTATTTGGTTGCGAGATCCTTCTGCTCCTTTGTTCCCTTAAGCAGTAGGTATGCCATAACAGCCACGTTTCTGATCATTTGGGGGGACGGAGCACATCCGGGGATGTACACATCGACCTTGATTATATCCCCAATCGGCAGGTATGCCTCGTGTTGTGGCTGGTTCTGCTGGCCACCGCGGGAGAACCGGGTGATGTTACCATAACAGGCACAACCGCCAAGTGCTACAACAACTGCTGACTTTTCACGGGTTTCTTTAATCTCTTGAACTGCAAGTTTGTCATTAATACAGACTGAACCCTCAACGAATGAAACATCAACCTTCTGAATGTGCCTTACATCTGCAAGTGTGGGCATGTATTTTAGGTCAACGTATCTGTCGAGGAGTGTTAACAATCCACCGTAGTTGTCTGCTAATGCAACAGTACAACCGGTACACCCACTCAGGTGTGTATAGCCCACTGTAATCTTGTCTACCACAGGCTTAACCTCCTTTTTCGTTGTTTCCGTTTTTGTTCCTACATCAGCTGGTTTCTGCGGAGCCGCAGCTTTTTGCGGTTCCTCGCTGACGCTCTTCTTGAAGACGCTTGATAGTAGTCCCATAATCCACTCCTATTGTTTCCAGTATTACCCGAATTGTGTTCGGAATCGCCTTCTGAACTGTTTCAGAAAGTCCGAGTTCAAATTCAGGATCTGTAACCTTTGCTGGTTGGCATCCTATGATCGTAATATCGATTTGATCCTTAATACGCTGGAGCGGCTCTGCAAGATCCCATGAATGTGCATCACGGTAACTTCCGGGAGGCAGATCTTCAACCCGTAACTTCGCGATAGTACCGGGGTCTGCACCGAAATCAGCGATGTCTACAATCACGAGTTTCTTAGTCACTTCCGGATTAAGTAGCGTAAAAATAAAGTGCGGGCCTCCAAGGCCAGCATCAACTACTTTTACATTGTCGGGAAGTGTGAGTTTTTGCATTTCCTCAATCACCGCAGGTCCGAATCCATCATCGGCAAACAGGGGATTTCCGCATCCAACAATTACGATCTCTGGATACAACATCGGGTTACACTCACTGGATGAGCTTCTGAGCCACTAGCTTGTTGTCCTCATCCAATACGATCATGTGGGTAGCACACGATACACAGGGGTCATACCCACGCATGACAACTTCAGCAAGCTGCCAGGGTGCACCGACAAGTGCAGCACTGCAGGTCGCAAAGTTCCAAGTTGTCGGAACTAGCATGGAGAAGTACTGGACTTTCCAATCCTTCACACGTGCTATGTGGACATCTGTGCCACGGGGTGCCTCATTCGCTGCCCATCCGAGAGAACCATCGCCATCTGGGACAAAGTCTGCCATGACCTTTCCACTGGGATTCAATGCGTCAATGCAGTCAATCATTTCGTAGAAAGAATCCTGGTATTCCATCTCTCGAGCAACGTTCTGGCCAACAGTACCTTTCTCATCAAAGTTCTTGTAAGTGACAAGACGTGCACGTGGACCGACTTCAACGGGTTGTCCATCATACATCGGGATACCAGTGCAAGCTTCCATCTGTGGGTTGACTTTGGTTCCCATCTTGGTGGTTCCACCTACGGGGTATTTCGGCTCTTCAAGTGAGATTTCCATCTCACCCATGTACCAGTCCCACGGCCGGACTTCCTTGAATCGGTTAATGTCCCAGGAGGGGCATTCTTCAAGGCTTGAGCTGCCATAGAACGCATCAGTTGCAAGGTAACCCTGGTCATGATAACCGAGGTCCTTAGGTAGTGGAACTTTCATGCCGCCGACGTCAACCCAGTCTCTCTTCTGGTAGTTGCGGAGGACTGCAATCATGAACTCAGCTTGTTGGTGAGCAAGAACAAGTCCTTCCTTTGCAAGATCATACATTTTCGTCTTTGCCTGCTCGGAGCAGTTCCTATACATACCGCCGACACGGGTATTGCTCGGGTGGATACATTCTCCACCAGCAATTTGGCCGATAGTCTGACCGATCTCACGGATCCTCTGAATGCGCTTTGCTACGCTGCGCACCGGCTCTTCTGGTGTGAATGGGTTGACCTTGACCTCTGTTCCCGGTATATATAAGTCCGGTAGAATCAGGATGTCGTGCAGTGCAATGCTATGGGCCCGGTTGGCTAGCTGAAGGATATGACGAAGCATCTTTGCATCCTTGGGAATTTCACACTTAATGGATGCTTCCATTGCTTCAGTACCTGCCAAATTATGCGCAATCGGACAGATACCACAGACACGGGATGCGATCTTGGGCACCTGCTCGGGTGTCTTTCCGATGGCGAGTTTTTCAACTCCCCTTACCGGAGTAATAGAACACCAATTACCCTTCTCGATGATGCCTGCGTCGTTAACCTTCAAGACAAGTTTTGAGTGACCCTCATGTCTTGTGGTTGGGGAAATCTCTACAACTTTCGACAATATTATCGCCTCATTTGTGTTGTTTTGTTCACAGCGCTATACAAAATTTTCTTCTTAGATCTCTCATCTCTAGAGATAATTGACCGTACAAAGTACGTTCGACTTTAGTTAGGTGTATCAATTTAATAACCCTTTTTAATTAGATCTGATCGTATTACAAGACGTAAATGCAATAATAAATCGATATTTTCAAAAAACCAATGTGCAATAATTTTTATCTCTATTAGCTTTTGTTAAATGAAATATAATTCTCTCTACCATAATCAAATAAAATTTAAAGATTTTTTACTAACAATTGCTATTCAATCCGATACATGCAATCGATCGCCGTTTAGTTCATCTATAAGTTCAGCGATTGTAGCTCGCCTTTCCGCATAGGCGTCGTGTTGATGGATACTCTCTTCATTAGTTTGTTTAATTGTGACTACAGAATCACCAGAAAGATACTCAAACTGGGCAAGAACCATCTTTGCCATTTCCCGCACACAATCTTCGACGAAACGGGGATTCTTGTGTGCGGCAAGCACGACGTGGCTTTCATCTCCTCGTTTCAACAGTTCATATATCCCACTACTCATCGAATCTTTTAATATGACTATAATCTTTTCCAGATCAACGGTCTGGTCATCGTCTGTCTCGATACAGAGAAAACCCCGTCCTCTCTGATTATGGGTTGCCATCGGGACTTCGGAAAAGAACTTTTCAATTGTTCCTTCCTCAACTCCGAGAGTATGAAATACATGCGTTGCCCTTTCTTTCATAATGTTTTGAGCACAAGGGCAGGCTGTCATACCTGTTACTTCAGCGCCAATGCTTTTACGAACAATGGGTTGACGGAACGTTCGACGTGCAATTGCACGGGCATGAACCTTAACCACTTCATGGCAAGTGGTGTGACTTACGGGAGTTTCACGCTTAACCATGAATTCGCTTCTCATCAGTACCTCTGTTCGGTCTGCATACTCATGACGATCAAGAAGCTTGCGGGCAACGGCACTACATAAATTCTCAATTTCGTTCACTTTGCCGTCAATGGCTTGCTGTAGTACCTCATCGATTACCTCAAAATTCCGTGAAAGGTTCGCCCCTTTCAAGCTTCCCGGGAGGTCAACGAAAATGTCAAAAGATGAAATAAAGATAATAGGTCGTTTTTCAGGGCGTGCAACTTCCACGAGTTTTTTAACACCTTTCACCCCTACTCTTGTAAGGTTGATCCTAACATCTGGCGATGTTGCTTGAATGTCAGGCAATTCCCGGGCAAACGAGTTCTCGGGTTTGTCATTCGTGCTAGTGTGGGGAATAGATAATCCCATCCTTGTGGTTATCTTATCGTGTGCTCTTGAGTTGTCTTCATATAATATTTATGTGCTTTGTTGCTGATATCAAAAGGAAGTGCTATGGTTAAAAAATATTATGAGTCTGATGCCGATCTCGGTGTCCTGAAAGGGAAAAAGATTGCCGTGATTGGTTATGGTTCACAAGGACGTGGGCAATCGTTGAATCTTAAAGATAGTGGGCTCGACGTTGTTATTGGGTTGCGCCCAGGAAAAAGCTGGGATGCGGCAAGCAAAGATGGGCAAAAAGTTATGCCGGTCTCCGATGCAGTGAAAAAATCGGAAATTATCCAAATCTTGGTTCCCGATGAACTCCAAGCTGCATTGTACCGTACTGAGATTATGCCGTTCTTATCTGACAAAAAATGTTTAATGTTCTCTCATGGATTCAATATCCATTTTGGTCAGATACTCCCGCCTCAGAAAATTGATGTTATCATGGTTGCGCCAAAAGGACCCGGTGCCATGGTGCGCCGCCAATACGAAGATGGGAAAGGAGTTCCTGCCCTCATTGCCATTCACCAGGATTATACCGGAAATGCTCATAAAATAGCACTCGCGTATGCAAAAGCTATTGGAGCGACACGAGCGGTTGTGCTTGAAACTACGTTCCGTGAAGAAACAGAAACCGATCTCTTTGGTGAACAGGCCGTTCTATGCGGAGGTACTACCTCTTTAGTCAAAGCAGGGTTTGAGACGCTTGTCGATGCCGGTTATTCTCCTGAAATGGCATACCTTGAAGTCTGCCACGAGTTGAAGTTAATCGTCGATTTGATTTACGAGGGGGGTCTCACGAATATGCGAAAATATATTAGCAACACTGCACAGTATGGCGATCTGACTCGTGGTCCACGTGTAATAGGACCAGAGGTCTATGTCGCGATGCAGGAAATTCTCAAAGACATTCAGGACGGTAGTTTCGCAAGGGAATGGATGCTGGAGAATCTGGTCAATCGGCCAGTCTTTAATGCACTTACCAAAGCAGATGAGGAGCATCTAATTGAGGACATCGGGCGCGAAGTCCGAGCCATGATGCCCCAGTTTAAAAAATAGAATAATATCTGGCAACCTTTTTTTCTCGGAATACAGATATCTCTGTTATGGCACGGTGTATTATTTATTATTCATATTCTGGTACCACTCGTCGTCTTGCAAAAAAAGTTAAGGCTGCCTGTGGTGCTGATAGTATTGAGGTAACCTCTAATAAAACTTATAATGCACTCACCGTCTATCCCCTTGGAAGTTACCGGGCGAGCAAAGGTGAAAAGGATCCTATCGAACCGAAAAAAATCGATGTAACTAGATATGACTTGATTATATTGGGCACGCCGGTTTGGGCTTGGAAACCAACTCCCGCTATGAACGCGGCAATTGCAGCTTTAAAAGGATGTGAAGGGAAAAAGGCAATTATCTTTGCAACGTGTGGTGGTCAACCTGGTAAAACGATTGACATCATGAAGAAGCAACTCGAGTCTCAAGGCGTGAAGGTTATTGGAGATTTTATTTTTAATAGAAAAGATGTAAGGGATGGAAAAAAAATTAACGAGTTAATTGTATCTGTCAATGCCACAATAACTGAATAACTATTTTTAGCTCAATCATTTCTTTGATTTGTGCATTAGATTCGTGAGAGATGAAAGTGCGTTCTCCATCTCTTTTTTATTTATTGAAAATGAATTCTTTCCAACTGTTACATTTAATGCATCTCCGCCAACATCTCCAATGACGTTATAAACAAGTCCTTTAAGTGCAGATTCGTTCGTAAATGCGGCAAGAAATCGCCCATATGTCTCTGAAAACAACTGTTCGTAGGGATCACCATTAATTCGAACAGTCGCTTGGGGAGCTATAACTGAAAGTGCAGCAACAAGACCACCTTGTGATAAATCGGTGACTGCAATAAAGTCATCATTCTCCATGTTTGTGCGAATAGTATCAACAATGGTGGGATCCGCTTGATCGGGTGCAGCACCGCCGCATGCGGTAATGTCATCAAGAACCGAACCTCCAAAGTGGGCCCCTGCGGTACCAATTAATGCAATCTCGGATCCATCAGGTGGCTGGAGCCATTGTTTAATCTGCCCTTTACCTACCATTCCAATTGTCGGGGTCGGTTTGATTTTCGTATTGAACTCGTCACTTTCATTATAGAGTGAGACATTACCTCCAACAACAGGGATATTCATTTTGCGTGCCATATCACCCATTCCCAATATTGATTGTTCTAATTGCCAGAAGATTTCTGGATGAATTGGACTTGCAAAATTGAGACAATCTAGCAAGCAGAGAGGAGTTGCACCCATGCAGGCAAGGTTCGCTGCATTTTCATAGACAGCATTTGCAGTTCCTGCATAAGGTTTGAGGTAAATTTGTCGTGGGTTACAACCACAGGAAAGGACGAGAGCTGAATCCTCTAAACGCAAGACGGCAGCGTCATTTACAAGGGATATAGTCCTCGTTTGTACATCGTGGTCGTATTGCTCAATTACCCAATCTTTGCGTGCGACTTCGGGATGCGCAAGAATCTGCAGAGTAAGCGATTTCAAACTTTTTCTTGGACGTTTAAACGGCTTCTCAGCATTATATGCCTTTCTCTCCCAAATACACAGAGGTGTCTCTCCGGATAAAAGGAGAATGGGAAGGTCGCAGACGACTTCCCCATGGAATTTTACAATATATTTCGGTTCAGCAATAACTTCACCGATGTTGCTCCATTTGAGATCGTATTTCTCTGCGATTTTTCCCATAAGCTCAACGTCTTGAGAAGCAACTTCAATTAGCATCCGTTCTTGTGATTCAGCAACCATTATTTCGAACGGTTTCATTCCCAGTTCACGTTGATGGACACGGTCAGCATGGATCAATCCACCAAATGTACTACACATCTCACTTGATGCTCCTGCAAGTCCTGCAGCACCAAGATCTCGACAAGAGAATACCTTGCCCGTTTCAGTCATTTCGAGAATTGCATCAATAACTAGTTTTTCTGTAAATGGGTCACCAATCTGGACGCTGGGTCTGTCGTCTGCTTCCGCACCTTCAGAAAGATCCCGAGATGCAAATGACGCCCCGCCAAGTCCATCTCTACCGGTTGTTGCACCTATAAGAACTAGATTATTACCAGGTTTTTTCACGCGTGCCGTTATGAATTTGTCAGGATGAACAGTACCTACACAAACAACGTTGACGAGTGGGTTACCAGAAAAGTCTGGATCAAAACAGAGATCTCCCCGTACAACTGGAACTCCTATACAATTGCCATAACCGCCAATCCCACTTACTACATGTTCAAACAGGTGCCTGTTCTTGTCGCTATCAAGGGTGCCAAAAAAGAGGGGGTCCATCAGTGCGATTGGTCGTGAACCCATAGAAAGAACGTCGCGGACAATTCCACCAACACCCGTCGCTGCACCATCGTGTGGATCGACATAGCTCGGATGGTTATGGCTTTCCATAGATACTGCAAGAGCACAGGTTGGAGAAAAACGTACAATTGCCGCATCGTCACCAGGTCCTAAAAGGACATTCTCTCCTTGTGTTGGTAGCGTTCGAAGCAGTGTTTTTGTTGATCGATAACTGCAGTGTTCGCTCCAAAGGTTCTCAAAACAGGCGAGTTCAACATCAGTAGGTTCCCGTCCGAGTTTTTTGCGGATAATGGCACAATCCTCTGCAGACAACATGTGACAAAACATCTTTTTGTCAACCTTATTATATCATATCCCAACAAGATCTCGCACTTTTTTGCCATCTTATTCCGTCCCAGTCTAACAGAATGAGTCTGAGAAAGACTTTTGGTTGTGTTGCACCTCTATATGTACGATGACCGATTCTTATGAAAACTTATTAAAAAATGCGTACTCAAAGATATCCGAAGTCAGTATCTCTTCAGAGCGTTTTGTGGTTCCTGAAGCTAAAGCGTATATTGAAGGAAAGACGACGGTCCTAGAGAATTTTGTTGAAATTGCCGATAAAGTCCGTCGCGACCATGATCATCTTCTGAAATATCTTCTCGGAGAGCTTGGTACATCGGGTAAGATTGACGGGAACCGTGCTATTTTTAACGGGAAATTTGAGATATCCCTAATAAAAACGATCATTAAAAATTATGTCGATGACTATGTCGTATGCTCAGAATGCGGTAGACCCGATACACGACTAGTAAAAGATGATCGGATACTCCTCCTACGCTGCGATGCCTGTGGTGGTCACCGACCAGTAAGAAAACGTAAGGCACGTACTGAACCTATGGAAAAAAGCCTTGAAGAAGGAGCAGTTTTGGATTTGGAGATCCAATCGCTTTCTCGTCGCGGGGACGGAGTCGTGAAAATGGGGCGTTATATCATTTATGTAGCAAACGCGAAACCGGGTCAGGCTGTAAAAGTTAAAATCACCAGGATTTCAGGATCTATTGTATTTACTGAACGAGCGTCATGATCTATTAAATAAAAAAATTTTAGAAAACTTTGAAAAGTAAAAAAACTTGATTATCATCAATTTTGTATCTTATTTCTTTACCAGTCCTTTCATGAGTTTGTCACAGTTCTTTGATAATCTTTTACACGCGTCACGGATAACGACAAACGGGTCCTTCTTCCCTTTTGTTGTGACGAGAAGTTCTGGATCGGAGAACTGGAATTCGATCATATATTTCGCGACATCAACAGAGGGATCCCGAAGAATCTCATCGATAAGGGCATTCATGAACGTATGTCCTTCTCCTTGAATAACGAGTCGCACCTTGTTGTTCTCCTGCTCGATTACTTTTACGATCATGCACCTATCTGTGGGGAGCTGAAAATGATTAATGTATGGGTATAGTAGCACCGTTCAAGCGAATCGTAAACATATTCAGAATTTGAAAGAGTTTCCATCCTTTGCAATATGAGGGAGATCCCATGAAAGTAGATGGCTTGTATGAATGCACTGAAATTCTTTCGGGTTAAGGGACTGAGCAAGCGTGCAGGCATCTAAGTAGTTCATGTGCTTATGAATTCGAATATCCGAAGGCACAAGTGCATCAACAAGTAAGAGGTCAAGGTCTTTGAGTAGCTCGAGGCTCTTATTTGGGATATCGCTATTTGTATCTGATGTAAATCCAATTCTTGCACCATTGCATTCTATGAGTAACCCGCAGGTGTACGCTGGTGGGTGTTTGACTAGAAATGGGGTTATTGAACACCCAAAAAGATCAAATGGTTCATACGGTTTTACGATATTTTGTTCAAAAGTGAGAAACCTGAAAATCTCAACGCAGTATTTCAGTACTGGCAGTGCTGCATAGACTGGTGGAACATCCTGCACACGGTAAAACTCGCCGAAACCGATGAAATGATCGTAGTGTCCGTGTGTCCAGAAGACGGCATCGATTTTTGGTGAATCGTATTTGAGAAGTTGTTGACGTAGATCGGGTGAGGTGTCGATTAACAAATTTTTACCTTCATTTTCAAGAAGTAAAGAAGTCCGCAGCCGCATTTCGCCAGTCGTTCTGGCACGTGTGCACTGCGGGCAAGAACAACCAATTTTTGGTGTACCAATTGCATCTCCGGTGCCAAGCAGTGTGAGTCTCATTCTATATCCATGTCAAGCGCCGGATTGCATCCCGGTTTTTCACCATGATGATGCCTTTCTCAATATCACTTCGTTCGATTTTTTGTCGGTTGTCGATTAAGGCTGAAAGCATTGCTTCCTTTATCGTTAGCTTTAGATCTGCGCCGGAGAATCTCTCTGTATCTTTGGCAAGTTCATCATAATCGCAGACGCAGTCTATGGATGACGTTACTTTTTTAAGAATTTCTTTGCGCATTCGCTCATCTGGCAGGGAGAATTCAACGACTTCATCAAATCTCCGCCAAGCTGCCTCATCAAGTAATTGTGGATGGTTGGTTGCACTTATTAGAACCACGCCATTTTTTACGAGACTGATCCGATCTATATTTTTCAACAGCGAGTTGACCGCACGTTTCATCGCCCCATGATCATCAGTGACTCGGCTCTTTGCCACAAAGTCAAACTCATCGATAAATAGTATTGAAGGAGCGAGCTTTTTTGATAATTCAAAGATTCTATCAATATTTTTTGATGTCTCACCAAGATATTGGGAAGTGATCATAGATAACCTAACTTCGAGAATTGGCATATGAAGAGTCCGAGACATCGCAAGTGCAAGCGATGTTTTTCCAGTGCCAGGAGGTCCAACAAAAAGGAGTCTTCCTACTTCATAAATCCGGTGCCGTTGTAAAAAATCTCTGTACTTTAGTGCATGATGTATTTTATTTATGATCCGATTTTGAGAAGGTGTGCAAACAAGATCATCCATCTTTTGCTCAACTTCGTCAGGAGCATTTAGAATAACAAGATCCAGTGCACCACGGATTTTTTCGTCATCGGCAAGAATTTTTGAGATTTTTGTATCAAGGTATGCTTTTGTGTCTTCGAATGGAGGATTTGCATCACGAACAGTACTATATGAGACCCCAACTGAATCAATATGTTCAAAATAGAATGCAAGAGCGGGATTTCTCTCAATGTGTGTTTTACCTCCCTGTTTCAGGAACCACTGTGCAGCAGGTTCCAAAGTGCTTAATCGGATGCGCTGTCCAAATTCTTCGTAAGTTACAAAAGGATTGTTTTTTAGTTTAAGATGGGCATCGGGAATTCCCAGGACGCGTTTCATCATCCCTTCACTAACATATACCGGACGTTTTATTCCAGATGAACCGCTCGAAGTGAATATTTCTCGGCAAATTGGCGTCAGATCATTGGTATCAAGCTGTGGGTTCTGATTAAAAATTTCCGCGGTAAGAATGACTTCCATTAAGTTTAGAGTGTCAGCGTCACTAGTCATGGTTGTAACTTATAGTATTGTCTCTAAAAACGAATAAGGTTATCTTATCTTGTAGTGACTATGCACCCTTCATTGGTAACAATAAGGGTATGCTCGTGCTGGGATACTAGTGAACCAGCAATATCTGAAAGAACTGGATAGACATGGAGATGCTGCGAACGTACAAGTCCAGAAAGTGTTATTTCGGATTTTCTCTCAGGAAGCCAGCGTCGTGCAAACGGAAGTCCTTTTCTCTCTCTAATATGATCGATAATTGCACGTGCTGACGGTATACGAACTGGCTTTGTTGATATTTGCTGGTAGATCTCCCTCCGGGTTTTGTCACTCACACGGCCACTACCTGTGCTAGCGAAGGGCTCGATTGCAAAGACCATGCCCTCTTCAAGAACAACACCTCCGTTTATTCCGACGTTTGGAATTGTAGGTGGGCAGTGAATAATATAACGTCCAAGGCCATGTCCTGTAAGGTTCGAAATTGGGCGGTAACCTCGACTCTCTATCTCCATTTGGATTACAGATCCTAACTCTCCAACTGTAACCCTAGGCCGAACTTTTTTAATCGCATTTTCGAGAGCTTGGTTTGATGCTTCAACAAGGAGTGAATTTGTACCAAGATCTACTGTTGTCGCGGTATCGGCAATATAACCGTCAATATGCACTCCGAGATCAACTTTAGCCAAGTCGCCTTTTTGGAACAGACGCTCATCTCTTAGAGAAGCGGTGTCATGAGCTGCATCTTCGTTTAATGAAAGATTGAGTGGAAATGCAAGTCCTGCTCCTTCCTCGATAACCATTGCCTCAATCATTTCCACAATTTCAAGGTAAGAAGCTCCAACACGTATTCTCTGAGCCCCTTCTGTAATCACCTTTTTAGCGATTATACCTGCTTCGCGATAATGATCAAGTGTGGTATCATCCATTAGATTACTAACTCCTCAGGAAATTTAGTGAACCGTTTGAAACCCTTTGATGTCACCGCTCCAATATCCTCAAGTCTAACACCACCAATTCCCGGATAATATAAACCGGGTTCTAGGGTGATTACATTCCCTTTAACTAACTTCTTTCCGGAAGGACCAACCGATGGTGCTTCATGTACTTCAAGCCCAATACCATGCCCTAAATTGTGCATGAACCCTTTAGCGCCTGATTCATATCCAAGATCCTTAAAAAAATCCACTACCTCTTGGTGAATTTCTGATCCTGATATACCTGGACAAACTTGGGCCATTCCCAATCTTTGAGCTTCTCGAACAGCGCCATACATTTCAAGAATTTTGGATTCGGTTTCCCCCTTTGAAACAGTTCGTGTCATATCCGTGTAATAGCCACTTGTTTCATCTTGGGGAAACATATCAATTACAATGGGTGAACCAGAATGCAAAGGACCACTCCCCATATTATGTGGAATTGCAGCGTCTTCTCCGCAAGAGACAATAGTGTCAGTTGCACAACAGCCATTGTTCAACAAAAATTTGTGAATTTCAATTCTCACTCGTTCTGACGTTAGAGGTTTGTCATTAAAATAAAGGATATCTTTTTTTACCTTAGATTTTTTGATATATGACAACGCTAATTTCATCGCTCCTTGGGTAATGTTTTGCACATTTTGTATCTGTTGGAGTTCTTTGTTTGTTTTAACAGCTCGAATCGATTCAAGAATATCATCATCAACAATGATCTTAACAAAATTTTTCAGTTCCTGAGCAAGTGCCAGAGGGAATTTAGGAGGAACAAGAATCTTTCCATTAACTTGCCCGGCAATCATTTTTGCTGTTGCTTTCCAAGGATTTTTTTCTTTTTTTAGGATATCCATTAATCCAGCTTCAGTCCTTGATATCACCGCAACTGTTGATTCTCGTTTTGCTCGAGCATATTCCATCTGAGATACAATGATAGTTCCAAGATCTCCTTTCCTTTTAAAGTAAACAAAGGGATCATTGGTTTTAAATCGCGACAGATATCTCATATCTGCGTCATTAGACGATGCGTAAATGAGATATGCATCTGCACGATACTTTTTAAGACCCCTATCCAGTGCATCCATTGTATCACATTTGTGCTTTAAAACGTCAAGTACTTTTATCATGGAGATAACGTATTTGTAATGGATTTGGAAACAAAAGAACAGTGGAAATGGAAATTTTATCGATTAACGCTCCAGCTCAACGCGATTGTTTTTTTAGCAGCGGTAATTGTTTTATCAATCTTCTTGGTACCAACTGCAATCCGTATCCCGATAATCCTAATTTTGTTAGTAATTGTCATTTACCTGTCCATTACATTTTTACAGAAATACAAAGCAGCTAAAGATTGGCTTTATCAACACTCGGAAGGGAAAAAACCGGAATAATCTAATATTAAGGTCGAGTTATGCTCAAAAAGATGAAAGATGAGATCGAACTAATGAGCCGGCATATCGATGTGGCCCGAGCTGTTGTCGATTATCAACCAATCGGAATTATGAAACTTTCCGAGCTACTTGACCTACCTTCTCATCGTATCCGATATTCATTGCATGTGCTCGAACAGTTAGGTTATATCAGAGCGTCTCCTGATGGCGCGGTTGCCGCCCCAAAAGCAAAAAAACTTCTTTCCCACCTTAATGAGAACCTTGATGAACTCATCAATTTGTTGAACAAAATGAAGAAGACCAGACCATGATTCAAATCATAAAATGGTATCCATCTTTATCATCGCATATCTTTTAATTCACCCCATAGCTACCTTTAAAAAGACTCAAAAAGAATCTAATAAAGCACATTGCCGCCATAACTCAGTTGGTAGAGTGGCTGGCTGTTAACCAGCATGTCACAGGTTCGAGTCCTGTTGGCGGCGCTTTTTGGGCCCGTAGCTCAGTCTGGTTAGAGCGCCCGGCTCATAACCGGGCGGTCATGCGTTCGAATCGCATCGGGCCCATCATTTTTTGGGTCTATAAAACCACACTTCGAAACATTTTCTATACAGAAGGTTCTAGGATGCATTATGAAGTGTCCGGTTTGCCAGATGGACTGCGTTAAATCTGCAACAGATATTCTCTCAATTCTCACAACAATTTTTCAACCATGCTCTGACTGTACCATGCATCCTCTCGATAAACGTGCTCCTCTTGCCGATCTGTCTTATATACGTCCATGTCTATGCGGGAAACGGTTTATTGATGACGTTTTTGCCCAAATGTATGTCATAATGGTAGAAGAGGGAGACCTCTTGAAGACTGATCCTCTTCTTGCCGTCGGATCACCTCTCATTCACCCAGGATTTGCGATGGATAGTCCACCTTTTCTTCCGGGCAAATCTCTTGTTTTGCTCTCAAAAAAAGTCAATAAAAAAGCTGCACAAAGAATCTTTGATGAAGTTCCCGAAGTTAGAGGTGTTGTGAAAACAGGTGATTTTGTTCCTGGACTTGCAAACGCAGATCTTGATTCGGTACCAAAGGTGTATGACCTACTTGCCGGCTGCGATGTTCGTGCCGATATCTTTCCTCTCATGACGGGTCCTCTGGTGATGTACAAACAACAATCCCTTATCCATATAGAGTTCCCTAGAGGCAATGATCTCAAGCTGCAATCAGTTGAACAACATGTTGGCATACCACCTGTCAAAAGTTTTGTTGACGCCTGTTCTGGTGTTGGAACCTTGGGACTCGCTGCTGCTTGCCTTGGCGTACCTCACGTTATTATGAATGATGCATGGTATGCGTCGGCATTTTGGTCTGCTTTTAACCTTGAAATAAATCGGGAATACCTCAAACTCAACCGGGTCAAGATTTTCGAACAATTCGAAGATATGCAGAAGCATCCCGTAGCGAAAGATCCGATTAAAATAGCTGAAACCGAAGGTGAACAGATAATCGAAGTTTTTCAGGGAGATTTCAGATCATTATACCGAGTGTTGCCAGCTGGTATCTCTCTCACTGCAATTGATCTTTTCGATAAAAATGACAATAAAATGATTGAATTAATTAAAAAAGAATGGCAGGAGAAAGTTGGCGGGGAGGTTTTTATTCCCTAATCCAATAATTAAACACCGTTCAATTGTCTTAACAAAACTTGATTTTTATTAGATTTCTCTCAATACTACAAAGCTTTTTTGACCAGTGGGCAAAGTTATATGGGGACTAGCCCGGGTGGTTCGGCGTCACCTGTAACCTGAAACCGTCGGTACGCGGGGGGCGAAGTTTGACGAAGGCTGCAACGACCTGCTGGAACTGGGGTGTTCTGACTGTGAAACCTCGTCCCATGAGGTCGATGGACAGGGATCAATATTCCGGAGGGAATTGCGACCTGTTGCTGCGGGGACCGGTTCAGGCCCGGAAGGGAGCAGACTTACCGTAGACATCCGGCGCCCATGGGGTAACGGGGCGGAGGATGGGTGCTCTGGTGAAAACAGGAACGTACAGTCGACCGATAACACGTCCCCATATGTCCTATCTATGTCAAAAGTAACGATAATTGGTGCGACCGGAAATGTTGGTAGTTATGCCGCACATGCCATATCTATCAATCCACATGTTCATGAAATTCTTCTCTACGGGAGAGAAGGGCGTGAAGCGTACCTTAAGGGAATTGTGCAAGATTTTATTGACTCTTTTGCAGCTCGGGGCACAGATATCAATATAAGATGGACCACAAATTTAAAAGACGCTGCGGGGTCAGATGTTGTTGTTATTACAGCGGGTTCTCCACGTATACCAGGACAGGATCGTCTCGATCTAGCACTTGGAAATGCACGCGTTATTGCACCCCTTGCACAAACTATTGGAGTCGTTGCTCCGGAATCAAAGATCCTTCTTGTAACAAATCCTGTCGACGTTATGACCTGTGTTGCCCTAAAATATTCTGGTATGAAACCCAATCAAGTGTTCGGGCTAGGTACACATTTGGATTCAATGCGTCTAAAATCACTCATCGCATCGTATTTCAAAGTGCACGTGAGTGAAGTACATACGCGTATCATTGGTGAACATGGTGAGAGTATGGTCCCTCTCTGGTCAGCCACGACGATTGGTGGTATCAAAATATCTAATCTTCCCGCGTTTTCACACCTTCCGGTAAAAGAGTTTATTGAATCCGTCAAAGGCAGCGGGGAATTAATTATTAAAAATAAGGGATCGACAGTTTACGGACCCGGGGAAGCTATCGCTTCTCTTGTGAAAACAGTACTCGGCGATGAAAATAGGATTCTTACAGTGTCTGCGTATATTAAATCCGAGGTGCATGATATTGGGGATGTGTGCATCGGTGTTCCAGCACGAATTAACCGTAATGGCGTGTTTCCGATTACAATACGGATAGATGAATCCGAAGTAATTGCATTTCGTGAATCTGTCGAAAAGATACGGAAAATAATTCACGAAGTCCTCAAGAAGATCGAAGAATAATCAAATTTTAAAAATATTGAACTAATAAAAAAGTGTTTTAGGTCAGTGTCACTTCAATTATCTCTGCTCTCTCGACACCCGCAACTTCACTAAGTGATTGCTCGATAGCATCCGTCTGTCCACCAGCATCATTGACAACTGCTGCAAGTTTTATTGCCTTTAATCCAAATCCTATGGGCTCTTCTTTGATGTCTTGAATGCCAGGTAATTTCTTTTTAAGATCGACTTTAAGTCTCTCCAGATCAACTTCTGGAGATTTGGGCATTATTCTGATAATTACTGCGACGTTACCCATGTATTACGGTCCCCCAAATCCGCATTTTGGGCAGATATAAGGGATACTCTGCTCCCTGCAGCGGTAACACCGTTTGATCTCAAAACCGCACGACGGGCACCCAAATTCTGTAGCACCCTCTTCTGCAAGCGGAGCATTGCAAGATGTACATTTTTTTACTACCATGTGTGAACTCCACAATCGGTTCCTATACTATCTCCCTTATGACCATTAAAAGATTGCATCTATTACAAGATTTTATTAGATCATTGATTTCGAGAAAAACAATCAAAAATAACGGCACTAATTTTTTAATTGAAAATAAGAAAAAGTCGGTTTAAATCTTGGAGAACTTCTTTTTTGCACACTTACATACATCACATAAAGTAAGATCACTCTCTCCAGTATCTACTGCAAGAGCCCATCTATCAATAAGTGCACTTAACTCCGATGATACCTTACCTTCACTGCTGCCTCTCTTCCTACTGATATATTGAGATATTGCAGCTCTCGTAACGCCAAGCCTCCTTGCTGCTTCGCTTTGACTGAGCCCTCGTTCATTTATAAGCCTTGAGACCATCTCGGCTCGCATGCTCGGGAGCATATTCCGGACTAAATCATCGCAATGAATGAGCAGGCAAGGTTCTTTATTCATGCAAGGACTTTTACGGATTCATTTGTTTGCTGAGGTCTATTCAAGTAGATAATTTGGCGGGCATCACGGAAGTTGAATTTTTCAATGATGAGTTTCCGCTCCTTCAATTTCTTCAAGGCATACCGAACCGTACGCGGTGCAAGGTTACTCTTTTTCACCAAATCTTTGTGGGTCATTGCACCGCCAACATCCAATAACTGTAGAACAGTTTTGGAGGATGGGGGTAGTTGTTGTGTATACATGGTGAAAATGTTAACAGTGTTAACATATCAATCTATCGCTGATTTATTTTGTTAGTATTAATTTCTCCAACTGTACAAAAGTCGGATATAACTAAAAACTAGTGAAGTGGATAGAACTTAGTAAAAAAAATTAGGTGGCTATAGGAGATTTATTCTTTTTCAAAGTATCAAGTGCGTTTTTTGCAGCTGTACGGACTTCATCATCATCCTCCTGCAGAAGAACATTGAGAGGAGTAATAGCACGTTCATCACCAATTCGTCCTAACGCCCAAGATGCATCTCTTCTGACCGGTGCTTTGGGATCCTTAAGTAATGCAATCAAAGGTTCGACAGCACGAACGTCTCCAAGTTTGCCAAGAGCCCACGCTGAAGCTAACCGCACCCATTTACTTGAAGATTTTAATACTGCAATAAGTGGTTCTACCGCTCTTTTGTCACCGAGTTTCCCTAGCGATTTTGCCGCAAGCCATTGAACATCGACATAGGGATCATTCAAAGCTGTAATAAGTGGTTCTACCGCAGTCTCATCCCCATGTTCACCAAGCGCCTCGGCAGCTTTCCAACGCATATCGAGATTTCCACCCGTTAATAAACTAATATAATAATTTACCAATTGCCTTTTGCGTTCCTTTATTTCATCCGGCTGTTCTGTTTTCTGCGAATCTTGTTCTCCCATTAATTTTCTCCGCTAGCCACCCATTTGGGATAGTGTATCATTAATCTTTCTTCATTAGCTAAATAAGCGCATGGATTGTTTTTATCGTGTTTGGCCCTATAAGTGAATTGGCTCTCGCATTTTATTTTTTGGTGAGAGAATATGAAGGTGAACTGGAATATTTTTCACGGAATGGGTCAACGCACCAATGCTGATAATATCTACTCCAAGAATAGCATATTGTGCAATATTATCGGCGTTAACACCTCCAGAAATCTCAATTAAAAGTTTGTGTCGCAGATTCTCTCGTTTTAATGAATTGATGGATTCTTGCACCTTTTTTGGGGTCATATTGTCGAACATAATAATGTCTGCGCCTGATCGCGCTGCACGTATCGCATCCTCTTTAGATTCGACTTCAACTTCAACACGATGGTAACGTGACCGTGCCTTAGCTTTTGCAATTGCCTCCTCGAGACCAACTAGTGCTAGGTGATTATCCTTAATTAAAATTCCATCGCTTAAATTCCATCGATGAGGGTCCCCGCCACCCAGTATCACCGCTTTTTTATCGAGCTTGCGAAAACCAGGACAGGTTTTACGGGTCGCTGCAATTCTGCATTTGGGGTTCACACTACGCACCGATTCTACAAAATTTTTCGTGGCAGTTGCGATTCCGCTCATTCTCCCAATAATATTGAGAGCCGTACGTTCAACGAGAAGAATGTTTTTTGCCTTTCCTTGAAGGGTTAGGAGAGTATCGCTTGGATTTACTAGAGATCCGTCACTAACTGCTTGATCAACTAATACATCAAAATACTGGAAAAGCATTGACGCTTCTTCGAGACCGGCAACTGTAGCTGTTTGTTCAACACTGATCAAGGCACGGCATTCGGTGTCTGGAATTATAGTTTCTGATGTAATATCACCAAATGGAGCATCTTCTTGAATGAACTTCAATAAGTAATCAACCGATACCATGCCAATTATTTCCTATTTCATTGATGGTCTGCGTAGATATTATCACTCTTTTTATGTATTGAATGAAATTCAACTTTTTTTATTCAATAGATAAACTCATCTTCTTATCTTATGTACCAATGACAAGTGGATCTTCAAGGCCTTTCAACAAGGATAAAATTGAAAGTGCGGCCAAGTAACTTGTTGCTGGGTTATCTGGGCTCGGAACATTAGTCACTTTAATACAGGTCTCGCCAAAGTCACCCTCAATAACCATCTCATGAACGTTACGATCAACCGCTGGGTCAACCCAAAGTTCAACATCCACATCTCTTCCAGCAGCAAGACTCATAGCAACAGAGACATTGACGTTTTTTGGGAAAGCTTTAATGCACTCGTTTGCTTTTCCAGAAAAAATGAGTTGACGTTTATTTGCCTTTATCCCAAGTGATTCTGGACTTTTAACTGTCCTTAAAAGGAGTTTTCGGATTGTTGAGACACGTCCAATCTTCAAATTGTCTAGGCCGAAAATAGCCCCGCTCGGTATATAGATATGGCGACCACGCTTTCGTGCCAATTCTCTCAATTCATTTTTCAATATTGGATCTGCAAGTGCACCAACACTCATTATAACAATATCTTTATTATTCGCAAGGATGTCATGTGCATACTGCTTTACCGCATTTACAGATGCCGCTTCGACAACGAGGTCGAATGGTTCCTTAATAAAAGATTCAAAGTGTTGGTGTGCACGAGCACCCGTGATCGCTTCAAGGTTTTTTGCCCGATCATATATTGCGTCAAAAAGGGCAACTATCTTAATACTGTCGGCGTTTTTTGCAATAATATGCCCAATATTGCCACATCCGATCAGACCAATCTTAATCATTGGTAAACTTCACTTTTTTGATAGTATTAATCAACAATCGTTCCAGTTTTTCGTTCAATATTTGTTGTAGATATGGGATACTGCCTTTAAATTCTTATGTTACAATTGAAAAACTTGTTGATAATAAATTGAACTTATATTTTTTGTATTGGAGATGTTGTCAATCTATCTTCAGTCCATTTTCTCTCTAAAATATACCAACCGTAACCGACAACAAAACACACAATTATATTGATTATTGCTTGAAGAAAATTCAATGAAACAACCATTGGATCTGGCAAAAATTCGCTAAGAGGATATGTAACATATTTTGTGATTAAATCATTTGCAAAAAAGAAATAGAGCATTTGGAAAAGAAAAATATGCCATGATGCTTTTCCGGCTTTTTCAAGATATTTATAAAACCAATTCACTGTCTCTCTTGGGAGATACAACAAACCTATTATGGCTAATATTAGTGTCCACATGTATGCTGGAGCATGTGAAATTCCACTATAACCATAGAAATCATTAAACGAGGAGAAAAGAGGGGTGTAACAGGTAATTGTAATATAAATTAAACTAATAACGCCCCCAAGAGTTAGCCACCCTATTGGGCGTTTTGGTGAAGTTACTAGCCAGACGCCTAGAGCTCCTGCAAAAAGGTATCTAAAGTATAATACTGATGTGATCCCTTGAGGGATTCCGAAAAAGACCATGGTAAATTCAAGAAGAATATCCAAGATCAGCGCTACGATAATCATTAAATCTGGATCCCGCAAAGCGAGCAAATAGAGAAGCGGAATAACAAGTACACTCTGAATAATAACCGGAACAAAATATGCACCCCATCCACTCCCACCACCAATAAAATTTAAAATGAGTGAGATAAAGTCGAAGCTAGAGTGAAAGAAGAAAATCAAAATGACGATTTGAATAAGCCAATATATTATGTATGGTTGTAGGAGTCGTTTAAAGCGTCGAGATAATATTTCCGTATTATAAGCGTGTTTTAGTGTGCTAGTACCACGTCTTTTATATGCATAAGACCCTGTAAAACCTGCGATAAGAATTAAAAGAGGAACTGCATGCCAAACGTGATAAGGACCCCCAAATACCAAAAATTTGTCCGGTTGCCAAGAGTGAAGAAGAACAACTGATATGATTGCCAGCCCCTTAAGAAAATCGATCTGTAGAATATGCTCCGGGAGCGCCTTTTTTGTGGTTTCAAGAATATTATATCTTGATTTTCTTTTTTTCATGATTTTGCTGCTAATGATATTTTATTTCGAAGAATGATTAATATCGGTAGCAAAACATTTTGATGGTTACGATCAAAGCAGCAGAAAGCCCGTGACTTTAGTCTCGGGATGAATGCGTTAGTCATATAACGCTTAGTAATTATATTCTTTGTAAAATCTGGTAGAGGTTATGATCATATGGATGAGATTGAAGTTGGGTTTCAGAAAATCATGCAAAAAATCGAGGAATTGAAACAAAAAGAAACAAGTCTTTCTGAAAAAATCAAGCAAAATGATGCTGCACTGCTTGATAGAATGGCACACACTGCTATCCCTCTTGTGAGTTCGATTGGGCTTGCGTTACTTCAAAAAGGTAAACAGGACACTAAGGGGGATGTTTACGATGCAAATTATTACACAAAAAAAATGATTGTATTAGGGAAATCGGATCCATCTCCCTATCGTCCAGACGATCCAACAAAAAAGGTGACAGATCAGTTCTGTGTGCTATCAGAAGACGGTTCATTCTACGAATTGATGTATAGTTCTGATGGATTTTTAACTGATTCATACCTCAATCCTATTGATTCTCAAGCAGCTCTTGACACCTATGGATATGATATACTTTTTATGCTCTACCAGGCAATGCACGACTATCTCAAAGGAGAAGAGGTACTTGTAGAGGCTCTAGAAAAGACAATCATGTATGTCTTTCCGCAAACAATAGATAAAAAATCCTAATAATTTTCCTATTTCCATTTAAACAGAGGAATAACCGGTTTCAATAAATCATCGTTACTTTTTCCGAGAGCGGATAACCTAAATGTCTGTGAATATTTCAATCCCTTCTTATTTTGATAGGTTGCAACGGCTTTCCCCTCATTTAACATCGTCGATAATGGGTAGTCATACTTCGCATCAGCGGCGAGTGATCCGATTTCAAATTCTATATTGTGTGGCACAATTGCCACACGAATCTTCATCGCGATATCGTTCCCTCGATTTATGACGCTAATAGTTTTTGCATTATCACTCAGAGAAACATCGATCTCTGGGAGGGACTTTGAGTCTTGCATAATAAAAAAGGACATGACGAGTACAACAAGAATAATCGCTGCCATTCCAGCAAGATAAATACTGACAAAAAAGAGTATAATGCAAACAACAAGTCCTGCCAGAAGGATGGCAGTATATCGCTTTTCCATATCCAGTTGTTGCGTTCAAGCACTATATCAAAATACGCGAATTAAAACGGAATGGGCCCGATGAGATTCGAACTCATGACCTCCCGGTTATCAGCCGGGCGCACCACCGGGCTATGCTACGGGCCCAAAAAATCCCGAAATTTACCCTAATAAGTATCCTATCAGAGTTTTTATAAGTTGTGAAGTTCAGATTGCGAGCTCGTTAAATAAATAGTCATGAGTGTCTCATGATAAAGTAAAGAGAAGGATCAGGGATCATGGAACGACATTATCTTCTAGGAAATGAAGCGATTGCTCATGCATGTTTGGAATCTCCCGTGGATTTTGTGAGTGGATATCCCGGTACGCCATCATCTGAGGTTATTGATGTTCTCAGGTCCCGACCAGATCGAACATACTATATTGAGTGGTCAGTGAATGAGAAGGTGGCTCTGGAAAATGCCCTTGCCGCCGCATGGTGTGGGCTTCGGGCTCTTTGTACTATGAAACATGTCGGTCTTAATGTTGCAGCTGATCCCCTAATGACAAGTGCGTATACTGGAGTTACGGGCGGGCTTGTGATTATGAGTGCTGATGATCCGTTTGCTCACAGTTCCCAAAACGAACAGGACAGCAGGTGTTATGCCCACTTTTCACGGTTGCCATGTCTTGATCCCTCAACAATTCAAGAAGCTCATGATATGATACGAGATGCATTTACCCTTTCTGAGGAGTTTGGGCTTCCAGTTATATTCCGACCAACGACACGGATTTGTCACTCAAAAGGTGATATTGAACTCGGGAATATTGAACAATCAACACGTAAGGGCGAGTTTAAGAAAGATCCGAAACAATACGTCGTAATCCCGGCAAATACTCGTCCCCTCCATAAAAAACTGAATGAAAAACAACCCGGAATCAAGAAACGTCTTGTTGAGAAGGGTTACAATTCCTTTACGATTAAAGGAAAAAAAGCAGTTATCGCGAGCGGTATCGCTGCCACCTATGTTCAGGAACTTCTCCCTTCTAATATTTCATTTATGAAAATCGGTGCCTATCCGATCGATGAATCGTGGCTGTCTGGTTTTGTACGGAAACATGAAGAAGTTGTTGTGATTGAGGAGCTTGCACCCGAAGTCGAAGAGCAAGTATTACAAGTTGCAGGGTTGGTAAATGTTATCGGTAAGAAAAATGGTTACGTACCTTATGAGGGCGAGTTATCACCCCAATCAGTTGCTGCCATTTTAGTTAAAAGTGGTATCCTTCCAACAAATCCCTACCCTGAAGTGAGTCCAGTCCAAAATTTGCCTCCACGCCCCCCTATCCTTTGTGCTGGCTGCTTGCATCGTGCAACATTCTATGCGATTAAACGGGTGTTTAAAGATGCGATTTACCCCAGCGATATAGGATGCTACACACTGGGTTTGCAGCTTGGGGTTGTCGATACCACGATATGCATGGGTGCATCAATTACCGTTGCGAGCGGGATTGCCCATTCCGGTGAAACTCGTGATGTCATCTGTACAATTGGAGATTCCACATTCTTGCACACAGGAATTCAAGGTCTTTTGAATGCAGTGTATAATGGAGCAAATATAACGGTGGTAATTCTTGACAATCGGATCACCGCTATGACCGGCCATCAACCGAACCCAAATACAGGTATAACGGCCTGCGGTATCGTGACAAATCCAGTATCACTAAATGCACTTTGCCGAGCTTGCGGTGTTACCTTTGTTGAAACGGTTAATCCTTATGATATTACAAGTACGATGAATGCTCTCAAAGAAGCACAATCGCGTAAAGGTGTAAAAGTAATTATTGCACGGCAGCAGTGCGTGATAACCGCTAAACGTACCGGTGTTAAGCGAGCACGGTATACAGTGGATTCCGACACGTGCAATGGTTGTGGAACATGTGTTCGTTTCGGATGCCCTGCAATTGAAATGGTGAATGAAAAGGCAAGGATAACCGAATTGTGTAGCGGTTGTACGGTGTGTGCCCAGCTCTGTCCAACAGGTGCGATTGTTCGAGAGGGAAAGAAATGAAAAAAAGTTTTGACATTTTGATTGTCGGAATCGGGGGACAGGGCACAATTCTTGCATCCAACATTCTTGGAGAAGCCTGTTTAATTGAAGCTAGGCGTGTTAAAGGAGCTGAGACTCATGGGATGGCACAGCGTGGTGGATCTGTTGAGAGTCATATCAGGATTGATGGGAAGTTTGGGCCGCTAATTCCACCTGGGCAGGCTGACCTCTTGATATCGTTTGACCTTCTCGAAGCACTTCGCTATTTTCACTATCTCAAAAGAGGGGGGTCATTGGTCGTTAATCGTCATCTTGTTCTTCCTACTTCTGTCTATATGCAAAAGATAGAGGCACCAACTGAGGATGGAATCGTTGCAACACTAAGCCAATACAATCCCTGCATTCTTGATGCAGATCAAATCGCTCAAGAAGCTGGCAGTCCTCTTTCCCAGAACGTGGTGATGCTTGGTGCTGCATCTCGTATAATACCCCTTAAATTTGAATCTCTTCTCAAAGCTGTGAAGAATTTGGTTCCGAAAAAGACAATCGAAATCAATACCCGTGCATTTGAAATGGGTGTTCAGGCAGCAGCGAAATGTTATTCTTAAAAAGGGTCTTAAACTCTAAAAATATCTACAAATAAAGGAACGATGAGCATGAGCATTTTCTATCTTTATGTTAAAACCCCTCGTTCTTAAAATTATACCTAAACGAATGCAAATGTGGCTCTTCAGTAGCGTATAGAAAATTTCAGAGTTTTGTTATATTTTTTCAAGTAGAGGTGTACGGCTGAACGCTTGGACATTCAGAGAAAAAAGAAGTGGAGGATGGAAAGATAATTTCAAAAATAAATGCGAATTATCCATGCGATTCATTTGCAATTGCCCTCTTTTTATGCATCCAAGTATTTTCAAAGATATACCAAGCATAACCAACAAGGCAGCAGAATGTCACACTGATAAATCCTCCAAATAGGTTCAATAAAATCGTATAGAAGTCCCCTACGGGCAAAATCTTGTCAAGAGGGAATATAATATAATTCAGAACTACTTGGACGACGAAAAGGAAATAGAGCATTTGTATCAAAAAAATATGCCATGATGCTATGCCGGCACGTTCGATCCAACGGAAGGGCAATGATTTAACATTTTTGGGTAGGAGGACTAATCCTGTTAATACCAATATCAATGTCCATAAGTATGCAGGAGCATGAAACACTGCATCATAACCAACAAACTTGCTAAAGGAAAAAAACAGGTTTGTATAAGAAGAGAGCGTGAGATATATCAGACTTATGAGCCCTCCAACTGCAATCCATGACACGGGACGCCGCGGGGTCATCACCAGCCAGACCCCTAGAGCTCCTGCAAAAATAAACCTGAAATAGAGCACTGAATAAAATCTATCCGGAATACCACTAAATAACATGGTTACTTCAAAAACAATATCCAGAATAAGGGCTACCACCACCATTAAATCTGGATTTTTTTGAGCAAGTATGTAGAATAATGGTACAATCAAGACACTTTGGAAAATTACCGGGATAAAATAAGCACCTAAACCGGATCCACCACTAATAAAATTCATTATCAGTGACGATTCGTCGAAACTATTTTTCAAAATAAATACGAGAAGGATAATCTGAATTACCCAGAAAATAATATACGGTGTCAATAATCGTTTGAAGCGTCGAATGATCAGGGAAGGATCGTAACATTGTTTGAATGTGGTTGAGCCATACATCTTATATGCATATGCGCCGGTAAAACCTGCGATGAGAATCAGAATGGGAACAGCGTGATATATGTGGTATGGGGCTCCAAATAAGAGAAAAATCGCTGGTTGCCATGTATGAAGAATAACGACAGATATTATTGCAATTCCTTTGAGAAGATCAATTTGAGGGATACGACCGGTAAGGTTCTGTTTTATTTCTGGGATTATTTTATTTCGAGATCTTCTCTTTACCATAAATATCAATTTACTTGTTAAAATTAGATAAATGATTCAAAGTGTTTGTAATCAATTCACAAACGCTGAGGGGGGGAATTGAACCCCCGAGGGGCAAATGCCCCACAGGCTTTCCAGGCCTGCGCCTTACCGCTAGACTACCTCAGCAAAAATGTATCGTAAGTCTTGGTTGGGAATTTTTTTAATGCTATCTCTTTGGCAGTGCCTTGATTGACTATTTCTCATGTCTCTTTTTTTTCCAACCTTGTGAATAAGTACCAGGTCTCATAAAAACAGTTGTTGGGGCGATTACTAATCCTACACCGCCCGGTATGAATTCCGTTGATGAAAGAAGAGCAGCACCCAAACAGATAAACTCATTCTTTTGTGAAAGAACCGTAACTGTCTCACCTTTTTTGAATTGATCGCACATGAGAATTCCAACACCCGCAAGCTGTGCACCATGACAGATTGCATCGATTGCTGAATTTCTGACAACGACCCGAGGGATGTCTGGCAAAGCAGCCTCCACCGGAAGTATTAATGAACTAAGTGCTTTAGCATCTCCAGCAGACACGTGAATACAAGCAGACTTTAATTCATGAAGTGTGTGTACTTGTGTCTCATCGAATGTTCCTGACCGGGTTCGACGCAATTCTTGCATGTGTGCTCCAATACCCAAAGCGAGTCCTATGTGGTGACAGAGTGAGCGAATGTATGTGCCTGCATCACAATGCACACGGAAAAGGACAAGTCTATTCTCAAAATCAAGAATTTCAATTTTGTAAATCGTACGGATGCGCAAGCTCCGTTTTACAGCACTTTTTCTTGGTGGCCGCTGGTATATCTTACCCACGAATTCTTTGATAACTTGTTCCAATTGCTCACGTGGCACGTCATCATGTAACCGCATGAGGCAGACGTATTCTTTCTCATGTTTGAGCATGAGCGGTGCTAATCTAACTGCATTACCGAGCATTATAAGGAGAACACCGGATACCTGTGGATCCAGAGTACCGGAATGTCCGACACGGCACCCAAGCATTTTTCCAACCCACGCTGTTACTTGATGGCTTGAAGGACCACGCGGTTTATCAATTATGACGAGACCGGAACCACTCCACAATGATAAAGGTATGGTGCTAATCTGTTCATCTACCATTTAGTGTCCCTTTTTTTCTAAGTACGTATTTAATGCCATAAGAGCCCCTTCAAGTGATCCATCTCCTATAACGATAGGTGAAATGCCTGATTTCGTCATCACGTTGGCAGTAACCTCACCGATTGCCATAATTAATAGGTTTGGTTGCGGTGTCCATATCGATTTTAAAAATGACATCGTACTCGTGAAAAGCAGGGCATCCGCCCCATTTAGCAAGAGAGATTGACCCGTGGGTTCGAGAGAATAACATCTAAATTCATGTGGGATTCCACCAGCAGCAACAATGGAATCAAGCAAAGCATTGTTTGGCACATCTGCACGGGGAATCCCGATATGTTTACCGAAGATCCAGTTTCCAAGATAGGGGACAAAATCACGTGAATAAAAAGTTGGCAATATTTCGCACTCAATTTCATACCGGTGAAGTGCCTGAGCGGTTTGGGGACCAATTGCTATCACTCGAGGAAATCGATTGAGAAGAGGTGCAATTATTTGAGCAGGTAGAGCGCTGGTAAAAAAGAGGCAATCAAAATCTCCTCGGTCAACTGCTTGGATAAATGCAGTCACAACATCTTGCTTTAATTCCGATTTAAGCGGGTGAACACTATAGCAATCATGCCCGAATTTTGCACAGCGTGCCGAATCGGTTCCTTCCTTTCCTGCAACCCGCGTGACTGCAATCTTCATTGAAGGATTATTACTTTATGAAAGATATGACTGTATCCATTTTCGATTCTATTATCTGTCTTGTTCCTATTGCAATCAGGAATTCTGTTTTTTTAAAAGAGGATGGAACGCTCATTCTCATGCTTAAAACCCGCAGTGTTGATGTTCACAAAGAACCTGATCTTGTGTTTAGCGAGGCAATTTCTCGAATTGCTTCGGGAGGGTTAAAAGTAACAGTTAGTGCATGGCTATCTCCCTATCACCATGACCATGCAGCCATTATTTGCATTAAAAGCTAACATCATATGAATTCGGATATGAGCGGAATAATAAGAATATCTTCGATTAAACCTCTGTCACTATTTGTGATTGTTGTTCTGATTTTGGTATTCATTGTTTTGATTCCTCTGTTATTTTTAGGGCTAATTGGTTCAGCGTTCAGCCGGCTTGGATTTACGTGGATTGAAGCGATTATTGTCATTATCCTGATGCTTGTTGGAAGTTTTGTGAACATTCCTCTCTGGACATTTCAGCGATCTTTCGAACAAACGGTACCAAATAAATCAGCGGTTTTTGATGCATTTACTGGTGAACAAGTTTCAGATCAGCGGTTTGCTACTACATTGTCGCTCAATATTGGAGGTGCGGTTATCCCTTTTGCTATATCTGTCTACCTTCTTTACAACGGACAAAGGATGGTAGGGAATTCGTTATTCGTCCTAGTTTTAATTGCACTATTTGCAGTAACATTAATCACGAGATTTTCAACAAAAGTATTTCCAGATAGTGGTATACGGGTTCCATTCTTTGTTCCTGGACTTTCTGCAATTGCCATAGCAATGATCCTTGGTGGAGGAATAGGGTCAGTACCAGCAATAATTGCATTTGTCAGCGGTACAATGGGAACGTTGTTAGGTGCTTGTACCTTGAACTCCTCTCACATTAAGAATATGAAAATTTCACAAATCAGTATTGGAGGAGCTGGTATGTTTGGTGCGATTTTTCTTAGTGGACTCCTCGCGGCTTTCATTACCTAAAAAAAATTATCGCGCTTTGTTTACAAAACGAACTGGAATACCAGAGTAGCCCGGAGCAGATTCGAACTGCTGTCGCGAGATCCAGAGTCTCGCATGATTGACCGCTACACTACCGGGCTGTGTGCCTCTCATTTTTAGCGCTGTAGATTAATTAAAGTGACGGATATTCTTGTATTAGATTGTCGATACACGTGAACACTTTGCACAGATTCGACACACTTCAGCAATCGGTTTGATGAATGCTTCTTTCCCGCAAAATGGTTCGATGTCGTTAACGTCTCTAATATAATAAATATGCGGTACCAGCGAGATATGAGTATATATACCACATTGCACTTTCAGCTGGTCAGCAATGTATTTCTGTAACTGAACGAGGGCGTACATATTAGCTCCTGCGGCGGTGAGCATGTCGTTGCTTCGGAATATCACCCGCATATTGAGAAAACTATTCCGCACCACACATTGGACGAGCTGGAGACACGGGCAATCATTAAGGTGTTCATCAATAACGGGATTCCATGTTATTGCAATTGCCCTCCGGCTTACTTGGGAATTGCGAAGCTTTTCCACAATATAATCGATCTGGTTGATGTGAACATCTTGTCCATCGTGTTTCAATCTTTCGCCCCAATTAAAGAGACGCCCGTGATAGTCATACTCAAAGGAAGCCTTTGATCCTTCTAGAAGGTCATGGGCATATTGCTCTACAAATTTCTGCTGGAACCTTGAATGTGGACTGACTCTCGGCTCAGCAAGTGGAGTATCTACTTGCAGCGCAACCTCCTCAAACTCAATAGTCGCCTCATTATCTTCTGTCTTGAGCACCCATCCCTTTTCTAGGATCATTTTGACGACAAGTTCGTGTGCTCTGCCGAGGCTGGGTGCTCTGATGATCCTCATACATAACTATAAATCCGATTTTGCATGTAAATATGTTGAATTTGTTTGAGGAAACTTTTATCTTGCTTCATTTAATTAGGCAATTTTGTATAAAAAATAACAATGTACATTAGTATACATATAGTATATACCCAATGCGCGTAGATATTACTTTAATTAGAGTATATATAAGAATATAAACTACGTAAAAACGATGAGTTTTGTGAAACAAAAAACGAATTTAAACGCTCAAAACGAAAAAAACTCCTTATTTCTTCGTCAAATTGTCAAAAAAAAACAACCACAAAGGATATATTAGCTCTTTTACAAATAATCAGTCATATTCCGTTTAAAACGGAGTATCGGGCTTGTAGAACTGTTATTCGGCATTTGTCGAATCTCAGATTTTGCGGCTTGGAATGTATGATGTACAATTTGGAGGAAAAAAACAAATGACTAAGCGATTAACCATGACACTGGTTGCGCTCGCGGTCTTCATTCTGTTTGCAGTCTTGCCAGTATCGGCAACAATGCTGCCAACAGGGAGTCCCCTAACTGGCCTATTTAATGGGTCCGTTATATATAGTATGCCGCAACTAGCAACCGTGTTCATTGGAGAAAGTGGATTAAATCTTACTCCTGTAATGGCTGCCAACATTGAGCCATTTACTATACCAGCAGCTGGTGGAAGTACCAAACTAGGCTGGTGGGCACCAGGATCTCAACCGGGAAATCCCCCATCACAGATTATTGATGTAGGAACTCAGTTAACAAACTTCTATGTCGATCCTAATGTTTTCGGTCAATACACCGGAACTTGGTACTGTATAACCGCCGCTGGAACACAGTCCGGTGCGGCCTTTATCGTAGCCGATCCCAGCCAGGCAATTGCTGCGATCGATGTCGCAGCGAACCAAGGTACAGGTCAGGACATGACCGGCGGGAGCGTTGTGCGGGGAACCGTCCTAACGTTCAAGTTGTCCTCGAACCTTGCGGCATTTACCCAAGGTGGACGTTACAACAATTTCTCTGTATCGGGTGTTTGGTCCAATGGAACATTTATCGTCCAACCAATAGGTATGGGAAGTAACTTCTTTACAACCGGCCTTACTACCGATGGGTTCTGGAATTTCGCAAACGGAACAACTATAGTCCCACCAACAGCTATAGGAGCAGGAACAAATGTTCTCACATGGACGAACTTTTCTACCTTTACCCAAAACGTATACGGTCCAATGGTCGTCACTCACACAATGTTCTACAATAACACTATTGGTCCCCTTGGCGGCGGTACTATTCAGGGTGGGTTGAACCTCACGACTGACAATGCCGGTACATTACCCATCGCATATGGTGGAATTGTTTTGCCGAACACTGTTCCAGTAGTGTACTCAAATACCACATCCGCAGTCGATGGGTTCATTAGTGTCAAGTTGAAAGACTCTTCTGGACAGGTCCAAACAAGGGTGTTTTCGAACACTCCCAATGGCGTTTCCGCTGGTGCTGCAGATGGAATAAGTTCACTATCCTATCTGTGGGTTACCACCCAACCGTGGTACTTCCCAGGTGGTGCAACTGCTTTCACTGGCGCTAATGGATTAAATGCAGCCGGGTGGGATACAGGTGCAACCGATCCCGCAACGGGGATGGTCGTTTATCCGGCAGGTACGTACACAGTCTGGACTACGACGTCACTCAGTCATATAGCGGATAACTACTTACTCAATGGCGCTGCCTATACTGGCAAGGCCGTTTCCGCATCAGGCACTGTTACACTCGTCTCTGATACTGTAAAGATCGAGGCGAACAAGGATACAGTTGTCCGCAGCAACCCATTCTCGGTTACCATCACTGGTAAACCGCTCACAACGTATGTTGTGTGGGTGAAGGGAACGTCCAGTATGACTGGTGCTTACGATAACCAACCACCAATGATCGGATTGTTCCAGGGATATGTCTACAACGATACACCGTCAACTGGTAAGATCGGGGTCAGGGCGACTGATTATCCGATTGGTTCGTATGTGTACCAGAATGCAGCACTTGGTTGGGATATAAGAGCAGATGTTGCAACAGATAGCGACATGATGTTATTCAACAACACGAACAGTACACGATACTATGCTCTCGTTAACTTGTCTTCAGCAGGTACTCGCACTGTTCAATTCGAGACGACGAACTGGACCAAAGCTCAGCAATACACGATCCGTGTTTCGCGCGATTCGACTGCAAATGCTCCATTATTCAACCCAACACCCTCACTCCGTCAATATAAAGAAGACGAAGTGACTGTGAATGTCGTGAAGGGTGCAGTTACTATTACTGCAGCCGGTGACCAGAGCTACTATCTTGGTGAGGATGTCAAGTTCTCCGGTACGAACACCGAAAGCCAGAACACATTCATATTCCTCACTGGTCCGAACCTCTGGCCCGCAGGGTCAATCATTGATAACCAAGATCCACGTCGTTCAAATGTCGCTGGAAACTCGCAAGTAATTGATGGTAATACAGCCACATTCCATGTGACGCCCGTCAATGGTGACAACACATGGTCTTGGACGTGGGGTACTTCAAACTACGCACTTGATGCCGGAACCTACACGGTTTATGCCGTGAGTGGACCCCATGACGCACTACATCTTGACAACGTTGCCTATGGTACGGTCTCGATCATCGTGAAGAAGCCGTTCGTCTCTGCAACTGCATCCCAGTCTGTTGTAGCACAAGGTGACTCACTCTGGGTTACCGGTACTGCTGAGGGTAAGCCAACGCAGGGTGTTGCAATCTGGATTATGGGTAAGAACTTTGCAACACGAGTCACAGAATCCGTGGCTTCTGATGCATCATTCTCGCATGAGATCACAAAGGCACAAACCACGGGCATGGATGCTGGTCAGTACTTCATTGTTGTCCAACACCCGATGCAGAACCAAGTGTTCGACATCGACTTGATCACAGCAGCAGGTGTAGACCAAGGGTGGGTAGTCAACAGGGCACTACGACCACAGGGTGCAGGAACTTACACGAAGATCTTCCAGCTCCTCGGAGCGTCAAGTCTCCAGGGTACTGATGCAGCGAATGCACTCGCCCAGGCTATCAACGATCCGAACGTCGATGATACCTACACGAAGCTCCAGTATCTCGTAGAGGTACCAGTAATCCGGATCGACCCGGTTGGCGACAGACATGTTGGTGACAAGTTCTCCATCACGGCAACGACAAACCTTGCTGTCGACGACGATGTCCTCTTCCAGGTCTATTCATCATCATTCAAGCCGACTGAAAAGACCCAGAGCGGTGAGTTCAGTGGAGCTAGCGGTACCGTCAAGGTCACTGCGGGTAACACAGGTCTGAACCAGCTCTCGTTCGATGTGGACGCATCCACATTCAAACCGGACGAGTACATTGTACAAGCAGACCGTGTTCTTCAGCCAAAGGCAACTGCCACTGCACTGTTCAACGTGCTTGAGGGTGCTGCTCCAACAGCGGTACCAACAGCCGTTGGCCCAACTGCAGCTGCAACCACGGCAGCAGTCGCAACCACCGTACCACCGACCGCACAACCAACACCAACCAAGACTCCAACACAGCCTGGATTTGGTGCATTGGTAGCTCTCATTGGTCTCGGTGCAGTTGCGTTCCTAGTCGTGCGCCGGCACTGAACTAAAATCTAAATCTCTCTTTTTTTAGAAAAATACGAATAAAAGAAGTCGTATCTGCATATCCATTTCTTCGTCTCAATCTCCCTGTCTTGCTTCTTTTAACGGGAAAGATCATTTAAGGGAAGCGCTCAATAAATTCCCGTTAAGAATGAAAATTTTAATATTATTCGATCAAGGAGGTTTGAGACCGTGGTAAAGCTCAATGTAAAGGTGTTAGATATTGCAAAACGGGGTGTCTTGCTCAACAGACTTGATGCCCGTGGTATCGGTGTTCTTGATGGTGATCGGGTTCAAGTGATTAACCCGACTAATGGGATCTCTGTAACGGCATTCGTTGATACAACAATTACGATTGCTCAACGTGGGACAGTTGGTATTTATCGAATCACTAACGATCGACTCGTTGTTAAGGAAGGGGATACGGTTGAGATTCGGGAAGCTGGGCGACCTTCATCGCTTGCGTATATCAAAAAGAAAATGGATGGTAGTAAACTAACAAAGGAGGAAACGCTCGCTATCATTAAAGATGTGGTGAACGATGATATATCTCCTGCAGAGTTGACCGCGTTCGTTACCGCATCGTACATAAACCCCTTAGATATGGATGAGGTTGAGCACCTTACCCGTGCTATGGTGGAGACCGGAGAACAGATAAAATTTGCATCAAAACCCATTGTAGATAAACATTCAATAGGGGGGGTTCCAGGCAACAAAATTTCCCTATTAGTTGTACCAATTATCGCGGCAAGTGGTCTTAAAATACCAAAAACAAGTTCTCGTGCAATCACAGGAGCTGGTGGTACCGCCGATCTGATGGAAGTTTTAGCTTTTGTAGAGTTTTCATCAAGTGAAGTCCATCAGATGACGGAGAAAGTAGGGGGTGTCATTGTCTGGGGAGGGGCAACCAACATTGCACCAGCGGATGATCGTATTATTATTCAGGAATATCCCTTCAAAATCGATGCTCGAGGGCAAATGCTGGCAAGTGTCATGGCAAAGAAATTTGCTGTTGGTGCAAATCTTGTTGTTATTGATATTCCTGTAGGACAACACACAAAAGTATTGACTATACAAGATGGTCGAAAACTTGCCCGTGAATTCATCGAGTTAGGAGAACGGCTTAATATGAGGGTGGAATGTGCTCTGACATACGGAGACATCCCGGTTGGTTACAGCATCGGTCCGAAACTTGAGGTCATCGAAGCACTCCACGTTCTTGAGGGGGCCACCGAACCAAATTCGTTTATTCAAAAAAGTATTTCACTTGCCGGTATTGCACTTGAAATGTCAGGAAAAGCGGCGCCTGGTACTGGCAGTGCGATGGCACAAGACCTCCTTTCAAAAGGCAAAGCACTTGAAAAGTTCCGAAAAATTATTGAAATACAAGGCGGAGATCCAAACGTAAAATCAAGTGACATCATTCCTGGTGAGCACCAGTTCGTAGTCAAAGCACCGACGTCTGGTTACGTTATTGAGATGAATAATAAATCGCTGATTGAATTAGCACGGATTGCCGGTGCCCCCCATGATCGGGGAGCTGGAATCCTCTTGCATGCAAAAAAAGGAAAACTCCTCAAAGCGGGGGAACCCTTGTTGACGATCTTTGCTGATCGAAGCTGGAGACTCCAAAAAGCTGTCGAAGAAGGGCGAAGGCTTATGCCAGTACTTGTCGAAGGGATGTTGTTAGATCGCGTGCCTTCAGGACGAATAATTTGAACCGATGGGCTCATATATGTGCAGATAGGGATATTTACCTATGTATAAGCATTTATTTCGTTTCCTCTCTGTTCTGCTGTTCGTAATCATTATCTGCGGCACAGTACAGGCGACGAATCTCGAGCTTACCGTCCTCGACAGTCTTGACAATATTACTATTTCGCATGCAACGGTCTTTCTTAATGATGTAAACATCGGTATGACGGATAATTTTGGTCAGTTCTACATTTCGCAAGTCAGTTCTAATGATTTCAAACTTCGTCTTTCAGCGTCTGGGTATAACGATTGGCAGAATACAGTTGGTGGCAATGTCACTAACCTCACCGTTAACATGGACCGGAAAAGCTTGACCCTGAAATTATCTATCTATGATTCAGATACACTTTCTCCAATCCCGAATGCTGATATTACCCTTACTGCGGAAAATCTAACGCAAACAAAACAAACCGATAATACAGGGAGTGTAACCTTTGGGGTAACCGGTGTTACCATTTATACAATCAACATAAACTCTCAGAACTATCCGTTACGCACCGAAACTATTGAAATAGGATCTGCAAATCGTGAAGCACAATATTGGCTTTTATCGAGTAATCGTTTCTCGTTTGTTGTAAAAGATCAAGATGGGATGACTCCAATTCAAGATGCTGAGGTGCGTCTTGATACTGTTCTTGCGGGAAAGACAGATTCACGGGGTATATTAAATACCCAGGTGGGCCGGGGAAAAACCTATTCAATTGATATTAGAAAGGACGGATACCAACCTTACATCGAAACACGTGCTATCACTGATACAGATGCTTTACTCAATGTTGTCATGTCAAAAGTCCCGGTAGGTGCGTTTGTCTATGCCGTGGATGAATCACAAGCACCAGTGAGTGGAGCTGAAGTTTATCTTGATGGTACTTTAGTCGGTACCACAGATAAGTATGGGCATTATACTCTTTCGAATGTAGTATCTGGTAGTTATTCGGTTGAAGTCCGTAAGACTGGATTAGTGAACACTCAGGAATCAATTAATGTTACTAAACAGGGAGACGAGTTCACTGTTGTCTTACCCTTTGAGACTGTAGGCCTTACTGTCTATGTACAGGATAAAGAGCAGAAATTCCTGCCAAATGTAACAATTCTATTTAATAACGAAAATCGTGGTTTGACTGACAGTCACGGTCAAATTTCAACAAATGCAAAGTTAAACACTTTATATAATATTACCGCTATCAAAGATGGATACTTGACAGTATCGGTTCAAAAAGAATTTAAACAAGATAATATGACACCCACGCTATCAATCACCATCGAAAAGAACCTTGATTGGGGTTTTATCGGTCTTATTATTGTTGGTGCGCTGGTTATCATCTTGCTCTTTGGACTAATCAGGATGGGTCGTTCTAAGAGGCGACCTCATATCATAAGAAAAGATGAAATTTAACTTATTTTTCTAATATCTCAAATTAATTCGTTTATTATCTAATTTAACTCTCAAATTTCAAATACTCGTTTTACACAATATTTATATATAATGAAGGAGTATTACTCCATTTGAGTGGAGCGTATGCTGGACCGGAAGATATTGGTATTAATTATAGGTGTCATCTTACTCATTGGTAGCGCATCAGCGTTACTACCCGATAAAATCACAATAACAAGTAGTGCGGATGCTGATAGTCACTTTGGGTGGTTAGTTGCGAACGGAACCGATTACTCGGTAATTACTATACAAGTACAGAACATTTCAACCAGTTTACCCGTTAATCCAGCATCAATTTCTGTATCCGCTGATCCGCTTTGGGGGTTTTTAACCAATACAAGCATGGTAACAAATCCAATGGGCTTCGCGAATACTGTATTTTATACAAATAAAACAAGTAACGCCACCTTTTCTCTTGTCGTGAAGGTAACCACTTCTGATGGTTCAACAACAACAACTAGAATTCTTCAAATTGACCATGATATACCTCATAAAGTATTTTTTGATTATCAAGATGAGGTTATTGTAAGTCAATCTACGCCATTTATAGCAATGTTTACAGATGCGTGGGGGAATCGTATTGATAACAAAAATCCCTTTCAAACTCACACTGTGATATTTCATTATTATCCACCACCTGCGGGGCTGGGCACCGGTGGCTTTGTTTCTGGGGGCAATACAACACAAATTTTTACTGGACAAACTGATGCATATGGAAATATTTCGACCACAGTAGAGGTTGACACCGTTCAAGGTGAAAATAATATTTGGATGGAACACCTAGGTGCTATCCCGGATCAATATCCATTCATTGTGGGCATTACTCAGGCTCCGCCATTCTCCATCGGATCAGTGGTTTCGCCACCTGGGGATCCCGGCATACCGGCAGATAATACTGCATATTATACCATAACATATACCTTGTGGGATAAATTTGGAAATCCCGCGGCAAACCAGACGGCAAAAATTTTTACTTCGAACAATGAGACAATTGGTAATATCAAATCTAACTCTTTGGGTCAGATATGGGTTTCGTACGGTCCTAAATCAGTAAGTGGTCAGTTCAACATCACCGCGGTTGCGATCGAAAACACCACGGTAAGCTGTTCTAATATTGTGAACTTTTACAGTACTGCCCCCGCAGCTATGGAGGTAAGTGCCAATCCCCAGATGATGCCAAGCAGAGATGTCCCTGGTAGCCAGCCAGCAACAATTTATGCGAGGATCATGGATATCATGGGCAACCCGAGTCAGAATCAGTCAGTAACGTTCACTCTAACAGGATATACGAATTCCACAATTCTCACAACACCTCCCTCATTTTCCTCAGGCACGTACACTACTACAATAAATGCAATTACCGGTTCCGATGGTAATGCGAATGCCACGTTCTATCCCGGTGCATTCCCGACATCTGGTCCATACTACAATTCGACTGCCACAGGGACTGCAACAATACTTGCAACATGGATGAGCATGTCGATGCCAATCACTGTCACGTTTAAGAACTATCCCTACCTTCGGGTGGAGACTAGTGTAAACCCCACGACGGTGAGTGTAAACAGTACCATTAATGTTGACATCAAACTGATTGGCGATGGATGGAAATTGCAACCTATACCCGCAGACATTGTCATCGTGACAGATCTTGCTGGAGGTATTGGGGGTCCCACCAGGATGGCTGACACGAAAACAGCAGAGATAGCATTTATTCAAAATTCATCGGATACGACCTACATTTCATTAGTTTCTTTCGGGAGAAGTCCGACACCACCAGGTCCCCCCTATGCGTCCGCCAATGCCATAGCCCTCTGGAACCAACAGAAACTCGATGGTTTACCCCATTTCCAAGCTTGGTCTGGAGCCCCAATGGGAAAATGTATGGTAGATCCAGCGACTTGGAATTCAGTCACTACAGCTACAAATTGCAATGGACTTGGTAATTGTCCTAATGTAACCAACCCAAACGGCTATTATTATTTAAACCCGTGCTCAGATGCAAAGATCGAGATGGACTTCACTGATCATGCCCATCAATCTAATCTTATTACCCTCGTCAACGGATACCAGGATTATGGCGGTACGGATTATGCTGCGGGTATCAATGCAGCTATCCAGGAGTTCAATACCCATGGGACTCCTGGTCACAGTAAGACCATCGTTATCATGGGGGATGGAGTTAATATGATGGCGCCGATCGCACCGGGCTCACTGCAATCTTATTGGCCATCAGATTGGTACCCTCGTTCTAATCTTGGTTGGCTGGACGAAAGTGATGTTGGAAAGGCTGCATCTGTTGACGCGGCAACCCGGGCAAAAGCGCAGGGAATAACGATATATGGGGCTGGGTTTCCCACGATAATTGGGGGTGGTTCATATGTAGACACCAATTTAATGAACCAGATGACTTCACCCGGATGCTATTATTATGCACCTTCTACAACCCAGTTAAGCCAGATATTCCAGACCATCTTAGGGAAAGTCCAGAGCGAAGCCGGTGTCAATACCCAAATGAACCTCGACTTCCATAATGTGAACGTGACCTTCAACAATGTGACCACTCAGAATGATGGGAAGATTGTGTTAAGCTATAACTATACACAAGGGGTGTCCACATGGGTCACCAGCTGGAATAAAACCATGAATCCTCTGCCAGATCATGTACCCGCCACACCCCTCTCCCATCCAAATGTTTTTCCATATTATGATGGAACATACACCACATATCCCTACAGTTACGATCAGACAAACGAATGGTCCACCAGCGCACTCAATTTCAATATAGGCAATATCTCCGTCAACCAGACGTGGGAGACAAAATTCCAGTTTAGAGTGAATGCAACCGGAGTTATTGAGCTTTTCGGTCCTGGATCCCAACTTGTATTCAATAATGGAGAATCAGTACTTCAAATGCCGTCCTTATACATCAATTCAGTACAAAACCTCACAAATTCCGGTATCAACGCAACGACCCTTGTTGTCTCAAATCTCCATTCGACTGCAACCGGTGTAATTAAAGATGTCATCCCTCTTCAGTGGAATGTTCAATATAATGGCAACCAGACCATAACAGAACGCCTCTCATATTCAATCAATGGTGGACCATTCGTTCTGTTCCATACGCAATATGTCTCTTCTGGGGTTACTACGGATTATGGTGATCTCGATGTGCGTTACCTACCGCCAGGAAGTTACATTATTCGTATAGATGCAAGCGCCAACTATGCACCTGATAGTCGGGATGAAATGACAACTCCAATTACCATAGGGACAACCGGGCGTTCCTATATCAAACTCGAATAATTTTTTTTTAAAATTCTTTACGGACCCAGCGGGAATCGAACCCGCGTCCTTGGGTCCGAAGCCCAAGAGGATATCCTCTACCCCATGGATCCGTCTCCACTGTATTTAATCAAAAGTTATTAAGTGTTTTCTCTCGAAACACTATTGAATGATTCTTTCTAGTACCGCAATACGCAAGCGTTTAGGAGAAGATTCATTGAAGGGGGATTTGGTTATACGACCTTACAGCGAAGAGAGTCAACAACCCGCCTCTTATGATTTAAGAGCAAATAAAGATATCTTGCTTGTTCGCGGTATGTGCACCCTCCTATCTAGTCTAGAATGGGTGGAACTTTCTCACGATATTGCTGCAACTCTCCGTTGTCGTTCATCTTTTGGGAGACGTGGGGTCCTGTTGGGTGCGGGGTTTGTAGACCCTGGTTTTCGTGGACATCTGACGCTTTGTCTTACTAATCTAGGAAATGCCGATATTACTGTTCGTCAAAATGAACGAATTGTACAAATGGTATTCCATGAAGTTAAAGGTGGGAATCAAACCTATCAAGGGCGATATCAAGACAGTAATGGGGTGGTGGAGGCACGACAAACATGATAAGAACAGAACGTAAATACATCGAAATTCTTAGGATATTGAAAGAACACCGGGAGCCTATAGGTGCAAAACGTCTTTCTGAGATAATGGCAGAACGTGGTTTTATCTTGACCGATCGAGCTGTTCAGTACTACCTCAGTTATCTCGATACAATGGGATTTACAGAAAAGATTGGTAATCAGGGTAGAGTTCTAACTCCAATAGGTTTGCAGGAAACAGACAATGCTTTGGTTGATGACCGGATCGGGTTTGTTATTTCTAAGCTTGAAAGGCTTGCATATCGTAGCACTTTTAACCCTTCTACTGGGACTGGCGATGTAGCCTATAACCTCTCTATTGTGCCAGAAAAGGATCTTGATCGAGTTAGGGCTGCGTTTGATGAAGTAAAAAAGGCCGGATGCGGGTTTTTTTCTTCGTATCGTATACTTGATAATGATCCGAGAGTCCCCTCAGGATCTGTAGGAATTATCACACTATGCAGTATTTCAATGGATGGTGTTTTTCAGAGGAAAAGTGTGCCGGTAAAGATGGCGTATGGAGGAAGACTTGAAATAACTAATGGTATAGCAAAAAGATTTGTTGACCTAATTGGTTATCGAGGAACGACTATCGATCCCCTTGAGTTATTTATCTCGTCTGGGCTCACATCAATAAGCAGTTATTGCCAAACACGTTCGGGGATAACACTTGCTAACGTGCGGGAAGTTCCGATATCAGCTCAAAAACAAGTCAAGGAAGTAATAGAAGAGATGAACCAGTGCGGGTTTATCTTTCCTGTTAAACTAGGTAATCAAGTTTTTAATCTTCCTCCAAACCAATATCGACTTTCTCTTGTTGCATTTAGCGGTTTGAACTATATTGGAAATGCGGTAGAAAAGGGACTCGATATAAAAACAGAAATTGGAGCTGGAAATATACAGTTTTCAAAGGTTATTGAACCAAACTAATTAGCTTCCCCACGTAACATCATCATCTGATTTCTTTTTTTCAGTCTTTTTTATTGAAGGTTCTATCTCCCTTGGTTGTTCGAATGCTTTGATGCCATTGATTGTATCAGCTGAGGTATGAGATGTAAAATCACGTTTCAAATCTGTATGAACTAGGGCATCATCTGTAGTTATCTTGGGAGTATCCTTTAACGAGATATCTTCACTTTCTGGCTCATCATCCTTTTTTCTTAAGAGAGCATCTTTAAGCCACGTATCAAGACTTACGTCACGAATCTGTGACGTAATATCTACATTTATTTCTTGGTTTTGTGCATCTGGCTGATCTTTCAATTCTTGATCATCTGGAGAAAGTTTATCGGTTGAAATATCCTTTACCGTGCCATCGCTTTTCTTTTGAAGAACGATTTTTTTGGTTTCCTGTTTTTGACCCGGTGATGATTCTTTTGGCACTTTTCTGGACGCTTCTACTTTGTCAGTTTTACCACGTATTGCTAAAAGACGCTGTTTTTGTAATTCACGTTCAATTTGTTGACGTTCTTGATCTCTTATTGTTATTCGTTCGTCTCGACTTTTTGGAAACGTATCTTTTCTCGGACTTACGGGTTCAGATGATATACCCTTTTTTAATGGTGGTGAGGATTCTTTTTCATCCGCCGAAATCAGCTCTTCATTTGGAATTGAATCATCCTTTTTAGAAATAATAATGCGTTTATGCTGTTTTTCAGATTCGGGGAATATGGATTTTTGGGCAGATACTGCTGAAGTAGGTGCACTCGCGTCTCTCATTGGAGAGGATTCTGGTTTTATTTGTCGAATTTGTTTTGGCCGAACTGTTATCATCTCATCTCTGAGCACCGGAGTTTCGTCTGTTTCTGAAGCTACTTTTTTAATCTCTTGATCTTTTGGAATAATCGTACTCAAAGCAGATTCGGTCTTAATTGGTTGTTCTTCACCAACGGAAGTTTTGTATTGACTCCGAATCTCTTTGAGTTCCTGAATGCGGGGTATATTCTCAAGACCCGAGAGCATAACGATGATTGCGACGAATTTTGTACTCGTAACTGGATAGTCACCAGACCGTGTTTCTAATCCTGCGATACTGCGGTCAATCCATTTCCGAACTGTCATATACCCCTTCATTGAGAGTTCTTGTGACGGTCCTGCAATGAGAATGAGTGCTTTGTGGGCGCTCGTTATGTCGCAGGGTGCGGAAATTTCATGGTAGATTGCCTGTTTTGTAAGTTCGACGATTCGTGATGCTTTCTTTTGGTGCTCATCTGCAAAATAACCCGTTCGACGCCACTTTTTAAGAAAACTGAGGGGATTTGAGGGTATTTGTTCAACGGAATACCCAATCGTTATAAATCCCATCCCCCTCATCGTATTCAGCACCTCACCAGAATCAAGTACCACCTCAGCGAGCTCGATTCCACCATCAGCTTTGAACTCTCCAGCACGTAGAATCAGGCTGATACGACGGACAATAGCATCATTCAACGCCAAATAAATTTTTTGGGTTGGCGACAACACATCTTCCTTTTTTTTCTTGAAACTGAATCTGGTTATGAATCCAGGATCTTTGTGCGAGAGTGTTTTCTCGTGAGCACGGATTTTTTTGTACCATGTCTCATTATCAAAGACTATTACTCCATCAAGCAGAGGTGCGAGTATTTCTATATCCTCTGCAGCATCAGCTGAAATTCGCGCTCCTTCTCCGAGGCAGGGGAGGGTGACTAGACCGAAGATTGGTTCTGTTATAGTCGAGCGGAGGGCTGTAATGAGGTGTGATGCAATATCCCCAAAACTACCCCCCAATCCAATACAAATGATGACTGCATCGGTTTCACCGGAAGATATCGAATGGACACGTGCGGTGATTTCAGAAATATCAACAGTTGCAATTTGTTCAATGTCAACTGCATTTTGGGGTGATTCGATATCGAGCTGAGAAAAATGTATTTTAGAAGTATTTGGTAACGCGGCGAGTAAATTAAGTGAGTCACTATCTACATCTATAGCAAGTGCCTCCACACAATCAACCTTACTACTTCGGCGGTCCGTGCGGTAAAGCATGTCAGCAATCCTTCCGCCTGCCCCTCCGAGTCCAATAGCAAGGATTCTCATCCATCACCCACTAAGAAGAAAATTGTCAATCGTCCTGCAAATGTGAATAATAATTTGTTTTTGTAATTCAATATCTTATAGGGTCTCCTCTCCTAAATTTTTAACGAGTGTGATATAAAACTAAATTATCAAATTTGTTGCGATTTGAATATGTAACATTATACATCATCTAATTGGTTCCAATACCCAAAAATTTTGTATGATTATTACAACCAATTTCACTTAAATATTGATATTCTCCAGTGGAACCGTTTTTTAATTAATTCCATTACCCGGAAAGAAAAAATAAGTAAATTACGCGAGTTTTTTCGAAACTAGCGATATGATCAACGTTAAATCATAATTTATTTAAGTGCGTATACGGAATACACAATGAGGTGAACAAGCCTTGACATATGGAATCGAATTTGTACCAGGAAATGTCAATGTAAAGCAGGTTGTCAACTTCTGTAAACTTGCTGAATCTAAAGACATTGACTTTGCATGGATAACTAATCACTACAACAACCGCCACTGCTACCCCACCCTCGCTGCAATAGCCCAGGCAACAACGACCCTGAAGATGGGTCCGGGTATCATGAACTCATTCACGGACACGCCAGCGGCAATGGCATCGTTCTTCTGCACACTCAATGAAATCTCTGACGGTCGTGCAACGCTCGGTATTGGACCCGGTGACCTTTCCACACTCCCGAAGCTTGCAATTGTGCCAGCCACGCCGGTCGCTCGTCTAGAGGAAGCCGTTAAACAGATCCGAAAGCTTTGCGCCGGTGAGGAAATCAAAAAGTCGGGAATGAAATTTTTCGATTACGATGGCGCCAAGCTGACCGGTGTTACTCTACCTGGCAAAAAAGGTGTTCCGATCTATATCGGTGCACAAGGCCCCAAGGTACTAGAGCTTGCAGGAAGAGTCGGTGATGGTGCACTCATCAACGCATCGAATCCGAAGGACTTCCAGATCGCAATCCCGATTATTAAAAAGGCTGCTGACGCAGTTGGTAAGAAGGGCTTTGATGTTGGTGCATATACTGCAATGTCCATCGACAAGGACGTCAAAAAGGCACGTAATGCTGCAAAGATCGTTGCTGCATTTATCGCAGCAGGATCGCCACCAGAGCTTCTTACTCGCCATGGCCTTGACCTGAACAACGTTGCAAAGATCAAAGCGGCATTATCGAAGTTTGACTTCAAGACTGTTGGAGAACTTGTCAGCGACAAGGAAATCGATGCATTCACTATCGCAGGAACTCCCGAAATAGTGAAACACAAATGTGAGGAACTCACAAAGTCAGGTGTTACCCAGATTATCTTCGGTTCACCACTCGGTCCCGACATGACCAACTCCATCCGCCTGCTCGGAAAGTATATCGTATAAATTTGTTGCATAACTTGCCACAACGAGTACCGCAGAGCACCACCGTAAGGTAGGGCGGTATGTCAAACTTTTTTTTTTAAAATTTCGAAATTCCTTAACTATCTTTTAGCACTTTATGAAAAATGATATCTTACTATCAATCCATATCAGAACGTGAGGTCAAATGTTCACTGTAACTGAAATCGCAATCAATGAGGGTATCCTTCAATACCGTGAAGAACATTATACGGGAATAAGGTGCAAGATCAGTCCGGAGCGTGTCAAACGACATATCGATCAAGCTATAAATTTACAAACAGATCCTACCGGATGTCCATTCTGTCCGGAAAATGTCAATACAGTTACTCCAACATTTTCAGATAAAAAACGTGTCATCCGAGGAGAGAGCGTTACTTTTCCCAATTTATTTCCATTTGCTGAATGGCATACAGTTACTGTAATTACAAGAGAACATATGGTCTGGGATTTTACACAACAGCAGCTTATAGACGCGATCTCTGCTCAAATTGAGACCCTGAAACGATTCGATGGATACCCAAGTATCAACTGGAACTTTTTACCGTCGGCGGGGGCTAGTTTAATACACCCCCATTTGCAGGGTCTTTCTGATCGTCGTCCGTCGGCGATTGCAGAACGCTACATTGAAGCCAGCAAATGCTACCTTCAAGACCATGGTATATCATACTGGGATGAGGTACGACGACAAGAACTCAATTCAGAGAGATACCTTTTTGGCGATGAGATCCTCTGGCACGCCCATGCTGTACCCATTGGTGAACGTGAAGTACGAGGTATCTTACCTATTACTAATATACGTGAATTCGAAAGCTACGTTGATAAATTTGCACAGGATTTACTAACTGTTATTTCTCTATACCGTAAACTCGGTACTCGTGCGTTCAATATGTCACTATTTTTCGATAAGATTGGGGAAAATCATGGTTTTTCCGCGTTCTGCTCCCTAATATCTCGAATTAATCCCAATCCATTGTCAACAAGTGACTCTGCATTCATGGAACGTCTCCATCTAGAACCAATAATCCTCACCCTTCCAGAAGATCTTGGGAAATATTTTAAAAACGAAAAAAAAGAAGTTGAATAAAATTTTAATCAAATTTCGCAACTAGTTTGTTCTTGGATACGATAACACCATCCTTCTTGTGTGGCTTACGGAAAACACCGTCGCATCCCTTTTCGAGTTCGCGTGCTTCATCACAGAGAACTGCTGCAATGCGCATCATTTCGTGAGCACTTGCAACAATCGGGATATATTTCTCCCATTCCTTGGTCATGAAACATCCCTTAACGTTAACCATCGCAACAGCCTGGGCGATTTCATACGCAGCACGTGCCTTTGCGAGTGCATAGGGGTTAGTGAACTCTCCCTCAACAGCTTTATCGACGGTCATGATAACCTTCGGGAGCTCAAGTGCATCTCCCTTCTTTCCTGCCTTAACTTGGTCAACGACTTTATCGATTGCCATTTGGAGCTTGCGGAATGCTCCGGTAAGAGCAAGAACTTTGACTAGGTTACTATTGTAGTCTGCCATCTCAATGGGATCGAGAAACTCACGGCGAGCGCCAATCATTGAGTCGGCCTTCATGATTACGTAACCAAACTTGCTGGTCTTGATACCTTCCCACTCTTTCTTTGTGGTCACATCATCAGTGATAACAATACAAGGGATACCAGACGCTGCGAGCTGCTCTCGAGCACCAGTTGGTCCCGGTAAGACACCGTTAGGGGAAACAACAATACAGAAGTCCGGCTTCCATGCCTTCATATTTAAAACAACACGGTCAATGTCCTCCGGCTGGAGTTTTGTACCACTTGTTGCCATGAATGTCTGCATATCCTCACGGTCCGCTCTCTCATCAAGGAGGAGTTCGGCCATTACACCACTTGCAATATTGCCCAATTTGGCAACTCCGACTTTAACAACCATAGTTTTCACCTCGTTTTTGTAACACGATATTATGGCCCAGTACTCATATAAACATTTTGAAACGTCCTTTCTTGAAGTTTCTCGGTAAAAAATAAAGAGAAATTTCGCTTTTTTTATTTTGGCTCCAACAATCTAATTGAACAAAATATTTGTTGAAGTTAAAGAAAAGTGTTTAAATTCAAACAATCGATTGGTACTTATGAAAGATGGCCTACTCACCGATAGACAGATGGAGGTGTTAAGATACCGAAAACAAGGGTTAACTCAACAACAAATTGCCGATATAATCAACACCTCGAAGGCCAACGTATGTACCATCGAAAAATCAGCAATGGAGAATATTCGCAGAGCAAAAGAGACTCTTGAGTTCCTCTATACACTTGACTCAACACATCTCTGTACTCTTGCTGGTGGGACAGATCTTTTCGATATACCGTCGATTATTTTTTCAGAAGCGGAAAAAATTAATGTTAAAGTCAAGTACGATACAATATCTTTGATTAATCACCTTCGAGAATCTCGTCCAAGAAGTTATAAAGCACGATGTCTTTGTGAAGATGTTGAGGTATACGTCACTGACGAAGGGGAAATTTATTTTGGGTAACCTATTTTGGCTTCAGTTCCTTTTTGATATATCCAGATTGTAAAAAATTGTGAAAAGTATTTACTACCTGAACTACGAGCATACGTTTATATCCTTTTTTATGCAACTATTAAAGAACCCAATATGAGGTTATCCTGAAATGAGAAGGAAGGAACAAACAAAGTCCTTCAAGTCTCATGAAACGGCGGATTTGTTTCCGGACACAGGATACTGGTCTGCCGTGGGTAACTCTCGATTGGTGTACCCTACCCAATAAATAATGGTGGGGGAATACCCGAGAAGGAGTTGTGATTCGTCACAACGAGCTGACAAAGTAGGATCTGATGTCAGCGCAAAAAGGTGGACGTCCATAAGACGAGCCTGGTCCTCTGGATACAAAATAATGATCCAAAGGATGCGTTACGGTCAGGATCTTCTTTCGCGAGATAGAAATGCTGGTACATACTGGCGATGGGGTACATAAAAACCCCCAATATTTCCCGAAGCAGGCGAATATCGCTGTCAGAAATCGATGACAATATCAAGTAAGATGTTGGCATCCGGTGCAGTGATATAAATTCAGCAGTCGCCTGTTTTCGCGTGTTGGCTTCGATAATGAGTATAGAAGGGCACTCATTCTCGGAATAATCGCAATTCGTGTCGAATTGAGAAGTAACTACACGAAGAAAAAGGATTGATGAACACATGCCAAAAATAAACAGACCACGCAGGGGTTCGCTTGCATACAGCCCAAGAAAACGTGCAAAGAGCCCGATCCCCAAGTATCAATCATGGCCCATATATGAAGGGGCACCAATACTCCAGGGATTTGCTGGATATAAAGTAGGTATGACCCACGTCATCATGGTTGACGACCATAAGGATAGTCCCACAGAGGGTAAGGAAATCATGATACCGGTATCAGTTATTGAGATCCCGGCGATGAAAGTCGCAGCGGTCCGTGCTTATTCAAGGGATACCTATGGCAAGCATGCACTTACCGAAGTTTGGGCAGACCAGCTGGATGATGTGCTTGAGCGGCGCATCACAATGCCAAAAAATTACAGTCCCGATGCGGCGAAAAAGGCACTAACTGATGCGATTTCCGCTGGTAAAGTAGCTGAACTCTATGCTCTCATGTATACCCAACCGGTAACCCTATCCGGTGTACCGAAAAAAGTCCCAGATATTATGGAGATTAAAGTAGCCGGGGGGACTATCGAAAAGCAGTTCGAATTCATTGCAGGGTTACTTGGGAAAGAGGTCAACCTAAATAATGTAATTCAAATCGGATCCTATGCTGACATAACTGCGATCACCACCGGTAAAGGAACCCAAGGCGCAGTAAAACGCTGGGGAATCATGCTTCGCAAACGCAAACATTCCCGCGGTGGCAAAGAACGTCACGTCGGTACACTTGGACCATGGAACCCACACCACGTCCGATGGCAAGTCCCACAGATAGGGCAATTGGGTTTCCAACAGCGCACTGAGTTCAATAAACGTATCCTGAAAATTGGTGAAAACGGAAAGGAGATTACGCCGGCTGGTGGCTTTATTCACTATGGTGTGCTGAATAGCCCCTATGTTCTTGTTAAAGGTTCGATACCTGGACCCATCAAGAGACTGATTCGTATCCGCCCAGCAGTTCGACAGGGTGAACATGTTATAAGAAAACCCACGATCCAGCACGTGAGTGTCCAAAGTAAACAGGGATGATCAGAAATGAAAGCACAGGTTAAAACCATTGAAGGCGGGGTTGCAAAGGACATCGAGCTTCCCGCCATGTTCAAAGAGGAGTATCGTCCCGATCTAATCAAAAAAGCGGTTATGGCACTCCAGAGTACCAAAAGACAGCCCCATGGTACATATCCATATGCGGGCATTTTATCGTCTGCAGTTGGTTGGGGTAGTGGACGCGGTGCATCTCACGTTCCAAGAATTAAGAACGGTTCTCGTGCAGCTAAAGTTCCGCAGGCACGAGGTGGGCGTGAAGCTCATCCACCGGTTGTCGCAAAAGTGCTGATTAAACAAATCAATCAGAAGGAAAAGCAGAAGGCGTTCCGGTCAGCAATTGCAGCAAGCGTTCGTGAAGACCTTATCCGAAACCGTGGGCACATCTATGAAGGAGCTGTTCCGGTTATCTTTGAGGATAAGTTCGAAACTTTGAATCGGACTCAGGATGTTATTTCTGCACTCATTGCTGCTGGTGTTTACAAGGACATTGAACGCGCTAAGGAGAGCCGAAAGGTTCGGGCAGGAAAGGGTAAGTTACGCGGTCGCCGGTATAAGCAGCGTAAGAGCCTGCTCATTGTTACAACTCGTGAGCCGTTGCGTTCGGCACGTAACCTTGCTGGTGTCGATGTGGTAACTATAGACCAGCTGAATGTTGAACACCTAGCCCCTGGAATGCAAGCAGGACGATTGACTGTTTGGACAGAGAGTGCACTCTCAGGACTGGAGGAAAAGAAATGACCCTGAAATATCCGTTTGTGACGGAAAAGGCAATGGTCCTTTTAGAAAACCAGAGTAAACTTCAATTCCTCGTCAGTCGGGAAGCGACGAAAAACCAGATCAAACGTGAAATCGAAAAGGCGTTCGACCAGAAGGTTACCAATGTTCGTACAATTATGACCACACATGGTGAAAAGAAGGCCATAGTGAGTTTTGAGAACAATAAAGCTGCCGAGGAAATCCTTAGCAGACTCGGTATTATGTAGGTGGGAAACATGGGACATCGTATTACAACACAAAACAGAGGCAAGGGAGGTCCGACATATAGGGCACCATCCCACCGGTATAAAGCCGAGCTTCGGCATGTTAGGGATAACTTAGGCACTGTAAATGGATCTATCATTGACATCGAACATGATCCAGCACGCAATGCACCGATTGCACTTGTAAGACTTGACAATGGGACAAAGACGTACATGCTAGTGACAGAAGGCATCGGTGTCGGTGATGCTGTTGCATGGGGTTCTGATATTGACGTTAAAAACGGGAATACACTCCCACTTGAGAATATTCCGGCAGGATCGGTCGTCTGCAACATTGAGTCTCGTCCTAATGATGGTGGCAAGTTTGTACGTTCAACTGGAGTCCAAGCAGTCGTAGTTGACAAGACTGAAGGGAAAGTGGGCGTCCGAATGCCTAGTGGTAAGACGAAGTGGTTCAATGCACAGTGTCGTGCAACAATTGGTATAGTTGCTGGCGGTGGGCGTGTTGAGAAACCATTCGTCAAAGCTGGCGCTAAGTTCCATAAGATAAAAAACACTGCATCTAACTGGCCCCGGGTCCGTGGCGTTGCAATGAATGTAATCGATCATCCATTTGGTGGCGGGGGTCACCAACATGCAGGACGTCCGAAAACAATTGCACGTGGTACTTCACCAGGTAGGACTGTTGGACATGTGGCTGCACGCAGAACAGGTAAGAGCAGGAAGTGATTGGATATGGCAAACCCTAGAAAAACACAGAAAAGAATGCCCAGACGGCGTGAAGAGTTCACCTATCGTGGACATAAAATCGATGAACTTAAAGCGATGGGGTTAACCGAACTTGTTCCCATTATGCCAGCGCGTGTACGCCGCAAGGTTGTCCGTGGTCTTTCAAGAGGTGAAGAGACGCTCTTAAAGAAGATTCGAACTGGTGACCGGAAGGTTCGGACTCATCTCCGGGAAATGATTGTCATGCCAGAGATGATCGGGAGAACAATCGAGATTCACAATGGTAAAGAGTTTGTCAAAGTGGAATTCCAACCCGAATCTGTTTTCCACTTCCTTGGCGAATTTGCATTAACCAGAAAGAGGGTCACGCATGGATCCGCCGGTATCGGTGCAACAAGGTCGAGTAAATACGTTCCGTTGAAGTGATGGACATGGCACGAGTTAATTATTCTAAAAAATTTGAAGGCGATACTTTTGCACGAGGTAAAGTGAACGAGATCTCGATCTCGCCGAAGCACTCGATTGAGATTGCCGCGTTCATCAACCATAAGCGCATTAGTGAGGCGATTGCGTATCTCAATGAGGTTATCGCACTTAAGAAGGCAATACCGTTTAAACGGTTCAACCGGAATGTTGCCCACAAACGGAGTCTCCATGGAATATGGGATGCAGGTAGATATCCAGTTAAAGCATCCAAAGTCTACATCCGCCTCCTTGAATCAGTGAAAAAGAATGCAGAGTATCTCGGCCTTGATGTAGAAAAACTTGAGATCGTTCATGTTTCTGCAAATAGAGGAAGAGCACAAAAGTCTTTTTTCCCTCGGGCAATGGGGCGTGCAACGCCCAAGGTGCACGAGACAGTCAATATCGAGATCGTTGCACGTGAGGTGTCCTGATGGCAGTTGAAAAGAAATTTATCTCAGAAGGTGTTCGGAAAGCCCGCGTCGAGAAATATCTAACAAAAGAATTAAAGCGTGCGGGATATGGTGGAATGGATATTGCTCGGACTCCTCTAGGTACCCAAGTTACGATCTTTGCAGAAAAGCCAGGTATTGTCATTGGTAAAGGGGGTAAACTCGTCCATCAGTTAACTCAGGATCTTGCTCAAAAATACGGTGTTGAATCTCCACAAATCGAGGTTCAGCAAGTAGCAAACCCAAGCTTCAACGCTCAAATCATGGCAGAGCGTCTTGCAAATGCACTCGAACGTGGCTGGTACTTCCGCAAAGCAGGTACAAGCATTCTCCGTAGGGTCATGGATTCTGGTGCACTAGGCTGTGAGGTTATTATTGCTGGTAAACTTACCGGTGCACGAGCCCGTACACAAAAGTTTACTGAAGGATATATCAAGCACTGTGGCGAACCGAGCAACACCCTAGTCGAAAAAGGATATGCCGTTGCAATTAAGAAACTGGGAGTCATCGGAGTCCAAGTCAAGATTGTTCCTGCTGGAGCAAAACTACCGGACCACTTTGAGGTTATTGAGACGGTTAAACCAATACCAAAACCGAAACCAAAAATTTCGGTTACTCCTGTCGGTGAAGATGTAGATGTCGACGCTGTTCTTCCAGATGAAATCAACGATGCGGAGGTATCGTGATGGCAATATTCAGAGCTCGAGATGTAAAGCAGCTCTCTGATGTCGAACTTCAGGAACAGATGGGGAAGCTTCGTATGGAGCTAGTTCAGCACTACGGCAAAGTAAGTGCCGGCGGCGCAACGGAGAATCCAGGGCATATTCATGAACTTCGCAGAACAATTGCCCGAATGATGACCGAACAGAACCGCAGGAGAAATGTATGATCTCTCCCCAGAACGTCTTATTTCATGAATTGATAGGACTTGACGTTCTGGTAGTTTCAGCCAGTAACCCCACGTATATCGGGGTTGCCGGTCGCATCGTCGATGAAACAAAACATATGCTTGCCATTCAGACAGCACAGAGGGTTAAAAAGATACCTAAAAGGCACAGCATATTCCGGCTGACTCTTCCAGAAAGTCGGATTGTTGAGATCGATGGATCGGTGATTGCACTGGCTCCTGAAAAGAGGATCAACATGCATATTAAAAGAGGATAAAATAATGGCAAAGAACATAGGATTGAACGTCCAGGCTCCGAAGCAGGAATGCAAGGATGTTGATTGTCCGTTTCACGGCACTTTATCGGTACGCGGCCAGGTGATTACCGGGAAAGTCGTGAGCGATCGCATGATAGGAACGGTTGTAGTTTTACGCAACTACCTCCATTACATCAAAAAGTACAAACGGTACGAGAAACGTAGTTCCAAAATTCATGCGCACAACCCGCCATGCATACAGGCAAAGGTGGGTGACGTGGTGAAGATTGCTGAATGTCGACCGCTGTCGAAAAGTACGACGTTTGTTGTGGTGGAGGTCGAGCAGCAATGAAGGCAAAGCAGTCAAAGACTCCGCGAGCTCTTTCAACGGGAACAAAACTCATTTGCGCTGATAATACTGGGGCACGTGTTGTCCAAATCGTCTCTGTCTTTGGATACCACGGTGTACGACGCCGTCAGCCTAAAATGGGACTTGGGGATCTTGCAACGGTAAGTGTTAAGAAGGGCACCCCTGATATGCGCCGTAAGCTAGTTAGAGCGGTCGTAATCCGACAGAAGAAAGAGATCCGAAGACCCAATGGATTGCGCATCTCTTTTGAGGACAATGCCGTTGTCGTTGTTGATGAAAAGAATGAACCGAAGGGAACGGAGATTAAAGGTCCGGTCGCTCGTGAAGTCGCAGAACGCTTCCCGAAGCTCGGTTCCATGGCGACTATAATTGTATGAGGTGTGGAACATGGTACGAATTGAAAGCAAACAGCCCAGAAAACAGAGAAAGGCACGCTATACCGCGACTTCACATGAAAAGAGTCGATTCCTAAACGCACCTCTCTCGATCTCACTACAAGAAAAATACAGCAAACAGACTTTGCGAGTGGTTAAAGGTGATACCGTCAAACTCACCCGAGGGGATTTTACAGGTCAAGAAGGTGTTGTCGATGAAGTGGATACCGTTCGAGCAAAACTTGTTGTTCACGGCGTATCTTCGACAAAAGCGGATGGTACCGAAGTTCCCAGAATGGTTGATGCATCCAAAGTGGAAATCACAAAACTGAATCTCAACGATAACCGTCGCGAAGAAAAGTTAGGAGGGGGCAAATAAATGTCAGACCATTTAAAGCGCCTTAATGCACCGGACTCATGGCACATCGCAAAGAAGACGAATAAATTTATTACAAAAACGTCAGCAGGTCCACACAATGCAAATGCGCTTCCAATCGCCGTTTGGTTACGTGACCGAATGGGATTTGCCCGAACGATGAAGGAAGTCAAACAGATCCTATCCCAAAAGGATGTTATTATTAACGGGATACCATGTAGAAACCCGAAGATGGGTGTTGGGATCTTTGACATCATCGTACTTCCGAAGATCGGGAAACAATACCGTATCCTGCGAGACAAAGATGGCCGTCATGTTTCTATCGAGATTGACGCAGAGGCGGCAAAGACCCGTCTATGCAAGATCAAGAATAAGACGGTGGTGAAAGGGAGTAAGGTCCAGCTGAATATGCGAGATGGAGCAAACATCCTCGCTGACAACACCTACAAACCCGGGGACTCGATTGTAGTTTCACTCGAACCGGAAACCCGATTCAAGATAATTGATCACTTTCCGCTTGCTGTTGGAAACATGGCCATGGTTATTGGTGGTAAACACTCAGGTAAAGTTGCACGAATCGTTGACATTATGAAGGTGCAAGGGAGTGTACCCAATAGGATCATTCTCGAAGATGAAACAACAAAAACACGGTTCGATACAATTGTTCCTTACGTCTACATGGTTGGTAGACAGACACCTGCACTGGCTAAGTGGGGGATTGAGCAGTGACATCGATGCGAGATCTCTATATCGATAAAGTGGTTGTCCATATGGGTGTCGGAGAAAGTGGCGATAAGCTCGTAAAAGCCGAGGAAATTATGAAAACGATTACCGGTCAGACACCTGTCCGAACCATAGCCAAGAAGACTCAGCCAGCCTTCAATGTTCGTAAGGGAGCACCAATCGGGTGTAAGGTAACACTTCGAGGGAAACTCGCACAGGAGTTTTTTAAGACATCCCTTGGTATCATTCAACGAATTCTGTTTGAAAACCAGTTTGGCAGGGGCGGGAACAACTTTTCGTTCGGTATAGAGGAACACACTGATTACCCTGGGATGTCATATGACCCACAGATTGGTATCTATGGGATGGACATCAACGTGGTTCTTGAGCGTAGAGGAATTCGTATCTCGCGCCGTCGCATGGGGCAGAAACATCTCCCAGCAAAACAGCGCGTGAACAAACAGGATGCAATTCAATTCCTCAAAGAGAACTATCAGGTGGAGGTGCGCTGATGGCAGGAGAGAGAAAAAAGAAATACGGTCGCGGTGCGAACGAATGCAAAATGTGCGGCCGAAAACAGGGTTTAGTACGTAGGTACTATATCATGTTCTGCCGTCAGTGTTTCCGTGAATGGGCACGGAAAATGGGCTTTAAAAAGCTGAACTAAGAGGGGATGAAAAATGACACGACTTAATCCAATGGCAGATGGAATGTGCACCCTCAAGAACGCCTGTGATACCGGAAAGGTTAAATGCATCATCGAGCCCGCTAGTAAACTCCTTGGTGCCATGCTACGCATCATGCAGGAAGCAGGCTATATAGGTAGTTTCGAATTTGTTGATGACGGTAGAGGTGGACAATTGGTAGTCAATCTCATTGGTAAGATCAACAATTGTGGTGCCATTACTCCACGTTTCTCGTGCAAATTTGAAGAGATGGAGTACTGGGAAAAACAATACCTGCCGGGAAAGAACTTTGGAATTCTGATGCTTTCTACATCACGCGGTGTAATGTCGCATGAAGAGGCACGAAAACAGGGTCTTGGCGGAGAACTGCTCGGATACGTCTACTGAGGTGCAATTATGGCAACAGTACGTAAGGTCAAGATTCCAAAAGGCGTTAAAGTCCATTTGGATGGCGCAATTCTCAAAGTGACAGGACCCAAGGGGCAGCTTGAACGCAATGTTAGATTCCCCCAAGTGACTATTACCTGTGATGACAACGAGATTGTGATTTCCACCGAATCTAAAAGGAAGGAAATCATGGCGATGGTAGGTACCTTCGAAGCTCATGCAAAAAACATGTGTAAAGGCGTCTTGGAAGGGTTTGAATATCGCATGAAGGTGGTCTATAGCCACTTCCCAATTCAGCTCAAATTGCAGGGTAATCGTCTCGAGATAAACAATTTTCTTGGCGAGAAGAAGGCACGGTATGCAAATATCGATCCTAACGTTTCTGCAAAGGTATCAGGGGATGAAGTAGTTCTAACTGGTATCAACTGTGAAATTGTCGGTACTACCGCTGCAAATATTGAACATGCCACTCACATCCGTGACCGAGATCCTCGGGTGTTTCAGGATGGTATATTTATCGTGCAGAGGGGGTGACGTAGATGGCAGATGAAATTCGACGATTAATCCGTGTACGTACCCAGAAGAATGCGACCTTCAAGCGCGATGGATTCGGCAAAAAATCGCAGCTTTCCAGTTCGTGGAGAAAACCACGGGGACAACACAGCAAAAAAAGAGAACAGAGAAAGGCAAAAGGGGCACTTCCGAAACCCGGTTTTGGCAGTCCTATTTCTGTTCGTGGTATGCACCCAAGTGGGTATTATGATATACTCGTCTTCACTCTTCACGACCTAGAGGGATTGGATCCGAAAACGCAAGCAGTTCGGATCTCTGCAAATATTGGCAGACGTAAACGTGCACTGATTCAGGAAAAGGCACTATCAAATGGCCTAAAAGTACTGAATGTACGTGAAGTCCCCACCGGCAAGAAACTAGAACCGGAACCCGTCATTGAGAAGGAAGTAAAGGCAGAGAAAGTATCAAAACCAAAAACAAAGCCTAAGAAAGAGAAGAAACAAGAGAAAGCGGTCTCGGTAAAGAAAGAAAAGAAGGAACCGGCAAAGGCAAAGACCAAAAAGAAGGTCAAAGCCGAAAAATCTGAAGAAGACAAGCCAAAGAAGGAAACAAAACCAAAAGTGTCGAAAACAAAGGTAGACACCAAATCAGAGTCAAAACCAAAGCGACCCTCAAAACCAAAAACCGAGTCGGCGAAAGGGTCAAAGACAAAACCAAAAACCGCATCGAAACCGGTAACTAAATCCAGAAAGAAGACCGGCACAGAGGTGAAAGACAATGAGTGACCTTGCAAGTCAAAAAAGGATCGCATCATCAATCCTCAAGTGCGGAGTGAACCGAGTCTGGTTCAATCCTGAGAGACTCACAGATATCGAAAATGCAATTTCACGAGAAGATCTAAGGGGTCTCATATCTGATGGTGCAATAAAAGCACAACAGAAAAATGGTATTAGCCGGGGTCGGGCACGAGCAAAGATGGCAAAAAGATCCTATGGTCACTGTAAGGGTCCTGGACGCCGGAAGGGTGCTGTTGGTGCACGTAATCCAAGAAAGAAATCATGGATCCAAAAGATCCGCGCTATCAGGAAAGCACTTGTTGCGTTACGCGATGCTGGAAGTATCGACTCACATATGTATCGAGTTCTCTATAGAAAAGCCGCCGGTGGACAGTTTAGGAGTGTTGCCCACATGAAAGCGCAATTGGAGATCCTATCAGGGAGGATGAAGTAACATGGCAACAGGATCACGCTACTTCGTTCCATTCCGCAGACGTCGAGAAGGTAAGACCAATTATTACCAACGCACTAGATTAGTCGTCGCGGATGCCCCACGCATGGTGGTTAGAAAAACCAACAGACACATCATCATCCAGTTAGTCGCTTCAGAAATGGATGGCGATCGAACTCTTGTAGCAGCAAACTCATCAGAGCTTGCGCAATATGGCTACAAAGGTTCCATGTCGAGTACTCCGGCAGCATACCTTACCGGGCTATTGTTTGCCGTTAAGGCCAAAAAAGCACAATATTCGAGTGCAGTATTAGATATAGGTCTGAACCGAGCAACCCGAGGTGCCCGTGTCTTTGCAGCGTTAAAGGGGGCTGTGGATGCAGGTCTTATTGTACCACACGGCAAGGAAATCCTTCCGGATGACTCACGAATCAAAGGTGAGCATATCGCTGCATTCAACAAGACCGCAAAAGACATCGTAAAGAATATCGAACAGGTGGCAGACGCCATAAAAAAGGAGTTGGTGTAAATGGCATATGAAAAAGCAGAATGGCGCCCGATCACCGGTCTGGGGAAACTCGTAGCCTCTGGAGAAATTAAAACCATTGATCAAGTCCTAGAAAGTGGCAGACCAGTTAAGGAACCTGAAATCATTGATATGTTTCTCCCAGATCTGGAGGATGAAGTTCTCGACATCGCCATGATGCAACGAATGACCGACTCAGGCCGCCGAGTGCAGTTCCGTGCTGTTGTCATTGTTGGTAACAGGAATGGCTATATCGGGTTTGGTCAGGGTAAAGATGTCCAAGTCGGCGATGCTATCAAAAAAGCGATCATCAAGGCAAAGATGAACATAATCAAGGTACGACGTGGATGTGGCAGCTGGGAATGTGGGTGTGATGTCAGCCATTCAATTCCGATGAAGGTTGAGGGTCATGCCGGAAGCGTCCGTATTATTCTTAAGCCTGCTCCTCAAGGGATAGGACTTGTGACAGGGGATATCAGCAAAAAAGTTCTCGAGCTTGCTGGTATTAAAGATGCATGGACATTTGCTCGCGGTCAGACACGTACTACTATAAACTTTGCAAAAGCGACTTTCAACGCACTCAAAAAAACCAATATGATCAGGTTAGGGGGATCGCCATAATGTACGCAGTTGTACAGGTGCGTGGCGTGGTGAATACACGCCGCGACATCAAAGACACACTAAAAATGCTCCGACTCCATCATATCAACCACTGTGTACTTGTTCCTGATACTCCCGAGAATCTTGGCATGATCCGAAAGGTCAAGGATTATGTAGCCTATGGCGAGGTAGATGCAGCGACAATCGAGACACTATTACGTACACGGGGTCGTATAATTGGCGATTCAGCGCTTACAGATGAATATATCAAAGATAACTCAACCTTCAATGGCATTGCTGATTTCGCTAAAGCTCTTACCAAAGGTGACTGCAAACTTAGGGATCTTCCAGGTCTCAAACCGGTATTGCGTCTCCATCCACCAAGAAAGGGCTACAGAACAACAAAACGAACGTATGTGCAGGGAGGAGCGCTTGGCTATTATGGTCAAGAGATCAATACTCTCCTCTACAAAATGAGGTAATAACAATGCCGACGAACAAACGCTCAAAATATCGGGGTTCTCGGACGTGTGGGGGAGGAACTCACAAAAACCGTCGCGGTGCTGGAAATCGTGGGGGGCGGGGACGTGCCGGTATTAACGCCCACCACTTCGTTAAGTGGTATTTGGAGTTCGGTGGTCCAGTCTTTGGTAAGGATGGTTTTGTCAATCAATCGCAAATAACAGTCACTACAATGGACATCGGTGTTATTGACCAGTTAGTACCGTCACTACTTGCTCAAGGAATTGCCAAAAAAGAGGGAGATGCTATCATGATTAACACTGCCGATATGGGGATAGAAAAGGTTCTAGGAAGTGGCAGGGTTACAAAGAAACTGAACATCTCTTCACAGGCATTTTCCTCACAAGCCAAGGTAAAAATCGAAAAGATGGGTGGCAAGGCACTGGTTATTTAAACACCTTACATTTTTGGAGACACTATGGGAGAACTGCTCGATCGAATGGAACCCCTGCTAGCTGCGATGCCAGCAGTCAAGAGCCCGGAAGGGCATGTCAACTTCAAAAACAAATTGATGTGGACAGTTGCCGTCCTGATTCTGTATTTTGCACTTACCAACATACCTGTGTTTGGACTTGCTTCAAGCTCTCAAGATGTATTTTTATACTGGCGAGCGTTACTTGCAGGAGCAAGTGGGTCGATTGTTCATCTTGGTATTGGACCGATCGTCACTGCGTCAATCGTCCTTCAGCTTTTAAAAGGTGCGGATATCCTTCAGATCGATACTTCTGAGGAGCGTGGGCAAGTCATGTACATGGGTCTGCAAAAGATCCTTATCATGGTCATGATTGTCGTAGAAGCAGCTCCCAATCTTGTCGGTGGGTTTATGCTCCCCGATCCTGTCATTGCCCAAAACTTTTTCGGTGGAAACTTGTTTGCAGTTTCATTACTAATATTCATCCAGATCTGCATTGGAGGGTTCCTAGTTTTTCTTTTGGATGAAGTGGTAACAAAATGGGGTATTGGATCTGGGGTTGGTCTCTTCATCATCGCAGGTATATCCCAAGCACTTGTTAACGGTTTTATTAACTGGATACCGGTCAGTGACCCATATCCAGTAGGTTTTTTCCCACGTATTATTGCGATTGGGATGAACGGTGCTAGTTATTTCCAGTACTTTGGAAAAGACACCCTTGCTTTCATCACAACAATTGCAATTTTCCTGATCATTGTTTATGTCGAATCAACAAGAATTGAAATTCCTTTGGCCCATTCACAAGTTCGCGGTGCACGGGCACGGTTCCCTGTAAAATTAATCTATGCCAGTGTTCTCCCAATGATTCTCGTTCGTGTCTTACAGGCAAACATTCAGATGGTCGGCATGTTTCTCTCTAATGTTGGAATAACGGTATTGGGTAAGTTTAGCGGCCAGCAACCTCAAAACGGGATTATGTACTTCCTTGCACCGATCAACGGTCCTACGCAATGGATGTGGTGGATAACTGATCTTGGTCACCCTGCATGGGAGGTCATATTACGTCTTAGCGTTGATATCACATTCATGGTGGTTGGGGGAGCTATATTTGCACTTTTCTGGATCAAGACCGCAGGACTTGACTCAAAGGATGTCGCTCGCCAGATCCAGCTTTCGGGTATGTCCATCCCCGGCTACCGCCGAAATCTGCAGGTTCTCGAGAAATATCTTGACAGGTATATCCCCAAAGTTACAATAATTGGGGGTGTCTTCATCGGTATCCTTAGTGTCATTGCAAACCTCTTTGGTGTTATTGGTGCAGTGAGTGGGACAGGACTATTACTAACAGTCAGTATTACTTATCGTTTGTATGAAGAAATTGCCAGTCAGCAAATCATGGAGATGTATCCGTTTATGCGGACATTCTTTGGCAAAGAATAGTTGTAGAAAGGGAGAGTATGGTCGGTAAGAAGGTAATCATTACAGGGGTTCCGGGCGTCGGAAAGACGACGGTTGTCAACGAGGCGTTGAAGAAACTCAAAACAGAAGGTATCGAATACCAATCGATTAACTTCGGTTCATTCATGTTTGATGTCGCGAAAGGCGAGGGAATTGTGCATGACAGAGATCAGATGAGAACGCTCGATCGTTCTGTCCAAAAACGCCTACAACAACACGCAGCACAGGCAATTGCTAAAATATCTGGTAATGTATTAATTGACACACACGCTTCTGTAAAAACGCTAAATGGTTTCCTTCCTGGGCTTCCTGAATGGGTTTTACGAGAAATTATGCCAGATCTTATTGTTCTTGTTGAAACCGATGAAGATCAGATTTTGATACGGCGACTCTCTGATGAAACGAGGAGCCGAGATCGTGAAGGTTCAAAAGCAATCGCCGAACATCAGCAGTACAATCGTGCAATTGCTGCATCTTATTCGATGCTCACTGGGTGCACGATCAAAATCGTAACAAACGCGGATTTCCTTGTTGATCGTGCTGCTGATGAGATGGCAGCTGTTCTCAGGTGAATAAATGGATTTTGGAAAAATCTGGGAAAAATACGGTCTTTATATTGCACTCGCCTTCATGATGCTGATGATGTTCTCATACAGTATCACGTGGTTGAGATTGGGTGTAGGACACGAGATTGATCTGGTTTTCGCTCCACTTGTTGAAGATTTTAAGATCCCATTTTTCATCCTCATCGTTATCTTATCAGCAATAACCGGTTTGTATTCATCCATTATTCAGAAATACACTATTGATTACGACAAAATGTCAGAGGTTCAGGAACGGTTGAAAGAGTTCCAGAAAGAATACCGAGAAGCACAACTCTCGCAAGACGAAAAACGGATAAAAAAATTGGATGCAAAAAAAGATCGTGTCATGCGTGAACAAATGGAACTTTCCCAGCAACAGTTCAAACCAATGGCTTTTATCCTCGTTCTCACAGTTCCTATATTTTTTTGGCTGTTGTATAGACTGGGACAGATCCACACAACAACCAACATGGCATATAATAACATGATTATGATTACCATGCCCTATACCGGGCTTCATAATCTTACAGATCCCGTTCTCTGGGTTTTTCCAGCTTGGATTGTGTGGTATATGATTTGTTCGTTGACCATCAGCCAAGTAATAAGAAAAGCTCTTAATATTGGAGGCATTTGATGCGAATTACGGTGAGTGGGTTGCCTGGGAGCGGTACAACCTCACTCTCACAGTATCTCGCTGATCAACACGGTTTTGAAATGATCTCTGCAGGTGAAGTTTTCCGCCAGCTTGCAAAAGAGAATAACATGGAGCTTGCCGAATTCGGTAGGCTCGCAGAACAGAATCCTTCGTTTGATAGGATGATCGATGCACGGCAGAAAGAGATTGCATCCCAACGTGACCCCATCATAGTTGAAGGTAGATTATCTGGGTGGATGGTTGAGAACGCTGATCTTAAAGTCTGGTTGTTTGCCCCAATCGGATGCCGGATAAAGAGGATTGTATTTAGAGATCATGTCAGAGATGAAGAGACTGCAAAGCAGATTACCATTGAACGTGAGCGTTGTGAAGCAGAAAGGTATCGCACCTACTATAACATTGATATAAACGATCTTTCTTTCTATCATTTAATACTCAATTCAGAGCATTGGGGAATACCAGCGCTTGGAGCAATTGTGAGCACTGCGATAGCAGGACTGAAAAAATAAGAAGATTATACTGTAAATTAGAAAAACTCCTTCCTATGGTTGTGAGACGATAATAAAAGATTTCCTCACTCGTATTGTTCATATAAGGTTCAAGGTAGGGATCACATTGTCAGCTCCTATAGAAATTCGAATTGTTGATAATTGGGATATTAATGAAATTGTAGTTCTCTACCGTGTGGCGGGTTGGTGGAGAGAGGGGTATGAGTCTTCTTCTATCCCCCTTCTCATAAAAGGGAGTTTTATATTTGCTGTCGCCATTGATCTTGGAAAAGCGGTTGGCATGGGTCGTGTAATTTCTGATGGTATTTCGGATGGTTATATTCAAGATGTTGTGGTATTTCGAGAATACCGGAAAAAAGGTGTCGGAAAAAAGATTGTGTTAGCTCTTCTTGATGAATGCAAGAAGCGAGGTTTGGGGTGGATTGGGCTCATTGCCGAACCCAATTCAGAACAATTTTACCTCCCTCTGGGTTTCCGTAAATTGGAAGATTATGTGCCCCTAATTTATGAAAGGAGCGAGTAGATGTTATCAGCAGATGATTTTGTTCCAGTTACCCTTGATGACCGCACGTTCTTCAAACAACATTATGCAAAATATCCCCAAACGCATAGCGACAATACTTTTACGAACATGGTCTGCTGGAACCATTTCGCTCATTACAGATATGCTGTTGTTAACGGCTCAGTAATATTATCAAGTACTATAGATGCAAAAACCCGTTTTCGTCCTCCTATAGGTCCCCGAGATCCAGATCTTTGTAAAACACTTATCCAACTTGCATTTCATGAAGGAGATGAAGAACCGGTCGTGCTTATCGATCCAGACACGTGTTCGTGGATACGATCCATCTGCCCAAATCTATCCATTGTCTCTGATCGGAACACTTTTGAATATGTATATAAAGCACGTGATCTTGCTGACCTTTCGGGTGGAAATTATCTCAGTATGCGTCGCCAATTAAACAAATTCAAGAGAAAATGTGCCTATTCAGTAGAATCAATAACAGCAGAGAATCGAGAGGAGGTAAAATATTTCCTTATTAAATGGTGTGAATGGAAAGGATGTGAGGGCGAACCGGTTCTCGCTCACGAAAAGGATGCCATTTTTTATGCTGTCGATCATTACATCGATCTGGGAATCTCTGGGCTTTTAATACGCGTTGATGATAATATCGGAGCGATCTCGTTATTTGAACCACTCAATGCTGATACAGCTCTCGTCCATTTTGAAAAAGGACTTCCAGATTGTGAAGGAATTTACAAGGCAATTAATTCTGAAACTGCATCTGTGCTTTCACACGACTTTACTTATATTAACCGAGAGAGCGACCTTGGAATTCCTGGATTACGAGAGTCAAAGATGCGATACCATCCTCATCACATGGTCGAAGTCTATTCTATAAAACGGCAGTAGTGTCTAGATTATCTAAAGTTCCTTTTATTAAATCAAACTAATAGCTTTATACCAGAGAATACAATTTTTACAGCAATTGCTGCGACGAGCATGCCGAGTACTTTTCCCATTATATCCGTGACTACATCACCTAAAATTCGTTGTATATCAGCTGCAAAATAAAGAATTAACCACGTCGCAACCAAAGAAAGGGTGATTGCAACAAATGGGATAAAGGTTCCATACCCATTAGCGAGGAGCATTACAGTAGTGATGGTTCCAGGTCCACAAAGAAGTGGTGTACCGATAACAACACCAGCCGCGGTTTTTGAATGGTCTTTACAATGTCCAATATCGATCCCAAGTGCTTCCTGCATCCCAAGTAAGAATAGGAGTAATCCACCTGCAATCTGAAAACTTGGTAAATTCAGTCCCAGAACATCAAAAATCGTTGTGTTAAAAAAAAGGAATAGATACATGAGTCCGCCAGCTACTGCAACCGCAATAAATGCCTGCCGATGAATCTCCCTTGTGGTCTGCCCCTTGGTCATTGCAGCAAAGATGGGGACACTTAGTAGAGGATCAAGTATGATGAAAAGGGCTGCAAAAGAATAAAGGATACTTGGAATGAGTTCTTGCATAATGTATAGTAAATCTAAATTTGTCTCGTGGAATGAAAAATATACTCATCCCTTTTTGTCATATTATAGTTTTCAATAAAATAATTACTGCCCGTATTAAACGATGAAATACATAAGTAGAATTGTTGTAGTTGATAGTATCCCAACAGCAGAGACAATTCGGTATTTTTGTAATGGATTCAGTACCCACGCTGTGACACAAAAAAAGACGTAGGGAATCAATGTCGTAATTACAGATATAGTTGCAAGCAAGTCAAAATGATTGGAATAGAGAAGTAGGATCCCGCTCAGGAAACTACCTGAAATAAGTGCAGCTACTGGTGTACCACGGTTCGAAAGGTCTCGAAATAACGGGACTGAACATCTCATTGAAATATTCTGAAGAATTCGGGACGTTCCGATAATGTATGCATTCAAGGCAGAAAGCATCGCTACTATACCAATAACAGCGATGAATGGTCCAGAGTTTTTATAGATAAGGCCTGAGGCAGTTGCAATAGGTGCAGGGGATTGGGCAAGAACCTTATATCCAACACTACCAATTAAAGAGATGTTTAAAACTAAGTAAACTGTAACTACAATGGCCATCACGATGAGAAGTGCTCGGCTGATTATACGTATATCTTTTGTTTCTTCAATTGGAATGGCACTTATTTCAAACCCGGTAAATGGCCAGTAAACGATAATTACAGTTGCAAAGAGTGCTCCCGCACTTATTGGTGTGTTGGGGACAAGATTTGTGAAATTGACAAATGGAAGAAGAATTATTGCAATTACTACCAATGGGATAATTTTTATGAGTGTCAAGATATTTTCTGTAGTTCCTGAAAGAGAAATTCCGATGATATTAATAAGACAGAAGCAGGTTAGGATGGCAATTTCGATTATGATAACATGACTTATGTTAAAATAGGTCATGTACTGGCCAATACCCGATGCAATTGTGGCAACACCAAAAATCGATGAGATTAGATAGAGAAGAACAATAGGGAGTGCAAGTTTAATCCCAAAAACAGATTCAAACATTGATAAAAAACTACCATTTTGGGTGAAATGCTTTGAGACATATGCGAGGGAAACAAGTACCGATGAAGCAGAAATCGCAACGATTACCCACGCAATAAGAGATGCCGGACCAGCAATTCTTGCCGCAATACCTGGAACAACAAAGATACCTGATCCAATGGTTCCCCCAACACCAAGACTTACGAGCTCAAAGAGACCGAGACCTCGTTTGTAGCTGGGGGTCTCTGTCATCAACAACTCACGCTCGAAATTCAATTACGTTTTTTTATCAATGAACGCATATCCCGTTTATCTGGTTGTAATTGAAATCTTTTGATTTATTTGTTGATATTATATCAGGATTGTATCGATCATAATACATATTATTAAGAAATTTCCATTCTCCATATAGTGGCTCTTATGTAGAATCTATCTTGGCATTAAGAGCTATTATTATGGAGAGATATAATGGCTAAACTAGTAGCTAAAGTAAAAAAGGTCTCGGTTAAAAAGAAGTCAAAGACCATAAAAAAATCGAAAGCTACCGCAAGAAAGGTTGCAAAAATACCTGTTATTCGTCGATTCAAGTGTATGTACTGTAACTATGTCTACTCACCACTACGTGGTGAACCGCATAGGGGGATCCCTGAAGGTACAGAGTTTGAAGACTTACCCGACACCTATGTTTGCCCCATCTGTGGTGCGCAGGGAAAAGGTAAGCTTGGAAAATGGGCTTTCGAGGAATGGCTCCCCACCAAATACATCTGTTCTATCTGTGGTTATATTTACGATGAAGAACGCGGTGAACCACACCATGGGATCAAACCCGGCACAAAATTCGACGATCTTCCGGATGATTATAAATGTCCTATCTGTGCACTTGATCCCAAAATTACTAAGTATTACGGGAAGGTCCTAAAACAGGGCTTCGATGCTATTGATATTCCTTAAATCTTCCAATTTTATTTATTTTATTGAGGATAGATCCAAAATTTCTCATTCCTCTAAACCCTAACTATAAAGTCACCAGCGGTTTATTCTCTCTCAGGGTAGAAAGAATATGGTTCCTGATAATTGGCACTCGTCACGGGTTAAAATCCGCGCTGTTATTTTTATTTTGATAGCGGTTGTCATGCTGGTATTCATAGTATCGGCATCATCGAATTACATTCAAGCATCAATTCAAGCACCAATGGGGAGTGTTATCAATCTTCATGGAGTAGCATACACTGGCAATGAAGTCTATCTTTTTATGATAGGACCTAACCTTCCGACAAATGGCGTGCCGCTAAATGATATTAACCAACGAGCTGATCAGGGGGCCTTTACTATGGTGGATGTGGACAGTAACCAACAGTGGTCTTACAGCTGGGATACTTCACGGTTTCAAGACCGTCTCGATTATGGGAGTTATACAGTTTACGCTGTTACAGATCCAGTGGATCTTTCACGACTTGATGACCATCCATACAACACAATTTCAATTACCCTAATAAGACCCGGCCTCACATACGTGGGAACATCGGGTGGTTCGGCGTATACACTTAACCCAGAAAACCCCACATCAGCCCAAACCCCTCAAATAACATCGCTTACAACAACAGTGCCTACTCTTTTACCAACAACAGTCATTCCCGCGACGACACTTCCTAACATTCCCTCTCAAATCATTACCCAAAAGAGTGGTGGAATTGCTGATGCGATTATGTTGATATTGGTTTCATTAATTAGCGTTTTGTTATTTTTCCACCGGAGACAAAAAAATTTTAGAAATTAGGGTGTTTTTCTTGATAACATCGGACATTCCAGAACTTCTCGAAAAAGCTCAACAAAAACTCAAAATTGGATGGTATGAGGATGCTGTTGCATTATATGACCGGATACTTTCCATCGATTCAAACAATTTTACTGCCCTTGTAAACAAAGGAAAGGCATATTATTATCTCGGGAGGCATAGTGACGCAATTGTTTGGTATGATCGTGCAATAACGGTCAATCCGGATGATGCTTCATTGTGGTATGAGAGAGGATATACACTACGTAAGATTCAACATTATGACGAAGCAATTCAAAGTTTTGATCGGGCGTTAGCAATCGATCCTGATTATCTTTTTGCCCAAAGCAACAAAGGATACGCTCTCAATGAGCTACGAAAATATCGTGAAGCAATTGCCTGTTTTGATCAAGTCCTAGAAGCCAGTCCTAATAATATTCGGGCAATGACCGCAAAAGCTATCGCATTACGTGAGATGGGAGAGAATGACGAGGCACTAAAATATTTTGATAGAGCCTTGGCGATAAATCCTATAAACTCATTCATTTGGATCAATAAAGCGATAGCTCTTCGAAACCTTGGTAAATGTACGGAAGCAGATGAGTGCATCCAAATGGCGAAATATCAATCGGAGAAAGAAATTTAACGCGGTTCCTTATTTTAAAAAACAAAAAAAAAATTAAATGAGTTTGAAGATTGGGTGGGTTTCTGACTTCACATCGACCCCGATCGAACGCATCGCTTCGAGAGTCACAATGTCCATGTATGCCTGTGCCGTAATCATAGGCTCGACATTCTCAATCGGGCCATACATGATCAGGTTGGCACCGAGCGTGCTGGCGATCAGGTTGCACCCGATATCAGGAGCGGACCATGCCGCTTGCTTGATACCTTCCATGCCACCCAGATAGTGATGTGACATCTGCTCGCGGAGGAGATCTTTGCCCTTGTAGCCTGCTTCTAGTACTGAGGGGGTTTTGCTCGTTCCCTTCCAGCGCTTGAGCCAGGTCCATGCAACCGTCATGTTGTGGTAGGCACCACCGGTTGGATACCCGAAGATCGCCTTACAGGCAAGTATCTCACGGTATGATCCCCCGGACCCGAGACCTAGCGGCGTTGCAGCGGTATCGAGAATTGGTCGCGTAATGCCGCACTCCTCTGCGATTGGGATCATGCCCTTCTTTTGCCCTGCAACACCTCCCTCGGTAAGCACCTTCTGTCTCCCGGGGACCGACGGATCCGCAGGGTTGAAGGCGAGGACGATTGACGCATCCACATCACTGTTTTTGAGGACTTCAATCTCCTTGTCGGTGATTGACCCATTGATCGAGTTGTAGATACAACGGTGCGCGAGTCCGACCTCGGTCACCCACTTGCATGTATCCATTCTGGCCGCAGGAGCTGAAGAGTCCAATAAGAATGCGGTCTTGTGGTCGATACTATCGAACCATGTGATATAGCTTTCAAAGGCTGGTCCATATTCCGCCATGATCTGGATCATGTGCGGGATGCCGGTCAGGTCAGAGAGTTCCTGACAGCGGTTCCAGAGGGCTTCCGCCTTCGGTTTGTCGATCTTTCCCGTCTTTTCATCAAGCACAATCTCTTGTTTGTTATAGAAGATCGATGCAGCTAATACGGTTGGGTACTCACCGGGTTGTCCACCAAGTTTAGTGCCGTTGAAGTCCCAGACTTGTTGCTCTTTTTCGAATTTGAACATGTTTTTTTACACCTCCATTACACCAATGCCATTAATTTTTGCAATAGGAACAACAGCATCACAAATACGATGAGTCCTGCGACTAGACCATACAGTATGCCGATATCCCGTCCAATCTTTCTTCCTACACGCTGCGCAATTTCCGCGTCCACGAACTCGAGTTTCTTCTCAATCTTATCGAGCCGCTTCTCGACCTCGAGGAACTGGGGGTTTGCACCCGCTGCAGCCATCTCAATACCCACACCCGCTTCCTTGACTTCAACGAGCATAGGATCGGCGGCGAATGCGCCGGGGTCGCGGGCTTTGAGTTCATTCATCTTGGCCTTGATGACGTTGAGGTCTTCAGACTCCATATGTTAACGGCTTCAACCTGCTCCTGGAAGCGTTTTATGGCTTCATCCTTGAGATTCTCGATGAACGGGATTGCACCTTCAGCACCGACAACCCTACCCTCTTTCACACCGCCTTTGTGGAGAGCCAGCATAGTCTGGCCGGCGAGGTGACCTTTGACCTCAGTACCACAACAGAGCATGAATCGGATGTTGGGATTGGCGATGATGTTGGCGATAACCTTTTCGAGCCCGAGATTTTCGGTCTTACAGGAACCGCATAATGCAGCGCCTGAATCACAGAGACCTTTTTCGTCAAGGTGCGATCCCATGGTCACGATAGCAACACATGAGTTTCCGTCACCTGAGATGAAGTCTCCTTTGACGAGTGGCCAGCCGCTTATTGGTGATTTCTTGTTTGCCAT
>JACTVG010000033.1 GCA_015660965.1 Methanoregulaceae archaeon
TAACAGTAACTTTCACAGCAATAAAATGCTATGGGCCAACAGGGGCGCCTACAACAAAGGCTACGACATCTACAGTGACATGCTCTTAGCATTAATGGAAAGACACCCAAAATACGACTACAAGGTACTACTCTTCGGTGACATCGTAGAAAAAGCTACAGCTCTCGGAAGAACTGATGTTACCACCCGGTTTGAGAAGTTACCTAACCGTTATCTGTATCTTCCATATTGGGGCATACCGCACGACGAGTTTTTAAATGAATTATCAGCTAGCAAAGTTTTACTAGCTAACGGCTGTCCCTCAGCTCACCCACAAACTTTAGAAGCCGTCTGCTTCGGCTGCGTACCGGTCCTTTGGAATTTTGCTGAACACCATTTCCAAAACTTAGCCGGCGAACCCTACAACAGCTTTTACAATATATGTGGACCTGAAGGCACCTTTGAAGAAATTCTGGAAGATTTTGACCGGTGGGAAGCCTACTACACCGTTCTAACCGAAGCAGCTAGAGACCACGAGTATGACCGGGCTTACGAGATTTTTATGGATGGCATACGCCAAAAAGAAGAGATGCTCTAAATGAAGAATCCCTTTAAACGTCTGGTTCAGAAAATTTGGTGCAAAATGGGTTGGCGATGCGAAACCTGTCCTTGCAAATGCTACAAAGGCGATATTTACGAATATGATTTGAACAATAAGGTGGAAAAAGTATAATGAGTTGCTTCTCAGAAGAAGTACCTTTCCTTTCAGTTATCATTCCAGGCTATAACAGGTTTTCTTATCTGCAGGAACTTGTAGACTCTGTGCATGCCCAGGCAGATTACCCCTTCGAACTCATAGTACATGACGACAACAGCAAAGACGGAACAAAAGACCTCCTGCCAAAACTTAACGAAAAACTTAGCGCAACCATATACAGCCACGGCTTCAACTTCGGCTTAGCGGAATCCATAAACCGCCTAGTCCGATTAGCCAACTCAAAATACATTCTAATGCTGAACGCCGACCTGAAAGTGGAGCAGCCTATTTTCCAAGACATTGTTAACGTACTTCAAAACCGCTATGTCGGGTATCTGACCCTGAACTCTATTTACTCCGGAATTCCCAGGGCGATAAACAACAATGGCACAAATTTCATGTTTACTCGCGGCTTAGGCGCTGGCTGCGCTATGGCATTTCGAAAAGACGTCTGGAACGAAGTTGGCGGATGGAACAACAAAACCGTAGCAACCGGAAACGCTGACGTATCATTTATGACAAGAGTAGTGAGAAATGGATATTTCCCTACGCTCTTAGTCAAAAACACAGCAGACCCATTAATAACTAACATGAGCCAGTTCCACAAAAACGGACAAGACTCAACAATCGGAAGACAACCATTCGACTGCTCACTACCAAGGCTATTTAACTATGAACCCTACATGAAGCAAAGCCGGCAAAGATACGAAGACGCAGCTAACGCAATGCAAATAACATACAAAGAACCCGAAGGAGAAGTAAACATACACTCCTGGCACACCTTCCTCAACGAACTTATAACAGAAGACTACCAAATTAATTGGATACTAGCCCAAAAACACGGGCACACAAGATGGAAAGACCAAATAAAAATTCTTGAACTCGAAGACTACAGTAAACTACTCAGGAAGCCGGCAGAACCCGAATTTCTAAATATAGTGGCGCCAGAAACAACACTCGAATTCGTAAAAAGAATAATGAAAAAACACTACAGCGCCCAAAACGCTGATGAACTCGCCTGGATAGTTGAAAAAGTTAAAAAGTTAAATCCAAAAGCCATTTTAGAAATAGGTGTAGAATCTGGCGGTACCCTCAAGATATGGGAACAACTGCTTAAGCAGGACAAAGACAGCATCCTAATAGGAATTGACCTAAGCCCAAACATGCAATGGGATATCTCACAATCCAAAGTATCTGCATCAGTCATAGAGGGAGACGCCCATACTATAGCTGCTATCCAGCAAGTAGAGAATATCTTACAGGGTCGAAGGCTTGATTTTATTTTCATAGACTCTGAGCACACCGACCAAGCATCACAATTAGAAACCTTGCTATACCAAGAATACTTAAAACCCTGCGGATTCATAGGCTACCACGACATACTATGTATCAAAGGATTCATAGACAGCTTAGACCAAAGCAGAGTAGAAAGATATATCAAAGAACCTCCTTACAGTGACTTCGGAGCACAAAACTCCCCGGGAATAGCGATTTACCATGTTAATTGACAAACAAAAATTTATAGACCTCTGGCAAACAACCCTCAAACCCCTACTAGAAGCCGACGGCACAACCGGGATGCATGGCGCACCCATGCAAGAAATAGAGGAAAATTGGACCATTATCAAGAGATTAGACGAAAACCCTCCATTGAACACCATAATCGAATTAGGCGTCTGCCAGGGAGGCGGCTTAAAAGTCTGGGAACAAATCCTCCCGCAGAATAAACAAAGCCTACTGATCGGCGTAGATTGGGGACCTAATATTTTATGGGATTGGGCAAACAGCCCGGTAGATATCCGTATAGTGAAAGGCGATACTCACGCAGAAGATACTCGACTTCAAGTTAAAAATATTCTACATGAACGTGGAGACCGAAAAGTAGATTTCCTATTCATAGATGCACAACACCATCCTGCCGACGTTGAAAAAGACATGATTGATTATGGCGGCTTTGTAAGAGATAACGGCATAATTGGATTACATGATGTTCGTTTATCTCGTAGTTTTTGGAGTAAAATTACAGGGGGGTCACGCAATTCAGATGGAACATACACAACTGACCCCGAAGTAGCCGCAGTTGAACACGCAGTTTTCCATACAGAAGAAATAAAAATATCAACAAGCACAGGAATTTTCTGGAAACTACCCAACCAAACAGTAATCAAATTCAAGGAGACCTAAAATTGTCAACCGAATGGAAATATGGCTTTCAAACACACGAGTTAAGAGAAGCATTCATAATAAAATACTACGGTGAAGGGCCTGCCGAACACGACTACCTCAAACATTACCTCCTGCAGCCAGGCGATATCTATGTCGAAGGCGGCGCCAACGTCGGCAGAACATCCTTTCTAGCTCAATCCATGGGCGCCAAAACAGTTCTTATCGAACCAAGCCCTTTCAACCTACTTACAATTGAAAAGAAAATTAAGGAAATGAATCTAAACTTTATCGTCGTCAAAAAAGCATTATCTAAAGAAAAGAAAGTTGGCTTCTTAGTTATGGCAGGCGGCAAATCGGATCATCTAGGTGAGGCAGGCGACAGAATTGTAACGGTTTCAATAGACACCTTGCCAAATATTTTAGCTGAGCTGCAGATATCTAAAGTTAACCTTTTCGCCTGCGACATAGAAGGGCAGGAAGTTGAAGTAGTCAAGCAGCTAGATCCTAAAGTGGAATTGCACCTGGCAATTGCTTGTTATCATTTAGGCAGCGATGAAAGGGTTCAAACCGAAATAATAGATATCCTAAAAACCAAAGGCTACAAGAATATCATTTATGAAGATGGATTAGTGTTTGCTCCTGTTGAGTAAAGTAGCTTAGAGCATTTAAATGTATTTTACGTTACTGACATTTTTTTAAGCCTAAACTGACATAACTACCTTCAAAGAACAAGGAGTTTAGAAAATGTCAGTTAAAGTTATCGGTGGAGCTATGGGAGGAGTTTTCGTTCCTATAGTGATCGAATACGCAATGCAGGGCGCAGACGTTCCAACAATAGGCTTGAAATGGAGTGGCGTTGCAGGAATCGCAATCGGCGCAGTTGACATAGGCTTAGTCATGGCAAAAATCGGGCCACTCAAATACGTGAGTCCAGACACCAAAGCTGCACTTATCGCCTTCGGAGCCGCCAGCTTAGCAACAGGCATAAGCATACTTATTCTTGAACAACTTCGAAAGAGCACAGCATACACGTTCCAGCCTCCGATGGGTTGGGCGCCGCCACAAGTGCCAATGGTTAACCCAATGACCACAAGAATGGCACAGCAATACACAAGCCCGGTAGGGCAAGTAGTTAAGGAAATATAGGAGACCAACAAAATGTCAGCACAGGTCCAGAATGAAAGTGGTCTAAAACCTTTCTTTATGAGCAGCATCACCTACGACTATCCTATGATTCTTGATGAGGCATACGCGGCAGCGAAAGCCGAAGCCATACGAATCTACAACCTAAGAGGCATCCAGACAGTAGTTGAACTCTTAAGGCCAATACACTTGAACTTAGGTTCAAACGCCGCAACGACAGGATCAACCACAGCAGCACCATGGGCGTTACCAGGAACAGCAGCCTTCACAAAGACACTGAAAAGCAACGTCGCATTCTTCCCCTGGGGAGTGCTCAACAACGACCCAACATGGTACGCAATGAAATGGTACCAGGGCAACCAAGTTCAGTACATCAGCGATTGGTTCGTAAGACCTGTCTACTTCTTCGAGGAACAGCAAGGCGCATACCGAGGAGTGTTAGAAGCCTACAACTTCAGAGGAGACCAAACATTCGCGTTCGTAAACCTATCAAGCACAGGTAGCACAGTTATACAGGGCTGGCTACTCGCATGGGCGGTCCTACCAGTCACAACCGACGAAACCCCGATCACAACCACTTAAACCAACTCTTTCCCCCATATTTCTTTTATATTCCCTAATTTATTTCTTGAAAAATTTGTTTGTCAGTAGATAGAACATGAGTCTACTGCATGGAGGATTGAAAAAATAACAACTTACGAAGACCCCTTTCCCAGAAAAAGAGTAGCGCAGAGGCAGCCTCAACCTTTAATGATTGACCTGGCAGATTCCGACGTAGTAGCTATAGGACTTGCATCTGTAACCGGCTCAATTACCGGTATCCGAATTCAAGACATTTCTCGTGCCGTTTGGTATAGTTGGGACAAAAACAGCACCTATCCTAACGGTTATTGGGATAACGCAGGCGGAACAGGCAGCAATGCCCCGGTAGGGCAAACTCCTCTAATAACACCTGGTTCAGCAAACCTATACATAGCCTTCAACGCTGTAAACAACGGAAACGTATCAGGAAACCTCACTTTAACAATTAAAGACTCAGCCAGAAACGTCCTAGTTAGCAACGTTGTCAACACAGCACCCGGAGGAAACGCCAGCGCAGTAGTAACTGTAAACATGCCATCAACACCATACAGCATAACCGTATCAGTAACGCCATAAGGCATCACCCATGGACACCGTTACAATATCCATAACGCCTACTGGCGCGCCAACAACAAACAACAAAACCCTAATAATAATCGGAGCCGTAAGCGCCGCCACAGCCATAATAATAGGGGCAATA
>JACTVG010000034.1 GCA_015660965.1 Methanoregulaceae archaeon
TTTATCAGAATCATATGGATTGTAGAAACAATAACACGGTATTTTTACTCCATCCGGCCATATCTTCTCCAAGATGGGGCGGAGCTTAACATAATCATCAAAACTACTTATTGAATCCGGGATCAACCCTTCGCGCGCCGCTGCAACAAAATCACATTCTGTTCCGTCAAAGCGAGTGAATGCAAGCAATTTTGTTTCCTCCGCAGCACGTTTCATATTCTGCGTATCACCAAACCTCCCGTGGTTAAAATCATCACAAACTTTACATAGGGCAATATCAGCAACTGGATCAATCACTTCATCGATAGAATCCTTTGTTATCGCTGCAGATAAACCACCGAGCGTCCCCACGGCGGAAGATGCACTCATGCGCCACATATCAGTCTTGAAAAGATCTTGGAAATATAACATCCCGTCGGAATGATACGTGAGAAGCCGTATAAACCACTTACGAGACTTCGTAAACACAATGGTCTGTTGGGCATTGATAGACCCGGCCATAAGCGCATCCTTATACCCATAACAAGGTGCGAGTGATCCGCATTTTCTCATCCACCCGAGATTATACCAGACCCAGTAAGCACCAACAATAAATGCCAATATTGCCCACAATGGGATAGTATTCAACCAGAACAATTGAATCCCATGAAACGGCGCAATATCAAACACCGGATTCAATACAGGAGCAACCGTAGGTATTGGCGTCGCTGTTGCAACCGGTGTTACAACCACAACCCGTGGTGCTTGTGTTATATTTGTCACGATTATATTAGTAAGAGGGTCGGTATTCATTCGTCACCTTTCTTCGGAGCAAGATCATAGATAATCTTATATCCATCAATCAGAACCTTCGCTTCCTGATGAGAAGATATATTTAATCTTTTTACAATCCTAAAAGGGATACTCACCATGAAACTGGAACCTTTCTGGTGTTGTATAGAAATCGTACTTATAAATTCTTCCATTACCATTTATAAAGTTTTGGAAGTATTTATATATTTCGTCTGGAAAATTATGATGGTGCTAATGCCCCAAACATTTGTCCAAGTGTTCCGATACCGATTCCAAGTAAAAAGAAACCAACAATAACAACTACAACGCATCCAATTATAAGTTGTGTATATGCTTTAATATCTTGATTTGTATTGGATTTTCTATTTAGCATATATCCCATCAATAATATTCCTAATACACCCATAAATGCCAGAGCAATGCCTGCTAATGTAAACGCACCGTTAATATTGTTTTCAACACCAACCATAGTATTTATCGTGTAATTACTTTCTACATTAATATAATTTTGTGCTATATATATTGATGTTCCATTAATATTAGATGCTGTTAAATTTACAGTATATTGCCCGGTGTTGGGAAATGTAACAACCGGGTTTTGTAATGTGGATTGGACATCTGTTCCCCCGTTAAAATTCCATGCCCACGCTGATACCGGGCCTCCTCCGGATGTATCTTGAAACTGTACAACAAGAGGAGATGGGCCACGCGTAACGTTACTTGTAAATGATGCAATGGGGTAAGGAGGAGATAATACATTGATGTAACTTGTCTTCGTGAGCGTATTACTGCCAAAACTCCCGGTCACCATCTCGCTTACGCTATAGTTGCCGGGCGTGGTGTACTGGTGTACCGGGTTCTGTGTCTCATTGAATACCCCATCTCCGAAATTCCAGAGATATGAAGTTGGACTTCCAGTTGATGCATCAGTAAATGTAACTATTAATGGTGTCTGTCCCGAAAGAGGTGATCCGGCAAAATTAGCAACGTATGGGGTCTGCGTAATGTTCAGCCATGATGATGTAGTGTTAATTCCTCCTGCATTTGCTACGGTTTCTGAAATAGTATAATTTCCACCCGAAGTAAATGTATATATTGGGTTTTGATTCGTAGCAAAGATTGCTGACGCACTGTCAAGTGGTGTAATATTCCATTGGAATATCGATGGTACATTGATAGAATAATCAATAAATTTCACTTGCAATGATGAGTATCCAGAATTAACAAGCGGGGTTGCCCCCGTTGTGAGGGTAATGCCTCGTTGTGAGAGGTACCACTGGACGTATTGTTGTTCGGTAATTATCTGCGATGAGTTCATGACGAATGGATAGACAGCGGTATAAGCAATAGTTCCATTGAATGAATTGCTTCCTCCCTGTGAGGCACCCAATGATGATGCCCCCGGATCGTTCGAGAACGCAGAATGGCCGAAAGTAAGTGTGGGGCTGGTTTCATCGGAAATCCCTGATATATTGGTATGTATTGTTTGGTTTGTGAGATTGACACATGCTACAAGAACGTACCACTTTTTTGATGAAATCGTCCCGGAGGTAGTATAGGCTTGTAATGTGTCCCCGTCTGTACTTCGCGCTTTCACGACGAGTTGGGTTGATTGAGAGGATTGTATTAGGAACCGAGAGATACCCTCGGAATCCTGAAGTTGATAAAGAGTGTAGGCATTCGCAAAACTCGATAAATTGAATACTGTTACGACCGTCATTCCATGGGAGTTTGTCAGTCCGTTGCTTGCTGCTACGGGTATTTGGACATAATCGGCTGTAGCATTGAAGGTCAAACCGTTATTGGTCCAGTTGGGAGAATTGATATTTGGTGTGTTAGAATTTCCGAGAAGGCCATTATTATTGAAACCTGAAAAATCATAAAGGGTTTGACAAGAATTTTCATTCATCTGATATGTACCACAGGATGCAGCAATCGGGTTTGGGGTGACATTCGATAAGAATGCCGAATATGGTCGAATCGCCCCCCCCCGTATAATATGTAACTGTCGGCCATGTTACGTTCGTCGGGTAAATCTGGAACGTGGTCTCGTTGATCGTTGTGACACCCCCCCCGACAACTGTAACTTGCCAGAGTTGGAACCCGCTATAATTACCTTGAGGAGTGCCGTTCAACTGCTGGTTGTAAACCGATTCAACAACCGGCGTGTTATTCCATATTGTATTCTGTGTTCTATCGGTATTTCCGACATGCCCCGATGAGATCAGTGAGGGGCGCAGAATCATTGTTTGCTGGATCTGTTGATCGAGATATGCGTTACTGTAAGAACCACCCGGTTCCATGTACCAGTGTACGAGGAACCACGGAATTAATGTCGGATTTGATGCCTGCGCAGTATTAAAAGCCGTCACATCTGCTGCATCAAGCGTACTATTTGGACAAGCAGATGTGGTTGCACCATTCGACCACCCGATACCGAGGAATACAAAGTTCTGGTAAACATACGTCCAATTAATAGCTCCACCACTCAATGTTGCTGCGGTATTTACGGAGAAATTTGTATAGTTGGGGAGACCGTTTCCTTCGTAATAATCCACAAGATCGTGGTTCCCCGCCACATCAAGTTCCGGGATCGTAGTGTAGGTTCTTGCATTCTTCCAGTTCTGCCATTGGTATGCCTGATTGGGGTTATCTACGATATCCCCTGTGTTTATAATAAGGCTAATATTGTATGTGGGCTTTATACTTTGGATATAAGAATATGTGTAATTTTCAAGGTCTGGATATGTCGATGCCAAATATTGATTATCTGGCAGTTTTACAATGGCGTAAGACATTGCACCCACTGGCATCACGGTCAAACATCCCACCAGCAGCACCAACGCGAGGATTATGCGGGCGTAGTGGCGACGGGTCATCGCAGCACCACTATTTCTTCTACAATTTTATTTTTTCTTATCATGATTTCCCAACTATTATATACATAAACACTAAAACTATATAATAGTTTCTACAACATTCGCGTATTAAATAGAAACATTTATAAACAATGAACGAATACATTTAAATATAATAAGAGGTGTAAAAAGTAATGAAACTATACCACGAAACTTTAAAGGTACAGCACAATGAACTCAACAAGCGCGCCAATTCACACGGTGTTACAATGAACGGCGAGGAACTTATTAAGGAAGACCCCAAAGTTGTTCGCATTGATGGTGTAAAAGCAAAAGAAACCACTACAATTATGGGACAGAAGATTTAAGTAACGAGATACTACTATGGTAGAATCCTTTTTAAAGGGGATGTTTAATGGTAAAAATTGATTCCGTAGATGAAAAAGTTCCAGCAAATCTCGTTGGTAGTGACTTTACAGATTATATAAAAGAGCATCCAGAAGTTACAAAATCCCCAGAACCCGATGAAGAAGTAGAACCTATTGCCAAACCAAGTATAAAAGGTAAGCAAGCGGGACAAATGCAAGCAGCAAAAGGCGGCAAGCCTGCTGGTGAAGCAACTGAATTCGGGGGGCATGAAGGATACGATGCAGGAGAGGATAGTTTCGAAGAGAAACACCCTCACATTTCCAAAGCAGTCGGAGTAGGAAAGAAAGCACTTGATATTATTAATAAAAAGACCGCTGGATATGTAAAAGATACAGAAGGCATCGACAGGAAATTAAAAGAACTTGAAAGAAAAAGAAAAGGAGAAGACGAAGGAGACGAGAAACCTAAAAAGAAATCCAAATCCAAAAAGAAATCTTTAAAAGATGATTTGGATTTTAATTTTGAAGATGAAGACGACGAAGATATAACTGCACTACATAAAGCAACATCCAAACAAAAGGTTCTACCCGGTGATTACAAATCTGCATATGGCGGAGGCATGGGAAAGAAGGGCTACGAATCTGTCTTTAAAGGAGAGATGGGAACGGGAACATACCAACCAGCATATAAACCCACAGTTGGGGGGAACATAGTTGAAGAACCTACCCCTAGAAAGCCAGTTAAATCCGCCGTGGAAGAATTAACCCCGCGACGCCCCATCCCCGCGCCGCAAGAAAGAGAACCAGACCGATTCAATGCACAAAAATGGCAATCTCTTGGTTTCCCCAACACGCTTCCACAAAGCGCGCGCGGTTCTTTATTCCGACCCGCTCCACAGCAACAGGTGGTGCCTATGGTACGGCAGCCATATCAACCTAAACAACCTATGCCTGCACCCGTTCCGCGCAGAGCACCTATGTCCGGCCCAATGCCGAGAATTGGTTTAAATATAAATGCCACACCACAAATAATGAAACCGAAAACAACAATTATGCCTCCACGCGCGCCATCACATGTTGTGCAAAAAACCGCAGTGGCACCAGCTCCGATGACATTCATGGGTGTTACACTTGGAGAGAAAAAGAAACGGGAACCCAATAAACCAATTA
>JACTVG010000035.1 GCA_015660965.1 Methanoregulaceae archaeon
GGTCTTTCCAGTGAAATATATAATTCAACTTCAAAGAACATTCCCAAATGTGAAGATATTCTCGATGTATGGGCTCACTGAATGCAAGAGGGTGTCGTATCTCCCCCCTGAAGAGCTTTCTAGAAGGCCGTCTTCAGTCGGCAAGGCGATGCCGAACGTCGAGACATACCTCGTAAATGAGCGCGGAGAGAGAATCACAAATACCGGCGAGATCGGTGAACTCGTGGTTAGAGGCTCGAACGTCATGAAGGAGTATTGGAATCTCCCCGAGGAGACCAAGAAGAAGCTGAGACCTGGGTTGTATCCTGGCGAGCTGGATCTGTTCACTGGAGACCTATTCAGAATGGATGACGAGAATTATCTTTACTTCGTCGCTCGCAAGGACGATATGATAAAGACCGGCGGAGGATTGGTGAGTCCTAAAGAAGTAGAAGATGCTCTGTATGAGATCGACGATGTTGTCGAAGCAGGAGTCTTGGGAGTACCAGATGATATCTTGGGGCAGGCGATAAAAGCTGTCGTGACACTAAGGAAGGAATCGAAATTGACCAAGGAAGAGATTATTCCGCTCTGTTCAAGAAGACTAGAAAGATACATGGTTCCGAAATATGTTGAGATACGAAGACGACTGCCTAGAACCCCGACTGGGAAAGTATCTGTAAGGATCTCGCAAGAACGCGAAGGACATGAATAATCACGGTACGAGGTTGTTGTTATGAAATTCAAGAAAGAGATACTGAATCTAGATTGCCACAGTGAAGTTGAACGGATTTGTTCGTTTATCAAACAACAAACGACCTCTTTGAAACGGGACGGCATCGTATTAGGATTAAGTGGTGGCATCGATTCGGCGCTGTCTGCTTCGTTGTGCGTCAAAGCACTAGGTAAGGACTCGGTATTGGGTCTGATTCTCCCTGAGAAGGAGTCAAACCCCATTAGCGCTGAATATGCGAAGAGACATGCTGAAAAGCTAGGAATAGCGATTAGAAAGCTCTTTCCGGAATACAATAGCGATTGTAAGATCAAGATTACACTGCCCGGAGATCTTCTTTCTAGAGACTCATACAATTTCTTCACCCTGAATATTAAAAGCCGCAATGGTGACGTGAAATCCTGCCGTTTGAATAAGGCGACATTGAATGGCATTGTTGCAGCAACTGATACCAAACAGAGGATGCGAATGATGCAGCTGTATTATTACGGTGAAATGAATAATTATTTCGTTTGCGGTACAACCAATAGAAGTGAACTGGTGCAAGGTTATTTCGTCAAATATGGAGACGGAGGAGTTGACATTGAGCCGATCGCGCACCTTTATAAAACGCAAGTCTACCAGATCTCCAGATACTTGGGAGTAGCGAAAGAGATACTGGACAGAGTTCCCAGTCCAGACACATTCAGTTTTCAGGTGAGCGACGAAGAGTTCTATTACCGTATGCCATATGATATTTTGGACCCTTTGTTGTACGCATGGGAGAACGAAGTAGGAATATCCGAGGTTTGCGAAGCATTGAACCTAGAAGAGCAGCAGGTTGCAAGGGCGTTTAGGGATTTCGCAGCCAAATACAATGCTACAAAGCATCTAAGACAGTCACCTCCAAATCTCTTGGAAACCTCAAGATGAATAGCATGAACCGATGTACAAGATGCATACTGCCTGAGACCTTTCCAGGAATACGGTTCAACAAGGAAGGCGTCTGCAACTTCTGCCTCGAGTTCAAAGGTACTGATCATCTAGAAGACAAGATGACTGAATATAAATGTAGATTTATGAAATTGATTGATAAGTATAAAGGTAAAAGTGATTACGACGCATTGATGTGCTATAGCGGAGGCAAGGACAGCACCTATACCGGCATTATATTGAAAAATGAGTATAAATTGGACATCCTCGCTGTTACTTTTGACAACGGATTCATTTCCGAACAGGCTCTGCGTAATATCAGAACTGTCGTAGAGAATCTGGGAATCGACCACATCATCGTAAGACCCCGCTTTGATATCCTTAAGAGGATCTTCCGCGAAAGCGGAAACGGCAACTTGTTTCCATCAAAGACTATTGAGCGGGCCAGCGTAATCTGTACGTCTTGCATGGGACTGATAAAATACCATGCACTTCGTATGGCTATCGAGAAGAACATACCTTTTGTCGCATACGGTTGGTCTCCAGGTCAAGCACCTATTACCTCGTCAATCATGAAGAACAATCCGCAAATGACAAAGATGATGCAAGAATCGATATACAAGCCGTTGCACACTATCGTGGGAGACGCGATAAACCCCTATTTCCTTGAAGAAGAACACTTTAGTGGTTCGCATCCTTTCCCTCACACTATCCATCCGCTAGCGTTCTTGGGCTACGATGAAGAAAAGATATACGAGACTATTCATGAGTACGGATGGAAAGCACCGAAGGATACAGATGCCAATTCTACCAATTGTCTGCTGAATTCTTATGCGAACATCGTCCACAAGGAGCAGTTTCATTTTCATCCTTACTCTTTGGAACTAGCGAACTTGGTCCGTGAGGGTTACCTAGATCGGGAATTGGCAATAGAGAGAATCGACAAGATTGAGGCCCCTGAGACGGTCGCATTAGTCCGAAGAAGACTTGGGATCGAATGAAGAATTACACCATTATCGAGGGAGATGTGGAAAAGGACAAAGAGGCCATCCTCTCACTGGTGCATAGAAACCTCAGCGTTGCATATTCAGCGCAACGATATGATTGGAACCATAAGCAGTGCCCCTATGGGAAGGCATTATGCTGGCTGGCGAAATACGAATCGACCGGTTCATTTGTCGGTTCCGCATCACTATTTCCGAGAAGATTGATGATAAACGAGAAACCGGTGCTTGCCGGAGTAATCGGAGATTTCTCAATCGACAAGAGTCATAGAGGATATGGGCCAGCAATCGAGTTACTGAGAGAGATACTATCAGCGGTAGGCGCTCCCGGTTATGACTTGCTCTATGAAACGCCTAACGAAAGATCAAGTCCCGTCTTTTTCCGGATAGGATACAAGGAAGTCGGCAGAGTCAGAGTGTATATAAAACCGTTGAAACTGGTGAGTCTGCCAAAGGAACTTCTGCCCAAATACCTCAGATCAAGAGGGGTCTTGAAGATAATTGACTCCTGCAATGACTTGCTATCAAAAGAAAAGCGGGTCAAGGATCGGTTCAGTCACCCATTTGACATGCCTAGTTCTTTTGATGAGAGATTTGATGTCTTGTGGGAAAAGGCTTCAAAGCAATTCAGAGTAGTTGGGGAAAGGTCCTCAAGATTCTTGAACTGGAGATACACGCGATCATATGCTTACTACAGGATACTCTGCATCTTGGATGACAAGAATGAACTTGGTGGATACATGGTGTATCGCGTCAAAGACAACATCTGTTATGTCGATGACATGTTGTTCCTGCCATCAGACTATCTATCCGACTTGCTCCTAGCGAGATTCATCTTGCTCCAAAGAAAGGAAGGGATAGGAGCTATCAGGATTCGCTATTTGGGGAATAGCTCTATCCAGAAGAAGCTCAAGACATTCAATTTCATAGGGGTAGATGATAATACAAGACTGCTTTTGTATGCCGATGACCTTCCAAATCAATCCTATCTTCTGGATGAGACCAATTGGTATTTCTTCGCAGGTGATATGGATATATAGAGAATCAGTGATTTCAGGTTGAGCTAAGCGAGAGTGATGATCTGGAGATCGGCATCGACATTGTTGACTTGTCCCGATTTCATCAAGATATTCTTTCAGATAGCAGCATTCTAAAGAAGATCTTCACCGAAAAGGAGGTACGATATTGTGAAAGCAAATTGCATCCTACTCAACATTATGGTGTCCGATATGCAGGAAAAGAAGCAGTCGTTAAGGCGTTTCAGTGCTACGGTATCAGAATCCCCCTGAATAGAATCGAGATACTGAATAGAAAGAATGGAATCCCATTTGTCACTATCCTTGACAGGAATGTGGGGAATTTCGAAATCAAGATCAGCCTATCTCATTCAGACACAATTGCCGCTGCTGTGGCAGTCGTTTGCGAGAAACCTCTAGGGAAACATGAATACTCAGACTGAACCTTGAATCCAAACTCCATCCTAACTAGTAACAAGGCCGGGTCGCAATCACCGTAGATTTGTTGGCAGTGGCAGCTTTCGTCCCGGTGCAACGGAAGAAAGCTGGAGGAGACCTGGAAAACAAACCATCCAAGAGCGCCAAGGAAAACGAATTGATTGAACCTGGCAGATTCTACCTGGATATGTGTGAGACGCTCGATATTGACGGCCTGCGCCAGCACCTTCCTATCATCTTCGGACATTTTGGTGAGTTCCGACTCGTTCACTTGAAGCCTAGGTCGAGCGTGCCGCATCGCGCCTGAGCGACGCGAAGGCCCCCTGGGACTCCTCGAGCTCGGAGCTTCGCGAGCGCGGTCGCCCATGATGGCTTCGGAATCATCTCAAGGTGCCTAAGGATCAGCTTCTTGCCCTCGAAGCTGGCGGCGAGTTAGAGATGCCAGGCCTTGCGCATCGGTGAACCGCCTGAAGATCCACCATTAGTTCTCATGGCAAGGCGGCTTCGACCTCGCAATCATCCGAAGACCCTTCCTTACAAGACCTCTTCTTGTAGTATGTTTCAAGCTATCGAGGAGAACCATATCGTCTGTTTCGATTTCGAAATCCACATCCACGTTTTGCAGTATGTGTTCCGGATGTGTAGATTTAGGCAATGGAAGAACCCCTTTTTGCAGAACGTAGCGGATGCAGATCTTGGGAACGGTCGAATCATACTTCTTGGCCACGGCCGCAATGGTCTTGTTGCCCAAGATTGCGCCGGTGGCCAGCGGTGAGAAGCCTTCCACTAAAATGTTGTTCTCTTGACAGAAGTGCGTGATTCTTTCCTGCGTATTCCCAACATAGAATCTGATCTGGTCTACCATTGGCTGTATTTCGCAATCTTCCATCAGGAAAGTAAGGTCTGAAATCTCAAAATTGGAAACGCCTATTGCACGGCACCGGCCACTTCTGTAGATAGTCTCCATGGCTTTCCAGACTCTGCTATTCTCCAATCTGAAATCATGGCCAACCTCATCCCACGGCCACGGTGCATGGATGAGATAGAGGTCCAGATATTCCAGACCGAGTTCCTCCATGGTACTGTTGAAGCTCAGCAGCGCACCCTCCTTGTCCTTGATGTCGGGTGGGAGTTTGGAGGTCACGAAAATCTCTCTTCGATCAATCCCACAGTCACGGACGGCACTACCAACGGTCGGCTCATTGCCATAGCCATGAGCGGTATCTATGTGTCTGTATCCATTTGCTAAGGCGAAAGAAAGTGCGTCATAAGTGGCTCTTCCATTGGGCATCTGCCATGTTCCTAACCCGATCTTTGGCACTTTGACGCCGTTTTCCAAACGATAATACTCATCCAAGATTCTCATGAGGCTGTTACTTCCTTGCTCCTCCAATTCCAATTGGGGTGCTATTATTTGAATATTCGAGGTCGTTGACAATAGTGCCATTATTAACATCAGCGCATACGAGCAACAGAAGAATCAGGATGGATCTTATGGTGTCAACCCAAACGTCCTGATTGAAATTGGAGCGGCGTTCATGATGTACAACCAGCGGGTAATCCTCCTCGCGGATAAGGGAGTGACTCTGCCTTCGAATCTCCAGGGCATCTACAGATGCGAGTATGAAGGCGACGAGCCCCTACCAAAGTGTCGAATCCAATAACTCGACCTCGAGAAAGCAAAAAAAAGAGATGGGCGTCTGGAAAGTATTAACGATGGTTATTGAAATGAAGACGTGACTGACTGGCTCGAAGAGTCCCGAATTCGGGCAGACCCACTTCCATTTCATACTCAGAATCGTCTAACTAGATGAGCCAATTGGCGGGTTGGGCTGAGCCCGAATTATCAAGGCGGAGTCTGCGCCGAGTTGTATTGGTATAAGTGG
>JACTVG010000036.1 GCA_015660965.1 Methanoregulaceae archaeon
GGAACGACGAAGTGACTCGTCTCTACAGGGTACTCCTTGCCTGATTCCGCCGTTTTCTTTTCGCCCAGCCGGATTTTCCCCAGGCGGGGAAGCCTCCGGATCTCCGATATTCCTTTAATCATTACTTTCTCCTTTGTATACCGTCTTCTCTTTTCTGTAATGCATTTTGATCCTTCCTTTCCTCCAGACAAAGCCTTCCCTTGCGGTCGTGTTACCGCTCTAGGAATGAAGTGTTGTCTGGAGGAATTTGCGGGTTCTTTCAGGAGATGAGACGTGGATGTTTATGCTGTGATGCCTCAGAAGGGCACTTCATCATCCGGTATACTGTCGTCGGGGCTGCGTTCATGGACCTTTTTGGGATCCAGGAAAGCTATTTTTTCAATGATGACACGCAAGTCCGAATGTTTTTTGCCTTCATTATCTTCCCACGTGTTGTTGCGGAGCTTTCCCTGTATGAAAGTCAGCGACCCTTTTCTCAAATACTTTGAGCATACTTCCGCAAGACGGCCGTAAGCCGCCGCGCGATGCCATGTCGTTACCTCTTGCATCTCGCCATTCTTCTTGTACTTCTCAGACGTGGCGAGTGAAAAGTTGGTTACGGATGTCCCTGACGGCAGATACTTAAGTTCCGGATCGCCGCCGAGCCTGCCAATTAAAATTATCTGGTTTACCATGTAGATCCTCCTTTCTTTCTTTAGTTGGGGTTTAAAGTGTAACGAGAGAGCATATGTTCAATGAACATGTCTTTCGTCGTTTCATAGAGACCTTTGATCTCAACGATTATGCAGCCGCACATGAATTCAAACACGTTATTTTCCGTTTCGTTGCCGGCATAATCATCTTCGCCGTAAAACGTGCGCGCATAATTTCTCGCAATCTCCCAGGCTTCTTCCTCGTCTTTTGCGTAGATCAGAAAGTCGTAGGAATATTCCTGCTCGCCGTTCCGCTCTTCCAACTCCATGTGATACAGCATGCTACTGTCCTTTTTCTTCACCCCTTTTTTAATCCTTCACAGAAGAATGGGAGTGTTTTCCTGTTGCTTCTTTCTGAACTTTTACGACATATTCACCCTTTGGAAGATTGATGCTATTGTGTTCCGGATGCGTGATGGTCGTAGCTTTATCCACCTTTAGCGTTCCTGTTTCACCATCACCAAACAGGGAAAGTTGAGCGCTTCCACCCTCAACCTTATGTTCATGTCCTTCCTTTTCACCTTCGCGGATCACCCCATTTGGGATTGGCCTGGCGTTATAGGCGTAACTCGCAGGAAGTTTCTTAACCTTGAAAATCAGGATTTCCCCCTGCCGATATGCCTTTTCGTATATAATCATTTTATATCCCCCTATGTTTCTACCGCGAACTTGATCGGTTTCTCAAAATCTACGCCGACATGGAATGTCCATTGTCGGGCTTGTTCACACTTTTGGGAATCCTTTGGCACTTTTAGAAAATAGTAGCTTTTTGTTGTCGGGCATTGCACCCGCAGGATACGCACCTCATATTTCGGTATGTCATAAAGGCACATTTCCCGATTTTTGTGTATTACTGTTCCTATTTCAGCAATTCTCTCCGGAGTAATTTTCGCCATAAGGGCCATACGGAGTTGAGCATTGGAGAGTGGCAGGATTTTGAGGGGATCGAGCTTATCAGGGGGCGTTTCATACAATTTCTTAGGTATGGCTACGCCGCGTTCATAGAAAAAGATTTTCCCATTTTCGACCCACTTGCCGACTCGCTGCTGATTTTTAATCTGCCCTGCATAAATGATGACTCCGTTTTTCTTGACCACAAAGGGATGAGCGTCACAAAACCAATCGGTCATACTCTTATGGAATACTGAATGACCACCGAAATAAGCGTTCATTCTTCCATTGAGAACGCCTGTTATTTCATAGAGGATTTTGCCGGCATTGTCCCTTATTGTGCAGGTTTTACGAAAGGCGTTGTAATCATAGGCAGTCTTTTTGTTGTCGTAAATGAATTTCTGTCGTACCAAGCGTCCGTTTTTATACCAGCTATGGCAAACTCCCTTCATGCCGAATATTTTCTCGTGCCTTCGGGCTTTTCCGTGTTTGCCGGTTCCACTGCCTTTTTTAAAATGGACAATTTCTCGCCCCTTTTCCCCTCGCTTAGACTCAAATGCACCATAAACGATATGATGAACACTTTTACCGTCATGTTGCAATTTATTGTCCCAGACCTCTCCGTTTTTGATCATTACAATTCTCTGGAATGGTTCGTTATTTTCATCAGTACCCCTTATGGTGATTCTGCCATTCATCAGATGATCATGGATACTCCTGCCGTTACATTTTCCCGATAGGATAGACGTAAGCCCCCTATTTCCAAACATAGGCTATCTCCGTTCTTCCAATTCCATGTGATGCAGCCTTGCCATGCAAGCTACTCCAACTTTATTTAGCCCGCGCTGCGTACCGATACATTCCGCTGTTCGATAACCGTTACACCGGGCAGCTTCATGCCTGCGTTGACCAGTTTCTTTATGTTAGACATGTTGAAGTCTATAACAGATGGAGGTACATTCCCTTCTGCTACCGCTTTTATCAGCGCCATCGCATTGACTACCTGCGGAATCAGATTCACTTTGGAACTGAGGCCCTTGACCCTCGGCGCCTGTACATTTATGACCGGAGAGGGAATGAGATTAAGGACGTTTACCGATTCCTGCTTCTCCGCAGCCTCGCTTGTGAGCTTTTCCTGCTCTGCATAAAGGGCTGCAAGTTTTGCATTGACCAGCGCGAACTTGTCACGGTCGGCATCGGCTAAAGCCTCTTGAAGCGCCCCGATCTTTTCCTCTATCCCGGTATATTGAGTAAGTTTTTCATCAATCTCCGACTGGATCCTCTGGAGTTCGATCTCTCGCTCTTTCCTGGCAATCCCGGCCAGCCTCTCGGCTTCCTTCTTCCTTTCGTTTTCAACGAAAGTGAGATAATCGCCGATAAGCTGCTTGATGCGTTTTTCCGCCTCCGCCAACGGATCCATGTGTTTCTTTTTCTGCGCCAGGGCCTCTTTGTGAGTAACATGAGCCCTTTCGATGATCGGATCGAACGTCGAGTCGACTTCTTTCAGGAAAGTCTTGATTGTCTGCACAACTTCTTTCGCAATAACAAGTTCTGCGTCAGAACTGACTATTATTGTCTTTGCTCGCGTTATTACGGGTACGAGTTGTTGCTGCAGATCATTCTTTCCCTGGCCTGCCGCACCGAGCAGATCCTGTTGTGAATTATCCATTGACTTCTCCCTTTATGTGAACGGGCTGCCCGCAGAATATGCAACACAGGTTTTCCAGGGCGCGATTGGCCTCTGTGTTTTGTCTGATCAAAACGTCAATGTTTTCCCCGCACAGTTCGCATTCCATGCGGACATTTCTTTCATTTCCCTCGAATTCGTTTTTCAGCACAAGGAATGCGGCATAGCGGCGGTCCTTTTCCACTCCGTCGGCCCACCTTGATATTGCTTCCTTGTGCTTATCCACGATGCGGGAAAACTCCTGTTTGATTTCTGCCTTGGTAAACCCTGTGTCCCTATACTGCTCTTCATGACAGCGATAGGCGGCGTTAAAATACCGGTGCTCCCTGTCAAAATGCCTCATGAAGACATCGGTGAAATCCCTCGGAGCTGAATACGCCTGGCGAAACCCATGGATATTGTAATGGGCGATAAAACCGCAGTAGAGGTTCAGGAAATCGTAAAGCTCTTTGGTCATTTCTTCCATGTTGCGGGACTCGATTACTTTCCGGAAGCTTTTCACAACCGGCAATCTGCCGACAGGCTTTTCTTCCAGACGCTCATTCAGGGTTGGCAGAGTTGATTGATTTGAAGCGCTTTGCATACATTCACCTTACTGTCTCAGTTTTCGTAATAGCGGTCGCAGCTGGAAAATCTTGAAACCAATGCATCGATGAAACTAATCGACATCATAGATGCAGCAATGGCTCTTGCTTTCCCGCGCGTCTCCGCGTATATGCACAGCGATCCCTCTTGGGGGCCATTTTTGCGATAGCCTATCCACGCTTTCATGATGTTCTCCTTTCAGGCGTGCTATTTCAGGCAGGGAAACTCCCCATAATTGAAATAGCCGCCTTTAGATGTATTTGATGTTTTTTTAAATAGACAGAAACACAGCCAGCCCGACGCGAAACCTTAATAAATCGCCGTCAAGCTGTCTGTTTCTATTTCCAGACTCTTCATTCGTTGGATTTCATCCGGGTCGTCTTCTGCTGCCATATTGTCGTAATCCAGCACGTCAACATCAACGTCATGCGGATTACTCGCGTATACGGCTTGGACAAGACCGCCACGGACAACAACGATTATTCTGTTTTCCATTGGATGTTTTTATTAACGGGTTGTTTGAGGGTTACAGTGCCCTTGAGGCCTGATGCATTTGCCGGACCCTTCGGGAATTTTGACGCCCTTGTGTTTGTTCATTCTGCCTCTGTAAAAAGGGCAGTTGTTACAATTACCCGTTGATTTGTACTTGGGATCGTGGACATTCATGTTTTATGTTCCTTCTCGCTACCGGGAACATCAATCTTCGTGTGGCATCATTATGGTCATGACTGGTTTTCCATCATCTCCGGGGCCGCATACGATCTTCAATGTATGCTCTTTCCCGCCCAGAGGGATACCCACTCTGAACAATACCGTCGAAGGATCTATCTGCTTTATTTGGCAGTTGACGGCCATGAAGCAGATATCCCATACGGTTGCCCCGTATTCCTGTCCTGATTTTTCATGGGCATCCTCGATGAGCTGCCATACCGCAGAGGTACAGGCTACCGGATACTTGAAAACCCGGGTGTCGATTGAAAACGGCCCTGACAGGTCGACAAGGACTCCGTCTTCTATTGCCTGGGCCCTTGTGTAAGAGAAAATAATCTCCGCACCTTCCCATAAACCCTCTTCTTTTATTGCTTTGCACATGATTCCACCTTTCATTTGTTC
>JACTVG010000037.1 GCA_015660965.1 Methanoregulaceae archaeon
CCCGCGGTTCTGAAAGGTGCCCATCCTTTTACAACATTACCAGTTTTGTCGTACGAATAAATCATCTTGTCTTCGCCGGCAATAAATAGCCTGTAGCTCAGGTTATTGTCATAGTCGAACATTGCCATGGAGTTTGTTGCCGGGGATCTGAGTTTTACAGGATATCTCTCAACATAGTTGCCGTTTCTATCGAGAAGATGAATATAATTCCTTCCGGAGAACAGTAACTGATACTTCCCGTTCCTGTAATAATCAATCATATAAATTGTGCTTACAATCCTCTCATTCAGTGGTACCTTCCACAAAACACGACCGGCTGCATTTATCAGGTATGTATTGTTCTTCATATCCTGAATGAAAATCTCTTTAGCCCCGGTTATATGATTTGTAAAAAAGAATGGTTTTATGCTTGCCACAGTATCGAGCAAGGTTTCCCATTCCGTGGTAGATTCTTCCCTGGCCTCTTCCCTGAATTTTAATGACAAGCTGTTATATATCATTCCATTACTCGATGCGAACTGGTAGCCGGCAGCCTGAATTTTTTTGAGTGAGTTTTTATTCGATTTGAGAGCATTAATGATATCTTCATTCAGGAACCCTGCCAGGTAATCGATAATACGCGACGGAATACAAAAGAAATAATATCCGGCACGACTTGGCAGGGTATTCTGGAAATCGCGATATGTAAGATCATTTGCCAGTGTTTTGTTGAGGATATTGTCGTATAGTAATTTTGAAATGGTAGAATATGAGGTTCCTGCAACCATAAAATGATCATAAAATGCAAAATAGGTCTCATTAAAATCGGGTGCAAATCCTGGCAGCAGAACTCTTATCAGTCCTTTGAAAGAGGTTCTGTAAACAGGGATTTTAACCTGATCATCGGGTTCAAAATAGAGAATTTCATTTTTTGCACCAGGTTCTTCAATAAAAAGTTGCTCTACCTGGACACGGTTAGTTAATTCATAGATAATCAAAGTATTATCTATAACCGGCCTTCCTTTCATATCAATTATTGCGCGGGTTATCTCTCCGCCAGTATATGGTTTAATCTTACATGCAAGATCTGCTGCTTCCCTTGATACAGATGTATCAGACACATTGTGAAGATTCAGAGTGGGAAGAATCAGCGTTTCGAAAAGCACCGTTGATGAAGGCAAAATCTTATAAGTATGAAAATCCCTTGATGGAAGCGTTTTATATTTGTAAAGAAATTCAGATGAATCAGGACTTTCGGTATACCCGCTCAGAACGAGTCCGTCTTCACTGATATAAATATCTCCTCCTGCTGTTCCGGCGAGCCTGGCAACCTTATCTGAAAATTTTTTTCTTCCTTCAATCAACAGAGGCCTGAGAAGGTCAGGTAGATTACGAAAAACAACAAATATTTTATCCACATTTTTCCCGGATGCCAGTAATACTCTTGAAAATCCCGGTACATTTCTGACATCATTACCCCTGCCTGTCTGAACAGCTGCTCCTTCAACCATCGTTTTCGAATTACTGAATACCATTAATCCGGAAATAAGAGAAATATATGCAGTGTCTTTCCGGCTGCCGGCATTAAAAGGAATCTCAATAATTGAATTCCCATTAAATTTGATTTCTGTTACATCCTTAATCCCTGATGAACTCAACATCTCTTTTATGTGCCTTGACCGAATGTCGCCTGATACCGGCTTAGAGAGCACAGGAATGATTCTCCCTTTTCTGTCGGGATGAAATGATATTATTGCAGTTCCCTCATTAAACAACTTTTTAAAATTCTGCTTATTCAACAGGTCAGCAAGATATTTCAGCTCCTGGTTAAACCTGTCCAGTTCCTTTACCTTTCCTAATTCTCCAAATAATCCTCTTCCGGTTGTCAGTGAATTCAGGAAACTCTTAAGGTCAACTGTTTCTATGACAATACAGGCATCCGGAGAAATCGCTTTGTAAGGATCTGTAAACAGATTCTTCCTGCCCTTCTGGAGAAAATATCCCATTATGGCAAGACCTGAAATCAGGAGTATCACCAATATGATAGCGATTCTCTTACCCATTCACAGATTATCAATAGTTTCATTCAAAAGTAACAAATAAAAGTTTATGCAGGCTGCAGACAGTAATTTAACAATAAATAGTCAAGATTCCTTTGGAACCTGATCCATTTGGCACGTAATTTGAAATATGGAATTTAAACAGACAATCTCAATCATATCCCTGTTCTCTCAGGGCAGCCAGGCCAAAACCCTGGCTTTCTTTTTTTAATTAAAACGGCCGGTACCCGATTATTTCTCTCACTTCTCTTACAGTTTTAGATGCGCTGGCCCGGGCTTTTTCCGCACCATCTGTAACTACCTTTGAAAGATATTTATTATCAGAAAGTATATCATTGATCCTCAGCCTTATTGGTTCTGTAAACTTTATAATATCCTCAGCAAGTTGCTTCTTCATATCTCCATAGCGGATTTCGCATGAAGCAAATTTATCCATGAAATATTTTACAGTATCCTGATCTGAAACTACATTCATTATTGTAAACAGGTTCTTCACCGGCTCTGATGGCTCCTGACCCGGTGCCGTCGGACCGGTATCGGTAACCGCTCTCATCACTTTTTTCTTTATCTCCTTAGGAGTATCAGCAAGAAAAATCCCGTTACCTTCGCTTTTGCCCATTTTCCCTGTGCCATCCAGACCAGGTATTTTTACAAGTTGCTGTCCGAAATTATATGCATCAGGCTCCGGAAAATAATTTACCTCGTACATCATATTAAATCTCCTTGCAAATCTTCGTGTCATCTCTAGGTGCTGCTCCTGGTCCTTTCCAACAGGTACTTTATCGGCCTTGTGAATTATTATATCAGCAGCCATAAGTACCGGGTAGGTCAATAATGCTGCATTAATATTATCGGGTTGTTTTCTTATTTTCTCTTTGAACGATGTTGTCCTTTCAAGTTCTCCCACATAGGCATTCATATTCAGTAAGAGATATAACTCAGATACTTCCGGAACATCACTCTGAATGAAAACTGTTGCAATTTCAGGGTCAATTCCGCAAGCAAGATATTCTGCCAAAATCTGTTTGATATTCCCGTGGAGGTCTTCAGGTTTTGGATGAGTTGTAAGCGCATGATAATCAGCAATAAAGAAAAAACAGTTGTTCTCTTTCTGCATTTTGAGAAAGTTCTTAATAGCACCGAAATAATTTCCAAGATGCAGATTTCCCGTCGATCTGATACCGCTAACAACAGTGTCCATTGTAATTTATAATAAAAATTAAGTGCAAAGCTAGCTATTTTTTCGAAATCATGAATTTAGTATAACTTCCTTTACCTGATTTTTATGCCTTATCCCCCTCACCCCCTTCTCCCAGGAGCTACCCTTTATACACATCTTTTTGATGTCACTGAACGTTTATTGTCACATGCACTTATTTTTTCAATTATCATATGTTATTATCCTGGGTTTATTATATTAACCTGTTTTTCATAATTATATTCTTACTATAGATTAGGAGATCCCTCACTGCGTTCGGGATGACAATTGTTTAGTTTGGCATAGCTTTGGGGAGGGAAGCAGGGGCGTTTTGAATAAGAGTTCTCGTAGGGCAATATTGTGAAATCGAAACGCCCCTGCTTCCCTCCCCCTGTAAATTAAAATTATTTGTCATTCCGAACGCAGTGAGGGATCTCCTGAAGCTGATAATAATTTGATAAACACTCTTTTACGAAAGCCTTCACAAAGAAGGAGAAATCCTAATTCAAAAAGATGTGTATAAAAGGTAGCCCTCATAGGGGGAAGGGTTGGGGAGAGGCATTAAAAATTAATCAGTGATTGGGATTTGATACGATTTACAACAATATCCGATTACCCAGTTTCCTGGAAATCAATCCTAATACAGTACTTAGATTTGCATATCGTTTCATTAACTGTTGCACTTTTTCAATATCATTTGCCTTTTGAGCCTCTTCAAGAAGAATCTTTAACTCCTTTTGTATTTTAATTATTTTATCACTCTTGAATTTAAGAACTGCATCTCCCACAATCTCTTTTAGCTTCATCTCCTCCGTCTCGACAAAGGTCTGCTTATCTTTCCATATCCTGCTCAGCTCGTGTGAGTCTGCAAGAAGATCGGCAGACAGACTGGATATCTCCGGATCTTCATGTTTTACAAACTGCTTATCACCTGTAATAAGTCCGTGTTCAACATGAAACCGGAAATCAGCAAAAATCCTGGAACACACTCTGTCATCAAAAAGAAGATCGTCAGATGTTATCTCCCTGACAATATAATCAGATACAGTCAATACCTCCTCCTTGCCATCTTCCTTATTTATAGTCCGTTCAAACTCAACACCGCCAAATTTCAGGAGAAGCCTGATAATCTCTTTTTCAGAATAATATGTGACAGTTTCACGTTGGACAGGTCTAATAATTACAGGCGGAGGAACAGGAAGATCTTCCGGACCAGGATATTTATTCCTGTCCTGAAAGCTCTTTTGCTGTCTCAGCTTATTCACCTCATGATAAAGGATTGGTTCGCTGACTTCAAGTACAGTACTGCATTCCTTTATATATACTGTTCTGGTTATTGCCTCGGGGATGACGGCAATTGACTTCACCACATCGCGAATAAGATCAGCCCTTCTCACCGGGTCATTATTTGCCTCCGACAGCAGAAGCTGTGTTTTGAAGCGGATAAAATCTGTTTCTTTTTCTTTAAGGAATTTCAGGAACTCCTCATTGCTCACCTTCTTCGAATAGGAGTCGGGATCTTCATTATCAGGAAGAAGCACTATCTTGACATTCATGCCTTCTTCAAGAACCAGGTCTAT
>JACTVG010000038.1 GCA_015660965.1 Methanoregulaceae archaeon
AGGTTATTCACCACTTTATCATGAACAAAGCCTCAAAAAACAGCTGAACTTGCTCCTCCATAGGGAATTGCTATGGCACCGACTCCTCAAATGTATTGTCGAGAGGAAAGAGCTGGAACTGGGCCGTCACATAGAGATGCCGTTCATCTAGGGGGTTTCCTCGGGTTGCGACGACTTTCCCGACAAATATAGTATGATCGCCGGTCTCAAATTCGCTGATCACTTGGCATTCGATCGCGACCGCAGCCCCATCTATTGTCGGCGGCCTGACTTTTTCGGATTTAATGAAGGTAAGACCAGACGTTTTTGTCTTATCGCTGTTTCGACCTGACGTTGTCCCACATACCCATGCTCCGCTCATATGGTCGGGAGCAGGATAGTTGATAACGAACTCCCGGTTCTTCCGTATCCCTTCATGGGAATACCGGCTGTGATCGATTGAGATGAGCATGAGGAACGGCTCAAAGGATGTCCGGGTCACCCATGATACCCCGAGGGCATTGGGTTTCCCCTGTTCATCAACGCTCGTAACTACCGTGTATACCATCGGTGCAGAGCGGGCAAATGCATCGTCCTGTGAGAGTGTCTCCATCAAACCTACCACGTCCCGATAATAGTTATGATCATGTGTCGATAAGTGTTGTGTCCACGGAGATCCGGAAGAGTCGAGGGAATTGAAGGTTCAGGTCATGATTCGCATCACGATAAGAATAGCCTCGTTACCCACAAAACCCTTGATGGAGATGAAATGCTCTTTTTCAAACGATTTTTTTTAATTTTTAAAAATTTTTTCTTTCATTTCGCATCATATATTATGACACATGGGTTCTGAATTCTGTAGCTTTCCTGGCAGAACTGATGCAATTACGGTTGATAACCAATATTTCACCTCGTTGAAATTTTTGACTAACCGACAACGCATCAGAATCATTCTATTCTATAATGTAATGATTTGCATGAATTCCAGACTCGAGGTGTAATCAGGACCGATAAAAGAGTTTTATTTCACATCAAATCCTTCAAATAAATTAGATATGATTGGCGATTTGATTATAAGAATGAAAGAAATCTCTAGTTCAGCTTAAGAAAGATATATACAAACTTGTTTTGGATATAAACAAGTTAAACGAAAGTCAGCTGGAGATGAAAGTAATGGATAAACAACTAGCTTTGAAGATTAGTGTTGCAAACCCCACATGTGGGTTTGAAGTATCTGAAGTCTATGATGAACTTGAGAACGAACTGCTTAATGCAGAGGTATATCGCCTCGAAAGTACGAAGGTTACATTTGCAGCAATTGAATTCGTTGCTATATTAGGTGATGTCGGCTCAGTTGCTTCTATAGCTGCATTTTTATTTTACATTTATGATACAAGGATTCGTCCGAAGAAAAGGAACCAAAAAGATACTTGTGGACTCTATATTGCAATTGATCCAGAAAATGGATTACAATGGTGGCTGGGGAAAGACTTCTTAAATAAGACTGAATTCATTAAAGATTTTACAATGAAGGTAGAGAAATACTTAAATACAGATAGATCGGGTACGGTTTATGAACAAATCAAAGTCGAAGTTTCTGGGAAGGATTGGATACGGCGTAAATAAACACATAGCTGACTAATATCTAACAATGCGTAGGCAGTTGGGCGAGTAATATTTTACCACGTTAAAACAATGCAATAGAACCGTTCTTTTCTTTAATCAGAATTAAAATCTAATGAAGGCGATGAGGTTTTCAACAGAGCCGAAATTTTTATTCTTTACGTACTCCTTTGAAAGGTTTTTTTGAAACCGCCATAAATTTCCCGTCTTCGCCTCGTTTAATAAACGTACGTGCATTAGGATTTTCTGTCTGACTGCGTTTTTTAACTGGACCCTGTCTGTACCCTTTGCCTGTATTAGTTGCCATATAATATTCTAATAAATAAGCACCTTAAATATTTTTGGGTATTGATATTTAATCTATGATATAAACAAAAAATCCACGAAAAATTATCTTTTGTAGGTGGATGTATAATTTGGAGCGATTTCCTTATTATATTCATTCACAATAGAAACACAATTTTTTTTAAATTGTCTGAACCACCACTTGCTGAGGATTTAATATAACCGGAGTGCCGGTGAGAGATATAAAATTCAGACCTATATCCTCAATTGTAAGGCCAATATAGCCTATCAAAAGACTACTTATGGGAACTGATTTGTGAAGCCCACTCCCCAGCACCCTTCAAAAAAACTACCGATACTGGCAGGGAGTTTTTTTTTGTGGGGGAGGGTCAAGTTTTCTCCTTTCTCAATTCAATTGGGAAACATACCAGCAAATAAGAAATCTAATCCTAGAATCAAACCAAGAGTTATAGCAATTATAGGAAACCATTTCGATGGAATTATATCACGTATAATAGTTAAAAAACATCCAATGATAATAATCGCACCAGCGATTAATGAAAAAATTGCAAACATAAGGTAAGATAATTTTTCTTTGATATATTAATGGTTATGACACATTCGCAGTTGGTTTGAAAATATTCACGAGATGGAATATTGGTCACCAACTGTAAACGCAACAGAATTTTAAGAACTATAAATTATCCTTACTATTTCTTTTATACAATGAGGAATCGCATCACTAGTGATTGTTGAAAAATGATCTAATGCTGCAAGAGGTTTTCCAATTTTTTCACCTTGAGACGTTGATACACCAGATGCTCCTTCAAAATGTGGTGAAAGAATACATACATTGCCGATAGATGGATCGATTGTTGAGTTGATATGTTGATTGAACTCAAACACTCTTCTTAGTTCTGCTAACTTTTGTGGATCAATATCAGAAGGTATCAGATTAGGAAGCGGATCTTCATCATAAACTACAATATAAGGAATTTTGAACGCATTCGCAATTAAAGAGTATAATGGCAAATTAAATTTTGAACCGCAATCGATAATCGATACTTCCTGATTAAAGCAATTCATTTTTTGAGCCAAATATGGAAAAATTACTTTTTCTGTTTCACCTTCAACGAATGCAACTCTTTTTGCGAAAAACATCTCACCTCGATCTGGATTAATCCAATGTGCCGCATGGAATCTCTTCTTTTTCTCCTGACTACTCGTTCCTTCAAATAGTTCGGTGGTGCATTGACGGACTCCGGTACCTCGTTGCGGGGATTCCTTACTGACGATACAAATATTCCTGTAATTATCAAGATCTACAAAATGACTTGAATGACTGCATACCAAGACTTGATGATTTGGGCTCTTTGCGATCTCTTGTATTGCCTGAGCCATTTTTTTCTGGGCATGCGGATGTAAAAACAACTCTGGTTCTTCGATGGCAAAGATTATCGATTCAGATGAGATTCTGGGTACATTGACACTCCCCTCTCCAGCGAGGTTACGCAGACTGTGTGCCCATGCACGGAAGAGAGCGAAAATAACTACTCGTTGAAGACCATGCCCTTTGTTTTCTGCTAATGTTCTAACACCGTCATCAAGGTGGAGATTTGTCCCAATCTCAAAAAACCTTTCAAATGAGGGAGGAATCACCTCAATTTCAACACCAACGCCCCATTCTTTTAGTTCTGTCTCTATGGTTTTCTCAAGTTCGATGAGTTGAACGGGTCTTTTATCTTCTCCGCCCTCACTACGATTGAGTGTCTGAACGAGTTTGTCAACATTATTTCTTAGTTCTTGAAATTTTGGATCACGTTCAGCCATTTCGTGAATGGTCCTACTGAGCAACTTACCAAATGCTGACGCACCTTTAATTTTAGTCTCATCCGTCAAATCACGTACAGCAGGGATAAGATAAAAATCAGGGAGGAGACCTCCCCCAATATTTTTCGGACCGATAAATAGTGTTGCCTCAAGAGCTTCGTGATATGTAATTTCCGATAGGTGCTCCGCGATATATCTTTTTTGTGCATCCCGGATAATATCTTGAGTTATTCGACCAGAAGCCGGAACATAGTCTTTAAGAGGCACATTTGTGATAGCATCACGATTTGCGAAACTACCAACTTGAGATTCTCGAAGCCATAGTTCATCGGGCTCTTGACAATACCCATGTAAACCAATATCGATCTTTCCGTCCTCTTGCAATCGGGCGGATTTTCGAATGCAAAATGTTCCGTCCTGTCGACAGTATTTTTTAAATGTTGTTTTTTCCTGTTCTGTCAATTCATGAAATGTAATTTCAACCCAAATCTCCTTATCGTCTCCACAAAAAATATTGAAATCCGCATCAGTCAGTTTTGCCGAGGAGGTCAGAACGAATTCAATTGCAGAAAGAATGTTTGATTTTCCGTGATTATTCGGTCCGAGAAGAATAACTAAGTGTTCACATATCATTTCGAGTTCGCAGATACTTCGATAATTGTGAATTTTGGCCTTTTGAATCTTCATAAAGTTGCTACTTCCAGTGATTTCTTCCAATACTGTCGCATTGTTAGTTTGAGTATTTGAAATCTAGCACAATCTTCGATAAAATATTCAAATGAGATTGATTAAAGGGAGTTTCATCGTAAGCTAGTTCTGTTTTATCTTCGAAGTTCTCGAATTCTCTTCCAAAAATAGTTTCTAACTACTCCGCCATTTTTCTGAAACTTCTAAAAAACAAATTCTTTGGTCCATAATGAAACAATGAACAACTCACTAGAATCTTTTAATTCTGATTAAAAATAATCCGCGTGGATTACCTCGAAAGGTTCTGATACGTCGACAGTTGACTAGATAATTTTAACTAGGTGAATTACTGGTTACAAACCGTAAGGGCAATAGCACCTTTCGTGAATGTCACTGTCAGGTGAATTGAAAT
>JACTVG010000039.1 GCA_015660965.1 Methanoregulaceae archaeon
ACGCAAGGTTTGTTTACGGTTAATAGAAGTAATAGTACCCAAGCTTACGTTACTGCCAACGGTTCTGCGCAGTCAGCGGCTTCGCAAACAAGCTCAACCCTCTGTACCGTAAATGATTACTGCATGTGCTACAACAACAACGGCACACCCTCGGCTTATGACACCAACCAGTATACATGCTGGTTCAAGGGTAGCAACTCTATAAATATAGTTACCTTCAATAGTGCCGTTAATCTTCTTATGACGAATTTAGGTGCTCACTATTAGCAAACTTATCCGATAATAAGTGTTTGTTGTCGTTTAGCTTTCATTTTCTGTATTACATTTGCCTCAGTTCTTTGGTATCAAGTCGAAACATAAACATGCTTTGTTTCATGGCTCATACTCCCGCGCGGTAGCGCGGAATAAAGTAAACGCATTCACCTCATTGCGTGAAAAGGAAGTATATTCAGGAGTGTCTATACCAGCGATAGCGCAATAACGAAGCATGACCCCAGTAGAATTACTGGGGTTTTGTTTTTTCCATACCAAGGGGCATAAATCATATAAATAAACAAATGACAGTAGAAGATTTAAACAAAAAATACGGTTTTGATAAAGAAATTACCGCAGAAGAGTTAATGAACCGCCAAAAATCAGGACAAGTTTTAAATCCGATTTATCACAAACATTTACATGCTTGCCGGCTTATTCAAAATGTTTGGAAACACCTTAATAATGAAAGAATTTCCCTTGATAAGGCTCTTGAATTAACGGCAGCAATTATTGAAGAACATAATAAGCTACCGAGCCATGAAGTAGTTAAAAAACTTGTTGACGATTTTATAAATGAATGGCACAAATCAAACCCGGCTTTAGATAAAGATTTCTATTGGTCAGGCGTAAATGATGGTGTTTATTTATTAATGCAATTTTTAACGAATAAACGTGAGCTGGCAGGCTCTTGAGTCTAATTAGTATAAATAGGTATATAGTTACAAATCATTAAAACAAATCTTTATGAAAAAAACAGTAAACGCAAAACAACAAACCCAGTTTGTTAACACGATTGGTTTAGCCATTGCCGAGCCATTTTGCTCGCAAAAGGAGAACGGGCAGTGGTGGATTCGTTTAAAGTATATAAACAGTTCCGAGCCTCTTTTAATTGGGCCGTATTCTGATGAACAAACGGCAAATAACATTGTCGAACATATCGTTGGTTAATCTATGCCGTCGTTAAATGAAGTAAAAGAGGGTATCAATGCACACGATACCCTCTTTAGCTATATCTCAAAGTCTCATGAAGCGATGAAGGTAGCCGTCGACTACGCTAACCGTAGCAAGTATATAACCTCACTATCTAAACAAAAAACTCAACAGGCTCTTAATGAAGTGCAATATCAGTGCGCTCACGTGGTTTTGGAACTTAACAAACTTCGTCGTGAGCTTCACAACCTTATTAATTTAGGTTCTAAATAACTATGGCCTATCGTTATGTAGCTTTAATTAAATACCAAAATGACCTATATGTCGCTTTAATTAAATACCAAAATGACCTAATAGCCAAGTTTTTGGGTCTTGATGTTGAAAACTGTCAAGATATTTGGCGTCAAACTTGCAGCTATAGCTTTCATTTATTTAGTACCTCTATTAGCTTTCATGTGAAATTATGGGATGCAATCCTCTTTGTAAATGACCCAGTTCATGTTATAAACTTTGCTTACTACAAGGCTGTTTATCGCGCCATAATGAAGGCTTTTTACCTTCACGGTGTCAAGTCTCCGGTTGATAAAATCTACATTCCTACTATTGGCTTGTCATAGTCCGCAGAACTCAAACTTTTCACTTTATGTCACATCATCGTCATGCAATCACATCAGCCCCCTTATATCTTGGTCAAGCTTTATCCATCCGCCCAAGCTGCATATTTGCCCGCCCAGTCTATGAAGGTTCGGGCTTCGCCCGTACCGCTGCATGGGCTTCAACCTCGCAAAACCTTCGCCAAAATAGTACGCAGGGTCTCATATCGTCGCAGGCAGCAAAAAAAATACGTAATGCTATCGAGTGGCTTTGCGCAGCAGCGCCGTGGCAGCGTGTTTGGGATATAGAAAGTAAACAACACTACAATTTCAAGTGCAATTTCATTACACTTACTATACCTGCTATATCTAATGTGGTTAATCATTCAACTTTCGTGCGCACTTGTCTTAATCCTTTTTTAACCTATTCCCGCAAGTATTTTGGCTTAAAAAACTACGTTTGGAAAGTAGAAATAACGCGTCTAGGCTTACCGCACGTGCATTTGGTTACCGATACCTTTATCAATCATAAAAAGCTTCGCAAGTCATGGAACAAAATTTTATCTTCAAAAGGTTATATAGATGGGTATACCAAAAAATATTCTTCCTTATCTTTAGACCAGTATTTGCTACTAAACCCTCCAAATGAAAAATATGATATTGAACACCGTACTTCCGCTTATCATCAGGGTTGTTTACAGGGTTGGACGCAACCTAATTCTACCGATGTACACGCGCTTAGCAAAGTCAAAAACGTTTGTGCATATCTCTGTGAGTATCTTGGAAAGTCCAAAACGAAACATTTTCATCGCAAAGGTCGCTACAAAGTTCTTCGTTTTCGTTCTAATATGCGGCTTTGGGGTTCTAGCCTTAGTTTGTCTAGCTCTAATAAGTTATCTGTGCATTTATTCCCAAACGAAATAAGCAAGGTTTCTAAACAGCTTTTCAACAACGTCATTGATTCTAAACAAGTTCAATCTGTTGCCGATGCCTTCGGTCGTGTTTACAACATTGGCACGCTTTTCTTCGTCAAAGCAGAGCAATGGGCTACCGTTCTTAAGGGTACTCTCTACGATATTTACACTAACCACTTGCTTAAAATCCGTACCAATGTTGCCAATTATGAGTTATCTTTGGCGTAATACTTAAAATCTTTTCACATGGCTTTAGTTCAGTTCGGTACTGTCGTTTCTAACGTTAAGGGCAAAATAGGTGGGCATTATTTCAAAGGTTCTTTAGGTGGTGCTACCTTGCAATCTATTGGGTATACTGGCGCACAAGTCAAGGGTCTTAGCCAAATAACTAACACCCGCATCACCCAGTCAGGGCAAACAATCAATGCTTGCTTGTTGCAGGTTGTTCGTGCTTGGAAAAACGTTTCTGCGGGTAACCGCGCTGCATGGTTAGCAGCCGCACCCAACTTTCCTACTGTCAATAAGTTTGGTGTTCCTACCAAGCCTAGCGGCTACCATTGTTTTGTTCATATCAATTACGCCCGTGTTGCATCAAATCAATCAATTTTAAACACGCCACCCGCTGTGTTGGTTGGTGTTCTTCCGCCGGTTATTACTATTGGTACGCTTTCTTCTGCATCTATTCAAGTTGCTTTAGGTGCCGCTGTGCCTGCAGGTTACTTAATGGCTATATTGGCCACACGTTCTATGTCAGCAGGTGTCAAACCCAGCAAATCTTCGTTTCGCCAAGTGTATTGGGTTTCTGCTGGTGGTTCAGGCACTCAAAACATAACCACTTCGTACGAAAGTTCGTACGGTGCGCCAGTTACAGGCAATACCGTTTGGGTTGCAGCTTGGCTTAGTTCTTTAACTACTGGGCAAAAAACTCAAATGTACATTGTTGGTCAGGTTGTTACTTAGTCTATGGCTTCGGTTCAGCTTCAAGGTCCTTTTTCTGTTATTGCTGGTCGTATAGGAGGTACAGTCTTTCAACGTAACCCAATTACATCGGTCATTAAAAATACCCCCACCGCCCGCAAGCCTCGTGCATTTATTCCTATTAGCTTGGCTGTTCCTTATTCCCGTGGCAAGTTTGCTTACGTAGCTCGTCAATGGCGTTCACTTTCTCCTACGTTGCAAGCCAATTGGAAAACAGCAGCTTTAAATTTCGTTCGTTACAATCGGTTTCTTATACCCTATAACCCTTCGGGTTATCAACTTTTTATGGAGCTAAATTCAGGGCTTGTTTTCACTAATCGTGATTTAATTACATCGGCTCCCTCGGTTTCCTCCTTCCCTGCATATACTGCTTCATTTGCTTGGGTCGCTGGTACCCCTGCTATAAATTTCACACAGGTTATCGCATCAGGTGATACAGCTTACCGTTTGTATATTTACGCAACTACGTTCGTTTCCCCAGGTAAAACCATCGCAGTTAAAAACTTTAAGGGCTTAACCTCTGTCGCTATGAGTACAGGTACCACTGTCACAAACCTTTATACTTCTTTCACAAGCCAGTACGGTTCTATTCAAACAGGCATGCAGGCTTTCTTTTTAGTCAAAGCTTTCAACACGCATAATGGAGAGTTTGCAGCAGCAAGCACGTTCAGCCTTAATTTCTAAGGTAGCTTTCTTCTAATCCATTCTATTACCACTCCTCTATCATATACTTTCCATACTATATAATAATAAATTTCTTGTCATTCTTTCTACTACAACTACTCAATATTTTATAGTCAGTAAATCATCTTTTACTTAATATTTCATAACCTATATATCATACTTCAATATTCTATATATCATACTTCAATATTCTATAAATCATAATTCAATAACTTATATATCATACTTCAATATTCTATAAATCATAATTCAATAACTTATATATCATACTTCAATATTCTATAAATCATAATTCAATAACTTATATATCATACTTCAA
>JACTVG010000040.1 GCA_015660965.1 Methanoregulaceae archaeon
ACAAACAAACATTAACCAATAACAAATAAAAACAAAGTTATGGCAAAAAACAAGTCAAACAAACGCAGTGGTAACAAGTCACGCAAGAGCCTCAAAGGCAAATGGAATCACATCGGCGCCCCTCCGAAATCTACCAAGTGGCCTACCCGGCCGTTCACGATGGAACAGTTGTTCGAGCGCAACTCCAAGGGTGCGAATGGGCAGTGTGAGTTGAGCCTTCGCAACAAGGTTGACGCCCGCATTGCCGCCGGCGAACTCATTGAATTGAAGTCGAAGAAACAGCCGCACGGTGCAGTTGGTCGCCCGAAAGCCGTGTTCGTGTTGGCCACGAAATTCGATGCCTCCAAGATGGAGAAGGCCGACAAAAAGGCCAAGACTCCAAAGGCCACGAAGAAATCCACTGTCGCTGTCACCGCACCGACTCCCGCGACTGCTCCGGCCCCTGTCGCCCCCGTGACGGCTACGCCTGTCGCCTCTTCGGCCGCACCGGCTCCTGAAACGACTCCGGCTGCTCCGACGCCCGAAGTTGCCGCTCCGGCCCCTGAAACGACTGTCGCCACTCCGGCCCCCGAAGTTGCCGCTCCGGCAGCCCCCGCACCGCAGGTTGGTTAAGTTGTTGGAACGCACACAGATAAAGCCCGCCGTAACTGGCGGGCTTCGTCTTTATTGAGGCTTGACATTTGTTAAAGTTTTGGTAAATTACCACTATGACACTTTACACGCTTCTTTACGGTAAATCAAAGAAACGAATGCATCCGATTATGACGGATGAACGCCGCAAGTGTGAAAACTACAAGGAAGCAAGGGAAAATAGTCACGTCAAAGGATGGCATAGCATCGTTCCGGCTGAACCGGATGCTGTTGTATGGCGTCAAAAATCTGCCACTATTGGCGGGAATCGGTGTGAATCGGTTCAACGTATAGGTCATGGGCCAAGTGGGTACATCGGTAAAAATGGATTTAATCCTCACACTTAACGCTTGACTTTGGTAAATCTTTTGATAAATTACAGTCATGAGATTGAACGTCATTGAATTTTCAAGTAAACAGTTTACTTACAATGCTGCTGACAAGACGTTTACCAGCGAAGCATCCGACTTGGATAACCGACACCTTCAACAGATTTACAATGATGCTTGTGACGTTGGTTTTGCCATGAAGTCTGACAAGACTGGCAACGTTATTACCTATGTTATGACAAAACCGTTTTATCACGGTGAAGGTGAGGATCGTGAACTCGGTGGTTACAATTACGTTCCAACATCGGAAAGCATCAGAGAGCATCCTGAGTGTGAAGGAACAAAGGTAATAGTTTTTAACGATTGAAAATTTTATGTTTTTCATTACGGCAGTCATAGGCGAAGGAACGGTGAAAGAGAATCCGGCGTACAGAACAATGCGGTCAAGAACATTTGGATACACACTTGACCTACCCACTGCTCAACGTTACGTTAATGATAACGTTGGTAGTATGCGTGAATGCCTTTACGACTATATCGTTATTGAGGAAATTAGTCCCGGCATTCATTCACTGACAGAACGGGAAGAATGGTATAGATGGGAATGGGATGGAACAAAATGGGGATGGATACCGTGTGAAAAACCATCTGAATTTCTGGCAGTAACCAATTGGGCGTTAGGTTGAACGCTTGACTTACCAAAATTTTTTGGTAAACTATCTTCATGAATAAAAAGAACATTCAGTACTTTGCTTTCGTAACGACTAATCAACCTTCAATTCAACCACTGGAAGGGGCAACCAATTTTGAGGAAGCCAATGATATTGTTGAAGGGATGCAGAAACAAGGTGAGATCGTCCCGTGGATTTTTGGTCGGGAAGATTTGGTTAACCTGAAAGCGGACATCGAAAAACATCTCAACGCTTGACTTTCCATAAACCCTTGGTATCATCTTTGATATGAGTTTTGACACCACCGGTTTGCTTGAACCGCAAAAACTTCACGCAGAATCCCTAGCTAATGCTCTTCAAAATGATGGGATTGCGTGGGATGCCAGTGGTACAGGAACAGGTAAAACGTTTGTCGGTTCCGCTATTTTGCGTCATCTAAAACGCAAATTCATCATCATTTGCCCCAAGCTCAACATTCCAAAATGGAAAACAGTTCTCAATCAGTTTGGCTTATCTGCTGAATTGATTATTAATTATGAGAAATTGGCCCGTGGTAACATAAAGAAAATTTATCGTTACAAAACAACGGGTCAACGGAACATTCCTTATTTCCTTCGTGGTGAATTCAGAATACCCAAAGATTGGATTGTGGTTCTGGATGAAAGTCACAGAGCCAAGGGAATTGAGTCATTACACGCAGGTATGCTTTATGCCTTGAAAACACAAGGTTATTCTATCCTTTGTCTTTCAGCGACACAAGCGATGACGCCACTTGATATGAGGGCGTTTGGATTCGCAACCAATCTTCACAAAGGAATGCATCTTATCGGTGGGCGTGGTCAAAATAATGGAATGAATTTGTTCAAAGAATTCTGTGAAGGTGCAGGTGCGGAGTATAAAGGAAAATGGGGAGCAATGTATTTTGATGAAAAGAACGTAGAAGCCAAAAAGAAACTTCAAGCCGTTCGGGACAATTTGTTCAACGTTCAAAAGATTGCTTCAAGAATGAATCGGGCAGACTTCGGTAACATCTTCCCAAAAAATCAGATTGAGGCCACGGCTTATGACATGGGTGAAAATGGAAAGAAAATTGGTTACGTTTATGCCGACATGGCGGCTGAAATTGCTCGTCTGGAAGACCGTTGTAAAGACTACGCCATTCACGTTTTGGCCATCATAACGAAAGCCCGGCGAATGGCTGAATTGTTAAAGGTTCCATCTCTATGTGAGTTGACAGAAGATTTATATGATGAAGGTAAATCAATTCTTATCTTTGTCAATTATGCTGATTCAATTGAAGCCTTGGTAAGCAGATTGTCGAAAAAATTTGGTGCAGACACGATTGCACAAATTCATGGCGGTATAACCATACGTCAACGATGGGATGACATAGCATCCGTTCAATCAGATAAGAAGAGAATTACGGTTGCTAATCTTGCTGCTGGTGGTGAATGTATTGACTTGCATGACATAACGGGTAAATATCCAAGGGCAGCATTGATTAATCCATCTTTTCGGGCAATAGCAGTATTACAATCCATTGGCCGGCATGACAGAGCTTATGCAAAATCAGATTGTTTAACTAATTTAGTTCTAGCCGATGGTACAATTGAAACTAATGTTGCTCATAACTTCAATGGTAAAAAAGGCCATTTAGACATTCTTAATGACGGTGATTTAGTTCCTAATGGGCCTGCTTTTAAGTTTGTGTCGGGAATGAACATCTGATATAATATTCACTTTTATGGCAAGTGAATACTATGGCGGAAAGTGCGGCGTATGTAGTCGTTCCATAAATGGTGATGGGCATCCAAGCATTTGTAACCGATGCACAGCCGAAGGATGGATACAAACACCTGACCCCGACCCTGACAGACAGTTTAGCTTTTGGAAACTATTATGGTATCTTATGACTTATAAACCGTATCAACGCTTGACGAAAAAATAATTTGTGATAGTATTTATTTAATCATGTAGTTTAAGGGAAAAACAAGAAAGGGAAGTAGTAGGGACGTTCTTGGTTCGAGTCCAAGCATGAATATGGCTCGATGGTGAAATTGGATATCACACGGCTCTTCTAAAGCTGTATTCCGGGTTCGAATCCCGGTCGGGCTACCATTTCTGTTCTCTACGCCTGTGACACATACAACATAAAAGAACACATTTATCAAGTTCTTTTTTCATTCGGTTCCAACCATAGAGTCGTAGTTTATCCCACTGAAATTCTTTGGTGGCGGGGTTTATGTGATGAAAATCGTAAAGAAAATATTCAAATGTTCCTTTACAATCTACACATTTACCACCTTTATATTCAACTGCTTTTTTCTTTTTTTCAATCCATCTTCGGATACAATAAAGATTAAAACACTTTTTACAATATGAGTGTTTCTTATTCTTTCTATCAGGTCTATTGTAGAACTCTGATGGTCGTTTATTTTGTTTACATTTAGAACATATCATACTTATAAGTATGTGGATTAGAATGAAAACGTCTAAACGCTTGACAAATAAAAGTGGTATAGTATATTTATAAAGTAATGCTGCGGTAGCTCAATCGGTAGAGCAGCAGACTTTTAATCTGTTGGTTCTGGGTTCGAGTCCCAGTCGCAGCACCAAATTTTATGAAAAGTGTGCCTAAACATGAAAAAATATTTGTAGTGTTTCCGTCTTTTGGCTACTGGGAGATTGACGGTAAACCCGTCTCTTCAAGAGAAGCTTTTGCTAATTACTCAAAAGCAAAATGGATGCCAAGTGACGTTGCTCTACATCCTGAACGTTATTGTTAAATGGGCCCGTAGCTCAGCGGTTAGAGCAGAGGCCTCATAAGCCTTTGGTCGCAGGTTCAAATCCTGCCGGGCCCACCATTTCGCTTGACAAGTATAAGAAGTGTGGTATATTTATATCACATTATGGCAGACATTAATATTATCAGAGACGGTAATGGTCAAATTATTGGAAGCCAACGTGGTGATTGGATTTTAGACCGTGGTGGCCATCAAATTGCTCGTTTTAATGCAGGCACAAATCAAACCGTAGATAT
>JACTVG010000041.1 GCA_015660965.1 Methanoregulaceae archaeon
ATACCCCACTACGCAATGCTGGAATGCCCGGTAACGTTAAAATCCCATATATCTTTATGAGGCGTGTCAGCATGGAGTATACAACTAATTAATTGACACTCCATAAGAAGTGTTGATTTTAGAACAGAATTTATAGGAGGACGTAATACAAACTATTAAATAGTTGATGTGCGTAATAAATATTATGAGCATCACAAGACCAGATTTAAAAGGTATTATGGATCGCACTGCTGGATACACAAAGGAACGCCAAGATGGTGTGCCGGGTGTGAGTAAAGATAGTATGCTTCCCAACGGGTTGCTTGGGCGATTCAGGAGCATTACCGGACGTGGTGGGAACAGGGATTAAGATGAAACTCGATCTCACTGGATTTATGAGTCGTGCGAAGGAAGCAGGCGGTGGCACAGATCGTGTTGCCCTGCAACCCGATGGTGAGAATACTATGATGAACAAGAACCCGCTGGGCAAGGTGCATATCCTTGGTGGGCGAGGTGGAAATAGGGAGTAAACATGACAACCACAAAAGTATTTGACGGAAAACGTTATAAATTACACGACGTGCATACTTCTAAAAAAGATGCAGATGAGATGGCACGCCAACTACGTGAAGACCTAAAACTGCACGCTCGTATTACTAAAGGCGGCAATATGGTTGATGGATACGGGTATATGGTTTGGGTGAGGAGATGACCAAGAAAAAATCTGTTATACGCGGATCAGAAGCAGAACGGCAACGGGAAATACGGGAATATAGAAAACTCGGACTCGGTTCAATTAGAGGAACATCGTTGGAAAAGAAAAACTGGAGATAACATGACCAAGAAAAACCTCTGGATGCAAGACGCATTGTTACTATCTCATACAAAATGCATGAGCATTTGTGCAAAAGCAAAGGACTGTAGTACCAGTCCGTAATTAATATATGAACACAAAGTATTTAAAAGTTATGGTGAAAACAAAATGACAAAAAAGAATCTCTGGGTGCAGCAAGCATTTAAGCGAGCTGGTAAAGGTGTATTTCACAAGCAGCTCGGTGTATCGACTACAGAAAAGATTCCGTTGACGTTCCTACAAGCGATTGTGGACACGCCGTTGGGAATGATGGCTCATAATCCAACTTCCGTGGGAGATAAAATGATTAAGGTTACCCCTCTGATAAAGAAACGTGCGGTTGCGCTGTTGAATGCCGACCGCGCCAATAAATAAGGGAAGTGTAAAATGGTATCTGTACACATCATAGATGGTAAAAAATATGTAGCCATTGATGGGAGTGAATACAAACGCATTGCACAGAAACAAGCAAAAGAGCATCGTGCCAGAGGCATTCTGTGCCGCATTATTCCCGAAAAAGTTACCAGTCTTGGATCTGCTCACAAAACTTATTATAGAGTGTGGGGGCACTGGGCAGGAATGGGAGCGCCATACAAATGACATACTACAAATTTTATACAATTAATGAACCCGGGAAACCAGAAACCATTCGCACCTTCAATAAACTCACCACAGCAAGAACAAATGCAAAACGGTTGGCAAAAAAGAACCGTGCAACATATGCAATATTTGGGCATCTTTCCCCAACACAATCAGATCTTATCGAAAACCACAGTTGGGATCTATTCGAAGGCGCAAAGTCATTTAAAATGCGCAGAGTAGATGGAAGCAAGGTGAAATATTAAATGTCCACAAAAATAACCTACGACTACGTTAAAAAATTCGCAAAATCATGTGGTTTTGATTTTGAACGTGATGGTAAATCTTACGTTTTAAAAACACCATATGCCACATATCAAAGAACCACGCTTAAAGAAATTGAACGAAAGATTATAGATGATAATCGTAGATTCTCTACATCGAGGTTCTAACAATGACAACAGTTAAAAAGACAACTTCTAGAAAAAAGCATCCCCTATCAGGAACTATAACGTTTGCGGGAAAGCACAACGTTTATGCTATTGGTAGAAAAGGAGAAGAATTACGTGTAATATCTGTAGGCAATGGAAAAGGAAAACCGGGTTCTCATTGGAGAATAGGAAGAAAAGTTCCGCATAAAGACGAATGGAAATGGTTGGATGCCATCGAATATGAAACACCAGCGAGAGCATTGATGAAATACACTTGATTGATATTGTTAGATGATTTCTCATGCCCCCCTTTCAAATTCTCACAAACAAAGGCTACACCTCAACCGGCTACACATTCAACAGTAAAACAAATGCAGAAAAAGAAGCAAGGAAGTTTCGAAGGATCGGATATTATGTGCGTGTGCTTAAATCGGTCAGTAATCATGTGTATGCGATGTGTTGTGGGGATTATTTTTTGATGATTAAAAGAAAGGTGAAAGATGCCTCTTAAACCCGGATATAAACACAAGAAAGGATATAATATCCCACGCACAAACGAGGGTAAGAAAGTTGAAAAGTGTTTGGAGAAATGTTATCCTGCGTTGAGAACAAAGTTCCCCGGGGAAAGTAAAAGGAATAAAAGTATTTCTGCGGCAATTTGCCATAAGAGGTGCGGGTGATAGGAAATGAAAGTCATTGAAACGAAATATTGGAAAGACCACGCTTGGGAATTTGGATATGAATTAGGTATTGCGAATAAACTTTTTTATGTAAAATTCTGGTATCCAGCATATTTACAAGCAAGTAAAAAAGAAGGAAACATTTTAAAATTATATAAGAAACTATCTACGGCAAAGGCGAAAATATTAAAGTTCAAAAAAGAAAACGGGGCGAAATAATTTTATGACACAACGAACATTTTATATGGTATCTTCGATCATCATGGATGGTGCAGAAGATAGAAAAAATTTGGAAGATGCGCGTACAGAAGCAAAGAAACAAGCCATTCTTCTTTCCAAACACAAAAAGTATGGAGGGGGGAGCAAAGATAACTGGGTTACAATTGACAAATTTAATACTATTAATCACATAGATATTCTCTTGGAAAGGTGGAACTGGAATGGTGTAAGATTTATTCATAAAACAATTAATAAGGTATTAAAATGATCCAATATCCAAACTGGATCGCCAATTCCACAAACACGGTCGGGGAACATCGAAACAACCCCAACGTGGTTGTTCGCATTCGCCCTAATATGTCTTTTCCAAACTGGCATGTTAAGTATCTTATTTATCACAGTCACCGGGCCAAAAATAACACTGCCATTATGCAAGAGCCTGAAGGCGCGATGAGTATGAAAAGTGCGCGGGGGAGGGCGGAAAAACATATCCGGCATTGGCAAACAAGTCAGAACTGGTCTAAAGACAAAGATTATGGTCGTCTCGGACGGAGAGCAACATAATTTTTACTTTTTTGCCCACTTATATTTCCCAATTTTAATATATCCCAATTCAATCATCTCTTCTTCTGTATAATATGACTTCCCATTAAATCTAGTGTCTATAATATTTCGAAGTTTATCGGCACTTTGCTTTCTGTTTTCAAAATTACCCCCAGTGGACATATGGCATTCGTTGCAAAGCAACGCGAAATAATTTGGATTCTCTCCTATGTAATAATCCTTTTCTTTATGATCTCTTGCATTTAAATTAGTCCAATATTCTCCGTTATCATCTATCCAACAACATGTTTTCTTTTCGTAAAAAATGTGATGGTCACCATGTCTCATTCCGTTTTCTTCTTCGGTGATTCCACATAATAAACAAGTGTTTCCTTGAAATGCACGTACTCTTGGATCTACCTCTTTAAATAATTCACAATATAACGGAATATTTTTTCCATTATTCCACTTTCTCAATGTAGGATGCCCATACCAAAAACCCTGACCCGTTTTTGATATTAATTTGTTTTCCACATATTTTGGGTTTTCTCTTCTCTTTTGTGGAACATCTATAGCATTCTTTTTTATCCAATTTGGATCTCTTGCTGATTTTCGATTCGCCTCTTTATTATGTTTTCTCCATTCCGGGTCTTGTGCTAGTTGTTTATTTCTTTTTACAAGAATATCTGCATTTCTTTTGTGCCAAATAGGATCTTTTGCCAATTCCAAACCTGCGCATCGATGGCATCTCAAACTCCCCCTACTTATTATTTTTTTGCAATCTATACATTTCTTCCTATGCATATCACGATATTGATTCTCACATTCTTTGCACCAATATTGATGTCCATCGTTCGTATTTTTATTTTTTGAAAATTCATCGATTTGTTTTTCGGTTTTGCATCTAGTACATATTTTTAATCTTATTTCTTCTATCAATCTACCATCTTCTCTCTGCTTTTCACACCGCGCGTTTCTATTCTCTCTTTATTCCAATATTTGGTATTACAATTCGGACACCATTTTGGTATATCCCCTATATGCCTCTCATTCCACGTCCATCCGCATCGTATACATTTGCAAACCATTATAAGTTATTATAACTTCAAACTATAAATAGTTTTCTACTCTATACCAAAAACTATTTAAAGTAGAACATTCAATATTATTTAAATGCCAAACTACCTTGAAGCATTTCCCGGTATCAGACAAAAGATTAATAATAAGATTTACACTATTATTCGCATGTATTCCAAGAAGCAAGATGCCGAAAGGTTTATTAATAAGTTACGCAAGACTAATACTTATAAAGAAGTTA
>JACTVG010000042.1 GCA_015660965.1 Methanoregulaceae archaeon
ATAAGAAAGATACTTGGCTATATAGGAAATCCGTCTATTGCAATGCTTATTGCGGTGTTATTTTCAATATACACTCTTGGTCTGGCCAGGGGCAGAAAAATAACTGACATAATGAATTCACTTGCCCATTCAGTAACAACCATAACAATGATTATGTTGCTGATTGCCGGTGCAGGTGCGCTGAAACAGGTTCTTGTCGACAGCGGAGTAAGCAAATATATTGGTGGAATACTTAGCCAATCTTCTCTTTCACCTCTGTTTCTGGGATGGCTGATAGCAACTGTCCTGCGATTTTGTGTCGGTTCTGCTACTGTGGCAGGTATTACTACAGCAGGAATAGTACTTCCGCTGGTGACAGGAGGCCTTGTAAATCCTGAATTAATGGTACTGGCTATCGGCTCCGGAAGTCTGATGTTCGGACACGTGAATGACGGAGGATTTTGGCTTTTTAAGGAATATTTCAACCTTAGTATAAAGGATACGCTAATGACCTGGAGTGTGATGGAAACTGCAATAGGTATATGCGGATTAATTGGGGTGTTGCTTCTTGGTATTCTGGTGAAATAACCGAATTGTTGTAAATTTTTTCTTCTGTTTTTAAACTTATGATTACAGGTGAATTATCACAGAATTGATTCCTATGAAGAAAATAATTTCACTTATTGCTCTAATGCTCTTGGTTTATTCACTTAAGGCTCAGCAGGGAGCTCCCTTGCTTACTAATTTTAGAGAAAGCAATGAAATTGAAAACCAGAACTGGGCTATTTGTCAGGATGACAAGAATGTTATGCTGTTTTCGAACAGACGGGGTATTCTTACATTTGACGGTCAGGGCTGGAATTTCATTCCGATACCCACAATCCCCTATTCTCTGATATATAATCCAAAGGAAGGGAAAGTTTATGTAGGGGGAGAGAATAATTACGGTTACCTTGCCCGGGACGACAAAGGGATTTACAGATACTTCTCTATTTCAGGTGATTCGGCCTCGGTAGGATTAATATCCAGGATTATTTTTACTGATTCTACTATATATTTTTACGGGGAACAAAGTATCAGCAGACATAATATAAAATCCGGAAAACTTGAGCTCAGACTGAGACAAAAAGAAAATGAACCTTTTACCGGTATGTTTATAACCCCCAAAAATACTTTCATAAACGTTTCATCAGAAGGACTTTACAGACTTGAGAGTGATACCTTATTCCCAATTGTTACCGGTTATTTGACAAAAGATATGGAGATCCTTTTCAGCCTGCCATATAGCAATAGTATGGTTTTGCTGGGAAAAAGCAACGGCGATCTGTCTCTTTTCGACGGCATAAAATACTATGACTACCAGATCAAGGATGATGGTTATCTCAGGCAAAATATTCTTTCAGAAGGATTATCAATTTCTGATAGTCTCTATGCATTCTCGACACTTGACGGAGGTGCGCTGGTCATTGAAAAGAAAAGCGGTAATCTGAAATACGCGATTAATTATATAAATGGATTACCCGATGATGAAGTTTTTGCATTAGGGGTCGATAACAATCATGGTTTGTGGCTTTCCCATCAGTATGGACTTACGCGCGCGGATCTGAAGTTGCCTGTTTCTAACTTCAGTATCTATCCCGGGCTGAAAGGCAACCTTATCACGTCCCTCTGGCATAATAATGAATTATATGTTGCCACAAGCGAGGGTGTTTATTACTTAAAAGAAGTTAAAAATTATACTGAGGTTGAAATTCTTGTAGATAGCAAAGAATCCTCCCTACAACCGGGCCAGAAAGTCATCCGAAACAAGCCAGTTCAGTTGCAGATTCAGGAGCCTCAGAAGACCAGGAGAAGTATTTTTTCACAGATATTCGGTAAAAAACCAGTTTCTCAGGCTTCCCAGGTCGATCAGGATCAGCAACAAACATTTATAACTTCGCCTCAAATAAAATTGCCGGAACCAAAATATTTCAAAAAGATAGCCGGAAGACTGAAATCAATCAATTATGTCTTCAAGAAAATTGATGGGTTGAATGAAAAATGCAAGCAATTGGTTTCTGCAGGTAATGAAGTGCTTGCATCTACCAACAAAGGCCTTTATGTTATTTCACGCCGCGTTGCCAAACCGTTGGTCAATAACAAGTATATTAATCATATAAGTGCTCGATCAGAGGGTAATAAATATTATGTCGCCACATCCGATGGTTACTTTTATGTTACTCCTGATCAAAATGGAGGATGGAATGCCATTTATCCCGATAAAACGTTTAATCATTCAATTTATTCAATCGTATCAACTGATAAGAATACAATCTGGGCTGGAAGCGATGATATTGCTTTTAAAATAAGTTTCACTGACGGAATACCTTCAGAAAATCCTCAAACATATAGTATTAAGAATAATTTTCCTCAGAGATATATCATTGAATATGTTAATGATACAGTTTTCATTTTTACTTTATCTAAAGTAAGTTATTATAACCGGGATCTTGATTCATTTATAGATTATAAAAAGGAATTTTCCAGCAATATTAATGGAATGAAATTTGTTTTTTCTCAGCCCGGAATTCCCTGGGTAAAAACTGAAGACGAATGGATCAATATAAGTTCAGCCGGCAATATTAGCTATAATGATAAATCTCTTCTTAAAATCTTTGATAATCTAAATTCAATTTCTGCTGATAAAGATAATATCTGGGTCGTTAGCGGAGATAATATGCTCTTCAGAATTGCACGTAACAAGATACCTTTAAATAAGCCAGACATTGGCCTGTTTATCAGAAGTATTTATGATGCAAAAGAATTTTATTTCAAGCTGTCCAATATTGTATTCGGAAGTGGTGACAATACTGTATATTTTGATGTGGTAGCACCCGGATATATTAAGCAGAATTCAACGCAATATCAATATATTGTTGACAAAGTTATGCCAGACTGGTCAAAATGGTCATATAGTAATACAATAACCCTGATGATAAAACCCGGCACCTATACACTTCAGGTAAAGGCTAAAGACATTTGGGGTAATGAAAGTGATCCAAAAGTGGTAGCATTTTCAATTGAAGCGCCTTTTACTCAAACGCCAGTTTTTTACATAATTGTTCTTGGTGCAATATCTATTTTGATAATAGGTGTAATAAGGTTCAGAGAAAGACAGCTTAAAAAAGAAAAAAGGGTGCTCGAGACTAAAGTTAAAGAGCGAACAGCCAGAATTGAGGCACAGAAACAGGAGATTACATCAAGTATTGAATATGCCAGCAGGATACAGAAGGCAATGCTGCCGGAGGATGATCAGATAAGGAAGTCATTCTCTGACTATTTTATTATATTCAGACCAAGGGATATTGTTAGCGGCGATTTTTACTGGATAGGTGAAGATGGAAAACATATCTTCTTTACTGTTGCCGACTGCACGGGCCATGGTGTTCCTGGAGCCTTTATGAGCACACTGGGAATATCAACATTAGATGAAATAATCACAAATAATTCTGATCTCAAGGCAAATACTGTCCTGAACCTGTTACGTGAAAAGATCAAAACATCACTTCATCAGACCGGCAAACAGGGAGAAGCTACAGATGGAATGGATGTGGCTTTCTGTATACTTCATAAAAACAGAAAAAAACTCGAATTTTCAGGAGCATATAACTCTCTCTTCCTTTTCCAGGACGGAAAGTTTAGGGAGTACAGGGCAGACAGGATGCCAATTGGGATCTACTATGGTGAAAAAGAATCATTCACAAATTATAGGATTGATGTAAAAACAGGTGATACAATTTATGTCTTTTCAGATGGTTTTGCTGATCAGTTTGGTGGGCCTAAAGGGTTTAAATACATGAAATATAACCTAAAGAAACTGCTGTCGGATATCCATCACAAACCAATGTCTGAACAACGTATTATCCTTGAGTATGAGTTTGAAAAATGGAAAGGTTCAGCCGACCAGATTGATGATGTTACAATCCTCGGCGTAAGGATCTAAGTCTGTTGCCTGTTGCCTTATAGAATAAAAAGCTATCTTTAGACTTTAAACTGACACTAATATGAAAATAAAATTTATCGGTGCTGCAAGGGAAGTAACCGGAAGTAAACATCTCATTACCACAGCTTCAGGTAAGAAAATCCTTCTTGATTGCGGAATGTTCCAGGGTAAGGGACTCGAAACCGATAGCATGAACAGGGACCTTATGTTTGACCCATCCGGGATCGATCATATAATTCTTACACATGCACATATTGATCATTCAGGATTGATACCGTACGTGTATAAACTGGGATTCAGGGGATCGGTGATTTGCACCAACGGAACACGCGATTTGTGTGCTATAATGCTGGCGGATTCCGCTTTTATTCAGGAGCATGATACAATTACATTCAATAAACGAAGGGCTAAGAAAGGACTGCCCCAGGTAACACCAATTTATACGCAGACCGATGCAACTGAGTGTTTGAAACTTTTTATCGGGATTCCTAACGAGATGAAATTCAGGATTGATGAAAATATAAAGGTTAAGTTCACAAATACCGGACATATGCTTGGCAGCGGAGTAGCCAATATAGAAATAGCCGAAAATGGAAAGATAAAGAAAATAGCT
>JACTVG010000043.1 GCA_015660965.1 Methanoregulaceae archaeon
CTGTAGCTGTATGCGTACAGTTTGTTATGCTTGCAATTTTAAGAATCCGAAGCGTGAAAAATTGCTTAAAGATAAGAATAATTTGAGAGAAGAAACTGACGCAGAGCAAAAGCTACGTTTATACGTGTTTTTCCATCCAGATAACGAATATACTCCGAGTGATATACTATGAGCAGCCAAAAACGCATGTCGCCGCGAGAATTCAACGATTTTATGAAGCAACGGCACGAAAAAATAATGAAGAAAAATACTGGAAAAACACCTTTCTGCGTAGGCGCCATCATTATCCCTCTTGACTTTGAAAAAATCTGGCCTGAAAAAATAATACAAGTAGAATGTTGCCGCTGCGGTATTCCTATATATCTTTCTAAATGGGTTTATGATGAAATGCAATGTTACTATCTTCCTTGGGATGAAACTAAACATCCTTACTTTTGCGAATTTTGCCTACCGCCGGGGCTTGCTCGAGGAGTGCGTGTTCAAGATATCGCTGCGGTCCTGCAGCACACAGGAGAAAAATAACATGGCAGGTCGAAGATTTAGAGCCGCTTGTACTATATGCAGCTACATATCGCCAATAAATACAGGACCGGTGTTTGCTGGATGGCACATGATAAAACACGCAAAAGAAGAACACCCGGATTCTAGTGGCTTTGTAGGATATATTTTTGAAGTTCCAAAGAAACAAGGAGAAAAATAAAATGATCCACAAACTACGCGGAGATACAGGATAAGTGACAGGTTGCGTTGAAGCTGACCTTGAACATGCTAAAGAAATGTTACTACAAATAGCGAAGCGCCCCGATTGCGTAGCGTTACTCGGCTATGATGGACAGCAAGTTAAATGGTTCATAGACGGCGGCATCGAGCGCGCTCTTACGCATTATCGCAAAGAAGCTAAACGCAAAAAAGATAAGGAGAACAAACGCTATGCCTGAAACACCTGAAATCACTTGGAAGCGGTTAACCGTCGAAGAAGTGAAACAGCATTTCATAGATGAACGCGCGCTCTTTAACGAAAATACACCTGACGTTGAACGGAAACTTGCGTTTTCGTATGCATTGGAGCGTCTTATAAAAGAAGAAAAAATAACTGCTTGGAAAAAACCAAACGGAGAAGTGTTGTTTTCGCATAAACCTGAAAGCATAAGAGGCGTACTATAATGCCGTTTGTTAATGTTGATTTGGATGATTCTTCGCCGGTTATCCTGCTGCGGGTTTGGTTCAATATTCCCAGGCTGTACCCTGGCGCCAACGTGGAAGTTTATGTTTCACCGTCCGGCGTCGGCTGGCACGTAAAAACCGACTATGAAGTTGACCCCTTTAACTATATTGTGAGCCAGGCGCTTCTCTGGGCTGACCCGGTAAGAACACAGTACGCGCTGCGGAAAATGTACTTGAACCCAGGCGAGGCACACTTAGACCTAATGTTTAACGAGAAGGAAGGGAAAAGCGAGGTTCATGTTCCTTTCCGAAAAATTCTAAGTAATTATGATTGGGAGGTTAAAAAAATCGTGATGAGATTAGATAAGGGAGAAAATGAGCAAGCAGACCAGGAGATTAAGGACCTGGCTAAAAAAATAAGCCCCGAACTCGACAAATACCATAAAGCCAGTTACGTAGGATGCATAACCTTCAACGGCACCGACCTAAAAGACGACTTAGAAAAAGTCATGCTGGAAATCGCCGCAAAGGATCCTATCTTCCGATATCGGTTTTACCCGGTGTGGTGGCCTGAATTCGAATGGATGATCGCCGTGTTCACAGACGACAAAGATAAAGCTTGGAAAAAAATCACCTGGATAAAAAACAAAACCTACAAAACAGACCCCGAAGGCAAACAAATTTACCTACTCAAAGACGCAGACACCCGACTATTCGTAAAGGAGCGCAAATCTACTTAGCACAAACGCTTAAATACAATAAACAACTATAAAACACTATGGAGAAATAAAAAATGAGTAAAACCTTAAAGAAAACAGCACAAATCCCCCTGGGACCCAGATTAAGCTTCATAAATCGACGCCTTGAACTTCAAACACAGAAACTAAATCAGGCCATAGAACGCTTTACTCAACGCGACAAAGCCATATTTGCCCGAATCGTAGACGCCCTAACAAAGCACGACCAAGCACGAGCCAACGTCTTTAGCAACGAACTTGTAGAAGTTCGCCAAATGCTCCACACTATCTTTATAGCAAAATTAGATATCGAAGAAACATCGTCACGACTGCAAGAACAAAGTTTAGGTGGAACGGCAAACATAGACGACGTGGAGAGTTTAGCAATCGCAGCCGCTATCCTGCAGAATGCCCGAACCGGGTTAATCAGTATTTTTCCAGAGGCCGAAGGCGAACTTGGCGAAATCTACAACAGCATAAGCGGCGTAACACTTGACGCCGGCATAAGTATAGGAGATGGTTGGCTAGACTTCGCAGACATTAAAGCAGCCGTTGACGATGAACTAAGCGACAAAGCAACCTTAGCCGACCAGCAAATCAAAGACAAATACCCCGCCCTGCCAGAAACACCAAAGAAACCTAGCGAGGAATCATAATTCTCCTCCTTTTTTATTTTGGAGATGGAAAATTTGCCTGAAAGTGAGCGATACGTAACCTGCCGAAAGTGCGGAAACACAATTCACGTTAAAGTAGTCTTCAATGGTGAAAGAGCCATGATTGAGTTTCTCGATGATGATACTTATAAGGGGGAGCCGAAAAAAATTGAGTGAATATGAAGAGGAAGAAGGCTTAGGTGAAGATGAAGACGAGTTTTTAGGTGAAAGCGCCTGCCCCTACGGTTTCGAATTCTGCGAGGACCCACAAGCCCGAGAATTAGGAACATGCGAACAAGACTGCCAAACTTACCTCTGTAGTGTAGAAGCTGATGCAGACGGCGGCACATCAACCTGGAAATGTACCGGCTGCGGATGCACCGACACAAACCCCTGTACTAAATGGTTGCCAGGCGCGGCACTTGAAACCTGCCATTGGGTACGCAAAAACCTATGCTCAAAATGTGCAGCTAAGCAAAAAGAGCAGGTTCAAGAAAACATGGAGAAAAGCATAAGCAAACATGTAGCCTTCACACGAGGGAAAGAAGAATGACCATAAAATTAAGTAATGAAGACCGGGAAAAGCTTGCTAAATTATACAAGACCGCCGAGACAACCCCAGTTATCGCTTTCACCTGTCAAGATATGGCTGAGGGAAGAGATTTTGCTTCATTAGCTTGGAACGATGTCCGAAACTTTATGGATGAACTTGGCAAGAAATACGGTTTTGACCCTAAAAAAGTAGCAATAAGCAGAGCAACAGGCGTCGTAGTGGACCGCGAGGCGATAAAATAATATGGGAACTTGTATAGAACAAGCAGTTTGCCCAAAATGCGGTAAAAAAGGACTGTTTGTTAACACTGAGGACTGGAAACCTGTAGCTATCCGATGCTACAGCATAAAAAAATGCGGCTGGAACGTAGACCTTAAACAGTTTTGGCCCAAAAAGGAGAAGGCGCCATAAATGCCTGAAGGCGTTAACTGTAGTGCGCCCTGCGCGTTCCGGAGCTATAATAAGTATCGGCAGAAAAAAGACGGCAGCTACAAGCTAAGTAAATTACCTGGCGCCGGAGGAGACCACGGCACATGTAGACATGGAACCATGATAAAGATAGAGGCTTTAACTGTCGTCTATAGGGGTAAACTTTTACCGGTATGCCGAACCTTTGAGCATTGGGATACACTTTTACACAAGCCCACTGACGCCGGACATAGGGGAGGGTAGAGTGAAAGTGAAGGTTTACCGGGTAATTAACGGAGAAATAGACGAGCAGGAACGCGACATTAAAGGGCCATATTACAACAATGCGCCGCACATAGGAAGCATAAAAAGCAAACCGCATCCAAAACCAAAAGGACCACTGAAAGTATGAAAAGCCAGAAGAAACGTAGAAAAATAAGACGCATACAAACACTTCAAGAGCTGCTCTAAAATGCCTACGTTGCATGACGGATACCGCTATAGGCCCTTCAACATGAATACTGCGAAAAGCTTCATAGGGAAAACTGTTAACCTCTACCTGAAAGACGGCAGCGTTATGGCCTGCGTTACGGTCCTAAGAGTCACCAATAGCCAACTATGGACAAAAGCCTCACCACATGCAAGACCCCAAAGCTACAAGCTGAGCGACATCAAAAGAGCTGAAGGCGTAATAATCTACGACAAAATTTAGCTCTTTAAATAGGTTTTTGACCCCTTTATATACCCCTCTCTTTAAATAATGTATGAACATGCAAAAACCGCTATTTCAAAAAAACTCAAAAAGCATGGGAAATAATGTTTCTACCGTTCAATATCGCAAACTAAAAATGTCAATTTTAATACGCATTATCGCTAAAATTAAAATCAATATGTAGAAACATGTATGGAAATTCACGACTAGGTATTTCTGCACTCCGTAAGCCATACTAGTTGCTTAGAAGTACCCACTCGTGAATGTTAGGCTGTTAAGCCGCCTACGATAATTAATGACCCAACAATCATTCTGACTACTCTTACGGTGTTGT
>JACTVG010000044.1 GCA_015660965.1 Methanoregulaceae archaeon
CAATGTTTATAGGAGAGATGAAATTATCGAATTGGTAAAGCATCTTATTCCATTTACTCGATTCAGAACTTTGCAACTCGAAACTAAACTTAAACAAATTGAAGACTATTATACCAATATGAGTTATAAACTTTGGACGAAAACTGAGTTATCTTTTCTGAAGAAAAATTATAAGTTGAGTGATTCTGAATTGGCTTACACAATAAAAAGAGACCCTGAAAGTATAAGCCAGATGAGAGTAAGGTTAGGCTTGCTTCATCATAAATCACATAAGTATTGGACAGGTGAAGAATTACTGTTCTTAAAAGTAAACTACCTTACGATGGAAGATAAAGAACTATCTAAGGTGTTACATAGAAAAGTCTGCTGTATTGCAGAAAAAAGAATTCGTCTTGGATTAATAAAAACAAGAAGAGGAAGACCAAAAACATGTCTAAGATATTAATTACTGGAGGCGCGGGCTTTATTGGTTCGCATCTCGCAAAAAAACTTTCCGAAAATAACCGCGTAGTTATACTTCAAAGAGACATTGTTCCTAACCTATGGCTCGTTGAAGCCCTAGACAAATGTATTTTAGTCCACGGTGATATTTTAGACCAGGCCCTTCTTCGGAGAATAATTAGCGACTATAACATAGACCAGGTTTATCACTTGGCAGCTCAAGCCGTCGTATGCTCCGCTAATAAAGACCCCTACACAACTTTCAACGTCAACGTAATCGGAACCGTTAATTTGTTAGAGGCTATAAGAAACGTCAAGCCCTCAATCCCTATTCTAATTCAGAGCACCGACAAGGTTTATGGAAATAACCGCATGAGCATGAAGGAAACAGACACCCTATCGCCAACAGTAGGCGTCTACGAGACGAGCAAAGCATGTGAGGACTATATAGCTCAAATGTATGCTAACCAATATAACTTAGATATACGGATGAGCAGACCAGCTAATGTTTACGGATATGACACGAACAGCAGGATCGTTCCTAACACAATTAGAAGTTGCCTCAACAAAATTCCTCCTTTAATCTACGACGGACAAGAAAAAACCATCCGGCAATACTTGTATGTGGATGATTTGATAGATGCCCTTCTTTTAATTATGAAACAGCCGAAAACGGAAGAAGCCCAAGTTTTCAACATTGGAACAGACGACATACTAACACAAGAACAACTCGTAAAAACAATCGCGGAAAGTTTCAACCTCAACATCCGCGTAGTAAAAAGAACAACTCCCATAAAAGAAATAGAGAAGCAAAGCGTAGACTGGACCAAACTTAAAAACTTAGGCTGGACACCAAAATACAACTTCCAAACCGGACTAGCAAAAACCATTAAAGAATTTCAAACCTACGGCTACGAAATAGATGAATCCGAAAAAATCATAGCCCCAAAAGTTGAAGTAACCCCGGAAGAACATGAAGCAAACATAAAAAAAGTTAACAAACTCATAGCTGACTACCACGAAAGCCAAAAAGCAGAAACAGCCAAACACCCCTACATGAAAATAATTTATTGCCAAGCCACGTTTTCCCATGATTTTGAAGACACTAAAAAATGTGTAGAAAGAGTAGCTGCTTATGTTGACGCCGTAATAATTGTAGAGCCAGGAGACCTAACGGAAGAACAGAAAAAATGGCTAACAGACCACGGCTGCATAGTTAAAACTTACACGTTCAGCGATAACCTCCCGGCAATGCGAAACGAATACTTAGAAGAAGCTAAGAAACTTGACCCCTATGCCTGGGTAGTAGTATCAGACCCAGACGAATTAATAAGCGAAAACACATGCAAAAACCTACGTGAAATCATTAAAGCTGCTGAAGCCAACGGCAACAACATGATAGGCATAAACGCACACGACATCTGGATAGACAAAGACAAAATGGACGCCGGAATAACACAGAAAGAAGCGCCCTATAAGGAATCAGACTTCTGGAAATACCTCATATTCAAAATAGCTCCCGACTTCCGATACGAAGGCGTAGGACACGCAAAAAACGTTCACGAAACCTGGTACGCACCAAGCCTATACCGCAGCGCCATACACCTAACCAAAGAATTCTACTATGAACACCGCAAAAGCGTAATGAAAATCTACCGCAACGCAGCCCGCAACTTCTTCATAGGAGGCTCAGGCGACAACTTAGGCGATTTGAACCCCTCCTACGTAGAGCTGCATGAAATCACCAAAAAGCTAGGAATAGACACTTGGAAACAATTCGAAGAAACACTAACATTAGGCCGCACATACCCGGAGATCGTAGACTTCTTAGTGCGGCACCGTAGCGACAGTAAATACGGTTGGGAAAGCGAAGTGCGGGAAATGTTCAAATGGTACTTTGAAATGCATCCTGAAGAAAACATTGGCGGCTGGAAAAGCGAGTACACTGCGCCCTTGCCTGGCAGCCGAGAAGAATTAGAAAACTACGTCATACAAATTTACTTCCAGATATTAGGCAGATCACCCGACGACATGGGTAAAAACCATTATGTAGACGCCATACTGAAAGGCGAAATTCCACGAGAAGCATTGCCCTCCATTTTCATTAACAGTGACGAGTACAAAATGAAGTTTGTTAGCCACTTGAAAGACGGGATAGCACTTTGCATAATGGGATATCACGACGCCCTACCTATGATACTTGAATCAATCAAAGTCTGCGGAGACTACGTAAAAGAAATTCACGTTCAAGGCGATAACTTCATAGAGGAAGACATAAAACAACTAAATGACCACAATGTAGAGGTACATATCGAACCCTGGAAAGACGAATTTTCTGATTATAAGAACAAAGCCATAAGCTACGCAAGAACAAAATGGGTCCTCATATTAGACCACGACGAAATACCCACTTCCGAATTAGCCCAACACCTACCTGAACTTGTCGAGCAATCAGAAAAAGGCAACCGCTACAACATGGTAGCCTTCGACAGTATAAACCAAACCATAGATGTACGTGGTAACGTAATAGCGGAAAACAGAGGCACAGGAAAAGCCCTCTTGCACTTCAACATCAAAGACCCCTATTACGGCAACCCGCATATTTGGCTGAAACCCAACTATTACCCTTGGGTAGAACTGAAAGTATCCTATGCATACCGACATGTAAAACAAGAAGGCGTAGACGTTCAACGTGCCATACGCAACGTTTTCCTAGGAGGCGGCGGCGACAACTTCAAAAACAAAAACCCCATGTGGCCCGAACTACGACAAATAACAGACCGGCTAGGAATAACAAGCTACACAGCATTTCTATACTACCTCAAACAAGGCAACGTAGACCCTGAACTTAAAGCATGGATGGAAAAAGCGCACGAGTTCCCATGGCATGATGCTGAATTGAAAGCTTTTAAAGAATACTACTATCAAGTACACCCGGAAGAAAAAACATGAGCAGCAAAACAGAATCAAAGAGGCAAATGCCACCTAGTAAAATACGTTTTTACTTTAAAGACGGAGCAATAATACATTATGAAGGACCAAATGAATTCAAAGAAGTAGCGCCTGAACCCAAACAATACCATGTTAGAAATAGACCAGGACACGTAAGACCCCTCCGCAGAAGGAGAAAATAAAAATGATTTACGTTGTAGGTGATTCGCATACTGCAATATTCAAAAACGACCCTGCATTCAAGGTCGTAGAAATAGCAGCCACAGCTCACAACCTAATTCGTGAGAAAAGCACATCAAACTCACACCAAAAACTCCAAGAACTCATTGATTCAATAGATAAAAAAAGCGACCTAGTAATGCTGGTGCTAGGTGAAACTGACTGCCGCTTCCACGTTTATTATCAAGCCAAAAAAAGAGGCGTATCAATCAGCGATATCATAAATGAAACCGTATTCCATTATGGTTTAGCTCTACACTGGTTACGAGGCAGCGGCATAATCCCTATAGTGCTTGGCATACCGCCAACAGGAACCTACGACAGATTTGAATTTGACACGCCAGGTAAACCGTATGCTTCACCTGAAATCTTGGCTAAAATCTACAGTGAATTCAACAGTAAAATGAAGATATTCTGTAGCATGAGAGCCTTCGTTTACATAGATATCTACTCATTAACCGTAGACGACAAAGGTTTTCTTAAAAAAGAATACGCAGCAGACGCAGTACATCTTAATCTAAACGCTAAACCGTTAATTTTAGAAATGCTCAAGGAACGGATAAAATGAACCAAGACAAGTTTGCTGAAATGTTCTTTTCTGTTCCTGTAACCTCTATAGGGCATCATGCAGGAGACCTTTATTGGATGATCTCTAAAGTTGCCCCATTAAAACCGAAGAAAATTTTAGAAATAGGGGTATGCAACGGTGGCAGCTTAAGGTTTTGGGCTGAAATTGCCGAAGAAAAAGTAGTAGGAGTAGACATAAACCCAAAAATAGTTGAAACTATACCCTGGGACTGGACAAAAAATCCAAAAATCACTTTAGTAATTGCCGACTCTACTCTCCTCACCACAGTAAGCTATGTACAATCAATCATAGGCAACAACATAGATTTCCTA
>JACTVG010000045.1 GCA_015660965.1 Methanoregulaceae archaeon
CGCTTGCTTTTCATTCATCCCATTAATCATAAAGTCATGGTACACCAAGTACCCTAAGTCGTCAAGGACTTTGGGGAGATAAGGTATAATCTGTTTACTGTAAGTGCGGGTATAAGTGCCTATCACTCAAGGGTTCAGATCTAATTCATACAATCGCTTCTGGTCGGTCTAGGGCATTTGTCTTCTCTTGCGAGATTAGAGGAATGCTTTAATGGGTGCATCAGCTGTTCCGTTTGGTGCGTAATGGTCTGGTGCGCCCTTCAAGTAACAAAGAAAGGTTAAAATGCAATTCATAAAAAAACATTGGTTCGGGATTACAATGTTCTTAGGTTTTGTTCTGTTAGCGATACCAACCTCTTAATAGATAAGGATTTTAGATGGCATTCCATTGTTTTAAGTGCTGCTGGAAGTGTAATATGACTAAGCCATTTCACTTGGCAACTTGTAAGAAGTGGAGACCAACCAAATGAAAGACCCAGACTATCACCTAACAGCCATGATCTTAAACTATTTATTAGCTCTGGTGTTAATTCCTTTGGTTTGGATTGAGCGTAGGTTACAGCCCTAACTCTCGCCTCTTGGCTTGTAATATAGCAAGCCCTTTTTCTGAAACGACTGGCTCATTATTAGCCAAGTCGTTTTCTTTATTCTTATTCTCTATTCTTGCGACCCCTGTTGTTTGCTTACCGGCTGCATACCGGCTGCTTACCACTTGCTTACCAAAGTGCTTACCAACAGCCTGATAGTTGCCCCAATTACAGATGTAAATGACTGTATATCGCTGCTTACCAGACTGCTTAATCATCTGGTAGTTCTCTAGTCGCTTTAGTGCCTTGTAAAGGGTTGTGTAGTTGATGTTGAGTTTGCTTGCCAACTGCCTACCACTCTCGCCAATCTCGCCTTTCTGATTAGCAATCAACAGTAGTTTAGTGAATACGATGTAGCCAGTATCGTCATTCATCAGCTCAACATTCTCTAAGACTTTGCGATGTAGTTTGACCCAGCCATTCATAGTAGGGTTGCCCTATCACAAAACGCTTGAAAGCTGTTGAGTGCCTTATCGCTAGGACGATGCCCTGGCTCAGCCGCCCTATAAAGATGTTCGGCAAATGAAAGTGCCTCAATCTCAAATTGTTTGGCTGCGTGTACGGCGTGAGGTTGTTTTTTCCACGCCTTATACATTAAATAACTTTGATAGAACTTTTCTGGCGACGACTTATCTGCATAGCCCGATCCATTGAAGCTAGCCATTGATAAGTAGAGCCATTCTGTCCCCGTTGTCTTGGGGTTTCGTTTGCTCATATTACCTTCTTAATAGAAGAAGCCCGCCACGCTTTCACGGTGCGGGCAGGCTACTTCTACATACAATTGTATACGCTACCGTGATTAGCCTACTAATTATAACACAAGCGTCAACCCAGCGTTTTTATAAACCTTAAGGGCGCTAGGTCTTCATTAAACTACGGGCAAGATTAAATTATTCTTCTGAAAGCATATATGAATCGGGAGCAGGTTGTTTAGTCTGCTCTTCCAAGGTTGAGTGCTTCCTGAAACTCTCAACTTCTGCTCTACCTACGATAGAGTGGATTAACAGGACTCTATCTCTTGCGGAGTTGTATAGCTCTCTGCGAACCAAGTCTTTAATAGCCTTAGACTGTTCTGCGTATGAGAACGATGCTTCTACTAAAGTGCAAAGAACTCCAACTAAATGGTCATTATTGGCGTTGCTCATTTCACTTAACTTAACTGCTAACTGGGTACCTGCACTATCAGGCGTTGGTACAAATGTTGATTCTTTTTTTGACATGACTTGACCTTTCTTTGTTTGCCCGTAGATTATTAAAGACCAGTGGCTGTCTATCCGTACAACTCTGGGTATAAGTCAGAGCCTGAGCTTTATGCTACCTTGGACATTTAACGCAATCTAGCCGAAGGACTGGCTAAAAAGACGCACCACAGATGTATTATAGCACCATAAAAGGTAAGGGCGCTATAAAAGGTAGGGGACTGGTTTGTCCACAGTTGTAGATATTACGCTTGCATTGTGCATACAATTAGCATACGATTAGAGCGTGAAAGATAAGAATATAAGAATTGATGCGGATGTTTGGGAGTTGTTAGTTATTCTTGCTAAAAAGCAAGGGAGGACAATTAAAGGTTTGTTAAGGGTCTTAGTTGAGGAAGCGTCTAAATGAGAACCGACTTGGTAAACGATTTACTAGAACAACACTATAAGAAGGCATCTAATGACTGACGCTGATAACCTTGACATGGAACTGATTGTCCCAGGTATCACGGCTTTCATTAAACAGGATAAACCCGAAGTGGAAATGCCTATGCGTACTAGCGATTTATCTTTTGGGGTTATAAACGGGGATACAGCCTCAGTATTTACCTGCCAATGCCGCATTCCAGGCCAAGATGATGGCGACACTACTTGTTGGCTACACCACGATTGCATGTTGCAGGAATGCACCCATGCGGAAGAGGACGAACAAGAGTTTGAGGAAGACTGATGACTGACATCAAAGAATTAGGCAAAACCTATAAACTGGCAGAGGGTGAAATAACCCGTATTGAACAGGATGACGAGCACTACTACTTTATAGATGGTGAGTTCTGCATATCAGTAACTAAGGTTCTTGACTTGGCCGCTCCCTTTCCTGAGGGTTTGCGACAGTGGCTAAGAAATACTGATGCCCAGGAGAGCTTAGACTACCTGAACATGACCAAAGATCGGGGATCTAAACTCCACAATGCCCTAGAAGGACTTTTGCTGGCCGAAGGACTAGACAAGGAACTTTATCCTACGAAATATGAGCGTGAGGCCATAACCAGCTTTATTCGGGTGATGCGCTTCTTGCAGCCTACTAATATAGAAACCGAATTGGTAGTCGGCGATAAAGCTCTGCGCCTTGGCGGGACTATGGATTTGATAGCCACCGCCGACCTACGAAGATTAGAAATCTTGCTTGAACCGACTAAATACTTGGATATTGTTGACGATAACTTTGTCCTTAAAGAGAAGTTTAAGGAAATGTTAGAAGGCGCACCTAATCTCATACGTTTTGTCTGGGATCATAAATTTACCGGACGTTCCACCTATAACCATAAAGTTCAAGCTAGTAAATATAAAGCTATGTATATCAAGAGTTATCCCGATAATCCTGCACCATCTTCGGCTTTTACTTGGCGCTATTCTGCACAGCATAAAAATAAGTTCCAACTTTGTAAGGCCAATTTATCTGAAAAATCTTTTGACCGTATTTACGATACAGCCATTGAATATTTGGGCAAGTTCCCCGAACCGCCAGAAATGCCAGTTTATCCTGATACATTCAGACTATTTGACCCCATAACAACTAATAAGAAAGGACAATGATATGGGAATGTACGAAAGTGGATTAAAAAAGACCGGCGGCCAGTTTCTAAAAACTGAGTCTGGTGGAAAATACCGCCTAAGAATACTAAATATGCCGAGCGTGTCAGCTTTCAAAAAAGACGATGGTGGAATAACATATCGCTTTAACTGGCCTGTATGGAGCTATGATGACGAAGCCGTTAAGATTTTAACTAAAGGGCGGAGCGTTCTCACCCAATTAGATGCAATTTCCGAAGAGTATGGCGAGAAGTTACCTATGGACTGCGATATAGTCCTAACCCATAAAGGTAGTGGTTTTGATACTGTCTACACGGTAGTACCTGGCAAGATTAAAAGCGAGCTACCGTCCGATTGGCAAGCTAAAATGCCAGATTTACTCACCGATCCTAAAAGTAACATCCCTTACGAGAACTGGGTTAAGGGTTCCGAACCGATAGCTAAGGAGTCTAGTGTTCATTCTGAGCAAGTTCCGGTGGAAACTTACAATAACGATCTAGAGGCGAGCGAATAATGTTTGGCTCTGAGGATAGGGACTGGACTGAGATTAAAAAGCAGTTGGATGTACACCTGAACCGACTTTATGTTAAGGGTACTACTCTGGCCGAGCCTAACACTCTGTCCAACGAACTGGTCGTCATCAGTTCCCTTAAAGTCAATTTAGCTATCCTCAGCGCCGAGTTAATCAACGCCGCCGACAGACAGAAGGCCAAAGTCTATTTTGATATTTTAGCTAGAGCCAATGTCAGCCGGGCCAAAGAAGAGTGCCGTTTAGACGGTTACTACTTAGACCTGAAACTGAAATCCGAACAGGTAGCAGCTTACTTAAAAGAAGTTAGCAGCTTGGTCAGTACCGTCCAAACTTACCTAAGATGGAAAGGCCAAGAGGTGAACCTATGACCCAAAAATCTAAAATATATAACTACCTGAAACAAAACCCCCGATGGTTTAAATCCTACGAGTTACAAACTATGGCGATAAGACAGTTCGGTTGTAGCCCTGAGACAGCTATTAGACGGACAAGAGAAATGTCTGAACCACCTTCCGAGAATAACCACCAGCGTGAACCAGTCCTAGAAAGAC
>JACTVG010000013.1 GCA_015660965.1 Methanoregulaceae archaeon
CATGGGGTACATATTCAGCAGTCATATCATCTCCATCTGCACCAGACGAATATAACGAAGCAGCAGTTGATCGTCTCATGACAGACCTGAATGACTATATCGTTCGGGTTAAGGGTGTGAGATGGCAATTCAATGCAATCAATTCTGTAGAGATTATAGACTTTGAAAATGATCAACAGGCTAAGGAGTATGATGATGCATGGAAGAAGTTTTTAGCAAAGAAAGCTACTCTTGAAGAATCAGTAACAGATAATCCTCGCTTCCAAGCAATGATAGAATTAGGAGTCTTTCTATCTGCTGCGGAATATGCCAAGCGTCATATCTTTGCAAGGAGAATGTATCATGATGTCCAGAATGGATATGCCGCAGTTTGTGCAGTTAAACAGAAACGAACTATCATTGCGGTAGTTCAGATTCTAGTCTCAGAGTATGGAGTCTCTCGTGATCAGATCTCTCTCATCTGGGGAGGGGGACAAACTCAGATGAATCAGAAGCAGAAACTCAAAGCTCAAATCAAAGCAAAGAAAGATCTATTCGACGAGAAAGGAATTGAGTTAGATCAGTTCCTGAAAGATATGATGCTAGACGAAGTAGAGGATAGAGAGATGGAAGAGTTAGCACCTGAGTTACGACTTGGTAATCAATCTAAAGACGAGCGTCAAAGAGAGATTGATAAGTTCCAATCGGGTAGATCTCTCTACTGTATCTATACCTACAAAGCAGGAGGAGTAGGACTATCTTTGCATCATACTGATGAACAGACAAAAGAGAAAGTTCGCAGACAGAAGAATGGTTATGCAGTAGTGGAGGATATACCTAAGATTCCTACTCGTCCGAGGAGGGTGACTGTGGGTCCAACCTGGTCACCAATGGAACTAGTTCAGGGGTGTGGAAGGTGTCCACGACTTACATCTCTATCTGATACTATCCAGAAATTCCTATACTTCCGTGGGACAGTAGAAGAGGATCAGGCATTTGTCGTAACTCATAGGTTAAAATGCCTGTCGAAAGTAGTACGTCAGCATGAAGATTGGATGGATCTTATACGAGATCATGGTAATTCTAAAAAGATTGCGACTAAACGAGTTGAGGAGCTTAAGGAATTTGAATCTGACGAACCTCCCATTGACGTAGGGATTGTATCTCTGGAGGAAGAAGATTAGATTATGGAGGTGTTCTCATGAACTTCAAACGCCCAATGCTCGCAGCCTCGTTGTTACCATCTAATGTCCCACACACTGATGCTAACATTCTCGCAGCAATGTCTAAGCTCCGATATCCAGTACTAGCCTCAGTGAAGTTAGATGGTATCAGAGCGCTACGAATGAATGGTACATTGCTGTCTCGTACTCTCAAACAAATTCCAAACAAGTCTATTCGTGATAGGAGTCTAATATTCCCGGGTGGATTTGATATGGAGTTGTGGTCTCCTGAGTTATCTTATAATGAGATTGAATCTATAGTCATGAGTCGAGAGCATAAGGATTCAGATAAGATTCAGTTTGCATTATTGGATCAATTTCGAATTGTTGATTTGCCATATAATAGTCGTATGTCAGATATTGCATGTTGGTATATAGCCAACGCTGGTGGTAGGCCTGACATTATATTTAATATGCCAGTCAAGGCGTATAACGAGAATGAATTGTTTGAGTACTTTCAATCTGTTGAAGAGTCTCAGGGTGAAGGCATCTGTTTTCGTACAGTAGACTCACCATATAAGCAAGGTCGATCAACCCTCAAAGAACAATACCTTGTCAAACTAGCAAGGTTCGAACGAACAGAACTAACTATCATTGGATTTGAAGAGCAACTAGAGAACGCTAATGATACTAAACGTAATGACGTTGGTGCGATGAAACGATCTACGTTTGGATGTAACATGTATGGTAAGAATACTCTTGGGGCTTTCGTTTGTTGTGAGCCACACCTGTACGGATTTCCTGTTCAGTTTGACTTGAGTATCTCAGTCGGCACAGGAGTAGGACTCACTGATAAGTTACGTAAAGAGATTTGGGATCATCAAGATAAGTATCTTGGTAAGACCATAGTAGTAAAGCATAAACCACATAACCAAAAAGACAGATTACGGCATCCAATATTCTGCGGATTCCGTTCTGAAATAGACATATGAAAATCAAAGTACACAGTTCGTTAAAGAACATTCGAGCGATGGTTGCTTATCATATTGGACTTGAACAAGCAATTAATCTTGCGGCTTCAACCATTGTTGATATTGATAATCCGAGCAATGTAAAGGTCGATGGTAATTTTTATGGCTTTTCTCTAACCTTAGAAATGTATGAAATCATTGAGCCGAACACTCCGTAATATTCGTCGATCAATCGAAGACGAAGATTGGAAATTAGAATCCAGACGAATGCAACAAGAAGAGGATGAGAAATACGTAACAGAACAAGAAGAGAAAGAACAACATGAAGAACAACAAAATAGTAATTGATATCAATAAAGTTCAATACGCTTGGAGATCCTGGGAGACACGTTCAGGTTATAAACGTAAAGAGAAACCAACCAAACCAACAGTTCATGGTCAAGAGTTTGATTGTGATGCGCCTGCTTATGCTGGACTTCTCACTGGTATTGTACGAACAATGCTCGAGCGTGCAGTATCATTGGGTATACTCGATACATGGACTCCCTGTACCACCTTCGAATTCGCAGCTAATCATCGAGTGATATTCACTGGTGATAAGGCAGAAGTAATGTGGAAAGCTTGGAACGAAAAGATATTTAACAAAAAGAAATAGTATGAGTGAACAACCTGAACAAGAACAACCAGCATTGATCTCATCTCCATCAGACAATGCTGCAACTAAACAAAAGTGTATGGTGTGTGGAGCACTGTTAGCTAAGACATTTATTGATGTCAAGGATGTTAGTACTCCTCAACTTTTGATTAGCCGTATTCACCTGTGTCAAGCTGATGCATATACCATGCTACGTATGGCATGTCTTCATTATCCATTACAGATGCAGATGACATTACAATTCATGAATGAACAAATTTATGGAAAGATTGAGGAATGAAACCCCCTATCAATCCTCTCCCAACAGAAGCTTCTCTCCAGTTAATGTTAGATAACAATCTAACAGATACTGTCCAGCTTTTAATCGATACCAACAAACTCCAATTCAAGATAGGTACTAAAGATGGTAAGTTGGTACTTGAAGATTCTGTAGTTGGTGCAGAGCTATGGCTCAAGAAGTTCATTAGCATTGATGACGAAACAATCCAAATGAAAGATGATTGTTGTAAGTTATCTAAGGTGGATGATGAAGTACTTATCCTTGGTGAGACTGGAACAGGAAAAGAACTCATTGCCCGGTCATTAATTGGTGATCGAGATGGCAAGTTCCTTCGTATTAATTGTGCAGCAATGCCCAAAGAACTGATCGAGTCAGAACTCTTTGGCCATAAAGCTGGCGCCTTTACCGGTGCAGTAGGTACTAAGACTGGCCTCATGGCAGCAGCTAAGAATGGAGTAGTATTTCTAGACGAGATCGGTGAGTTACCTCTTGAGACTCAGGCGAAGTTACTTAATGTTCTTCAACCAGTAGATGGTAAAAGATACATCCGTCCAGTGGGATTTAATGAAGAGACAGAGATCTCATGTAGGATAGTCTGTGCTACTCATCGTAACCTATGGGAGATGGTAGAAAAAAATCAATTCCGTCTTGATCTCTTTGCACGAATCTCTACATTCGTTCTTAAGATCAAACCTCTCAGAGAACGTAAGTGTGATATCAAACCTATTGCAGAGTCGATAGGATTTAGCATGAAGAAAGAAACATATATTCAATCCTTTCTTGAGAAGTATCATGATGACTATATTAATGGTAAAGAGAGTCTGGTATTGAATGTACGATCATTAGAACAAGCAATCAAACGATACATTGTATTAGGACGTATATGACTGAGAATCAACGTAAGGCTATTGAGGCTAATAGGGCTAGGGATTGGAAGAGAAGGGATAATAAGTTAAAGCTTGTATAACAACATATAACTTTACACATCAATCAATAGTTGATTAGACTTGGCATGGATATTGCTAATGTACATTTCCAATCAACTATTGACTTTGGCCCTATGTCTGAACAAAACTCTATAACTGTTACCTTTCCTGACAAACAAACAGCATCTCGTATTGTTGATCTGGTTGTTCGTAACAAGCCATCTGGCTGGGGCAGAAAATCTTTTGCCTCGTACTACAATGAGCATTATGCTCTTCAACTCAAACGAGAACTAGACGCAATGATAGCTAGTAAGAAGTCTCGTATGATCGGACTTGGCACAAAGATCAAGTCTTCTCGTACGATGTATCTATTAGTTAATCAGTCGTGGAGGTATCTGATAGATCATCTCGACCCTGATGGTATCTATGGTAAGCATCTGTGTAACACCATTCGTCAAATCAAGCATGGTCATGGAGTAGCTATCTATTGGAAGGATCAAGTAGAGATCATGTCAGGAGAAGAGATAGGAGATATCAAAGAGCAGAAGAAGTGGAAACGACAAGTGGATGATTACTTGGGTTCTGACGAGACTGCTCCACTCCATATTGCAAAAGTAGTTCTTACTCCAGAAGAAGTAGATCAACTCAAGGCAGAGTTAGATGATCTTGAAGGATCAGTTCTATACTCTGTGACGTGTAAAGAGATTAAAATTTGTAAGGTGGGAGAGTGTTAGGTTTATGATGTACGATCTAAAAACACAATATGAAAATCGAAGAAATCATTGGTTGGTCAGCAGCTCAAATCGCAGCACTTTCAGATGAGGATCTCAAGAAACATTTCGATCATTATCTGATAGTATCTCGACCTGACCAACAACCAAGACAAAAGAAACAAGAACAACAAGTGCTGGTAGCTAATCCTGAGTTTGACAAAGCAAGAAAGATTGCAGCGAGTTTTGGGATAAGTGTGCCAGTATTCTTACCAATCAAAAGAAAGAACAAATAGTATGAGTACTGAACCCCTCGAAATCAATCTCTCCTCCTCTGGTCTATCTCATTCTCCTTGTATGAGAAATCTATTCTACACAGTAGTAGATGGATATAAACCAAAAGCAATGCCAGCTCGAATGATCTATGGGATAGGAGTACATAAGTTCATTCATGTTATGTATATGACAGGAGGTCATATCCCTACAGCCAGAGCAGAAGCTATCAAGGCTTATCAATCTATTCCAATGTTGGATGATCCTAGATCTAAACACTTGAATGATTTCAATCATATGCATGCAGTAGCTCTCTGGACATGGGAGATGTGTGTAGCAAGAGATGAAGAGTTTGAGATACTAATGCTAGATGATAAGTGTTGGTATTGTAAGGGCCAAGGTGAATCAGTTCTTAGTTCAATACTTGGCGAGTCAGTTGATGATATTCAACCAACAGTTCCTTGTACTCATTGCAACGGCTTTGGTCACCGTCTCCAACCTGCCGCAGAAGTTACCTATTCTCTCCCATATTACCAAGACGACTTTGTCAAAATCAATTGGTGTGGAACATTAGACCGTTTAGGTAAAATCAAGAATGGTATCTATGTCATCCCTGACTGGAAGACTACTTCATCTTGGTCAGAGAAAGAATACTTCACTCAATTTGAAATGTCTAAGGCACGTAGAGGATATGTCCTCGCTCTTAAGCTCATGGCAGAAAGATTCCCAGATTCTATCCTTGGCGAAATTGGCAAGGGCGTCATTGGTACAAGATTCGATGGGATTTTTGTTAAGCCTGCAATCAATGATGTTAAGTTTGCAAGGTCAGAAGTATACCAGTTGCCTCAAGAAGAGCTAGACGAATTTCGCACACTACTCGATGACAAGTGCCGAGAGATATCACAGGCAGTTAAGACTGGATATATACCTCGACAGGGATTAGTTAATGGTTCATGTGAGGGTAAGTGGGGGAAATGTGACTACTGGGTAGTGTGCCAGAAGCCTAAGATCATAGGTGAATATTTGTTAGGAAGAGACTTTACGAAGAAGCCTTTCGATCCACTCAACTACAATAAAGAATAATAAAATTATGAACCTAATAGGAATCTCAGGCAAGAAGAAATCAGGCAAAGATACTGCTGCGACTTTGCTAAAATCTTTACATGATTTTAAGACAGTTCGAATCTACCATTTTGCAGACGCGTTGAAACAAGAGATCTCTATCATGTATGGAGTACCTGTTTCATTTATCGAAGCACACAAAGAAAATTTTCGTCTAATCCTGCAAGGCCATGGTACAGACTATCGGCGTAAATTGTATAGTCATGACTACTGGATTAAGAAGATGGAACAAGCTGTTGAATCATTTGATAAGTCAGGAGTTAAGACTCTGATTATTCCTGATGTACGATTCTTTAATGAGGCAGAGTTCATACGTAAGCATCATGGTACAGTAGTTCGTATTACTCGAATGTATGATGATACAACAGATAGACATCCATCAGAGACAGAGTTAGATGATTACAAGTTTGATTATGTAATCCAGAATGATGGAACTCTTGGAGATCTTTTGAGAAAGATTCAAGAGTTTAAGATTTAGTATAAACAATTAACCAAATAAGAAAGAACAACATGGCAATATTTATTCCCCCAGACTGTCAACCACTATCCTCCATCATAGCTAAACAACAGATACGTTTAGGTATTCAGGGATTTGGTGGTACAGGAAAGAACTGGTCAGTGCTTGGTACTCCAGATAAGAAGCAACGAGGATTCCCTAATCCTATAGTTCTCAACATTGATCGTGGACTTGGCGCCCATTCAGGATGCGGGCATATCAATGAGTTACCATTCTATAAGCTGCACAAGAGATCAGAGATGAAGGATAAGCTTATTGAGTGGCTGGATAAGAACGCATCTAAGATGTCAGAAGAACAGACATTAATCATTGATAATCTTTCTTCTCTCGAACAAATCTATCATGAATGGTATCGTGCGAATGAGCATATGTTCATCAGTGACAAAGGACAAGTTAACGCATTTGCAGAGTGGCAAGTCAAGGAGAAGTGGTTCAATCAACTCCATCTATTGTTTCACACTCTATGTTGTGATGTTATTCTTCTCGCCCACGAATCAGAGCGCCCTGACAAATCTACAACTCCTGGACAACCTGGTCAATATACAGGTAAGATTCGTGCAGTCGTGACAGGTAAGGTTGGTGATACTATCATCAAAGAATATACTGATTGGTTTCGTCAAAGGTGCTGTGCTAAGACTCAAGATCCAAAGCCTGAGACCTTAAATGGATTCAGGATGACTAAGGATGAGTTCATCAGTATGCAACGAACTTTCGAAGGAGATACAGTCTATTTCTGGCAAACTAAAGGAGATGATATCTTTGATGGTAAGGCATCATCTCTTGTTAATCCTCCAACATTTATTCCAGCAACGTATGATTCGTTTCTGAAATATAGTAGGCAAATCAAACAACAATAAGAACAACAAATAAATGAACATTATAATCAATCAAATCAGTAACGGTTGGATCGTGACAGTTAACATCCAAGGCAAGGGACAATCAGCATTGTACTGTAAAGACTTTCCTGATGTCCTTCGTCAAATTCGTGAGATGGCTAATGTCCATGAAGAAGCAATAAAACTTGATAATACTTTACGCAAAGATGCGGGTGGGAATACTTCTCCCTCAGCTAACTAATTTCTGGATTATTAAGATCTAGAATAAACAAAAAGAAAATAAACATATGATCAAATGGAATAAAGAAATCGTTTGGCCCCATAAGTCTGACTACATCCTCCGTGTGTTGGAAGAAACGTTCGCACCCTCTAAAGCTGGTAACCCTACGGTTACTCTTAAGTTCGAGGTTGCTTATCCTGAGACTGTTGAGGGACCTGATGGTCCGATGACTGTTGCTGGAACAATGCTTAATGCTCGGTATGCATTGTCGTCTCCTGGTACTGCTAAATCAACTCCTGAACAAGCTACGGAGTTTCTCCGTGGTAAGTTCATTGAACTGTTGAAAGGGTTCGAAATGTCAACAGGGGATATCAATTGGGACAATCCGACTCTTGGATTCAAGGGTAAGTTGGTGTATGCTGAATTGGATGATAAAGCAGAGCCTCGTCGTGGTTCTCCTACGAAAGAAGACTTGGCTAAGGGTATTAAGGTTGGTGCAGTTCTTCTTCATCCGAAGACCAAGAAATCTCTTGTGGATCATTACCCTGAGGCTAAGGCGTTCTATGGTATTGCTGAGTTGCCGAATGCGAATAGTCTCTGATGAAATAGAAGATGCTGAATAATTAACCAACACTCTCCCCAGCATAGCTTATCCGAACTGGGGAGAGTTCTTTAAATCATGACACCATCAATATTACCTATTAACTTTCTTGACAAGTCTCAATGGAGAACATTTGATGATTGGTCTAAAGATCAATATCAAATTCGTAAGGGGTCAAAGGCAACAAAGTATAATGGCGTGAATTACTTTCATAAATCACAGGTTAAGGACTGTAGTAGGAGACATGGTTATGTACGTATGGATGATAGCCATTGGGACATGAACGCTGGGTGGGAAAGAGATTGGTAATATGTTACTCAGATCTAAACCCAAACTTAAATACTCTGGATTAACCATTGTGATGTCCAATCCATCACGTATGGATACTGGCCGATTACTCTCTGGTAACGGTGGCATCATGTTTGAGAACTTCTGTTTGCGCCCTGAGCTAAACTCAATGATGTGTGATGCCAGATTATTAGAAGATAAGTCCCCAGTCTGGGAAGGTACTAAATGTATCTTAATACTTGGTGAGAAAGCCATGCATGAACTGTTACATGAGACATGTAACAATACTATTCATGAGATGAGAGGATCCTTATTCTATCGTAAAGGTATTCCTACAATTTGTTCGTATCTTCCACAGGATGCAGTAGACATTTATAAGAACTATGAAAAAGAATCTAACCCGTTGGCTTCAGACTATAGACCAGACGTTGGTGTATCTGAGGATGGTGAAGAAGGTGAGGGCGACGTCAAGAGACATGGAAAAACTAAGAGGAGTAATTACGCTTTCTGGCTTAGGAGGGATGTCTGGAAATGTAAACAGATACTACTGGGAAAGATACCAGATAAGCAACAACCAAAGTACCACATATACCCGCCATCTAATGAGGTTGTGGAAATCTTGACTAATACGAAAAACCAACATCTATTTTTTGATATAGAAACCGACTATGAAGAACTCAATCTCCAATGCTTTTCTTTCAGTTTTGATGGTGTTAACATTTACTGTGTGCCTATTCTTGATCATTACTATCGGCCTGCCTATAGTGATTATTATCGTATTATGCGAGCGTTGGCAATCGCTATTAATGACAATACTCTTGTCGCTCATAATGGTGCTTGTTTTGATTTCTTCGTGCTCGCATATAAGTATCACATTCCGATAAACAAAACATATGATACTCTCATCGCGATGCATAGATGCTTCCCAGACGTAGAGAAATCTCTTGGTCATTGTACGTCATATTGGACATGGGAGAAGTTTCATAAAGATGAAGACTCTCAAGGATACTTCACCCATCAACAGATGATGGATAGGTTGTCATATTGTGGTAAGGATGTATATACTATGTACCTTATTAAAACAGCAATAGATAAGTATGCAAAGACTATCCCTGGGTTAGAGAAATCTATTTCTGATGCAATGGCCTGTATTCGTCCTTACCTCATCTCTACTCTCACTGGCATACGGGTTAACTCTAAGATGATAAATGACAAGTGTGCAGAGAATGACCAACTCATGGTACAGTATAATAGGTTAATTGAATGGTTTATTGGAGAGGCTGGAATGAATGAGATTCGTGGAGGTAAGAAACTTGGAATGTTTGCAGGATCTAATCCTCAGTGCTGTAGATACTTTCATGACATGTTGGGTTATCCGGTAGTTGCGAAAGGTAAGCCTAACGCTTTCGGTGAAAGCTCACCATCGTTAGGTAAGAAGGATTTGTTTAAACTCGCGCTGAAACATGAGAATCCAGTTATCAATCTTATCTGTGCATATCGTGAGACAAAGAAAGAAACAACTCGGTTGAGATTCTTACCGTGGGTAGAGGATCGAGATTCTTGTCAATGGACGTTGGCAGGCACAAAGACTTTCCGCAATGGCAGTAGAGCAATCATGAAAAAGAAACGATTACTTCCTGACGGGTCTATCAAGGAGCGTGGACTTGGTGGGAATCTTGCTAATATTGAGAAGTCAATGAGAGAAATTTACATAGCTGATGGAGTACCGAATGAATAATTTGTGATTCAACGTAAGTCAATTAGTCATGTGTTTCTAATTGTCTGTTGATAGCAGTGTGGCTTTCGGCCAGTATTATCCCACATAAAATCCTAAAGTACTGGCAAATCTTTAATGAACTCTGAACTCTACAACAAATGTGCATACTATTTATCGTCCCAAGACCTTTCGATTTTCTCGGAAGAAGAGAGATCAAAACTCAAGATCTTTGTACAAACAGATCAATCGGGAGCTGAAGCTCTTATCGTTGCTTACCTATGCTACAACGGAGATTATCGACAGTTGTTCATCAATGGTATTAAACCACACAGCTTTCTTGGAATGCATTTATTCAAAGATAGATGGACAAAAGAAATGATAGATGCTCATCTTATCGGACCAGAAGATAAGTTCGACATCATGGAACTTATTGAGTGCCCTATACCCAAACTCAAGACTCACCCTTTCTGGAAACCACTAGACACAATTATCAAAGATTCTGACAATTGGCCACATCATAAAAGGTACTATTATCTTGCGAAGCAAACTGAACATAGTTCAAACTACGGTATCACGACTAACCCATTCCGACTTAATGTTCTTGAGAAATCTGGTGGTAAGATCATGCTACCATTTGATGAGGCTGATAGGTTTCTACTTACTAAACGATCTCTATTTCCTGAGATTCCAGATTGGCATAAAAGACTTCGTGATCAAGTGAATATGACTCGAATGGTTTATAACCTTCATGGTCATCCATTAGCTATCACTTGGCATGAGATACCTGATGAGAAGTGGAAAGAAATTTATGCTATACCTCCTCAATCGACAGTGGGTATGATAACGAACATTGCATTCTCAAGACTGCAAGAGTATACAGAAGAGAATAACTTACACTGGGATAACATGATAAATTGTCATGACTCTATTCTATCCCAGTGTCCTGTTGGAGAAGAGAGATTACTCGGAGCAAAACAGAAAGAATTTATAGGTCAGTCATTCGAATCGCCTGTGGATGGGGTTAAGTTTACGATGAGGTCTGAGACACAGTTTGGGTTTAATTGGGGAGTATACAAGAAGGGGAAGGATGGTAAACCAGATACGAATAAACTTGGATTGAGAGAACTTAAATTCTAGCTATGTCACTTAGCAATAAAGAAAAATGGGCCAGTTTGACAGATCATCTATGTTCTCCTCAGAATTACATCGATTGGGCATTCCGATTTATCATATCTGCTGCACTTCAACGTCGAGTATGGTATGGTCCAGAACACATGCAATGTTTCACAAATATGTATGGGATACTTTATGGACCACCTGGTATTGGTAAGTCATTGGTCCTTGATATGGCTAATGATATATTACGTACTCCTCTCAAGAAAGATGTTAAGTTAGTTAATACTCACTCAAAGAACACAGAAGCAGAGAAGTTCGTAATCGCTCGAACAGAAGAAGAGAATCTCAAAGCAGCAGAACAGGGAATGATTAAGAGTAAGGTCAATGGAGTAAATAATGATCCTCCATTATTTGTATCTGGTCCTGATGCGATAACATTTGAATCATTGGTTGAGACTTTTGGTAAGTCATTGAGGAGACTCAACTATAATAAGTTAGTCAAAGAAGGAGAGTATAAGATGGGAATCTATACTCATTGTTCTACGTTTTTTTGTCTAGATGAGTTAGGTTCTTTGTTCAGGAAGAAGACAGAGAGTATAATCACCCTCTTACTATCCATGTACGGATGTCCAAAACAATATGAATATAAAACTAAACATAATGGAGAAGACCGCATCATCAACGGGTGTCTTAACTTTCTTGCAGGAACAACTTCTGACTTCATGGAAGAGATCCTTAAAGACAAGCTTATTGGTAAGGGATTCACCGCAAGGTGTTTCTTTATATGTGCGAGTAAAAAGCGGAAGCCAATGTCTAACATACCCTGTCTCTCACCAGAGCAGGAACAACACAAAAAAGATCTCATCGAATGGATCAAAGGACTCTACCCTTTGTATGGTGAAGCAAAAGTTGAACCGGAAACAGCAACTTGGTTAAACAAATGGTGGGAAGATTATGAAGCTCATCCTGAAAATTGGTGTAACAAATCATCTCGTTTACTAGACTATTATGTTCGTAAAAACATTCATGTTGCTAAAGTCGCAATGATGGAACACTTTGCAGAATCAACAGAGATGGTTGTTCCGAAATGGCGATTTGAACAAGCTATTGAAATCCTTCATGAAGAAGAGAAAACTATGCATCTAGCATTAGTTAATGACGCAGACAACCCTCTTACTAAAGTCACGAATAGAATGTACAACTATATCGTGAAGAATGGTGCCGCAAATGCAGCAGATCTCCTAACAGAATTTTGGGATTACCTTCCTCAGGGAAATAGGTCTATGGATGAGGCATTAACCCATCTACAGACCATGGGGAAGATTAAACTAGTACAACGAGAAACAGGAGAAAATGTTTACGTAGAAAGGAAAGGAAGTGAGTTATGACAAAACAACAAGAACAAGTTAGAGAGTTTATGCTTAAGGCTGGACAAGATGTGCCACCTTTTCCAATAGTTCCCCATGATGAAATTACTCATTTACGATGCAGTCTAATTCAAGAGGAGCTTGACGAATACTATGATGCAGCTGCCACTGAAGATCTGATAGAAATCGCTGACGCCATTGCTGATCTACTCTATGTAGTACTCGGCACAGCAGTAGCACATGGAATAGATATTGAACCAATCTTTGATGAGGTTCATAAATCTAATATGTCTAAGTTCATTGATGGACACAAAGATGAGTCAGGTAAATGGATGAAGGGTCCATCATTTTTTCCACCGAAGATTAAACCGTTGTTAGAAACTCAAAGATTATTCCTTGAGGTAGTTGCTAAGGCACCACCGAACTCTTCACCTCATTCACAACCTTGTGATGGAGAAAGTCTTGTAGTTCAGCCTGAGCCTTTTCAGGTCCCTCCATCTTTGTAAGATACCCTAGGTACTTCATAAAAGATAGAGGCATCTGTTCCATTGATGGAAACGTACCATATTCATTCTGCTTGAGAGCTTTGAGTTTACTCATCATCACGTCAGGTTTGTCATGGTACGTTTCCATTATGTTATGAACTAATCCCGGTAATTGGCTCATAGCCTTAGGAACATCCTGCTCCATCTTGAACTTCTTCTGCTCAAGGTTCATATAAGGATTAGACCCTTGATCAATATCATTATATGGCAACCCTTCTGCCATATCAAATCTCCTCAACTGTCCCATCTTATCAGCAAGTTCTTTCTTCTCAGCAGGTAATCCTCCGACTAATCCATGATCAATAGCCTGATTAACAGCTACACGGCCCAATTGAAAGTTCGTACTCAACACATGTTGTCCTACAGCTTTAGCAAGATCTACCCAATTTACATTTGGGTCATTAGCTATTGCCTCAGATACATGATGTAGTGTTTCCCCAAGATCAGTAGCAATCTCATCCATTGGGAATGTTGCACCTTGAGGATTATTCTTATACACAAAATCAAAAGGATACTTAGCAACTTGTGACAATAATCCACCAAATCCTGCATATTGCATGGCAGCTATTAGATTATATCCCACAAGAGGCATATTTCCTTCTATTCCTTTTGTGCTACTTTGTAGTTCTTGTAAAGAAGGGATAGCAGAACGTTTACCAGAAATCTTCTCACGAATCTCTTTAATCAGATATCCACCAATTGCTGCTCCGAACATACCAGTCATAAGAGGAGCAATATCTCCCCTAGTGGCAGGTTCGTAGATATCTTTCATGAAGTTATTAGTCTGTGCTACAGACCAGTGCGCCAAGGAGAAGAATCCAGATACCTCAGAATCGTTTAACATCCATGCAGGTAATGAACGAATATCACCTGTTCCGTGGATGTATTGAGACATACGAGAAGCGAGTTTAGACGAGTCAGCAGAAGTATAATTCTTTGATGGATCGAATGATGGATCAAGATTCTTCAAGAACTTAATGTCTGATATAGACCCAGCTTGCGCCCTTACAATTTTTGATGGTATGATAACTTCATTCATTGACTGTACTAACCCTGTCCCAACAACTCTAGTCAAATCATTGAATGACGAGATCTTCCGAATGACTTGAGACAAAGCATTCATCTTATCAGCTGCACTAGCAGTACCATCAAACATCTTGCTCCATGAGTTGGGCTGCAACTTAACTGCCCCATTCTCAACAGCAGTTCGATACCCACTACGGATATTGGTTAGAGCATGAGTGATAGCTCTTCCCATCACAATAGGATTAGATGTAGATGCAAGAGATTTAACTACATTAGATATAGCTAAGTGCGCCTCTAGGGCAGGGCCAGAGATGAATAGAGCAGTAGCAGTTGCAGCAATAGAATGTTCAGTAGGGTCTCTCAATTCAGGTCTCCATTGATTTAGTCCAGCCTTCACAATCTGATTGTTCGCCAGTCCTCCTTCTTTGTTCTGCTTCACAGTATTTCCCCAAGCATCTTTCTTCACACCCAATGCAGCGAGTACTCCATGATTCTTCTCCATAAACTTATAATGTGAGAGATCAATAACTGACCTGTCCATATACCTAGCCATATTAAGTACTGGATTATTCTCACGAAACTCAGGGGGTAACGGTAGTCCCATTGCTCTACGAGAAGCATTGAAATAATCCATATGAGTCTTCTCAGAAGATGATAGATCTCCTTGTAAAGCCTTCTTGAAATTATCCCAGTGTTCTTCTGCCTCGTTCTTACTCAACTTGAGCTTCATGTTATAGTCTACGAATGACTTGTGCAATGTCTCAACTTGTGCTGGGTCAGTATGGTTACGGATGATGTCCATAACCTTCTGATTAGGCATGGTTGGGACATAGTTCGGGTCTTGTTTGAGTTGACGTAGCAACCCACCAGATGTACGAACTGGCTCTTTCTCAGCTATACGATCTTTGCCAAGTTCGTCGAGTAATTTATAGGTGAGGTTATAGAACTGTTTAGCCCTTTGAGATTGAATCATCCCAACAGTATTCTGTTTTGTCTGACGGCGAGCCTCAAATGCTCTATCAATTTGAGCTAGTTCACCTTTAGATAATCCTTTCCCGGCCTCAATGATTGGGTTCTTATATTTACCAATCAGATTATCTTTATGGTTCATTGCTAACTTCATCCCATCTGCAAGTGTATGAGCAGCCTTAGTCCCGAGATCATGAATCTTGTCAATCACTGCACGGGTAGTCGCACCAACTCGACTCATGTATTTGTCTGGTGGGATATTCTGAGTCGTTGGCTTACGACCATTAAATTCCTCATCAAGATGTTGACGAACTGCTGACTCATCAAACTGACCTTGGTGATTAGCCTTGATATGACTGATAACTGCATCAATAGCTTTACCAATATGACCAGTAGCTTTAATCACAAGTCGTCCAGCCTCCATTGCAGTATTCCAGATAGCATGAGGAACACCAAAATAGAATTGCCCTGGTTGAGCCTTGAACTTAAGTTTCTCAAATCTATCAGCAATCTCATCAGCTTTGTCAGATAAAGTTGGATTTAATTTTGTTGGTTTTGAGTTAACCTCAGTAACTTCTGGACGAACTTCTGGTAAACTAATACTAGATGGCAATAATGAATCTTTTGTGATCCTGAGAGTATTCGCTGATACAGGTTTAGCTGGTGGCAAAGCTGGAAATTTTTGTGTTGGAAGTCCTGGTTCCTTAATTGTCGGAGGGACAGATTGAGCAACAGCTTCAATGTGCTGTTGAATAGTTCGAGCTTTCTCAAAGTCCTCAGACCTTATTGCTTTATCTTTAATGTCACTGAGATATTTAAGATAATCATCAGATGGATTAAATTTTAGTTCCTTTGGGGCTTCAATAGGAATAGTACTATTCGATGGTTCAGGAGTTGGTTCAGCTTTAGGCTGTTGTTCTGTTATTGGCTCCTCGCTCTTAACCTCTGGTCCAGCCATATCATTCTTAACTTCTGGCATCTCTCCACCTTGATAGGTGGTATCTTCTTGTGTCTCAGGAATGACACTCTTTTCAGCTTCTACTTGTTTAATCCCCATCTCCTCCAACGCCTGACTATGTAACTGATCCCGCATATCATCTACAGGAATCTGCATCAATTTAGCATTGGCTGTTTTGATCTGGGCGGCAAGAATAGGATCAGTGCCTTTAGGAACATCCTTAGACATCTTGTCAACATAAAGTTTCTTCAACTCTTTATCATTGATTTGATATGCTCCATTCTCATCCTTCACATTGAAAGGGGAGAATGTTTCCGCACTTGCTTCTTTATCAGGTACAGACTCTGAAGAGTTATTAACCTCTTGATTAGGTTCATCCTTAGCTATTACTGGAGAATGTCCAGTAAGTTTAGATGCCCATCCAGCTTGTCTACTAAATACTGCTCCTCCTAATGCTTGTGCTCCAAGATCAGTAGCTGATGGCATTCCCTGTCCAGTGGCTAAAGATATACCAGTATTAATTGCAGGGTTAGCTCCAGCGTTAACTAATGTCCCTAAGATAGCCTGATTCTCAATTCCTCTTTGTGCAACATCCTCTGTTCCTTTTCCTAACAATCTTCCCAATACAGCCTTCCCTCCAGTCAAAGCATCAGTAGACGGTCTACCCCCAGCAGCTAAGGCAGAAGCAATAATATCTGTAGCTAATCCAGTTTTAGGATTAGCAGCATTAGCCTCTTGTGCTTCTTGTTGTAAACGAGCATAAGTCTCCTCAGGAGTGATAGCCTCTTGAGCTTTTTGTCCTGCTGCTGATCCACCTAATCCACCTGCAATACCACCAACTACTGCACCTATACCAACACCAACTGGTCCACCCGGAGCACCAAGTAAAGCACCACCTTCTGCACCAGCAAGTGTACCTGCTCCACCACCAATATAACCTCCAGCTTTAGCTTTTAGGTTACGGAGAACCGTAGTGCCAGTACCTATAGATTGGTCAGTTTGATCTGGTAAAATTTGTACAGTAGATGGGTCAATTCCATTAGCCTTCATATAGGCTAAGTCTTTATCTGAAAATTGTGGATTAGGCATGTTAGTAAGTCCTTTGCATATTTCCCAGTAGTTGCCCCATCTTGGTACGAGCTTGTGCTTCTTGCTCTTGCCACTCTCTAGCTTTCTGTTGTTCAGGAGATTCTATATATTTTTGAGTATACGAATCTAGAATATTCTGTGTGCTTTGTGGAATATCAGGATGTCCAAGTAAAGATGTGCTAGTCTTTTGTTTCTTGGCTTGTGCTTTTTTGGCCTTCAATTGTGCAATCTGTGCATCAATTTCTGCTTCATTAGCATTATGGTGAGCATCGACAGCTTCATTGTGTCTATCGAGAATATCTTGAGCAGCTTCATCTTGAACACCATTTATAATTGGTGTACCATGAATAGCTTGTGGAGTCCATTTATTTGGGCTCTTTGATGCAACAATCTTAAGACCCGAGTCTGGTAATGTATGAACATTCCCTTGTGCAGTTTGTTCAGCCATCTGTCTCGTCATCTGATTCTGCATAGGCACACCACCGAGTGTAAGTGAGTCATCAGGGTTAACATGACCTTGTGTATACGATGGATAAAGATTATCAGGATTCTGTGCATGGTATAATCCAGTGATTGATTCATCATGCATAGCTCCAGTTGTATATGGAGAGTCTTGCAATTGTTGCCCTGAAATATTTGCACCCAGATTAGCAGTATTATATGCCTGAGCATTTCTTGCAGGTTGTGCATTAATATCACCAAGTAACTGAGTAGTTCCTAGTCCAGTTGACAAATCCTTATTATACTCTGTATTGGGATCACGATATACATCTCCTGCATTAACATTCATACTATGCTGAGCACCTAATGCCTCAGCAGTTCCTTGGCTAGTTGGCCCACCAAGCAGATTATAGACATCAGCAGTATTAGCAGTGTTAGCACTGGTCTTACCTTGTGCAAGAAGAGTATTGTGTATAGCTGCTGCTTTAGTGGATGGATTATTTGCAGCAAGATTGGCCGCAGCTTCAGACTGAGTATTCCAATCAACTGGATCCATATGTGCATGACCACCATATTTAGCCCATGCAGCAGCAGGATTAGCCTGAACCTCTGGACCAATATTTGGATCCTGGGACATTCTATCAATCCATGTATTTCTTGCTGAGATCTCCTGGGCCTTGGCTTGAGCACCCATCATACCTGGCATGGTAGTATACTGATTATTGATATCTTGTACACGTGACGCCTCAGATGGAGAGAAAGTCTTATTCCAAAATGTTGGAGATTGATAGGGAGTACCTCCAACATACATCTTAGTTGGATTACCATCTTTATCTACTGGCTGATTATTCTTATCAAATCCGTAGAAATCAGGATTAACCCCAAAGTTAGAGTTAGCCTGCGGAGTATAAGATGCAGCTAGTGCGTTACCAAGTAATTGTCCAAGAATAGGCATAAGGATTAAATATTAGAGAAATGCACCAATAGCTTTAGATGCTACTTGTTTACCTGTGCTAGAACTACCTTTAATAGCACCAGTACCTGTATCAGGAATATCAGGAATAGTATTATCAATTACTGGAGCCTGAGTAGCAGGAGTTTGAATAAACTTCTGGCCATCATCAGTCAATCGTCTAATACCATTAGAGTCGGGTGCAGAAAGATACGATGAGTCAGGTGCGAACATTGGATGATCTGTTGGTGGGTGAGAAGGAGAACCATCATCAGCAGTTCCAAATGGATGCCCGAATGGGTTATTCTTAATGGTTTTGATATCTGCTAACGTCCCTAAGACATTACCCTGTTTAGCATTATTCCAAGTAGAATTGATATTTTTACCCAAGTCGCCAAAAGGAGTAGAACCGTTAGCAGTAGTTCCAAGTAACTTTTGATCAGATGGATTAGACCAGTCTTCTGTGTTATCTACAATATCGTCCATAATCTTAGATAGTTGTTGTCAATTCCTTCACCATGTTCCTATAGTTCTTCAAAGCTTCTTCTTTGCGGTCTTCTTTGATATCCTTTACACACTGTTGTACCACAAGATACACATGTTCTAGTGCCTCTTCATTCCCCTCAATCTTCACAACAATGTTTGGCGCAATTCGGTAATACTCTTCTACTAAATTCCTCGGAACATATGTATCACGAAAGTCCCTGAGAGTAACTAACTCGTCACAGTTATCTGGTAATCCTTTATACTCACAGCAAGCAGTGGTCAGGAAACATCCTATACCCCCACCAATAGATGATGAATTATTATTTCCTGATCCCTGACCAGCGGATTGATTTGCAAAGATTGAATTCGAAGTAGATTTAGATGTATTGGCATTAGACGTAACAGGATTGAATAATGATGCAGCAGTACCAGTAGTAGTGTTTGCAGTATTAGTTACACCATTTGCAGAGTTGACTGCACTGTTCATTAACCCGATCTTAGCCTGATAAGCATTACCAAAGTTCAAAGCGTTAGAAATTGTATTCGTCGGATTGATTACTCCAGTATTACCTGATGCTTGATTCTGTTGGTTAGTTTGACGTTCTACAGCATTCTGTTCTCCGGGAGATAGACCATTAAGATTGATTGCATTAATCGCATTAGTCGCACCAGTCTGTGCAGCGTTAAGAGTTGGTGCAGCAGCGGAATTTTGTACAGCTTGGTTAGTAGTATTTTGTAACTGTGGGAGAGCAGTATTATACATGTCTAATACTTGCTGAGGGGTAAGCTGAGCTTGAGATGTAGAGGTTGATACCCCACCACCCTGAGATTGGGATGTCTGTTGAGATGACCCTGAGCCGTCAGAGCTATTACCCTGATAGCATCTCATGTATCTATCAATAGGAGTACGAACATACCCAAACTCAAATTCTTCATTTTGCAAGTTTCTCATAAATCTTATCAGTATTATACTTCTTTGGTTTACCATGCTTACGCCATCTTAAGGTGTATCCCGGATAATCAATTCGTGCTCGTTTAGCATACTCATGAAGTGTCTTGATATTCATTGCAAGGTTCTCATTTACATGAATATCTTTACTTGCATGATCGATTGTAGCAAGAAGCATACCACAGATATTATTATCATTGTCTGTAGTATAATAGAATGATCCAGCATTAACAGACTCTGCTATTTCAGTCAAGACTCTATGATCATCATATCCACAAAATGCAGTCTTTCCTTTATGAGATTGAGCAAAATCATAGAGATCTTTAACTGTTAATTGTTTCATTATCGTCCAGTAATACGATATGCAAATCTCCAGTCTCTTCCAAACCCTGTTCTGTGCTGCATTTGGTCATGACCATGCTCACACAACGATGCAACATCATCAGTACCACGATTTGCATCTTCATGTATCTGTGCTAGCATCTGATTAGCTTTCTGATATTGAGCAAGGGCAGCTTGAATATTACCTTGCTCTTCATACCAGAGCTGGAGAGTCTTACCAACTATCACATCGTCATATCCTATAGCTGGAAACTCGTCAGTATCAGCAGATAAATATGGTAATGCAGCCTTAAATAATACCTCTACCCATCCGAGTAATGGATTAAGATTAGGTGGGAACCAAGGCATTCCAGAGATATCAACAACTTGAAATTGTGCCTTGAGTTTATCATTAGCTATGTAGGACAGCTGATTACCATCAATGTCAGAGAGGATAATATTATACTGATTCGAGGTGGTTTTAGAAAACAGTGTAATGTCATTATAGCTATTCACTGACGTAACACTAGTCGAATTCATCACAATAGTTTCATTCTGCATTGCAGAATTATCTGATGGTCCAGCAATATGTACAATGATCGGAGGATTCTCTACAGCAGCTACAGTCAATACAACCTGAGATTGATTAGATAGTGAGGTCTGAAGAGTCTGTAGATTCTTAACTCGCCAGTTGTTATATCCGTCAGACCAATTATCCTGATTATATCTCGGGCGCATTTGGGATAGATTGATTGGACGACGAGTATATGACATCCTCATTGCACGTAGTGTGCCGACATAATCAGGCAATGAGATAGTCTGGTCAGCATTTATCTTAAAGAGTTGCTCCATAAGACATCCTGCCATGTCAGATGTATGATACAACTCTTTCGCAGCAGAGTTGATAAATTGGAGAAGAACAGCTCTCTGAGATGGGTCATTGGAGTTCTGCCCCATCTTACGAGCGACTTGAGAAATTATGTACGAAAGTGCCATGATATTATGTAGGTGATTGTGCCACGTAAGTGACTGGTTGATTTGTTACTGCTTGAGCATTCAAAGATTGGTTGTTCGATACATCAATATCTTGAGCAGTCATACATACAGAATTGAGTGATGCTCCACCAGTCCAAGTAAGAACAACAAATGATTTCCAACCAGACTGAGCATTAGTGAAAGTGAATAGAACATTCTCAGTTTGGGTTCCAATATCTGCACCTACTGATGGACCAGTGTAGATATCGACCGGTGCAACATAATTTACATGATTAATTAAGACTTGGTCTAATCTATTGTTCGTAAATAGATATGCAGTGATCGAGAAGTTATGAGTGATATTCGTAAAGACAGATCGGAAATTCTTTACTTTATGTTCCTTCTTCGGATCTTGAGATGACACAGCGCCAAATCGAATAATAGCCTGTTCAGTAGTAGTACCAGAATACAATTGAACTACCCTATCATCAGATGTTATAGCATATAATGCTAACGCACCAACAGTGATTGACGCAAATTGTTTAGCAGCTGCACCAGAAAGTGATGAGTAATCTACTGAAGTATAACAACTATTGATCGTATCATACAGTACTAATGCATATCCATTAGTCGTCAAAACAGAGAATATTGCATAGTTATCATACGTAACTGCTGAACAATTGGGGGCGACTTGAGTAATACCTGTGAATAGCGATTGAGCAGTAGAAGAGAAAACAGAATTACGCCCTTCGTTCTGTTGCTGTTCTACAGCATTAAATGATCTTAGTCCTTCTGCTGCAATAAAGACAGTGTCACCAGAACTAGAATTAGTACTATTTGGTGGACCAGAAATATCAATGATTCCTCTCTCAGAGATACAAGACGAGGTAAATAGTATCTGACGATTGAACGTATATTCACCGAAGATCGTAGGTGCTCCAGGAGTCTGATTAAGCGTGACTAGAAACGTTCCTCCCCCAGCAGCAACAAATAATGCGCTGCCCTGCATTGCTCTTAGAGCAGTAATACCCCCTACCCCAACAGAATAAGACGTGGTGGTAGCATCTCCACCCTTCTGACCTCCAGTAGAAAAATCTCCACTATTTCCAGCAGTGACATTAACTACAAAATCTAAGGGTCTACCGGACACAGAACGATAGATAGAAGTATAATCAGTACCAACAATAAATAGGATTCCATTGTAGAATTCCATAAATGTACCAACTGGTACATACTCACGCTCATCATCAGTTAGTACTCCAGTAGTCGCATCATATGTTGCCGACCATTGTTGATACGTTTGAGTAGTACGACACTTAACTACATTGTTTGAGTCCAGATACAGAAACATCGGTTGATTAGATCCATCCTGAACTAACAGTCCAGGGATAGTTCCAAACTGTGCAGCAACTGTTAGGTTAAGAGAGGTTTGTAATACTCCACTATTTGCTGAGGTTGGGCCAGAAGAGGGAATAACAGCTTGCCGACCATAGTTAGTTGTATTGAGTGGAATAGCTATAGTCCAATATCTCGGTGCAGTAGTAGACATCGAGAATCCATCGATCTGAACAAACCCTACAGTATTGACAGGTTTGTAATAAGCTTTGCCAGCAACAAAGATTATCACATACCTACCAAATGCAACTATAGCTTGTTTCAACCCAGCAGGAGCATCAGTCTGAATTACTGATTGATTAATCGGTGTACAGACATCAAACCTAGAACGAATGTTCGATGCAGTCCGATACTGATTATACGTAATGTCATAGGGAGTATCACCCTCCTTATACTTGAGTGATACAGGGAGTCTTGTATCATCAAGTAACAGGTTGAATCCTCCGGAGAAGGATGTTTGCTTGTAGTCGGACATATTACAATTTAGCGTATATAACTAAATCCCAAGCTGTTAGAGTAAGTGCAGTGTATGTCTGCGTAGCCTTATTATTAGCAAAAAATCCATTGCTAGCGTTAGAAGTTACAGCTGCAAATACATTAGTAGCATTAGCTCCATAAGCAAGTATGGGATAGTTTTCAAATGAAGTAGCTGTATGATGGCTAAAGACTTGATCAACACTTATCTCATCATACTGGGCATAGCCATTATCCCCTCCGCCCGCATTACACCGAAGTACTGCACGAACAAAAGTTGGAATAGCTCCGAGAGCATGAGCATTACTTACTGAGCTGGCTAT
>JACTVG010000046.1 GCA_015660965.1 Methanoregulaceae archaeon
GAGATCCAGGATCTGTACTTGCATGGCAATGCCCTTGTAAGGAAAGTCCTTCGAAAGTTCGCCGTTCTTGATCATCTCGTCGACTTTCATTTGACCGAGGCGCCGGGTACTGCCACAGACCGGACATTTCTTGTGTGTGACGGGTAGGACCAGGGGTGCTGTTTCCTCTTTCTTTTCTTCTGGGTCTGTCACTTATACCCTCCGTTCTTCAATATTATTTGTAGATAATGCTTATTATGTCTACGAATTATTGCATTTTTAAAATACCCTTGTCAATAGATGAACATTGTTATATACTATTTATTTGTGGTAGACAATGATGAGCTTATTTATCAAGCAGGATTTTTTGATGGTGAGGGATCTATTGATATCTCCCATGTAAAACCTTCAGAGCGTTCACATGAACAATATTGCCTGAATGTAGCTATTACTCAAAATGACCGCGGTATGGACCTTCTTAAAAATTACCGTAAACATTATGGGGGTAGTATCTACAAACGTGGAGATTTCTATTACCAATGGCACATCCATGCTGGGAAGGCAGAGATTTTTCTAAAAACCATAATTCCTTATTTGCGTCTGAAAAAGGAGCAGGCCCAACTAGCATTAGAGTTCCGCAATTTACAATATGACGATAAAGGGAAGCGCAAATTTACTCGTAGAAATAGGCTTTCTGCCCAGAAACCTGTTTATGAAAAGTTTCACGCGATGAAAAATACCGCTAGGCCGAAAGAAGGCATTCGCTTGGCCCGAGAAGACAGGCGAATAATAGAGAATTCACAAAATTTCTTGAGAAATATCGGCTATTGACTATTTTCCTCACCCGCCTGATAATAGTGGAGAGGTGTCGCTATGGCTCCAAAAACAAAGTGCCTCCCCTGTATGTCCGAGGATATCAAGCAACTCATCCGGGATAAGTACCGGGACCCTCTCGTCAATGAGGCCCTGAACGTCATCGGGACCTGTCCGGAGCCCGGAGAATTAAATTTCTGTATTATCCAGAAACGTGCCCCCAGCGCCTACCAAACTTTTATCAAACAATGCCTGGCTACCAAACCCATCAAAGGCAAACCTTTCGGGGCAGCGGGGCAATACCTAAAGGAGTGCGCGAGTGACTGGCGAAAACGAAGCGGGAAGTCCTAAATCAGCAAGAAATTCAATCCCTGAAGAACTCAAGGTCAAAGTCAAAAGCCTACGTTGTGAAAACTGTAACCGGTTCCTGGCATATTATGCCCTCGTAGAAGGTACGATCGTCGTCCAGTGCCGGCGCTGCAAACACTGGACCGCAGTGGATGTCCACAAAGTCGATACAATGGCTATTGACAAAACTGAAAATAAGCCCTAGTATTCTGGTAAAGGTCGGGTTGGCTCTGGTCATTTTGACTGCATGGCCCCCAGTATCCCCCTGGTGAAGAGGGAAATCAAAGGAAGGTGAGCCAAATGATCGTTTCAAGTATTAAGGATCTGGGCTACGCGAAGCGGCGCCCGAAGTCCCACAAACTTGAGGGCATCACCACGACCGGACACGCCGGCTATGTGATTGCCTCGTACCCCAGGGATTATCCCATAACTTCACAGCAAAAGAAAGTCCGTGATGCTGCGAAGACCTGTGGAATCAAGAAAGGGATGTCCCGCCATGACTTGGTTGACAAGATGGTCAACTGCATCCCCGGCAAGGTCTAAGCTCCGGGTAAGCGATTTCTCAATGAACTAAAAGGGCAGGGTTTACAAAACCCTGCCCTTTCCTGTTATAATGGCATTGCAATGGAAGAGATGACAGCTAAAAAAGAGATATTCTACGTTCGCAAACGACCGGCTAAGTATCCGTTGACCCAGCACCAAAAAGACCTGATTCAAGCATCGAAGGAATGTGGTGTCAGTAAAGGGATGAAACGAGATGAACTTGTTAGGGCTATGAAAGAATGTGTTCCTGAAAAATACAAGGAGGTAAGAGAGAGGCGGGAAAATGGCGAAAAAAGTGATTGACCTGTATTATTCTTCAGATTGTGAACCCTGCCACGATGTTGTGGACCGTGTGAAGAATGGACGCTTTGCCAGCGACCTTGAAGGAGACGTGGGAGTCAACCTGGTGGATATCTCGACCGAGGAAGGCTTTGCCGAAGTGGAGAAACAGAACCTGGAGAAGGTACCGACGGCCCGGCACGAAGCCAAGACCTGCCAGATCCATATTGACGAAGATCTCGACGCGGTGATGTTCACTTGTACTGAAGAGGGAAATGCTCCGGAGGAAGAGGCACCAGCGGCGTCCACAGAGCCTAAATCATAACAAATACAGTTTTATGTCTATGCCCTCTTCTGGTATCCCAAGGTCCTCTCGTAGGAGGGCAGTGATTACATCTATTTGAGCAGGAGTAACTTCTTGGTTTTTATCAAAGGCTTTGACTAAACCAATCGCCTGTTTTTTAGTTTTTGGAAGAGATATGTTGCACGTTATTTCAGCCTCCGCTATAGACTCAAAAAGATCATCCGAACTGTCATCAAAAGGTATAGTCGGCGGTACGGGTTGACCTTCACTGTGTAGGCCAAGACTATTGACATAGCTAGTAGTTAAATTACCGAGTTCTTGTCCTATTTTTACAAAGGCAATTTTACATTCGTGTTTGTCTTTAACAGTGTCCTTGGGAGAAGTTGACTTTGAATATGCAATGCCTTTCTGACTGATGTTGGTCAATCGGGTCCCGAATTCTTTCCAGTGCTGCTCTTCTTCGCCGGCGATGTGAATATACAGGTCGGCGGTAGTCTTGTCCCCCAACTGGGCTGCCATCTTAGACCGCCGGTGATACCAGTCACCGGCGGTGCGTTCCTCGATCATACTATCCCGGAGTCCTTGCTGGATTGAAGACGGCGGGACATATTCCTTTGTATACCGGTGAAGTCCTTCTAAGACGTGCTGGGCGGTAGCTATGCCAATGTCCCTTATTTCTTCCCTACTGAGTTCCATTTTCTTTCTACCTCCGCTGCGGCCTGGTCCGCGGCCATCTTCTTCGCCTCTTCGAGGGTCATGGTAGGCGCCGGTCGGGGTCTGGGGCCAGTCTCTGACGTGCCCACGACGCGCTTCCTGAACTCTTTGAACTGCAGCGCCATCCGGGGGTAATCGGCATCGTACTTGCCGCTCTGAATGGCTTCAACGGTCACTTTGGCTAAATTATCTTTTGTCCACTGGACAATTTCTTTGTACACAGGATTTCCCGGGTCCTGGGAAATTAACTCTTCGGCAGCTGCTTCCAACCCGACAGAGTGCTTGTACTCCAGACAATCGCAGGCCTTGCCCGCTATCTTTAACCCGCCTGCCAGGTCGAGCTCCGCGCGATAAAGCTCTCTCGCGAGTCGGCGTTTTAGCTCATGGGTTGTCTCATCCCTTGTTGGGAGGGTCCTTACGACAGCTGGGGCTGGTGGAGAAGATAATCCTGTAGAAGGCGCTGGTTTATTAACAACCTGGGCCGGGCGCTCTTCACAGTGAGCGACCGCTGTTTTTGGCTTGGCCATCAACAATCGGATACCATCACTGAGAAGTTTTCCCCCTTCTTGGATGAGTGATGCTTTCGTCGCTGTATCCATGCCATTACTATAATTCTAAAAAAAGGTCTTGTCAATGGCAGGGAATAGTGCTACCATAGGGAATTAGATGACAGCGGTTCAGAACCAGTTCCCCGAACCAGTCCTGAACCTTGAACCTAGAATCAAGAAGGGGTAAATATGGGAATGACGTGGAATCAAAAACAGCGGGAAATTTTCGAGCTACTTAAAAGTGGAATGGCGTTCTCCCAGATAGTCGAGCAGGGCTACGCAAAATCCACAGTATCAGCTGTGAAACACGCTTTCGAGGCCGGAGAAAAACCTCCGGAGAAGTCGCCCCAGGCACAAACTACAGGAAGTTCACCGGTCGCCACCATCAAAACCCCTACTGCCGGCATAACTATCTTCAATGTCGGGCAGGAGCAGATTCCTATTTACCCGAACGACATGCTGCAGTGTTTTGACGAGTATAGAGATATGCAACGAGAGTTAGGCTGGGAAAGTGATTTTTCTTCAACGCTAAGAGAGGGTATTAAACTATTGAGAACAATAGTGGGAAGTTTTACACCAGAGGAGGTGTCAAGTGGTACAGGGACAAACAGGTAGAAAAGACGCATCGGATGAGCTCCGTAAACGAATCACAGGGTCTGGAGGCCCCGGGTCAGGGAATGAATCCCCACCGGACGCGATGGCGGAATTGGAAGCGGCCATCAATAAAATAGACTCGATGGATGCTAGGGAACTGCTAAGAGCCAAGGCAAAGAGTGTTCGATTAAAGCTGGAAGCAGAGTCCAATGAGTTAGAGAAGAGAATCCATGGCGGGAATAATACTCAAACAGCACCTAACAATGGAGCTGAAATTGAATTGAAGAAAGACCAGATCGTGGCCAATGCTATCTTATTG
>JACTVG010000007.1 GCA_015660965.1 Methanoregulaceae archaeon
AATTTCTCAACAGATAGAATTCACAAGGGATTACCAAGATATTGGTATCAATGCACCTCAGTGGTTTGATGTGAAAAAGATCATCGAGAATGCAATAAAAACTATTAAATTGGGTCCAGTTGATGTCTCCATAGAGTTTGATAAACTTGAAATCTTTGCAGATCCCCTGCTTGAAAGAGTCTTTTTTAACCTAATTGAAAATGCACTAAGACATGGAAAAAAACTTACGAAGATTATATTCTCTTATAAAGAATCTAATGATAATCTGATATTAATCTGTAAGGATGATGGAGGGGGAATTCCTTATAATGAAAAAGAGAATATTTTCAATCGCAAATTTTTCAAAAATACCGGTTTTGGTTTGTTTCTCTCCAGAGAAATTCTTTCTATTACTGGACTCTCAATAAAAGAAACCGGCGAACCTGGGAAAGGTGCACGGTTTGAGATTTCAATTCCACATAGTGCATATAGATTTAGAACAATATCGTAAAGAGATCAACTTGAGCAGAAAGATTTGATAAATCGTATCCTGAATAATTGTTCTAATGGTTTTTAATTGTAAATGTCTTTAAGAGACGTTGTAATTAAAAAAAGTAAAAAGTTTTGTGTTTTGTCCAATTAGAACCGAGGTTTCCTATGTTTTGGAAGGCAATCCTGACAATATACAGGTCTTCCCTCAGTTGGTTTAAATGGTACTTCGCAATCTTTACCGCAGTCTGAACAGACTACCTTTGTCATTTCACGGGGTCCGAAGTTTCTCGGGCCACCAAAATTCGATCTATACATGATTTTTCTCAAACAGTCTTCGAAAAAACTGTATACTATATAGGAGGTTTCTGTATAATAACTACTGCATTATCGCAACGTTAATTTCCATTGAACCACTATTTCGATTAATTGTCATTTGAAAAATGAAAGTATCGACTATAAAATTGAAAGGTTTCCTAACACAAAAAGGTAGTTAAATATAGCGATTTTTTCTTAACCAATCGACCTGGGGCGGTAGGTACCGGTAAGAAATATCGCACTTACCATCTTGGAAGCTCCAAGGTGTAACGATTAAGATATCTCCTTCTCGTATCCAGACCTTTTTCTTAATCTTTCCTTTGATTCTTCCCATGCGTGTGATGCCATCATAACATTTGACACGTATGTGATTTGCACCCATCATCAGTTCAGCACATGCAAATTGCTCTTTATTCCATTTTTTCGGTAATCGGACACGAATCGTTGTAGTTCCATCAGGGTTTACTGCATTAACATCAAGATCGTCGTCACTATTATTGTTAGGATTCCTAATTCAAACATCTCCCGGGACTTATAACAATGGTGTATAAGACAATGAACATATCTATCAAATCAATGTTTAAGATTTTTTAAAAACCGTCATTAGATTATATGAAAATTCCTATTTATCTCCCAATTCTAGGTAGGATTGAATGAAGGGATGGTTACATCATCTTAGAAAAACAATACTAATATGGTGATTCGTTCAGAAAATAAGGTGACATTCTGTTGAGGGTTGTGCCTTTGGCCAACTATGTAGCAGAATGGGCTTATAAGTCCTATGATAAAGAGATGGAATAGTACGATTGCATCTTTGACCGGTTTATCATAGACTATATACGTCATCATACTCTGTTTTCAATATCACCAGGACGAAAAATGGAAGACATTCTATTCGAAATTCCAAAGGCCTTCGTGCCTGAGCCTACTCATATTCAAATCCTGCAAGTAGTCGCAGATAATCCAAGTTGTCACATTAGTGATGTGGTTCATCAGTTACTTCCCGACCACAGTGAGAGTAGTGTTCGCTCCGGTATTCGCATTTTACTTTCCAAAAGACATCTCGATGCAGGCAGGTCCAACAATGAGATACGATTGAGGCTCACATCAAGTGGTCGCCTGGCACTCCAGCGGGCTACAATTTAATCCATACCTATCAGCCCGGCACCGGATAGCTCTGAGCTACGAATGGCGAATGAATTTCACGCTGAATCTGTTCGAAATGGTCTTTGTAGAGCTTTGAGTCTGTGGCCATCTACCCGATAATCATTTTACCTTGGAAACATGTACCTGTGCTGGGGCTGTTTTGCCACTGCATTGAATGCAATGGTCTGGGTGCTGAATTAAAAGAGAAGGGCAGTATGAGTGGCATGAACCTTGAGATCTTCGATGAGATGACCGGCAGAGACAAACGGGAGTACCTGGAATTCCTTCTCTGGCATTATCGTGTGGTAGATGCGTTCTGGTTCATTTATATTGCCGAACAATTTGGTGAACCCACTGCAGAAAAGGTCAATGAACAGGTGTGGGGCCGTGTTGCCTCGATGGCCGCAAAAGATATTGTAGAACGCTTCAATATTACGGAAAAGGGACTGAAAGGATTTGTCAAAGCATTGAGGCACTTCCCTTGGGCCATGATTGTGGATTACGATATCGATGAACGGGCAGAGGAGGTTGTTATCTCGGTGCCCTCCTGCCCGACCCAAGAGGCACGATTGCGTCGGGGTTTGGGGGAATACAGTTGTCGCGAAATGCATCAAGCAGAATTTACGAGTTTTGCCAAGGTGATCGATGAGAGAATATGTATCGAATGTTTGTTTGCTCCTCCAGATTCGCATCCACCCGACATGTTTTGTAAATGGCGATTTTATCTAAAAACATAAGGATCGCCGTTTCAACAAGTAAAAAACTATGGTTGTTAATGTGATCTACAAATATGGATAAAAATTCAATAATCTTAGACCGTTGTTCTTTAATAGGATGCTTCGATATATTTTCTTGAATGCGAACCAACAGGCACCAATATTTTCTTGACCTCGCACTGCGATGTGCTCATCAGGGCACATGTCTGCGACGCAATTTTGGGGCCATTATAATCGATGAATACAATACTATTGTATCGACAGGATATACCGGAGCACCACGTAAACAAATGGACTGCACGGAACTGAAAACGTGCTGGAGAAAAGAGCATAATATTCCTTCGGGCTCGAATTACGAACGGTGCAGGAGTGTCCATGCAGAAATGAACGCACTCATCCAAGCGGGTAAGAATGCGCGGGGGTGCACGCTCTATCTCGCAGGGTTTGATGTTGAGACAGAAGATCTGACACAAATCTGGCCTTGTTTTCTCTGTTCGAAAATGATTGTAAACAGTGGTATATCAAACGTCATTATGAGAATAGGAAAGAACGAATATCGCGAGATGAATCCTATGGTCCTGTATCAGATGCGGAGTAGGGAAGCGTTAGGGGAAGACACTAAATAACAACAAACTGTGGTCAATTCATTGAATAATACGATAATAGGTTCGGTTGTTTTTAATCATCTTTTGGCGCTTGGAATACACGCAAATACTCTCTCAATTCCCGACCTTGATAGAAACGATCAAATGAGCGTGGACCGATGACATTCAAGTGCACTCAGTGCGGGACTTGTTGCATGTATATGGGTGATTATATTGCAATTGAACGTCAAATTGGCCCATTTGAATTTGCATGCTGTTCAGTTTCAACCGGGACCCCGTTCATCGCAAGAGTCGATGAAGATAAGCGGGAACTTTTTTCGAATCCCACGTGGTCTGAGCAGCACTCCACGGCCTGTCCGTTCCTCCGACCCTCTGGAGAGCGTATCCTGTGTACGATTCATGAGACAAGTCCTGGCCAGTGCAAATTCTATCGGTGTGTGGTTATGCGAATTTTTAATTCCAATGGGGGAATGGTCGGAAGAGTAACCGGTACCTTGGATCTTCATTCAGATGATTTGGATTTGAGAGCCGTTTGGGATGAAGCGAAGCGAAAAATTCCACAGTCGGATGATGTTGCAGAAAACCAGCTACAAAAATATTTAGAAAATAATGGTTACAGGGTCGAGTAATTCTTTCAAGAGCTAATATTTTCCTTTTTTACACTTCTTTGATTTCATTGTAGAGGGATACTGTTGAGAGGGTGATTAGGTTCAGAGTCGTTGCAGCGTACCAGAGATATACTTCAAACAGCGTGAGTTTTGTGATCCAGCCTGACCAGAGCATGAAACATATGATCAAAAAGGAAAGAAGAGTATCGATTGCGAGAAAAACCATTGGCACCCGGAAGATACGACCCAACTGGGCGATGGTGCAGTACTCAAATCTGGCCGGCCTGTGGAAAATGTCGAGAATAACTCTTCCGGTGTTCATCAGTATGTCTGCTCCCGACCACCCAATGACCAACCACCCAAAGACTATAAGGGAAAGATTTGATGGGGTCCCAATTCGGACTGCAGTTAGTCCAAAGAGCATCTTGAATATGCAGAAGGGAATACCGATGCTGAGACTTAAAAAAAATGGGCGTATAAAAAATTTCTGGAGTTTATCCGCTTTTCTCTCGTATCTACTTTTCTCGTTTATGCTGCCATTAAGAGACATGGAATCAGTTGAAAATGTCGTTTTACTTATTTTATAGCGTGGAATTCATATATCAATAGCCTTAAGAGATTCTTGAAAGTCCCCATTTTTCATCAGGTTTTTCATCCATCGTTCCATAATACGTATCAGCAATTACAGCTGGAAAACCGATGGACCCGGAACAACCGTCTTTGATTCGAATAATTGAAGAAGAGATAATCGATTATCTAATCCGCTCTCATTTTTTTCATCCGAAGTATGTCAGCACACTCGGCCTGAAAGGAAATGAACGTATCCTTGAATTTGGATGTGGTGGCGGAGCTATGTCCATAGCAATTGCTCATTCAATTCAACTGGGTGGTCATCTCACGTGTATCGACATCTCAGAATTCTGGATAAAAAAAGCACAACAACGGTTGAAAAACTATGGTATGATTGAATTCCGTACCGGTGATATCACCAAGATGGATATACCGGAAAATTACTATGATGCAGTGATCATTCACTTTGTGCTCCATGACGTTGATCCGTCAATGAGAATTGATATAATGAATGCACTTGCAAAATCATTACGGCCTGAGGGAACTCTTTACATCCGCGAACCGTCGAAACCTAGCCACGGTATACCCCTTTTAGAAATCCAAAATCTTATGCGGGATGTTGGTCTCCGGGAACACCAGGTAGACTGCGCACGATCGATACTCTGGAAATCGATTTGTGATGGCGTATTCCTGAAAAGCTGGTAGATGATCGTTTTTGTAAATAGTATCCTCCGATAATTTGTCGTCAGTTATTATTTATCGGTGATTCTAGTGGAATTTTGAATATGAATAATTGATAAAAGATATTGGCATGATATCTGGTGATGTTAAAAACTGTAAATACAATAACCAGTAATCAGGAGGGTTCTTTCTCTGCCATTTGAATGCCAGCAGTGTGGGGAGTGTTGTAGCCATCTTGGTCTGGTTCACAAAATAAAAGAACACTTGGGGAATTACGAATTTTTAGTGTACAACCAATATACCGGGGAGGAAACTCTGGTGGTAGTTGACCCTGATAAGATCCATCTTTTTGAGGATAGAAGTATTTTTGAGGAACTTCCTGAAGCATGCCCCTTTTTTAGACATGACCAAAAAACCGGGAAAGCATACTGTACCGTTCATCTCACACGCCCTGACATTTGTAGGGAATATGCCTGTTGGCGTTTACTAATTCTTGATTTTCGAGGACGACGAGCTGGGCGAATCATGTATCAGCGATACTTCATTTCTGATGATACAACTCTTACTCAGCTCTGGGAACAATGCATAAACAAAATAGACGAATCCGATGATGCGGTTTGGGAAGAGGAAATGATCCGAATCCTGACAAAGGCCGGTTACACGATACTGCGGTGATGCATCAATACAAATAATCTTCCATGTTGAATAGCAGAGGGGGGTCTATGCAGCAGGGAAAAACAAAAAACTGTTAAGATTATCCGTATCAGCGAAGATCGTAGAAACTCCGACGGTGTTTTATGTTTGTGGTAAAACTCTTTTAAATAAACTAGCCGGTAGTTTATCTCGTCGATTGTTGTCTATTCCAGTACTTCCGAAAGTAAACGTGGGAAGAATTTACTAATAAGAACAAAACCATCAACCGTGCATACGATTAATAATATATCTCTAAGAAAAAAATATCAAAATTTAATGGATGAAATAGAAACTCTTGATGATTTAATTAAGAAAAAAGACAAATTAATAACAGTTATCGGCGTATTTGGAGCGCTTGCAGCATTTTCAATTGACCTTAATTTTTACCCATTAACATATTCAGCTCTTGCTATCTTTCTCTTGTTAAGTTACGAATTATACCAAAATATTCCTCGTACAGATAAACCGATAGATCTTAATCAAAGAACAATTTTTTCAACTCTTGAAATATTCCAAATTTTATTTTTTGCATTTGTTACGATTATCTATGGTTATGTAGGGCATTATGCTTTTCAAGTACATCCTGATTTAAAAATCTCCTTTATTTTATTCTTTATTGCCGCTCCAATTGCCAATTTGTTATGGATTATTATAACTGACTGGATGAAAAGTCCTGAAATAATTAATTTAAAACAAAACATACTAAAATTTCGGATTTGGATAATTTCCATGGTGATACTTATACCAATTTTATGGGCAGAAATTTGTTATTTTATAATAAAATTCTTTGAATATGTAAAATGAAAAAAAATATATTTTTTATTGGATCACTAGATAATCTTCCATTAAATCAACAATTTTTCCGAGGTAGGGGGCGCCTTTTCTGTTTGGAATACTTTGAGTAAAATTATCCCGAACAATTTTGCTGCGATAATTGGTGTCTTTAGATCAATTTGGTCAACTAAGGATAGAATGATATTCACGATTTCCCAGAGATTATAGAGACAGACGGAGAACAGGAAATAAAATAACCTGATGATGTAATTCTTTGAAGTGGTTTTCGGCCTGAAATCATTCTTCACTCTGTATGCGGTTTCAATTCCCCATCTCTTTGAATATAGCTTCGACAGCATCCGAGTATTTGACCGATCAAGATCCATATTCGTCACAAAAGCTCGCTTTTCTTTTTCGATATCGAGAACCATAACGAGATTTGTGGTAACAGATTTGGTGCGGCTATTCTGACTCTTGATTGTTATCGGGAGAATTTGGGGTGGGTAGAGGCCGCGTATCTGTCTGATAGTATTCGGATTCTGGACGGCTGGAATCAGGTACTTCACACCCAGATTATCTAGTGTAGTAAAAACGTCTACTGAATAGAATCCGCGATCAATACAGAGAACCCCGATCTCAACCCGCTTTTTCGCGTAATTCACCAAGTCTGCAACAACTTCATGTTTCAGTGTGTCTGCGCTAACTGGAACAGCTCTGATGGTCAACCTACATTCTTTATCAGTAAGTGTAATCGTTGCAAACCGGTACGCTTTGCTAGTTCCCTTCTGCGGCTTGGTCCCGACAACCATCGGATCGGTCCGGTCGCCATAGTATAATTCATCCGTGAAATCGATAGCGCAATCCACCGAGCCTTTTAATAAGTCACGGTTCTTTGCCATTGAGATGACTTGATCGGTTATTCTCTCATATGATTCCAGCAACTCGCTAGTGCTGAACTTTTTAAGATGGTAAAGAAGTGTATCCCCATTGGGGCAACTCTCTTCGGAATAGAAATTCAGATTATTTGCGCTGCCCTCAGCACATCCGTTATTAATTCCTGCATAGGTCAGCAGCTTGAAGAAATCGTTATAGGAGTACTTGCAGTTGTGATGGGTTTTTAGTTTCAGATTGGGTACGATAACTTTCTGAACGAGATCCCAAGTCTTATTGATGAGGCTGCTCCGCTGGAGGTTGGTTTTATTTCGCCTAAGTCCCCCCTTTGTAACAGCGGATGGCATTTTAAGTCACATTAGTGTGGTATAGTATATACTATGTATATACAAGTATTTAATAACTTCTAAAATGTATGGACAAAAACAATACCAAGTATATCCTTTTAAATACATTGAAAATACAAAGTATATACTAAAATGGAACCTATGGAAGTCTCTACAAAAGCCTACCAGGTGATAGACCGCCCAGTGAAGGCAATGGGAAATTCTGGCGGAATTTACCTACCGAAAGAATGGATTGGGAAGCAGGTAAAAGTCCTATTAATCGAGCCAATTGAGAAATCCGGGGATAATCCGCAGTAGGATGATAGGAAAGTTTTTTATTTAGAGGATCTATAAATATCATCAATGCCGGTGTGGGGACTCGAACCCCAGTCATTCGGGTGGTAGCCCGATTACATTACCTAACTATGCGACGCCGGCATGGTTAATTTGTGGGCGTACGACGGGAATCGAACCCGTGTTCCGAGCTTACGAGGGCCAGACCCTGACCATCAGGCGTACGCCACATTAATTACTTGCCCATTTGGGGCTCACCCCTTTCCCTTGTAATTTGTTTATTATCCATAGTCGTCTCCTCGTGGCAGTTTATCTTCTAGGGCGTTTAATAAAAATCTGGCAACCATGATTGAGGACGCATCCTTCACTTCAAATTTTATTCCACCAACATCCAGCGTTATTTTTGTGAATGGTGTCCGTCCGACTGAACGCGGACGGCTTTGCGGAGTGCTTACCGTTTGACTTCGGTCATTTGGTATTTTTGATTGGAGAACATTTTTTTCTAGGGATTTCTTAATTTTTAGTTTGGATGAAACCTTGAGATTTTTTTGCCTACCTAGGAGTGCAGATCCTCTAGAATATGGGGGTGTTTTAGTTATGCAACTAATATCTTCCAAATATGCGTGCCACAAGCGGTCGAGATTTCTTTTTGAAATCGGTTCATTAAGATGGACGATTCTTTCAAACGCTTGTAAGAAAACCTTTCTATCTGGATTATTTCCAATTGCGTTCAATAACTGGTTCCAAAGAGGAATCGTTCGGATAATTTTTTCAATCGTAGCATTTTTTTCAACCCCTTCTCCATGAATTGCTGCCTTCCCTATGTCGGTAATTACGTACCCCCAAGTATCCTTTAACAACAAACCAAACTCGACCATGTCTTTTAATTTTTCAGCGGGGCCATTGCTTGTCGGAGATGCTCCAATCACATCTGTAAATTGCTTACGATCAAACGCCCCAGAATACTTCTTGTCGACGGCGGTCAAATGATCAAGGAGTATACCAAGGCGTGTGCCAGTAACGGCATACTCTCCATAACCTCTTTCCATTACCATATGGTAATACGGTTATCATTTGGATTATAAAAAGATTGTTCCGGATTCATTTGGATGTGGTATTTGGAACCAAATGAGAGACAACCCCCCAACTTTCAAATTTTTCACAACTCCGACGTTAACTATACCCACCCTCCACACCGTGGAGGATATTTCAATAAGATTAAATACGATACTGGATAAAATAGCATAATGCCGACGTTGGAAACTCAATCGAGTCATCAATCAAAAGCATCAAAAAGCGGAAGGAAATTCGAAGATGAAATATACCAACTGCTTATTGACCAAATAACAAATCCAGAAGTATCCATATTGCGACCAAGAACGCATGTTTATAAACCAAATATCAAGAAATCGAGGAGAAGATACGCTTGTTTAACGCTTCATACTTCAATTGGTTCAATCATTGGGGATACCGATATCGTTATTTTTAATAAAAAAAAGAAAGAGCCGTTGGTTATTATAAGCTGTAAAACTTCGTTACATGGACGAATCACAGAATCGTTATATTATGCAAGATTTTATCGTGAAAAATATCCGCAACTGCCCCAGTTCTTTGTGACAAGCGATAATCATGGAGAGTTTGGATCTGAGGAAAAACCACGCAAATCGAGAGTTTTAGCGACCTATGAGAATATTTTTGTTTATTCATGGAATCCAAAAACAATTCTCGGAGGGTGTATCAAATCAAAAGATTCATTTATTGACGATATTAAGCGAGTGATTGACGAATGAAACAGCAATTTTTTAATGAAGATATCCTTGATGTTCCTATTGAAGATGAGAGCGTTCACCTAATTATTACATCACCTCCTTATAATGTCGGAATCAATTACGATAAACACGAAGATAATAAGCCATATCAGGAATATTTAAGTTGGCTAACGGAAGTTTTTGTCCATTTGAAGAAAAAACTTGTAAATGGGGGTAGATTATGTATTAATATCGCCCCAACAGGAATAAAGAAGTTTACCCCGATTCATCACGATTTAATCACAAATCTTCGTAATGAAGATTATAATTTCGTTGGAGAAATCCTCTGGTATAAACAGAATATGAAATCAAGAACAGCATGGGGATCTTTTCGATCTCCTCGGCGACCTTATGTATTACCCTCTTGGGAATATATCTATGTTTTACAAAAAGGCACATTTCTTGAGAATGGCGAAAGTAAAAAAGAATTTGTGAAACCAGATATTACGTCTGACGAATTTGTCAGGTTTTCGGATGGCTTTTGGAACATCTCTCCAGAAACTGCAAAGAAAGGGCACCCGGTTCCATTCCCAGAACAACTTATCTATCGGTTGATAAAACTTTACTCTTATCCCGGAAACACAGTTCTTGATCCTTTTGGGGGAAGTGGAACAGTAGCTGCAGTGTGTGCAAAAAACGGGCGTAATTCGGTTTACGTTGATATTTCGCAGAAATATCATGAGATGGCACAAAATAGAGTGGCCAACTTAAAATCAAAGTGTCCGTATTGTAAAAGTGAGCATTATATTAAAGATGGAAAACGGCGAGATCAAATATCGAAACCATTTGAGGATTACACTGGACTACCATGTCCTTTTCTTACTCAGCGGTATCGTTGCAAATCGTGTAAAAAACAATTCACGCATCCGCTTGTCGAATAGATTAAAACGGAAAATTATTTTTTCGGATTATAATACCTCAAATAATTATTACAAAAAGAATCTACTTTCGGAACTACTGTATTCCAGTACTTCCGAAAGTAAAATAAATTATTTATATTGCACCCTTTCCCCAATTTGCCGGTTTGAGCAGTTTGAATAAATTTGATTTTTAACCCAACCTGATCCGTTCTTTTGAAAACCGTTTAAATTTAAATATCGGCAGATTTCCCTATGTGTGAAATTCACATTCTTTGAAATTTTTTGAGGTTGTAAAATTTCAGTAGGATGGGTAAAAATATATTTTTCAATCCGTTCAATTTTTGAAGGGGATTTTTTTCGTGGAATCGGATTTGCTACGAGTTCACAAAAAAACGGTTTTGGTTGTTCATATCCAAGTATCCATGTTACTTCAAGCAGTGCCAAAATCGGCACGCCCATTTTTTCTGCAAGAACTCTAAAGTCCACTGTTTTATTGATATGTTCGTTTGCGTATTTCGTTAAACGTTTTTTGAGTGTCACATAACGCATGAAATAACTTTTAGCGGATACTATATAAAATGTGTGAACTTTTTTTCGGCAATTGTCGAAAAAACAAAAACTTATGGGTTCTGGTTCGACTTAGTGACTTCGTGGCTTTTATCGCAGCACATACAGCGCGCCATTATAGAACCATTTTTTGGATTTTATGAAAATATTGCGCTTGTGGAACCAATCCGGTAATTTAATAATCTTTTTATACCCCCCGATTTCCACTGCAGCGCGCCGCAAATATCGCACCAATCTCTTTATAAAGGCTAATATCACGAATGTTAAACCAAGTGGTTTCGATAGGTAATGGCTCAAGAGACCCGGAGAGGAAATGGTACCGTCTCCTCTCCAAAAACACTATTTAAATCAATTCCATCTTGAATATAATATCGTGACGGTCGTTTCTTCTGCTAGGGAATCTCTTACACTAGTAGATTAAACCGCATTTCGCATGATCCGGGAATCTTCGGCAGGTACGTTAATCTCAAAACATACACCCTTTCCAGGTTCACCAGTTTCAAATATAGTAATCCCCGTGATGCCGAGAATCTCCCTGCTAAGAAACATCCCAAGGCCAGTATGTTTACCAAATCCCCTGATAAATATATTGGCTTTATCAACCGTGGGTATTCCAATTCCATCATCAGTATATACAATCGTCACGCCATCTGGTGTTTTATGGTATGAAAATGATATCGTGGTGACATGTTCGCCATGACGGATTGAGTTTTCCATGAGGTTGTAAAATACTCTCTCAATAAGCGTATCGGCATAGACTTGAAGACCTTTAATTTCAATATTAACGGTAATTTCTTTTATCCTAAGTAAATCTACCGCTTTCTGGATTGTTACTGAAACATCTTGCCATTCGGGTGCTCTAACCCCGACATCTTGATAGAACCGTGTAAACTCTATTTGTCGTTGGATTGCGTCTGTTATCTCGAGCTCTTTCCCGATATAGTCAAAAATGACAGAATTCTTTTCAGCTTTTTCCTTTGATAAATCCAAAAATGCGAGGAGTACCGTCAGTTTGTTCAAGATGTCATGTCGCGTGACCGATGACAAAATATTAAGTTTTTTGTTTGCCTGTCGAAGTGCATTTTCTGCCTTCTTACGTTGAGTGACATCATCTTTTAACTTTTCATTGACCTCGGATAACTCGCGGGTACGGTCAGTTACCCGTATCTCCAACGTATGGGTGAGATCTTCCAGTTTTTCCTGTGCAGTGCGACGCTCTGCAACTTCCAATTGGAGGTTTGCTTGATTGCTCTGTATTTCCCAGAGCAGAACTGATACAATTGCAGCGTTTACGATAAAAATGGCTCGATCTAGGAGATCCGTTGTATTAACAATAATTCGGTTAGAAATAATACCGCCAAGCACAATAGCACCAGAAACGACCCATGTGGTGAAGAACGGAGAATATCGGTATGAGAGCCAAACCGACATGAGGAGCGGCACAAGGTAGAGAATCCAGATAACAAAGCCGAGCGGGATTAAAACGTCGGCAGCCAAAATCCCAACGACTAAGCAGATCATGGAAAGAAGGATAAGCATATCTTTCTCCTTCACGGTCTTGCCGAAATCCACGAGTTTCATAGTCATTAAAAATTGTGATTAATCATAATATAATACATGATGAAATAAATACGGTAGTCATTTTTGCAGGAAGGTTCTGATTTCCAAGAACTAACCTCTACATATGTTCATTTTTGGAATAAAAAGGCATTCAAATCACGATATTTTGAGAAAAGATAGGCTTCATATCGATGAATGGTGAACGGAATGTGAGTATTATGGAGAAGAAACGTTTGGGAAGTAATATCTTCATTTACCCAATGCCAGTGACCCTACTGGGGGTAAATATCAAGCAAAAACCAAACTTTATGACTTTGGGTTGGATATCTCGGGTGAATGCGAGCCCACCCATGGTTGGGTGCGGTGTCGGAAAACACCACTACACGCCACTAGGAATCGCTGAAAATAAAACATTTAGTGTCAATTTTCCCTCTGCAGAAATGGTTGAGAAAGTGGATTACTGTGGAATTGTATCTGGAAAAAATGTCGATAAGTCAAAGATATTCGATATATTCTACGGTGAATTGAAAACAGCACCTTTGATCAAGGAATGTCCACTTTCCATTGAATGTCGACTTGTGAATCTTGTCGAAAACCCCACAAATAATTTCTATATTGGGGAAATTGTTTCGTCTTATATTGATGAGCAATGTCTCACAGATGGTAAACCGGACATTAAAAAGCTCAATCCGCTTTTGCTCACGATGCCAGATAACCGATACTGGACGGTTGGGGAATATGTTGGCGATGCATGGAACATTGGTAAAACCCACAAATAGGGTGAGGTGCGATGCTCTATAGGAATGTCCCAAAAACTGGCGATAAACTTTCTATTCTCGGTTTTGGGTGTATGCGTCTCCCTACCACAAAGGTGGGGGGTGTCGATGAAGAACGTGCGATACGACAGATCCGTCACGCTATCGACAACGGCATCAACTACTTGGATACAGCACCTCTATACCATCTCGGTAAAAGCGAACAAGTTCTTGGGAGGGCTCTAACTGATGGTTACCGAGAAAAAGTCCGGATCGCGACAAAACTTCCTCCTTGGTCGATCCACAACCGTGTAGATATGGATCGGATTCTGTCTGAACAACTCAGAACCTTGCACACGGATCATATCGATTACTATCTGCTCCATAGTCTTTCAAAAGAAAGCTGGGAAAAACTCAAAAATCTCGGAGTACTTGAATTCCTCGATACTGCAAAAAAAGATGGTCGAATAAAAAATGCCGGCTTTTCATTTCATGGCAATACTGCAACTTTAAAGGAGATCGTGGATGCTTATGATTGGGAGTTCTGCCAGATTCAATATAATTATCTTGATGAACAAAATCAAGCCGGGACTGAGGGGTTGAAGTACGCCGCCGGAAAGCGACTCGCAGTGATAATTATGGAACCCCTTAGGGGTGGCAATCTCGCAGGGAAAGTCCCGGAAGAAATACAAAAGATTTGGGATGAGGCACCGGTAAAACGGTCAGCAGCCGAGTGGGGTCTTCGCTGGGTCTGGAACCACCCGGAGGCCACAGTAGTTCTTTCCGGTATGAACAACGAAGCTAATATTGATGAGAATTTACGTATCGCTAACTCAGTACTTCCGAATTCTCTATCTCAAGATGAATTGGAACTCATCAACAAGGTTAGGGATACGTATAAACGATTGATGAAGATTGAATGCACAGGATGCAGCTACTGTATCCCGTGTCCGTCAGGTATTGATATTCCCGGTTGCTTTGCTCTATATAACACGTATTATTTATTTCCTCACGATCGGAGTGCGAGATTCCAATATCTCGGACGACATGGTGGAGTTCTCGCGGGGAAGTCGTACGCAGGATTGTGCAAACAGTGTGGCAAATGCGAAAAATCTGCCCCCAACATTTACCAATCCCTAAACTGATGAAAGAGGTATCAAAGACAATGGAGGGGAGGGGTATGGGTATGAAAGTTCAGGTAGTGAAAGGGACAATTTGGTGTATGGTTCAAGTGGGACGTATCAAAAGGAAATTTTCGAGAAAAAAATAATTAAAAAATGGATGGGATCGGAATAATCTTGGAACATGGCAAACAGGATATTTAATTTCATTACCCGAATGCAATAAAAGAAATAGGAGAAAGGAACTAATACCAATTTTGTCAAGTCAAGGAGGATAAGTATGGAACCGACCAAGCTATATGCTTTACCAAAACTTCCGTACGAATATAAGGCCCTAGCGCCGTATATTTCGGAAGCGCAACTGACCCTGCACCACCAAAAGCACCACCAGGCATATGTCACTGGTGCGAACGCGATTCTCGAAAAACTCGACAAAGCACGTAAGGAAAATTCGGATCTCGACATTAAAGCCACATTGAAAGAACTCTCATTTCATATCGGTGGATATAAGCTCCACAACATGTTTTGGGAGAACCTCGCACCCGCAGGGAAAGGTGGCGGAGTACCCAAAGGTGAGCTGGCAAAGGAAATTGATGCTGAATTCGGCAAATTCGACCGGTTCAAAAAGGAGTTCACTCTGGCTGCAACCAGTGTTGAAGGTTCTGGATGGGCGGCATTGACTTATTGTACGAAAACAGAGCGACCAATTATAATGCAGGTTGAGAAGCACAATGCAAACATTTACCCTGGATTTAGCATTCTTATGGTTTTAGATGTCTGGGAGCATGCGTATTATCTTGATTACAAGAACGACCGGGCAAAATTCGTTGAGGCTTTCTGGAACATTGTGAATTGGGATGAGGTGAACAAACGACTTGTAATGTTATTGAAAAAATAATTTAAAATCCAAAAATTATCCTGTTTTTTTTCTTCTGTTAGCATTTTTATGTTTGAATGTACGGGTTTACCCCACCCTTTTATCTCCATCCTCAACCAAAACCACCAATAATGGATCAAGACCCGCATGAAGATCTCCTTGAGATAATACGATCCCATAGCCCTGACACAAAAAAACCGATGCCTATAGTACGGAAGGAGTTCTCTGCATTTTATCAAGAAGTGCAAACAGAAGTAGAAGAACCTCCATTTTTAGAGCGGGTGATGATTGGGAATGAGGGTTTACAAGGTTTCTGGATTCGTGTGCCGGAATCGTTATCGGATTGTACTGTACTCTTTTTCCACGGCGGTGGTTTCAGTCTTGGTTCGACTGCTGATCATTTAGGGCTTTGCACAAGAATTGCGCGGGCTGCTCGAGCACGAGTCTTTTCTGTAGATTACCGATTGGCTCCAGAGAATCTCTTCCCTGCTGCAGCTGAAGATGCGGTCGCAGCTTATCAATGGCTTATCTCTCACGGATACCCCTCACATCGGATCGTGCCGGTCGGTATTTCCACAGGTGGAACGCTGGTAATCGATCTTCTCCTGTTAGCACGGGAACGTATGATGCTGCTTCCGCCAGCAGCGGTTTGTATCTCCCCTGCCGTGGATATGATGTTTGGAGGTAAATCGGTGGAGAAAAATCGAGACTATGACTGGATTAGCTCTGCTCGACTCGACTCGATTCGTACGACATACCTTGGGGGGCACAATCCAAATGACCCGCTCGCATCGCCTATTCATGCAGACCTTCGCAGGTTTCCTCGTCTCTATATCCAAGCAGGGACGCACGAACTCTTGTTTGATGGAATATTAGATTTCGTGAAAAAGGCAAGATGGGCGGGTGTTCCAGTTCAGTTTGAAATATGGCAAGATATGTTCCACTGCTGGCAAGTATTTGCTGACCATGTGCCCGAAGGTCTAGAAGCGATTGATCATATCGGTAAATTTGTGCAAGACGTGCTTAGCCGGTAAACTGCCAGATATCTCTTAAATTGACCAATATTATTTTAAAACGGGAGAAATATTCCGTCACTGAATTATTGTCTCATTCTCAAACATTATTTACCAAAAACACTTATCGATTTGCAGTGTGACATCAGAGAATTTCGGATTTTGCGCACAAATATTTGACCAATCGCAGTTATAGTATACCGGCATGAGTGATGCGCATATCCTTATCGGGAGTGTTACCCTAGAAAATTTTATCATTTTTATTCTCGCGTGTCTTGTTGTTATCTTCTCGGCATACATCAGTTACAAAATAGTAAAAATAATCCTTCTGCATTACACTTCTGATTCAGTTGCTCGTTGGGCAGCTCGCTTTGCTGGATATCTCGTTGTTGGGCTGGGATTATATGGTATCGATCTTGCATTTCTTGGTCTCGATATTAACGCCACCATTGCATCGCTAGGTATAATCAGTATTGCTCTTGCGTTTGCATCCCAACAGATTGTATCTAATCTGCTCGCGGGGTTCTTGATCACGATTAACAGAACGATAAGGCTGGATGATTGGGTGGAGTTGGGTGGGGATCCAACTACTGGTATTTCCCGAGTAAAAGATTTGACGTTTACCCGTTCGGTTCTCAAAGATCGGGACGGAAGGGTGTACCTCGTGCCCAACGCCACTCTTCTTTCTTCCAAAATCGTTAACTATTCGAAATCCGGGTTTATCGAGATTCCTGTTATGATTACACTACCATTCAAAATCCCCTTTGATGAAGCACGTACTGTTATCCTATCGGTGTTAAATTCACATCCAGATATTTTACCAAATGGTAAACCGGCAGATCACTCCGTTCGATCTGGCATAGCCTCATCTTTCTTCTTTCAAGGATATACTGGACGAAAAGCAAAACCAGATCAGCTCGTGTCGCGGGTACTATTTACCGGGATCACTGCCCAAGGAAATACAATTAGTATCCGATTTTGGATCTCTAATATAACCCGAAGAGAGGAGATTACTTCAGAAGTACTTTCTGATATCTCAAAACGATTGAATATACCAGAAAAAATGTGAGTCAATAAACAGGATTTACATGAATTCTAAAATATGGTAAAAACTCATATGACGACGGATGCTTATAGTGCATTAATTGGAACAACACCGGCAGAAAAACTTGCCTCGCAAGATATAATTCCAGGAAAGAGTGTCAATATTAACGACTTAGCTTCAGTGGCGTTACGGTTTGATATCGCGGTATATTTGTTCTTTGAAAACGACTTAGTGCGAAACCAACCGCTTGAGGTGGTAATACATAAGTACAAGGATATACCAGAATTTGAGCGTCCCTATGTTCGTGTTGAGGCATTCCTAAGATTCGTCAAGGATAATGATCCATCATTTGAAACTGTGATGCGAGAACGCCCAATTATGGTTGAAATCGTGAAGATTGATGAAATAGATGCTGATCCTAAAATACCCCCCTTGGTCTATGTTACAGCACTCATGCCATTTTCAGATGAATTAAACCTATGATTGGCTGATCACATATGTGTGGACGGTATTCGCTCCTTTGTATAGATGATCTCGGAAAACGTTTTCGTGTTACAAACCCCGTAATTGGATTTCGGTCTCATTTCAATATTGCACCTACATCAGAGCAACCTGTTATTGTTAATGACAATGGGAATACTATTGTTCGGATGCGTTGGGGACTTATTCCTTCGTGGGCGAAGGATTCAACGATTGGACAGAGATTAATTAATGCACGGGCAGAAACAATCGTAGAAAAACCAGCATTTCAGTCGCTTGTAAAGAACCATCGTTGTCTTGTTCCCGCAAGTGGTTTTTTTGAATGGAAAAAGGAAGGCGTTCACAAGATACCATATTATATTAGATTAATAGGAGAATCCCAATTTTCTTTTGCTGGACTTTTTGATTCATGGAAGGCTCCTGATAATACCATTATTCGATCCTATACCATCATCACCACCCAACCTAATGAGCTAGTTGCACGGGTGCACAACAGGATGCCAGTGATACTTCTCAAAGAATATGAGGATCGTTGGGTTACACCAATCCCTCTCAATCCTTCTGATCTCTCTGCACTCCTTGTTCCATATCCCAATAATGCAATGGAAATGTATCCTGTATCAGACCGAGTGAATGCTCCATCGAATGATACTCCGGATGTGATTGAACCAGTGGAGCGTTTATAATCAAATAACTGATAAAATTAAAAAACATTGAGGATGACGGGCGGTTCCAGCATTCTCCTTTGCTTATCTCCCACCGGCACCGCCGCCTCCAAAGCCTCCGCCACCGCCAAACCCACCGCCGCCAAAACCGCCGCCTCCAAAGCCTCCGCCACCGCCACGACTCGGCGGCATAAAGCTGATGAGCGGGATAAATGCATAGCTCATAGCGACAGCCCCCAATGGGACCCCGGTGTCTGCGATGTGAATATTGAGCACTTTCATTGCCCGTTCCACGTTTTTACCGACGCCCAGCGCCGTGCCATACACCAGCCAGTCTCCCCACATGGAGAGATCGGCAGGCGCGTATTTCTGTATCATGGCCAGATCAGAAAGGAAGTGGGTAAATGAGTCCCATTCGAGTTTTTCCTTGTAGTGATCATCTTTCCAGTGGCCGAACAGGGTGGAGGGGGTTACAAGCGCAAGGATTACCTGAACAACGACAATACCCCAGAGCACAACTGCCGGGTAAAGGATGGAGGACTGCATAGACGCCACAACGGCAATGATGATGGTGATCCCGCATGCGACGATGCTGGTCAGAAGAAGCGGGATGATGTGATCCTTTCCGTCAACGATATACTGCACGGGAAGGGATGCATCAGCACGGCGTGTAATATCGGTGAGCATCCGCTGGAATCTCAACGCCTTTTCTTCTGCAGCATACTGTGTCTGTGCATTTCGTGCCAGTTCTCCGATTTTGGCGGTATCCAATACACCGTTCTCGGAGAGCTGTTGAATAAAGGCAACAACCCGCCGTTCGTAGGGGTCAGCGGTCGCGGACGAGAGCAACCGGATCTCAATGCCTTTTCCCCCATCTTTTTCAGTCATCGTGATGATCTTTCGCCGGTGTAGATCGAGCAGGGTTGCATAAAACCCGTCCTCGTCAAATTCCAGTGCATCATCCTTAAAAAGCAGATTCACCTGCCATGGTTTGAGTGCCAAATTCGGTATGGTGCTGAGATAGGCAGGGATGGTAAATCCTTTTTCCCGTCCATACCGGTTGTAGATGATAATAAATAGGAACGGTACCAGAATTACCGCTGCTTTTCCGAGGTAATTGAGGAACCACGCACCCCAGTACGGTAGATCGTACCAGAAGCTTCCCGAAGCGGTTTTTCCCGAAAGATCCGTTACTTCGTTCCTGAAGGCTGGGATCTGGCTAAGACCTCCAGATGTTGTCAGGATTTCCACCGCGATATTCTCATCCGCTGCGGCGTTCCCGGTGAGAACATAGGTATCACCGGTTATTTTCGTGGTCAAGGTCGGGGGATATGCATATACATGCACAATATGATCAGCGGGGACAGTGATTTTTACCGAATGATACGGTATATGGCTCCTGCCAGCCAGCTTGAGATTCAGGTGATCATCTATCGAATCATATTCAACTGGCGGATGGACCACGTATGTGTATCCAACCGTGTACGTTCCCGCTGCAAAGTAATCCGGTTTGTAGATCCCGACTTCATTGGTTTTAGCGAGTTTATTAATCTGGAATTTTAAGGATTCGGCGGACTTGGAATCCGTCATGGACACATTTCCCTGAGCGTCCTTGGCATAGCCAACCGTGCCAACCGGTGATTCGATCGAGACCAGTTGTATGGAGGAACTGTTAATGCTATTAAACACTAGCGGCGCTTCCCAGCTCCGGTAGAGCATCCGGTACTCTCCAGATACCCCTACGTTATAGATATATTGTTCATGGAACGTACCGTTCTGGTAAAGTGTCGCCTCATAGGAACCGATCACCAGATCGCCCTCAAATAGTGGCGGGACTGTTACGACAAGAATAAGCCCGATGATGCCGATGACCAACGCGGCGATGACGAGAACGGCCAGCTGTTTTGTTTCGCCCATGGTACTACCCTTCAGAAATCAATTTTCGGGGGGGTTGCAATCGCTTCCTCAAACTGTAGGTACTCGAGTTTTAAAAGACCGGTTAGCTGCCCAATAAACTTCGATGGGATGGTATCCATCATAATATTGAATTCCTGCGAGATGTTGTTGTAGGTGTAGCGCTGGCGTGCAATCTCCTCCTCAATACTTTTTATAGAATCCATAAGCGAGGTTACTGTGGCCGATGTCTTGAGGTTGGGATAGTTTTCCGCCACTGCAAACAGGCGCCCGAGAAGGGAGCGTGACTCCGCTTCGACCTTATTGAGATCCCCGGGTCCTGCAGTCGCAACTGCAGCCCGCATTGCCGTCACTTTTTCAAACGTCTCTTTTTCAAACTTCGCATAGCTCTTTACCGCCCCGAGGAGCTGATCAATCATGTCCAGTCGTTTTTTCATGGCGACGCGGATCTGCCCCAGCGTCGCTTCAGATGAATTCTTCAGGGAGTAGAACCGGTTGTAAATACCTATGGCCCTGAAAATGAGAATGACAATGACCAGGATAGTAATGCCCGGTACAAGCCATCCAAGAATATCCTCAAACATAGTTCTCCCTGTACAGATGATCGCACCACTACATAAGACATGATGCATCTAAAAGAGGGGGGGGAAACCGATGAAAAATGCAGAGAAAAAACCGGGGATATACAATTGGGAAGATTTCATTTAACACAGCCTGGTAGCACAACCGTTAACAATCAGATCAAAAATCCTAAAAATTTGGAAAATTAAAAAAATGCTAAGATCTTAAGGAAGCGAAATAATTTCAGCCCGACGATTTTCGGTATTCACGATGGCAATCGTACTCTTACCCGTAAGATATCCATACACCTCTCCAGGATTGACTATAAGCATTTTACCATTCGTGCGTATATCCGCTTGGTGGGTATGACCATATACAAGAAGATCGAATCCACCGCTTAACATAAGGGTGTTTAGCAGTTCAAGATCGGAACCGTGGATAAGCCCTACTGATGTCTTGCCTGCGGTTAAACGTGTAAATGTGCCTTGGAAGGAAAGATGCGGGTACTCAGCACACTTTTTTTCAAGAAGTACGCGATCTCCGTCATTGTTACCAAATACCCCCACCATTTTTGTGTTGAGATCTTTAAGCACACCAATCATAAATGGAGAGATAATGTCCCCGGCATGAAGCACGAGTTCCACATTTTCTGTATTAAATCGTGACACCGCTTCCCGTGTCCGTGACAGATTGTCATGGGAATCTGACATAATCCCAATGAGCATTAAAACCACCAAGGTTGCATCATCATAAACACTGATAAGGATTTCTTTGTTCTGCAAAGTATTTCGCGAAATGTTCATTATCCTGTATTGCAATCATTGCGTAGGTCGATATATGAAAACCGGGTTTGGCTGGATCGAGGTGGGGGGAGTACGCTATGACCACGACATTATCATTCACACTGATCATAAGATCACCAAACGCAAGAAAAAGTTATCCAAGGATCAAAAGGGACAGTACGGACACACCCCACTTACAAATGCTGAGCTTGAATTTCTTTCTGATGAGAGACCAAAGGTAGTTTTTATTGGAACGGGACAGTATGGGGATCTTCCAATAACACCGGAAGCAGCTAAAACTCTTCAAAAATATTCGCCTGTAATCATGAAAACAACGGAGATTCTATCTTTAATCGAGAAAGAAGAAAGGATATTTACAGCATTACTTCACGTGACATGTTAACGGTATTGATTTCGCAACAGATGCAAAAAAATAAATTGTAAATATTTTTGGTAATTTGAACTAGATCGCAATTCCATAATATCAAAGATGCACTTACAATAATTTGATATTCATGTTCAGAAGGAGTTTCCTAAAATGGTAAGGGTTGGAGTCCATGTTTCAATCGCTGGTTCACTCGATCAAGCAGTAGACCGTGCTCAAGAGACTGGGTGTGACGTATTTCAGATGTTCTCACGCAACCCAAGAGGCTGGATGTTCAAGCCTTTACGAAGTGAAGATTGCATTGAATTTACTAAAAAAATCAAAACAACGGGTCTATTTCCGGTTGACCACATGCCATATCTGCCCAACCTTGCATCCCCAAAAGAGGAGGTTTATGAGAAGTCAATCGCCACACTCACAACCGAACTGAACCGCTGTAGGGAACTTCGTATACCTTATCTTGTCACACATCTCGGGCATCATTTGGGTGATGGGATCGCTGGCGGGAGAAAACGGGTGATTGCGGCAATTAACCAATCACTCTCATCGTCAAATAGTGATGCGATGTTGCTCTTAGAGAACACTGCCGGGGAGGAGAATAGTGTTGGTAGCACCTTTGAACATATCCGTTCAATCATGGATGGGATTACAGACTTAGCACGGATTGGTCTTTGTTTTGATACTTGTCATGCCTTTGCCGCCGGCTACGAGCTGCGTACTGATGAGGGTATTAAAAATACATTACAACAATTTGATGAGATTATCGGGATGAAACATCTAAAAGTCATTCATCTGAATGATTCAAAAGGCGATCTAGGTAGCGGTCTCGACCGTCATGAGCATATCGGTCTGGGAACAATTGGTGAAAAGGGATTCCGTAGCATTCTTCATCAGTCTGTATTTCGCGATTTACCATTTATCTGCGAAACCCCTGTTGACGCTCGAAGAGACGATGAAGGCAATCTAAAAAAGGTTCGGGAGCTCGCGAAATAATTTACTTAAAAAACAGAGGTTTCGTTTTGATACTTTTATCTGTAAGGCGTACATTTATTGGTTCTTTATCAGATATTTATTCAAATAATCTCCCGATGACTGCCGAAATTCTTTGGTTAAAGGTACAAAATGCATGATCTCGGTCCTCTATGTTGACGATGAAGAGGCTTTCCTTGAATTATGTAAGCAATTTCTTGAAAAATCGGGCGACCTAAATGTCGAAATAAGCACCTCTGCCAAGAGCGCACTTGATCTGATTACTTCGAAAAGATTTGATGCAATTATATCTGACTATCAAATGCCGGAGATGGATGGAATTGAGCTTTTAAAGGAGGTCAGATCGCGATATTCCGACTTACCGTTTATTCTTTTCACTGGGAAAGGTAGAGAAGAAGTGGTTATTGATGCGATAAATAATGGTGCGGACTTCTATTTACAGAAAGGTGGCGACTCGAAATCTCAATTTGTTGAGCTGGAACATAAGGTAATTCAAGCGATCCGTAGGCGACGGGCAGAGAGACTATTAAAAGATAGCCAGGGTGCTCTTGCAGAATCGAAGCAAATTTTACAATCGGTTCTTGATACTATTCCCGTTCGGGTATTTTGGAAGGATTTGAATTTAAATTATTTAGGATGTAACCGCCAATTCGCTCATGATTCTGGTTTTGTATTCCCCGACGATTTAATAGGAAAATCTGACTATGAGATGGGATGGAGAGATCTAGCAGAACTATATCGAGCTGATGATCGTGCGGTGATTACAAGCGGCACTCCAAAGCTCAATTACGAAGAACCTCTGACAACGCCTGATGGTAACAGGAAAATCTGGGTGCGAACAAGTAAGATGCCTCTAAAAGACGCAAATGGAAATATCCAGGGGGTTTTGGGAACCTATGAAGATATTACAGATTGGAAAGAAGCACGGGAAAAGATCGATACTCTTGCCCAGTTCCCAGAACAAAACCCGAATCCTATTTTGAGGATTGATGCAGAGGGTATTTTATGCTACAAAAATCCTGCATCAAATCACTTGCTTAATCACTTAGCATTGGAGGAGGGCAAATCTGTTCCCTTAGAATGGCATCAGCGAGTTAATGATGTGCTTAATACGGGGAAAGTCGGATCATACGAGCAAAAGATCGATGGACAGACCTACTCTATCACCCTTGCGCCATTTGCTGATCACAAATTCGTGAATTTTTACTTTGTGGACATAACGCAACGATTGCAAGTCGAGCAAGAAAACCTAAAAAAGAGCGAGGAGCTCCGTGCAGCTTATGAGCAACTCAAATCCACGAATGCCATTTTACAGGACAACTTCCGAATGGCCATTGAAGCGAGAAGGGCAGAAGAAATTAAAAAGGATCAGGCTGAGCGGTCTATAGAGTATCAGAAGGCTTTAGTGAACCTTGCTATCAGTGATGCCCCTAAATTACGAGATGCAATAAACAATATAACTGAAACGGGCTCGACTGTTCTTAAAGTTGAACAAGCAAGTATCTGGTTTTTCTCACCTGATGGGCAGTCTCTTGAATGCAAAGACCTGTATATAAATAACCAGCGCATCCATAAATCAGAGCAGACTATTTTCAGTCAAGATTATCCACAATATTTTGCCGCATTACATGCCAACCGTACAATTGTTGCAGATGATGCACGGACAAATGAAAATACACGTGAATTTACAACCAATTATTTCGAACCATTGGGTATAACTTCAATGCTTGATGTACCAATCAGATCAGGCCGACACGTTGTCGGCGTTCTTTGCTTTGAGCATATTGGCTTTCCCCGCATTTGGGAAGTTGAAGAGCAGGATTTTGCGGCATCGCTTGCTGACTTTACCGTAATTATACTTGAAAAAGCACGCCGACGTCTTGCAGAGAAAGATTTACAGAAAAGCAGGGACAGGTCACGAATTACTCAGTTTGCTGTTGATCATGCAGCGGAGGGGATTATTTGGATTGATTCGGATGGAAAGATGGTGTATTCCAATACCACTTTCTCTACTATGCTTGGTTATACAAGCGATGAACTGTTTGAGATGACTATTTTTGCTATTGACCCCTCGATGACAAAAGAGAAATGGAATTTAGAGTTTGCTCAAAAGAAAGCGGTTGGTTCCTTAACTATTGAAACGAATTATACGAAAAGAGGGGGAGAACACTTCCCGGTTGAGGTCACAAGCGATTATTTTGAGTATGGGGGGACAGGCTATATCTGTTCATTTGCCCGAGATATCAGCGAACGAAAGCGAGCCGAAAAGGCCCTCCGCCTTGCAAACGAGAAATTGAACCTTCTGTCGAGTGTTACGCGTCATGATATCCTAAATAAATTGACAATTGTGCTCGGTTATCTCGGACTTTCGAAAATAACACATGACAGGGATAAATTAGAGGACTTCATTAAAAAGATCGATGAAACTATTCAGGTTATTGAGGGCCAGATCCAGTTCACTCGAGACTATCAAGATATGGGGGTAAAGGCACCTGAATGGCAGGATGCTAAATCAGTATTTATCAAAGCAATTTCCCAGCTCGATCTAGATACAGTCCATATTCAGAATGATCTTTTAGGTCTAAGTGTCTTTGCCGATCCTCTGTTGGAGCGTGTGATATACAACATTGTTGATAATGCATTACGATATGGGGAAAGAGTAACTACCATTCGAACTCGTTACATTAAAAATGATGATGAACTTGTTTGGATTATCGAAGACGATGGTGTTGGGATCCCTGCAAAGAACAAGAGCCTGATTTTTAACAAGGGATTCGGTAAACATACAGGATTTGGACTATTCCTCGCTCGAGAAATTCTATCAATAACAGGAATAAGTATCATGGAAACTGGGTTCCCTGGTAATGGAGCACGGTTTGAGATCCATGTGCCCGTTGGTGAATATCGTATCACTGAAAAATCTGTATGAACTATCTGTTTTGAAACAATGAATGACAAAAAGAGTTATTATACCATCTTTTTTATGAGTAGGGTTTAAACGATAACAATTCTATGCTGCCTCTATCTCCTCCCCTTTCTCTTATTACCGAGCAGTACCCATATTATGAGCAGTGAAAGCTGCATTTGACGGTACAACCGTGCGTTGCGGACAAGATGGCCTTACATTGTATGACCAAGCAGGATTTGGGCGAAAAGAGGGAAATGGTCTCAAGCTTGCCCCACAGGAAGCGTTATATCTTTTGCAACGCGGGAAGATTAAAATCGACGATTATGATTTTGACAAATTACTCGCGGTTTTTGCTGAACAACCCAATATTGTTCGTAGTTATTTTGTCTATCGTGATCTCCGTGAACGTGGATATGCTGTACAAACAGGCCCACACGATTTCCGTGTTTTTAAAAGAGGGCAACGTCCAGGAAAAGGAGAATCCTTATATTTCATTCGGGTAATTTCAGAGCGTGATCCTATCCAGTTTAGCTCTATTATAAAAGAGGTAAATACCGCTCACAACATGCGCAAGCAATATGTGCTTGCAACAGTCGATGACGAGAATGAACTTACTTATTATGAGATTAAACTCCAGACACCGCCTCATTTAGAACCTTTTCCAATATTTCCATCAATTAATGGAACAATTGTGGGTAAATCAACAATAATTCATGTCCCCCCTAAATCCCAATTTGAGGAAGCATGGTTTGGAAGTCGGCTTGATGATAATCGCTTATTGCTTTCGCCTTTCGAAACGATCTACCTCGCTGGGATCGGAGATCTCTCTCTCAAGATAGATATGAGAATTATCTCCGTAGAAGATCTTATTCAAAGGGCACAAGAGACCGATACTGAATTCTTACATAAGTTGAAGGTATACGAAGATTTGCGGAAGAGAGGGTACATCCCCAAAACCGGATACAAGTTCGGGCACCATTTCCGTGTTTACTCCGGACAGAAACCTCACTCTGAAATGCTTGTCCATGCTATTGAGGAAAATGCCGAAATGCCAATGATCACCATATCACGCTCGGTTCGATTAGCTCATAGTGTCAAAAAGAAGATGTTGTTTGGCTGTGTATATTCCACCGGCATTCAGTACATCGAATTTGCAAGAATCAAATTGTGAGCGCTCAACATGGTACCCGATATCAATCCTTGGTCGAGCAACCAAACTATCGATATCGATAAACTCTTCTCAGAGTTTGGCATCGAATCCATCTGCTCCGTTCTATCGGAAATCCCTGAGATTCCCTATTTCATGCGACGAGGTATTGTTGTAGGACACCGAGATTACCACCAGATTGCTTCAGCTATCCGAAATAAAACACCATTCCATATATTGACTGGTTTCATGCCAAGTGGACACCCTCATTTGGGGCATCTCATGGTAATGAAAGAAGTGGTATGGCATGTGCAACAGGGTGGTAACGGCTATGTTACAATTGCTGACCGCGAGGCTCATGCTGTCCGTGGAATTTCTTGGGAAAAGTGCGGGGAATTGGGCAAGGAATACCTCTCTTGTCTTTACGCATTAGGGTTTGAGGGAACGACATATTATCAAAGTAAAAACGAACGCCTCAAGGATCTTGCTTTTGAAGCAGCGACTAAGGTTAATTTTTCAGAACTAACCGCCATTTACGGTTTCTCACCGGAAACCGATCTTGCCCATGCGGAAAGTGTGATCATGCAGGTTGCAGACATTCTGTATCCTCAGATCGACCGAGTACCGGCACCGACCCTCGTTCCTGTAGGTATTGACCAGGATCCACACATCAGACTTACTCGGGGTGTCGCTCATAAGATGAGGATGTTTACTGTTGAAGAGCGTGATGGGTACATCAGTGTCAGATCGAAAAATGCTCCTGAAGAAGCACTTAAAGCGGTTCACAAATCCTTTTCCGGTTCGAAAAAGTACGAGGGACACGTGGATATCAAAGGGATGCCTTGTGCCGATGTCAGTCAGAAGGTTCGTGAAATCGAATTAGCACACGGTGGATTTGGATTTTTCACACCATCTTCAACATACCATATTTTCATGCCAGGTCTCACTGGGGGAAAGATGTCAAGTAGTATCCCAGAAAGCACTATCGGATTTTTTGAACCTGAAGCAACGGTTCGAAAAAAAGTAATGAATGGTATTACCGGTGGTAGAATGACACTTGAAGAACAAAAAAGACTTGGCGGTGAGCCCGATAAGTGCTCGTTGTATCTTCTCAATCTTTTCCATATGGTTACTGATGATAATGACTTACAAAAAATCCGTCAGCGATGTGAACAGGGTGATATCACGTGCGGACAATGTAAGAAGGAAACGGCCGATCGCGTCATCTTGTTCCTCAAAGTGTTTCGCGAAAAAATGGATGCAGCTTCTGAGAAGATTGGGGTGCGGTGATGGTAGAACTCACATATAACGAAAAAAGGCTACTTAATTCGCTTGCAGGTAAAAAAGAAACTGACGCAATCTCTCTTGCTTCCGCACTAAATTCAACAGAAGCTGCGGTAGTTCAGTGGGCACACCTAGCTGCAGATAAAGGGTTGGTGAGCGTTGATCGGATTGTTAACAAAACCTATGTTCCGACTGATGAAGGGAAGGTGTACTGGGATAAAGGACTACCCGAAACTCAAATCTTCAACAATTTCGATACGAGTATAGAAGTTTCAAAACTCCAAAACCATCCCTTGTTTAAAATTGGATTCGGTCAGCTGCGGAAGAAAGGTTTAGTACAGGTAAAAGATGGGATTATTTTCAAGGTGAGTGGTGTCTCTACCCAAGATGATGAAAAGGCCTTTAAATCTCCTCAATTATCAGGCACTCGAGAAAAAGAACTTGTTAAACGCGGTATTTTAGAAGAGGTTGAAAGTGTAACCTACCGCATTGCCATTACCCTACAGGGTGCTAACCTTGTCGCACAAGGACTTGACTTTCGTGAAGAAGTAGGTACACTAACCCGGGAACAGATTATATCGGGTTCTTGGAAGTCAATACCCCTCCATAAATATCAGGTCGATAAGCTCCCACGAGTTGTGTATATCGGCAAAACCCACCCGTATCAGCAACTAATCGATGAGATGCGACAGATCTTTCTTGAGATGGGCTTTACAGAAATCCATGGGGGTATCGTTCAGAGTGCGTTCTGGAACTTCGATGCACTTTTCCAGCCACAGGATCACCCTGCTCGTGAAATGCAGGACACATTTTATCTAAAGGAATGTATTCCGCTTCCGAACGGTTGGGATCGAGTACGAGATATGCATGAAAAAGGAGGGGATACCTCGTCTTCCGGTTGGGGCGGCACTTGGAACCGTGATAAGGCCGAACAATGTGTTCTAAGAACACATACCACTAGCATTTCCATCCAGCATCTTGCCTTGCATAAACAACCGCCAGTTAAAGCATTCTGCTTGAATCGTGTATACCGTCGAGAAACAATTGATCCTACACACACTCCGGAATTTGAACAACTCGAAGGGATTGTTATGGACGAGGGTGTCGGGTTCAGACATTTGCTCGGTTTTTTAAAAGAGTTTTATGGGAGAATGGGTTTTGAAGGTATTCGCTTCCGTCCAGGTTACTTCCCATACACTGAACCGTCTGTTGAGCCCGAGGTGTTTGTTGACGGCCTAGGCTGGGTAGAGATGGGCGGTGCCGGTATATTCCGTGAAGAAGTCACCGCACCTTTTAATATTAAATATCCGGTTCTTGCATGGGGACTTGGTGTGAGCCGACTTGCGATGCTCAAGCTTGGACTCAAGGATCTCCGACTTTTATACAGGAGCGATATCGGATGGATACGGGAAAGTCCAGTGCATCGAACTGGTAAAGCTGGATCAAGGGGGTCTACGTAAATATGGCAATCATAACTCTGCCTTTCCGATACTTAGAGCAGCTTACGAAGACAGACAGGACAACAATCCTCGATCGCCTTCCGATGATCGGGTCAGAAGTTGAGCGGATACAAGATGACCATGCTGATGTAGAGTTTTTCCCAAACCGCCCCGATCTTTTCTCGGTAGAAGGTGTTGCTAGAGCAATGCGGGGTTTTCTAAATATCGAAACAGGTCTTCCTACCTATCATGTTAAACCGTCTGGTATCACGTTCACCATCGACCCAAAACTGGCGAAAATACGTCCATTTTTGGGCACGGGGGTTATCAGAAATATATCACTGGATGAAGAATCGATTCTTTCCCTTATGGGGTTACAGGAAGCTCTTCATTGGGCTGTTGGAAGGGGGAGAAGTAAGGTTGCTATCGGCATACACGATTTAGATTCGGTTAAACCACCGTTCCATTATATCGCCTCTCCACGAACGCGTTCGTTTATTCCTCTTGATTTTAACAAATCCATGACAATGGATGAGATTCTCGCGGAACACCCCAAAGGTAGAGATTATGCTAAGATTGTCAAGGATTTCCCTCTTTTCCCATTAATTGTTGATAATAATGATAATGTTCTCTCGTTTCCTCCAATCATCAACGGTGAACTTACACGAGTAACTGAAAGAACGAAAAATATTCTACTTGATACAACGGGAACCGATCAAAAAGCGGTGAACGTAGCTGTGAATATTATCTGTACCGCTATGATTGAAGCCGGGGCAACTATCGAAAGTGTTGAAATTAACAGTAAAGAAGTTCCAACACTCGCCCCATCTGAACGTACTGTTAGTGTCCATGAATGCTCTAATCTTCTAGGTGTTACTCTATCCGCTGGAAAGATATCAGAGCTCCTCAAACGAATGCGATTTGGTGCTGTACCTGAAGGAAAAGATCGCGTGCGGGTGCAGGTACCATGTTACCGTGCTGATATCATGCATGATTGGGATATATTTGAAGACGTTGCGATCGCGTATGGATATGAGAATTTCAAAGCTGAAATTTCGAAAACGTTTACAATTGGTAATCCGCATCAAGTGAGTGTTCTTGCAAGGCAGGTTCGTTCAATTCTTACGGGGCTTGGATATTTAGAAATGATGCCGTTCACTCTTACGAATGAGCGAGTGATGTATGATATGATGCAACGCCAGCGTTCTACAAATGCTCTTGCTGTGATGCTCCCGATCAGTGAGGATCATACTGTAGTACGCACGTGTATTTTGCCCCTCCTCATGGAGATGCTTCAAGTAAACAAGCACAGAGAGCTTCCCCAAAAAATGTTCTCTACTGGGGATATAGTTCAGGGAATTAAAACCTTCCAAAGTATTGCAGCTGTAAGTTGTCATGCAATGGCAGACTTTTCAGAGGCTTATGCCGGAATTGACGCGGTTACGTCAGAGTTATCACTGAAATACACGGTGAAAGAATCTGATGATCCGACGTTCATTGAAGGAAGACGTGGGGATATCATGATTGATGGAACCAAAATGGGTGTTTTCGGGGAGATCCATCCGTTAGTTTTGAATGCTTTCGAAATTGAACACCCAGTTGCAGCGTTCGAACTCGATCTTAGAGGCGTACCGGGATATTGCGTTCCCGAAGATATTCTTTAACATCTCTAACTGTAAATTCACCGTAGTGAAAAATGCTTGCCGCAAGACATGCGTCTGCATTTCCCGCTGTAAATCCCTCATAGAAGTGATCGAGTGTACCTACTCCACCACTTGCAATGACTGGAATGCTAGCGGATTTTGATATAGCTGCGGTGATAGGTATGTCAAACCCTTTCTTTGTTCCATCAGTCTCCATACTGGTGAGAAGGATTTCACCTGCTCCGCGTTGTTCAACTTCTTTTGCCCAACTGATTGCATCGATACCTGTCGGTTTACTACCTCCATAAATTACAACTTCATACCAACAGGTCTCTCCATTTGGAAGAGATATCGGTGTTCCATTTGGGTTTGGCGAATTGTTTCGTTGGACATCCATTGCAACAACGATACATTGAGTCCCAAAAGATTCCGATCCCTTCGTGATTAAATTAGGATCGTGAACAGCGCTTGTGTTGACACTCACTTTGTCAGCACCAGCACGCAAGATTTGTTGGATATCTTCAAGTGAACGGATACCACCGCCAACTGTAAGTGGCAGAAAAAGACGATCGGCTGCACGCCTAATGAGTTCGATGATAATTCCGCGTTTCTCCTTCGATGCTGTGATATCCAAGAAGACTACCTCATCTGCACCCTGCTCATTGTACCGCTGGGCAAGTTCGACAGGATCACCGGCATCACGCAGTTGAAGAAAATGCGTGCCTTTCACCACCCTGCCATCTTTTAAATCGAGGCACGGGATGATGCGACGTGTAAGCACCATTACTTAAAGACTGAGAATCCTATACGCATCTAATTTTCCCCGCTCAAGTGAGAGTTTTTATGTATTGCAGCATGCTCATTGTTATGGTACGATAATAACGGTAAGCGTTAATCGTTCTACCTTCGTATGGTGCAAAAATGAAATCAGGGCAACTGAAAATTGATTGGGCGGCGCAGTTTATGCCCGTGCTCGCTGCCATCAAAAAACAATTCGCTCGGGAAAAACCGTTTGCTGGAATGACAATAGGGATGGCACTCCACGTTGAGGCAAAGACGGCAAACCTTGTTATAGCACTTGCGGCGGGTGGTGCAGAAGTACATATCACTGGCTGCAACCCGCTCTCAACACAGGATGATGTTGCAGACGCATTGAACGGAGTTAAAGGGGTGCATTGCTATGCGAAACGTGCCTGTTCGGTAAAAGAATACTATATAGCAATCGAGAAAGTGTTGAAAGCATCGCCAGTTATTACAATCGATGATGGAATGGACTTGATCCATTATCTACACACAAAACGTCGCGACCTCCTTCCTCCTATTATTGGCGGATGTGAAGAGACAACTACTGGTATCCATCGTCTCCGAGCGATGGCAGCTGAGGGAAAGCTTGAGTTTCCAGTCATCGCAGTGAATGATACTCCAATGAAGAGATACTTTGATAACGTGCATGGTACTGGCGAGAGTGCTTTGTCATCAATCATGATTACGACCAACACTCTTATTGCAGGAAAATACATTGTTATCGCCGGCTATGGTTTTTGTGGCAGAGGATTAGCACGGAAGGCGCACGGGTTAGGGGCAAAGATTATTGTCACCGAGATTGATCCACGCAGAGCACTAGAAGCCCACATGGATGGGTTCTTAGTTATGCCGATGGAACAAGCAGCAGAGATCGGAGATATTTTCATTACAACAACAGGAAATACGAGTGTCATTACTGCACGACACTTTAAAAAGCTAAAAGATGGTGCAATTTTAAGCAATGCCGGTCATTTCAATGTCGAGATTGACATGACTGTTCTTGCAAAGCATGCCGACAAGGTTATTCAAAGGGAGGGAATTGAGACGTTTATTATCAATGGTAAATCAATACACGTTCTTGCTGAAGGTCGATTGGTCAACCTGGCAACTCCCAAAGGTATGGGGCATCCGATCGAAGTGATGGATCTTAGCTTTGCATTACAGGCACTCTGTGCTCGCTATATTGCGTATAACGGAAAATCTCTCGCCGCTGGTGTGTATGACGTACCTCAAGAGATCGATGAAGAGGTCGCTCACCTCAAACTCGCTTCCCTCAATCTTTCAATCGATAAATTAACAGAAAAACAAAAATCCTATCTCTGTAGCTGGGATATCGGAACCTAATCGTTTTTTATTTTTGACGTGCTGCATACAGATATTCTTGTGCATAACCACAATACTGACCGAAATGTTGGCGTGCAAATCGCCGAATCATATCGTACTCCCATCCAGTGAGCATAGAATTAGGACTTTGATTCTGAATGTAATGTTCATTTATAATACGTCGTATCCAGACATCAACGGGAAACGATTCGTATTTCTGGAAAGCGAACAGGAGAATACAATCAGCAGCTTTTGGGCCCACACCCTGTAATTTCATTAGTTCATGTCGTGCTTTTTCGTAAGGTAGAGAATTAATATACTTCTGCCATTGTTTTTCGTCAGAAATTTCGCATGCAGTTTCGAGCACGTATGGTGTCCGGTATCCCAATTTGCATTCGGTTAAACTTTCTGAACATGTATTCGCAAGAGAAGAAGGATCGGGAAATGAAAAAAATTGACGACTTTCAAAATCAAGAACGTGTCCGAATCTTTGAGCTATATTCGCGATACGTCGTCGAATCATTGGAATATTGGAATTGGTCGCACAGATATACGAGACTAGGCATTCCCAAGCAGGTTGACGAATGAGACGGAGGCCGTGGCACTGTGTAATGGCAGCATGTATGTGCGGATCACAGTCAAAAGATTGAGTAATTGAATTCAGATCAGTTTCTAAAGAAAAATAATGTTCGATAAAATGTTCTGGAACGCCTTCAAATCGAAGAGTACTCTCGTCCTGACGAATTTTTATAACGTGATTTCCAACAACGCCATACCACCACCCATCAGGATTCCTATCCCATCGGAAAACCTGTCCACAGTTTAGCGTTAGATCCAACGAAAAAGGTTGATCGGTGCGAAGGTGAATTACAGGCATGGTAAATCTTCTCTATATTTTTTAAGATGGGTATATTTAGCGTTCACAGATTACTCATATATTAAGACCAAGGGGTTGTCTATTTCTCTGTATTTAGCTTAGGCATGAAAAACAATTAGTATCTTGGGTTTTACCGAATAGCCTTTTAATATATAAATCATAAGTTGTTTGTATGGAATTGACGGAACAACTAAAAACATTTATCGAAGACGGGCAAGACTGGGAACGAAAAGCAACTACTGTGAAAGGCGTTTCTATTATCCGATTGCCAAAGACAAAAAACCGGTCTGCATCACTTGCAATTGATATTAACCCAATAAATGAACATGGTGCCCCAATGAAAAAGAAGGGCATTATGATCATGAATTCGGCAGAACTTGCCGCGTTCCGCGCGACGTTCAACAATGAAAAAGTTGACAATTTAGTTAAAGCACTCGAAGACGTACTACCAGAGCGTAAAGTTGCCTCATCTCCGGCCAAACGTGATGTCCTTCAAATCTGAGATGTCTTAGAATTGGAGGATACAATACGAACTCAAAAATATCCTATACACATTTAATTAAGACCTCCTCGATCATCATCTTGATCATCGGAATAGTCACTGCGGGATGTATCGGTGTTAAAACTCCTCCTATTTCACATACCCCAGCACCAGCGCTCTTCATTGATTATTATCGCACTGGCGGAATCGCTGGATTAAACGACCGACTGGTGATTTTTGACAATGGGGTCGCGGTTGTGTCTACGAAAACCTCAAGTAAGGAAATGGTACTAAATACATCGGCGATTGATAGACTAACGAATATATTTACCCAAGCTCAGTTCTCGATTCTACAAGAAAATTATCCAGCCCCTCGCGGGGGTGCAGATTTGATCAAATACACAATCAACTACCATGGGAAAACCGTTACAACTGAAGATTCTGCAATTCCGCCTTCACTCTTACCCGTAATAGACGAGCTGAATGGGTATATAAAAACTGCAACTTAACATCCAAAAAAATTTTATTAGCCTTTGCCGTATATGCAGGACTGGACATCGTGCCCCAGTCTTCCGATTGCATCAGCACGACAGCGCTGGCAGTGTCGCATCTGCCTTACATATTTTGCACAGGCATCTTGCATTTTACGTTTCATTTCGGGTGTTGGTGGAGTGACATCTGCAAACTTGTATTGGGCAATTAACGGAATGACATTGAACGTATAAACTCCCATCTCACCAACTTTTTTTGCAATTTGGGGGATGTGGTCTTCATTAATCCCTGGAATATAGACCGTATTTATTTTGACTATCATATGGCGTTCGATTGCCATCTCAATTCCTTTCATCTGTTGAGAGAGCAGGAGTTTTGCAGCTTCAATCCCCGTATACCGTTTCCCTTTATAATCTACAAATTGGTAGATCTTGGCACCTATCTTAGGGTCAATTGCGTTTAGTGTTACGGTGATATTCCCCACATCGTATTTTTGTAATAAATCAATTTTTTCTGGGAGAAGCAGACCATTGGTGCTGATGCATTTAATCACATTGGGGAACTCTTCATGGAGGCGACGGAGTGTCTCAAACGTTTCTTCATTGGCAAGTGGTTCACCAGGACCTGCAATGCCGATAACTTTAATGTAATTATACTTCTCCATCACCTTTTTGACCATTTCAATGGACTCATTAGGGTTGAGTACTTTTGTGGTTACACCAGGCCGGCTCTCATTCACACAGTCAAAGTCCCGAATGCAATAATTACATTGAATATTACATTTTGGTGCGACGGGGATATGGCAGCGCCCAAATGCATGACACGCTTTTTCAGAAAAACAAGGGTGGTCTTGGATTTTTCTCATCTGCTCTGGGTCCCACTGAACCTTTTTTCCTGCAACGTCAGCTACCCTAATCTCTTCTGACATATTCAACATCACTCAATGGGTTTTTTATGTATAAATACAGTGCAATAGTGATAGTGTAGAGAACTCAGTGATTGAACTCTGAAGAATAAAGGATTGGGCATACAATTTGACTTATTTAACGCCGGTCAATTCCAGAGGATCCGACATGCTGGAAATAACCTGTGATTATCTTGATCATCTGTTCATCAAGGATAACAGAAAAGTCAGGATTAACAATAAATACCGGGAATAAACCGTATATATCCCTAACTTCGACATGATAGATTTTTGACTTTAATAGACCACTAGTCACTTCACGTATTTCATCGGTAGATGGTGATTGGTTCTCTAGAGAACCATTCGAGGTTGAAGGTGTAGCGGGATACCCCTTTTGGAGTAATTGTAAATGACCGATCTTTGCGTCGGAAAATTGTGTGGCCATTCGTTCACTTGAAATGCCATGAAAAAATCGCACGACAAAGTATTGGCTCATTATTAAGATTACGATGAGAAAAACAAAATTTCCCAGATTTTCAAGCCCAGTGAGAGTTAGTAGTGTTTTAACGGTAAATCCAGGAAGCAAAATAATTGTTGAAAGAATAGCAAATAGCAGTAACAATGCAGCAGTACTAAACGTGAGAGTGATGATCCATGCGGGATATCGTCTATTAATAAACATATCCTTTAATCCTTGAACCCCCGTTTGGAATTTCGTAGAATAGGGTTCGAACCTCCAAACTAAAAAATAAAATAGAATAATGGAAATGGATTGGAACATAATTACAACTGTTGTCCATGTTGAAAAATCTCCTTTAATAAATGCAATAGTTGCAAAAACCAAATCGCACAAAAAAACTATTAAAAATCCTTGAAATAAGACGCGACTATTAATTAAAAAAACATCGAGAAAGATATGAGTAAACCGGTCTGTTGTTGAGATGATACCGTTGTGGTAAAGAGTTGAAAAAAATTGCCGGATTCGTTCAAGACGGAAACTCTGTACCCCTGCACCAATCGGAACGAGGAGTGTGATGAAATAAATCATAAACATGTAAAAGCTTGCAGTAATAAAAAGTGCAAAGTAATCCTTTAGCATGAGAAGAAACGCGACATTGAGGAAAATACAGAGAAGCAAAATGATAATTGTGATGTACCCTGTCTGGCCTTGTGTTCGGAGCTCTCGTTGCTGTTCATGGACGGCATGAATTTCGTTTTTAATAAGTTGTTGAATAGCAGCAGTCTCCTGCCATAACGTATCTGCTGTGCCACGTCCAATCAAGAATTGCGCTCCCTGTTTTTTATACGATTTCTTTGGTCAAGAGGATATCTCATTTTACACCAACAAACACCTGCAGAGACTTTTTTTCGTTCAACTGCAAGAGACTTATCAGTAAACGGCAAAGATCACTGAGATGAAGAAATCAGAGAAAGTAAAGGGAAAAGAGAAGATCGCTACCAGAAAACAGAAATATCTGCAATTTGGGATTATTGCGGCAGTAATCTGTATTATCGCGGCTATAAGTCTGGTTGTTTTATTCAATCCTTTCGTGGCAAAGAATGGAGACATCGTACAGATCTATTATACTGGTTCTCTTGACGATGGCACAGTTTTTTATTCAAACGTAAACAGTTCACCCGTTGTCTTTAAGCTTGGTGACCATACGGTGATCCCCGGATTAGAAGAGGCTATTCTTGGCATGAGTGTACATCAAACAAAATTAGTTTATATTCCTTATGACAAAGCATATGGACCGTATCGTCCTGAATTAGTAGGTGTAATTAACAGGTCAACGTTTCCATCGAATATAACACCTGAAGTCGGAACATTGTTGCCTATTCGCAGAACAAGTGATGGGTCGACTATTGTGGTTAAGATCCTTAATGTTACTTCATCAACGGTGACTTTGGATGAGAATCATTTGCTTGCAGGAAAGAACCTGACATTCGAGATTAAGCTTGCAGGATTCTCAAGTTGAACACAATAGTTGTAGAATAAAAAAAGTGATAGTTCTTTTACTTCCTCTTTTTGAAATCTGAAAAGAGTTTTAAAAAAATAACTTATCAGATAATGGGCCCGGCCGGATTCGAACCGGCGACCTCCGCCGTGTAAGGGCGACGTCATACCGCTAGACCACGAGCCCGATAACCTACTAATGTCCCCGTTAAGTAATAATAACGTTGCTGGTTTTCATTCCAATTGTCATGTGAAGTATTATTAAAAAATTAAAAAGTTCTTTCTATTCTTTTTTAAGTTTGATATCAATACCATACTTTTCTGCATTTTTGTCAGCGATAGACTGGATATGAGCAATTTCAGCATCTTGTCGCGTTGGTTTGAAGAGATGACGGAATCTCTTTTGAGTCTTGAGATACTCTTCAACTGGTTTCCTCACTACTTTTTTTACTTTTGATACCTTACCGTCAACCATCTCATAGTTAACCCAAAGACCCGTTTCGATGGCGAGCTTGGCGATTGCAATTGTTTGTTCTCCTTCAAAACCCCATCCGGTACAACAGGGTGCATGTACTTGTACATAACAAGGTCCTTTTGTGCGTACCGCTTTTTCGATTTTCTGCATTAAATCAGCAGGGTAAGCAATCGATGCTGTCGCGACATACGGGGCGCCATGTGCCGCTAAGATTTGAGGCATATCCTTTTTCGGAAGTTTGTTACCAAAGGAACACGAACCGGAAGGACTTGTCGTGGTGCTTGCGTCATACGGTGTTGCTCCAGAACGCTGGATTCCTGTGTTCATGTACGCCTCATTGTCATAACAGATGTAGGTAAAATCGTGACCACGTTCGAAAGCACCGCTGATACAGATCATTCCAATATCAAATGTTGCCCCGTCACCTGCCATAATTACAACCTTTTCCTCTCTTCCCTGCATTTTAAGTGAGGCTTCGATTCCCGATGCAACTGCAGAAGCGTTCTCGAAAAGGGAGTGGATCCACGGGACTTTCCATGCGGTCTCTGGATAGGGAGTCGAAAATACCTCCATACAACCCGTGGCTGAAACCACGATTGTATTTTTTCCGGCCCCTTTCATAACCAACCTTGCTGCGAGAGCAGCCCCACATCCACCGCATGCTCGGTGGCCGCAATCAAAGAGTTCAATGGCCTTATCAACCATCTTACAACAACTCCTTACGCAATCCAAAGAATTGATCGCCAATACCTTTCTCCACGAGCGATACGATTTCCTTGATATCTTTCTTACGCACGTCTCTTCCGCCAAGTCCGAGAATATACCCCTTCACCGGAATACCCGTTTTGTATAGGGCATCTCTGACTTCAAGTGCAACAGCCCCTTTGGAACCTAGGGAGATATCCTTGTCGAGCACCGCAACACGTTGCACTTTTGAAAGTGCCTGTGCAATTTCATCATCTGGGAACGGGCGGAAGACACGGATCTTGAGTAATCCCACTTTTTTCCCTGCATCTCGCATCTCATCGATCGCATCTTTGACGGTCCCACAAATAGAACCCATAGCAACAATAGCGGTTTCGGCATCATCGAGCCTGTATCCCTCAACAAGGGCACTGTAGTCCCGCCCAAACATAGTGCCAAATTCTTTTCCTACTTTTTGGATGACGCCTTTTGCCCTCTTCAGAGCACAATCGGTCTCGTATCTAAACTCAAGATAGTAGTCCGGTGTAGCATACATACCAAAACTGATTGGGTCGGCTGCGTCAAGTCGTTGGTATGGGGTAAATTTCGGTAAGAACTTGTCGACATCTTCTTGAGAGAGGATATCTATGGGTTCATACGTGTGTGAGAGGATGAACCCATCAAAGCAAACAAATGCAGGAAGCAAAATTGAAAAGTCTTCGGCAACACGGTATGCAATGATATGCAGGTCTGTCGCTTCTTGGTTGTCTTCAGCATAGAACTGTATCCAGCCAGAATCGCGGAGGGAGATGGAATCTTGCTGATCGTTCCATATCGAAAGCGGAGCGCCAAGTGCTCTGTTAGTAATTGACATGACAATCGGCAATCGCATACCCGCAACATTGAAACAGACCTCAAACATGAGTGCAAGTCCTTGGGAAGTAGTCGCAGAATACGTGCGGGATCCAGCAGCACTCGCCCCAAGACATGCAGAAAGTGCAGAAAATTCGCTGTCAACTGTTATGTAGTCTGCATCAAGTTTGCAATTAGCTACCATATCGGCAAGCGCTTCAACAATGTGGGTCTGCGGAGTGATTGGATACGCGGCGATGACTTGAGGACGGCAGAGTCGGACAGCTTCTGCCACAGCATGTGACCCTTCAGTAATCTCCATCATCTATTTTTCCTCCTGTTTCATCTCGATTGCTTCACTTGGACATTCTTCAGAACAGAGCCCACAACCCTTGCAGTAAGTATAATCGGGGTTGAGAAACCCTTCCTCCTCTTCATGAATGCATCCTTCCGGGCATATAGTCTGGCACAATCCACACTGCGAGCATTTCTCATGATTAAAAATTGGTTTAAAAACACGCCACGATCCGGTTTTATTATCGCGAGACTTACCGGGTTTTGCCCGGCACCCAATTGCGAGTGCCATTTATATCGACCTCTTGACGGTATCGAAAGCCTGTCTTGCGGCTTCAATGTTCTTAACTGCAAGATCTTTTGGGAAACGGTGGTTGAGTGCATTCTCTAACGCCGAGAACTTAATCTCACCAGTTGCAGCGGCAAACGCTCCCATCAACGAAGTGTTGGTAATCGGAAGCCCAAGCGCCTTTAAGGCTATTGAGGTGGCGTCGATTGTAATCAGCTTTACTCCTTCAGGTACCTTATAGTCCGGTTTCTTCTCTGTATTGACAATTACAATACCGCCTTTTTTCACACCCTGAAACACGTTTACATCTTTAATCAGGCTGCTATCCTGCACAATAATATAATCCGGTTCATAGACCTGACTTCGTTTCCGGATTTTTTTATCATCAAATCGTACAAATGCTTGAACAGGTGCCCCGCGTCGCTCTACACCGAATGCTGGGAATGCCTGGACATAGACACCTCCCTCAAAAGCGGCTATAGCAATCAGTTCAGCAGCGGTAACGGATCCCTGCCCGCCCCTGCCGTGGATACGCAGTTCTCTCAAGAAAAATCCCTAGTAATTTTGCATGATTAATCAATATAAATCTACAGATCTACACCGAGTCCGAGGATCTGAGGTGTGCCTGAAAACACGTCTTGAGCAATTCGAGCAAGACCTCGTGACGCGCACCATTCATCATAAACAGCAACTTTTCGATTGAGGTGGGCTTCAACTGCGTTAGCAATAGTAGGTGCAAGAGTACCTGCCAATGCGATTTGTGCATCTGGATTCAATACCAGCATCGCTGCACATTCCATCGCAGCAAACATTGCAACTGTATTCATTCGTTCTTCTGCTGGCATAGAAAAGTCTACACCCGCATGTTGGAATGCTTCATTGGCCGTCCACCCACCTGCGTCGATTTTACGTATTGCATTCACATCGATAGCACCGTGTCTAGTACCAGGTGCAAATATGCAAGCGTCAAATGCACCAATAATGATTCCGTTGCTAACAAGAAGTGTGACCGTATTGGAGCTAACATCAGAAATTATTACATTATCACCAAGTGTGTGACAAATTTCATACGCAATTCCAATTTTTTCTGGACTGGATTGGTGTGAGTATACTTTGAAGCGGGGATCAGTTGGTGAATTGCGATGAAGTCCCGGTATGACAAGAGCTGGAACGCCGCTTTTTGCCACTTCATCAAACACTTGCGTCCCTCCGCCAATATGTTTACCAGCTCCTTCGCGACTCACAAGGCCGCGGTTTTTTACCTTGTGAATCGAGGTTATTTTTGAAATATTATCACCCATCGAATACGATAGAGCGATCCCCTTAATGTCAGAGATGGGGCAGAGTTTAGAAAGATAAGAAAAAGAGAAGGACGTTGCCTCTTCCCGTGAGATTTTGAACTCTCCCAATTCACAGGCAAAACGCATGGCTGTCGTGCCATGGTCGATCCCGATGAACATAGCAGTAATCCTATAGCATTGATTACATAATTAGATATGATGTTTGATATCGTAACGGGCGGTGCCGGGTTTATCGGATCCCATCTCGTTGATACTCTTGTAAAGCGGGGAGACCAAGTTACGGTAATCGATTCGTTAAGTGCGGGATCAAGGAACAATATCTCATCTCATCTGGAAAAGTCCAGTATCGAATTTTTAAGTGCCAACCTCCTTTCTGATGGGTGGCAGAAAACATTTGATGGTGCAGACAGGATCTATCATCTGGCAGCCGATCCTGACGTGAGGCAAAGTGCACTTGCGCCCGAAGGTCCTTTGAATCACAATATTTTTTCAACATTTAGGGTTCTTGAAGCGATGCGTCTCTATAACGTTCCAGAGATTGTGTTCACCTCAACCTCAACCGTTTATGGTGATGCAACAATTTTCCCAACTCCAGAAGAATATACCCCGTTGGAACCGATCTCTGTGTACGGGGCAAGCAAACTCGGTTGTGAGGCGTTGATCGCCGCATACTGTCACTCGTTTTCAATGAAATCATGGATTTTCCGCTTTGCCAATATTGTTGGACAGAGAAGTAATCACGGTGTCATTCCGGATTTCATTACAAAATTAAAAGAAAATTCTCGTGAGATGGAGATTCTTGGGGACGGTAAGCAGACAAAATCGTACCTTGGTGTGCAGGAATGCGTTGAAGCGATGCTCTTTGTAGTCGAAAACGCACATAGACCTGTCAATACCTTCAACATTGGTTCAGAAGATTGGATTGATGTAAGGACCATTGCAGACATTGTGGCTGACGAAATGCATCTAAAAGGGGTCCGCTATCGATTCACTGGTGGCGAGCGCGGTTGGATCGGTGATGTTCCTAAAATGCACCTTTCACTAAAAAAAATAAACGCACTGGGTTGGAAACCGAAACGCGGATCAAAGGATAGCGTTCATATGGCAGTTCGAGCGATGCTCGGTAATTGATAGGTGGGTAATTTTTTGAAATATATCGTTATTCTCGGTGACGGAATGGCGGATGAATCCCTTCCGGAACTCGGTGACAAGACTCCTCTTGAGTACGCAAAAACCCCGAATCTTGATAGGTTAGCAAACGACGGGGCATGTGGTATGCTACGTACAATTCCAAAAGGATGTGAAGCGGGTAGTGACATTGCAAATATGTCAATTCTTGGGTACGATCCGAAAAAATATTATACGGGACGGGGTGCTCTCGAAGCAATGAGTATGGGAATTGATCTGAAAAAAACTGATATTGCCTACCGATGTAACCTTGTAACAATCCAAGACGGAATTATGTATGACTTTTCTGCAGGGCACATTTCAAGCAACGAAGGGGAACAGCTTCTCACATCTTTGCAAAAGGAAATTCCTGAGGTAATGATCAAATCTGGGATAAGTTATCGTAACCTACTTGTGATCCCTAATGGGAAAGGGAGCACATCGATACCTCCCCACGATATTGTAGGAAAGTCAATCACGGGTTATTTACCCGCGGGCGGAGACGCACAGTTTCTTATACATTGTATGGATACTAGTCGTAAGGTGTTTGCCAATCATCCGGTGAACGAAGTTCGAAAAAGTTCTGGTAAATCTTTGGTGACCCAAATATGGCCGTGGAGTGGTGGAAAAAAACCCAGTCTCCCACAGTTCACGAAGAAATTTGGGAAACGAGGTGGAATAATATCTGCGGTCGATTTGCTAAACGGTATCGGACGATGCATCGGAATGGAGATCATTAAAGTCCCCGGTGCAACTGGTTATCTTGATACTGATTACCAAGCCAAGGCGCGATACGCACTCAATTCGATCCGGAATCTCGATTTTCTCTATCTTCATGTTGAAGCACCAGATGAGGCTGGGCATTTAGGGAGTATTGAAGAAAAAGTAAGGGCGATTGAACAAGTTGATGGGCTTGTCGGAACGATCCTTGATGGATTTGATGGTGTTGTTGCAGTATTACCAGATCACCCCACACCAATTAGAGTAAAAACCCACACGACCGATCCAGTGCCGTTTGTGGTGAGGGGAAAGGGTATTGATGCGACCAAACGATTTACAGAAAAAGAGGCCCAGAAAGGGATGTTCGGGATAAAAAATGCAGTTGATTTTCTGCCTTTCATCTTTAGTTAAGAATATCCCGTAATTATTAACAAAGTACTGTAGGAATTGAATAAGATGAAAAAGAACCTGCTGATGTGGGACGAGACGCTGTTTCGTGATCCCGAGGTTTTCGAATTCGATTATGTCCCAGAGCAGTTTCAATTCCGAGATAATCAGATGCGAGAGCTTGCGTTTCAAATTCAACCGGGACTGCGGGGGGGTCGTCCCTTAAATAGTATTTGTAAGGGACTCCCTGGTACCGGAAAGACAACCAGTGTCAGGAAACTATTTTCTGAGATTGAAGATACAACGAAAAAATTGGTGCCCGTTTACATCAACTGCCAAATTGATAATACCAAATTTGCGATTTTCTCCCAAATTTATCGCAAACTTACTGGGCACTTGCCCCCTGCATCGGGGACATCTTTTAAACAATTGTTTGATGCCATTGCTCGAATCCTGCAGAAGGATGCAATCATCCTGTTAGTCGCTCTCGATGATGCGAATTACCTTCTCTATGAAAATGAAATCAATAAAGTCCTCTACACGCTTTTACGTGCTCATGAGACCTATGAGAACATCCGAATTGGAGTAACTGTGATCATCAGCGATCTTGATGTTGATCTTGCCAAAGCAGTTGATCCGCGTGTTACTTCTGTGTTTAGACCCACGGAGATCTATTTCCCCCCATATAATATCGAAGAAATTCGTGAGATTATGCAGATGCGGGTGATGCAGGGACTCTATCCAGGCATTTTGAGTAATGAGATGCTGACATTGGTTGTCGATCAAACACAGGAAAGCGGAGATCTACGTGTTGGGATCGATTTATTAAAAAGGGCAACTCTAAACGCCGAACGAGCAGCACGACGAACTATTGAACGGGATGATATCTGTGGAGCTTACATAATTTCCAAATATTTGCATCTCTCGTTTACTATAAAAACACTGAAAGACGAGGAGAAAAACGTTTTAAAAGCTCTTGCTGAAGCAAGTCTTCGAGACAAAGAGATGAATGCAGGGGATGTTTATAAGAGCATCAAGGAATCGGTTGAAATTGGCTATACACGGTTTTATGAAGTGATAAAAAAACTCGATGCTCTGCGCCTTGTCAATCTTCAATATCGTGAGGGAAAAGGAAGGACACGTCTCATTAGCCTTCGATATGAACCCCAGAAACTACTCGAGCACCTTTCCTGAAATTTAATCATTTAAAAAGAATTATTTATTCCCCAACCATGTTGTATGGTACAGGTGGTAAAAAACATGCTCAGTGTGAATGAACTGGCATTAGAGATTTTTGATAATCTTGCCGAACTTTCAGAGGAATTTAACGCGACTTACCATGAATTGGACAATGGTGCACGCATCGTTGATTGTGGTGTAAGTACCCGTGGTGGATATGCAGCAGGCCGAGCTTTTACTGAGATCTGTATGGGTGGTCTAGGTGAAGTTAACTTCCGAATGGGACACATCAAAGAATTTCCGCTTCCGTTCATTGATATTAATACGGATTTTCCATCCATCGCTTGTCTGGGGGCACAAAAAGCTGGGTGGACGATAAAAGTCGGTAATTACTTTGCAATGGGGAGTGGACCTGCCCGGGCACTTTCGCTCAAACCCAAACACACGTACGAAGTGATTGAATACGAAGATGATTATGACTGTGCAGTAATTTGTCTTGAAAGTGATCACCTCCCGAATGGGGAGGTTATGGAAAAAATTGCTCAAGAGTGCGATGTTGATGTTGCAAATGTCTGCGCCGTTATCGCTCCAACAGCGTCTCTTGTCGGTTCAATACAAGTATCAGGACGTTGCGTTGAAACGGCTGTCTATAAATTAAACGAACTCGGGTTTGATACTAAAAAGATTACTGCTGCAATAGGTACCGCACCGGTACCACCAGTCAAAAAGGATGCGACTAAAGCTATGGGTACAACCAACGATGCAACTATCTATCACGGCAGAATCATGCTCACAATGAAGGCTCCTGAAATTAAAGATTACCTCGAAAAGATCCCGAGTAACAAATCTAAAGGTTACGGAAAACCGTTCTATGACATTTTCAAAGAAGCAAAGTTTGACTTCTATAAGATTGATACCTCCCTTTTCTCCCCCGCAGAAGTTGTCATTAATGAACTCACCGAAGGTGTTGTATACCATGCAGGGGCCGTCAATCCAGATGTGACACTTAAATCGTTTGGGTTGATCTAATCTTTCAATAAATTTTCTTTTAAAGAAATTTCAAAACAATTACCCTCTTCTTCTGAATGTTATGATGAAGGGCAGTAAGGCTGCAATAGCAATTACAATCCAAATATTTCCGAAAAAGTAGAGAAGTGTTTCACGATTCTTATCATAAAATCGAAGATCAAACGACATCGTTTGGTTCCAACGTAATGTTGTTGAATTATCAGTATTACTAATAATATCCGCTCCATGACTTATTTCCGCGAGGAGTGGATTGTGAACATCGTAATCCGGTGGGAGTGTAATATTGACACTATATGGGGTTTCAAATGTTCCTTGAAGGTGGTAATCCCGAGACGGTGCTATATAAAAGATGGTGTAATTGCCAAGAGGAAAAGTAATTTTAAAAGGTCCACTTTCATTGAATGAGCATGGAGAGCAATTACCAGTAACTTGGATATTTCCAACATTTAGCGGTATGCGTTCTCCAAGCATACCTGCCTCATAGAACTCATACTTATCCACATTAGCAACATCGATAGATGCATTATACGCAGTACCGTTTTGGTATACCTGGTACTCTGCACGTAGAGCTGCGCAGGGATTAATGATTATTAGAGAAACTATAACTGCAATGCAGAGAGCAGCGATGGCAGATCGGCATCGATTTCGGTGGGTGGTTCGCATTGTTTGATCACCGTATCTGGGTCTTTTAGGAGATGACCGGTAACAACACAGACTATTCTTTCTGAACGGTCGATTGCGCCGATCTCTACTAATTTTCTTACACCTGCAACAGAAGCCGCAGACGCTGGTTCCACGCCGATACCCTCCTTTCGTGCAAGGTCTCGCTGCATACGTAAAATTTCATCGTCGGTTACCCATTCTGCACACCCTCCAGTCTTCCGTATTGCGATAAGGGCCTTTTCGGCATTGACAGGCGCACCAATCCTAATAGCAGTTGCTACAGTTTCAGGGTGGGTTTCAGGAATCACCTCAGGAAGATTCTCACGAATTGCCCTGACTATGGGACTGGAACCCTGTGCTTGGATTCCAGTCATCATCGGCAAGGAATCAATAAATCCGAGATCCTTGAGTTCGAGGAGACCTTTATACACAGCTGAAATGTTTCCCGCGTTACCAACTGGAAGAACAAACCGGTCAGGTACTTCACCTAGTTGATCGATAGCCTCAAAACCGATCGTTTTCTGTCCTTCAAGACGGTATGGGTTGATAGAATTGAGTAGGTAAAGTCCATGGGAGAGGCAGAGCTCATGCACCATCTCAAGTGCACGGTCAAAATTACCGCGGATCGAGATAACACATGCACCATGCATTAGCGCCTGTGCCACTTTTCCCAGTGCAACTTTTCCTGCTGGTAAGAGAACGACTGCTGGGATTCCGGCCTTTGCCGCATACATCGCAAGACTTGCTGAAGTATTACCTGTACTAGCGCAAGCAACACTACGTTTTTTCAACTGTAGTGCCATTGAAACCCCAACGGTCATACCCCGGTCTTTAAACGAGCCAGAGGGGTTCATGCCTTCGTGTTTTGCATAGAGTTCCTTTAGCCCAATCTCATCACCGAGACGTTTCAAATGATAAAGAGGAGTTCCGCCTTCTTGCATAGTTACTGGTTCAATATGAACTGGTAATAGCTCGCGATATCGCCAAACGGAGAGCGGTCGCTTATTCCACACTTTTTTTGTTACTTTTATTTTATTAAGGTCATATTGAACTGCGAGTAAATGGCCACATGCAGTACAATTATACAAGATTTGTTCAGCTGGATAGGCAGCACCGCAATTTACGCATACGAGCCGCTCCATACAATACAGTTTGTGCCCTTTATAGATATAGACGGCGCTAGTCCTCTTTTTCGTGCAATTTTTGGTATAGGTCTGTTCTTATATCTTTGTGGGCAGGAAAATTCTGTCGCGTATTCTCAACGCTATTTGCATCCAAATCTGAGATCAGAAGTTCTTCGACTTCACCAGCTTTTGCGATAACGGATCCTTTCGGATCCACGGTCATTGATGATCCTAAATATTCATCAACCGGTGTCTTACCAACAGTATTGACACCGATAATATACATCTGGTTCTCAACTGCTCTGGCTTTAATAAAAAGTTCCCAATGTTCGATTCTGCTTGCGGGCCAAGCTGCAGGTATAAAAACGCCATGAACACCTTGTTTTGCATAAATCTGAAACAGTGATGGGAACCTAAGATCGTAACAGATTGCAATGCCAAATTTCATTTTATCAATATTGAAAATAGCAATGTTATCCCCGGCACTATACCTCCTCTCTTCATGTGCTGGCGTAAAAGGATGCATTTTCGCGTACACGACCTTAATCGAACCTTCACCATCAATCACAACGGCCGTATTATGAGGGAGTGGATGGTGTTGTTCGCGGAACGAACCGAGAAGGGCAATAGAATACTCTTTTGCATATTTTTTTAGTGTTGATACAATAGATCCTGAACGGTTCTGAATGAACTTATGGGAACATGGATCCCAACCGGTTGCAAATTGTTCTGGAAAAACAATGATAGAAACTTCAAGAGAAGCCGCTTTCTCTATGAAAAGCTTTGCTTTTTTTAGAGTTTTTTCCGGATTCTCCCAGCAACTTGCTAATTGTGCACTACAGCATTTCATACTTGGATCAAGGTTTGGATAAACTTATTTGCCGTCGGATTTCCTTAACATTGAGAATGAACAAAACAATGAAAATCCGGTAAATCACTTTTCGTTGATATATGATACTATTCACGTATCAAACCCCTTTTGTCAATAATGGAAATGCAATCTTTAACCCGTTAATAATAAATTGCACAGCGATAGCGATTAGGAGCATTCCCATGAGTCTGTTAATAGCTCTGTATTCCCGCTGTCCGATCTTTGTTATAATAAAATCGGAGTGTCGCATCATGATGTAAGTGACCAGTATCGAAATTATAATCGATATGAAAACAATTACAAATGCTATCGGTGTCATGATTGAAGCCTCGTTCATGAGCACGATAGTTGTTGTTATTGCCCCTGGCCCCGCAATCATCGGAATTGCAATAGGCATGAGTGCAATATCATCGGTATCTCTGGACTCGTATCTCTCAGTAGCGGTAAGCTTTGTACGCGAGGTCCTTGCATATACCATCTCCATACCTATACCAAAAAGAAGGATCCCGCCAGCGATCCTAAATGCCTCAAGGCTTATTCCGAAAAGTTGTAGTATCCAAGCTCCAAGCACCGCAACAAACAACAACACAATTAAAGCAAACCTGCATGCGTCTTTAGCGATTACGTCTTTCTGTACTCGATCGAGGTTTGTGGTGAGGGACACATAAATGAGCGTTGCACCCAGCGGGTTGACAATAATAATAATTGATGAAAGGGCCAGCAATGTGAAAGTAATTAGGTCCCCTTCCATGAGCGGTACTGGAGCAGGAAGAGATAAAGAATTTATGGTTTTTTATTAAAAAAAGGATTAATACTCGTAAATTACCGGTTCGTCAATTCGAGTATACGAGAAAAGTTCGTGTGATTTAAAATGAATCGCAATTTCACGCTCAGCACTATCAGGTGAATCGGAAGCATGAATTACATTTCGTCCGATATCGATACCGAAGTCTCCCCGGATAGTTCCAGGAGCCGCTTCCTGCGGATTAGTTGCACCGATAACCGTTCGCACAATTGAAACAACATTTCTTCCTTCCCAGACCATCAGAAAACATGGGCCACCCATAATGTATTTTTTTAGCGAAGGGAAGAATGGTTTTTCGAGATGTTCCGTATATTGTTCATTGACACGCTTTTCTGATAAAACTTCAAACCGAGCTGCAATAAGTTTGAGGCCTTTCGCCTCAAATCGAGAAACGACCTCACCAATGATACCGCGTTGGACACCGTCTGGTTTAACCATGACAAAGGTGCGGTCCATCATTAATTACTCCTTACCGAGTGCTTTTCTTCCTGCGTTAGTCCATTGGACACGCCTTGGGACCCGGCCAAGTTTGTGATTATTCTGGCACTTAGAACTGCAAAAATAGTAAATAGTTCCGTCTTTTTTGACAAACATCTTTCCAGTACCTGGTTCGAGGATATTACCACAAAAGTTACAGATATATTGTTCGACCATTCGGGTTCACCGCCGTGATAGTTTCTTTGCCTCGCGTTCGGTCTCGAGAAGCATCACAATATCACCCTCACGAATTGGACCGACTGTATTTCGGGTGATGATACGACCCTTGTTATTACCATCAAGGATTCGGCATTTCACCTGCATCGCTTCACCATGCATTCCGGTGGAACCGACAACTTCTATAACTTCTGCTGGCGTTGCATCGTCTGCCATGAGAACCTCACGCCTTCAGGGCAACCAGCTGTTTTGTCAGATCATCGATGACGTCTTTTGCCTTACCGGGTTTTATAATTGCTGCCGCAGCCGAACCAACATCAAGACCACTAGCGGCGCCAATATCGTTCTGTTTGTTGATGAAAATGTACGGAACCTTTTTTTCCTCACAAAGGGGTGCGAGGTGCATCACAATCTCTTCAGGTTCGACATCAGCACCGATTAAAACAAGCTGTGCGATACTACGTTCAATTGCCTTTGTTGCTTCGTTGGATCCTTTTTTGATCTTTCCTGTATCACGTGCAACTTCGAGAGCTTCAAGAGCCTTGTTCTGTAGCTCATCTGAAGCCTGTGTTTTTACATAACCTTTTGCCATAAACTCACCTCATTCAGGAGTGGAGCACTCCTTCATTACTCATCAGTCAGTTGAAGATGTGCCATATGACATCGACAAGAAGAGCAATAAAGGTTATTACAGCACGTATTACGCTACCGCCTTTCTGTATGTTTTTTTTATCAAAAAGAGAATGTCTTAAATTCGATAAATTTCAGTTCCATCCTGGGAGAAGATACGCTCGAGACCTGAAGATGATACATTGACACGATACCGGTTCCTTTCCGGTTCCCCGACAATTAGAAATGTAGCGTTGTATTTTTGCATCAATGGGCGTGTATTCTCTGGTTGTTCGTAAATGGCCCGAACATCAGAGATCCTTTGGTTATACCACCCTGTATCATCTCCTCGCCACATGTATTCATGAAAAGGCATTCCGATTATAGTAGGGATACCGGTAAACGAAGAAATTCGGGAGTAATATGTGTAGTCCCCTCCTTCCGCTTCGATGATACGTATATCATCAGGTAATCCCCGAAGGTATGCTACTGCAGCAGCATCACCGGGATGTGCAATCCTTAAATATTCAAGGCCGTCGAGAGATTGACTTCCATAATTCAAGTTTAGTGGGACATAAAATGGTGCGATAAACAAAATTGCAAGCAAAGCAATTGCGATCACCGCATTAAACTGGCGAGAGAGTATGGGTATTTTTCCCCAGCGCAAAAGTGCTTGTCCTGCCATTGTAAATGCTGATATACCTAACAACAACCAAGCGGCGATATAGCATTTGAAGACCGTGTTCATCCGAAAATAAGTATCACCCATATTGTCTTTGAGGTAAACAAGTTCACAGAATGTAATAAGAAAAAGTCCTAATAACGCGAGAATTTCTGAAATTTTGTGATCTTTTTTTAACATCAAGTAGACTAAAGGAACGATCGCAATAGCAGCAGCAGTATATCCTGCAAGGATAAAAGGAACGGCTGCAACCAAATAGTACGGTTTTTTGATAATATCTTTTAAGAGGAGTGCTAGTAATATCGCAATAAAAAACCCATGGACGAGAAAAAACTGTGTAGGATCGGATGGCAATTGAACGAGTGCAAAACCGCCGGTGTTGGTTTTCAATTCGAGATAAAAAGGCAAATAAATTGCAATGGAGAGGGGAGGAACAACAAGTAGGGGTCGGACTGCATGTGAAAGGGGTTCAATCGACCGGTTTTTCCACCAGATAAGAACTCCAAATAACACCGTAATTGGTGCATATATCAGCACATCCCACGTGTTAAAAAGCGGCATGGATCCAAGACTTATTGATGTAACAATACAGAGAATCCATTTTGACCTTGAAGAAAGGGAACGCCATGTTTTGAACGCATAGATGAGAACAAAAATTAGGAAGATTTGGTTAAATATGCCGATAACATGAGGGTGAACATCACCCCAAATGAACGAAAATAGTGGATATTCGTTAATCGTGTTTGTGATTGTTCGGGTACTATCCCAGAGAACAGTATTGATCCCTTTACTTAGAATTATTTGATAAAAAAAAGATGGGTTTGGTAACAACAGGGTTATCAGAGGGAGCCAGCGGAACCGTTCAAGTAACAAGTCTCCGATTGCATACAGGTTTAATGCTGAAAGCCCCAACACTGTCGGAAGTGCGAGATTGAACGCAATATTAGAAGGCACTCCACTTGTAATTGCAAGAGCGCCAAACATCCAATAACCGAGGTAGTAATAAATATTTAAAAAACCGCCGGAAAACCATGGATCGAGCGGGGGGACCACCGGCTGTCGTATCACAGATGCGAGGAATGCATGATCCATAAATTTTTCCGCATATGAAATGGTTGGGTTGAAATATCGTACATCAAGCATTAGGAAGAAAAAGATGAAAAAAATCAGTTCCCAGCGCCATTGCTCTTTTAAATCGGAAAATGTTAGGTTTCGGTGCAATATATGATAAAATAACAAAATTAGAAATGGAATTATGGCAATTTGCACAGGGAGTCTACAAAGTCCGCAGTACCATGAAATCAACGTAAAGAGAAGTAACGATGCAGTGAATGATACTGGAAATGCATATCGTGAAAATGTCTTTTTTAGGGAGGGATAGACCGATAGAGACAGTACCGAAAGGAGACAAAGCCAGCTTACTACAGAAAAAACTTGTATTTCACTGATCAGTGGTACTACCCCCATCAAGTCGTGTATTGAGCGCTTTTCTGATACTGGGCACGACCCAATCCCCAAACAGATAGACCGAAATAATTCCACCCACAAGGGTAATTAAATTTTTAATTAAGTGATCAATGACCGCTATAAGCACTGCTACAGCGGGAGTAACACCCGCGAGTTCAAAGGTAAGTGCCACCGAGAGTTCATAAGTTCCAATGCCTCCTGGTGTGATAGGTATGGCTTTCACAAGGTTACCGATGACTATTCCTAGCACTATAACTGCAAATGGAATCTTTTGTTCAAACATCATCACGACTGAGACGCAGACCAATACGTCTAATAACCATATGACAAGTGAAGAGAGGGAAAGAGAAACTATTGACCTAATTGTGAGGGATGCTCGTCGGATCTCATGGAGCATTGTAAGGACAATCCGAATATACCTGTTTTGAGCTTGTAATCGTCCGCATAGGATGAGAAACACAAAAAATATTGCCCCGGCAAGAAGTGGTAGAACAATTATCGTGTAAAACCAAGGGGGGACGTTCAGGACAAATGGAAGTGAAACAGCACCAAGCAAAGCGACAATGACGATATCAAAGACACGCTCTACAACAAGTGACGAAATGCCTTCGGAATAAGTGGTCTGATACTCATGGTTTAGAATAAATACTCGTACAAAATCTCCGAGCCTTGCGGGAACAATCAGGTTTGCAGTCTGGCTTACAAAAACACTTGCTGTCGAGATTGTAAGGCGAATATTGTAGTTTAGGCGTTTTAAAATGATTTGATAACGCCATCCTCGCAATACCCATGCACATATACAGATAACCCCCCCAACGATGAGATACCCGGGAACCATATGCTGGATCGCAATGAGGAGATCTCCCCAGACCTGAAGGAGCATATACGCAATAATACCAATCGCAATAATTGTCGGTATAACAATGGCGCTTACCTTACGATACATGGATCTGCCACCACAGGCGTAGAATAGATGTCCCCATCTCAAATATATCTTTTAATTTCACGGTCGTTCCTTTACCAGCTCGCCAGTGAACCGGGAATTCCTTGAGCTTGCATCTATACCGTTGACACCGAACAAGGAGTTCAGTATCCCAAAACCAGTGATTTGATTTTATTGTCGGAATTATTGACTGGATTCGCTGCTTGTTGAATGCTTTAAAACCGCACTGATGATCATTAACCGAACTACCGAGAATAATCCGAACGAGGAGATTATACGTTCGACTTGCAACTTCTCGGCCACCAGTTCTTTTAATATCACTTCCGGGTAAAAGCCGCGAACCCGTTGCAACATCATAGCCGTCACGAATCGCACTAATAAGTTCAGGTAGGTGTTGCATATCAGTTGCTAGGTCGACATCATAATAACAAACAATAGATCCCGCAGCTTGATTGATCGCTTGGTTTAGTGCCCGTCCACGACCAAGTCGTTCATCGTTATGTAAAAGGTGTATTCTTGGATCTTTTTGTTGATATTGACGTACAAACTCAGCACTGCCATCGGTACTTCCATCTTCGGCAATAATCAATTCAAAATTTTTTGAGAGATTAGATAATGCCTTTATCGATTGAGGAATTGCTTGTTCTAATGCTAATCTATCATTAAAAACCGGAATGATTGCAGTCACCTCAATATCACTCACGGTCATTCACCTTAGTAATCCGTTCTGCAACTTCAACCCCCGCTCTGACCGCTCCATCCATGCTCCGTTCAGGATAATTCGGAAATGAGAACATACCAGACATAAAGAGTCCGTTTTGTTCGTAGGTTGGGATCAAAGATCGATAACCCAATGTGTAAATAGGTCCCGCCCAAGGATCAACTGCCATTCTCGTCCAATGGATCTCCTCTTTTTTAACTGAAAACCGATGACAGAAATCAGCAAACATCTGCCGATCGATATTCTGTGGGAGTTTACCACTGTAATATGAAGCGAGGTATACAATATGTTCGCCGTATCTTTCAGGAGGGATGAAGTTTGTATGAGAAATTATTGCTCCATAGGGTGCTGGGTCCTTCATGTTTAGCCAATAAATTCCCTGGGTAACTTCCCTATCAAGACCAATTGTCATACATGCTGCGCCTTGATATGGAATATTTGTGCATTTTGGCCCACCAATTCTCTCGAGTTCCTGAGGTGGTATCGTCGAAATGATAGTATCATACGTTGTACCATCAACGTCCCAGGCCTCATTTAAGTGACGTATTTTTGAAACTGGCGATTTTAATTGTATCTTACCTCCTTTTGTTTGAATCGATCCTTCTAATGCTTCGATAAGTTGATGGAAACCTCCTTTGAGATACCCCAGATGTTCTCCTGAAATCCCCCGGTTAGACCGGATCGCAATCCGGCTCAGTAACCATGCAGCTGATATGGTTTTCCGGTTCTCACCGAATTTGCTATTGAGTAAGGGTTCAAAAAACGAAGTATAGACCGTTTTACCGAGTGATTCTGTTATAAATTGTTCAGCAGAAACGTGATCAAGTTCATTGACATTGATATTTTTTGATCTGATAGTTAACATTGCCAATTTCATTTTGTCAAATAGTGAAAGGTACGGGTACCGTAAAATTTGAGTGGGGGTGTTGAGCGGATAAATGGTATTCTCAACGTAATACCCGCTCGTTGCATTAATCCATTCGAGTTGGTCTTTTAGGTTAAGAGTTGCCAGCAGTGAAAATAAAAAATTATCACTAGAAAAACAATGATGGTAATACTCTTCAATCCAGTAATTATTGATGTGATACGAGGAAAGACATCCACCAGCCTGTATTTTTTTTTCAAAGAGGTTGACATCGCACTTGCTGGAAAGTAAATGAGCAGCAACAAGGCCGGTGAGACCCCCGCCGATAATACAGATTTTCATGATTGATATCTGTAGTATTTTTTGGCTGAAATGAAAAAGGCTCCGACATATCTCGTTATTTTTTCAAAATCTCCTCGTGGCCTTATAAGAAAGTTTTTCAACTGTTGAATTAAACTTCTTTAAAACAAAAGGACTTAAAAGCAATACTCATAATAATACATTGACCCCTTTGGTGGTGTCTTCGAATGAAGGTATTTTTTATAGGGTTTGGTCAAGCGGGTGGAAAAATTGTCGATATGTTTATTGAACAAGACAGAAAGCTTGGCACAACCAGTTTCCGAGGTATCGCCGTTAATACTGCTCGTACTGATCTGATGGGGTTAAAGCATATAGAAATGAAGGATCGTATTCTCATCGGACAGACTTTAGTTAAAGGTCATGGCGTTGGAACTGATAATGTCACGGGTGCACGGGTTACAGCAGATGAAATCGATAGCATCATAACAGCAATCGATACCAGAGGAACCCACGATGTCGATGCTTTTGTTATTGTAGCTGGTCTAGGTGGAGGTACTGGTTCTGGGGGATCCCCGGTTCTTGCACGACATCTAAAAAGAATCTACCGTGAACCGGTATACACTCTTGGCATTATCCCCGCTCCAGAGGAAGGGCGGTTATATTCTTACAACGCTGCCAGAAGTCTTACTACTCTGGTCAATGAATCGGATAACTGTTTTATTTTCGATAATAGTGCTTGGAAGAACGAGGGAGAGAGTGTAAAAAGTGCATTTCATCGCTTAAATAATGAGGTGGTTAGAAGGTTCGGGGTTCTCTTTCGTGCCGGAGAAGTCACTCGCATGGGTGTTGGGGAGATGGTTGTTGACTCAAGCGAAATCATTAATACTCTTCGAGGCGGGGGTATATCTTCAGTTGGATATGCAATTAGCGAAGTAATGAGCAAACAAACCAAAAAGAAACGTGGAATTTTGGGTGGATTGAAGGATAAATTCCAAAAGCGAGAAATGACTGAAGAAGTCCTTCTCGGAGAAGACAAATCCGCAAAAATTGTTGCCCTTGTTCGGCGGGCCATGCTTGGAAGGTTAACAATGCCTTGTGATTATTCAACGGCGGAACGAGCATTGGTTCTTATCGCCGGCCCCCCCGATCAAATGGACCGGAAAGGTGTTGAGAAAGCAAAAAGTTGGGTTGAGGAGAATATCGCGGGTGTCGAAGTTCGTGGTGGAGATTATCCCGTTGACAGTGAGTATATCGCTGCGGTAGTTATGCTCGCAACAGTTGGCAATGCACCTAGGATTAAAGAATTACTTGATATCGCCAAAGAGACAAAGGAAGATGTTATTAAGTCAAAGGAGAAAAAATCGACTATGTTCGATGAGGGAATCGAACCGTTATTTGAGTGAGGATCATGATGAAGTGGATCAGTAGAGTCCTGTTATTAAGTTTTATAATTATCTGTTGTGTTCCATTCGTTTCTGCTTATGCTGTATCAAATATGAACATTAACCCATCAGGTAGTCTTACACCTGGTCAGAGAGTATCAATATCTTTTGGTCTTGATTTTCCTATTGTCAATGGATACACGTTTCCAGGTGACGATACTTTAGATATGTACACTGACCTTACAGATGCAAAATGGTCTGTGGTTAAAGTTGAAACATATTCAGGGGTGGCTCCCATTGAATCATCGTTAGGAAATGCTGGTGGGCCACGTGATCAAGTAAGTGGTTGGATATTAAGTTATAAAGACCGACAACTTAGTTTACGCGTTAATCTCGATGGCGTAGCACCTGCTGTTGATCAGACTCAAAATAAAACACTGATAAAGATAAATGAACTTGACTCTTATGGTAACCCACTTTCGACATCCGGTAACGTATGGACCGCATTAATTGTAAATGTAGCCGATATTAATACTGCTATATCTACTAGCGACTCTAATTTAGCTGTTTTTCGAACACATATTGACGAAAAAGCTGCAATGGAGGCCGATACTTCAGCTGCCGAGGGAAAGTATAGTGATGCAAAAGCAGCAATTGACAACGCAAGATCTCAACCCTCAACGCAATATGCTGCAGCTTTGTCAAGTCTTACAAACGCCCAAAATCTCATTACTGACGGAGAAACGTTATTAGATAAGGCATGGGCGGAAAAAGCTGTTGCTGATGCGCAAATCCCAATTAATAATGTTGATCAAGTCATTAACTTTATTAAACCAAATTTAAGTAGCAGTGATGCTAGGTTAGCTCCAATTATCTCAGAAAGAGAAGTTGCGGCCGGATATATCTCCGATGCTAACGATGCTATCTTTTCCGGAACCTATGATCACGCTCGAGATAAGGCCCAGCAAGCCTTTGATAAAGGAAATCAATCATACACTGAAGCGCTTGCATTAAAGAGCCAAATTACTGGAGGGTTTAATCCCTTGGGAGCAATCGGGAAGTTGTTTGGTTCAGGGACGCTTATTATAGTCGGCGTTGTTGCAGTTGTATTGATTGTCGTCGGTATCATTATTTATCGCAAGCGTACTCAATGGGATGAGTTAGGTTAATTTTTTCAAACAATCCTCATTCAATCTTTTTTGAAAACAATATATTAAAACGTGAATGCCAATTTTTTTTAATAATAATGAAAAATTATCAAATTAAAATAGTCTCAAATGCTATTTTTTGTGAAGACATCAAGATTCATACTTCCCATCTTCCCATCGCGGTGGATATAGTAATCTAATAACCTATTTTGATTATCATAAAACGAAAACCAATAATCCAGCTTGTACGTGTTTTTGGTATAGCCATCTAACGAATCATAGCTATCCGCATCGTATAGAATAATTACATCTGGATGCGTATCAGTCAGGGTCTTTTCATCCTGTTTATCTGCATAGAACGTAATTTTATTCCATCGATCACCCCGATAATACCATGGGAGTGGCCAGTAATTTTTCGATGCAAGCGTTACATGATTGGCGTGATCGATGACGGTCATTACCTGCCGTAAATCCTCTGAATTTTGGACCTGCACAATTGGTTCGTTAATATCGATTGGAATAAATGCAACATGCCATGTTATTACGGCAAGAAAGATCATCCCGACAAGGGCAAATACAACTTTCTGCCAATTCAGTTTATAAACTGCAACGAAAATTATTGGTAGTAACTGATGGATGAGCAGCCACGGAACTTTTTCCTGTACATACCCATAAAATGCCATCGAAAGCAGCATCCACCAGATGCATAATCGGAAGAATTCATCGGACTTTGAATGAATTTGCGTTTGTGCATTGAGTTGGCGAATGCTTATTTCTGTAAGATCTTTTGTCGAGAGTGCGAATGTTCTGTTAAGGATTACGTTTTTTATCCGTTTATAGAAGGATGTGAAATCAAGACCAGATAAGAGGAATTGCAGGATCCCAATGATCGCGAGAATAAATATTGGTAGCTCATAGAGCAAAAGCAAAGGAATATAGAAGAACCAAGGTCCACCAAGTCGTTGCTCATTGTGCATCGCTATCCAATGATCTATCGCCTGATACCATCCCGTACTATTTATTAAAAAATTATTGCCAACGAGAGTCTCAATATGGGCCCCAAATGCAGAATAGAGTACACTCATGATAGCGACTACAATAAAAGTACTAATGAGCAAATCCGTCTTCCAGCGTGAGGGAAGATGCATCCGTCCTCTCCATATTGAAAATATGAAAAAAGACGCAAAGATCAACAGAATAACTGGCATTTCCTCTTTACAAGAGAGGGCTCCCGCTGTTGCGATGGCCGCGATTATTGCAAACCTTAATTGTCCGCGTTCGAAGTAATAGAGAACCGCTACAAGGAGTAGCAATGTAAAAAAAAGCATAAAAATATCATGCCGGAGGAACCGGGAGAAATACACCATATCGGGAGATATAGCGATGAATAATGCAGCGACAAGCGTCTGTTTTTGGTCAAGATATCCTAATCGATAGATGCAATAAACAAGAGGAATCAGGAGTGTTCCGAAAAGTGCGGGTAACAATCGTGCAACGAGATCGGAATCCCCAAACAATGCAAACATTCCAGCTGTGACATAATAGAGAAAAGGACCATGGTAACTCGGATCGTAAACCCACGATCCTTTCAATAATAATTCATACGAGAACCATGAATGTATTGCTTCATCATGATGAAAGAGCTTAAGATCGAGAAAATAAAATCGGAGAATAATTCCGATCAAGAGGATGAGGAAAAAAGTCCGCTTAAAAGTAAATATTTTTTTGATCGTTTCAGAAAAACCAGCGGCAGACACGCCGCACCTTTAGCTCTCTAAAACAATTTCAATTCCAATATCTTTTGGCACCTGAATACGCATTAATTGGCGAAGTGCACGTTCATCGGCATCAATGTCAATCAATCGTTTGTGAACACGCATCTGCCACCGATCCCACGTCGCTGTTCCTTCACCATCGGGGCTCTTTCGGATTGGGACGATCAATCTTTTTGTCGGGAGTGGGATTGGACCAGCCAGATTCACACCTGTGCGTTCTGCTATCTCCCGAATTCTCATACAGACCATTTCAACTTTATTGAAATCGGTTCCTGTCAGGCGGATTCTGGCTTTTTGCATTTACAATCACCAAAAATATTATCTCATCTGTTTTTTGATGATTGCGATACACATACCGGCAGCAATTGTCGAACCCATATCACGGATGGCAAATCTACCGAGCTGAGGCAGTTCTTTTACGTTCTCAATTACCATGGGCTTGCTCGGTTTGATCTGAACGATCGCTGCATCACCGGTCTTAAGGAATGTTGGATTTTCCTCTTTGGTCTCACCGGATCTTGGATCAAGCTTCTTTTTTAGCTCGACAAAGGTGCAGGCAGTTTGTGTCGTGTGGCAATGGAAAACTGGCGTGTAACCAACAGTGATCGCACTTGGGTGTTGCAGGACAACAATCTGGGCGGTGAATTCGTCAGCAACAGTTGGAGGGGCTTCAATCGGACCACATACGTCACCGCGACGAATATCGCCTTTACCGATACCACGGACGTTAAAGCCGATATTGTCACCTGGGACAGCCTGTGGAATCTCTTCGTGGTGCATTTCGATGGATTTAACTTCACCATCCTTGTTTGCTGGCATGAAAGCGATCTTCATTCCCTTTTTCATGATGCCAGTCTCAACCCTGCCGACAGGTACTGTTCCAATACCACTAATGCTGTAGACATCCTGGATGGGGACACGGAGCGGCTTATCGACTGGTTTCTCTGGTTCCTTAAAGGTATCGAGTGATGGTATCATCGCTGGACCTTTATACCAGGGTGTTTCAGAACCAATGCTCTTGATGTTTACACCGTTCAATGCACTGATCGGAATAAAAAGAGTTTCTTCAGGTTTATAACCGACCACTTTGATGAGATCGGAAAGGTCTTTTTTCACTTCATTGAAGCGTTTTTCATCAAACTTAACAGTATCCATCTTGTTAATAGCAATAATTATCTGGGTGATGCCGAGCGTTCGTGCAAGAAATACATGCTCCTTTGTCTGCTCCATTACACCATCTGCTGCAGCAACAACAAGAATAGCTGCATCTGCCTGAGAAGCACCGGTGATCATGTTTTTAACAAAGTCTCTATGTCCCGGGCAGTCGACAACCGTGAAGTAATATTTCGGGGTATCAAACCGTTTATGGGCAATATCGATCGTAATACCTCGTTCACGTTCCTCTTTTAAATTGTCCATGACCCAAGCAAATTCAAAGGTGGCCTTACCCTTCGATTCCGCCTCCTTTCGGTAACCTTCGATGATGTGTGCCGGTACTGCTCCGGTCTCGAACATCATCCTTCCCACGAGAGTTGACTTCCCGTGGTCAATGTGTCCAATAATAGCAAGATTCATGTGGGGCTTTTGAGATGCCATTTTATTCCTCCAATAAATGCTGAAACTGTATATTTACAGTCAGATTATGCGAGTATTACATATAGGAAAGCCATCTATATAAATCATTTTGAGTATACCGTATCGTAAATTACGGGGCAAATATTTTGATCGAAAATCCCTTATCACATGATATTAAACAATTCTCGTACGATGAAGACACTTGAATTCCATCGGGATGAAAAAAAGGATCGAGTAACTGTAGCCTGCGCGGATGGTGAAGTCTCGGTGTATACCCACTGTGAATATTGCAAACATTGCAAAGGGATCTGGGTTAAAAAACGTATGGTACCGAACCCACAAACACAAGCGTACTCTGATATTCGTAGAGGTTCTGGATCAGATGAGAACCTTATGAATGCCGCAATGATGTTTAATACACTTATAAGGGATGGTTCTGCAGTTGAATGCGATGACGATGCAAATGGGGGCTACCGTTCTCGGTATTAATTGAAAATTAGATTTTTTTAGTTATTTTTTGATATTTTTAACAATCTCATCTTTAAATTTTTCAAACTGAATATCATCCATTTGATCGGAGAGAAGACGACCGCTCCATGCTCTACGAAAAACCCACGTTACGATTTTTTCTACTATTGATATAACCTGATCTGCGTTTTCCACAGAGACAAGTTCCCTTCCAATGTGAGGGTGTCTCCCTCTTCGTCCTCCCACAAGAATGAGATAATGGCGGTGCTCTGCTTGGATAATATCAAAAGGACACGATTGTATGCAAACCCCGCACTGGACACATTTTTTAGGATCAAGGACGCTTATTCCGTTTTTAATAAGAATTGCATTTTCCTTGCAGTACTGAACACATGTGCCACACCCTGTGCATTCACCCGGCAATCGTACTGGGCGAACTCTTCCCATGATCCCGATCTCGTTAAGCATTGGACTGGTGCAAGCGTTCGGGCACCCCGATATTGCGATACGGATTTTAACAGGCATCTCTTTTCCGAACAGTTTTGAATCAATGTTTTGTGCTAAAGTAATGGTATCGATATTTGCAAACTTGCACCTCTCTATTCCTGGGCATGCAAGAATGTTAACAACCTCATCCCGTTCTGATCCTATCGGTGTTCCATTTTTTTCAAGAGCTTTTTCAATTTTAAGCAATGAAGACGGCAAAATATGAGGTATTTCGATGGACTGCCTTGTCGTACAATGAACAACACCGGATCCGTATTTTTTTGCGATGAGAGCAATACCACGAAGTTGTTCGACCGAGATTTTACCAGCGGGTAATCTTATACGAACCGTACACAAATCGGAGTTTCGTTCTGTTATGACGCCCCCCTTCATGTGCACGCCAAATTCTTTATACATCCATCATTACTACGGAAAACGTGGTTAAAAAAGATAGCTTTGTTGCATGATTAAGAAACAAGTGCCATCCCAAGGATAACTACAACTCGAGTGATCTCATTTGATGCACCCACAACATCACCGTTGACGCCACCGAATAACCGTTTCGATGTTACGAGAAGGAGAATCGGGCATAGCACCATCAAAATACCTGCTGCAGCCAGTTTTTTTGGTGAAATTGGAAGGAGAATCAGGGGAAGGCACAACACAAATGCAAGTATAGGGAAATACGGCCTTGAAAATTTGTGGAGGTAGCTGTGGATTCCTTCTTGAAACGGTGCCCCGGTTGTAGTAAGGAACGCCATAGAAAATTTACCACAAACTTCTCCAATAATTACTGCCGTTACGATCGATCCAGATATCTGGAGGCTGGCAAACAGCAGTAAGGTTATGATAATGCCCAGTGCCACACCACCAACACCAATCTGTCGATCGGTGAGTGCCTGGATACGTTTCTCATGATCACCGTGAGCCATTATTGCGTCACCGAAATCGAGAAGACCATCAAAATGATTGCATCCGGATAAAAGTAACAGTCCAGCTATGGCAACAGCAGAGGCAAGTATCTGATTTGTGATGAAGTAAACAAGAAGGGCGACAAGACCTCCAATGACATAGCCAGCGATAGGATATAAGTAGGAATATCGTGCGAAATACTCAAAATCTCGTGCTTTTCCAAGTGGCAGAATGGTAGTAAACTGTAAAAGAGAGATAAGTGCTTTCATACGCATTCGCTATAAAGCCGGGATGTGCACCCCGCGATTAGTCCTGCAATCGCATCATCGAGGAATGGACCGAGTTTCGCTAGAATGCCGGGTTTCTTTTGATCGTATCGTGTGAACTCAAACCGTGCATAGGTCCCACCAATGCATTCAGCAATTGCCATACCAATAATCTCATCACTCAGTAAAAAAACCGGGTCGTCCTTAATCTCGGAATTCGGGCGATTGTGATAGAGTTCATCTTCAAGAAGGATTGCCGCAAGGATTAAAGATGAAACGTTGGGATCGCAAAGATATTTTTTAATCTTTATCTCAAGATTACGTGCAGCCTCCGTCTCGTTCATACCATGTGAGACATAAAGCTCCATTCCGGCTGCTACCACAGCATCGAGAGAGATCTCTTTATCCTTTAATCTGCGTTCAATCTCAAACATGTGATTATTGGTTGTATCGATCGTTGTATTATTAGATTGCGTAATTTGTAAAACGATACTTTCAATCTCAATGGTGATGACATGAATGTTTGCAAATCATATGGCATTCATTTCAAAACCTCCGCAGCTTAATTTTTCAACACCATTATTTTGTAGTATTTTGGCGAATACCCGCTTAAGTACAGTCCCTGGTATCTCAGGTGCGGGACCGTCTCCAGAGAAAACCCTTTTAACCCCTATCCTTGATGCAGAACTAATTACATTCGGATCGATTACGAGTTTGCCGATTAAACCGAATACACCGACAGGTTGCCCAACACCAGCGTCAATAACTCGTGCGATGATGGAACTAACCTACTTAACCCCGCTATTTATCAATGCGGGACTTGCTCATACACCAACGGTACCGTGTCTTGATGCGTATGGGTGTGTGGGAGATGATCCGCGGGTGAAGGATGCCGTCCCCTGTGTTGAAGCGCTCTATAGTCGGGGTCAGTGGATTGGGAAATTCCTCTCCAAATCAAATGATTTACTTGTGCTTGGCGAATGCGTTCCTGGCGGTACTACAACAGCACTATGTATTCTACGTGCGCTTGACTATCCTGCATCAGTCAGTAGTAGTTATGTCAATAACCCCGTATCGAAAAAAGAGGAAATTTGGGATATCGTAAAAAAACGGATTAAATCAAACGATATCAAACAACCTCTCGACCTTATCCGGTTAACCGGTGACCCTATGATGGCAGTTGCTGTCGGTATTATCCATTCTTATTCTGGAAACCTACTACTCGCCGGGGGGACTCAAATGCTTGCGGTAGCTGCATTGGCACGAGCGATGGATGACCATATACCTATGGTCGTCACTACATCGTATGTGAGGGATGATCCCAGTGCTAATGTCAAGGACCTAGCAAAACAAATTGGTGTGAAAATTTTTTTTGTGGATCCCGGTTTTCAGGATCTTGGTCATTCCGGACTTGCAAGGTATTGCATCGGTGAAGTTAAGGAAGGAATGGGTGCTGGTGGTGCAATGCTACTTGCATATCTGCTTGGATACTCCCCAGCAGAGATCCGAGCAAAGATTTTTGAAACCGTGAGCACTTACAGTTGAAAAGGACTTATCTCAAATTATAACAAATCTGTATATAATGCGTCCCATTTTCGTTGTCAACAATTTCGGACAGTTCAATCATCTCATCCATCGCTCTTTAAGGGATATGGATATCCTTGTCACTATTATACCAAACACCACACCACCAAACGAAGTCGCAGGTGGATGCAGAGGGATTATTCTCGGTGGCGGACCGACAATTGAGCGATCAGGCAATTGTGCCCAGTACCTAGATCTTGGGCTTCCTGTTCTTGGGATCTGTCTTGGTCTTCATATTATTGCAACAAAATTTGGAGGTGAAGTTAGGCAAGGACTCAGCGGGGGCTACGGTCCTATCGACGTCGAGATTTCCGAACACAATGACATTCTAGCCGGATATCCAAAAACAATCCGCGTTTGGGCATCTCATGCTGATGAAGTAAGTAAAGTTCCTCGTAATTTCTCTCTGCTTGCTAGCTCACATATTTGCAATGCTGAAGCTATCGCTCTCCCAAACAAGCATATCTATGGCGTCCAGTGGCATCCCGAAGTTAGTCATACGGAAGACGGCCAGAGACTTTTTTCGAATTTTAATGCAATAACACTTGATAAATGAAAATAACAAAATTTACACCTTTTTGCTATGCTATCAATCGAAGATCTTGCTGAAAAAATTCAATCAATAGGGTTTCGTTGTGTTCGTTGTGGAACGTGTTGCCGACATGTTTCCCCAGATTCGAACCTTGTCCTTGTCTCGCCGGATGAGATTAAGGCAATTATCTCCGCGACCGGATTGACGTGGGATAAGGTTGCAGAACCGTATCCAGAAACAATCGATGATCATCATGGTGCACGATTCACTATTGGTTGGTGTCTACGACGCAATAATGATCATTGCAGATTTTTTCATGATGGTGCTTGCACAATCTATCAAAATCGCCCTTGGATTTGTCAAACATATCCATTTATGCTAGATGAAGAAAGGCTTGTAGTATCACCCTGTGAAGGTTTAGGACACACTATGTCAGAAGAGGATGCTTTAATCATCATATCTAAACTTTTAGAGCGCCAGACTGCTGAAAAGGAAGAGGAAGAGAGAGTTAGACAAGTTTTAAAACGAAATCAAATTTCAACTAAAAGATTTGTTGTTATTGATAGTGAAGGGATAAAGGAGATCGATTCTTTGGATAGAAATACTATTCCAGCAAAGTGAATTAAAAAACCATTAAGATAACACAAATAAACATATTTTTAATTAAAAAATTTAGTCGTAATTACTGGGATTTATTTTCTATCATTTTCATCAAAAAGAATTCTTTTTGGGTAACATCCTTAAATAATAAAAAAAGAAGCTGAGTCATATGAAAACCAAAGCAAGTCAGATCTCTTTATTGGTTATCCTTGTAATTTGTTATCTTGTCGTCCACGCCGGTGCTTTAATTAATCAGATTCCCGTTGGAGGAACCGCTTATATCGGAGAACAGGGGTTGGATATACATTTATCAGTACCTGCTGCTGGCACACAGATTGGATGGTGGAGTCCGGGATCAGCGTTCACAAATGCCCCCGATTATCCAATGACGGTTACCGATCCATTGAATTTTGTAATTGACCCAACTGTGTTTGGTTCAAGAACGGGTCCTTGGTACGTACTTCCTGGAAAAGCACTTGCATTCAATGTCCAGGATCCTCAACTAGCAGCTATCAAAGTTGAGGATACAACGATAAGTCAAGATATTACTCCGAATGGGTGGATATATCGAGGAGATGAAGCGAGGTTCCGTATAGAAAGCAATCTCGCTGAATTTACACAACGTGGGATACCAGGAGCACCCGTCACAATTAAAGTTCAGGGTCCCTCTGGCGGTGTTTATTCTGCGCTTATTAACAAACAAGGGATTACAACGCCTTTAGCTGTTGATGTATCTACAACACCGTTCTATACGGGCACTGTCTGGGACACACTAAACCCCGCATATGCTCCTGGTCAGTATACCATCTGGGCAGAATGCAATGCGAATAGGATGAAAGACAATTACGATGTTGTGGGTAAAACAGAGAGTCCCCCGATTTCTATCCTTGTACGCGAACAAAATCCGCTTATTAGCGTAAACGTTCCTACAACAAATCCCACCATTATTGCTACTACCGTTCCTACAAAAAAGCCGACGACAATTGTGGTTACAAACACACCGATCCCCATTGAAACAACCGCAGCTCCCTCACTGGTAACAACACAACAAACTGTTCAGCCATCAGTGACCCCAACACCTACAAGAGCACCAGGATTCAGCGGGATGTTTGGAATTATTGCTATTATCGTAGTTTGTGCGTTATACCTTGCAAAACGAGATTGATCCTTTTTTTTAAATTATAACAATATTTTTTATTAACGTGAATGTAAACTCTGCACTATGAATGTTGCAACTACTGTAATTAAATCACGGCATAGTATCAGGAAATTCAAATCCGATCCTATTGATGAACTTATTATTAAGGATGCGATCGAATGCGCTCGACACGCACCTACTGCAATGAACATCCAACCCTGGCTCTTTGGGGTTATAAAGGAAAAACCACTACTTCAAAAAATAGCTCAGCTCACGGATCACGCAAAATTCATTGCCGATGCACCTCTTTGTTTTGCGGTTTTTGGTGAAAAAAAAGCCACATATTACCTTGAAGATTGTTGCGCTGCAACAGAGAACCTAATAATCGCACTACAAGCACATGGTATCGGTAGCTGCTGGGTTGCTGGGGATAAAAAGGCGCATGCCGAACCAGTTCGAAAATTGCTTAACGTACCAGATACCCATACGTTGGTTTCGCTTGTCCCTGCTGGAATGCCCTCTGAAGTCTCAATCATTGAGAAAAAAGATTTAAAGTATGTAGTATTCGAGGAATCGTTCAAAAAGGGATGAATCCTAAACCTGCTACTAATCGCTCAAATCAAGAATATTATATCGGATTTTTTTCAGTAATATTCCTCACCGATTTTATATAGAAGAATCCAACGACGCCAAATGTGACGAGTGGAGAAACCCATGGAGGTATATGATATCCAAAGGAATCAACCATCATAATCAGGCCAAGGAACAGAATGGAATACATCGCACCGTTTTTCAGAAATATGTATTTTTTTATGGTTTTTATGTTTTTCATCGTGAGTTCTCTAACCACAAGAGCACCAAGTCCGTTTCCAATCAAAATCAGAGGTACAGAAAGGGTGAAGGCAAAAGCCCCGAGCACACCATCGACAGAGAATGTTGCGTCAATGACCTCAAGATAGAAAAGTTTACTGACGTCAGAAAGGGTATTATCCACCATCTTTTTCTCGTGGCGTTCTGCGTTCTGACGGAACCCATGAATAATGAAGAATGCTGTTGATCCGATCACCGCTCCAAATGCTATTAAGGGATTTTTCATCAGCGCGAACCAGACTATAAGAGCGAGGAATATAGAGACAATAGCATAGAACCAGACACCTTTGGATTCGATATACCGCTCCCCTCGTAATCCATAGTGTTTCTGCTCTAAAAAGAGCCAGTGGAAGAAGAGGAACATCAGGAATGTACCCCCACCCATAAGAAGGATCGATGCCGATTGTTCAAGCGCTTCAATTACAATCGGGTCGCTGGAAAACGCAGCGAATATAGAACCAACAGGACCAAGGGAAGGAATTGCCATCCAAACGAGGAGCCAAGGTAGTATGCCCCTTATAACAAATACGGCGAAAAAGAGTCCCCAGATAAGGAACCAACGGCGAGCTCTCTCCCCCATCGTCGAGAGCACTTCGGCATTGATAATTGCGTTGTCAATGCTGCTGATTGTCTCAAAGAGACATAATCCGGCAATGATTAGGAGAATTGAAATAATATCCATGGAGTGCGAATTGTATGTGTGTTTTATCGCGTCTTAAAATATTGGAAATTTGCGATTTAAAGTAATCGCTTCAAAATACATGATAATTATTGGTATATTTTCAGCGGGGATGCTTCTCATTTTTTTACCATTCAGTAATCGTGTTCATTGGTCAACAATCCTTATGCACTGGCATTTCATAATCTCTGGGTATGAAACGACCGGTCCTGCAAGTGGCACTTGATCTCACTGAATTGAGCCGTGCTATACAGATTGCTGATGAAGCAGTGAGTGGGGGGGCGGATTGGATAGAAGCAGGAACCCCGTTGATAAAAAGTGAAGGGATGCAGGCTGTCCGGGCACTCAAAGCACATTTTCCCGACCATGCCATTATTGCCGACATGAAGATTGCAGACACGGGAACTCTTGAGGTAGAAATGGCTGCAAAAGCTGGTGCCGGATTTATCTGTTTACTTGCGGATGCTGATGACTCCGTTATTGCTGAGGCGGTACGAGCTGCACATCTCTATGGTGTCAAACTGATGGCGGATCTGATTAATACTCCTAAGCCGGTTCGCCGTGCTAAACAGCTCGAATCAATGGGTGTTGATATCATCATAGCCCATGTCGGCATTGACCAGCAGATGATGGGAAAGAGCTCAATTGATCTCCTCTCCTCGATTTCTGAAGAGGTTACAGTTCCTATCGCTGTCGCAGGTGGGCTAGATGCAGTAACAGCAGCACAAGCGGTACAACACGGTGCCTCAATAATTATCGTAGGTGGAGCAATCATACGATCAGCGGATGTAACTGCATCTACCCTTGCAATTAAGAACGCAATCGACAATCCCCCGATTCAAAAAGTTCAGAAAATCTCTCTAGATGATAAAATCCGAGAAATTTTTTTAAAGGTTTCTTCACCGAACATTTCTGATGCGATGCACAGAAAAGGTGCAATGGAAGGAATTCTGTCTATCTGTGGCGATGTGAAAATGGTAGGAAAGGCAGTAACCGTTCAAACCTTCGCTGGTGACTGGGCAAAACCCGTGGAAGCTATTGATGTCGCTTCAGCAGGTGATGTGATTGTCATCAATAACGATGGTGCAACCCATATTGCACCGTGGGGGGAATTGGCAACATTGAGCTGTATAAAAAAAGGGATTGCCGGGGTTGTTATAGATGGTGCCGTGAGAGATGTTGATGATATCCGTAAAACGAAGTTTCCACTCTTTGCAAAAGCGATCGTCCCAAATGCAGGTGAGCCAAAAGGGTTTGGCGAAATCAATGCCGAGATTCGATGTGCAGGCCAAGTTGTAAATCCAGGGGATTGGATTGTTGGGGATGAAAGTGGTGTCGTTGTGATTCTGAAAGAGCGTGCCTATGAGATTGCCCGGCGTGCATTAGAGGTTCAGAAAAATGAGGAACGAATCAGAGAAGAGATTCGACGCGGTAGTACACTTTCACAGGTTGCTGATTTGATAAAATGGGAAAAGAAGTGATTATTCTTTTAATGGAAGACCGAACTCTCAATAAGTGTTGCCCCGGATTTTGAAATCTTCTCAATTGCATCAATAACTTGATCGACACGTAATATGAGGACAGCACCCTCTTTTCCTGAATATGCATACGAGTATTCAATATTGATGTTTGCATCGCCAAGCATCTTGGCGATCTCATAGAGTCCACCCGGTCGGTCCTCCATACGAACAGCTATCACATCAGTAAACGCGACATTGAATCCGATCGATGATAATTTCTTGTATGCCTTATCGGGTTGGTCAACCAATGCTCGCACCACACCAAACCCGTTCGCTTCAGCAATGGAGAACGCGAGTATATTGACCTTCTCTTCTCCCAGGGCATGAGCAATAGCTGCAAGTCGCCCGGGTCGGTTTTCAGAAAACACCGATATCTGTTTAATTACATATTTTTTTACGTCCATTACAATGACCTCTTATCAATCACTCTCTTTGCCTTCCCTTCAAATCGCGGCAACGAACCCGTTTCCACGAGTTCCACATTTACGTTCACGTTTAGTGCGTTGCGTAACTTGTGTTCGACTGTCTCTCTAACAAGCATGAGATCAGTTATTTTGTCAGACATCGATTCCTTGTTCAATTCAACCCTGACAAGCATATCATCGAGTGCCCCTTTACGATCGACAACGATCTGGAAGTGTTGTCCAACTCCTGGGATCGCCATAAGGGCATACTCGACCTGTGATGGGAAGACGTTAATGCCCCGTATGATGAGCATGTCATCGACCCTTCCTTGAATTCGCTCGACACGAGGATGGGCTCTCCCGCACCCGCAAACCTCATCATTCAGTTGCGTGATATCACCAATCCGGAATCGAATCATTGGCATTGCCTCTTTTTGAAGGATCGTAACAGTAAGTTCTCCTCGCTCGCCAGGTTCAAGTTGTTCACCAGACTTCGGATCGACAATTTCCACGAGTGCAAGGTCCGACCACACATGGAATCCTTTCTGTTCTGAGCATTCGGTAAACATCGGACCTGACAGTTCGCTGGTACCATAAATATCGTATGCTTTGATTCCCAACCAATCTTCCATCCGGATTCTCATCCTTTCAGTCCATGGTTCAGCACCGAGAATACCCACTCGCAATTTAGTATCTTTTTTAATTGAAACCCCCATTTTCTCGGCAACTTCTCCCATGTGAAGGAGGTAAGAGGGGGTACAGGCAATTGCTGTTGCACGAAGGTCCTGCATAAGTTCGATTTGTCGTTCTGTGTTACCTACACTTGTTGGAATTACTGTTGCTCCTATCTTTTCAGCACCATAGTGCAACCCTAACCCTCCGGTAAACAGACCGTATCCGTAACTGACCTGCATCACATCTCCCCGTCCTAACCCTACCGAAGTCAATGCCCGGGCGAGTGAGGTTGTCCAGTTGTTAAGGTCATTCTGGGTATACCCAACAACCGTCGGCTTTCCTGTTGTTCCCGAAGAGACATGGTAGCGGACCAGTTCTTCTTGTGATGCCATGAAGATCTTGTCAGGATAAGAATCACGCAAATCGCGTTTAAACATGAATGGAAGTTTTATCACATCGGAAAGTTCCCGAATATCATCAGGATGCACTTTTTGCTCTTTCATCCTGTTGTGGTAGAAAGGAGAAAAGCTATAAAGTTGGTTCACGAGATTTTTTAATAACTTATATTGCATCTGGTGAAGTTCTGATTTTGGCATTTCCTCGATATGAGGATCCCACGATTTCATATTTTATCCCCTCTTTGGTCAATAACGCGTTTAGCTTTACCTTCGAAACGGGGGAGCGAACCCGGTTCAACAAGCTTTACCGTTGTTCGGAGATCTAGTGCATCCCCAAGTTCCTTAACAACTTTCTTCTGGATCCTTGTAAGATCCGCAAGCTCCCCACTGAAATAGCCCCTATTGATCTCTACGTCTACTGTCATCTCATCCAAATGATTTACTCTATCCACATAGACCATAAACTGATTGCCCACTTCTGGAATTTTTAGAAGTACATGCTCTATCTGCGAGGGGAAAACATTAATGCCGCGAATGACCAGCATATCATCGCTTCGACCGGTGATTCGTGCAATCTTTTGACCTCGCTTGCAGACACAATCATCCTCGATCTTCATTGTAATATCTCCTATACGATACCGAAGGAGTGGCATAGCCTCTTTCACGAGCGGTGTCACGACAAGTTCACCGCGTTCTCCATCTCCAAGTTGTTCGCCGGTTTGTGGGTTTATGATCTCAACCAGAAAAACGTCATGCCAAATATGCAACCCATTCCTTTCTGGGCACTCGAATGCAACGCCCGGTCCGAAAAGCTCTGAAAGGCCATACGAGTCATAGGCAGTAATCTCAAGACGATTTTCAAGGGACTTACGCATTGTCTCAGACCAAGATTCAGCACCAAAGATGCCGGTCTTTAGACTATCAAGTGAGACATGCATCTCTTCAGCGACTTCTGAGAGGTGCATCGCATAGCTAGGAGTGCAATGAATGGTTGTTACTCCAAAATCTTTCATCGTCTCGATTTGGCGTTTGGTATTTCCTGTCGCACTCGGAATTACGGTCATTCCAATTTTTTCAGCGCCATAATGGAATCCTAAACCACCAGTGAACATACCGTAATTGACCATGTTCTGGAATACGTCATCGTCAGTTATACCAACCATCGTCATGTTTCGTGCGATCAAATCTGCCCATGTATCTAAATCCTTTCGAGTATACCCAACAACAGTCGGTTTTCCTGTCGTGCCAGAAGTTGTGTGAATTCTTACTACTTTCTTTAATGGTACAGCTAAAAACCCAAATGGATATCCATCTCGTAAATCTTGTTTTCTTGTAAAAGGGATCTTCTGAATATCATCCAATGTTTTAATGTCCTCAGGCCGGATATTATTTTCTGCAAGTCGTTTTTTGTAAAACTCGACTTTTTGCGATTGGCGAATCGTTTGTTTCAGACGCTTAAGTTGAAGCGCCTCCAATTTCTCTCCCTTAAGAGTCTCATTTTTTTTGTCCCAGAACATTTGTCACCTCTATAAAGATAAGGTGAAGTTACACCTATTGGCGGATCTCGTTTGAATAATAAACTCTCCGCAATTGACGAAACAAATAATCATGGCAATCTCTTGATTTAAACCGGGAATTCCATCGCATGAAGTATCAGTACATACTCTTGCGAGATAGAAAAGCATTGTCATGCGATAGCATGGCAAGGGAATTTCAGACGGAGAAGAAGATACTCACATTTGCAAATAATCACTTTTAATTTTGAACACGTTTATGTTGACAAAAACTCTAAGATTTTTAAAATTTTTCAAGTATCAATCAACAAGTCTAAAATCGAACACACGTATTTTGTTCATATTGCTTAAAATACAAATTTAATAATTCGAATGATGAAAATTCAAGTACTGAGTCTTTAATATTTGGTAATCATATGTCATAGATCAGTACGGTGTAAGTATGGAACTTATTCCAGGAGTTCATCAAGTCGACGGTGTAGTTGGAAATTGTTATATCATTATAGGCGATGGATTGATACTTATCGATACAGGATTACCCAACAAGACCCAAAAAATTTTAGATTACCTTAAAAATACACTTGACTGCATACCATCCGATATTGAGACCATCATATTGACCCATTATCATCTCGATCATAGTGGAAATGCATATGAACTCTGGGATAGTTCAGGCGCAAAAATTGCAATTCATGCTGATGATGCAGGGTATATCTCAGGAGAAGTTCCAATGCCCGGTCCTGGGGGGATATGGGGGTTAATTTACAGTATTTTTAAAATATTTTTTAAATTCAAACCTGTTCAACCTGACATTCTTCTCCATGACAATGATAAAATTGCAGGTATGACCTGCATTCATACGCCGGGACACACCCCCGGGAGTATCTGTTTGTATGATCCAAAATTTGACATTTTATTCGTTGGAGATACCATTCGGAATATAGATGGGCATCTTGAAGCCCCTCCAGCAAAATTCTCGAGAAATATGGATCAGGTAAAACAATCCATTCAAAAAATCGCGAAATTGGATTTTAATATCATGCTCAGTGGACACGGAACGCCCGTCATGCGTGATGCATCAATAAAAGTTAGGGAATTCTCTGAATCATTGAAATGAATATACGGACGAATTTTCCTATCATATCATTGAAAATTTTTTATTGGTTTTTGTGTCCTTTTTAGGACCGGTTGTTCGCAAAATAACGGTGTATTCACAGAAAATAACGACATAGTTATTAAAACGAAAAGGATAGTTTTTATGATAATGTGACTTCTCAACCTTTTTATCAGCGGTTTAGATCATTTTTCCAGAAGAAACCGCTCATGGAGTTGATCCAAGAATGCTCGACGCGTACAACATTAAAACGAGTACTGTCACCTATTGAACTTCTTCTTTTAGGAATTGGAGCAACGATCGGGGCTGGAATATTTGTTATTACTGGAATCGCCGCAGCAAATTATGCCGGTCCAGCGGTCGTACTCTCATTTGTAATATCTGGTATTGCTGCACTTTTTGCCGCGTTGTGTTATGTTGAACTCGCTTCAATGGTACCCTGTGCAGGAAGTGCGTATACCTATGCATATGCAGGTCTTGGAGAGATCTGGGCATGGATTATTGGTTGGGATATGATCCTAGAATATGCCTTTGCCATCTCTGCTGTTGCGGCAGGTTGGTCGGGGTATGTCAGCGAATTACTTAAAAATGCCGGATTTATGCTACCCACAGCATTTACGAATTCACCGCTTATACGAGGTGGCATCATCAATATTCCCGCGATATTCATCATCCTCGTTATTACTGGATTGCTGATACTCGGTGTCAAAGAAAGTGCCATGGTAAATAATGTGATTGTGCTTCTCAAGTTGGGTGTTATTTTTTTATTTCTCTATCTTGCTTTTGGACACATCAATGTCGCAAACTATACACCCTTCACCCCATATGGGTGGGGAGGAGTGTTCTCTGGTGCTGCAGTGGTTTTCTTTGCGTATATTGGGTTTGATGCCGTCACAACTGCATCAGAGGAGATCGAAGATCCTCGTCGAAATATTCCAATCGGAATAATCGGTTGTGCTGTAGTCGTCATGATACTATACATCTCCGTCTCAGCAGTGCTAACAGGTATTGTTCCCTATTATGCCCTTAAAAATACGGATGCTCCAATCTCTTTTGCACTCACTGCAATTGGAATATCGTGGGGTTCTGCACTTGTTTCCGTTGGAGCTATTGCTGGTCTCACCTCAGTTTTGTTAGTTAGTCTCTTTGGGCAGACTCGGATCTTCTTTGCGATGTCACGTGATGGTCTGCTGCCAAAGAGATTCTCATACGTCCATCCTGTGTACCGAACACCGGTGACTATCACTCTTATAACTGGTTTTGCCACCGCTCTGATAGCTGGTCTTCTCCCGCTTCAAATAATTGTGGAGCTCGTAAATATTGGGACTCTTTCCTCATTCATATTAGTAGCTATAACAGTCATGGTATTACGTCACACGCATCCAGATGCCCCCCGTCCATTCCACACGCCGTTTGTTCCGTTGGTCCCCATCATTTGTATGCTATTTTGTCTCGGTCTGATTACTGTATTGCCACTGGTCACCTTACTCCGTTTCATTGTATGGATGGCAGTTGGGCTCTGTATTTACGTGCTCTTCAGTTCCAAACACAGTATACTTCGATCGGGAAAAATAACGATGCCTGAATAGAACTGCAAATTCAATTGATAAAAAATGGGGTCTCTCTCTATTTTTGAATTTTAATGATGTGGATCCTTATTGTAAAATTCTGTATACCCGTCGATATAGCGTAGAAGAATGATGAATAGTACACACTAAGTTTGTGTATAGCAATATATGGTTTATTCCCATCGAACGCATCTGTTTTCTTTCCTTGAATCAATGGCACAATTTCGAGTATTTTGTAAATCTGGCACTGAATTAGCGAGTTTTGATCTGTCTGACACAAATGGTAATAATCCCACTAATCGATATTTATTATTAAAAAGGATTGAAAACGATGATTTAATCCGTGGGGAAGAAGGTAGATATGTAATATTACAACCGATGTTTTTTCGAGAAGGATGTCATCTAAAATCCCATGGTTTCTGGTAAGTGGTTTCGGCGCACACATCAAATCAAGTCCAACAAAACTTATCGTCCTCCAAAAAGACGGATCAAAGGAATATTCTATTGACCGTCTCAAACATCTCCTTATCGTTGGAGGCCATACCCTTCATACGTCTACTGTCAATCACCTTTTGAGACAGGGTATCTATATCTCTTTTTTTGAAGCTGATGGAACACCTGTTGGTATACTTCGTCCCTATGGCGATGACGCTCAGAGTTTGTTGCGCCCCCTTCAGATGGATGCTCACCGACACAAGTATGCAGTTATGCTTTCAGAAGGTTCAATCAAATCGCGTCTTTTCTTTCTTCAAAAACTCGAAGACTCAGTTAAAAACCCGTTGTTCTATGAAGGAGAGCTTCAGGTTATCCAAAACGCACTCGACGAATTGGAGTATTTGATTAAATTAGATGAGGTCAGACGGCTTCACCGATTGATCTCCGATATGTATTACGAGATCATTTCCAGAGCACTTCCATCTGAATTAGGATTTAAGCAAAGGAAAATTCGGCTTCAACGCGACCCAGTGAACGCAATGCTCTCTATTGGGTATGCAATGCTTTACGGGAATTGCAGCGTTTCAATTCTCGGTTGTCATTTAGACCCAGATATTGGCATCCTCCATGAAGGGCAAGGTGGATTAGTACAAGACATTATTGAACCGCAAAAAGCAAGTATGATCGATAGTCCTGTTATCAGTTTTGCATCCGAAAAATTGACTTCGGATGATTATGAAATAAGTGCCGATCGTTGTTTACTTTCTAACGAAGTAGTACAGCAATTAATCAACGTTTTTAAAAAATCTATCCAAACCGATCGTATTGATCAACAGGTGTATCTATTCTCGGAAGCCCTCCAGAATCATGAAGAGTTCAAAGTCCTGTACGAAGCCGGCTATTTCCTTTAATGATAGAAAAATCGTCAAATTGTTTTAAATTTACATCAGTTATGCGAACATCTCTAACCGATACACGCGGACAACCATAGAGCATTGATATAAATTTCTCTAAAACAATCGGCTCTCCTGTCGCATAAACTTGGACTCGACCATCTGGAAGATTCATTACCATTCCTCTAATATTCATATCGGTAGCAATTCGACGAATACACGCTCTGAATCCTACACTTTGTACTCTTCCAGAGATGAAGAGTTGAAGTGTCTTCATTCATACTGCTCCCGAATAAATCTCATAGCAAATGCAAGATCTTCAAACACTTCGTCCCTTTCAGAATATTGTCGGATGTTTGTCGCGGCATCAACTGCCATATCGATTAAGTCCTGCGCTGCTCTGTCACATCCGGCTTCATATAAGAGCATAGCCATATCACAGAGAACATAGGCCCTCCGGGAGAGTGGTCTTATTTTGGTCGCCTCATCAATTGCAAAGTGAAGGAACTTTTTTGCTATTTGGTCTCTGGAATGCATACGAAACAGAAGTACCACGTCAGCATAGTACTCAGCTTTTTTTCGATTGTCAGGAATAGACTTGATCGCTCGTTCGAGTATACCAGCATTTTCGGTGTGGCTCTCATCTACAACCATTTTATCAGCCAAATCCCGGATCTTTTTTACCATGGGAGATGGTTCAAAATGGATTCGGTTTTTGGGGTCCTGAATCTGATTTCGAAGATCATCATGTTGGATGGTCAATGCCACATCCTGAGCTTTTTGTTTGATGTGATCATCTTGTGTCCTGTCAAAAAGAGTGAGGCAAATATTGATTAAGCGGGTTCTGTAGATATCGGCAATGAATGGAATACGTATTGTTTCAAAAATATCTGCAATTTGGTTTAGAATCAGTGCTGCATTTTCATTATCATTATCCGCAACCATCAGAGAACTCAGATCGAGGAGTAATGATGCTTTTTGGGGGGGTGAAATAACATTGTCACATTTTTTTGCAATAAGGTCAAGGATCTTTTTCCTCTCTTTTCGATCCTGGCGTACCATACGATAAATTGTCATCATCGCACCAATGTATTCAACAGGATCTGTTATGCGGGATGCAATGGTCACTGCATCATTAAAAATTTTGATTTCTTGGTGCCGTTCATGCAATCTGACCATTGCAGTAACTAATTGTCGTTGTGTACCTGAAGCGTGATCTGGTTCGACATAATTGAGAAGTTCCAGTGCATCAGAGAGACTTTGCTGCGCACGTTTCTGTGAAAAGAACGCATAATAGTCCGTTAAATATGCTAGGATGATGACTTTCTGATAGTGTAGCTTAACTAAATCGAGTGACGACCGGATTGTTCCCAGTAATTCTGTGGCTTTTTTTGTGAGGTCGATACGGAGATAGTTTTCAGCAGCATTAGCTAGCTTCGATAAACGGGTGAATGGATCCTTAATTTGCTCCATCATTTGTACGATGAGATCGAGCATTGACGGGTCTTTGAGGAGCGATTCTATTCGTTGCAAGTAGTTTACTAATGTCTCGTAAGGATCGGTTGAATCCGTCGAACCACGAACTTGCGTCATATTCGCAACAATTCGGGAGACCATGGCATCTCGTTCATACGGATCTTCGATTTCAAGGACGTACATTGAAAGTGGTATGATGTACTCGATCCTATTAGTGCGTCGGGTGTAGTCGAGGACTATATCAATCAAATGTGCCACTTTCAGAGATCGTTCTTCTTTTTTCCCATGCTCGTGTAAAAGTTCAAGACTGCGTTCGAAGGGATGGAGCGCTGGTTTAAGTTCATCGGTATGTGATGAAAAACGTGGATCTTGAAGAATGAGACATCCTGTTTGGACGGACCCTATACAAATGTTCTCAATGAGTTCCTTTTGGAGCGAAGGATCCCGAATCTCTTTTGCGATGAGATATGCTTCTTCCAACGCACCGGGGTGTCGAACATCGATTGCATATTTAATCATTCCATTGACAATGTTTGCCATTGCATGGATCTCAACATCTTTTGAGAGTAATGAGGTGCTCCATTCGCGCATGCGTCTTAAAAGGTCAAGATCTCCATCTTGGACTGCAAGGCCGGTTGCTTCATCAATAATCGCAGTGAGGGTCGATGACCGTGTTTTTTCTTCTTCGATTAGGCAAGTGAGACCGACTGCCCGTTGGAGATAGTCCCGGTTTCGTGTCTTAACTCCAAGACCTGCAACTTTGATAACAATCGTTGAAAGTGCTTGCTCACGATTTAAGGAATCGGTTATGGATTGGGTAAATCGGATAAGCACATCCGGATCAGCAGAATCAAGGAACCCTCGGTTGATGAGAAGATTGATAATTTCGAGTATTATCTTATCCTTTTGAGGGTGAAGAATGGCGAGTTCGGTTATTGCGTCACGATGATTAATTATATCTTGGAATGAAGTATGCTTGGAAATTTCTATTACCGCTCGAGAGAGCATATCCAAAAATATCGCATCTGTCTCTTTCTTTTCAATAAAAGATTTAATAAGGGAAACCTTGTTTGAAAGGACGCTCTGTTTTAATAACGATGTATAGCATTCGAAATACAACTGTTGGTTATGCGTCGTATCGCGTATTTTACCCACAATTTCAAGTGCATTTTCGATATCGCCAAGGACGAGCATCTCCTCCATCAGCTGGAGATATAGTCGCGATGATTCAAATTGATTCGATGACTGTTCAATGAGCGGGACAATTTTTATCAGTGGAGTGGGATCGTTGGTCTTTGAAGCAACTGAAATGCCTGCTTTTACGAGATCACGGATGGGGTATTCGGTCATATTCACATAACGATGCTGAAACTCAATCGCTTGAGATAGGTACCGTTGATCTCCGTCGGTCTCAGCCTTTTTTATGAGTGAACGAACGATAGCGTGAAGTGAATACGGTATTTTCTCAATAAGAGAATTTATGGAAGAAGTTTGTTGGGATGTGTCTTGTGTCCTATTAAAATATTCATCAAGCGATGCTGAGATGATTTCGAGTAACGTCTCTTCGGATTGATCCTTAAAAAAATGTACAAAGGTGGAAATATCGATATAATCAGTTGGAAGAAACGTGGGTGCGCCATTTCGAATAATTGATGCGATACAAAATTGTCTGCGCATTTTCTGCTTGATCGAACCAGCAATTTTAATACTTTCAATGTATTGAGAAATGTCTTGATTACTAATTGCAACCGAAGCCATTGCATAAGCTACGTTCGTAATTTCCACTGAACGTTTTGCAACATCACCAATCTCTTGAGAAAAAGCGAGAGTTTGGTGCAAGAGATCTACATCCCTTTTCGTAACTGCCCAAGTATTCAAAAGGGGAATGATATCCATCATAATTTCTGATCGATATTTTCGAAATGAGATCCGATCCAGCGTTTGAATGCCTTTTTGAATCAATTCTGAATTCAGTTCGGTAACTCCAGTCTCAATTAGTCTCTTTGCCATCTCTGCAAAAATCCGGGACTGGTTACTTTTTCTGTCGAGTTCATTTGTTACAGAAAAAATGGCTTTCATCCACGCTTCATCGTGGGATTTTATGTACTGCTGGATAAGGAGTGAGAAAAGAAGAATTGTGTCGTCGTCTGACATTCCCCGCAGTGCCGAAAGAACCTCAGGATTGTTGTTATCGATAGCAGTCTCTATGATTACGCGGTTGATTTCCTGAACCATTTCCCGCCGACCTTTTCGTCCAACGTTAAGAAGGGCAGTATCGATATGTTTTTTAATGGTTTTTGGGTCTTTGAATACTACCGCATGCCGAATATTCTTGAGCGTTTCCTCAACTACGGAATTCATGGATACTCAATACAACGATTCTATGAACAATCTCAATTTGATAAAATAGTTAATAAACATTTTTAATCTTTTTAGAAATAAGGAGAACTTTAATCGTATAAATTCGTTCAAAAATAAAATTTAATGGTTTTAAATGAGGTAAACTATGATTTAGTCAAATATTGATTAAATTTTGATATATTAACAGTAAATACCGCTTTAAATATTTTATATTAAAAATTGGGGGGATAATTGAATCAATCCTTTTAATGTATCAGGCGTGGTCTGATTTGAGCGATTCTGCAATCAATCCCCAGATCTCGTTAAAAAATTTCCCCGTATCGGTTTTGTTTTCAGATTCAACGATGATTCGAAGTAAGGGTTCAGTTCCCGATGCCCGAATAAGTGCCCAGGAAGACCCACGAGTAATCTTTAAACCATCGGTCTCGTCAAGATGTTCTTTCATTAAAGCTCGTTTGAGTTCTTTCATTATCACCGATGCTTTCTTGGTTTTTACTTTCTCTTTGATCATATACCGTTTTGGTAAACTTTTAACTAGAGATGATAAGTTCTTGTTATTTTTTGCAACAATTGAGACCATGACCGCTGCCGTCATGCCACCATCACGACAGAATTGGTGGTTAGGGAAGATGAGTCCTCCATTCCCTTCTCCACCCAAAACGACCTTTTTTTTGTCATGAATCAACGCAAGCATAGTTCTTGCGACGTAAATGCTACCAACTTTTGTGTATACAACCTCGCAATGATTCGATGAAGCTATTGCTTCTACCAAATTAGATGTGCTAACTGGAGTGACAATAAATCCTTTCTGTTGGGTACAGAACTGTTTTGCCACAAGAGCGAATTCGCGATTTTCCTCTATATAATGCCCTTTCTCATCGACAAAAACGGACCGATCTGCATCTCCATCATGGGCAATACCAAAAGATGCCCCTGAGCTTACAACAAGCGCCGATAATTCCGCAAGCCCTTCAGGAGTAGGTTCTGGTAACCGTCCCGGAAATGTCCCATCCATAACTCCATTCACAGTAAGCACGCGACATCCCATTCTCTTGAGGATTTCTGGCGTTGTCCGACAAGCAGGACCGGATCCAGGGTCCACTGCCACTACGATGCCTTCCCCAATATCAGGAGGAAATTGCGTTACTATCGCATCGATATAGCGTTCGACAAGATGCGAGGCACTTGTCTCAATCCCCACCTCGTTCCATGGTTTAATCGAAAAAGTCTGATCAAAGATCCGCTGTTCGAGCTTGATAGTTTCTTCATCACCCATCTCAGTTCCATCAGACTCGATTATTTTGACCCCGTTGTACTCCGGAGGATTGTGCGACGCGGTGATCATAGCTCCTCCATCAAACTCCTCTTTTATAAGAAATTGAAGTGCAGGCGTCGGCAAAATACCGCAATCCACAACATTACATCCAGTTCCAAGCAAGCCTGCCTTGAGAGCATGGAGAAGAGTTTCACCCGAAGTTCTGGTATCTCTTCCTACAGCGATACGACCCGACCTCATTGAACCAAACGCAGCACCAATCTTATAGACAAGATCCGGCGTAATCTCAGTTCCTACAACTCCGCGAACCCCGTTTGTACCGAACAACCGTTTCGATGGTGCTTTTTTCATTTGACTTCTCTTCTCCTTTTAGTGTCTTTTCCCTTTTGGGTTGTTCGGTCTATATTCTTCAAACAAATGCAGAGAAGAAATAACGTCGTTCACCGTGGGATTCGATAGAACACAATTATCTACTGTTATATCTCCGATAGCAATTTTTGAAAACATTTGTGTTTTAAAGCCCTCAAGGATAGTATAGTCAATCCCAAAATTTAAGAGCATTCGAAGGATTTCGTCAAGCGAGTTCGTACGAATCGCTGCAACTGACTTCGTAACATCAATCCCAACCGAGATTGTTGAACCTACTTCATAAAAATCTGTAGTATCTTTCCCCTTTTCGAGGTTAAAGTCATGGTCTCCAAGATGTTTGATTGTTGCAACACGTCCTTTTTTTTCGAGTTCTGGGATTAAATCCTTAATAAACGTAGTTTTCCCGCTTTTTGACCACCCAACAATCTGAATAATTTTCATGGATATTCGGTTTCCTATGAAATGCTATCGTTTCCAGCATTTTGTTGGAAAGAACCGGGTTCATTCGGTTTGTTTTGTTCCAAATCTTTTTGAGGCTCAATCAAACGTTCTGGTTCATTCATTGGAACTTCGGTAGATACCCCGGTCGGGTTATTTTCATCTGCTAGTTGCTGTGCTGGTTGATCATCCTCAATGCTTTGTTTCCTATTCAGCGAGGTTTCGGTTGTTTGAAGTGGTTCAACCTTCCGTTTCCTGCCCCGTTTGATTTTTTTGATGGTTTGTATATCATGTATTTTTTCATTCTCTTTTGGCACAATTGAAGTTTTGACTTCGAGAGATTTCTGTTGTGTTTCTGAGACCCGGGTCTGAAGGATTGTTTTTGCCGCTTCCCCGACACTTCTCATGACTTTGGTGATATGGTCTTCAATATCGATCTCCTCGTCGATATCAAGGGTAGTTCCTTCAACTTCAAGGAGGAATCGTGCAACTTCGCTTGCTTCAAAAAGGAGGTCGTCAAGCTCATCGGTAGTGAAAAAACCACACATCGCCCCGTAAAAAAACGTGGCACTGGATTTCCTGACTTTCTTTTTAAAAGAATTGCGTGCTTGGTTTACTGCTTGAGGGGAATACGTATCTTCCATGAACGGGACGAGTTCGGGTAGGTGTTGACCGATAAATGTCATCTCTGCTCCCCCGGTTGTCCTGAAATCAGTACAAAGGCGAGCTAGTGCCCATTCACGTGCGGTTATATACGTTCGTTTTCGGAGGAACTGGTTAACTTTTCGATACGTCCCTCCATCAACTTTTTTGAATTTTTTATATTTGTTGATCTCCTCTTGATTCTGTGTATCATCCATGGAAAATTTCACAATCCTTCAATATCGTTACTGTTTTTCGACGACCGGGGTATTATACCGAAAATCTCCTGTATCATATAGCATTATGTGGTTTATAATTTAAAAAACCACCTCTTAAAACTATAAAATGCCCTTTCAATTATTACAAATGCTCTTGCCCGAAACGCTCAAAATTATATCACGTATTGTTTCCAAATTGTAATGTATAGTTGAATAATAGAAAAGTATATATGACAAAATGTAAAATAAACTGTACAATGTCGAAGCACAGTTCCATGCTGACATTATCAAGTACAACACGAAGGAGGAGATCAGAGTGACTACACTCAAAACAAAACCATTGAAAACTTTTGTTGGTGTTCTAGCAGTTCTGTCTATCTTAGCACTGGTTATTGGAACAGCTGGTGCAGATTCGACGACACCTGCGACGACACCTGCTGTGAACAGCAACGACTATCAAGCACACTGGGGGGCAAATGTGAATATTACCCACCTGCAGACGTTTATCACTCACCTTCAGCAACAGGGTATTACTGTACCGAGTGACGTGACAACTGCACTTTCGAATGGTGATACAGCTACTGTGATGACCTGGCTGAAGGCCAACCGCCCAGCACATAGTGACGCGAAATTGAATGCTACCCAACTCCAGACCATAATCACTCACCTTCAGCAACAGGGTGTTACTGTACCGAGTGACGTGACAACCGCACTCCAGAACGGTGATAATGCTACAGTGATGGCCTGGTTGAAGACATACCGCCAAGCACACATGAGCACACAAACTAACGGTCCTCGGCAGTTTGATTCTCAAAAAATCATCACTCAGCTTCAGCAACAGGGTGTTACTATACCGGATACGGTAACAACCGCACTCCAGAATGGTGATAATGCTACTGTTAACGCATGGCTCAAATCATACTGTGAATCTAACAAAGGTACGATGGCTCCTAACCACCAGTTCAGGCACCATAAGAAAGGGACAACCACCACTCCTACGTCAACGCCAACCCCAACGACGACATGACGGATCGAGAACCCCTATATCCCTTTCTATTTTTTAATTCACAAATACCACGTGACGCTCATGGATGTCGCCACCTGTTTTGGATCGAAGTTGTAAATCGTTTGAAACCTATCACATTTGGATCCATGGATCCGATGGGGTCTTTGAAAAATGAGTGACAAAAGGAAGGATGGCACTGTCTAATCCGGAAACCAATGGAACTTGTAATGAATAAAACTTCGATACAGTTCAAATCAAGAGATGAATAACATGAAAAGAAACACTATTGTAATACTTATCGTATCGGCGATTCTTGTCGCCGGGATAATTGTTGCGGGTTGCCTGCAGGATAATGGAAGTTCCTCAGGTCAATCCGCGGGTGTTCAGGCACCCCCACCATCAGGTACACCACCGGTAGGCTCACAGTATCAAAACCGGTTTCAAAATATTCTATCAAATACCACTGTTCTCACTGCTGCAGCAGAAAAACTAGGTGTTACCGAGCAGCAAGTGGAGAATGCCTTTAATACAACGCAAGGACAAGGGCATGTGAATCTGACTGTTGCAGCACAACAGCTTGGTGTAACGGTACAACAACTTGCTGATGCTCTGGGGATGCATTTCAATGCCTCAATGGGAAGACACAATTATACGCCACCCTCTTAAAACCAATCGACATAATACAACTACCCATTCGAGAAGGGTGTCACTATGAAGAAGATCGTTCTGGTGATTCTTCTTCTTATCATGGTAACCCTCTTTTTGGTACCACCTGTTCTTGCAGATAATTCGGCCCCGACCTTTACCAGCATCTCACCGACGACCGGCCCGACAGCTGGCAGCACTGTAGTCACCATCATCGGGACGGGCTTTACCAACGCAACCGCAGTAACCTTTGGTGGCACCCCAGCATCCTCGTTCACGGTTACCAGTGATACCCAGATTACGGCGACCACGCCGGTCTATGCAACGGCCGGACCTGTTAACGTCGTGGTCACCACACCTAGTGGTACTGCAACCGGGACGGGTGCTTACACCTATACAGCGGCCCCGACCGTCACCGGGATCGTACCGACATCTGGCACCACAGCCGGCAGCACTGTAGTTACTATCACCGGGACAGGTTTTATCGGTGCAACTGTAGTAACCTTTGGCGGTATAGCAGCAACCCCGTTCACGGTTAACAGCGCCACCCAGATCACGGCGACTACCCCGGCCCATACAACAGCCGGACCTGTTGATGTCATCGTCACCACACCCGGTGGCACATCCGCTACTTCAGCAGCTGATGGCTATACCTATACAGCCCCGATAGTCCCGGCCGTCACCGGGATCGTACCGACATCTGGCACCACAGCCGGCGGCACCTCAGTAACCATCACCGGGACGGGCTTTACCGGAGTGACTGGAGTAATGTTTGGAAGCACAGCGGCAACCATTACGGCTAACACCGCTACTTCAATCACCGTGACCGCCCCGGCTGGTGCAGCCGGACTTGTTGACATTACCGTCACCACACCCGGCGGTACATCTGCGACTTCAGCAGTTGACGGCTACACCTATACAGCGGCACTTGTGCCACCGGTTGCTGCCTTCATCGGGACACCAACGTCCGGTACCGCACCACTTACTGTCCAGTTCACTGGCACGTCAACCGGTTCACCGACTTCATGGTCTTGGGTATTTGGTGATGGGAATTCCAGTACAGTACAGAATCCATCGTTTACATACACAATTCCTGGCACTTGGACGGTCTCACTGACTGCGACCAATTCGTTTGGGAGTAATATCACGACAATAGCAGGTTATATCACGGTAAGTTCGTCCACTTCAGCACCCGTGGCAAGTTTCATTGGAAGTCCTACACTAGGCACCGCCCCGCTCACCGTCCAGTTCAACGATACTTCTAGTGGATCTCCCACGTCATGGCTCTGGAGTTTTGGTGATGGAAGTTCTAGTACAGATCAAAATCCATCATACACGTACGTAATACCCGGCAGTTACACGGTTTCACTTACAGCGACCAATTCAGTTAATAGTAATATTTCCACATACGAGAATTACATCACTGTGAGTCAGGAGGTAATACAGACCCAAACCCCAGTACCGACCATATCGACTCCAATCCCAACACCAACCCCACAAAAAGTGATCGCAGCCTTCAAAGGCACTCCAACATCCGGTAACGCCCCGCTTATCGTGCAGTTCACCGATAGTTCAACGGGATCCCCCACATCATGGTCCTGGGACTTTGGTGATGGTGGTACCAGCAGTCAACGGAATCCCTCGTATACCTATACATTTCCCGGTGATTATACCGTCATTTTAACGGTGAAAAATACAGGAGGGGGCGGTGTTTTGACGAAGACAAGTTACATCGCTGTCAATGCAGCTCCAACCCCAACCCCCATTTCTCCGTTTACTACCCTGGGAGCGCTTGGAGCTGCGGTGGTGATTTCCACTCTCTTGCTTGGCAGAAAAAAGCATTGAACACTTATTCAAATCAACTTTTTTACAATTAATCGGTGGAATTTTCTACTCCAAGAGGGTGATTATATTCTCTGAGTATCAAAGATTTTGATAAGGAATTCTCGATGTATCCTGATATCTCTGGTTTTTTGTATTACCGGCCGAATCTGGGTCTCGCAGCCGAATCAGAACTGAACATCAAATAATTATTATTCTCGCAGGGGTCATCCACTCAACAGACAAGGTGAACCTGTGATCGGGCGCCAATTTAGGTTATCAATACCAGTTTTCTTGTTTTTATTCGCGATGCTGGCAGCCACCCTCATTACAACTGCGTGTGTGTCGGCACCACCATCGGCCCCACATTCATACAACTATTCGGTTTTACAGCAGGAAACCGGTGACATCCACAAGATCAAACACGTCATCATTATCATGCAGGAGAATCGTGCATTTGATGAATACTTCGGTACGTATCCGGGAGCTGATGGTATTCCTATGCAAAATGGTGTACCGACAGTTTGTGTTCCTGATCCACTGACTAATACATGCGTCAGGCCCTATCACGATCCACATGATCTTAATGAAGGCGGACCCCATGGGTCAAATGATGCCAAGGCGGATATTGATAGTGGAAAGATGGATGGGTTCATCCGGCAGCAGGAGCAGGGAAGAAAACAGGCATGCGTAAATTCCGTGGACCCTGAGTGCAATACAGAACGTGGCAAACCAGATGTAATGGGTTACCACGATGCCCGGGAAATCCCAAATTACTGGAAATACGCAGATGTGTTCGTGCTTCAGGATCACATGTTCGAACCGGTTTCATCGTGGAGCTTACCGGCTCATCTTTTCATGGTCTCTGCATGGTCGGCAAAATGCACCTCGTCTAATCCGATGAGCTGTTATAACGAATTGCAGAACCCGCAATCCCTAGGCATGAACCCGAATAAGGGAGTAAAAGAAGTCCCGCCGATCTATGCTTGGACTGATCTCACCTATCTTCTGCACCAGAAGAACGTAAGCTGGGCATATTATCTCGATGAAGGAGTCCAGCCTGATTGCGAGAATGACGAGATGTTCTGTGATCCAAAGCCGCAGAAAGTTAGTGTCCCGCAAATTTGGAACCCCCTTCCATGGTTTGAAACAGTGAAAGGCGATAATGAATTGGGAAATATCCAGCCACTGGAAAACTACTATGCAGCGGCAAAAGCAGGCACACTTCCCTCAGTAATCTGGATTGTACCGAACGGAAATCATAGTGAACACCCGCCGGCGCTGGTAAGTACAGGACAGGCATATACGACGAGTCTTATCAATGCTGCCATGGAAAGCTCGAACTGGAATGAGACCGCGATATTCCTTACGTGGGACGACTGGGGTGGGTTCTACGACCACGTTACGCCCCCGGTTGTCGATGAAAATGGATACGGTCTGCGGGTGCCGGGGCTTGTAATCAGTTCCTACGCAAAGAAGGGGTATATCGATCACCAGATTCTGAGCTTTGACGCATACCTGAAATTTATTGAGGACGATTTCCTCTCCAGTGAGAGGATTAATCCAAAGACCGATAAACGCCCGGACTTAAGGCCTACCGTGAGAGAGAATGTTGCTGTTTTGGGAGATCTAAAATCAGATTTCGATTTTTCCCAGCAACCACGTCCCCCATTGAAATTACCGGTGTATCCAGTAAATGGCACTCAGGCGAAATAAAAAGAGGATTCGTTATTGCAATAGAACTTTAATCAACTATTTTTCCGTCTTTTAAGTGGATAAATCGGTTAAAATAATCTTTGTGCCAGTCCTCATGAGAGACCATGACGATCGTCTGATGCATCTCTTGGTTGATCTCTTTGAAAAGGTCGAGCACAATCCGAGAGTTTTCTGTATCGAGGTTTGCGCACGGTTCATCGGCAAAGAGAATATCCGGTTTATTTACGACGGAACGGGCAATCGAGACCCGCTGCTGCTGGCCGCCCGAGAGCTCCCTTGGGAGGTGGTTCTGCCGGTCGAGCAGGCCGATCTTCGTGAGGATGTCGCTGCTGGCCGCACGGGACTGCTCCTCGGGGATGTCCTTCCGGAGCATCCCGGGCAGGGAGACATTTTCCATCACCGTGAGATCGGGAACGAGAGCATAGTCCTGGAAGACATACCCGAGCCTGTAGAGCCGGAACATGGTCTTCTCGTAATCGGTGAGGTTACTCACATCGGTTCCATCGATTGTAATTCTACCACTTGTAGGAGTGTCCAAAAGACCTAAAATATTCAGGAGAGTTGTTTTCCCACTGCCACTGGGACCCATGATGCCGAGGAACTCTCCCTTTGCGATATCGAGCGTGATCCCGTCAAGGGCTTTGACTTCGACAGTTCCCATGCGGTAGATTTTCCGTAAATCCTCAATCTCGATCATATCAGGCCCTCATGACCGTCTGGATATCCTCGCGCGACACCTGGTAGGCAGGGACGTAGCCGGCAACGATGGCAGCGACAAAGAGGATCAGGGAGTTCGTGATGAGATCCATGGGTGTCAGGTACAGGGTTGCTGACCACGCGGGAGTAACGACAGGGTGAATTGCCATGTACACTGCGAGCAGCATCGTGAGAATAATCCCGAGAATAATCCCCAGTATGGCGAGAATGATGACCTGGAACCCGAAGTTGTGCATGATGACCTCCTTGTCCACGCCGATTGCCTTGAGGATCCCGATCTGCCTGCGACTATTGAGGGTCTTGATCGTGATGACGATGAACAGGACGACGGTCGCGATGATGATGCTCACAATGAGGGAGACAAGGTTGATGATCGCAAAACTCTGGAAAGCTGTTCCCAGACTCTTGGAGAGCAGGTCAGATGTGGTCTGCACCTTCTGGTAGACCCCGTACTGGATCAGCTCGTTCTTGATGAAGGTCTCGGAATAGCCGGGTTTTGCCTTGACCGTGATGTCGTGCGCCTTGTCGAGCGGCTGGCCCAAGACCTGCTCCATATCAGTCCAGGAGACGTACGCGGCGCTGTCCGCCTGGCTCCATCCGGTGGAGTAAATACCCTTCACCCGGTAGTCTCTCGTGTAGCCGTTTGCGAACTCGACCGTGATCGAGTCGCCAACCCGGACCCCGCCAAGCGAGGGCTGAAACTCGTTTTCCTCTCGGATAGTTGCGTCGCCGGCCACGGGCTTCCCGATGATAATCTGGCCCGTGTCGCTTTCGCCAAGGTAATTGCCGGCAATCATCTTGGTGTACAGCGGGGAGACGTACTTCTCATCATTAGGCTTTATCGCCCGCACCGAGACCCCGAGAACACGCTGGTGATACGTGAAGGTCGCCCCCTCGGTATAATGGGGGGTGGCTCGCTCTACGCCGGGCATGCCGTTGATGAGACCGAGCGTTGCGTCAAGATTCGTGACGTACTGGTCGCCCGACTTGGGGCTGATAAGCACGTTCCCGACCTCGTAGTCCACAAGTTGCTTCGTTATGCTCTGCTCGATCCCGTTGAACAGGGAGGGCAGGAAGATCATGTTGGCGAAGCACATCCCGATAATCAGGATGGTCAGGATTGCGCTCGATCGGTTGCCCCGCTGGAGCGATCTCAACGCGAGAAGGAATGCAACCTTCAGTCCTTTTTTATCCATGGAAAAGACTTGGCCCCATTCTTCTTGGGTAAATACCAGAACCAATAAGCGCAAAACGCTAGGATACCGATACCAAGAACGCCGAGAATGACGGTACCAGATCCATTTCCGCCACTAACATGAAGATTGAGTTGTCGATTCTGTGTGTGTATGCCGGTATCGTCAGTATAGGTGATGTTGAGGGTATATGGATAGTTACCGGCTCGGAGCGATTCAAGTAAAAATAGCGCCGGAGCATCGTTGCCTGGCGTGATCTTACCAATGAACGCTTCCTTGGTTCCCTGTGTAGGGAGATCAATTGTTGCGGAGACTGCTTTTGCGTCACCGGTTCCGGTATTTTCAATACGAACGGTGAGATCAAAAGGTATGTTTTCGGTAAGTCGCTGCGGGGTTGAATCAATAGAGACAATCCCCATCTCCGCCACACCTTTGAGATTCACATCGATGGTCGAATTCTGGCTTTGTTGCACTCCATCAATACTAGAAAATTTAATTGTAACCGGGATTTTGATTACACCGCTCGTTGCTTTTTTATCGGAAATAAAAACTGTATTGAGTGTACTCTGCTCACCAGGCGAGAGGGCTCCTACATGGAGGGTGTCGGTCAATTTCGGGGCTATTGAAGATCCGGCATTCCCTATCATAACGGTAATATCAGAAACAGCGCTTTGTCCTAGATTGAAGAAGGTGAGTCCAACCGGAAATTCATCGCCGGGTGTCACGGTTTCAGGGAGCGTGCTTTCCATAATTACGACCGGTTGGTGCTGCGTTGCAACTTGGGTGTTGACATTGACTGGGATCGGATACCGGGTGCTCCTTCCTCCCTGAGTATCGATCCACACTTCAGGGAAGTACATTCCAGTCTTTTCGGGGGCTTGGATCGCAAACGTTATTGTTGTCGATTGACCTGGGCCAAGATCACCGACCCGATCGAACTCATTGCTGAGTACCTTGATCCCGTTCCCTTCAAGTTTGATATTTTCGATGAAAACATTGATATCGATCTGTTTGCTCTCTTGCAGAGTATTAGAACTTACACTACCGCTACTTTGTTGTTGAGTTGCTGTTGTCGCTGTGTTTTTGATGGTAACAGTAATGGTACCCTGATCATTGGGCATCATCACCTGCGGTGTAACAGTATACGCTGTGATAGTAACCGTAGGTTCATTCCCTACGATCGGCTCACTCGTAGCCGATGCAGGTCCTACCATCCCTGAGAGTACCAATATTCCAATAATGAAAAATGCGAAGAGAGCTATACGCGTGACAAGTGCAATGTCAAATCCCTTCTTGTCAGTACTGATTTCCTTGAAATTCCGATGTACGGTCTTCATAGTATCGTGAAGGCGCTGATTGTCTTCCTCCCTTTTCCCATATACTTTATCAGAACAGGTTAATTCTTTTGTCTAATACTTATTTTCATAGATGAATACAAAAAAGGACAAAATGGACAGTTTAAAAACACCGCACGGGATGAAATCATACACCGTTCGCAATCTGGGAATCTGAACGGATTTTCATCTTTTCCCTGATTAAATCCTCATGCTTTCTAAGCGTTAAAATTCCGGCATCGCCCTGACGAAAATAAAATAGCAACAGGTGAAAATAGTCCGCAATCAGATCCTGGAATTCTTTTTTGTACCGTACCTCGACATTGCTATCTCCAACGAACCCTTTGATGGAAATGAACTGGCCTTTCTCAAAAGAAAAATACGGTTTTTTCAACTGTTCAAGAAATTGCACCGTGCCAAAATTCTGCAAAAATGTCAGGAATTCTTTGCTTAACGGCTCATCCATCACATATTCTTTCATCAGTGAACCGTCGACACACACTTTAGTCTGCACGGACTTGACGATGCGCATTCTCTGCCACCTCACGGATTGCTCCTGTCGCGATCCGACACTCATCAAGAGTATTGAACCACGAGAAACTTGCTCGGATACAGCCTTTTCCCCCGTCAATTCTGTCATGGACAAGGGGGGCACAGTGAAGACCGGTCCTCGTAATTATCTGGTATGCACGGGAGAGGATGAATCCCACCTCATCGTTTTCGATTCCGTTGATGTTGAACGACACAACCGGGAGGTTCGGAGCGTCATTGTAGAGAGTGATTCCTGATTTGCGGTTCAGTTCCCGAACAAAATACTGCGTAAGTTCCTTTCCTTTGCGTCCAATCTTGTCAAGGTTCACTGTATTGATGAACTGAATCCCGGCGTACAGCGAAGCGATACCTGGATAGTTATGCGTTCCGGTCTCAAACCGCATTGGCATGTCAAATGGCTGGGTAAGGGACCGTGAATTCGTCCCGGTGCCTCCTTGTCTTGTGACCGCAATTGCATTCGGGTCGCGGAGATAAAATCCCCCGATACCCGGAATGCCGTACAGCGCTTTGTGCCCGGTGAATACAAAAGCATCAACCAGAATGTCGGAAAGGTTAATTGGAATCTGCCCTGCCGTCTGTGCGCCATCGACAATAAAGAAAATGTCATTAGCATGAAGGTATTTAGCAATGGTTTTGATATCCTGCACCGAGCCGAGAACGTTACTTCCATGTGTCATGACGACAAGCCGGGTATCAGGTCGGATAGCGTTTTTTATCGCTGATAGAGTGACCGTATTATTGGAAAAGGGCACGACCGACAATGTGATCATCCCATCCTGTTTCAGGGTATGAAGGGGCCGCAAGACCGAGTTATGTTCGAGTTCAGTCGTGATTGCATGGAACGGCGAGTTGGTTTTTTTGACGAATCCGTGGATTAAGATGTTGAGAGCGTCAGTTGCGTTCTGCGTGAAAATGAAATAATTTGCGGGGTCGACGTGGAAAAATCCTGTAAGTGCTTCACGGGCAGCAGAGGGATAATCCATCGATTCGTTACTTGTTGTCCTTCCTACTTCCTGTATCGGCATTCTCAGGCATTGAGCAACTTCCTGAAGTACCTCGGGAGGTTTCGGCCACGTCGTTGCAGCGTTGTTGAGGTAGATAAACGGAGTCTGTGAGTCTGGCGATGGGAGATCCATTGTAATGACCTGTGCTGTGCACCTTCTTTGTTTTTTTGACAACTGATAGTATCATCGAATTATGATAGGGATAAAAACTCTACTTGAACGCTGGATACAGGAAATATTGGTAATAACCACAATTACGGTTTCACTATTCTCGCGACATTCACCTTCTTTCATGGTGGTAATTTTTTTAATTAACACACAGTTGATTGTGATTAAATAAAAAATGATAAAAGGCCCGGTCGGGGGAAATCTTTTTCAGTCCAAATCTCTTCACAAAAGATTTTTCTATTGAGCAACAGCCTTTTCAAGGAAGGGGAATGTGCGGAATTTTATTATATTTTAAATCGTCAATTCCGGTATGCAGGAACCGGGCTGCCAAGAAAACTATCCAATCTCGATTGTTATCGGATCAAATCTTCTATCGTTCCTAATCTACGGGATTGGCGCATATATCCTCTTCAAATTCAGCATTCTGTGGGTCATATGTTATGTAATTTTTATTCTTATTCTTGAGTTCCGGCTGTTGAGCGGACATTGCGTCGACTGTTACTATTACGGCAAAACCTGTGCTTTTGGTAAAGGCCGGCTGAGTTCCATGTTTTTTCAAAAGGGCAACCCGGAGAAGTTTAACCAGATGACGATCACATGGAAAGATATTGTCCCTGATTTTCTGGTATTCATGATCCCCGTTCTCGCAGGAATACTGCTCCTGATACAGGGATTTACCTGGTCAGTCCTCATTCTCATCCTAGCCCTCTTTTTCCTGGGTTTCCTAGGTAATGCTCTTGTGAGAGGACAACTGGCCTGCAGGTATTGTAAGCAGAGGGAGATCGGTTGCCCGGCTGCGCAACTGTTCGATAAAACAAAAAGACCGTAAACATTCGCCGCGCCATCATCAGGAGGACTGTTTTTTTTAAAGAAAGACACAATGTATTGTTGAATATTTTTATTGAATGTTGCCCGGATATTTTATAGAAAATTTTTAAAATTCTGTTTTGATTTTGTTGTGACAGGCAATATTTTTTGTGATCCGGCCGGTCCGGCGATCCGGTCCGGCGATCCGGCCCGGATCTTCCGGAGTATTCGTTCTAAAAAATGTTAAAAATTGTCGTTTTTTTACTCTTATAAAAGGAAAAGGAGGGGATTTAGGAAGCGAAATAGAAAATTTCGAGGAATTATATTAGATCAAAAAATCGACGAAAAGAAACCGGAAAAATCCAACCGGATCCCGGAGCTGACCGGGATGATATTTCTGATTACCGTTGGCAGCACCACCTTATTGCAGGTTACCGACCCTTAAGAGTAGCATCCCGCACGTAACAGATGGGCAAAAACATGGGTATTTTCAATCCTGATGGATATTCACTCGATCAGATAGGAGATCTGCCAAAGGAACCTCACCAGAGAGGTTTCATCCCGTTCTTGATATGATCAACATAGTCACTAATGTAAGAATCAGCATGAAGACACCTATCCGCCGGTCTGAAATAAAAGAGGTGTGGTATGGATTACGGGCTGCCAGGCGTGTACGATGCAGGAAGCGTAAATTCGGTTACTTTCAAGTTGTCAGGCCAGATGATGAGTGGCCTGATCTGGCCGATCTTGGAATTGAACTTCAGCTGCATCATCCACAGGTCGAACTGCGACTCTCGGAAGTCGCTCGAGAACGAGATCGTTCCACCCTTCATGGCGTCGATAATCTGGGGCATGTTCAGGTTGACAAGGGCCTGCCTGACAGAGGCCTTGTCTGTCGTGCCCGCGTTCTCGATCGCTTTTGCCGCAATATAGACTGCCTCGTACGTGGACACGCCCATCATCTCAGGGTACGTACCGTACTTAGCATAGTAGTTGTTTTTAAACGCGTTTTGGGCGTCACCGAGCGCACCGGCCGGCGTCGCGAACAGTGAGAACCAGGTCTCGATAATGGCCCCTTCACCATACTGACCAACTTCCTTATAGACCCGGGGGTCGTCATTTTGATCGCTAAGTAGGAATAATGTGTTCAGCCCGATATCCTTCCGCGCCTGCGTGATGAGCGCGACGGACTCGAGCGGTAATGCAACGATATAAACCGCATCGGGGTTTGTGGCCTTGATCGAGGTCAGGAGCGTACTGAAATCCGCGGTCACGGGCGTACTGAAATCGCTTTCCCCCACCTCAAAGCTCTGCTGGGAGACCAGCTTGATATTTAGGTTGTTATTCGTGATCGTTTTGATCACCGCTGACTGCACGCTCTTGCCCCACCCAGTGTCATAATAGATCAGGGCGAGCCGGAACGGGCGGTCGGCATTGGCGTTCAGCTTCTGGTTGACTGCGGGCCGGATCACCTGGTCGATGAACGTCATCATGTATTGCGCGTTGGTGTCGGTTGTCGGGCAGTGGAGGAAGATATAGCTGGTATCGATGTCGGTACGGTGGGTAATAATCGGTATCCCTGAACCGGTCACGATAAACGGGACCTTGTACTCGGCAACAGTCGGCTCATATGATAAAGTGACATCGGGTAAGTACCCCCCGACAAGGATATCGACTTTGTCACCGGTTATCAGCTGGGTAGCTGCCGTCTGACCACCTTGCTGAGTAGACTCGTCATCGGCGACGAACACCTTGATCGGAACCATGGTTCCGTTGATATTGATGCCACCATTTGCATTAATTTCGGCAGCAGCGAGCTGCGCACCTTGCGATGTCATCTTCCCAATATTGCCGTATATACTAGGAGTGAGCGAGGCAATCACTCCGACCTTCACCTCAGATGCCTGCGTCTGCGGGCTGGCCTGTTGTATAGCAGAGGAGGTCGTTGCAAGTAATGTCGTACGGGGAGCCGCAGAAGGCTGTGTGGATGTAGTTGATCCAAAACAGCCTGAACTTAGGATGCATAAGATCAGGATACCGGAAACAATAAAGAATGGATGATGATGGATTTGTCGCATAGGCAACAATGAATAATCGATCCAAAATAAATTTTTGGTTTTTATGGGTTTGCGGTACTTGAAGGAAAAATAAGGAAAAATTGATACCAAAAACTAGCCCGAGTATGGTATGGGTTTTTCATATCCATTCTATGGTTCTGGTGCGTTGTTGTGCCTTCACTATGGAACACAGAGAATTTGCTATTTAGTGACTTCAGAAAACAGACGAAGTAGTTATGGAATATTCTGGAAAAACATATGAATGCCACGAAAATGGCACCAGAACCGGATCTGCCCCTTCATACGTTTCATTCCCACGCTCGTGGGGAACTCGTAATCATTTTTTGAATTATACGCGACAACAACATTAATCTCGCCTCTTCATCCGCTTCCTCATACCTTCACTGCGTCGCTGTGAGGGCGTGACGGTTTTAACGTGACCGGCAGTTGACTGTTTTACTTTGTTTGCCCTCTCTTCAAGTTTCTTCCTCAGGTCTTTGGTCATATCTCATACTTCCCGTTGCTGTGTGCAACATCAATCAGTTCGTCGAACACGTTGTCAGTCAGATAGCGTGACATAGAAGTCAGGGAGCAAAAGGTGCCCAAATGCTCTGAAATATATTGCCATAGGATGAACATGGTATCTATGTGGTGCGAGAAGAAAAATTCGATTAAAACGGAAATTTTAAAAAATAATGTCAAAAAAATCGCGGGATTAGTCACAAAATTCGGAATTTCCCGGTACTATTACAAGAGAATAAGAGAATCCATCGTACACTGATAGTCATGAAATATACGATACGCCATGTAAAAAGATTCCTTGAACAGGGAAAGATTGATCCCAATCTCTGGATGGAGCATTTTCCCACGCTCCTGGATACACGAGTGCCGGGGTGCAGGGATTGTGAGGATTATAAAAAGAAACTCTGTGAGGGTGGCAGGAATCCGGTAGATTGTTTTCTTTCAATAAAACCCGAACCAGGTCAGGTGCCAGGAACACCTGCCGGTGATGAACCCGAAAGGAAAAAATCAAAACCTCCTCAGTGGAGCCGCAAAGGTCATGACAGGAGCAAGCCTCCGGTGGCAAACAAAACATACGACCAGTCAAAGATGTAAATCCGGAGAGGCTCCTGCTCCTCTGCCATATTTTTTTCGCAAAAACTCCTCTAACTCCTCCTCAGCGTCCTTCATTTTTCACCTCCGCGCCTTTCGCTTCCGCTTGTTCTTCTTGGCTTTCTTTTCCTTTCGCTCACACTTTTCACGCATCATTTCACCCCTTTTTTCTCCTTCTTTTTCTTCTTGAAAATCTCGTCGAAGTTTGGCATTTTTATGTCAACACTCTTCAAAATGGGCATATCCAATCCTTCGATTCGTGTATTAGTCATGAGAGTATTAAGGAATGCAGTTGAATTGGTTGAAATTTGCGCATTCGAGTGCGGGGCTGGTGGGATTTTAATCAAAAATTCGGACATTATCCAGTCGTTAGATCCCCATGGGTAACCCAGCTGGGTACCCCTGTTGTGGGTTGTCTCTCGGTTTTGTTCGTATCTATCCTTATTTTTCGATCTCAAGGGATCAATATCGAAAAAGAACTAAAAAAATAATTTTCTCCAATAAAATATCACAAACCCAAATTTTATAACTGCAGATTGCAATTAACAATTGTGAATAATTCAGAAAAATACCGTAATGTCCTTCATTGCCTGAAATGAAGGTAAATAAAGGGTGATCTGATGGGAAGACTCTTTGTAGATATTACAAAAACTATTGGCAATACACCACTGGTCATGTTGAATCGTGTAACACAAGGTCTGAACGCAACCGTTATTGCCAAGGTTGAATCGTTCAACCCGATGAGCAGTGTGAAAGACCGGATCGGCGTAGCGATGATTGATGCAGCCGAACATGCTGGGCTCATCAGGCCGGATACGATCATCCTTGAACCGACAAGCGGTAACACAGGCATTGCGCTTGCGATGGTTGCTGCTGCGCGGGGTTACCGGATAACTCTTGTAATGCCCGAGACAATGACCATCGAACGGCGCAAACTGCTTAAGGCGTTCGGGGCAGATCTCATTCTGACTCCGGGCAAGGAGGGAATGAAAGGGGCCATTGCCCGGGCAGAAGGGATGTTACGGGAGGATCCTCGGTATTTCTACGTCCCGCAGCAGTTCCGGAACCCGGCAAACCCGGCGATTCACCGAAAGACCACGGCAGAAGAGATCTGGCGGGACACAGATGGTAAGGTCGACGCGGTTGTAGCCGGTGTCGGGACCGGTGGTACGATCACAGGGGTTGCGGGAGTACTCAAGCCAAGGAGGCCGGGATTCAAAGCGATCGCGGTCGAACCCGATGCTTCTCCGGTGTTGTCAGGGGGTCAACCCGGCCCCCACAAGATCCAAGGGATTGGTGCCGGGTTCGTTCCTGATGTTCTGGACCGTAGCCTCATCGATGAAATCATCCGTGTAACCAATGAAAACGCCATAGTAACGGCCCGCGATCTTGCGAGGAAAGAGGGTATTCTTGCCGGGATATCATCCGGTGCCGCTGCCTGGGCAGCTCTGCAGGTTGCAGCGCGTAAGGAGTATGCAGGGAAAGTCATCGTGGTTATCCTGCCTGATACCGGTGAGCGGTACTTGAGTACTGAACTCTTCGAGATATAGGGGGAGATTTCATGGTATTTGATTACATCAGGGAGGATATTCGGGCGATCTTCTCCAAAGATCCAGCCGCCAGGTCCACAGTTGAAATCCTGTTCTGTTACCCTGGGCTCCATGCACTCTGGTTCCACCGGCGCACCCACTGGCTTTGGGTACACGATCTGAAGTTCTGTGCACGATTCGTCTCCCATATCAGCCGGTTCCTGACCGGCATTGAGATCCATCCCGGTGCAACAATCGGGCGACGGGTTGTCATCGATCACGGGATGGGTGTCGTGATCGGGCAGACTGCCGAAGTCGGAAATGACGTCCTGATATACATGGGGGTCGTCCTCGGTGGCACCGCACTTGAGAATGTCAAGCGGCACCCAACGGTGGAAGATAACGTGATCATCGGTTCCGGTGCAATCGTACTCGGGCCGATCCGGATTGGAAAAGGAGCAAAGGTCGGGGCCGGATCAGTTGTCGTCAGATCGGTTCCGCCAGGTGCTACCGTTGTCGGGGTGCCGGGAAGGATTGCAGGGCCGGATTGTGGCCCTAAGGTGGAGCAGGGGCTTGAAGGCATGCCCGACCCGATGCTCAGGGTGGTGAGTCGGCTCCTCGATCGCCAGAACCGGCTGGAAGAGCGCCTACGCTCAATGGAGCTGGCGCTCCCGACACCGGAAGCCGCGGCGCTCAAAGCCGAGCACGTGTGCGAGGACCTGATACGGGGGGTGCTGAAAGAGGTACTCGATCCAGAAGTCGGCATTGATATCGTTGATCTCGGGCTGATTAAGGAGATCCGTGTGCATGGGACCAGCGTGCAGATCGATATGGTTCTGACAAGCAAGGCATGCCCGTTGGTCGATCACCTCTCAGATCAGGTGAAACGGAAGGTGTTGGGCGTGTGCGGCATCGAGAACGTCGAGGTAAACGTACTTGATGAGCCCTGGAACTGGGACCGGTTCGTGAAGCAGCGGGGAATGTTGAAGGAAATTTAACGGCACCTATGCCACGCTGCTTTGCATTGTCAATCAGCTTGCCAATATCGATGGTCATCATGTTGTATTGCGATCATGGCACTACTCTCGGGTCACTTAACCGCCTGCGACCGGAGGGAAAACGGCGATCTCTATGATACAGAGAGCAATGATCCACCACGTCAGAATCCAGAACAGGGAAAATGATCTATTTTCGAGATGAATATGAGCCACGGACTACCTTCACTCCTCCCTCTCCCACCCCTTCGTCGATGATGGCTTCAGGATCTTCGTAGCATCTGCCCTCAATAGCATGTTTGTAAGAGCACTGAAAGAGCACAGCGTCCCGCGTCCCACGATCTCCTGACCATCCGGCCCCTGTATATGAGCGACAATACCTCCTTCTGCTGTAACCTCCACCTCCGTCCCGATCTCGGTCAGCCGGTGCAGGAGGACATTGCCGGTTGCTCCCATAGATTTCTCCAGCCAGCAGTGCTTGTAGGGGCACATGTTGCAGTACGCTCTGAACAGCTTCGCATTTGCGTCCGGGATCAGTCCGGCGACAATCTCTGCCTTGACCGTACTGTAAGCCATACAACATCCCAGCACACGCTTTGCGAGGATTTGATCCTCCTTAGCAAGGGTAACCCTGACACTTCCCCCCTTGACCTCGTATCTGTTTTCTATCCCGAGTTCGTATTTTTTCTTACCAACATTTTCAACATCTTTGAGTTCCTTTTTAATTTTCCTTGCCAAAAACGGTGTTCTGGCTGCACCAATCACTATTGCACAGACTGGACAGTAGGCGGGTGGTGATGCGGATATCTCGTTACCATTTCTGCCGATAAATCGGGCAACAACGCCGAGCCCGTCACGTTTTATCAGAGTCCGACCGCCGAGATCCTTGATTGTCATCAACGCAACAGCGGCAGGGGTGAGTACTCTGCCATAACCATACAGAGCGGCGACCAGCTTCATATCCTCCTTCGTATTGGTTCCTTCTTTTACGACAGCGTCTACAATGTCCTCAGGAATGAGTCCGGCATCGACCTCGGCTGCCAGCACCGCGGGCGACCACACGACTCCCCAACCTTTACCCATAACATTGCCCCGGTCATCAGTAACTTTTGCCAGAATGCCCCCGGGCTGTTCGTAGGCAAGTACCTTTCCGCCTACTGTACAGATCTCTTCTGCCACAGCATGGCAAATCCCGCAGGAACCTTCTTTCGGCCGGATGACACCCCTGACCTGATCGGTGAGATCCTCCTTGAACATCATGTGCATTCTCTCCTCTCGAGTCTCCTCAAAGAATCACAATTGTGAATATACGCCGAAGGACTATAATAAATATTTGTGGCGGAGATCCAGAAGATTGGATACAAGACTCCGATGCAGATTATGAAAGAGAAGACCTCCCATTCAAATCAATTTTCCATTTTTCCAGAAAAAATTGTGTTGTGGGTGTTTACTATAGGGTAGGAAACTATTAGGGTAAAGGGTAGGGTCTTTCACATCTTTGAGAGGTAGAATGTATAAACTATTCGGATTTTTATCATCACCACCAAGTCCTACAACAATATAAACAGGTATTTTTCGGGTTTCCATGAATTTTTTATAATGTTCGAATTGATCCCATTCGCAGGATTCGAGCATACCATACGCCCCAACAGAAGGTGTGATATGAATCCCTCAGGCGGTTATAGGATCAAGACGAATATCTCAGCTATGCTGAAAATGGCGGGGCAGGATAAACGATTCGATGAGATCGGAGCGGACCTTGCTAACAAAAAGCAGATACCCCTCGCCGACTTCAGCGCATTCGTATTCGGAAATCTCGATAAACTCGGTGCATTTTACGACAGCGAGCTGGCAAAGATCGGTAGACCCCTGACAGCAGATGAGTTCAATGACGTCATCAAGCGGGGAGTTGATGAGTTCGAGAAGGAACTTCGAGGTTGATACGTCAAATCTTCATTATGATGCGTGCGTGTACGTTTCAGGCTGTTTTAGATCAATTTTCTCCAGAGTCCTTTTCCTTTTATTGTAATTAAAGGAACGACGAAAAATTCAAAATTGCTTCATAAAAAATACACACTAAAAATAGTGTAATTTTTTACATATAATAACACACTGTTGACTGTGTATTTTTTAAGTCCATCCACCCAAGGTCGGCCCAGACCTGCACCATCACCATCACCGGCCAGAAAACATCTCCTGTCACTATCCAGCTCCGAGTCATGACCAGTACCTGCACCGCAGGTGACATTACCGAACTCAAGGTATCCATCAACGATGCGCAGAAAGGGACGCTCAGTACAAACCCGGATGTGAGCAGGACATTTGCCGGGACTTCAGGAACCAATAACGTCATCGTAGTAGCAAAATATGCCAACGGTGCCGAAAGTGTAGTGTTCCAGAACCCGGCACTATGACGTTTTTTAATTTTTTTCCGAATCACGATCGCTTTTTCTTTTGAGCGGGTGGTACGGGAAAGGGCAATGCCTCGCCATCAACAAACCGTTTCCAGTTGAGCTGGCTGAGCATTTTCATCTGGAGGATCGCTCCCTTATTCCTGGTATTAAGGACTGAAACGCTGCCGGAAATAAACGGCGGGATCATGAGGAGTTCCTCATCATCGACGATCAATTCAAGGGTATTGTCGAAGTTCATAAATTTTATCGCCTCGACAAATTCCGGAGGGGCAAATGGTGGCGGGACATTGAACTGTTCCGGGGAGATGACATGGATGTCTGCATTTTTTCGCGAAAATAATTCCTCCAGTTTTCTCTGAAGTTCCGGATCATCCGAAATCACAATGAGTCGCAGTGAAACATCCCTGATTTTAATATTCTCAATGAACGGAAGGTACCGTTCTCCGATCATACAGCTGATCTGGCGTTTTGCTTTCCCGAAAAGGTCACGGATTTTATACTCGATGTTGGCGTCCCCGTAGATGGTCCAGAGAGCATCCTCCTTGTCGGTGCGTACCTTCTTTCTCTCCAGCGTTCTGAGTGCCGCCAGTGCATGATCTGCTGCCTTCCTGTGCTTGTCCATGAGGAGGTCGATGGCCATTTTAGGGGAGATTGCACTGTACCGGGCCGGCTTTGAGATTCTCTTTACGGCAAGTCCCATTTCCGCAAGATGATCCAACGCCTCGTATACGCTCGGCTTTGATATGGAAAGAAAATCGATGATCTCCTTTGCTTCCGCGTTGTCATACAGGACCAGCGCGGCGTATACACTTGCTTCATAGTTGGATAACCCGAGATCATTGAGCGATTTTATGAGGGCTGTGGGAATGCTCTCCATACTAGAAATTCCGTCACTGGTTGTTAAATTCATTTGTACCCGAAATGTTTTTACCTTTCTGGATATCTATTATGTTTTAAAAGTAGTAAAAAATTTTCCTACAAAATGGAATTTGATAATGAACCACCGGATTACCTTGTTACCTAGGTCGAGACGAAGTATTCGGAGAGGCCCGTTCGTACAAGCGGAGTACCGGAAAAAACCTGTCCGGATTAACCAGATGATACGTGGTTATCAGGCCCCTTCCATTCATATCCCACTCCCGCTCTTCTGGCTGGATACGGATACCATGAAAATTCTAGCCGGCAATGCAGCTGCGGGACGACTGACCGGATACCGGAAGAGGGAGCTAGAAAATCTACCGGTGACGTCCCTGTTTCCGGAAGCTATTTCACGTATCACACAACTCCTCCGCATAGCCAGGTCACGACACAGATTATTGCGGCAGACGGGTATGAGAACTGTTCTTGTCACACGAAATATGATGCAACAGCAGATTCGCCTGTATGTTGACAAAACCCGGAATACGAGAAAAAACCGTTCGCTCATCCTATTTGTGATCATTGATGATTGCAATATCCTCCGGGAACTCGAATATTACAAAAAAGCAAACGCTAAACTCCATCTCCTTTCGAGTATCACCCGTCACGATATTCTCAATCAAGTAACTGCTCTTAAAGTTCAATTAGAACTGTCTAAGCTGGAAACAGCCGATACAGATCTACTTGAATACATTAAAAATGAAGAAACTGTGACAGACATAATTTCTCAACAGATAGAATTCACAAGGGATTACCAAGATATTGGTATCAATGCACCTCAGTGGTTTGATGTGAAAAAGATCATCGAGAATGCAATAAAAACTATTAAATTGGGTCC
>JACTVG010000047.1 GCA_015660965.1 Methanoregulaceae archaeon
TTGCATTTCAGAGGTGTCCCGAGTTTTTCGCCGGAAATACTCCGTGAGGTCAATAACCTCGATCCTTTAAAAACCAAACAACTTGACAAAGGTGTCAGACAAATGACCGATGAGGGTGTAGCCCAGCTTTTCATGCAACAACCAGGAAACAGAAAGATCATTGGAACGGTTGGGGAACTTCAGTATGAGGTCATAAAATTCAGATTGGAAAATGAATATGGCGCCAGATGCAGTTTTTCTCATCTTCCTTTTATCAAGGCCTGTTGGATTACAACCGATAATAAAAAAGAACTTGAGGAGTTTTTAAAGAGAAAATCAGGGGCAATAGCCTATGATAAGGAACAAAATCCTGTTTTTTTTGCAGAGAGCGAATGGATGCTTAAACTAGCCAGAGAAAATTTTCCATCTATAACTTTTCACAATACATCTGACTTTAAAACAGCCAGAATCAAGAAAGGAATTATCTATAGCAAATAATAGTTCTAAATCATCGGATTTGAACCAGGAGCTAAATTATGATGGATGATTAGGTTCATTCACTTGCACTGATTATTTTTGTAATCAGGCAGAACATTCTACACATAAGTTATGTTAAATGAATAACATTTATTTAAAATTATGATATTTCACTAATCATTTAAAAAGATAATTATGAGCTCAGGAAAAGTATTACTAGGTGTATTGGCAGGCGTTGCCGTGGGTGCAGTATTAGGAGTACTATTTGCTCCGGATAAAGGTTGGAATACCAGGAAAAGGATCTCAAAGAAAGCAGAGGACCTTACAGATGATCTGAGAGAAAAGTTTGATGAATTTCTTGACAGTATTTCAGTAAAAGTTGATGAGGTAAAGGAAGAAGTTGCCGATATTTCCGAAAAGAGTAAGGCAAGAGCGACTGAATCTAAAAAAGAGACAAAAACTGCTACAGCCTGAACCACAGATGAAAGATATTGAAGACAAAGCTGATTTGCTCGAAACTTTGCTGGACAGAGCAACAGAATACGGTAAGACAAGTATTGAATTAGTTAAGCTTAAAGCGCTTGACAAAACAACGGACATCGTATCATCCTTTGTACCACTTTGTGTTGTCATTTTACTTGTTGCATCATTCTTGCTTTTTCTGAATCTTGGATTAGCTTTATGGCTGGGCGAAATCCTTGGGAAACCATTTTATGGATTCTTTGTTGTGGCAGGATTTTATGTCTTTATGGGAATTGTTATACATTTCTTTCTGCGTAAATGGATTAAGAAGCTTGTCGGGAATTATTTCATAAAACATGTACTTAAATAATAATTGATGCAAAATATAACCTCTGTTACCGGCCTTAAAAGCGCAATTCAGGAATTAGAGGTCGAGCAAAGCGTTAAGGGACGATTATTAAAGGACCAGATATACCTGATCCGTGAAAGTTTAAAGCCAGTTAATCTTCTCAGGAATGCATTGAAAGAAACCTTTTCATCTGATTATCTGACTGAAAATTTTTCAGGTACTGCAATCGTAGCAGCCAGCGGGTTCCTGTTAAAAAAAATATATACTGGGAAATCAAACAATAAGTTAAGAAAACTTGCGGGTGCAGCTCTTCAGTTTTGGATTACTAACTTTATTGCTCAGAATTCTGCCCAGATCAAGTCATTTTTCAGGGCTATATTTCAACATTTTTTTCGCAGGAAAGAAATGAATGCCCGGAGGCATATCAGGTAAATAACTAAGATTATCATAATACCTTAAGGTAACCGTTCTTGTTGTTTTCCATGAGAATCAATAAACTATTATTTTTTGCGAAGCCATTTCCACTTCACCGGCCAGAACCAGAATATTATATATGCCTGATGCAAGGTTTAATGGAATTATAACGTTTGTAGCTCCTGTGACTATCTCTTTATCAATAAAAAGATTACCTGACAGATCAGAAATTCTGATAATTTCGGGCGATATGGCTGATGTTGGAGCAACCGAGTAAGCTAACAGAATATTTAAGATATTTTGGACGTGATTAGGAGAGACGGTCATTGTGATTGTAACAGAACCCGCATCTTTGTTCGGGTCAATTAAATTATTAGTGACCAATTGTCCGGAAATACTTGTTGCTATATCACCTGCTGCAGTTTGCAAAGGATTAGTTGCAGGTTTAATATAGGCGACTGTAATAATATCACCATATTTTATAGCACTTGATAAAGTTAATTGAACCTTATTCCCTGAAATAGTTACCGAATTAACTTTCCTGGCAACGGAGTTTACGAGAACCGAAAATGATGAAGCAGCAGGAACAATATTGGCAAGAGTAAGAGAATAAGTCATTTCCAGAAGTGAAGGTGTCGCATTCTGAACAGCGGCAGAGCTGAACACTGGAATTGGAGCAGAATTACCTCCTGACGCATATTCATAAGCGCCTAAAGATGGAGGATTCTGCCATGCATTCCCTGCCGCATCAGTTGTTAATCCACTAATTACTGCTCCTGCTCCCCGTAACTGAGAATTTGCCGAAGGTTTTAGGAAACTAAGAACTGGCAAACCCCCATTTGACTGTCTTGCCCCATCTGTGCCATTTGAATTAACACTTAAAAAATCTGCATCAGTTAATGTTAATGATATATCGGTATATGCATTCCCTGATAAAAGATTATTGCTGTGCGTAGTATTTTCACCCCAGTTAGTCCACATTTCAGTTGTTGCGCTATGATAACTTACAACATTCCTTACTATGTTGACGTTAGCATAATTAAATCCTAGACCAGTATCATTATTATATGCTGTACAGTTATAACAAGCCATCCCAAAATAATTATCGGGTGAATCTGGTTCCGGGGATATCCCGGCAGATAAATTGTTAAATGATAAACAATTTGTAAGTGTTCTCAATATATTTGTTGTAGCAGGAGGATCGGGACCCCCACATTTAAACCCTTCACCATTGCCGCCGGGTGTAATTTGATCTTCCCTATAACCATTATGGAATGACCAGCAGTTCTTTATATACCAGACACCTCTGGCTCTTCGTAAATCAACACCATCATCAGAGTTTCCCCAAAACCTGCAACCATCAACAGTGATATTAGTGGTTGATTCCGTACTAGCTGATTCTAATCCATCTGATCCTCCATACGGAGCACCAATAACATTCGGATCTGAATTAGGACCAGCATTATGATGACTGTCACAATTAAGAAAATAATCATTTGAACAACCGTTTGCAACCATAATGCCCCACCCACCGATATGATCGGTCTCAATCAATTCAAACTTACAATTAGATGCATTTTCCGGAACAAATCCGTATTGTGCAATAGCAGTTGGATAAGTTGGTTGCATTATGCTTGTTATCCTGATCCCTTTTATATATATATAATTAGAATTATAAAGGTAAATTCCTGTATATTGATTGGTAGGGTTAGTAATGTCAGCATAACTCATTATTGGACTTTCTCCGGGATAAGCTAAAATGCTTATTAATTTTCCAGAAGTACCGCTTCTATTTGATAATTTATTGGTAGCAGTATAGTTATATGTCCCCCCACGCATATAAATTATATCTCCTGCTGAAACATAAGACCATGCCTTATTTAAAGTAAACCACGGAGAACTAATTGTTCCATTTCCAGAGACATCACTCCCTGATGGAGAGACATAATATGTTGTCGCATTAATTGTAACTGTAATCAATAAAAACAACATAATAAGAGCATTTTTCATATAAACATGTATTTGACAAATAAGTTAAAAAAATTGACTAACACAGATTATTAAACGTTATTTATGTTTTATTATTACACTAAAGATATTTTTATTTAATTTTGAAACAATATATTTTTCGATCACCCGTTTTGAACAATAGATTCACTACTGAAAGGGAATCGTGTCTGCCTTAGGATGTGTCTTATTAAATAATTAATAAAAAACCCGATATGTCAATTATTCCATTTCAGGGATAACCGGCAAGATCTAAAAAATAGTATGTTAAACTACATAAAAAAAAATAAAATATCATGAAAATTAAAATATTTACTTTCTGTCTGCTCTTTGTGGTAATATTTTTTTCATGTAAAAAAGAAGAAATAGGAAATATCGGGAATAAAAACAGTACTGGTACATTGCTGAGTAAGATTATGGTTAATAATCAA
>JACTVG010000048.1 GCA_015660965.1 Methanoregulaceae archaeon
AATCCTGAAAGAGAGCATAATTCAGGATTAACAATTAATAAAAAACCGGTTCGAAAGATATTAATTTTCCTGTTCCCCCTTTGTGTTCCTTTGCACTAAGGTCTTAAGAAATAACGAGATTTATTTTACCAGATAACCGGACGTTGTTCAGCCGGTCTGTAAAGTTTGTCCCCTGGCTTAACAATTGGAAAAGCAGCATAGAATTCAGGCATATTATAAACTACCCCGTTTATCCTGGCTTTTGCCGGCGAATGTACATCGGTTTTAACTCTTTTTCTTAACTCCTTCTCACGCATATTGGTTCTCCATATCTGTGCATAAGAGAGGAAGAAACGCTGAAAATTGGTGAAGCCGTCAATAGGTTTAGGTGCTTCTTTGCCCTGAAGGGACAATTTATAAGCATTATAAGCCACTGTACATCCGCCTAAATCAGCAATGTTTTCACCAAGAGTCAGCTTTCCGTTGACAAAGGCAGAGTCGAGAACCTCATAATGGTTGTATTCATCTACCAGCATGTTTGTATGCTCTTCGAAAGCTTTGGAGTCTTCCTTCGTCCACCAGTCGCGCAGATTCCCGTCTTTATCATATTGTCTTCCGGTATTATCGAATCCATGCGTCATTTCATGGCCAATAACCATACCAATTGCTCCATAGTTTATTGCATCATCGGCATCCATATTGAAAAACGGTGGCTGAAGTATACCTGCAGGAAAAACTATCTCATTCCTGTTTGGATTGTAGTAAGCATTCACTGTCTGAGGCGTCATTCCCCATTCAGTGGGGTCAACAGGTTTTCCAACTTTGTCCATCGAATACCTGAATTCGAAAGCCGCTGAATTAAGAATGTTTAAAACATAGGATTGGGGAGAAACAACCAAACCTGAATAGTCTCTCCACTTATCGGGGTAACCTACCTTGACTCCCATCTTGTCGAGCTTGGCCTCTGCTTCCTGTTTTGTCCGGGGACCCATCCAGGTAAGATTTTCGATCCTTTGCTTCAGGGATCTCTTAAGGTTCATAACAAGGTCGGTCATTTTCTGCTTGGCAACAGGCGGAAAATATTTTTTTACATACAGTTGTCCGATTATTTCGCCAAGTGAGCCACTTGTAACATCAAGAACGAGTTTCCAGCGAGGTTCCATTTTCTCCTGCCCCGATAATGTCCTGTTATAAAAGTCGAAATTCTGGTCTGCAAAATCTTTGCCCAGATAAGCAGCAGTACTCTTAATCAAATGCCATCGCAGAAATGTTTTCCAATCATCCACCGGAACAGTTTTCATCATGTTGTTCAGCTCCTTAATGAAACTTGGCTGATAAATATTGATATCTGATAGTCCCGGATAACCAACCTTTGTAAAATAGGATTGCCAATTAATATCAGGGGCAAGTTTATTCAATGCCTCCACTGTAATTTTATTATAGGTTTTCTGCGGATCCTGGTTCTCGACATTGGTAAAGGATGCTCCAGCCAGCTGAGTTTCCATCTTCATAACTGTTTCAGCATTTTTTTCTGCGATTGAATGTTCATCCTTTAACAATTCAAACATTTTTGTTAAATGAATGATATATTTTTCCCTGATTTTTTTAGTAGACTCATCGTTGTTGAAATAATAGTCCCTTTCTGGTAAACCAATACCAGCCTGATAACATTGGGCGATCACACTGGTGCTATTTTTCGAATCCTGATTCGAAAACAGATAGAAAAACGGACTAATCCGGTAAGTCTGGAAATAAGCCCCGACAGATAGTACATCATCAATATTCCTTATAGATTCAATCTTATCAAAAAACATTTTCAATGGGCTGATTCCTTTTTGCTCAATTGATAATATATCCATGCCGGAATTATAAAATGTACCGATTTTTTCAGTATTGCTTCCGGGTTGAGCATCTTTAGATGCTGCAGCTTCCTCAATTATTTCCTTTATATCATGTCTGTTTCTTTCAAAAAGTCCATCAAAAGTAGAACGCGAATTCTTGTCAGCCGGTATAGGATTATTCTTAAGCCAGGTGCCATTTGTATAAGCGAAGAAATCATCACCGGGCTTAATTGTTGTGTCCATATTCTGAACATCAAAAGCAGGGTATTTTTTCACTGAGTCTGTCGTGTTTTTAACCTTATTGGAACAACCTTGCAATAAGGCTAGTGTTAGTACTCCAACAAATAATTTTCTCATAAGTTTTAGTTAAATATTAAATATTAAATATTAAGTATTGATTTTATTACGGGAAAAGTAATCATTAATTCAGGATCAATGTAAGTAAAGCTACAAAGCGGCAACCCTGGCTATCCAATGACAACTTTCACTTTATGTTCTGCTCCATCCCCGAATACAGGCAGAAGATTTGATCCATATGGCAGACCATCGATTGTCACTTCTTTTATTCCTTTCGATTTTCCGTTCGGGTTGATAACTTCTATCTGATAAACAGCACCTCTGAATTTCCGGGCTGCTTTAAAACCTTTCCAGGCAGTAGGGATACAAGGATCGATTAACAGCCCGTCGAACTCAGGACGAATACCCAGCATAAACTGTGTAACAGCATAAAAATTCCAGGAAGCTGTTCCAGTAAGCCATGAATTCTTTGCTTCACCCGGTTTAAATGCATCTTTCCCCGCTACCATTTGGGCATAAACATAAGGTTCTGTCTTATGCAGATCACTGATTTCTTCGAGGTATGATGGACATATCTTTTTGTAATAGTCCCAGGCACGGTTCCCATTCCCCACAACTGTTTCACCTATCATGATCCAAGGATTATTGTGACAGAAAACACCGGCATTTTCTTTGTATCCTGCAGGGTAAGATGATATTTCACCATATTCTATATAGTATCTGGTGAAAGCAGGGTTATTAAGAACTATCCCGTACTTGCAGTCGAGCCTTTCTTTTACGGCATTCAGGGCTTTGGTGCAAAGACCTTCTTCTATCCCTATTCCTGCCATTGTGCACAAGCCCTGTGACTCTATAAATATTTTGCCCTCTTCATTTTCATTGCTTCCTATTTTGCGGCCATAATAATCGTATGCGCGGATAAACCATTCTCCGTCCCACCCGTGTTTCTTTATAACATCTATCATTGTGCCAACAAGTTTTTGAGCGCGAACTGCTTCAACTTCTTTACCCAGTTTCTTACAAAGATCAATGTAATCACGACCATAAACCACAAACAGACCTGCAATCATAACAGATTCAGCTTTAGACCCCTCTGTTTTGTTTTCTGTAGTCTGGAATGATTCATTCGGATCGTTTGAGAAACAGTTCAGGTTGAGACAATCGTTCCAGTCGGCACGGCCAATCAGGGGAAGTCTATGAGGACCCAGGTTATTAACTACATGGTCGAAAGAAACTGTAAGGTGGTCAAATAGACTTCGTGCGACTGAAATATTATTATCGAAAGGGACCATTTCATCGAGAATGCCAAAATCACCTGTTTCCTTAATATAACTTACTGTACCAAGGATAAGCCAAAGCGGATCGTCATTGAAGCCGCCGCCAATATCGTTATTACCGCGTTTGTTAAGTGGCTGGTACTGATGATAGCAACCCCCGTCAGGAAATTGAGTGGATGCAATATCGATAATCCTTTCGCGAGCACGTTCCGGAATCTGATGAACAAAACCGGTAAGATCCTGATTGGAATCACGAAATCCCATACCCCTGCCAATCCCCGATTCGAAGAAAGAGGCAGAACGGGAAAAACAGAAGGTAATCATGCACTGGTACTGGTTCCAGATGTTTACCATCCGGTCAATCTTTTCGTCACCCGTGCTTACTGTATAAATACTCAAAAGATTATCCCAGTATTTACGAAGTTCAACAAGTGCCGAATCAACTTTAGCAGTTGTATTAAACCTGGCAATTGTTTCTTTTGCCTTTTTCTTGTTTATAATATTTTTTGACTCCCACTTCTCTTCCTCTTTATTTTCAACATATCCGAGGACGAAGATGAAATCCTTTGATTCTCCCGGTTTCAGTTCCACTTCAATGTAGTGTGAGGCAATGGGAGACCAGCCATGAGCTTCGGTATTTTTAGGCTTCCCTTCTGCAACCACCCGGGGTTC
>JACTVG010000049.1 GCA_015660965.1 Methanoregulaceae archaeon
TTTATAAGCTCTTGTGTGCCATACTTATCAGTTTCATTCCAACCGCCTAGTTTTAATTTATTCTCGTCTATAAGTCTTTTAACCACACCCCCCTTGCCACTAGCTGCTACTTCACCTATTTTTGGATTGTCGGTGAACCAAATAGTACCATCAGCAGACTTCTTAACATCGAAGCCACTCTTTTCTATTTGTTTAGCAATCTCAGGAGTAGTCCCGTGATAAATTGGTGTACCCCCTACATTCTTACCCTCTGCATTAACAGAAGGTTCAGTAGTCGGTGCGGTTTCGGTTGGTTTCGGTTCAATGGCTGATGTTTTTGGTTCAACTTGGTTCAAAGAGGTGCTTTTCGGTTCAGGGGTTGTTGGTTTTGGTTCTTCAGGAACTACCGTCTCTGTCTTGCTGCCAAGTTTATCTATAATCTTGGCAGCGCCCTTAGCGACTACAGGCAGAGCCACGCCAGCCGCTCCGCCTAGCGCAGCACTTTCGAATATCTGTTTCTTTGTGGCGTTGGGGTTTTGGTTTATGGTTGCCGCAGCGTTTCCGGCAGCCCCAGCAGTTCCTAATTTAAGAGCAGTCTTACCAACACTTTCTCCACCCTTGGCTGCCGCTCCAGCTTCACCACTGCCTACAAATAAACTAGCCGTTCCTGCTGTACTAGCCGCAATCTTTTTAGCGATTTCTTTCGGGTCGGTTGTACCAAAGGCTTTTTTCTGAGTAGAGGCTTGAGCTTGAGGATTATTCGTAACATCAGCAGCTATCATTTGAGGAGTGTATTGTACACCCTTAGCAAACTGATTAAGTAATCCACCAGTAACGTCTGAAGATAATTGAGCTGTATCGTGGGTTGCCTGTCCCCCTTGATGACTCGCCAGGTCTACTACTGGTTTAACTATAGCTTTATCAGCACTTATAAGGGCTTTAGGAGCGGCTTTGACAACTTTTGGAGCAGCGCTAATTACTTTCTTACCAATGTTTTCAGCTCCACCGAAGAATTTGCTTAGAAAACTCTGTTGGGGTTGGAAGGTGGGTTGCGGAGTCGGTTGGGCTGTTGGTACTTGAGATTGATACCAATTAGGGTTAATAGGCATAATTAAACCGAATAGTTAGGATTTTTAGGATTCTTGTACTTGCTAAATTGCTTAGTAAAGGCGTTCGGGTCATAGCCTGCTGACACCCATTGATTAAATGCGGCTTGATAGGTCTGCGGAGATACATATCCATCACTTCCACTAAGATGTATTAGACCATTTTGGATAGACGCTATATCGGGAGCAGTAGGTGTAGCATAGTTTGGACCAGTAGAACCAGTTTTCGTAGAGGCACTAAGATTAGCTTCTCTAGCCTGTTCAGCCAGACTGGCGGCTGCTTGCTGTTGTTGTGCTTGGTCTTCGGCTGCTTTTTGAGCCGCAGCGGCTTGATCTTTTTCCTGACCATATAAAGCATTATAGATATTCTGCAAGTAACTTAATTTATCCTGTTGTCCAGTATAGATACCACTAGCAGCGGTTTGGGCTTGCTGCTGTTTAGTAGTTAGGTCTTGATTGGCCTGATCATATTGCGTAGTTTCGTTACCAATGGTCGTATTTAGGGGTGCTTGCTCGTTACCTATCTGTTTAGTGGCTTGGGCTTGAGTGACTAAAGAGTTCTGGGTTCGCCCCATAACCGAAGGAGCTACTTGCTGAAGTAGTTTAGTAGTGTTATTAAGCGCTCCTTGTAAGCCCTGTACGGTCTGTTGAGCCTGTCCTACGCCTAATTGGTTCTGTTGAGCCTGAAGTATAGCATTAGGGTCTTGAGCGCTCTGTTGAGCTGACTCAAGCTGACTAAGAGCGTCGGCTGAAGTCGTAGGGTTCATTTACACGTCCTTATTCAGGAATGAAACAGTAATGTCACAACTACCGTTAGGATTGACCGTTATTGCTCCCTGATTCCTCAAACCATTATAACGATACTGGCTACCAACGGTAGGGTTGGTAATGATAGCGAAAGTTGTACCTCCGGCGGCTAAGGTAATTGTTCCAGTTAATGCTGCATTGACTTGGATAAGTAGGCCATTAGCTGCCGCTGCAACAGTCTGAGACCCACTAGAAGTTATATACTTCATTTATTTCTCCTTGTTAAAATAAAAATAGCCCTCAACGGGCTATCCTGATTGAATTGTAACTTAACTTGGTTCATTATACAACTTAATTAGGTTGCTGCATCGCCTCTGCGAATTGACTCATTGTGACTGGAAAATGTTTTAAGCCGCTTCGTACACTCCATAACCACTAAAATCATTGCCAGTAGTCCATGTGCCTGGGACTGAAGCAGTAAAGCTTACAATCCCTCCGAGATATGTACCAGCCGCACCAATCGCTAAAGGACGGAAATGGGTCGTGTCTATTATTTCAAAAAGCCCTACATAACCGTTACCTCCAGAGTTTATAATTATGTGTCCCACGGGAAAGTCTTGATTGAGGGTTCCATAATAGGTATTAGCGGTTACGGGTAAAGTAATAGTTGGTGCGGTACCCACCGAAGAACCAGAACCTAACAAAAAACTATATCTAAAGATGACAGTTTTACCGATTTGAATATATTGAGCAATTTGAGTACCGCCCGCCCCGATTGTGAGATTAGCTAAAGTCGGACTCCAACTCTGCCACGCCGAAGCCCATAATTTAGGCGCGAACCCATGCGCTGAAGTAGAAACATCATCAGTCGTGTTGTCCGCTAGAGTAATTCTGGCTTCGGTTATAGCTCCATAAACACCCGAATCAAGCATCGCTCCCGTCCTAGCATTAGTCGCTTTAGGCTGGAACCCATGCTTGGAAGTAGAAACATTGTTAGTGGTAATATCTGAAGTCTGAAGGTTTCTGTCAGAGGCAGCGGAAGATGATTGTACCCTAGGCATTAGTTTACCCCCACATAAGTTACACCTTCACCATTGACTGAACTGTCTATATTGACCGTAGTTAGGTTGGCTATATCCATTGAAACACTTTCACCAGCTAGAAGTTGTAGACCATTTGTAGAGGCAACAGACGAGTTGCCAACATAAATAATCCCCGTATTAGTTGAGAGGGCTTTTATTGTCACTGATTGGATGGCTTGAGAGGAGGTTAATACAACCCTTGTCCCTGCGGTTGTGACAGCAGTTTTACCGCTATATATCGTTGTAGGAGCCGCAGGAGTGTTTTGAACGGCAAAAGTGCCCGTTCCTACTACGGTAGCATTTAGATTAGCGGCGGCAGATTGAGTGGCGATGAAAGACGTATTGCTTATCGAGCCGGAGATATTAGCCGTGACCGTTCCTGTAACTGTGGCTAAAATAGGGGTCATTGAAGTTATACCTTGGACAGTTAATACTCCAGTTGCTGCACTACCGGCAATTCCGCCGCCAGCCACTATCCAAGGTGAAGTGCTTTGTGTGACTGCGATAGAGGTTGGATTACCGGAAGATATGTTGACATTGACTTTAGATGAACTAACCGTTCCGGCTAAGGTTGCTAAATTGCCCCCTGACTCTAAGGCTAATGCAGAAGTATTTAAGTTGGTTCCAGCATTGGCGGTAAATGCTGTATTAGTAATTGAACCGATGGCATTACTCCCCACTGGTAGGGAGGTAGCTATCGAAACCTGAGGTCTGAAGGAACTATCTATCAGTCCGTAAGCTGGAACGGGCGTGGCATCTCCAGGGTCTTGAGAGAAGGTAGGCGCTGAATTAACTGTCCCGGAAAATGTTGCATTAACATCTAATTTCCCCCCAGTAGAGGTTATTGAGTTGCCTGAACCGTCTGCCAGACCAACTTTTATTATCCCAGTGGCGGCTGTTGATACCGAGTTTCCGGCAATTTGGGCGATATTAACATTAGGATTACCAGATATAGTAGCGATTACGTCTAGGGCGTGATTAGTGCTATAGACAAACTCGTTCTCACCATTAATGCTAGAAACGGCTGAAAAAGATGGTTGGTGGTTAATAGATACATTTTTCATAATAAAATAGCCCCTAAAAGGGCTATCCTCAAGCTCATTTTATCATAAATTGAGCAGATTATA
>JACTVG010000050.1 GCA_015660965.1 Methanoregulaceae archaeon
ATTTTACGGGATTTCTTAAAGGAGCTGACGTTTTTACCATGCTTGATATGAGCGATGTTTACATTATGCCATCGGTTTCTGAACCATTTGGGATCTCGCCACTCGAGGCAATGCAGTCAAATGTACCTGTAATTATAAGTAAACAATCGGGGGTGGCTGAAATACTTACACATGCAGTTAAAACTGATTTCTGGGATATAGATGCTATGGCTGACGCAATTTATGGTATCCTTAACTATCCGGCACTTTCCAACATGTTTATTAAAAACGGAAAGGAAGAAGTTATCCGGCTTAAATGGGATAACTCTGCAAGACATGTACGTGATATTTATTACAGAGTGATTGCAAATAAAACATATTAAAATGTATTAAGATATGAGTGTATCAGGCAAAAAAGCGATTTGCTTCTATTTTCAGGTCCATCAGCCTTTCAGGCTCAAGAGATACAGGTTTTTTGATCTGGGGCACGATCATTACTATTATGATGATTTCTCAAATGAATCTATCATGAGAAAAGTGGCAGAGAAATGCTATCTTCCTGCTAATAACATTATTCTGGATCTGATTCAGAAATACAAAGGGAAATTCAAAGTTACCTTTTCTCTCTCAGGTCTGGCAATCAGTCAGTTCCGGCTTTATGCCCCTGAAGTTCTTGATTCTTTCAGAAAGCTTGCTGAAACAGGCATGGTTGAATTTCTTGCTGAGACCAACGCTCATTCACTCGTTTCACTCAGGAGCAGAAGTGAATTTGAACGGCAGGTAACTAACCATACAAAAATGTTAAAGGAGTTTCTTGGAGTTGAAGCAACTTCATTTCGTAATACTGAACTAATTTATTCTGATACAATCGGAACGTGGGTGGCTGAAATGGGGTTCAAATCGATACTGACTGAGGGTGCAAAACATGTCCTGGGCTGGAAAAGCCCCAACTTTCTTTATTGTAACTCACTTAATCCACGTCTGAAAGTCCTGCTGAGAAACTTTGTGCTGAGCGATGATATTGCTTTCAGGTTCTCAAACAGGGACTGGAATTCCTGGCCATTGACCGCCGATAAGTATGCATCATGGATAAACAAACTTGCACCTAAAAGCGAACTGATAAATATCTTTCTTGATTATGAAACATTCGGGGAACACAACTGGAAAGAGACAGGGATATTTGATTTTCTGAGTCATATGCCTGGTGCAGTTCTAAAGAAAACGCCTTTCCGGTTTATGACACCGACTGAAATTGCTGATATATTACAACCAGTATCTGCTATCAGCGTACCTTCACCCATCTCCTGGGCTGATGAAGAGCGCGACATTACAGCCTGGCTCGGAAATGAGTTACAGGTTGCTGCCCTTGATAAATTATACAGTCTTGCAGGGAAAGTAAATAAATGCGAAGATGCACTGATAAAAAAAGACTGGGAATACCTCCAGTCGAGTGACCACTTTTATTATATGGCGACAAAGTTCTTCTCCGATGGAGCAGTTCATGCCTATTTCAACCCTTATGAAACACCATACGACGCATTCATGAATTACATGAATGTGCTCAGTGATTTTGAAATCAGACTGCAAAAATTATTTCCTGATACCGCTGAACAGGATCAGATATTTAAACTAGGGACCCAGATTATAGAAAAAGACATGCTCATTGAAAAACAGGCAAATGAAATTCAAAAACTGAGTAAGAAAATTGCTAAAACAAGACCTGATGTGAGGCCAGTTATAAAGAAATCAATAGTAAAGCTAACTACAAAGACAACCGCTGAGAAAGAACTCAAAAAGGATACAAAATCACCTGATAAAAAGCAAACGATAGCTTCATCTAAAGAAATTGTTACTAAAATTACAGCCGGAAAATCAAAAAGTAAAAGACTAAACAAATAATCTCTTAAGATGAAGGTTGAATTTATTTTTGAAACCAGCTGGGAAGTATGCAACAAAGTCGGGGGTATACATACCGTAATCTCTACAAAGGCTCTTAAAATTGTCAATGAACTTGGAGACAAGTATATACTTATTGGACCGGATGTATGGAGAGAAGATGTCACAAATCCTGAGTTTATACCTGATGAATCGTTATTTGTTGAATGGAAAGCCAGAGCTGCATCAGAAGGATTAAAAGTTAAGACCGGGAGATGGAATATTTCCGGAAAACCGATCGTATTCCTGATAGACTTTACACCATATTTCGGACAGCAGAATGAGATATTTGCAGGTTTCTGGGAAACATACAAACTTGACAGTATTACAGGGCAATGGGATTATGTAGAGCCCGCTCTTTTCGGATATGCAGCAGGTAAGCTGATTGAAAGTTTTTCGACATTTTACCACGAGAATCATAATATAATAGCTCAGTTCCATGAATGGATGACCGGGACAGGGATACTGTACCTGAAAAAATATGCTCCATGGGTTGCTACTTCATTCACGACCCATGCAACAGTGCTGGGCAGATGTATTGCCGGGAATAATCGTCCTCTTTATGGTAAAATGGAAGAATATAACCCTATACAGGTCGCCAGGGAGTTCAATGTGGTGGCAAAGCAATCGCTCGAAAAAACCTCTGCCGCCGAGGCGGATGTTTTCACAACTGTAAGCGACATAACTTCACGAGAATGTAAACAATTTCTCGGCAAGGAAGTAGATTTTGTAACACCAAACGGATTCGAGGATTCTTTCGTTCCTGCCAATAATATTTTTGAAGAAAGAAGACAGGTAGCAAGAGAAAAACTTCTTAGTGTAGCTGAGGCAGTTCTTGGGTATTCAGTTTCTGAAGATTGTGTTTTAGTGGTAAACAGCGGAAGATATGAATTCAGGAATAAGGGTGTTGATATATTGATCGACTCTCTGGGTGAATTGCAAAAAAAAGGTGCTATTGAAAAAGAGTGTATAGCTTTTTTCCTGATCCCTGCCTATCATAAGGGACCTCGAAAGGATATAATAGACATCCTTTATAATAACGGACCTATTAATGGAGGTGACAGATACCTCACGCATAGCCTGCATTATCCTTCTGCAGATCCTCTCCTGCAAAGAGTAGCTGCAAACAATCTTGATAACAGTCAAAAATCAAAGGTCAAAATCATTTTTGTTCCCTGCTATCTCAATGGGAACGATGGCATCTTTAATATGCCGTATTTCGATTTACTCATCGGATTTGACCTTTCTGTTTTCCCTTCATACTACGAACCATGGGGATATACTCCGCTTGAAAGCCAAATGTTTTCTATTCCAACCGTAACAACATCACTTTCAGGGTTTGGGCTTTGGGTCAGAACCTATTTTAAAAATCCAGGTAATGGTATATCAGTAATTGAAAGGACAGATAATAATGAGGCTGAAGTCATTACGGAGATCTGGAACTTTATGGCAAAGTTTATCGGGTTAGATGATATAGAGATTAAAGCAGCAAGAGAAAAAGCTCATGCGATTTCAAGAATTGCCCTTTGGGATAACCTGGTTAATTATTATGTTGAGGCCTATGAGTATGCACTTCTTCAAAGCAGCGACAGAAGAGAAGAACCCAGAGAATTTATCAGGATCGTTGAAGCTCCGGGAGTACATATCCGCAAACCGCATCAGGTCCCTGTTTGGAAAGATATTTACGTTCAGAGCGATGTTCCCGAAAAACTGGCTTCACTTAAAGACCTGGCAAATAATCTCTGGTGGTCATGGAATACTGAAGCAGAATTACTATTCAAAAGGATGGATCCATCTCTCTGGGAAGAGGTCCAGCATAATCCTAAACTGCTTCTTGAGAAAATTGATTATAAAAGACTTCTTGTACTTGAAGATGATGATGATTTTGTAACTGAACTAAAACATGTTTATGAAATATTTAAAGCCCATACAAGTCGTCCTGATAATCCTGAGTTACCTTCAATAGCTTACTTCAGTATGGAGTTTGGCATACACCCCTGCCTCAAAATCTACTCAGGTGGACTAGGTATCCTGGCCGGGGACTATCTGAAGGAAGCCAGCGATTCTAATCTGAATATTATCGGTGTGGGTCTGCTTTACAGGTAC
>JACTVG010000051.1 GCA_015660965.1 Methanoregulaceae archaeon
AAAGAAGGGTGGTTTCTGGGAAGGAGATATTGATTTGAAGAGTTTTGATACGAGTTTAAGTCGGAGGCATTGATAATGACACATTACGGCCAAACATCAAAAGAAGTTCAAGAAGAATATGAAAAGGAAGAGGAACCAATTGAAGAAGGTTACATGAAAACCTTCCCAAAAAGACACAGTAGCATATTACCACACGTAAAACTCGGTGTTACGATTCCCAGTAGCATGGGATATATGAACACTATGGATAGTATACGGATGAGAATCCCGCATTCAAGTATACACAACAAAGATTGGGAAAAATTTGAGTCGCCATTGTTTTTGAGAAAGAAAAGAGATTAACTTTTTTATTTTATTAAATATCTATAGAATATTTCAACCTAGCAAGTTCGAGTGGGATTCTACCAATTTTCGGGCTATATTCCTGTGACCTGTGATTATTTCCACAAGAAATATCTTTAATCTCAATCATTGTATTTGGTTTCAACTTTTTTACTTCCAAAGTTTCGAGTCCGATCCATGTTTTTTGACCCGGAAATTTTATCATGAACTTGCTAGAGTTTACCAACGAATCACCTTTTGTATAATACGAAACATAATATATGTGTAGTCTTTCATACTTATAAACCTTTCTATTGCTCTCACTTCTTTCCCTTTTTCTTCTTCGGTAACGAAGAAGGTAACGACATTGATTTGAGTCCGGTGTTTGAACTAGTTTTAATACTCGGCATCTTAAATTGCGCGGACTGCGGAGTTGATACCTTTATAGCCACACGCGGGGCTGATTTGACGGGTCTCTGTTGCATAGGAATATTAAACTTTGGCAACGACACCTTTGGCATAACGCGTGGAGCTACACCAATAATAGGCATCTTAAACTGTGGTGTTGATAACTTCTTTTGAGTTGGCGGTGGTGCCATCATCCTAACAGGAGGCTTCTGTTGCACTTGGGCGGGTCTTTGTGTGGATTGTAATAAAAACGTAGGCAACGAAGATTTCTGACCAAATACAACATTAGAACCCGCCTTTAATGCCTTGGCAGTAATGCGTGCTGCAGAGTAGGGATCGAAGTTATATTCGAAAATTTGCTCGTGGGGTTTAAATCTCCTCTTATGATCCCCTCCACCACCGGCTCCCGGAGGTAGACCACCGCCGAATAGCGGGAGAACTGGAATTAATGGTTTGGGTTTTGGTTCTTCTATAGGTGTCTGCTTGACTTCTGGTTTTTGTGTTAAATCAGGGATTTGCGTTACATCCGGAATCTGCGATATATCTAAAATCGAGGCAACACGTGGTAATTGTGTGGCAATTCTATCTGGTGTCAGAATAGTTGCTTCTGATGGAATTTGTATTGTAGCCCCTTCCAGTGTTTGTGTTGTTTCAACAGATGGAATTTGAGATGTAACTGTTAATATATCCTGTAGTGATTTCTGCACAATATCAGAAATACTTTTTGTTGATGGCGTTACCTTTTCAATACCTAATTGTGATTGTTTGATTGCGCGTTCTAATTCCACTCCCTGCTTCGGCTGACTTAAAATACCAATAGTAGGGATTGTGCGAGTGGCAACCAATTTCATTTCGGAGAGTGGAGAAGCAACTTTTGGTATGGCAGCCAAGTGATATTCTGAAAGCAATTCAGCGTTGGCCATATCATAATCTCTTACGTTATATGGAACCATGTATGACTGATATTTTTCTTCCAACACAGACCTCTTTTTCTTTTCCAACTTAACTTCTTGTTTTGTTATTTGTTTAGATTCTTGCTTCGCAATCTGTTTAGATTCTTGTTTTAAAGTCTGTTCCACCTTTTGTGCAAGTTTTTGTATAAGAACCTGCCCACCTTTACCACTTTCAACACCTTCTTGCTTTGTTGATGGCCATCGTCTTGGTTTCAATCGTTCTGCTAATTCTTTATTTGTCCAAGTTTTTTTATTGATTACCACACGACGTGTATTAATAACATTATTTGAATTTGATAGCAGCTCCTCCAACGATTTCCGCCCACTAAAAAGATCGGATTGAGCAACCGGATTGAGTTTCTTTATAGATTCTTGGCGTATTATAAGTTCTGCATTTATATTTACTTTCATTTCTGGTGAATTTGGATCTAATCCAGCAGACTTTACTTCCGAAATCAAATTATCATACAATTTCGCCATATAATCAGTAAGTGTTTGTTTTGAAGTTGTTATTTCAGGGCCAGCTTCTTTTGAAGATATCAAACCTTGTTCTTTCAACCAATTAAGAGAGCCTTTTTGCGGAATTAATTTATCTATACTTTTTATAGATCCCCCACTAATCATATCTTCGTAATTTTTAAGAATATCCATTCTTTCTAAAACAGGGATCTTTTTTAAACGCATCTCTTCTACTTTTGTTGCAGCTCGTAATTGAGATAAAATTTCCGGTGCTTCCGGAGTTAATCCAGCTCCTCTCACTTCTTTAACTAAACCTTCATAATAACTCCCAAAATAATTTGAAAGACGACGAGTTTCCGGAGTTTCTAGTGGCCCCGTCTCTTTTGCAGGTATTATTCCCTTTTCTTTTAACCAACTGAAGGAACCTTTCTGCGGTACAAGTTTTCCCAATGATGGTTTAACTATTTCGGCACCAACAACATCCGTTTTTAATTTGAATATAGATTCTGTTTCCGCTTCGGCACGTTTTGATCTTAAAATATCTTCGGTTGATGGGGGAGAAAATGCAATACCTTTCTCTTGTAGATAAGTTAAAGAACCCTTCCGTGGGGTTATTTTACCCTCTTCCGCTTTTACTATTTCCTTTCCACCTTCGGTTTTAATATTAAATATCTCATTGGTTAAGGCTTCCGCTCTGCCAAGATTTATAATATCTTTTTCCGATGGCGGAGAGAATGCAATACCCTTTTCTTGTAGATACCTCAAAGAACCTTTTTGCGGAGTTACTTCCCCGATTCCTTCGGGAACTTTACCAATACCACTCGTTTCTTGAAACCCCTTCAAAATGTCATATCTTTCCAACGGTGGCAATTTACTTATTCTCTCGCTTTCAACTTCTGTCATTGCTCTGATTTGTGGAAGATATTCCGAAGATTCGGGAGCAAATCCTGCTGTTTTTACTTCGGAAACAAGACCACTATAATAATGACCGAGATAATCAGAAAGCGCGCTGGATTCCCATGTTGGTGTTGGCCCCGTTTCTTTTGGAGGAACAATACCGGATTCTTTCAACCAATTGAAAGAACCAATTTCTGATGTTATTTTACCTTTTTCCGGTTCCCCCTCCAACTGCATCGGCTTTGTTCCATACTTTCCAGTGTAGTATGAAATTTCTTCGGGGGTGGGGGTGCGACCAACCCTAGGTTTTGCGGTGCTAATATCCATTGCCATTGTGGACATTGCGCCCAAGTCATGAGTCAATGGCAACTTCGTTTCTGCTATAGATTTTGGTAAAAAAAACTCCGATCCTTCTTTGCCAGCAGCGGTAAAATCAGAAACTGTGTTGCCCAAATTGCCAACATTATATTTATTAGCAATTGAAGTCGGCACATCCAAATATGATATTTTTCCAACACCTTCGTTAGCATACCATTTTGCATCAGCAAGAGAATTTGTAAACCACCTTCCGGTTGATTCTAATGTCGATTTCACTTCGGGTGTTTGTTGTAACCATTCTGGGATTGCTTTTGCTTCTCCCGTTGCGGTCTCACCTCTATACAATCTTGTAAATCCCTCTGTTATATCAGGTATGTTTTTTGAAGCGAGAGAACTCACTGCCGCTTTCCCAACCGCCCCAACCTTCTCTTCCACAATGGGTTCGGTAGAACGAGGAAATGTAGTTGTTTCTGGTAAAGCGAGATATTGATTTATACCCCCCGATTCATAACCCTTCCCGGTCTCCGCAACACGAGTTGGCGTCACATCATAATCATACGACAACCCGCTCTTACTTACTTTCGGGCCAGATGTGAATATATCGGATACCCTTCCCCTTAACCAA
>JACTVG010000052.1 GCA_015660965.1 Methanoregulaceae archaeon
ACACGCATCACCAGTGAAGAGAAGGAGGTATTCATGAAATACCTGTTTGGCATTTACCAGTCTTACAGATATGGAGCGATTTTTCTTTTTGTCATTATTATCCTGATGTCATATACCAGAATCCTGCCGGTCAGGGATTATATTATATCAGGCATAATCGTACTGGGATTAATGTATCTTTTAAGAGTAATCAGGTTATTAATAATTTTTATAAACAGGAATATTTCAATATTCTATTTGATTTTATACCTTTGTGCGCTGGAAATTCTGCCTGTTTTGATAGTAGTAAAGTATTTTACAGGTCTTGTTTAGATTGGCTTGGGTTAGTTTGGAAGTTGAACTTAAACTGTAAAGAGTTGAAAATAAAGAAGATTTTAGTATCGCAGCCAGAACCCCTGAATCCGAAATCCCCATATTTCGAACTGGCAAGAAAATACAATCTAAAAGTTGATTTTAAGCCTTTTAATCAGGTTGAAGGTGTTTCATCAAAAGATTTCCGTCAGCAAAAAATAAATATACTTGACTTTACTGCGGTAATCTTTACAAGCAAAACCGGGATTGATCATTTCTTCAGAATATGCAATGAGCTCCGTACAGTGGTGCCGGATACAATGAAGTATTTCTGTATTACAGAGAATGTTGCATTTTATCTTCAGAAATACATAGTTTACAGAAAACGCAAAATCTTTCATGGTAAAGCCAAATTTCAGGATCTGATTGATGTAATAATCAAGCACCGGGAAGATAACTTCTTTGTACCTCTTTCTGAGCCTCATAATGCTGAAATCCCTGAGTCGCTTGATAAAAATGGCATTAAGTACACAATAGGAACTCTTTACAAGACAATCAGCTCTGATTTTTCGAATTTAAAAGAGTTCGACTATGATATTCTTGTCTTTTACAGTCCTTCAGGAATAAAATCTCTAAAAGAAAATTTCCCTGGGTTTATTCAGGGGGATATTAAAATCGCCGCATTCGGACCAACAACCGCCTGTGCCGTTGAAAATGAAGGACTGAGACTTGACATAAATGCCCCTAATCCCAAAGCCCCGTCAATGACAATGGCTCTTGACGATTTTCTTAAAGAATACAATAAAAATTTTAGATAGTTTTCACCTACTGACTTACCCAAAAGCAATGAAAGGTCGTTCAGTGAGGCTTTAAGGATAAGTTGCTTTTAATGAATACCATCAGGGAAACATTTGATAAGTCTGAAAGGCTTTGCAGCAGAAAAATCATAGAAGCGCTGTTTGAAAACGGAAACATTTTCTACAATTCTCTCTTTAAAGTTGTCTGGAACAAATGTCAGAATTCCATACCTGCTCCCGCTCAGGTTGCTTTCAGTGTGTCAAAAAGAGGCTTCAGGCTGGCGGTCACCAGAAACCTTATCAAGAGAAGACTCAGGGAAGCGTACCGGAAAAACAAAAAAACTCTTTATGATCATCTTATTTCACAAAACATTCATATTGTTTTGATTGTTATCGTGAAAGGGAATACTATTCATGATTATATAACGATTGATAAAGCAATGAAGCAGGTGATAAACAAACTTATAATTCTCACCAGCTTGAAACCGGAAGCCGGAAATCAGGAGACCTAAGAATGATAACACCTATAACTTCCGACTTCCGTCTTCGAACATTGGACTTATGAGTTATCAAATATGTTAAAAATGTCTTAATTGTTTCTTAATCAAAATGCTTCCCGATTATTCTTATTAATTTTGCCGTTCTAAATTAAACAATGCTGGTTATGAAAAAGGTGCGTTATGGCAGGCTGATAATTGTATTTTCAATCTTACTTGTTGCGGGAATAAGTACTGGCTTCCTGGTCACTCAGGAAACAAGGGATTTCAGAATTGCTAAAAACCTCGATATATTTTTCTCTCTCTTCAGGGAGCTGAATACTTTCTATGTAGATACGATTGATCCTGACAAACTGATTAAAGCAGGGATGGATAATATGCTTAAGACACTTGATCCTTATACGGTTTACTTTCCTGAATCTGAAGCTGATGAATTCTCAATTATGACTACCGGGAAGTACGGTGGAATCGGATCGCTGGTCAGATCAGCCGGTGATTATGTTGTTATAAGTGAAGTATATAAGGGATTTCCTGCTGATAAGGCAGGAATAAAACCCGGAGATCTATTAAAAAAGGTTGATGGTACATCACTCAAAGGATTGCCAACCGATAAAGTAAGTGAAAAACTTAAAGGAAATCCCGGAACGGATATCAACGTCACAATTGAAAGGAACGGGAAGGAGACAGATTATTCCCTTAAACGTGAAAAGATAGTCATGCCGCCGGTTCCTTACTATGGTATGTTAGATTCCAAAACGGGATATATCCGGTTTACCAATTTTACTCAAAACTGTATTGATGATGTAAAGGCAGCACTTATTGCATTAAAAAATAATGGCGCTCAACAGATTATCCTCGACCTGCGTGGAAATCCGGGCGGATTACTTACAGAAGCGGTTGAAATAGTAAATCTTTTTGTCGCAGAAGAAAATGAGGTTGTTTCCACAAAGGGGAAAGTCAAACAGTTTGATGAAAACTTTAAAACCGTAAAACAGCCGGTGGATGACAAAATACCTCTTGCAATTATAATCAACAGAGGTTCAGCTTCAGCTTCTGAGATAGTAGCCGGAGCAATTCAGGATCTCGACAGAGGTATAGTTGTCGGCCAGAGGTCATATGGAAAAGGTCTGGTTCAGATAACGCGGCCTTTAAGTTACAATACTCAACTCAAGGTTACTACGGCGAAATATTACATACCAAGCGGAAGGTGCATTCAGGCCCGCGATTTCTCTCACCCAAATGAAGATGGAAGCGTTGGAATTATTCCTGATTCTCTGATATCTGAATTTAAAACTAAAAACGGAAGGATTGTTAAAGACGGCGGAGGCATTACCCCTGATATTGAAATATCACCTGAACCTCTGAGCCAGATATCTTCAGAACTTTTCCGCAGAAATTATATATTTGATTTTGCCACAAATTATTATTGGTCTCATCCCGATATTAAATCTCCTGAACAATTTAAATTCACGGATCAGGACTATAGCGACTTCAAAACATTTCTTCTGAATCGGAAATTCAATTACAAAACAGTTACTGAAGAGTCTCTTAATGAACTCATAACCAATGCCAAAAATGAAAAATATTATGATATTCATAAGGACCTGTTTAATGACCTGGAAAAAGATGTTGCCCATAGTCTTGATCAGGATCTTATTATGTTCAGAAGTGAAATAACCGATCTTCTTGAAGATGAAATTGTAAGTCGTTATTTCTATGAAAACGGGGCAATCGCATACACTATAAAAAATGACGAACAGGTTTTAAAGGCCCGTGATATATTAAATAATAAAGAAGAATACAGCTCCATCCTTAATGGAACTGCCGGATCGATTCTGGTTACAAGAAAAAATGATCAGACTGGTATTAAGCCGGATAAACCTGAAAACAGAAAAATTATGGAACCTATGTAGCCTTTTTGGATTAATCCTTTTTGACTCTTTGAGAATACCTTTGCGTAACTTTGTGGGTGAATTCTTTTACTATTTCCACATATGTGAGTCATCCTCAAAAATCTCTTTCTTCCAGACCGGCAGATTTTCTTTTATGAGTTCAACTGTTTTACTGCAGGCCTGCATTGCCTGATGCCGGTGACCCGCTGAGACAAAAACTAAAAGAGATATCTCACCAGATTTGACAATTCCGGTTGAATGAATTATGCCGATTGATTTCACATCGCTGAATTCCGATAAGATTGTCTTCTTAATCTTCTCTGCCTCAGCATTAACCAGTTTTTTATATGCTGAATACTCTATTGCTTTAACCTTTTTACCATTGATCTCATCGGCCCTGACTTGTCCAAGGAAAATCATGTGCCCGCCTGAATCAGTTTTCCCACTTATCTTTTCAATAAGCCCGGATATTAACTTTTGTGATACCGGT
>JACTVG010000053.1 GCA_015660965.1 Methanoregulaceae archaeon
TTGACAGAAATGAGAATCAGTACGGCCCTTCTCCTGCTTGTTTTAAAGTATTGCAGAGATTAAAAGATAATACTCTTAACATCTATTCCCGGGATTTCGAAAGAGGGATTAAAAGTTTATTATCCGAAAGATTGGCTAAAGACTTTGGCATCGAGGAGAAAAATATACTGCTTGGATATGGTAGTGAAGATATTTTGAAGCAGTCTGTTCAATGTTATATAAATAAAGGTGATAAAATAATGATACCATCTTATTCCTGGTGGTACTATAAAAAAATTGCTGATGAAGCAGAGGGAGTAAATATACAATATCCTATAGTTGAAGGGAAGGGTACTTTCTATTACGATATTGAAGGCATGATTAAGGTGCACGACACGCAAAAACCAAAACTGGTTCTCATCAGTTCACCAAATAATCCAACAGGAAATCGACTGGAATTCGACCAGCTGAATTATGTTCTGGAAAAAATGAAAGAAAGTGTTGTAGTGCTTGATGAAGCATATTCATTATTTGATGAGACATATAATACTGATCCGGTTGGATTGGTTAAAAAGTACCCCAACCTGATCATTATCCGGACTTTTTCTAAATACTATGCACTGGCTGGTATCAGAACAGGATTTGCTTTTATGGGGGATAATCATGATCGGATTTCATTATTAAGTGCCAGGTATCTTGGTTTCAACCGCCTTTCTGAAAAAATTGCTATTGGTGCTCTTGATTCGAAGGAATATTATAATTTAATGCGAGAGAAAATGTCTGCTGATATGGTGATGTTATTTAATGAACTGAATCAGTTGCCCGGATTTCAGGCATACAAATCATTCGCAAATTTTATCCTTGTAAAGATTCCTCCTGAGCTCAAAGATTCATTAAAGAAGTACCTTACCGAAAGAAATATAATCATCAAGTTTATGAATGAAGACGGGTTGGAAAGCCATATCAGAATAACACTGGGTACACACTCTCAGAATTGCATGTTATTGAAGATGATAAAATCTTTTATGAGTAAAGAAACAGTGCATGAACTGGTTTGAAGAGTATAAAAAATCTCTTAAAATGGCTGAGGTTGAGGAAGTTATCGATCTCATTCTTTACAGACCTCTTGCTTTCCTGCTGGTAATATCGGTTTACAAAACCAAAATCAAACCCGACCATCTTACCATTGCCGCAATTATAATGGGATTAATTGGAGGATTATTCTATTCATTGGGGTCTCATTCAGGTTGCGTCTTCGGGGCTTTGTTCTACTTATTGTTCAATATCTTTGATTGCAGCGACGGTCAGTTGGCAAGACTTAAAAAAAATGGCACATCAGTTGGCCGGCTTCTTGATGGGATAGCTGATTATATAGCCGCAATAGCAATTTATACGGGGATAGCTATAGGTTATTCAAATAAAACAGGACAACCTTCAATAATGTTGCTTTTGCTCTCTCTGGCCGGGATAAGCATCATTATTCAGGAATCATTAGTGGATTATTTCAGAACACGATTCCTGGATATCGTATTAAAGCGTAAAAATACTTTTACTGAGGGGATTGCAGAGTATGAAAATGAATATGAAATAATTAAAAAGCAAAAAGGTAAATGGTTCGAAAAAGCTATTATTTTCATATATTTAACATACTCAAGATTACAGAGAACTCTTACCGCAAGAATAAAAAGAAAAAAAACCTTCAACCCCACTTCTCAGGATTATTTTAAAAAGAATAGATTAATTATCCGCTTTTGGGTGTTCATGGGCCCTTCAGCAAAAATAACGACATTGATTATTTGTTCTCTGTTTTGTCGTTTTGATATTTTTTTCTGGATCGTAATAGGGGGTTTTAATATTCTGGCCGCATCATTGTGGATAACTCAATTCCAGCTTGACAAATCTTTCGAAACTCTTAAAAAATGAAAACTGTTATTCTTGCTGCGGGAATTGCTTCAAGGTTAAAGCCTCTGACTGATCAAACACCTAAATGTTTACTGAAAGTCGGGGGGAAAAACATCCTTGAAATGACTATTGAAAACCTGCTGGCAACAAATAATTCAGAGATAATAATTGTTACCGGTTATCTTGAAGATCAGATCAGAGGGTTCCTTAGAGTGCGATTTCCACAATTGAATGTCACCTTTATTTATAACAAATTCTATGCATCTACTAACAATATTTATTCCCTGTGGCTTACCAAAGATGAAGTTCTTGGCAATGATATGATGATGATGGATAGTGATATTGTTTTCGATAAGCTGATTATTAAAAAACTTCTGGACTCGGGATATAAAAATTGCCTCGCCCTTAAACGGCATGAAGTAAATGATGAAGAGATAAAAGTTAAAACAGATGCAAATGGACGGGTTCTTGAGATAAGCAAAGAGGTTAAACCTTCTGAAGCAGCCGGGGAATCAATCGGGATAGAAATCTTTGGAAGAGAAACGCTCACCGGGCTTTTTAAAATACTTGATCAGAAGGTAGTGACTGAAAAGAAAGTCAATCAGTTTTACGAAACTGCATTTCAGGAACTTGCAGATGATGGAAATGATCTATATATTGTTGATGCGACTGAATATTTTTGCATGGAGATTGATACAGGCGAAGATTTGAAAACTGCTGAAGCGCTTGTATTAAATCATTTGAAACCGAAATAAGAAGATTTCATGATAGAAAGTATTTTAACCATGTCAGTTGCCGGTTTATTGGCAGGCTTCATCTTTTCGATGCCGATCGCCGGTCCTATCAGCATTCTGGTTACTTCCAATGCATTAAAAGGGAGATTGCGTTACTGTAACCTGGTGAACCTGGGAGCCTCATTTGCCGATTTTACCTACGTGTTTATCGCAGTATATGGTTTGACCAAACTTTATTCCTTTTATAAACCGGTTATCCCTTACATATTTTCATTTGGATCAATATTACTCCTTTACCTGGGATACAGGATTTTCAAAACAAAAATCGATATTGAGCATCTTGAGGATAAAAGGCACATTACAGAAAAAATTAAAAAGAAAGAAAAGGGAGCATTCTATACAGGGTTTATGATTAACTTCTTTAATCCCACTTTATTTATCGGTTGGTTAACATCGTCCTTATTGGTAATTACTCTTCTGGCAGCGATGGGCTTTCATACCGGTGGATTAGCCGTTAAGATCGATCAGAATGCAAAAGAGATTGGAAGTATTGATGGTAGTAAAATAGAAAATTCAAAAAGCCTGAATCTTCAACAGATAGAAAAGTTTCAGTTACCTAAATTAAAAAATCATAAAGGAGAGCCGACCATTTTTCCGCCTCATTTTCACCTTATTATCAGTATCTGCTTCGCATTTTTCATTTCAGTTGGCAGCATAATCTGGTTTTATCTCCTTGCTTATCTGATTGCTCGATTCCGAAAGCGTATCAGCATTAATATTATATCGGTTTTCATAAAAGGTCTGGGTGTTATTCTTTGCATTTTTGGATTGTACTTTGGTTATCAGGCTATCAGAATGTTCATTAATTTGAAAATTTGAAAATGTGGTGATTTTCAAGCGATTTAAGAATAATCATTGGGTTTTGGCAGTACTAAATCATAAGACAAAAGAATAATGGCAGGCAAGGTTAAAATCGGGCTTTTTGGAATTGGACTCGACACATACTGGTCGCAGTTTGACGGATTATTGGAGAAATTGAAATCGTATCATCTGAGGATAAAAGATCAGCTTATAAATCTGGATGCAGAAGTTGTTGATGCCGGAATAGTTGATAATCCTGATAAGGCAGTTACAGCAGCAGGATTATTAAGGGAAAGCGGAATTGATCTTCTATTACTTAATATTTCAACCTATGCTTTATCGCATAATGTCTTGCCACTGGTCCAAAGAGTCAATTGTCCTGTAGTTATTC
>JACTVG010000054.1 GCA_015660965.1 Methanoregulaceae archaeon
TTTAATTTTCACGATATACTCCTTATATTTAAATGACGGACTATACCTGCTTTAATTCTCTGACAGTAAGTAACTCTGGCGTGTTAATTTAGTTACTAATTATCTAACTAATCTTCTCTGCTTTTGTTATTGCAGAGAGTATTCGGCGGTTAAACTTGTGCCATTCATCTGGCATTTTAACTGCTTGGTCGTATTCTACAAGAGCCTCACGGACAACTCTTGCCTGGTCTTCTGTAAGCTCTAGTTTGATGCGCTTATTCATGTGCGGCCACTAGGCTTTCAATTTCTTTGGCCATTGTGAAAATTATGTCGCATAGTTCTTTGTGTGTTTTGTTCTGCAAACCGACAAATAAACTTTCGTCTTCGTCTATATCTGCAAAATCTTTGATGATGTCATTTACTGTCATCTTAAACTCTTTTCTACCAGAGCTACTTACTATCAGAGATAGATTGTCAATTGGTTGAGCCGCCTTATTAGTGTAAGCTTAAAGTAGATTATACTAGCTGACTTTGGGACGGCTCAGTTGTTTACTTGCTGCGTTTGTGATGTTATCGCCGCGCCTACATCAACCTTACTATGGCGTGTCAGGCGTGTCAATAGATACCACACAAAACTACAACACTTCAATCTGTTAAAATCTTTATATTTGACACGCCAGTCGTGTCGCGGTAAACTGTCAGCATGAGTGATACTACATTATTAAAGGATGGACGCATTACAGTACGCGTTAGAAGCCATTTAAGGGCGTTATTAGACGCTGAGAAACAAAAGGTGGTACTTATCAACGATTTACTAGAAAAGCACTACAAGCAGCCCCTAGTGGCTAAGAAGGATAAAAGAAATGAGTAAAGATAAAAATCCACTGCCGCTCCTAAAAATCAGAAGATACCTATAATAAAAATCAAGTTCAGTTATAATAAAAATGTAAAAACAGATGGAATGATATTATGAAACGAAAATCAAATTGGGGTGGATATAGACCTGGTGCAGGTAGACCTAAAGGGCATAAAGCACCTGAAACACTTCTTAGAGAGGCTGCCGCTAAAGAGTTTAAAGAGCGTGTTGCCAGGCATGCAGATGAGTTATTTAATGCTCAATATGACTTAGCTGTAGGTGAAAAATATCTTATGGTTAGAGAGACTACTGGAATGGGTAAAAATCGTAAAACTGTTACCTCTATAGTTACAGATGCGGAGATTATTAAGAGCTTCTTAGATGGTGAGTTAGAAAATACAGATGTAGAGTATTATTATATGACTACTAAACCGGCTAATAACTTGGCTCTCGACTCTTTACTTAACAGATCATTGGGTAAAGCAGAAGATAAACTAGACATCACCACTGGAGGAGATAAGATAGCCCACGAGCCTAACCCCGAACTAGCTGATAGATTCAGTCAGTTTATGGAAGGGGAGACGTTAGATAGCTAGCTATATAGGTATTTTACGACATAAGGTTTTGGTGCTTGACTTATAGTAATCTACCTATATACTTATATATATGCCTAGTGTAATGATTTATATAAAACAGCAGGACTACGATAAGTGGCTAACAATCAAGAAGAAGTCGGAGTTTATACATAATGCCCTGAATCAACCTAATGGGTTAGAGGGCTTGGCAGACATCATAGATGACAGTACCGATGTTGGAACTTATGCGTCACTAGAACCGGCTACCGAACCCCCCAGATTCCCGGGCGACAAGCCTCACATTAATTACTTAAAGAAAGGTAAGAAGTGACTAGTCAACAAATATTAGAAAAAGCTTGGCGGATTGCTACTGATAGAGCTTACGAATTTGACAACCTAGATAAATGGCAGGTGAAAGCTGTAAAAAAAAGAAGATACCGTTTATACAAACTGGTATCAATTTGTGTTTACTCACCAAGAGCTAACTAGAGTGATTGATGCAGAACGCATTATTTTTTCCCACGACTTCGCTAAGGCTTTATGGGGTGAAGAAGAATTACAGCACGTTAATCAGGCTTTTAGTAAAGTTGTAAAAGACGGCTGGAGACGCCACCTCCAACAAATGGTCATAGCCGAAGACCCAATTAAATACCTGGGAGAAAATCTTGAGTGAACTTCCCTTTGTAATTATCCACGAAGCCCTAGAGCAAGCCAAGGAAGCTGGTAACGCTTTACTCAAACTATCCGACGTGACGATTATCCTACAAGTTCTACCCGAAGAATTAACTAAGTACGCTGAAGCCCATAGTGATTGGCCGCACATTCAAGCGATGAGATTAGATGTTCTAAGACAATTAGACTAAGAGTAGTACACTGTCCTTAGATGGATGATAAACTTATAGCCTCAAGCCCCTTAGCGTGGATTGTTCTAAACTCTTTCGTTAATGAAAACCAAGTCCCGATTGAATACAAAGACCACCGTTTTTTAATTCAACCTATGAACGACCTGTCGCCGGACATGGTTATTAAGAAATCCGCACAGGTTGGCTTCTCGGTTCTGTCAATCCTAAAGTCTATCTGGTTGTGTAAATACATGGGCTTGAATGTTATCTACGTTCTGCCGACTCAGAACCTAAGTAAAGACTTTGTAGCACCTAAAGTTAATCCTTTGATTATGGGCAACCCAGGAATAGTAAAGTTAATAACTCAAGACAGAGAGAACCTTAAACGCATAGGCGATAGAAACTTATTCTTTAAAGGTGCGGCGAGTGAGAGGGAAGCGATTGCAATTACCGGCGATCTTTTAGTGTTAGATGAGTATGACCGTATGCCCGATATGACGATTGTTAATACTTACGATTCACGACTTCAAGCTTCTAAGTATGGTTGGCGGTGGCGCTTTTCCAACCCCTCAATGGTGAACTTTGGAGTTGATACGCTTTACACTGATTCAGACCAAATGCACTGGTTTATTAAATGCACCTGTGGGCATGAATGGTATATAGACTTTGACAAGCAAGACGAGGAACTTAATCACTATGTAGACCAAGAACTTAAGCAATATGTTTGCGGCAAATGTCATGCAGAACTCACAAATAAGCAAAGACGGAATGGTAGATGGGTTGCCAAGTTCCCCGACCGTAAACGTAGAGGTTATTGGATTTCACAGCTAATAGCTCCTTGGGTTTCAGCCGAGCGTATCTTAGAACAAAAGGAAGAATCGGGCATTGAGTTCTTTTATAACTTCGTACTTGGAAAGGCTTACACTCCGCAAGACATGGTTGTGGATAGGGATGCAATCCTAAGAGCTTGCTCTCCTTCAAACATAACGAAGATGCAAGTCGCTATCGGCGTAGACCAAGATGCCGGTGGTTGTTACTTTGTCTGTATGACTCCGCAGGGAATCTTTGACCATGGCTATGTGGATTCTTGGGAAAAGGTAGAGCACATGAAATTAATGTATAACGCTGTCGTAGTTTGCGATCCTAATCCTTATCAGGCGTCACCTAAACAAATGGCTAATAAATACAGTGATTGGTACTTGTGTTACTTCAAGACCTTAGACGGTCTATCTGCGGTGCAGTGGAAAGAAAAGGAACAAGTTGTTTATGCTGACAGGACGAGAGTTATAGACATAAGGGCTAACGAAATAGTCAATGGACGCTTACTGTACCGGGAAACTCCCCACAAACTTGAAGACGTTATCACTCACTGGAACAATCTTTATAGAACTACTGAAGAAAAAGAAGACGGGCGAGTTAGAAGTATTTGGGTTAAGAAAGAAGACAAACAGTCGGATTATCCATTCGCTGAAGTTTACGCAAGAATAGGTTTAAGCCAGTTACTAGGCGGTGAATCAATGTTCATAGAACCCACTGACGAGCCTGATTCTAAAGTCACTAATATTTCCACCAAGGACGGTTCTACTATGACCGTAGATTTTCGTGATA
>JACTVG010000055.1 GCA_015660965.1 Methanoregulaceae archaeon
TTATAATTCAGACGGATATCATTAATAATCTTTTTTGAGACTTCCGGATTTATTTTATTCAAGTGCTCAAGTGATTCAGCTATAAGTGCATAGTAGCTGTCTCCGGTATATTGCAGGTTTTTATTAATTCTGTTTATGAAACATTTTTCCGCCTCCGGAACAACATGCTTTTTATTTCGTTTGAAAAAATCAAAAATTTCATGTTCTGATATATTTCCCTTATTAATAAGGTCAATAGCTTCATTGAACATTTGTTCTTTTTCAAAATAGATCAACAATTCCTCAGGGTTTTTATTCTCAAGTATTACCTTGCATCTGCTAAAATCTGTCCCTGGTAATGATTTTATTTTAACAAGCATATCTGAAGTCGGACATTTCGAAATGGCCTTAAGGGACATGTCTGAAATATTTTTTTCCAGTTCAATTGACAGATCAAGAAAAAGCGAAAAGAGTTTTTCATTCCTATAAGCCAAATCCGATCTCAGAAATTCAGACAATACTTTATAAGCTTCTTTCTTCTTTTTTTGGGAAATCAGCAGTTCGCAAAACTCAATAAGATAAACCGTACCATTCTCTTTTAGTCTTCCGAGAATTCTCACCTTTTCTTCTTCATTTAACAATGGAGCTATTGATTCATAAAACCGTGAAATGAAAGAAACAGAAAATCTTTCTCCCGAGTCTGTTATCAAACCTTTAAGCTCTTCTGTTTCTGGTCTGGAAATTAAATTATTAAAGTTTTCTCCAATATCCTCAAATGTATTGTATGACTTACAATTAAGTGCCTCATCAAGACGGATCAGGAATTCAATTTTTTCATTGAAAGGCAATTTCCCGGTAAATTCACAGACAAATTCACAGAAGGCTTCTGATTCAAAAATGTCCTCATAGGAATAATTGTCAATATAAAGATACCCTTCATCGAAAGCATTGTTAACATTTTCAATTATGTAAAGAATAAGGTCTTCGATGTCATTAGGTAATTGTTTATCAAAGCCCTTTAATTTTTCAAGAGCCGCTATAAGAGAAGTTTCAAAGTCTGAAGGGGAAAACAGTAACTCCTCGTCCTTAAATATTTCTTCAATGTTGCTTTGGACTAAATGGAACGTTTTTAATGCAACAGAGCTGTCAGCATTTCTGTTATTAATTTCATTTTTTAAACTCTTTGGCGCGTATTTGTCAACCAGTTTTATAAGTTCGTTTTTATCGAGGGTGAAGAGATATTGCTCCCAATTGTCTACATTCTTTTTATCATCTTTTCTACTTTTTGATTCTTTAATTGATTTGTTTAAATCATTTTCCAAAATAAACATCAATACGGCAACAATGTGTTTACATACATCATCATATGGGCAGGTGCAAGAGGCCAGGATTTCATTATTGTGTTCAAATATTTCCACAGAGTATTTTTCGCCTCCTTTCACTGTGGCTTTTATCTTTTTTTCGTCAGGAAAATATTCTGCATACTTAACTAAATGACCGTCACAATATTCAACACCACGAAGAAATATTTTATATTCGCAGCAAGAGACAACGTCATCTTCAGTAAGATTTTCCAGGAAAACAGACTGTTGGTTTTTATCAGAATTAAATAAAAGGATTCCATTATTCATCTTCAGAGTCTTTTATAAGGTTGAATAGAATTGGTGAAATATAATTATTTTCAAATTCAAAACGCAGTTGATTTCAGTAAAATTAAATATGAGTGGCAATTACGAAGGAATGGTATCAACTACTACCAACCTTTGTTTATTTCTGCCCCATTTTCTCAAAACCCTCGAAAGCCTGGCAAGAACCTGGCAAGAAAAGAAAAATCACCTATAATAGAATTGTAAGAGATTGATTATCAGGTTGTCCCGTCAGGTCTCCCCGAATCGCTTCGCTCTCGGGATTTCCTCCCTTTGGTCGTCAACTTTTAGACCTTCTGAGCTAAGTGTGGGTGTGAGAGTGAGAGTGAGAACAAAAAGAGTGAGTTGCTCGCTATCGCTCACGCTCTCACTCTTTTTGTTGTCCCGTCAGGTCTCGAACCTGAACTCTTCTGATCCAGAATCAGACGTGTTGCCTATTACACCACGGGACAATTTTGCGGTCACAAATATAGAAAATATTCCGGAAAAAAACTTTTGGTCAAGATAAATGTATAATTTATTCAATACCCATGGGATGGAGGGTTTTCTCTAATATAAGAAGAGAAATCCTTTAACCGCAAAGCACGCAAAAAATAGCAAAGTTCGCAAAGGCATGACTAGGCACCCAGTAACCAGTACCAAGCAACCAGCACCATTTGCTCAACACCTTTATTTATTTAGTTTCGCCCACGTATCTTTTAGCTGCACCGTCCTATTGAAGACCAGTTTTGATTCTGTCGAATCATAGTCCACACAAAAATAACCAAGCCTCTGGAACTGGAACTTTTCAAGTGGTTTTGCCGAACGAAGTGAAGGCTCAACTTTACACCCGGTAAGGATTTTTAATGAATCGGGATTCAGGAATTTCCGATAATCATCATCTTTTTGTCCAGCAGGATCTTCATGATTGAATAACCTGTCGTATAACCTTACTTCTGCATTAACAGCATGCTGCGCCGACACCCAGTGAAGGGTTCCTTTGACTTTTTTACCTGATGTGTTTTCACCACTCCTTGTAGTTGGATCATAGGTGCAATAAACCTCTTCGATAGCACCAGTGTTTTCGTTCTTCTTAAAGCCCTCACATTTAATAATGTATGCACCTTTAAGTCGTACCTCTGTCCCTGGGGCAAGACGGAAAAATTTGCGTGGCGGTATCTCCATAAAATCATCCTGCTCAATATATACCTCCCGACAGAACGGGATCAGTCGTTTGCCCATTGATTCATCCTCAGGATTATTTATGACCTCAACATTCTCAATCTTTCCTTCAGGATAGTTTTTAATAATTAATTTCAATGGGTTCAGTACACCAAATACCCTCGGGGCTCTTACATTAAGATCTTCCCGGATAGCATGTTCCAGCAGGGAAATATCATTTATGGCTTCCACTTTAGTATAGCCAATTAGTTCAACAAATCTTTTTATAGATTCAGACGTGTACCCTCTTCTTCTCAGACCGCATAAAGTCGGCATTCTCGGGTCATCCCATCCTCTCACATAGCCATCCTGGACCAACTCCAGCAGTTTTCTCTTGCTCATCATGGTGTAAGTAAGATTCAGACGGTTAAATTCGATCTGTCTCGGCCTGTAATCATCGGTTTTCAGCTGATCGATAAACCAGTCGTATAGAGGGCGATGAACTTCAAATTCAAGCGTGCAAAGCGAATGAGTGACACCTTCAAAGTAGTCGCTCTGTCCATGTGCAAAATCATACATTGGATATACCATCCAGGCAGTGCCTGTCCTGTGATGAGGAGTCTTTATTATCCTGTAAAGGATTGGATCCCTCATGTGCATATTCGGGGAAGTCATATCAATTTTCGCCCTGAGAACACGGCTTCCTTCTTCGAATTCACCATTGTTCATCCTTCCGAACAGCTCAATATTCAAGTCTGCCATACGGTCTCTGTAAGGACTTTCTGTACCGGGTTGGGAAGGAGTCCCTTTCTGAGCGGAGATAAGATCTGAAGGCTGATCATCAATATATGCAAGACCTTTCTGTATGAGCTCTACAGCAAAATTATACAGATTGCTAAAATAATCAGAAGCATAATATTCCCTGTCATCCCAGTCAAATCCCAGCCAGTGGATATCCTCCTTTATTGAGTCGATAT
>JACTVG010000056.1 GCA_015660965.1 Methanoregulaceae archaeon
TTAAATGTTGTGTGTCCGTGTTGCAATGGTAGTGGAGTAAAACACAATATTGGAAAACCGCATATATACATTACGGAGTAAAAATGGAACACATATTTGAAGTCAAAAAAGAACATCTCGTCCTTCTCAAACACATGAGTGTTGGTTGGCAGAATTGCGAATTTGGCGCTCCTGAAATTGATCCGAAACGGCCATACGGTAATTCTGGTGTTATTGGAGATATGATAGAAATATTCGGGAAGGAAGTGAAACGGGGAATCTTCAAAGTTGATTTGCTCGATAAAGAATATTATGTAACACCCGATGAGGACTCTGAAGACATGGATGGATTGGAAAGTGTCTTAAAGAAACTCCACAGAGAAACAGAAAACGTGCTACAAATCGCTTTAAGCACGGGGATGTTTAAAGAAGGGAAATATAGATTAAACCACGAATATGATAGCGATTGGGAGTATATAGGTTAATATATTTAATTCCGGCGATGATCCGTTCAAAATCCGCGAACGGTGAGACTTACCACGATCTGGACAGCGGTTTGTGCTTCCCTCTCTTAACAAGAGGATGTTTTCACCACTCTCAATAAAATATCAAATATATCTTTTTTAGGGAAAGTTTTATATACTATTACATTCTAGATTAACATATCATATTGTTTCTTTTATGAGACAAAATGAGAGGTTGAAAATGTCAGAAAATCATTCAGGAACCACAGAGAAATTTGAAATGTTTAGTGGATTAAAATACCGAAAGCGCCACACCGTTCGCAGTCTTAAAAGCGCGCGGCAATGGCAGAAGAAGTATGAAGCAGAAGGATACCACTGCCGGATCGAAAAAGAGCGTGTGGGATTTTATAATGTTTATACGAGGAAGAAGTAATGTCCAACGACCACATACTCCACAAATGGTGGAAAGGAACAAAATACGAAGATGGTGTGAAGTCAATGCACAAGGGACTCGATTCACCTAGAGAGAAGATCACGAAGATGTATAATAAGATGTTTGGGAAGGTGTGAGATGACCGAAATTAAAATGAGGACTTTCCGTAGTGGAATATCATCACGGTGGAAAGGAAATGAGATTGCTGCTGCACTTCAAGATGCAGATTTCCCTCCACAGAGAATAACTGTCAAGCAGCAGAGCGGGGATAAGGTATCGGTCATTATTGGTGGGAAATATGCCTCAGCGTGGATAAACGGAAAATTACCTACGGCAACAGATCGTAGGAGATATAGCAACGTATGGGGGAAGTAACATGGTAAAATTCCTCGGTCAACACGTTCCCCCGTTCATGAGTCCAAAAGTCTATACTTGGTGGAACGGATTAACATACGCAAACCGCAAGACCTACGAAAGCGATCTAGATCGCCTTGGTATGGACACCACGCACGACCAATACTATTTCTCAACATATGAATTTAAAAACCTCCAAGCGCCTACACGAAGGGCTATAGAGAGGTTGTATAAGGAAAGGTTTGGGGGGAAGGTATGACTACAATTGGTGGAAATAAAACAAAGAAATTTGGTGATAAAACTTATCATGTATGGCACGCATTTTCTACAAAGGAGCGTGCTAATTTAGAAGCAACAAGATTGAGAAAAGATGGGCATCTTGCACGGGTAGTAGATACAGCATATTGGTATGTGATTTATACCCACGGTGGTAATTAATCATGATCCACGAAAAAGAAACCGATTACATCAAGAACCTGTTCGAAAAAGTAGACAAAGAAAACAAGAAAAGTATTAAGTTTTTTGCACAGGAAATCGGGCAGAAGATTGAGATTGGCGGGAAGAAGGTGTGAATGATGGTAGAGATGGCCGCATGGGGTACAATGCCTAAAAGAAAATTAATCGACGGGCATTGGTATGAATACCACCAAACATATTATACCAACCACGACGCAAAACAAGTAGCGCGCGAAATTCGCAACAAAAAAACACATACTGAAAAAGCAAGAATTGTCATTCAATCTGTTAATGGATATAAGAGATATCATGTTTATACGCGCACCCTTCGAGAGGGTGTAGGTAGGAGAGAATAAATGTCCATCGAAATAGGCCGTTATTCCCGCGCAAAAGGTAATCTCACGATGACCGTTCCAAAGGGATGGCGCGTTGGTGGTCGTTCATATCCTTATAAGGTAAAGATATTGGGTGAACCCGATGATCCAGTTCCGATATCAGCGGGACAAGTAGAAATCAGAAAGGATCTTGAGAACAACAAAATTACACTGGTTCCTACCTCTTCGAGAGGCGGAAGGATTGTGGTGATTTAAAATGTATTATGACGGTCGCATTGTAAAGAAAAACAAATACAAAATCGGAGACATCGTAAAAGTCAAAGAATTAAAGACTTATATAGGCAAAGTTAGTCACATGGATTATAGATTTGAAGGACATGTTGGGTGGCACTACAAGATAAATTTCCCGCAGACAACTTTGACATTTGCAGAAAAATCACTCGTGAAAGTTCCTAGGAGGAAATGAAGATGACATCCCCAAAAATGTTTATCGATAGCGAATTATATTCGATCTTTAAACAATACTCTCGAAAAGGAGATGCAAAGGCAGCGGCAGAAATTGCTCGTAGAACCGGATTGTTTAAACACATTCGTGTGGTTGAAACAAGGAATTTGGTGACTATACATCTGTTACCACAACCATTCCAAAAGGTCGTCGTGTAAATGGTCGGAATGTTCTTTATAAATCGGAATTTGTGGAAGATGAACGGTTGGGGCACTACGATGTATCGGAACGCGGGCCGTTTTATTGTATTTATTATAAGAAGGTGAATTGAAGATGACCGAAATTATTAAAGTGAAACGTTCAACTGGTAGATATGACCCGATGAACTATAACCTGCATGTATATAAGACAAAACCCGGTAGATCATGGCACGTAGAAGATGCTGCTCGAAATATGGAACAAGCAAAATCTATGGTAACTTCGCAACCACCCGGATGCGTCATTATTGTTAAAACCCCAGAATGGCCGGAGTTTCCATATCATATTTATGTAAATGAAACTCTTTTACGAAAGCGGTATGAACAAATTAGAAATGGTGCGAGGTTTAAATAATGCCATTCTATATTTTTAAATTTGATTATCCATGGGCAACCACTTGGCACGTAATTGAAGCCAATGATAAAGCACAGGCACGAAAGAAAGCAATTTCTAGATCGCATATTCCAGAAAGCAAGGTGATTTTTTGGAAAAAGAAAGGATCGCTTCCAAAAGTGCTTGCTGGTAGGACAAAACTTCCCCCGGGATGGAGAGTGGATTGGAAATGACCCGCTACCGAGTAACCGCAACCCTTCGTGGCAGGCGCATTGCTACGAGTAAATATTGGGAATCAAAAACCGACGCACAAAAATATGCAAATGAAACTAATGTATTTAAAGGATTCAACGCCCGTGTCGTAAAAGACAGCGAGCGGGTCAGGAGGATGATTCCGTAATGACAAAAGGTTCTATCGAATGGACAAAAATTACTCCACGTATGAAAGTAATTTCTACACCCACACATTATGAAGCAGGTGGAAAACTTGTAACGTGGGGAAGTAAAGATGCAGCACGGGCACAGCGATATCTTATGACTAGAGTAAGATCGGATGCACAGAGGTTTAGAAAATGACCAACAAAACCCGAAGATATA
>JACTVG010000057.1 GCA_015660965.1 Methanoregulaceae archaeon
TGATCCAAAATTATGCCACAACCCAAGCGAAATTTCAGGCAATCTGATTCCGCTTTTTCCGCAGCGCCGGTAATTCATATTATCGTAACGCTCTTGTAAAGGACTGTAAGTCATTTATTTTTTGTTATGATTATACTGTTGATAATGAGTTCACAAAAGTTATTTCCTTATAAATCGGAAGTTCTTCAGCGCTCCTTTTATACTCCAAAGTTAAAAAAAATTTCCCCTTGAATAAGGATCTCCAGCTTCTACTTTCAGATCAGCAGACTTCCAAATAACAGAACTACTACTAACAGAACCAGTAAACCTATAACTTTCCCCAAAACTGATACGATTTTTAACAACAGAATCAGTAGAATTATAAATAGAATAGTTAACAAAAGTTTTTTTACTCTCTTCATTAATATTATTGCCAACTGAATCTAAGGTTATAAAATATTGTTACACTGAGAATTTATATCAGAGTGAACTGACAGTTTGATTCCAAATAAAAAGAAATGTCTGAAACAGGAATATGAAACAGGAAGTCAGAGCTTAAAATTGCCCTGTCGGACACATAAAATAAAATCCCGTATTGAATAATACAGGATATTTTACTGGCAGAAGACCTCCTGTTATTTTTTCTCTGAGACTTTAATCTCAGTGTCTTTTACTTCAGTCTCCTTTTTTTGAGGTTCATCATCAAGACGTGACGCCTTTTTGAATTCTTTCATCCCTTCACCTATTCCTTTCATCAATTCGGGAATCTTTCTTCCGCCAAATAATAACACTACTACAAGGAGTATTAATATCAGGTGCATTGGGCTGCTAAAATCTAACATAATAATTTATTTTAATTGGTACATAATTTATATTCACTCCTATACGGGTCTTCATCTTTAAGGGATGCTTTACAAGCTCCTTCATATTCTGTCCACTCCCATTAATAAACTCCGTTATCTTTTGCCTGCCAAATAATCGGTTAATCCGGATTTATCAATATAAGTGAAAATACAAACGTCAAAATTATGTGTTCGCTTAAGCTCCCCAGATAAGGAACGTACTATTATTATATGACGCTTATAATCAACTTATTGCAAAGAACCATTTTTATAGGCTCGAAAAATACTCCTATTTGTCTTTTTTTTGCAGTAGCAAAGCTAATAATATTTTTTATTTCTGGTATTTCAATAATTTTAATTTTAAGTTATATTATAACTTTGATTGCAGAACAAGAAAACTAAAACAAAATGAAAAAACTGGAAATTTCAAGAAGAAAATTCTTAGGAACCGCTTCCACAATAGCAGTTGGTTCCGTAGCATTCGGATTAAACCATGTATATAATGAAAGTCTTTATGGAAAATCGAAAAAATATATTGTGAGCATTGTCCGGATAAAAGACGGGAATATTGCCAAAGCTGTAGAAGAAGCTATTGATCTTTTAGGCGGTATAAAAACAGTTACAAAAGGGAGAAATAGAATAATGCTTAAGCCAAACCTTACAGGTGATAGTCCTTCATTCACAACAAAACCTGTTGTTGTAAAAACACTTGCACAACTTATGCAAAAAGCCGGAAAAGAAGTATCGATAGGAGAAGGTTCTGCTGCAGCCCTTTCATTTAATGTCATTAATAATGAAATCTTCAGGACAAAGAAAAGAGAAATACTTGATAAAATGCAGGAGCATGTTTTTAATACTCTGGGATACACTGAAATGGCTAAATCTTTAAACATTCCTTTAATTAACCTTCATTCCGGAGAAATCGTTGAAGTACCTCTGAAAGACGGATATGCAGCAAAATCAGTGAAAATCCATAAATCCTTAACAGAGGTTGACTTGTTATGTTCAGTGCCAATGATGAAAACACATACACTTTCGACAGTAACGCTTGCAATGAAGAATTTAATTGGTCTTTACCCGGGTACAGAATATTATGCGGTCCGTTCGTGGCTCCATGATAGAGCGGCTGAAGCAGGTTCTCCAGGCATTGCCTATGAAGTTATTGACATGAACAATGCCGTTAAAACAGGGCTTTCAGTTATTGATGCATCTACTGCAATGGAGGGGAATGGACCAAGTGATGGCACGCTCGTCGATATGGGGTTAATTATTGCAGGGACATGCCCGCTTGCAACTGACATGGTTGGATCGTTATTAATGGGTTTTGAATTAAATGATATACCAGCAATTGTGCTGGCGCATAAATCCGGTATGGTTCCAGCCGCTTTAGATGATATTGAAATTCGTGGATTAACTATAGATCAGTGCAAACGTCAGTTTGTGAAACCTATTATTTACAAATGGACCATTATTAATAAGTTCTGGGGTGTAAAAGAATTGTGAAAGATTTAAATGTAAAACTAAAGCTGCCCTGTTTCTTCCAACCATTTTCTTACCCTCTCATGCTCTGCCTGGTATTTTGCTTCCATGTTTTGCAGAATCTTTTGAAATCGATCTTCTATATGCATTATTCCATTCATTTTCCAGACGAGTAAATAATTCTACTGTAGCGACAGGTGCTGCCATTTCTTCTGTGGGGTTGTTACTGTTCCAGATGCTTACAATACACTTCCATTTTCCATCACTTTTTTTGTAGATATCAATCCATCTAATTCATCTGTGTTTCTCATGTCTGTGCATTGAGAATTTAATCTCTATACAGGCGTTTTTTAAGACACTTTTAATAATATCTCTTTCGAATGAGGATTTATACCACCCAAAAGAAGATAATTGATTTCAACGGAAGTTTTCACAGTTTAGGCAGATGTAGCAATTTATCAATGTAATTCTATCACAGCTTACCGGTTATTTTTCCCGCAACATAGGAACAAATGCTACAGGTAAGGTCTCTGTCTTGCGTATTTTGCCATTCTTTTTTTCAAGCAAATATAAAACCTGATTATAATGCTCCCCAACAGGAATAATCATTTTTCCTCCTTCAGCAAGTTGTTCCACCAACGGACTGGGGATATCTATCGGGGCACAGGTTACTATTATGGCATCAAATGGGGCATATTCCTTCCATCCTTGATAACCGTCGCCAATTTTAACTATAATGTTATTATAACCTTCTTCATCAAATACCCTTTTTGCTTTTTCTCCCAAAGCTTTTATGATTTCAACAGTATAAACATCTTTGTAAAGCAGCGAAAGAACGGCAGCCTGATAACCCGATCCTGTGCCAATTTCCAGTACTTTCTTAGTTTTGTCCGGATTAAGTATTTCAGTCATGTAAGCTACAATATAAGGTTGCGATATAGTTTGATTGTAACCTATTGGTATTGGACTGTCATCATAAGAATGGCTTTTATATTCTTCAGGTACAAATTTATGGCGTGGAACATTCATTAAAGCATCCAACACTTTCTTGTTACGAATGCCTCTATTCTTTATCTGTTGTTCAACCATCGTTTTTCGCATGCGGGAATATTTATCTTCTTTTAAATCCTGTCTATTAGAACAATTTAAGGTAATAAGAACAAGTACCAGACATGATACGCAAAACTTATATTTGGTTTTCATCTTTCATTAATTAATATAAGCTACATACTATTTACATTTTTTTGATGAGAACAATTGTCTTAAATGTTGGTATAAAAATAAAACTAAGTTTTTCGAAAGTCAATTCATATACGAACAAAACTAAATCTGCATTTATAAA
>JACTVG010000058.1 GCA_015660965.1 Methanoregulaceae archaeon
TCAAGCACAAGCAGCACAGTGATACAAGGCTGGCTACTCGCATGGGCAGTCCTACCAGTCACAACCGACGAAACCCCGATCACAACCACTTAAACACACTCTTTTCCCCTATTTCTTTTATATTCCCTAATTTATTTCTCGAAGTTTTTAATAGTCAGTAGACAGAACACGAATCTACTGCAATGGAGGATTGAAAATATAACTATCTTCGAAGATGTATTTCAAAGTAAACATGGTGGAAAGTTAGCCCCGGTACCCTTACTAATCAGCTACGCTGACAGCGCAACCATAGCCGTAAATCCCTATTATCCTGTTAACGCCCAACTTACAGCTATACAAGTTAATGACCTGGCAAGAAACATCTCCTACTCATGGATAAAAAACACAACCTACCCTAGCGGTTATTGGGCTAATAACATGGCAGGCTCAGGAATGACAAACGCAGCTCCAGGAGCAACACCCCTAATCACACCTGGAAACAACCTGCAAATCGCTGTAAGCGTCTTCAACATGGGAACTGTCGGCGGAACCATAACCGTTACAATAGAGAACGCTTCAACAAGCGCAGTTCTCAACAGCCAAGCCTTAACCGTATCGCCTCAAGGAAATGTAGCCACAAACCCTGTAACCCTAACCATGCCGGCAACGGCCCTAAGCATACTCGTATCTGCAACACCATAGAATTCCTTAACCAGGAGGACTAAATATTCCGCTGCTGTACGAAGACACAAAATTCAAACATAACCTTGCAGACACACAAGATATAACTGTAAATCCCACAACCCAAACCACCATTCCTAAAAATACCATGCTAACTGTCATAGGGGCATTAGGCGCCGGAGTTCTTATTTTAGGCATAATTGCAGCAGCCGGCAACGGTAAAGGTGGCACTCAAAAGAAATGAGTTCTCCTATACCTCTAAAGATAAGACTGCCTAAAAGTTTTCAAGGCACAGAAATAACAGCCATCCGCATTCAAGACATGGCTCGTGGTGTATGGTACAGTTGGGACAAAAACAACAATTATCCAAACGGTTATTGGGATAATGCAGGAGGCACAGGCAGCAACGCGCCAGTAGGACAAACCCCTCTGATAACACCAGGCTACAACTTGTATATTGCCTTCTACGCATTAAACCAATCCAGCCATGCTGTTAATATGTCTCTATACGTCTATGACGGCAACTATAATATACTTGCACACCAAAGCAACATTTATACTGCAGCCGGCACAAGCGCAAGCATACAATACACCGGCGTAATGCCTACAGGGTCTTACACCATAATCCTACAGTCCAACCCTTAAACCTCCATCAATTAAATTTCACAGTAACCAAACAAAAGGAGAAAAAAAATAAATGAGCCAGAATCAAGGTATTCCCGGTTGGGCCAAAGCCCTAATAGCAATAGCCGGCGTAGGAGCAGCCATCTACATAGTTTACTATGCAGTTACAAATGTTTTCGGCGCAGGCGTCAACGCCTACAAACAACTCTACCAACAACAATATAATGCATTGCTGCAAAAAATGGCAGGATATATTAAACAGAATGCATCAAGCAACGCTGGATTTACCGCTTCCCAACAACAAGCAATCGCTGTGGAAGAACGTGTTCTTGCTCAAACACAACAGGGACTAGCGGCGGCAAGCAACGGCTTAACAAGCGCATTAATGTGGACTATAATCGGAAGCGTAACTGCAGTTGTTCTTGGAGCCGTCGGAGCTGCAGCACTAAAAAGTTTCCTTCAAAGTAAATACGGAAATAATGCAGCTTCAGCATACTCCTATACTTACTCATTGACAAGAGTTATTGCAGACGAGCTTGAACAAATGGGATATCCAACACAAGCCGCAAACCTGGTAACGACAGCTCAACAAATGTTTCAAAACGTAGACCAACCCGCCATGGCAGAACAGGTCGCAAGCCTACAATCAAGCCTAGCAACCCTTATCGGTGCAGACCTTTTAGCAGCTCAACAAATGATAAGCATGTTAACAATAGATATTGAGGCAATCCCCGATATCCTAGTAACTCCAATATTAACTTAGGAGCAAAAACTATGGGTCCTGGAGCAAAAGCAGCAATAGCATTGGGTGCAGTAGCTTTAATCGGAGGCGCAGCAGTCTACGCCTTATCTCAGACCAAAGGAGGAAAATTTCTTCTACAGACAACAGCAGGACCCGGAGGAACCATAAACCCGAATTCTGCATCAGGAATTTATGAACCTGCAGGGTCAGTTGTTCCCATAACAATAACGGCAGCCAGCGGCTACACAATCGGACAAGTCCTAGAAGACGGCAGCCCTATAAATTCTTCAACCACAGACACAGTAGAAACTTACCAAATCACCATGAACCAAAACCACTCAATAGACGTAGTATTCTACCAGGGAGGACAGCCGCCAGTCGGCGCACCCTACAGCATAAACTCGCCTGGAAGCACCATAGTAACCGGGTACTACGCCTGCACCGTAACAGTAGCAGCACTTGTAATAAGCAAAACAACCATCCAACCATCCGACCAAAACTGGAATACAAGTAACGTTACAGAGTTTCCAGTCACATTCAAAGTCATAGACGCCAACGGAAATGGCGTACCAGGCGTCACAGTAACATTATACCCAAACCTATTCCCAGACTACAGCAAATACCAAGGCTACCTAGCACTCAATGACCAAATGATATCCAAAAACAACCCACTAACGTTAAAAACCGATTCTAACGGCAACGTAACCGTAAACGCAAGCTACTACTACGGCTTAAACGACCACTTATTAACACTAAGCCAAGACGCAAACTTAATCGTAACAGTATTTCCCTATATGAATTGGCACCCAGAAGACGGCAACAACCCAGGATACCTCGGAGACATTTATCAAGGAAAAAGCGGCGACCAGATAGTGCCTGTATCCCCAATACTGAACCAAATAATATGCGTAATCCCAGGAACAGCCATACCTGCAGCACAAGCAAACATTTATTGCCAATTCCACGCACACATGAAATAGTTATTTAAGAAACCTAACACATAATATTTTTCATGTCAACCAAACAGAAAAAATCATTAAGAACCTTCGACGGACCGCTAACAAATCAGGCAGCCGAAGAACTGCTCAAAAAGAAAAAATAGTGCAGTTAACGCCACCAAAAAACTTTAAGGGAGTTTAGCATTATTTCTCTTAAGAAGGTTAATTAGTTATGGTACTGCCAGACATAAAAATTACGCCACCAGGCGTAGGAATCATTGTACCCGGTTGGAAAAATCAACCTCCACGGCGCAGCAATCAAACACCCGAAGGTCCACTTAACCCCATGCCACTTTTAGTATCAGAATTCCAAGGCTACCCGCAACACATTAAAACCGCAACACCGCATACCACACCAAACATAGACAACTACCAAGGAATAGAACAAGAATGGAGACCAGGCATCCGGCAACGCATGAAAACAAAGATTCCAACAAATCTCCCTCCAGGAGTCAACCCAGGAAGTTACATTAACGAAAGCATAACTAACCCACCCGGAATAAAAACCGTAGGATACCAAGACATAACAGGGTCAACAGGCTACCCAAGACGAATAATAACGATAAGCATACCTGGACCCCAACCCATAAGGCAAGTAGGCTATGGAGTAG
>JACTVG010000059.1 GCA_015660965.1 Methanoregulaceae archaeon
CCGGTACATTGGACGAGGTTGAAGACATCTGGGAGATTGTCCGTAATATTTCACGTACAATATCCACACACTGGGAAAAACCAGATAAAGGTATCTGGGAAATCCGGTCTGATGAAAAACACTATGTTTTTTCAAAGGTAATGAGTTGGGTAGCTATGGACAGGGCAGCGAAAATTGCAAATGCCCTTCATAAATATTACTATGCCGAATCTTGGAGAGGCATTGCAAATGACATAAAAGAAGACGTACTGAAAAATGGCTGGAATGAGGATCAGCAAACATTTACGCAAACATATTGTAATTCAGAGCTTGATGCCTCTTTATTACTTATGGCTGAATACGGTTTTATTGCAGCCGATGATACCAGATATCAGAAAACTGTGATGGCAGTGAAAAATGCGCTTTTTTATAACGGACTGGTTTATCGCTATAAAAATCCTGATGATTTTGGCAAACCGATGTCATCATTTACAATATGTACTTTTTGGCTGGTTCAGGCTCTGTTCAGAATAGGCATGAAGGAAGATGCTAAAAACATCTTTGAAAACCTATTGACCTATGGAAATCATTTGGGTCTTTTCAGTGAGGATATCCATTTCTCTTCAAAAAGGTTATTAGGAAATTTTCCACAGGCGTATTCTCACCTGGCATTAATTAACACCGCCATTTTGTTTTCAAAGGAAAAGTTCCTGCCAAAATTTGTCAAGCCATAATAAAACTGTCATTTTAGAAATTTTTAAAGTAAAATCCGTTTCAGGCACTTAATATCCGCCCGATCCGGTAAGAAGCCTTTTATCGATTCAGAGGCACTGTAAATTTAAAACTAATGTTCCTGCCCATATTGTAGATGCCACTTCTCCCTGTCGGATTATTTGGATACTCTTCAAAATATTTCAGCCTGCTTAAGTTTGATTGGTAAGCAACATCTGTGATATTATTCCCCGTAATATTAATGCTTACCAGCACTTTTCCGTGACTATTTGTTATATCTGCTCCAACTCCCGCATTATAAAGAACGTAACCCGGAGTCGGAGTTTCAGTGTTATCTGCAGAATATACCCTGTTCTGGGTCGCATAATATTCCATCCCGATTTTTACATAAACAGAAGTAAAATATTTAAACTTCTTAAATATGTTTGCCCGCAATTCTGTATTAGTATGCAGCGGGGGAATAAGTGGCAGATACCTGGAGCTATCTGTCACGTGTACTCCATTTCCACCCTTGTTCAATGCATAGGTTACTGATATGGAATTTTCGAAATGAAGCCAGTCATACGGGTGAATATCAAGATTTGCTTCCCATCCATACAATTGGGCTTTAGCCTGTTGAAATTTAAAAGTCTGATTGCCTTTTATAATAATCGAATCTTTCCCGGAATGGTTCAATAGCTTCTGATTGAAGATGTAGTTAGTTATATTATTATTAAACATGTCCAAGTTACCACTTATATGATCTGATATATAAGAAATACCGAGATCTTCCTGAAGACTGAATTCCGGTTTAAACCCGGTATTCCCAATCTGGTATATCAGTGTTCCCGGATGAACTCCGTTAGCTGATATTTCAGCAATATTCGGTGCCCGGAATCCCCTGGCAATATTTGCTTTTACTAATAATCTCTTTGTTATTTTGTACGTTGCACCAAGACTTGCTGATACACCTGAAAAAGTATGATTAAAACTATAGAACGGATGATCTGCCAGTGCAGTATCCGGCAAACTTACCTGCATGTCAAAACCGGTTTGAGGGTTAGGGCGAGTATACATTGCATCATTTCTAAAAATACGCGTGTCATATCTGGCGCCAGCACTTAAATCAAGTTTACCTAATGTCTTTGTTCCCATAACAAATGGGCCAATATCAAACTGGCTATAATCCGGAATAACAAATTCGGTGCCTTTGTTGGTATTTCGCTGGTACATACCATTAACACCAATAGTCGCTTCCCATCCATTGGATTCCGGGAAAGAGTATTTGGCATCATAGGTAATTGTTTTTAAATCAAGGTAAAGGCCCGGAATATCAGGGTATTGCGGATGGCTGAACTCTCTTCGTATACTTTGTTGATATCCCAGTATCAGTCCAAGCTTACCTTCACCAAGGATAAAATTGTTTGATGAATATATCCTGTAATGCTGGATAAGTTGATGTAAAACAGTGATTTTATATGAATTTAATTCAGCATTTGAGACGATTGGTCTGAATGTGTCGGCTTCAGTAATCTGCTTTGTGAATTTGCGGGTAACTGAATCACGGCTGCCATCAGGAATTTCCTGTAAATCATTAAATATTGAAAAGTTGAGATGTGAATAGCCCCATTGTTTAGTCAGTCCAATATTGCCACTTAAGTCAGTTTCATTAAAAGCTGTTCCATAAACCCGTCCGTCGTATCTGTTTTGATAATTGGTGGCTTGTTTATGTGATGCCACCCCTCCCCATATAAACCCATTATGGTTTCCGGCAATAGCAATGTGAGCACCAAACAGACCATTATTTGTCTGGTAATTTGTTTCTGCATGTCCTTTTATTGTGCCATCCGGAACAGGTTGAGCAGGAAGCAAATTGACTACACCAGCCAATGCATCAGAACCATAGATTAAGCTTGCCGGGCCTTTCACGATTTCAATACGGTCAACTGCATTTTCATCTATTTCAATACCATGTTCATCGCCCCATTGCTGCCCCTCTTGTCTCACACCATCAAATAAAGTCAGTACCCGGTTGTACCCTAATCCATGAATAAATGGTTTTGACACATTTGGACCTGTCGTCACAGCACTTACCCCTGGCAGTCTTGAAATTGCATCAATTATATTGGTGTTTAAATTTTGTTGCAGGTCCCTACTGTTGACTATAATCATTGGAACAGGAGTTCGACTTATTTCGGTCGCCCTTGAAGAACCTGTAACAACTACTTCGTTAATTTCTGTGATAGCTTGTTCCATTACAAAATCTTTTGATGATGTTGTTGCCAGGTCTACATTTTCGACGACAGCCTTATATCCCAGAAAACTGACCTGAATAATAACTTTTACCCTGGGAAGATTATCAATTTTATAAATACCGTTTTTATCTGCAATTGCTCCTGTCTTAAGTTCCGGGATATATACTGTTGCACCTGGAATGGCTTCACCTGTTATATTGTCGGTAATTTTTCCGGTTATTTTGTTTTGTGCGTTTGATGTATGATAAGTTAATATCATAAGACAAATGATAAAAAATCTCTTCATTTTATTACTCGTTATGTTCAACAATTATTTAAAAATCAGTACAAAGAATGCTGTTCTTAAATTTGTCTACCAGGAGGTGCACGTAATAAAAATGAAAATTGTGTGAGATTATGATTGTATCTGGAAGTGTAATTAATACAATAGCTATCTACTGGATTTCCATCAGGCAAATGAATGTTTATAAAACTTGTCAGGAATACCGAATATTCGAAATTGCAAATAGGACAGTTTCCCTTGAGAACAGGGTAATCCTTTCTATTTTTAGAATCATGTATAATGTTATTGTGATGATGTTCAATCTTAACTACGGATGGTAAAAGAAAAATTAATAATAGAAGTGAAGAAGTTATTTTTCTGAATTTTCCCATCATAGTATGTAAGATCTATAATTTAGGGTC
>JACTVG010000060.1 GCA_015660965.1 Methanoregulaceae archaeon
GCCCGTACCTGGCGAGTAAAAATGCAATATTGTGGTTATTGAAAGCTTCACCCGGTTGTGGAGGGACAAGTGTTAAAAGTCCTTCTTTCTTTAACTCATCCATCTTCACATTAATATCAGGACATTTAAAACAAACATGATGAAAACCTCCGCCCTTGTTAACAAAATTTATTAGAGATTGATTACGTTCCAGAGGTTCTATAAGTTTTATTGTTATGCTATCATCTTTGCATAAGAAAGTCACCTTTACATTTTGGAGAGAGTTTTCCACTATACTTGTCATTTGCTTATAGCCAAATACACGGTCCCAATAAGCAATTCCTTCCTGAATATTCTTGACTGCAAAACAGATATGGTCAATTTTCATTTGAATTAAAATTATAAGATGAACTGATTGGTTTACTCCTTTTTAGTATGATCTTGCTTTGGGGAAAGCTGCCAGCTGCGGTTGCATCAATTAAACAGGATCCTGTTATAGAATTTAATTAATTTTACCTTCTCAAAGTCCCATGAGAGCTCATTTAGTACCCTGTCATATGCAAAACTACCCATCCTTGCTCTTAGTTCCGGATCATCAATCAAGAGTATTATTTTATCTGCGAAGTCATTGGCATCGCCACACCTGGCATAAAGTGAAGCCTCCTGAGCCGAAAATCTACCCTCTTTTAAGTCATATTGAACAACGGGCTTTTTCAGGGCCATATATTCCATTATTTTATTCATTGTGGATAGATTATTCATTTCTGTAGGTTTATCGGGATTAACACATATATCAGCGGTATTCAGAATAGCAACCAATAAATCGTCAGGTACTCTCCCATAGAAATCCACAAACTTGCTAAGGCCTGATTTTTCTGACAATTGTTTCATCTTTTCGAGGTTACTGCCTCCACCTACTATTGCAAATTGAATATCATCGCGTTTAGGAACAATCAGTTTTATGCTTTCAAGTAAGAGATCAATTCCTTCCTGTTCTCCAATTACACCAACATATCCCACCAGGTATTTCCTTCCTTTGCGAAATTTATTATCTGGAGGAACTAATCTAAGTCTGTCAAGTTTTGGACCGCTTCTTATTACCTGAATATTGTCTTCAGCCATTTTCCCTCTTCTGATTGCTATATCCTTGTATGATTCATTAGTAGCGATACTAAAATCAGCTGTGGCAAATGTCAGTCGTTCAAATAAAACCATTATCTTATAAAAGAATCCCTTTCTATTAAACTTTGCAATATACAATTCAGGATTAATATCATGATGGTCAAACACGTATTGAACCCCAAAGATCTTGAAACATAATGCCACTAAAAAAATCAGGTCAGGCGGATTACAACCATGTATAACATGAAACCTATTTTTAAAGTAAATTTTCCAGCTTAAGAAAAACTCCCAGAATAAAGCTACGCTATACTCAAAGAGGTATCCAACAGCACCTCTGGCTTCGAAAGGAAGATAATGTCTGTAAATTTCTATCCCGTTTATTACTTCGAAGGAAGCCAAATAGTCTTTCATCTTTGGACAGATAATGCTAACCTTTGCTCCATTATCCAGTAAGGTATTAGCTTCCTGCCATACCCTTCTGTCAAAAGGGACAGGAAGATTCTCAACAATGATCAGGATATGCTTTTCTTGAAATGAAGACATCACTACCAATTTATTCCGATATAATTACTTTTTGAAATAATTGTGTCGTTCAGCCGGACAAAATCAATTATTATTTTATTCTCAATATCAGCAACAAGCCGAATAAATTCAGACTCTTTAGTGTTAATTACTATAACATCGCAATCATTAACTAACTGTTCAGGATCACTAACAAGAAGGCTTGACAAATGAGGTATCCGTGAATCAATAAACTCTTTATTTGTTCCGGTCAGCATGGCCAGATTTATATTGTTATCATATATAACAATGTCGCACCCCTTACCTAACAATGCTTCAATGACATTAACAGCAGGACTGTTTCTCAAATCATCTGTTCCAGCCTTAAAACTTAAGCCAAGGAACCCAAGTTTTTTGTCCCAGTATTTATAAATGAGCTTGATTGCACGCTGAATCTGCAATTCGTTTGTTTTGTCGATACTATCAATTATAGGAACATCAACGTAAAGATCATGAGCCAGGGTCTTAAGTCCTTTCAAATCTTTTGGCAGACATGACCCTCCATATGCAAAGCCTGGTTTGAAGTAATAAGGTGATATATTAAGCTGTTTATCTTTGCAGAAAATCTCCATTACCTTATGAGAATCAATTCCTAACTCAGAACAAATATTACCAACCTCATTACCGAAAGAGATCTTAAGTGCATGATACGTATTATTAATATATTTCATAATTTCTGCAACTTTCAGATCAACGATTATGATCTCACCAGGCAATTGCCTGTATAGTTCCGCTACCTTTTCTGCAGCTATCCTGTTGTCTGAACCAATCAGGGTAAGAGGTGGGTTGTAATAATCCTGAACAGCAGTTCCTTCTCTTAAAAATTCAGGATTGTCTACTATGGCAAAATGCTCATTTCTCTTTTTTTTAGAGAGCTTTTCTACAATATCTGCAAATTTATCGCAGGTGCCAGGCATAATAGTCGACCTTATGGCAATAATATGAAATGTATCTTTATTCAGTAATGCCTCACCAATGTCCTCAGCAACTTTAAAAATATACTGAAGATTCAAATGTCCTTTATCGGTACTTGGTGTACCAACCGCAATGATAGAAATATCAGATTCTTTAATTGCCAGTAGGATATCGGTTGTTGCACTTATTCTTCCTGCTGATCTTTGTTCAAAAATTATTGTATCCACATCTTTTTCGATAATAGTGGCTTTGCCCGAGTTTATCTGCTCCACTTTTGTTAAATTAGTATCGACACCAATGACATGATGACCGTTTTTTGCCAGACAGCCCAGACTTACACAGCCTACATAACCAAGACCAAAAATGCTAATATTCATATTAAATAATTTTTATAATAAATTTAAAAGTTGTTGTACATTCAATCTGAAATTTACAGAAAATTACGTTTGTTGCTTCTTTCTTCAAAAATGAATCGGAATACCATCCCAGAATCTGCGGTTTCATTTGTCCCTTTATTAAGACCGGATCCAGTTTTCCGTCAATATAAAATTCTGTTTTTCTTACAGCGTCCCCGTGAATGAGAAAAAAATTAGTCGCAGGATTTGCGATCTCAACATCAGGATGAAAATGAAACGGGATTTCAATCTGAATTTTCCTGTTTTTCCCGACGACTATAGTATCAATGATTTGAAATTCGTTTTTTAATCTGTCAAAAACGATTTCACGGATATGCTGCACATCTTCTTTCAAATAACCATTATGAGTAGCTTTTACACGATCAGTTTCGCCACTTATATCTAGATCAATTATACTTGTTTCATAATGTTTTATCCATAATGTAGGTCCACCATTTACTGCCTGGTCTTCTTCATTTATCCTGATTGTGTTATGGGCAAGTGTACCAATAAAATAACGACGCCATTCAAATTCTGTATGATAAGTATAGGTGCCGGAGTCAATAAAAACAGGGTGCCCGTCAATATTTAAAATAAATGACAGGGCGTCAGCGTGTCCATGAGCAGCTATAGATAGGAATCCCA
>JACTVG010000061.1 GCA_015660965.1 Methanoregulaceae archaeon
TGTAAAATCTAATTACGCATTAAATAACAGCTTTTATAAATTCACTACTACGACAGGATATTTTATAAATGGGAACGCCGTAATTGAAAACACATATTCTCTCTTTACTTTTCAAAATATATTGTTCTCATTCTATGTTGTTATTACTTCAATCTTATTGATGCGTTTTGCATTAAATATTTTCAAACTGTTAAGTAAAATTATTAAGAATAAGAAAGTTGATTATCAAAATACATCACTTGTCCTGATCAAGGAAAGGTCTTTACCATATTCATTTTTCAAGTACGTTTTTGTAAACCGGTCAGATTATGAGAATGGTAAAATTGAGAAAGAATTATTAATACATGAAGAGGCTCATTGTTTACAATATCATTCAATAGACATTATTACAATAGAATTAATGAACGTATTCCTTTGGTTTAATCCGGCAATTTGGCTAATCAAAAAAGCAATACTCTTAAACCATGAGTTTTTAGCTGATAATACAGTATTGTCAACATTTGAGTTAGATGATTATCAAAACACATTATTAAATCTTGTATTACGGAATAATTCAGCATCCCTGGCGAGTAATTTTAATTATTCATTAATAAAAAAACGATTAATTATGATGAACAAAAAAACGATTAAAGAAAGGATGATCTTAAGAAAGGTTACTATAATCCCTTTATTTTTGATTTTAGTTGTCACACTGGCTTTTTCTCAAGAAAATTTAATGAAGGGACAAAAAGAAGGAGCTAATGATAAAAAAACGATTGCAGTAGGAAATAAGGGACTTACTATAGATGATGAACAAAAAGCAGCATCTGAGGAGCAAAAGGTTTCTTTTCAGGTAGGACTTGACAATGATCGAAAAGCAGCTGCTATAGAGCAAAAGCCTTCTTTTCAGGAAACACTTGCCAATGAACGAAAAGCAGCAGATGAGGGGACAATAGTCATTGGTCATAAGTAAACGCTAATGATCATGGGAAATGTACTTAAAACGACCCTTAGAAATTTTATCCAGAAGCCAATTACTAATCTAATCAACCTATTTGGGTTGGCAATTAGCCTTGCACTGGTCGTCATGCTTTCTGTTTTCAGCTACAATGAACTTACTACTGATCACTTTCACGCAAATGGCGATAGGGTTTATATTTATGGTCAAATTAATAAAGGGATTAACACAGCAGGAGTCCTGAAAGAACTTATTGACCTGAATATTCCCGGGGTGGAATCAACTATAAGGATTTCCGGAACATGGGAACCATCAGTTTTTCAGGTTGAAAATAATGAACCCTTTTCAACCGATCTTATTTTTGCAGATGATAAATTCTTCAGTTTATTTACTTATAAAGTCGTTTCAGGTAATCTAAAAACTGCATTGGAAAATCCTATGTCTGTTGTCATTACAAAATCACTATCGGAAAAGCTTTTCGGCAGGGAACAGTCTATTGGAAAAACCATGAAACTGGATAATAGCTATGATCTGACAATAACTGCTGTAATAGAAGAACCACACACCAATTCTTGTCTTACATTCAATGCCTTGTGTTCCAACAGTACAAAAAAAATTGTACAATCAAATGGTGGAGAATTTACTGATTGGAGATTTATAAACTTTCAGACTTTTCTTCTTTTGAAAATTGGTACAAGTCCAGAGGAAACAGCCAAAAGGATTTTAGCCCTTTTTCCAAATGACATTCAAAAGTCAAATTCAGACAATAGTTTGATTCCTTTAAAAGAGTTATACTTCACAAAATTCAATAGTAGTGATAATTATATTAGATATGGGGATAAGAGAAAAGTCATGATTTTGCTGATGGTAGCTTCAATGGTTCTTATGATAGCATTGGTTAATTTCATTAATATATCGTCATCACAATGGCTTGAGAAAATTAGACAGTTCGGGATAATGAAGGCTTTCGGAGCAACGCAATCAACCATTTTTAGAAATATCTTTCTCGAAGTGTTTCTATTGTTTTTTACCGCTCTGATTATTGCTTTTATCCTTATTCTCAACCCATACATTCAGAACTATATTGGAATTCATATCAGTCCACAATTGATCCATTCACCTGGTTTTATTGCAATTTCTATTTTATTTACGTTTTTTATAAGCTCCCTTTTCAGTCTGATTCCTTCTTGGAAAATATCAAAATCAAACGCTGTTGACAATCTGAAAAAAGCTGTAAAATCACCTTCATCAAAATTTTCTTTAAGAGGGATTTTAGTGACAACACAATTCGCAATAGCTATTGTCCTGATCGCATTCACTTTATTGGTACAGAAGCAAATCCGTTTTGGGAGCAATCAATTAGGGCTTAAACAGAAAAACAGTATCGGTATAGAACTGTCTGCGCAACTTATTGAGAAAAAGGATGTATTAAAAGAGGCACTCTTAGAAAAGCCGGGAGTTAAAGAGGTTTCATTTACTCAATTTTATCCAGGTCAAATAATTTCAAATTGGGAAACTAAGCTTACATTGAATGGAGAAGAGAAAGAAGTCAAAATTGATCTATTCAATGCAGACGCCTCTTTTTTTGGAATAATGGGACTAGAATTAATCAAGGGGCGCTTTTATAGTAATGAGCTACCTTCAGATAAAGGTAAAATCGTGGTTAATGAAACTTTCCTTCGCGACTATACAATATTAGATCCTATAGGAGGTAAATTAATCGTAAGTATGGATGGAAGCAGGTCGGAAATAATTGGTGTTATTAAAGATTTCCATTTTAAATCGATCAGCCAACCTATGGCTCCCTTGGCCATTATCAATGGATCCTATTCAAATTATTGTCTTGTTTCCATTAACACAACAAGTTTCAATTCGCTGCAAAATGCAGTGAAGGATATAAAAGCAGCTTTAGCAGAATTATCTCCTGAATTTCCGGTGGAGGTGAGCTTTATTGATCAGGCAGTAGCGAATATGTATAAATCGGAACTTCAATTTCGTCGGACATTCACGCTTTATGCTGTATGTGCTATTGTAATTTGTTGTTTGGGTTTATTTGCTATGTCGTTATTTGCATGTCAGCGTAGGATTAAAGAAATTGGTATCCGCAAGGTCAATGGAGCAGAGGTAATTGAAATATTGACTATGTTAAACAAAGATTTTATTAAATGGGTAGCAATCGCATTTGTAATTGCTACTCCTGTTGGATGGTTTGTCATGCATAAATGGCTTCAGAATTTTGCATATAAAACCAGTCTTAGCTGGTGGGTTTTTGTGTTAGCAGGTATAGTTGCATTTGCAATAGCATTGCTTACTATCAGCTTGCAGAGCTGGAGAGCAGCTACAAGTAACCCGGTCGAAGCATTAAGATATGAATGATTTACTGCAAAACACAACTTGTCCCGTTCCGTACCGATAGCTATCGGGAGCTCTCAGAATATCGGGATGCATTTTTGCCTGCCCAGACTCCGCATTTAGACAACTTTATCGTGACTTGACAAAACCTGCCCATTTACCGGTCCCGATGTAACACTTCAAAATTATGGTAACAAATAATCAATTCTTTTATGTTAAAACCCCCTTTCTTATTTCCCCCAAGGGGGAAAGGATTTTTTGCTCCTTCCCCCGCCAGCTGGCGGGGAAGGCTGGGAAGGGGGTAG
>JACTVG010000062.1 GCA_015660965.1 Methanoregulaceae archaeon
TTTATCTAAAAAGGTTCTTAGAACGTATGAAATACAATTACAAAATGCATCATTATATATGGGTATCAGAGAGACAACAAAATGGCAACTTACACTTTCACTTGGTAACTAATAAATTTGTACGTTATGATAATATTCGCAATCATTGGAATAGCTCTTTATCTGATTCTGGACTTATTGAGGTGTTTTATGATGGATATCAACGCACCCAAACATTCAAAGATGGTTACATCCCACTCTTGGATGAAAGATGTTATACGCAAAATTTACACCGTCATCCGCCTTCCACGGAAGTAAGGGCAGTGTGGAAAAGTGAAGATTTAGTTAACGAATTCACAAAGTACTTAAACAAAGCTACTGAGCAAAAACAGGGCATCGAAGGAAAACTTTGGGACTGCTCCAGGTCTTTACAGTACAGCAACCGTCTTCAAATAACCGATACCGACCCATTAAACGAGCTTACAAACTGGGTAGAGACAACATATCCAGCCAGAATGAAAGAATATGACTATTTCCGATGTTACAAACTAAATCTTTTTCAGAAAATAGATCATTTACCGAATCGTATCAAAACCATCTTAAAAACTTATATTATAAATCTTGATACTTTGTAAGAAAAATCTTTGATAAGGTGATAAATTGTAGGTTAAATCAAGTTTTGATAATTATATTTTGCTCTAGTTAATTGTTTTCCAGGTTTACCTTGTTCCGATTCCCACTTTGTAATTAGTTTTTTGGTTCTTTAAAGTAAATTTTTTCATACTAATCTATTGACGTCTACGTTTCGTTCCTTCTAGTTTGTTTGTAGGTTAAAACATAGCCAGCCAGCCAGCCCCCCCCCCAATAAAAAAAAAGGGCATTTAACATAATGGTTAGTTATAAAACAATTTATTGAATTCCAGTTGTATGTTGCATTTTATAACTCCATTATGTTAAATGCGAATGCCCCCTTTTTTTTTATTGAAATATCGGGGGGGGGGCTGGCTGGCTGGCTGTCGCTCTCTAGTCAGTTCTGATTTTCCCTTTCGTCAACGAATTATTGTAGGTTATCCCAGGACAGCTTCAAAAGCGAAAGCGAAAACGAGAGCGAAAGCGAAAGCGCCCCTTTCCCGCAAATGTCCCTTGCTTCGTGAAGCTTTGAATAATATTTATGTCCCTTCGGTGATGCTCTGAATAGGGCTTTCGTTCCGAATCCTGCCGCAGGCGCTCCCCTTTCGCTTCCTAACTTCGAAAGCGAAAGTGAAACGTTTCAAAAATCATTGTTTACAAATCACTAACTTTTGTCGATAATGGCAAGGGTTGTTTTAATTGCCGTAAACCAATTTCTAAATGTCGGCAATTAAAACATCCTTCGGACGCGTTCATTTTGCTTAAAACTCAAAAGGCGCGCAAAATGACTTGCGCCCTTGCCTTGTATCGACAAAAGTTTAACACCAGGTAAACTGATTTTTTAAACCTTTTAAATTCAAATGTTATGAATCTTCATGTTAAGACAGTTAATTCTGTTGCTTCGCTGTATTTGTTTGATGTTGATTGTTTCCTGAAAGATGATCAATTTGATGTTTCTGTTTGTATTTATTGCACTCATTATGATTATGGTCGTTGTGATTGTGAGGATGAATGGCTGGTCGATTGACCAGCTTGTTTTCCCACCTACCCTCCCTCCACCCCCCTGACGCACCTAATACAAATACAAAACAAATACAAATACAGATGTTTAGGGTTTAATATTAATATTAATGCGAAATTCCGAATTTTGACCATATATTTGACACATAAATAAAAAGCCATTTATGACAAAACTAACCGTTTTTCTATTTAGCTTCCTATTTCGTTTTATTCTATTCGCACTCTTTGTGCTCTTCCTTCCCTTATTGTTAATGTGGCGATATATATTTCATCTTAATCTTAAATCGTTAGACTATGAACGCTACAACTGATCAGAAGAATGTGTTTTGTGATAACTACAGAAGCGCATTGTTATTGCTGGATCTCATCAAGACTTTAATTCCCAACAAAATTGCCCATCTGGTAATTTCAATTGTAGAGGGTATAATTAATGAGGCAGCCATCACCCTTTGTGACCCTGTATAATCCATGGGTAAATTCAGATCATCTCTACTTGGTAAGCTTCGCAACCATGTAGCTGAAAATTTATATCAAGTTCAAAGAGGACAAAATATCGTAAGAAATATGCCCAGCCATTACACAGACAAACATAGCCCCTCCCAGATGGTCAATCGCTTAAGGTTTAATACTTACCTGGACTTCTATAACCAAAATAAATATTATATTACAAAAGGGTGGCAGAGCATTAAAACAGGTTACACAGTTAGTAATGCCCGTATGGCTTACAATTTTATGAAGGCAATGAGTTATGGTGGTGTATTCTGGGATATTCTATATTCTCAATTCGTATTTTTTAAAGGTTCCCTTAGAAATCAATTGAATTTTCATATTACAGCCCTTCCACTTTCCAACCTTATTCAATTAACCTGGGATAGTACTATCCAACCAGGATCAAACCCTGGTGACTTGTTACTCATTCAAACTTATTGCCCCGATATCAAGCGAGGTTATACTGACCAATCCGGACAAAATAGAACCGCAGGCAACTATACAACTAATGTCCCTTATGCGTTCCAGGGGCATGATGTTCATGTTTGGATAAACTTTTATTCCGTCGGACAGATTTACAGTTCAACCACTCAATACTTAGGTGTTGTTTCAATGACTTAGGTTTTTAATAATCTTTATTCATAATTAAATTTCAAAAAAATGACAGTATTTCGATCCGTTGTTATTGACAAAGGACGCAAGCATATAGGCAGCGTCGTGATAAAGAGGAAGAACGGAGAATCCGTTGCTTCTGAAATGCCTATACATGTAAAAAACCCAAAAACAGTAGCTCAGGTTAACCAAAGAACAGATTTTACAACCGTAATTGAATTTGCTAAGGTTAACAGCCAGGTCGCTGCATTTGGTTTCACCACCACAAAAAAAGGTTCAACCCGGATGAATGCCATGTTCCGAGACATTTTCAAAAACGGTACAACTGGGGCCGTCGGCAGCAAAACAATTGACTATCCTAATGTAAAATTGACAAGAGGTTCCCTTATCAATGAATCTGGGATGGTTATTACCAACGCCGTTGCCGGTACATTGGTCTGTACTTATCCTAACTCCGCCGGCACTGGTAACGCCCTGGCTACCGATAAATTATTTGTTGCTACTTACAATTTAACCAAGAATGAAACCAACTTTCAGACAGGTCTTGCTGCAAGATCCGCTTCTCCAAAAAATGTGATTATACCGTTATCCTGGTCAGGTGACACGGTAAAAATTTACACAGGTTTTAAAAGTGTAAATGGAAAACTTGTAACTACCAGCTTTTTTGCCGGTTCTCATATCCTAACATAGGATGTATTAAATGGCATCGTTGCACTTTAGCGCGGTGCCATTTTTATTTATAATCTTATGGCTTCAATCAATTCTAACAAATTTTGCAACATAGTTACCTATATGCGCCTGGGTAAACAGGTGATAAGGTCCTTACCCTGGCAATGGTCGGATCCAAA
>JACTVG010000063.1 GCA_015660965.1 Methanoregulaceae archaeon
CGATGATTTTGATTTTGGGCGGGATGATTATTCTCGGTGCGTCATATTTGGCGTCTAGGTGATTAAAATGGCGGAAGAAACAGAAGTTCAAATACCCACTGGGAACAAAGAAGAAAAGAAATTCTTGACAATGGGAAGAATAATTCTTGGTGTGGGTATTATTGGAATATTGGCACTATTTGGTGTTTTTTCTATAATGAAATGGTCTCTTGTAGATCAACCATTCATGGGAGGATTGTTCAACACATCGTTTTGGAACACGCCGCTGTATATATTCTGTATCCCCATTGTCCTGTTAATGTATTTCGTAGCATGGGCATATTGGGCGCACTTTAAGTGGGATATGATGGCACCTTTCCACGGGCTTGGGGTCGCTATGAGTGGCCACAGCGATGTGGTATTTAAATGTGATTTAAATCTTAATTTTATCCTAAAATCCGAGGCCGGTGCATGTCTCGTTTTCGAAAAGGAAAGATATAATGAGATTGCAGCAGACACGACAAAATTGTGGAACCGTATCAGGATGAAGATACGACCGGTTGACCAGTCGGTGAGTATTGCAAAATTCTTACAGGGATCGTGGGAAACGAACCCGATGGTGAATATCGGGAGCATCCCAACGTCGATTCTACTGGATGCGAATGGGTGGACAAAGGATGTGTCTCCGGAACGAACTGCAATAGCAGCAGAGTGTGATTTATATAACGACACGAATACCAATGGTGATCAAATTCACTCTTTGGCAAAAGCGTGGAAATACATGGATAGTGGGAGAATTCCAACACCTCCAAACGTTAAATTGTATACGGTCGCTCCGTGGATAAGAATTGATAATTCTTATTCAAGTTCACGCAATTCAGCAGCGTGGGGAGGGTTTGTACGTCAGTTGGCAGAGACGCTAGCTGCGTCTGCGGCAAATAAAGGAATGTCTATGACGACGGCTGGTATAGTAGTTTTTATATCTTGCTTATTAATTTCTGGGTTGATGTTTTTGATGAAAATTTGGGTACATGTGCCGGCGAAGTAATTACTTTTTTTTAATTTTTATAAATATATTTAAAAAATTAATTATTCAGTGTCCAAAAAGACGGCTCAACCATCCTCCGCTACCAGTAGGTTGAATTTGGTTGGTTTTGCTAGTTATGCTAGAACGCGTTCTCTGTTCAATATGTGCTGACCTCTCGTTAAGTGACAATTGATTTTCGGTGGAACTTCTTTTCATTAGAATCCGCGAAGCAAGTAACTTTGCGTCTGTGAGTGCTACTTTTGCATTCCCACTACCCTCACTTAAATCCATTACATCAGCTAAAGAACGCCAAATTTTTCTTTGATCTGCGTCACTTAAGAAGTTGAGGATCAGTTGCTCACTAAAATCATTCGAAAGGATAAAATTACTCTCTTCGTTGGTATTGTGGGCCGGAGTAGGCATTCCCTTCACACGCACAAACCTGTCAATATATCTAAAATCTCGTGGAGATGTAGACATATCCCCACCCGGAACAACCCCCGTTCCATCATCGTAAACACCCCCTTCTTGCGGTTGTTCCGAGTTTTCACCATCTGTTAACTGTGGTTGTTCCGGGTCTGCATTATAGTCATCTTGTATTTCATTATCATCTTTAAATAAATCGCGCATAGTCATTGTTGCATCACTTTCCCCCGTCCCATGAAAATCCGGCAGAATTGATTTCTCCATATCCTGAAAAACTCATAAATACAAGAAACGAAGTGGCGCGCCATACAACGTCAAAAAGTGTAACGTGCTCTGATTCCGGATCCGGAGAAATTCTTTTTAATTCAGCAGAAATTGCTTTTTCATGTTCTTTGATTTTATCCAAGTATTCCATCTTTTGAGGGCCGCCTGCTAAAATAACCGCTGTCCGAAGAAGAACCATGCCCGCCCTTACAATATCAACCCTTTGCTCCGGATCCGGTGCTGCAACCGCTGTAACCGTAGCCATTCCTATACTCTTTTTCAAATCCTGTGGTATTGCTGTAAAATTTGGATCTATCAATTTTTTAATTTTATCCAAAATTTCAAAAAATTCTTTGTATGAATGTTCTTCTCCATCTTTTTGAATTTCTACCAATTTTTCGCTATATTTTAGTAACTCTGCTTCTTTATCCATCTTCTCACCTGACATTTTCTATCACCTCATATTTACCTTCAATGCGTCGTATATTCATTTTTCCTAGAATTCGTCCTAAAATATCCGGATGAATACAAAGTTCCGAAGCAAATTCGCGTTGTGATATTCTCGGATTTTTATCAATAATTTCCTGAATATCTCTCCCCTTTTCTTCTATGAGTTTTTCGGTGCGCCTTTCCACTAGAGATTTACCATTTGTGTAATCCCTCTTTCGTACACTTTCTCCGGTTTCAGAAATTAACTCTGCCAACCGCTTTGCTGATTCTTCACGTGCCTGATCATAATACTCAAGAATGTGTTCCGGTGGTTTGAATGATGCCCACAAGTCAAGAACATTGTTGTTGAAATTTAACCTGTGGAGATAAGATTTTCCGCTTGCACTCATTTGTTTTGAATTACCACGTATAATATTAAATCCTGCTGCATGGCATGATTTTGTAACCCAAAAAGATATTTGAACATAATCACGAATAGAATTATCAATCCCCTTAATCTGTGGTGCATTGAGAAAAATACAATTGCGCATTGTTCTCATAGTTGTAAATATTTTTACTGCGTTCTTACTGGTTTTTGTATTCCAATCGTGCGCGCCAAGTGCTGTATTATCATCTATAAGTAAGCATTGGAACTTGTTCTTTGACTTCCTTGCAAGCAGTTCTGATACTGATTGCGCATCATCTAATGAAAGAACATTCTCACGTGGGTCAAAGTAATCTAATGGGTCGCCACCAAGGAGTTTTGATATTTCTACTGATGCGCGCCAGAGTATCCACAGGCAAGTGTAGCTCTTACCCGACCCTCTATCACCTGCTACTGCACCAATAAAATCCTGTCTGTCTTTTTCATCAGTAATTCTCTCGGCAATATATCTACCCAACGCGCTTGGAGGTATTGGTTTCCCACTCTCGATATAGTTTTGGACTTCTATAGCGAATCGTTTTACAGCACTACCATTAGCGGGGCCAAGTGGAAGGAAGTTATATTCGGCTTTGTCTATCCTCACAAGAACCCTCCCATAGAACTCTCTGTAAGGTCTAGGCATTCTGCGAGGTAATCGGTAAGTGAACCGAGCGAGAGGATAGCGGCCTCTCTTGTGGGTTTTCCTTCCTTTTTCATGCCTGTAAATTCCGTCCATATCTTTTCTCTGATGGGCTTGTCTGGACAAAAGGCAACTATACAAGCGAACCCATCTGATATTTGCTGTTCTGTTGATGCACCGCTGATTATTTGACCAAAGAACTCTCTTTCCAACCCAAATAACAAAAATGTATAGGTGGTTTTTGGAGAAGATTCGGCATTGAGACTATTGCTCACTTCAAAGTCAGTTTTTATTTTATCTACTAACATATAAATCTATCGTCACTATTACTATATAAAGTTTGTGCACACACATATATTATATATCAATTTAAGTATACTCATGCGAG
>JACTVG010000064.1 GCA_015660965.1 Methanoregulaceae archaeon
GCTGTTACTCCGCGCCTGGCATGTTAAAAAAGCATTAAGGAAGATTTCCCGTCAGTATTCCGGAGAAGCATCTGTTCTGGATGCCGGTTCAGGATTTGGACAATATACCTGGCGAATGAGCAGGATGAACAGCAGGTGGAGGTTCAGATCTGTTGATATCAATAAAGAACAGATTGACGACTGTAACATTTTTTTCGGAAAAGCAGGATTGTCGGACAGGGTTTCTTTTAACATCTGCGATCTCACAACTCTGAATGACATCGGTTGTTATGATATAATTTTGTCGGTAGATGTAATGGAGCATATTGAAGAAGATAAACTGGTTTTTAAGAATTTCTACAAATCACTTAAAAACAATGGTATATTGCTGATATCCACCCCCTCGGATAAAGGAGGGTCGGATGTGCACAGCGAAGAGGAAGAATCATTTATCGATGAACATGTCAGAGACGGATACAGCATAAATGATATAACTGAAAAACTTTCAATTGCAGGTTTCAGAGCTATTGAGGCAGGTTATACTTACGGAAAACCGGGGAATATATCCTGGCGATTGTCAATGAAATATCCGATTAAGATGCTGAATGTCTCTTACCTGTTTTTCCTGCTTCTTCCTTTTTATTATTTGATTTTTTTCCCTGTCTCAATAATTCTTAACATTTTTGATCTCTGTTTAACTCATAAAACCGGAACCGGGATGCTGGTTATTGCCAGAAAGCAAGAAAAGTGAAGCTCTCATTATACATAGCAAAAAGATACCTGTTCGCAAAAAAATCGCGGAATGCAATAAATATTATTTCGGCGGTTTCTGTGGCCGGAGTAGCAGTTGGCACAATGGCGCTGATAATTATTCTTTCCGTTTTTAACGGACTTGAAACAATGGTAAGCGCCATCTTCAACACTTTTGATCCGGATATTAAAATAACGGCTGCAGAGGGCAAAACATTTATTCCGGACACTGCACGTCTGAAGCTTCTTGCAAAAGTTGAAGGATTATCCTGTTATTCTCTTACAATTGAAGACAATGCCCTGCTCAAATATGGTTCGCGCCAGTATATTGCCACTATTAAAGGCATTGATGACAACTATGCCATGGTTTCAAATATCGACAGTTCCATGTGGGAGGGTGTTTTTATGCTCAGGAACGATAAAGGCCGTCCATACGCTGTCCCGGGTATCGGGGTTGCCCAATATCTTGGAATAAGGGTCAACTTCATAACTCCTCTGGAAATAATTTTCCCGAGAAAGACCGGTTCCGGTACAAACATCAATGCCGAAAACTCATTAAATCATAAGTTTATATTCCCGTCAGGGATTTTTGAAGTTGAAAAAGAATATGATTCCAAATATGTTTATATCCCTATTGATTTCGCACGTGAACTGACTGAAACAGAAAAAGGAGTAACTACCATTGAGATCAAATTCAGAGAGCATGCCGATCCGCAGACTGTGCAAAAGGACATTATAAAAATCTTCGGGAAGGGCTTCACAGTTCAGAACCGATATGAACAGCAGGCCATATTTTACAAGGTGATGCGATCCGAAAGGCTTGCTATTTTCTTCATCCTTACACTTATTCTTATTATTGCTTCATTCAATATAATCGGCTCCCTCACTATGCTGATAATCGAGAAAGAGCGTGATATTGAGATACTAAAGAGTCTGGGAGCTGATAACAACCTTATCAGGAAGATTTTCATATTTGAAGGCTGGCTGATTTCGATAATCGGTGCACTTGCAGGAATTATTCTGGGTTTTGTCGTCTGCTGGCTGCAGCAGACTTACGGACTTGTAAAGCTTCATAGTCAATCACTTATCATGGATTCATACCCGGTTGTAATGAAGATTAAGGACTTTATAATTGTTCCCGGAACGGTTCTTTTAATCGGATATTGGGCAGCATGGTACCCGGTGAGGTTTCTCACGAAAAAGTATTTGAATAAAGATGTTTGATAATCAATTATTATATTTACTGAATATCCTGCTTTACAAAAACCAAATGAGAAAAACCCTTAATAATATTACGCTATGAACAAGTTTGGGTTTCTCATATTGATCATTATCTCATTAATGACTGTATCTTGTTCCGGCAGAAAGCAAAAACTGGACAATAAAAATCTGATCCCTGAAAAAGACCTGGTTTCATTATTGACCGATATCCATATTGCAGATGGACTTCTTTCACTTCCGAAGATTAATTCCTGGGCTTCTTCCTTAGACTCCATCTCATCTTATTATCAGGTCATTGAAAAACATGGATATACAAAAGAAATCCTGGACAAAACAATGAACTACTATTTTTTAAATAATCCCAAAAAACTAAATAAAATATATGATCAGGTTCTTGGGATATTAAGTGAGATGGAATTGCGTGTCGAAAAAGAATCTATTTTAGAGACGGCACGTACTTCGAACATGTGGACGGGTAAGGATTTTTATTCAATTCCTTCTCTTTCTGGCAACGATTCGACTTTGTTTAATATGACACTTCCCAGAAGCGGCAGTTATACACTTTCATTCTCTGCTACTCTTTTTCCTGATGACCAGTCGATTAATCCCAGAGTAACTTTGTATTCATGTTCTCCTGACAGTATAGATACAGGAAAAAGACAATACGTAAAATCAATTAATTACTTAAAAGATGGCCGACCGCATAAATATAAGCTTACTTTAATTATTCCTAAGAATACAATTCGTCATTTAAGAGGATGGTTCTATGATTTTGATAACTCTCCTTCCGGTCTTGAGAAACATATTAAAATAGAGAATATCTCTCTTTCCTATAGCTCAATAATGCCTGTATGAAACGCTTAACGGCTCAATACATCATTACCAATTCCGGGCCTTCGCTTAAAAGAGCTGTAATAACAACTGAAGATGACGGGACAATAATCAGTGTTGAAGAAACAAAAGGTGATCTGAAAGAAAAATATTCCACGGAGTTTTATAATGGAATCATAATTCCCGGCTTTGTCAATTGTCATTGCCATCTGGAGCTATCTCACCTGAAAGGATACATTTCAAAAGGAATGGGACTTGGAAGTTTTATCGAACAGATCAGAAGGACCAGGGATAATAACAAAGAAAAAATATTCTCTTCCGCTTTTTCTGCTGATGATTATATGTTTAAGGAAGGAACAGTTTTATGTGCAGATGTATGTAATACATCAGATACCTTCAAAATAAAAAAAGAGAGCAGGATCAGTTACTTCAACCTTCTTGAAGTTTTTGGCCTTGATCCGGATAAAGCCGGAAAGAGAATTGATGAAATACTAAATATTGCCGAAACATCTAAAGATATGGAGCTCCCTTTTTCACTTGTTCCACATTCGGCATATTCTATGTCGCTGACTCTTTTCAGGCTTCTCAGAAATGAAAGTTTAAACAACAGGATCACTTCCATCCATTTTATGGAGACTGAAGGGGAAGAAACTTTCCTTAAAAGCCAGGCCGGACCGCTGATGTCATCATACAAACGATCAGGATTGATACCCTCGCGGCTGGAAACAGCCAAAAATCATGCTGATGTAGTACTGAATGAGATAACGAAATCGGGCAACCTGATTCT
>JACTVG010000065.1 GCA_015660965.1 Methanoregulaceae archaeon
AGATATATGGATAGCTAAAGTTCGTCATGGCAAGTTCGAATTCACTCCTGCTCCACCTATGAATCCTAAGGATAAAGTAAATAGCAAAACTGATAATTATTAATATTAAAGATACAGAAGATGGAAACGAATCCATATAATAATCGAGTAAACGGTGGATCTGCCATCCCGTCAAGAGTGAGCCGCAAGACAAAACCTGATAATACCATTGTCAGTATTAATGACGTTCAGGTCGGCGGTTCTGAAATAATAGTTATAGCAGGACCATGTGCCGTAGAGAGCCGGTTACAGCTGTTCGAAACTGCAAGGTTGGTAAAAGCAGGCGGAGCCAGGATATTAAGAGGTGGAGCTTTCAAACCCCGCTCTTCGCCGTATAACTTTCAGGGACTGGGAGAAGAAGGGTTGAAACTGCTGGCAATGATAAGGGAGGAGACCGGGTTACCCATTGTCACAGAAGTGATGGATACAAGGCAGATTGAACTGGTGGCTTCGTATGCCGATATGATTCAGATTGGTTCACGCAATATGCAAAACTATCCTCTTCTGAAGGAGGCGGGAATGTGCCGGAAACCGGTTTTGCTGAAGCGGGGCATGATGGCGACAATTGAAGAGTATTTATTGGCAGCCGAATACATCCTTAATCAGGGTAACGATCAGGTTATTCTATGTGAACGTGGAATACGGACTTTTGAACCTTCCACAAGAAATACACTCGACCTCAGCGCTGTTCCGATGCTAAAACGACTCAGTCATCTTCCTGTAATAGTTGATCCAAGTCACGGAACAGGTCTCCGGTGGATGGTGCCTGCATTGGCAAAAGCGGCAGTGGCTGTAGGTGCAGACGGACTGATTATGGAAGTGCACTATAAACCTGAAGAAGCATTATGTGACGGCTATCAGTCGCTTAGCGTAGATGAATTTGCACGGCTGATGTCCGATCTGAATAAAATAGCCAGAGCAGTCGGGAGAGAAATTTCTGTACCAAAACCTTCTACAGTATAGCTAATCACCTTTTTAACAATATGTGTTTTTTATTGATTATTTCTTTTCACTTTAATCAATTACCCCCTTCCCGGCCTTCCCCCAGGGGGGAAGGAGCATTATAACCTTTCCCCCTTGGGGGAAAATGAAAGGGGGTAAAAATGAACTCATTGTATGAGATTACAGAAATTATTCTTCCATACGTTCTTTTTTTTAGTCTTTCTGGGATTTATTGCCGGAGATGTAAAAGCCTTTCAAAATACTGACAGGTCAGATAAGACAGTAAAAATCGGGCTCCTAATCCCTGATAATAACTCGCAGGCAGCAAAATACGGAGCTGAATTGGCAATACGGAATGCTAACGAAAAAGGAGGCTTTAATGGCAAGCCTTTTCAGCTGGTTGTGCGCTCTATGGAAGGCCCCTGGGGCACTGGCTCCAAGCAAGCCGTTAACCTTATATTTGAAGAAAATGTATGCGCATTGATGGGTTCCCCCGACGGGAGAAATGCTCACCTTGTTGAACAGGTTACTACCAAAGCAAGGATAGTTTTTTTATCTGCATGGGCAAGTGATCCTACTCTTGCCCAGGCTTTTGTACCGTGGTATTTCAGCTGTGTGCCGACCGACCTTCAGCAGGCTGATGCACTTATTGAAGAAATTTACAATAAAAGACAATTTACTAAAATAGCAGCCGTATCAGATAACGATTATGATTCAAAAATGGCGATGGAAAGCTTTGTGAAAAGAGCTAAACTCTCAGGTAAAACAACTCCGTTACAGCTATTCTATGATAATAAAGCTCAGGATTATAATGATTTAATTAATCAGATTAATAAAGCTGGTGTCAGAGGTATAATCCTGTTTGGAAAACCTTCTGCTTCGATGAGAATAATTAATCAATTGAGAGAAAGGAAAATGGATCAATCATTATTTGGATCTCTTTCTCTTCTTGATGAAAATGAAATTCCAGGTCAGGTCATGAAATATTATGAGAATGTTGCACTGATTTCCCCGGGAAACTTGTCGGGATCAAAGGGTCTGGCCTTCCGGGAGGAGTTTCAGAAAACCTATGGTAAGTTACCGGGTGCGGTCGCAGCATATTCATTTGATGGCATGAATTTACTTATCGAAGCAATAAGGAATGCCGGCATAGATCGTGAAAATATTCAAAAAGCACTTGCAAAAATAAAATTTGAAGGGGTTACCGGACCAATTCAATTTGATGGTAAAGGGAAACGCATGGGCACTCCAGGTCTGATGGAAATAAAAAATGGCGTTCCGGTTACGGTTGAGAGGTAAACCCAGGTTTAAGTTCCTTTTATTTCTTAATTTTGATGCCAAATGATAAATATTAACCCCGGTGTAGTGAACAGTCGCGACTGTTCACTACAATACACCCTATCAAACAGTCAATTATGACAAAGAAATTTTACATCATTCTGACGGTAGGTTTTTGTACAGCTTTTTTATTCAGCTGTAAGGAAACACCGCAGGACAGCAAACAAAAATCAGTTGAATTGATGACGACCCAAACCATGGGTCTTGCATATCTTGAAGAGTTTAAACTTGACGATGCTGAAAAAGCGTTTTTAAAGTTCATTAAACTAGCACCACACGAAAAACTTGGATATGCAAATCTGGGATTGGCGTATTTAAGAATGGGTAAATATCCGGAAGCAAAAAAACAGCTCTTTGAAGCAATAAAAATTGATCCTAAAGATCCTGATATTAGATTATTGCTGTCTACGGTTTACCAGATGAATGATGAACGCGAAAAAGCTATTTCAGAACTTAAAGAGGCTCTTAAATCTGCTCCTGACCACATTAAAACACTTTATGATCTCACCGAATTATATTCTGCAGCAACTGATGCGGAATCACAACAACAACGAAAAAATTTCCTGCTTCAATTAGTTGAAAAAGCCCCGGACAATCTTGTGCCACGACTTAGTCTTACAGAGATATACATCCATAACGGAGATACCGATAAAGCGACAGAACAATTAGAAATTATTCATAAACAATTTCCTGAATTTCCGAAGGAAGCCATTGATTATTACAATAGAACCGTCTCATTACTGAAAAAACCTGATAAGGAAAATGCAATTATTCAATTCACAATTTTCCATAATTATATGAAGGTTACATCGCCGTATCAGGCAGGCATCATGGACTTAAAAGGTCCTGGAGGATCATTAGTAGGTTTTCCTCTGATTACTTATGATCAGCAGCCGGCATCTTCTTCAGGTGAAAATAAATCAATCCTCGATGCAATTAAATTTACCGACGCGACGGTATCTGCCGGATTGAATATTATCCCTGCAAATATTGATGATAAGAATACGGAATTCCGGTATTCCACTCATGTGGAAGCAGCTGACTATGATAGTGACGGAGATGTGGATCTCTATGTGGGTAGCTATGATCAGGCAACCTCAACCTATAAGCACTATCTCCTTAACAATGATATGGGCAGGTTTAAAGATGTTTCAGAAGAAGCCGGAATAAAGCATTCTGGTAAGGAATCATCGGCTGCATTTGCCGATTATGACAACGATGGTTT
>JACTVG010000066.1 GCA_015660965.1 Methanoregulaceae archaeon
GTGAGCCTGAACCTCTATCGACAGGCCGCGAATTCTCACAGGTCATCTCTAGCCTAACAGGTATGCAGAACGTCTACGTTCAGCACGCGATAGACCATTGGCACGACTATTTTCTTAAATCCTACGTTTAGAATGATAGAGCGCTGATCTTAAGAGTCCAGAGATCCTTATAGGATTTGAGCGAACTATCCCGTCCTCAATTCGTGATCAGGAACAGGACATTTGCCGCAAGAAGAACGATCAAGGAAACGACTGTCCAAACCAGCCACCAGTTCATGGAATACAGCAACGAAAATCGCACCCTTATCGCCTCATTGTTGGCTTCAGTTGCGGCAGCAAGATCTTTGACATAGACCCGCTTCGCTTCTGCCGCCTTGTTCCTTATCGCGAGATTGAATGATTCGTTGTCTACCTGCTGGAGGACCGCGGGTGTCAAGCCTTGAATGACTCGCATAGAAGCGAGAATTATGCTCGCAAGTGTCAGGCATAGGGACACAAGCATTAGAAAGAAGAGTCAAGTTCTCAAGACGGGTGATTGAGACAATTTGTTGAAATAGCTGAGAACCTCACTTTCCTTGCTCATCACCTCTTGAATGAACAAAGCAACGACGGACGCGATGATTGCTATGGCAGCCACATAGGATCCAAGTTTCTGGTTCAAGGTATCAAAACGAGAACGCACTTCCGCGTATCTTGCCTCGGCAATCTTCCAAGCAATATCAAGGCTGTCCTCTTTTTGCGGCATATCAACCACCTCCCGACAAAACGCTGCGAAGTTGGTCCGCAATCCCCAAGCCAAGCAGTTGATCAAGCCATGCCCATTGCCGTTCGGATTGAGATCCAAGAGATAGCACTGTCCAGTTTTCGAAACGACGATGTCCATCGCAGCGAATTCCAGATCAAACCTTCTCATGACCTTCATTACCAATCTGGTCAAGTGTGGACTGATTGATGTCTGCTGGTATTGCACTTGGGTCCCGTTTTCGATCCTCCAGTCAATAGCCGCTTCTGAGCCACTCACCGAAAGAACTCGAACAGGGAATACACTGTCACCTACTACCGTGATTCGAAGCTCATCCTCCTTGTCAACAAACTCTTGCAACAAGATAGGAAAGTTGGCGACTTTGCCTAAGAAGTCATTCCCATCTTCGACACTTTGAGCGTCTCCAGCAACCGGTACCCCTCGAATTTACGGGGAATTTGAAGATTTTCTCTCAACCGGACCGATTTCTGTAGTGGCACCGAATTGATCTATTGTGAAGAATTAACTTGCATTATGGCTATATTTATGGTAATGTCCGTAGAGGGGAGGGGCGCACGCAATGTTCGTCCGTATCAAGAACTCTCACGGATACAAGTACCTTCAGATCGTTGAAAGCAAGCGTGAGGGCAAAAAGGTCAAACAACGTGTGCTCACCACCCTGGGACAACTGGATGCCCTCAGCGCATCAGGCAAGATCGACGACCTCACCCGATCGCTGGCGAAGTTCTCCTCGATTCGAGCGATCATTGACGCCCACCGGGATGGCACCATCCAAGCGCACCGCACCTTGTCCATCGGTCCCGCTCTTGTCTTCGAGCGACTCTGGCACCAGCTGGCAATCGATGTGACGATAAAGGGCCAGGTGGCCGTTCGCCCATGGCGCTTTTCCATGGAACGGGCGATTTTCCTCACCGTGCTGCACCGCCTGCTGGATCCCGGAAGCGACCGCGCGGCAGAGCGTTGGAAGGAGGACTTCCAGATCAGCGGGACAGAGGGCATCGAACTTCATCACCTCTACCGTGCCATGGGATGGCTGGGCGAGCAGAGCGTCCAACTCGGGCACGATGCGCGAAGCCTGCGCTGCCGAAAGGACCTCATCGAAGAGGAGCTTTTCCGCCGTAACCGCGATCTATTCAGCGAGCTGGAACTGGTGTTCTTCGACACTACAAGCCTGTACTTCGAGGGGCAAGGGGGAGAAAGCCTGGGACAGTACGGGCACAGCAAGGACCACAGGCCCGACCTGAAGCAGATGGTGGTCGGGGCTGTGCTGGACGGAGCTGGGCGGCCGATCTGCTGCGAGCTGTGGCCGGGAAACCTCACCGACGTCACATCGCTCATCCCCGTGGTCGAGCGATTGAAGCGTCGTTTTGCCATCTCCTCGGTATGCGTAGTGGCTGACCGCGGAATGATAAGCGCAGAGACGATCGAGAAACTTGAAAGTGATGAACTTGGCATGTCCTATATCCTTGGAGCGCGCATGCACAGGGACAAGACGGTGCGCGACGAAGTGCTTCCTTCCTCTGAGAAGTTCCAGGTAGTCACAGGAGCGAAGAAGAAGGCTGGAGATCCCTCCCCCTTGTCGGTGCGGGAGCAGTGGGTGGGGCAGAAGCGTTACGTGGTCTGTTACAACGAGGATCAGGCGCGAAAGGATGCCGCGGATAGAGCGGCCATCGTGGAGTCTTTGAAAGCGAAGCTCAAAAGCGGGGACAAGAGCCTCGTGGGTAACAAGGGCTACCGTCGCTACCTGAAGTCCGCGGGAAAGGAGCACTTCACCGTCGACGAGGCGAAGCTCGCGAAGGAGCAGCTGTTCGACGGCATGTGGGTGCTTCGCACCAACACCGCGTTTGCCGCAGCGGATGTGGCACTGAAATACAAGCAACTATGGATGGTGGAATCCATATTCCGTTCGGCCAAGAGCCTTCTGGAGACCCGCCCGATCTATCACAAGGTTGACGACACTATCCGCGGGCACGTGTTCTGCAGTTTCCTCGCCCTGGTTCTACGAAAAGAGCTGGAGACGCGGCTTGAGAAGAACGGGGCCAAACTGGAATGGGCGGATATCAATAGGGACCTTCGAGCACTCCAGGAAGTGCAAGTGGAGATGAACGGCAAGAGGCTGTATCTCCGCACGGACCTGCGGGGGGTGTGCCACACGGTGTTGCAGGCCGCGGGTGTTGCGGTGCCCCAGACGGTCCGCGAATGAGAGCGATCATGGGGGAAGTCGATTTGTAGTGCCAAAGAATCTCCGTCAGCTTCTAATTCCTTACGGGGCAAGTATTTCATTTTTCAAAGTGTCGAAGATGGGTCATTGTCTTTCTCGGAGACCATTGAGTTGTAGTACAGATAGAGATCTTCACCAATTTCCATTTGACCAATAAGCAGCGGCTTGTTGCATACTCTCGGATGCAAGGACAGAAATTGCCGCGCCTCACTCTCCGAATTGGTTATGATTGTGTCAGGTACAGAAAACCCCACATCTGCCGCAATCCTAAGCTGAACAAGTCTGTCTTCTGCGAATCTCAGCCGCTCTGGTCGGCTGACCCATTTTACTCCATCGAGGCTGCGGAGAATCCATTCGTATTCGCATCTCGCTTCTTGTGAGAGTTGGCGCCCGAGTTCATCCTTCGCGTCGTCTATGTTCAGTTGAGGATCTACTGGTCGACGATACCATATTCCGCTGACGTCGTCCGAAAGTACTTTTTCTGATGTATTCGTGTTCGTTAAAGAAACGCAACTTCTCCTTTTCGAATGGGAGTACTGGATTCCGTATGAAGTG
>JACTVG010000002.1 GCA_015660965.1 Methanoregulaceae archaeon
ATGCTCACTTCAGGCTGGCGCAGGTCAGTACCTCTCTCAATCGCACGGGAAGTTGCTTCTGGGGTATTTGCGAGAAACACAAGGACTTTTGCAACGTTTCTCTTCGTACCTATTTCGATGAGAAGATTCGCGAACTCTTCCTCTTTTTCTGTGAAAAACATCACGTTTTCTTGTCTCATAGTTCACTTCCTTTTATTTTCCTTAAAAATTCTATATTATCAATATCTTGTTTGAGATATATATAACAATTTTATTGTTAATCAACAAGAAAATAATTTAAATATTAGTTCAATGATTGCAAACAAACAAATGTCGATGTGGAATATACCGAATTAAATCTAGATTTCGTTAAAAATTCAATAAAAAAATTACATCAGACCAAGACTACGCAGGTCTGAAAGAATTTTAATCACAGCCTTCTTTGCATCCTCAGGCTCTTTACCACCAGTGATAATTAATTTGCCCGACCCAAAGAGCAGAACAACAACTTTGGGGTTCTCGAGTCGATAAACAAGACCAGGGAACTGTTCAGGTTCATACTCAATCCTGTCGAGATTGAATCCAACAGCAATTTTGTTAAGGTTGATTGCAGTTGCAAGATCAGCTGAAGTAACAATATTTTGGATTTTATAGGTGAGTTTCTTTGGGATGTTGATATCTAAACTGCGTAATTGTTTACCAAGAATATCAAGACCTTTGCTTAGGCTATCGATGCTTTTTGCACCAGTAAGAACCACTTTTCCGGATCCAAATACAAGTGCGGCTATTTTTGGATTCTGCATCCGCAATACAACGCCAGGAAAACGTTTCTTATTGTATTCCGCATCTTTGATCTGCGATGCAAGTGCTGGTAGATCCAGGTAATCGGTAACCTTTGCTGAGGCAACGATATTTTCAATCTTCAGAGAATCTTCTGGTCTTACCTTCATGTTTATAAATTCAATAGGATATTATTTAAAAAGTTGGGTAGATCAAAATAATTTTACTTAACTTCATTCTCAGAATAAAAACACCAATCAATTATTCGAGCAGGAAAAAAAGAAAAAAATTAATCTAGCAGGTAAAACCAATCGGAGTCAGTCGAAAATTTACCAGACTTCTGGGAATGCCATGTTAGTATAGATATCTTCCAAACGGCTTTTATGCCCCCTCTCCATATTCGCAAGGTTTTGGAATAGCCTCTTTTGTTCTGCATCCGTATTAGCATTCGCCAGTTGTGTATACATCTGCATTGCTTCCAATTCTTTCTTAATTGCAACAACAAGTCCATCGAGAGGCTTCATATCTGGTGAAAGTGCTGGTGTTTTAAGTGAATCCCCAACTTTAAAGTCCTTACTTGAATCTATGTGGATAGTTTTGATATCTTTTGAGAGTAAATTCTGTAGGAATTCGCGGTGTTTGGTTTCATCACCGGCAAGTTCATTAAAGAGTTTTTTCAAATTAGGATCCTTAATTTTGTCAGAAACACCGCGATAAAAGGTATAGGATTCCACTTCACGGCTAATTGCCATCGAGATGATCTTTTTAAACTCCTCTGCATTCATTGTTATCTCCACTCCTTTGTTTAAATTATTTACAGATACCCTATATAATCACATTGTTTTTACTCAAGTCTTCAAAAATAGTCTCAATGTGAACGAAGCTTACTTTTCTGCGATATCCAATAGAACCAAGCAGATAAAAAATTTCTATTTATCAAAAGGTATTGATTTTTGTAATTGAATTTCTCATCAACTTTAGTTAATCAAAATAAAAAATTAAGCCAATGTGATTAATAGATTTATAAAATGAAATAATATTTTTATCGTACTATGCTTGTGTTATAATCTGGCTCAATCGTTCATCATGTGAATTTCTTGAATTTTTTATTGATTGATCTGTCAATTGATTAGAAATTTTAACCACTTGGCCGCGTTTTTATCCGTCTGCCATGCACACCTATTTGGCAAAAATACTTAATTTGACCTTTGAAATTCTGTTTCATCCCTGCAAAGGGAGGGGTGTAGGCAAATGGAAAAGACATTTCGTCAATTGAAGGATAAGAGTTGGCCAGACAGGTGGACCGCTGTCTATGCCCTTCAAAAATTCGGTATCCCTGCAATCGACTACCTGCACAAAGCACTCGATGATGATGATAAGTGGGTGCGTTATGCGGCAGTAGATGCCTTAGGTGATATGCGTGACAAACGGTCCGTGGATTATCTGACAAAACTGCTTCTTGACGAGGACCAGGACGTACGGTTTGCTTCGGCCTGGGCCCTTGGAGAGATTGGGGATCAAAAGGCTTCACATGCGCTGATGCAGACCGTAAATAGTGATAACGGTTTTGTCAAGATCGCCGCAGAGGAGGCACTGGCCAAACTCGAAACAACTGGAAAGCAATCACCAGGCACAGCACAGACCCAGATGTAGATACGGATATATCTACACTTTCGAAACTCTTTTTTCAGCATCGCATCTTGAAGAGACGGGCGGTTTTTTCAATAAACCTTATTATGAAGTCTCTTAACGCTGCCGCATGATCGCCATATAGCCGAGTAGCTTCCCCGAGTCATCGGATACAAGGGAAACACTCGCCTCAACTGGAACCCTGCCATGAGGGCTCATCAAAAAAAGCGGGAACGAAGCATGCCCATGTTTCCGTACTTCCAATAACCGGTCAAGAGTGGTCTTGCGGTGCTCTGAAGCAATATAGTGCGCCACACTCTTTCCCACAACCGCATCACTGCTCTCTGCTCCGAACATCGAGACCAGTGCATCGTTCGTCCAGATACACCGTGCTGAAAGGTCAAGGATTGTAATGCCTTCCGCAGCATTCCGCAGTGCGTTGGAAAGGTAAATCAGACTGAGCAGTTCCGGGCTCTTACCTGCATGCGCACGGGCACCTGAAGTAAGTGAAGGAACCGAGAAAGGTCTTTTTTGGGTACCTGATTCCCGTTCACCTTCAGTAGTGGCCTGTCCCTTGAAGTGTCTGCTATCAGAAATATCGCGGATTGTCTCGATCGCCCCGAGCCGGTTACCCGCAGGATCAAAGAACGGGGATGCCTTTCCCCAGAGATAGGCTCCCTTCCATTCCTTCACTGCAGGAGCAAAGACTTCGGCTTCAAGAGTTGATCCGTTTCGCCGCACGTCAGAATAGTACTTCGCTACCTCCCCATCGGGGGCATCGATGAGATCAATCAGGATCGGACGTGACTCGCCGTAGAACGGAAACGCATAAGCATATCCACCTTTATTGAGGATCTCCTCTCGTTTTACGCCGGTCAACTGCTCGATAGCTGTATTCCATGCAACTACATTTTTGTTTGAATCGATGACAAAAGTCGGATCCGGGATGAATTCAACGATATCCAGAATCTCTTTGCGCATGACCTGCAGCTGGCTCTGTGCATCCCGATGGTCGCTGATATCCTCCACAATCCCTTTGATGCGGGCAATACCCCCCTTCTGGTTATATATTGCAAACGCCGTCACCATGACGCAGATCGTTTTCCCGTCTGGTCGTTTGAGCAGGGTCTCTTTATTCTTTACAAACCCGGTCTTCTGAAGCTCCTCAAGGAACCTCTTTCTGCCGTCCTGTTCTATGAAGAGTTCCGCAACATCAACGGATTTTAAGGCATCTATCGATTGGTATCCGAGGATCCGGACAAGGGATGAGTTAGCCCAGATGAACCGCCCCCTTGGGTCTCCGGTACTGCGGTATACTCCGATTACAATATTGTCCACGAGCTCGCGATAATTCCCCTCGCTCTCTTCTAGCTGTTTCTCTGCTTTTTTGAATGAGATGTCACGGCCGATCGTTGAAGCGCCGATCACGGTTCCGTCTTCATCGATAATGGGGGAGACTGTGACGGCGACTTCGATAACATTTCCGTCTTTTCTGACACGGACTGTTTCAAGGTTATTGACAGATTCCCTGTTTTTAATCCGCTTTAGGATTTCCTCCATCTCAGGCCGCTGTTTTGGCGGAATAATCAGGGAAATGTGACGGCCGATCATTTCTTCCTGCGTGTAACCGTACAAGCGCTCGGCGGCACGGTTCCAGCTGATAATGACCCCTTCAGGATTCTTTCCGATGATCGCATCATCCGTTGATTCAATAATCGACGAAAGGAGTTTTCTTGTCTGCTGAGCCTGTATGTGGACAGTCACGTCCTCGTATACAATACATTGTTCCCCATCAGAGAGGGTGACTGGCCTGAAATAAACTTCCTTTTTCATTCCGTCTTTGCACCGTACGGAAAACAATCTCCCGCGCACCTTTCCGATATCTGAACTTTGGAGGTCGGATACCCATGTGGCGATAACATTTTTCCTGTATTCCGGATCAGGGAACGCGAGCAGGAACCATTCCCGGCCAGTCCTGAAATCCTTAAGATCGTATCCAAATGCCTGGATGAAATTGCGGTTAATGTAACGGTAAGTACCGTTAGGATCGATGATTGCCATGGGGAGAGGAGAATTTTCAGCAACATTTGAGAAGATCTCCTCGCTTTTTTTGAGGGAATTTTCTGCAATATGCCGCTGGAGGGAAATTGATGCCGCCCGAACATAGGTCTCGACAAGTTGGATATCGGGGATTGTTGCGCCTTTGTGGCAAAATATTGTTGCATTCCCGAAAACCATATCCCCCCAAACAAATCCGATCGCGTAAACATCGCCTATATTGATTGCTGCCTCGAGCTGTTCGCATGTCTCCTTTGGAATTACGCTAGAAACGATATCATAGAGTGAAAAAGGTATTTTCTGAAACCGTCCGGTACAGATAGATCTGATGAACATGGAATCGACTGGATACTCAATCGTCCTCGGGTCCTGACCCACACATCGTATCCAGGTGGCACGGTCATCATCACCAACAAAGGATCTGCACGAGAGGATCCCGGTTTCGTTATTGTATGAATTAACACCAATCATCGAACATGGGATCAGGAATTTTAGGTCGGATGCAATTTTTTCATAGATATCGGTACTAATTGGTAGTTCAATGAATTCCTGTAGTTTCTGTGAGAAAAATTCCATCCGCAAAATATGTTCCTGCACCTTTTTCTCGGCTACACGCTGCTCGGTGATGTCACGGGCGATTCCCTCAACCCCGAGCACATTGCCGGATTCATCATAATAGAAATGGCTATTGATTGAGACATGGATTGGGGTCCCGTCCTTGTGTTTCAGGACCACTTCATAATTACTGACCGAGCCGGTCTTGGAGAGAACTTCCAGGAGCTCTTTTCGTTTTTCTGGTTCCATGTAGAATTTTTCAGCAATGTTCTTTCCGTAGAAATTATCGACTGAGCCATATCTAAGTAGGGGTGCCCAGCTCGGGCTTGCCATGATCAGGTTCCCATTGTGATCTGAACGGTAGAAGCAGTCCTGCATGTTGTCGATCACCGTCCGGTACATCTTCTCGCTTTCTACAAGAGATCGTTCCGCAGTCTTCCGGCTCGTGATGTCTTCTATGAGGATGGTGATTCCTTCATTTCCGTCATCAAAGATGGTAGGTATCAACTTGTAACTGAGGTATATTTCGTGCTCGTTCTGGAGTAATTTTCTTTCCAGCGATTCGGTTTTGTAATCCTTTTCCGCTTTAAAAACAGCATCAAGAGGAAGCCCAATGAGGAATTTGAGCCCGGTTTGATCAGCGGTCTGGCCGATGAGTTCCTCACGCGGCATACCCGTGAATTGGAGCAGTTGTTCGTTGACTTGTATGATCCGCTGGTTGGAATCCACCATCACAATTATATCTGAGGAAAAGTCCATCATCGCTGACAGCGGCATCCGTTGTGAGAGTGTGTAGACCTTTGAAGTCCCGTATATCTTTATTTCGACCTGTCCGGAGATAAGGAGGATCTCGAGATATTTTGCCACAGAGTTCCGGTTCATTTTGAGCTGCCGTGTAATCTCCGAGATGCTCATGCCCTTTTTGGAGAATTTCAGGGCATTTTTAATCCGCCCAATCTTTTCCTGATCGAGAATCATATTCAATCGATTTAATTAACTCATTTTCATATAATTCTTGCTAATTAAATGTTCCAATCAATCAGAAGTTGAATAGATACGAGGATAAATTACCGCAGCGTCATTTCATTTGGTTCCTCCAGAGCGGTTGCGCGATTCAGGCTGCTGACATTAATATGTGAGAAAGATTTTTTTATCAGTATTTGCAAGGCAGTGTTGCCATGCAAAAGGTGATGCAATGAAGATAGCCTGTGCTATATGTGGTGAAAGACCTGTCTTGCATCAGATCGCGAACATCCCGATAGAAAGCTGAATTAAAGGCATTTTGCCAAAATAGCTGATTTTAATCCATTTTTACAACCTACGGATTTTCGGCAATATCTTGTCATTGAATATTATTTCAGGAAAGAACAGGAAAAGAACCCCCCCCCTCCGATTTCCGTCGATCGCGGAATATGCTAGCATTGTAGATCACAAGAGCACTTAATTTAATGAAGGGCATAGAGCAACATTCACATATTGCTTACAGTTTGGGCATACCCACCCGACAGGTTCCAGCTTCTGTTTATCCTCTTCGAGTTCCTTGTATAGAACCGTTAGAAGCAAATCCCAATAATATTGCGAGGAAACCTACTAAAAGAATTATCAAACCAATAATTTTTATCCAATTACTAAAGGTAATGAGAAAAAGGAATCCAGTGATTATACCTGAAACACCAACACCAATTAAACCTAGATTAACCATTTTTTATTCACATTTTAATATAAAATTAATGGGAGCCTTGATTAATCTATTGATGAATAGAACCGCCAAATTTGATAGGATGGCGTTGATTTTTATAAAAGATAGATCGATTTAGTCTTTCTGAATCTGCCCACAATCTGGGCACCACATTTAGGATGAGGACATTGGATGAATTTTTGATTCCTAGGAAAGGGTATTATTTTGAAAGATCAAAAAGGAATTGGACAAAGGATTAAAGAGATTTTTAAAATCGATTGTATAAATATGGTTATTACCTAGTCATATTGGCGCCAAGTATGCTCGCATTCAGTGCAACGGAAAAATCTTACTTCACTCTCGTCGGCGGCTCTCAATTGGCGAAGCCACCAAACAGCAAGGTTATTATCGCACTTGGGGCATCTAATTTGGATCGTCGGTAGAGTTTTCATCTTTCCCCCATCTTCGACAATGACAATCTCTTTATGTGTACGTTTCTTTTTCCTTGTCATCTGGTCAGCGCCATCGATGTTCCTAATGTATCCACATTTACGGCACTTGAGTTGACCTCCAGAAGAAATCATCATTGTTTTACATTCGGGACAGAACATTGCTACATTGATGCGCATCCAGACAACATTAATTCTTGGATAATCCAAAAATGATACCAAAACGTATTTTGATTGTTCTTTTTGTCAGAGAATTGGGTGTTCTTTGAGAATCCTTTTTTTGGTATGACGAGAATATGTGTTTAATGATCGAGTATCTGGTGCTGATTTCCTGTATAGGATTTTTAGCATTTCTGATACCCGGGCGGTTCAGGAAATATCCTGCAATCATCGGCTGGATATTTATCGTCGTTTTCTTATTTGCGGAGCTCCCGTATTACTTTTCCATCAACAACTTTCTTTATCCCGTAATGGCGGCCCTTTCCGTTCCATTTCTGTACATCACCGTGAAATATTTACTTCGTGATGACACTCGTGTAATCAACCTTTCAAGAGCAGCAGCAGTTGCTTTCCTAATTTACGCGCCTTTTGAGTACGTCCCGTTTATTGGACATTGGTTAATTGGAGTTGTTGTCGATCAAGTGGTTTTTTTGCTTAATGTTCTCGGACACACAGTAACGCTTGCAGATTGGAACATCATTACCCGGAATAGTCTCCGTGTGGAAATTATTCTCGCATGCACAGGTATCCAGAGTATCGCTATTATGTTAGGAGTTGCCGCTGCAGTTCCAACCACAAAACGACAGAAAATTTACACATTTTTCCTTGTTGCCCCTACTATTTACATTCTAAACATACTGCGCAACGTCTTTGTGATTATGGCATATACAGAACAGTGGTTCCCCTACTATCCAGATATTGCAAGTAATGGTGAGTTTGGGTATGAAAGTTTCTTCTGGGCACATAATGTGATAGCCGAATTATTGGCACTGGTTCTGTTAGTTGCTATTGCATATGGCATGTTCATGATTATTCCCAAATTAGGCAACTTTGCTGATGACCTATATCAGCTATATTACAATGAGGTCAAGGCAATTTTTTATAAAGGTAGATAATTCGCTGGATGGCGGATAGGTTTGTACAAACCGCGATAATAATTATTGACACCCAAATGTAACCAATAACACCAAAAACAATTAAACAAAGTAGGGTCTCTGGTCTCCCAAAAAATCCAACTCCCTCAAGAGGGTCATCGATCTTGCCTTCAATCTTTTCACGATACCCAATTTCCGCATATACAACGGGTTTGATGAACGTATTCATAAGTGACCCAATGATAGCAAATGCGACTATAGCGTAGTCAGCGATGGGCGAGATAGGGTAAATTCGGCTTACGATTGCAGTTCCAGATAATCCAACTCCGAGAATTGCTAAGGCATCAACGTACTTGTCTACAATCCAATCAAAAACTGCGCCAAAATTTGTATGTGCACGTGTCTTTCTAGCAACGATACCATCTACCAGATCCAAAATGGCTGAAATTAAAAGTGTTAAACTTCCCCAGATAAACGCACCCTCATAATAAAAGAATGCACATAAAATCCCAGCAGCCAATGCAAGGATTGATATCTGGTTTGGTGTGATCCCGATTCTCACAAAGAGGTCAGCAACCGGCTCAAGGTAACCGATAAATTTAGGCCGGAGTGCCGTTATATTCATAGCTCAATTCATGGTAATTGAGGCCATTAATAGTTGTGGTAATTTTTTTTCGATGATAGAATATAATTAATTCTATAGGTTTACCATCGTCACCTTCTTTATATGCCCTAACCAATGCTACAAACGAGTGTAGAAAAGGCATGTCAGAAAAAATCAATCGTCCGCATGTCCTGATGATGTCAGAAATTACAGCAGATGGCAAACTTACGCTTAAGAAGGGTGCCTCAAGCAAGATTCTGATGAAATACATGGCACCTGAGACTGAAATTCTCCTCCATCAGACCCGTGCGGTATATGATGCGATTATGGTCGGTGCAAATACAATACGGATTGATAATTCCTATTTAACAGTCCGTCTTATCCCTGGAAAAAGTCCCTTACGAGTCATTCCATGCAGTATGGCGGACATCCCTCTCGATGCTAATGTACTCGGAAAAGACGCCCCGACTGCTATTGCTGTCTGTGAAAACGCTCCTCCCGATCGTGTTGCCGCAATTAAAAATAGGGGTGCTCACATAATTGTTGCTGGAAAAAACCACGTTGAGCTCCCGCTCCTTATGAAAATTCTTAAGGAGAAATTTAATGTCAACAAGCTCATGATAGAGGGGGGTCCCACATTGAACTGGCATATGCTCCACCATAAGCTTGTAGATGAAATTCGGCTCATTCACTTACCTTTTATCGTCGGGGGTTCAGACACCCCTTCATTAGTTGGGGGAATGCACATCAATAGTGAAGATGAGATGATCCGGCTAAATCTTAAAAAATATTATATGTGCGGCAGCAACTTGGTGTCGGAGTTCGATGTTTTGTATCGTGAGGGATAACTATCATGATTCCACTAGATGAAGGAACGACTCCAACTTCGGTCCCGAACTCATCTGTTAAAACGTGGCTGTTTATCGTACTTTTAGGAATCATCATTGTTATTGGGTTTTTAATTGCGGTTTTCTATCTCACAAATTCCGATAAAATGGGGGTAACTGTGGTACGGATGGAAGGCACCTTAGTCACTGGAGACACTTCTAGCGACACTATAGCAGCTAGTGAAGAGGTAGGCAAAGAGCTACGGAATGCTGCCAATGATCCAATGGTAGAAGCGATAGTGTTACGGGTGAATAGTCCTGGAGGTACTCCTGCTGCCGCTCAAGAGATAATTGGGGATCTCGAATATGCAAAATCAAAAAAACCTGTCGTTGTGTCAATGGGTGACATGGCGACATCGGCTGCATATTACGTAAGTGCGCATGCCACCAAAATCTATGCTGATCCTGATACCTTTACGGCTGGTATTGGGGTGATGTGGACGTTCCCAGATATTAGCCAGTGGATGAATAGAGAAGGTTACAATGTTAGTATCGTGAAATCTGGGAGTAAGAAAGATATGGGATCAACATCTCGACCTCTCAGTGAAGAAGAACGTGATTATGCACAGAAAATCGTGAATTCAAGCTTTGAGAACTTTATTTCAGATGTTTTGGCGCAACGTCAAATTGCTAGAAGCGATATTGAAGATGGTCGGGTTATTCGTGGAGCCGATGCGGTAAAGATTAACATTGTTGACGAGATTGGTAATTTGAACGATGCAATAGATGGGGCAAAAAAGCTTGCGAGTCATTCATCGATACATTAAATCATTTTTAGTGGATTGGTTTTCATAAATTCCCTAGCAATAGTGGTTGCATAATGCCCTGGAGGTAGTATAAATCGCAATCGCACATTAGATTCTTCAATTGAAACATCAATTGGAGCTTGCAATCCAATGGGCCGGAGTGCTCCTTCGAATTTTGTCCGAACAAATTCGGATGCTTTCCGGAAATTTTCCGATCCAATCCCGCGATCTTTCATAAGTTTGACTATGAAATGTTCGCTTTCAGATAATGGGACGAAAGGTTCCTTACCAGGCATAAAAATCGCTATGCCGCATCTTCTACGTTTGATAAGCTGCTCAGCTGTTCTGGCATTAGCTTGAGTAACAATATCTTGTTTTCCGTTTGAAAAAATGAGCCGATCACCAGGATATGGAAGATGTAATGGAATTTTTTTTTCAAGACGATTACTGATTCCCTCGTTAAAGAGATATGATTGAAATGCCGATACAAACATCGATAGGAGCTTTGTGGGAAGTGATTGAAGAGCACCTGCATAATCATCTGGATGGTTATGTAAGTGCTGGAGCATTGACCGTTCATAAGCCATCACTATTGGTAGTTCCCGAAGAGCGGTCTTTGGATCTCGCGTTTGATTGAATTCGTCTCTTACATTCCTTATCGATTCTGCTTCTTGAGGAAAAGCAAGTCCTATATAGGTGAGAACCGCTTTTTCATAGTCAGCAGTGAGAATATGTTCACCGACACGGTGGGTAATTGGTCGTACACCTCCAAACCTCTGTATTCCGTAATAATTTGGGATCCCTTTTTCGATATCATCAGATATTTCGGTTAACCTTGTAGGAAGATTAGGACAAGTTACATCTCGAATTAAAATATCAAACCGGTTTCCAAGCAAGTCTCCAAATGAAAGGCGAGTGTTCTGTTGTCGTATAACTTCAAGAGAAATATCCTTTAGATTAACGTTTTCCAATGCTTCTGGAGATACATTATACAATGAAATGAGTTGTTTAGTTACAGCTCGGCGGTCTTTAGTTCCAGCCCAACTGATCCGGCGATAACTAATCCCAAGTCTTTTTGCGATCTCTTTTATCGCGTGTTGCTGTTCCCAATTCTTCTTTGTCAAACGGCAGAGAAGATAAGGTCCTATTCCGCCCGTATCCGGCAATGGAATTTCTTCGACAAGGAAATCTTCAGCCCTTGATCGAAGAGTACCCCCAATTCCATCGGAATTGCTCGCGTAAAAGCGCATGCCCAAGTCTTGCTCAAGAGAGTATGGGCTTTTTCTCATAAGAGAGGAAGATTGCCAGTTATCCGATCGAGATCTTCACTCTTTGCGGGACCAAGACCGAGTGCTGTGATAGTTCCTGGAGGAATTTCGGTCATCCCGGCATCTTGTATCAATGATGTTGAAATACCAGCGTATTCTGCAATCACTTTTAATTCGTAAAGTGTACGCTCATCATTGGCTTTAAGAACAACTTTTTTCTGCCCCTCGGATAACCAAGCTTTTTTTAGGATTTTGTTAGCATGTTCATACGCCCCGATAGATGCATGAGCTGCTTGGGCGCATTTTTTACCACAACTCATTTTGATGTCATTACGCAAAACTAGGCACTGTTTATATTTGAAGACGGGCTCTTCAACCATTATATACAATTTAGGTGCTGCCTTGTCAAATAGGTATAGCAGATAATAAATGACATTTTTTCAAAACGATGCCACTATCGTGAGATTTACTATACATAATCATCTATGAAGATAAGAAGTGAACAGAATGCCATCAACTCAAATTTTGCCATCAAATTCTAATCGTCAAAAAGCAACATTTGGCGCTGGCTATTTTTGGGGTGTAGAAGCAGCATTTAGAAAAGTACCGGGAGTTGTGGATACTGCTGTAGGATACATGGGAGGGACATTACACGAACCGACCTACAGAGATGTTTGTACCAATATGACAGGGCATGCCGAAGTTGTCGCCCTAATCTTTGATCCTAGCCAGATTTCATATGGTAAACTTTTAGATGTATTTTGGAGTATCCACGACCCCACAACACCAAACAGGCAAGGTGTGGATATTGGTACTCAATACCGCTCAGTTATTTTTTATCATTCAAAAGAACAAAAAAAATCAGCAGAAGAATCCAAGGAACGAATTAGTAAATCGGATAGATTTAAACATCCAATCGTAACTGAGATTATACCAGCACAAACGTTCTGGCGTGCGGAGGAGTATCACCAACGCTATCATGAAAAACATGGCGGGTCTGGATGTGCTATTTACTAATCTATTGCTGAAATATAGTGAGATGAATTAAAGACCTATATCCCTATCCACTTAGACGGTATGAATTTGGAGGGCACGTATTGAATGACCCTTCAAAAATTTGTGACGGGTCGATATCGTCTGGAGGAGAGTATGGTTTTGGCTTATACCCAAGAGCTTTGAGAATTTCTTTCCGAGTAGTGAAAGAGCGTTTCAAAATAATATTTTTTAATCTCACCTCAGGAACAGGAAGTTCATGAATATGTCTATGACACGATTGACATACAATTATACAATTTCGTTCAATCAGTTTCGGAGAAAGCGGAACGTTTTGTCTCAATGTTGTCAGGAAGTGAAATTCTAAAAGAGAAATGGATTGATACTCAAAGCAAAGTTCACATGTACTCTCAACCGCTCGTTTCATCTGTTCTTGTTGTTCAGGATTGATTATTTCACTTGGTGTTTCATCCTGAATGATGGCACTCATAATTAAAGGTCGTTTATTAAATGTGGACTTAATAAGTTTGTGTCGGGGCAAGTTTCAAAAAAAACTCATTAATTTCGTTCATCAAGTATTTTATGGATTTTCTCGACAATCTGATTCGTAAGAGCCAAACGATTTTCGAATCTGAGTCTGAAAATCTCTACATCGGTTCTTTTTTTAATTTTTTCAATCCAATTATCACCTTTTAACGCAATTGTGGCGATACAGAGGTTATCAGAACTAAGAATTTCAAGGATCAAGTTCCGAAATTTATTAGAAAAACCTTCCATTTTTCCAATTTCGTCAATGATGATAAGTTGATGGTGAGCACTTTGAAAAGGTATCACAGAAAGAAATGCATCAAAACTTTCAATATCGACACCGTATTTGCCAACTCTATTTGGCAATTTGATACTCACATGTGAGAGAAGGGCATGGTTGCCAGATAAGCTCACTAATTCAAATCCTTGTCGTTTTCCCTGAGATCGAATTTCGGCAGTATAAAACCCAAAAGGTTTATAGTTGTCAAAATTTTGTGCAATATTACGGATAAGTGTGGTTTTACCACTTCCAGGTAATCCAGTGATAAGAATATTTTTTGTATTCATATCGGTCCAAAGTTATCTCATAACATCATTAGGACTCATTGTTGGTTCTAAAAATGGATATTAATGGAAACGATATCCAAGATCTTGCATTTGAGCATAAATGGATCTGATAGATTCCTCTTGCCGGGTGGTAAGGTGTCTCCCTTTTTGTATTAACCTACTCATATGGACAAGGTTTCCAAGGAGTTCTTTTCTTTGATCTTCAGGAATTGTTGTATTGTGATGAACCCATTTGATCATGTCGAACCAACGATCGCGGGTAACTGTCCAATCAGTTGCCATTTTTTCTTGTTGTTGAGTTGTCGTTTTTACTTCCGATGAATCAATTGGTTCCGTATCATCGTGGACAACATTGGGTTCTGTGGGCTCTTTGACACTAGTATCCGGCTGAGTGGTTGTGGATTTAGATAAAGGAAGACTCGTTTCAGGTTCTGGAAGTTTCATTTGGACTGTTGAAGGTGGGGGAAGTAGGGGTTCAGGTTCGATTGCTTCGAGTTGTTCAATCGGTTTTAGAGAACTAGAATTAGTGGGTTTTTTTGTTTGAATCTCAAAATTTTTTGAAATATCGTCCTCTTGTGCAATCGAATCAATGCTCTGAACGGTATTTTTTTCCATATTTGGTTCATTTTGCAAAGAAGATTCTTTTTCGTTCTGAGTATCAATAATTGTCTCTTCTCTCTCTTTATTGAGAAAAGTTGCATTCAAACGATCCTCAAGTATTTTCCTTTTCTCTCTCTCTTCAGATAGCGCGGAATTCAAAACACCAATATCTCGTGATGCACCGTCAAGAAATTGTTGAGCGTTTAGATATTGTTCACGGAGCGCTGCCAATTCGGTTTCTTTGATTATACGAAGATTATGTTCTTCTTCGAATTGTTGTTGAATCTTTTTTAAATCATCTAGTGAATTTTCTATTTGCGTTTCCAGTAAAATTGTGTGTTGATCTTTTTCTTGTATAGAGGAATTCAACTTTCCTATCGTACGATTGCGTTCCTCCAATTCATCGTGAAGGTTGCGGACAGTTGAATCTCGTTCAGCACTAAGCGTTGAAAGACGAGTATTGAGATCTTTAATTTCATTCTGCATTTCAGATCGCATCTGCTCTAGATTATTGCGAATCCGAACCGCAGATTCAAATGAAGTAAGTAAAAACTCCAGCAGCTGACGACGATTTGCAACAACGGAATAATTTTGTCCGTCCTCTGAGACCACAAAACGTGTTGTTACTCCGTGTGGAATTATCTCCTCGGTTCGAGCTCTTTGCAGGTCAGAAATTGTAGATATTAGGTTTTGGGGATCGTATGGTTTTGCAATAAATGCATCAGCAGTACAATCAAGGACTTTCAGCAATATGCTAACACTTGTTAGGTTGATAAGAATAAGGACCGGAATTTGAGATAGTTTTTTATCAATTTTTAATGTTCGGCAAAGTTCAAATCCATTAAAGGATGAACTTTCTGAATCGATCAGAAATAGACTAGTAAGATCTGAATTCGCTGTTTCAAGAGCTTTAGCTGCATTTGAAGCAACTGAAAATAAGAATTTTTTTTGTTTGAGGTGGGTACTTATATTCTCCACCTCGGCTATGTCATCACTCACAATGATAATCATATTTTCACCTTCCTGCAAACGCAACAAAGAGTGTTCATGCAAATGACCTATAGAAGAAAAATACACCGTAATCTTTTATATTCCTGTTCCTAGAAAAATCAAGAAATGATGATAGGAAGTTTTCCTAATTTATTTCTTTTTGATTTATTATTGAACAATAATCATTCGTCCTGAAACGCACCCTGATACAACCAGCGGTGGTTCAATTCGTCGCGTTCTCTTCCTTCGGTATGTCGTTCACGAACAACCTCCGCGGGAATACCTGCAACAACTTGATTTGGCGGAACATCCTTTGTCACAACAGATCCAGCAGCAACAATTGCTTGATCACCAATTTTGATTCCGAATAAGATTGTAGCACCCGAATAAATCTTGACGTAGTCTCCGATGACTACACGACCATATGTCCGCTCCATATGGTTTGACTCAGAATGTGTATGTGTGAGTATCCGTACATATTCCGCAATGTCCACGGAATTGCCAATTTTAACACCGCCTTTACTGTCAATAAAAGTGTCCGCGCTCAAAAAAACATTATCTCCTACTTCAATGAACTGGCCAAAATTAAATCTGACACCATTTTCACAACAAAAATTACTCCCACATTTTTTGAATAGTTTCTTTGCGATCATACGCCGGAACGGAAATGTAAAGTTTGTTGCAAGACAGAGAGGTGATTTTTCCATGGCTTCCCATAAAAAGTGTAAGTATCGCTGATCCTGTGTGAAGGGGTATTCGTGTGCAAGTGGGAGGTATTCGCTATACAATCTTATTTCAGAAAGTAGTGATTCTTCAGGTACAGGACAACCCATTAGATACAGGATGGAGGCAGTTTTTCCTACATCAAGTCCTCTATTAATAATTTCTTGGATATCTTCCAGTAACTTAGGTATTTCTTTGGGTTCGTTTCGATCTGTCATACAGTGTGATTATACCCAAAGGTGATGAGCATTGTGCTCAAGGTATTTCAAAAACGGCGTTATTGATTCAAGTCTTATTAGTCATTGGGTCGATACTTATGCATGGTAGTTGAAAAAATTAAAAAATGGTTGATGTTTTTTTGTGGAATCTTAACAGCGATTATCATTGCTAATTGGATCTCTAATAACATTGTCAATATTATAGGAATTAGTGGCTGGAGTAGATTTTTATTGAGTTTTATTCTCTATGCATTTCTCTTTTTCACTATACTATATGCGTTAGAACGAATTTTTAAAGTCAATTTTTTTGGTTTGAATAAAGACGGGCCATTTTATCGATGACATCTAAAAATAAATTCGTGTCCGTGCACCGGTTTTCATGTTTCATCGATGTTATTTTGCACAAAAAGTATCCGGATCTTTGAATGCCACTTAATCAAGTTTGGGTATATTTTAAAATAGAATATTGGGATCTTACATTAATAGATAAAGATTAATCCCGAACTGCAGACAAAGAATGAATGTGAGTAGCGTATGGATACGAAGCTGTCATTTATTATCCGAGGATTAATTGGGGTAATTTTTGGGCTGCTTACACTTTTCTTTCCCGATATTACACGTGGAACGTTTATTACCATTTTTGGGGTTCTTGTTATTGGAGGGATTCTCCTATCCCTTTTTCTTGCCACAACCTCATCGAGTGAGGAAACGATGTTTTGGTTTGGAGTGTCTGTTCTCCTTCTCGTAATCGGTATTGTAGCCTTCTTTATTCACAACATAATTGAAATCATCTTTATCCTTATTATTGCCGGCTGGGCATTTTATATCGCTTTTACAGGAATATCGTTTGCTATCTCGCAACCAAGAACGAAATACTCTATTATCATCGGGATGTTTGTCATATGTGCCATCATTCAAATCTTAATTTACATATACGCTCCAATCCTCTTAAAAGATCCAATACTTATGGTTCTCGGGATATTCGCTATGGTATTTGGGTTATTCTCTCTCTTGATGGGTTGGTATATTCATGAGGAATCCATTAAAGGACATGTAAACATAAACAAGGAGTAAAATGTTTTTTAAAAGAGGGATACTCTTCACCTTACTTTTCCTTCCTTTATTTGATGAGGCATACTTTCGGTGAATCGTCGAAATGATCTATGATGTTGTCGTTGTTGGTGCAGGTCCAGCTGGTTGCGCAGCCGCACAATCGTGTGCAAAGAAGGGTCTTTCGACACTTTGCATAGAAGAACATGGAACGATTGGTTACCCCATCCAATGTGCGGGACTGCTTTCTGTAGCCGCATTCGACGAGTGTCGAGTTTCCCAACACTCTGTTCTCAATACCGTGAACGGAGCACGTCTGATCTCAAGTAAAGATAATGCTCTTCACTTTGATGCAAAAAAAACAAAAGCCTTTGTTGTAGACCGCGGTGTTTTAGACAAAGAAATGGCAATAGCAGCTGCTGATGCAGGTGCAGAATTCCTAACAAAAACTGCCCTTTTTGATCTTAATAGCACATCTGTACGAACTCAAGGAATTCACGGGAAGAGGGAATTTAATTATCATATTCTAATTGCTGCTGACGGTCCAAGGAGCACGGTTGCTCGATTAATGCAAATGAAAAGGTCCAATATCTATCTTGCCGGTATTCAGGCAGACATGAAATTTGACATGGATCTGCGTTTTGTTGAAATCTACCCTGATGCTTCGCCAGAATTTTTTGGTTATGCGATCCCGATAGGGATAGACAGAGTACGAATTGGGTTATGTGGTCAGACAAACGTTATGGAACGATTCAATGCATTCCGGAAAAAATTCGGTGATGTTTTTACCAATCTTGTGACAGGAACCATCCCCTTGGGTGTTATGCCTAAAACATACGGAAATCGCACACTATTTGTGGGTGATGCGGCAGGTTTTGTAAAACCAACATCCGGTGGTGGAGTCTATACTGGCGTAAGATCTGCTCGCCATGCTGCCTCTGTAGCTGTCGCAGCTTGTTCGCAGGATAGATTTGATGATAATTTTCTTGCCCAATATGAACATCGATGGCAGGCAGACTTTGGTGATATGCTGATATCAGGGCTTCGATTTTTCAAGCTGCGACAACAGTTGAACTCTGAAGATATCGATCGTCTAATCTGTGCAATGAATGATCCGGATATAATCGAGGCCATCATCAAATATGGAGATATGGATAATCCCGTTCCTCTTATCAAAAAGTTGATGCGCAACCCTTCGATATTTACTGTAATGAGCACTTTGATGCGGTCTAGGTTTAGGTCAATCTTTAAAGAACAAATAAAATCTGTGTAATTTTTTTAGAATCTTTTTTATATTGAATTAAGGTCTCTCACGTCTCAGAAAGGTGTTTTATTTTATATTTTGAGATATTTGTATGATACAAAACTGGCAACTATAAGTACTGCCAGTATTATCCCGTAAAGAAGGGTATTTCCCTCAATGGAAAATCCAAACCAGTTGTTTCCGTGATCTTCCTGATTTATTGGGAGTCCAAGAGCATGATTAAATCTCTCTTCGATACCCATTGGGCCAGTCATACTGTACGCAGTCAAGGCTACGATAACAATGATGACAACAATTACTCCAAAAATAATGATCCCTTTCTTATCTTTGAATAGTGTCATGAAACAGTACCTTCGAGTATATCAGGTCGTACCTTTCCGATATATGCAACAATCAGACCGGTAATAAAAGCCTCGATAACCGCAACACCCATATTCACAGCAGCGAGTAATGAAAGCCCTGTAAGAATTTGAAGTGTGCTCTGGGTGATACCTTGGATACCAGATATAAGGATGATTGCAATCATCACAATATTACCGCATATTAAACCTACAAAGGTTGCAATTCCTGCACGGAAAAATAGACTGGAAGTCACTTTTTTCAATCCTCTATAAGAGAGATATGCGACAATTACTTCGGAGAAATTAACTAATACATTTGCTCCAATTAATCCCCATCCCCCATGACCTATTGCTGCAGACATGATATTGACAATAAAAACAATAAGAGTACCAAAAACTGGTCCTGCAAGAATACCAATGAGCGGTGTGAGATTCAGATGGACACCACCAAAAATAGGTATTTGTACTTGGAATATAGCAAAAGAGGCGGCTGTTACAAATGCAGCCATTGTAATTTTTTTAACATCTTTCGTTTTCTTTATACGCAGTAGAAAAAGTGCAGATCCAATGAGTACAAGTGCGCATAACCACCACACTATAACCCAAAACAAGGTAAACGAACCATCTTCAAGGTGAATATGTGCCATTGTATTTACTCAACGATTTTTTTACTAGTCACTTCTACTAACTGTTGAATTGTCAAAGGACGTTCAGTAGCAGATATGCCTTTTTCTATACACATTGCTCTATAGAGTTGAACGACAGTAGGTGGTTGCAATCCTGCACCATTTATTAACCGGTCATTATAAAACATGTCTGCTGGAGATCCCTCAGCACAAATAGAACCTCTTCTTACAAGACATACTCTGTCGGCTATTCGTGCAGCAAAATCGAGATCATGCGTTGCAATGACGACGCTGATAGTAAATTTGTTTTTAAGTTCAAGGATTAACCGCTCAATAATATCGCTATGTAGTGGATCGAGATCAGAAGTGGGTTCATCTAATGCAATAATTTTAGGCTTCATTGCAAGGATGCCAGCGATTGAGATCAGTCTTTTTTGCCCACCACTTAAGAAATTCGGTAATTTATGAACTAGATCCGAAGCCCCGACCGCTTTAAGTGCTGAAAGTGCAGCAGATTTTGCATTAGCATATGGTATTCCCATGTTGATTGGGCCGAACATCACATCATCAAGTACTGTCGGAGCAAAGAGCTGATCATCAGAGCGTTGAAAGACTATCCCAACATCTTTCCAAAGATCTGCTGCCTCTTTACTGCCAATCAATCTCCCTCGAACAACAATTTTTCCTTCAGATGGAGTCAATAGGCCATTTAAATGTTCGATAAGGGTAGATTTCCCGGAACCATTTGGACCACAAAGTGCAACAATCTCAGATTCAAATACTCGAAAACACATCTGGTGAATACCGATAGTACCATCTGGATAAACATGACTTGCGCAATCAACATGGATCAACTCTTTTAAAGCAGTTGGGGGTTGAAAGCAGAGCTGATCTGGGGTTGGTGTTTTTAGAGAAGTCATAGAATATTCAATCCCCACTTTAGTTGAGAAGCAATCAAGATTGCAATTACAATAATTGAAAAAATAACAATACTGATCATACCATATTGCGAAGGGGCAGGAACCTCGTTATTCATTGAAAAATGACCTTTGTAGCCCCGCGCTATCATTGCTTTATGTACACGTTCTGCCCTGTCAAATGATCTAATAAAAACAAGTGCAAAAACTTCTGCAAAAATTTTCCCTTGCATGCGAATACTATAGATGACTCCACCACCACGGGAGCACACTGCTTTGAGCATTGCTGCTGTCATTGAAATTGTAAGAAATAGGAATCGGTATGAAAGCAAAAAGATCTGGTCGAGTGGTGCAGGAAAAATCCGTTCGATTACAGTCGCAAGATATGAGTACCGTGTTGTCATGAGAATGAAAAGAGAGAATGTGACCATAGTAAGTGCTTTTATTAAAAGTGAAATGGCTATAAGAACTCCTTTATCAGTCAAAATCGCAGTGAGCCCAAATATTTTAAGTGAAATAAGTGGAAATCCTGGCTCACCCCATACAAGAATTCCAATAAGCGAGAAAACAAATAAGATTGGAAGTGTATACCACAATATTAATTTTTTTGCAGGTAATCCTGCTATCAAATAAATGCAGATAACCGCCACGTAAATTGATATCAACAAAATTATTGAATGAAGGACTGTAACAAGAACTACAAGTAATGTAAGGATAGCGAATTTTGTCCAAGGGCTCATAAATGCAAATACCGATTTGTTATTTTCTGCGTACCATGTAATCAGATCGAGATCTGGGATATGTTCGGAAAATGTCGTTGTTGGCACAGTACTCACATCATTTTTTCGTCAAATTATTGTTCATTCTATCTCTGTCTTCTTTGTTTTCTTCGCTGATGGCATGAAGATTTGGTGTAATCTCTGCTTTTATAGTCTTGGTAATGAACGATTGATTCAATGATATCCAATAATAAAATATAATCACAACATTATTATGAAAAAAATTAACATTTTTTAAACTGAATATTAAATCATAACATTTTTTAACTACTCAGTGTTACATAATTTAAGAAAAGTAATAACTTATAGGTTCACATCATGCACATCCCCGACGGCTTCCTCCCAATCTCACAGGCTATCGGTTACTGGATCATCGCACTTGTCTTCATTGTGCTTTCGCTACGCTGGGCAAAACGTGAGATGAGCGAGGAAAAAGTGCCGCTTGTTGCGGTGCTTGCCGCTGGTATCTTCGCTATCCAGACACTGAATATGGCGCTCCCGATCTCTGTTATCCCCGGTGGCGTAAGCGGGCATGTTGTGGGAGCCGCGCTTGCTGCTATCGTGCTTGGTTCACCCTTTGCCGCTGTGTTTATTCTTACGCTCGTCCTTGTGCTTCAGGGCATTTTCTTTGGTGATGGAGGGATTACTTCAATGGGGGCTAATATCATCAATATGGGTGTTCTGGCGGGATTTTTCGGGTTTTACACGTACCGATCCATCAACACAGTCTTCCACAACCGGTTTTATGCGGCGTTTATAGCAGGCTGGATATCGGTGTTTATTCCATCGATTGTCTGTGCGGTTGAGCTTGCTGTTGCAGGCACCGTGCCGGCTGCCTTTGCCCTTGTCAGTATGGGCGTTTACCATGCCGTCATCGGGATTATTGAAGGTGGTGTCACTGCATTTGCTCTCTCACTCATCATCCTTGCACGCCCAGATATTGTTGGTTGCGAAAGTCCCGCGAAAACAGGTAAGGCAAAGGATATGATCATCGTTGCAGGTATTACCGTAGCACTAGCAATTGCGATCTTTGCACCGTATTATGCATCCACGTATCCTGACGCATTGGACAGCACGTTCCTTTCCGCATACGGGGTAAAAGACACAAATATCGTCCATATTGACCAATCAAAGGCAGTTTTGGCAGAAGTGGCCGTCGCAGAAAAGACCGGCAACACATTCTCATGGGCTGCACCGCTTCCTGACTATACCCTACCGGGACTGGACAAACCGGGAAAAGTGCTTGCAATAATCTTTGGTGTGCTTGTGCTCTTCATTCTTGGTTTTGGTATCAGCCGGGTCATTACCAGAAAAAATTGAGAGGATTTTTTTTGTAAAAAAATCCAATACTAATCGGATTTCCTCATGCACCTCATCGAGACCCGCAATCTCACCTACATCTATCCCGGCAACGTAACGGCATTACACTCTGTAAACTTCGTCGCTCCTCGCAATGCCCGTATAGCTGTCATCGGATCAAACGGCGCCGGCAAGAGTACGCTCTTTAAATGTTTCAACGGGATATTCAAACCGACCTCAGGTTCGGTCTTGATCCGTGGCGAACCAATCACTCAGGATAATATCCGTGAGGTGCGGAAGTTTGTAGGGATCATATTCCAGAACGCCGATGACCAAATCTTTTCACCGACTGTAGAACAGGATGTCGCGTTCGGCCCCACCAACCTTGGACTCGACGAGGAAACAATCCACCACCGAGTGCATGAAGCGCTCAAGCTCGTTGGGATCGAAGACCTTGCCCACCGGGTGCCACACCATCTAAGTGGTGGTGAGAAGAAACGGGTCGCAATCGCAGGCGTGATTGCGATGGAGCCTGAAGTCCTCGTGCTTGATGAACCCACCGCCGGTCTTGACCCCAGGGGCGTTCATGACCTTATCACGTTCATCAACTCCCTTTCAAAACAGTACGGTATGACGGTAATCTTTTCCACTCATGATGTTTCGATGGTTGCTGAGGTTGCAGATTACGTATATGTCATGAACAAGGGGCTTTTTGTCGCAGAGGGTAGCGTAGAAGACATCTTCTTACAGCCTGACATGCTCAAATCCATACGTCTTGATGTCCCGGTTCTGCCAAAGCTTATCCGTTCGCTCCAGAAAAATGGTGTTCCTATACCCATGGCATACACCTATGAGGATGCTGAACAGGCGCTGATACGTGCATACAAGGGTCCCCAGAAAGATACTCCCCAGTAATGATCGAAGAACTCTTTTACATTGAAAAAACGGCGTATAAAAACAGTGTTATCCATCGGCTTGATGCACGCGTGAAGATCGTAAGCATGCTTGCGCTGATCATTGCGATGGTTGCACTTCCATATACGCCTGTTGTCTTTACCGTTGGTTTGATATTTTTTGCCTTTTTTGCAATTCTCTGGACTCTCTCCTTGCTTCCTGTGCCCGTCTATGCAAAGCGCTTGCTGATGGTGCTCCCGTTCGGGCTCTTTATCATCCTCTTCCAGATCTTTTTTACCAATCGATATTATCCAGTATTTCACGTAATCGCAAATCTTCCCTTTGGGATCCACATATATGCCGAATCAATCGAGTTTGCTGCTATTCTGTTGGTGAAGTTTATAGTCTGTGTCTCGGCAATCATTCTGCTCTCATCTACGACAAAGCTCCATGATATGCTCGAAGGTGCTGGGCGCATGGGTTTGCCTCCAGAGTTTGCTCTCACGCTTGGCATGATGATCCGTTATCTCTTTGTATTCGGCTATATGTACCGGAAGATCAATGAATCGCTTGCCACACGGTGTTTTGATCCGTTCAACTCTGCACTGTCATATCGCTACCGGATAAAACAGCTCGGTTATACCGTTGGCACCATCTTCATTCGGTCGTACCAGCAGGGTGAACGCGTCTACACAAGCATGCTCTGCCGGGGGTATGGGAAAGAAAGCCATATCTTCATTCTAAAAAAACCGCTCCGTGCGATTGACTGGACGTTTCTTGTGATCTGTCTTGCTTTTTTCATAACCGTCCCATTCGTTATATGGCTGACCACAGTCCGTCTCTATTAGACCATCCCTTTTTTATATTCCTGCCCCATCATCTCTTCATGGCAAATTCATTCGGACATGGGTTTATCACCAGCATCATGCTGATTGCAAAACACTTTGCATTCCCGCCGGAACAAGCATGGTTTGGCGCTGCCGATCACCTTGAAGGACTTGTTGTACCAGATCAGTTCAAAGACACGGAAGTGGATCAATTGGTAACTGTATTGCGTAAGAAGGTTATCTGGCACCAACCTGGTACAATGGATAAGGAAGATGCACATGATGTAATTGTTGCACTCAATAATCTTGTTCTTGCGATTGACCGAGCTCTAGGAATTAAAGACCCTGATATTGGGACATATCATTAAGCTATAACCTAAAAATTCGCAAATTGAAGTGTATCCAATTCGCTAATTTTTTGTTAAATTTTTGTGTAAATGCCATGTCATAAACATTATTGGGTTTTGACCCAAAATTTTTAGTAATTTTTACGTCGGTGCCATACCCTTAAATCCTTATAAAACCAATAATTATTGTGAAACGCACAGGTTTTTGCGCGATTTTTTTGAAAGGGGGTCATCTTTGAACGATACTTATGATGCGTCCCACATAACGGTCTTGGAAGGTTTATCTCCAGTTCGGGAGCGACCTGCCATGTATATTGGGAGCACCGATACACGCGGACTACACCATCTTGTGTATGAAGTTGTGGATAACTCTATAGATGAGGCACTTGCTGGATTTTGCACGCTAATTGATGTGGTCATCAATTCTGATGGTTCAGTTACGGTTGATGATAACGGGCGTGGTATACCCGTTGATAAGATGGAGAAGAACGGAAAAAGTGCTCTTGAAGTGGTGCTGACTGTACTTCACGCGGGTGGTAAATTTGATAAGGCCACGTATCAGGTTTCAGGAGGGCTTCACGGTGTTGGAGTATCGGTAGTAAATGCTCTGTCTGCCCACCTTTTTGCACGGGTATTCCGTGATGGAAATATTTACGATATGCAGTTTGCATTGGGTAAAACCGTCTCTTCCCTCTCTCAGCGGGAAGAGACGCTCGATGAAATGCTTATTCGCTATCAACAATGGTATGGAAACCCAGCTCTGTTTGCCCGCAAATCGCCAAAAGATGCTCGCCCAGGTCAGCAGGATGTCACAACAATTCCCGCAACTCATGATGAGATCGAGCGTGAAAACAGGCGACTATTCCTTGCAGAATTCGGTTACCGGATGACTGGAACCCGAATCACGTTTATCCCTGACAGTACCATCTTTGAAACTACAAAATTTGATTATGATGTTCTCGCTCATCGTCTCCGTGAACTTGCATTCCTAAATTCCGGAGTCACAATAAGAATTTCCGATTACCGCACTGGTGACCGAGCATCATATTGTTACGACGGAGGTCTTTCAGAGTTTGTGAAATATTTAAATGAGGGATCTGAAAGCCTTCATCCCATCCCGATTGACATAACAAAAACAGATGAGGAGAATAAAATTGAGCTCGAGGTGGCAATGCAATATACCACTGGTTATGATGAGAAGATTTACTCATATGTTAATAGTGTCAATACCCGTGAAGGAGGAACGCACCTCGAAGGGTTCCGCAGTGCAATTACGAAATCGATCAATACGGTAGCTAAACGGAACAACCTTGTCAAAGACAGTTCCTTGACTCTCGCAATCCGCGGGGAAGATGTACGAGAGGGACTAACTTCTGTCATTAGTGTCAAGATGGCAAACCCCCAATTTGAGGGGCAAACCAAAATGCGACTTGGTAATAGCAATGTTCGGGGGATTGTTGATTCACTTGTTTACACCGCCCTGTGCGAGTATTTTGACGAGAATCCAAAAGTGCTTGCAATAATTGTTGAAAAAGCAGTTGCAGCTGCGAGAGCCCGCGACGCAGCTAGAAATGCACGAGAGCTCGCACGTCGAAAGAGTTCTTTGGAAAGTTCTGGATTGCCGGGTAAGCTTGCTGATTGTTCTGAACGTGACCCAGCGAAAAGTGAAATCTATATCGTTGAGGGAGATTCGGCAGGAGGTAGTGCAAAGCAAGGAAGAGACCGAAAGTTCCAAGCAATCCTCCCGCTTCGTGGCAAGATACTCAATGTAGAGAAAGCTGGTGAGCACCAGATACTAAAAAATGCTGAGGTTCAAACGCTTATATCTGCGATTGGTACAGGTGTCGGTGAAAGATTTGACGCTGAACGAGCCCGATATCACCATATCATAATTATGACCGATGCAGACGTAGACGGGGCTCATATCCGAACATTACTTCTAACGTTCTTCTACCGTTATATGGTAAAACTGATTGAGATGGGGTACATCTATATTGCACAGCCACCTCTTTTTCGGGTTGCAAAAGGAAAGGATGAGAAATACGCCTACAAAGAGGAAGAGATGAAACAGTTCTCTGCTGCGATGGGTGAGAAAGGTGTCACGATTCAGAGATACAAGGGTCTTGGTGAGATGAATGCACACCAACTCTGGGACACCACGATGAACCCTCAACATCGGATCTTCAAGCAGGTAAATATCGAAGATGCGATGCAAGCTAATGAGATCTTCAAGACACTGATGGGTAAAGATGTGGATGCACGTAAGGATTTCATTAAGCGCCATGCAAAAGAAGTGATTAACCTTGACATCTAAAGACTCTGGGTCTACTGAAGTTCTCTCAATTTCACATAGGGTCGAACCTATTAGCATTGAAAGGGAGATGAAGACCTCGTACATCGATTATGCAATGAGTGTCATCATTGGGCGTGCAATTCCTGATGCTCGGGATGGGCTCAAACCCGTTCATCGCCGTTCATTATTTGCGATGTGGGAAATGGGTAATACTAGTGATAAGCCTACAAAAAAGAGTGCCAGGGTTGTTGGAGAAGTGATGGGGAAGTTTCATCCTCATGGCGACACCTCAATTTACGATACCATTGTCAAGATGGCACAACCTTTTTCGTATCGATATACTCTTGTACAAGGTCAAGGTAACTTTGGTTCTGTTGATGGAGATGGCGCAGCCGCAATGCGATATACTGAAGTTCGACTTAATCCTATTGCAGAAGAGCTCCTCAGTGACATAGAAAAAGAAACTGTAACGTTCGTCCCAAATTTTGATGAGTCTCTCAAGGAACCCGTTGTACTTCCTGCCAAAGTTCCAAATTTACTAATCAATGGTTCAGATGGGATTGCAGTTGGTATGGCCACCAAAATGCCTCCCCATAACCTCAAGGAAGTATGTGGGGCTGTCATCCAATATCTTGAAAACCCGCAGGTATCTGTTGACGAACTGTTGAAGATCATGCAAGGTCCAGATTTCCCAACAGGGGGTCTCCTGATGGGTACAAAAGGTGTAAGGGACGTATACACTACCGGGCAAGGTCATATAATCGTCCGCGGGGTCGCAAATATTGAAGATTCTGAGAGTGGGAATCGAGGGGATCGCATTATCGTCACAGAGTTACCTTACCAGGTGAATAAGGCTCAGTGGATTGCAAATATTGCCACGATGATTAAGGAAAAGCGGATTGATGGTATATCAGATATCCGTGACGAATCCGATAAAGAGGGCATCCGTGTTGTATTTGAACTTCGTAAAGGTTCAATGGCGCCAGTAATCCTTAACAATCTCTATAAGCATACTCAACTTGAGTTAAGTTACTGGGTCATCAACCTCGCTATTGTTGACAACCAACCGAAGGTTCTTAATCTTCATAGTCTCCTTGCGAGCTTTGTTCAGCATAGAATCGAAGTGATACGACGCCGGTCTGAGTTTGACTTGAAAAAGGCGCAGGAAAAAGTTCATATTTTGGATGGGCTCTTGATTGCCCTTGTTAAGATCGATCAGGTCATAGCAACCATCCGTGCTTCTGATACCGTTGAGAATGCTCGATCTGCTCTCGTAATGAAATTTGCACTCGATGAGATACAAGCTAATGCGATCCTTTCCATGCAGCTGCGTCGACTTGCGGCTCTTGAGCAACAGAAGATTATTGATGAGAAAAAAGGACTTGAAACGGAGATTTTGCGTCTTAATCAAATCCTTTCTTCCGAATCAAATATCAGGAATGAGATCCGCCGAGAAACTCTTGAGGTCGCTGAAAAGTTTGGTGATAAGAGAAGGACACAGATTGCACTTGATACCAGTGACCTTTCTAACGAGGATCTAATAGAAGACAAAACGGTATTAGTATCACTTACCACTGCCAATTACATTAAACGTACCGATTTGGATACCTACCGTAAACAACGTCGAGGTGGGCATGGTATTACTGGCATGACGACAAAAGAAGAGGATTTTGTTGACTCGGTCTTTGTCGCTGGTATGAAAGATTACCTTCTCTGTTTTACTAATCTCGGGCGAGTCTACTGGCTCAAGGTTTATGATATCCCAGAGAGCTCAAGGGTTGCTAAAGGCAAACCAATTGTAAATCTTCTCGATCTCCAGAGCGAGATCGTCACAACTGTTATTCCAATCCGCGAGTTTCGTAATGATAGGTATTTGGTGTTTGTGACCAAACTTGGGCAAATTATCAAAATCACTCAGGATGAATTCTCAAACCCCCGTTCAGTAGGAACGAACGCGATAAAGCTTAAAAATCAAGATCAGCTTGTTGATGTAATCCAAACGGACAGCACAAAGGAAATCGTTCTTACTACTAAGTTCGGGCGCAGCTTGCGTTTCCACGAAAAAACGGTCAGGACTGTCGGTCGGAATGCACAGGGAGTTCGGGGTATACGGCTGAAAAGTGAGGATACAATTCAGGCAATTACGCTTGTCGAAAAGGATCATCTTCTTACAGTTACTGATGTCGGATTTGCAAAACGAACTGAATTCGATGAATTCAGAGGACACGGTAGAGGAACTGGTGGCGTTATTAATATCCTAACAGATCGTGATTCTACCGTGATCGCGTCCCTCGCTGTTTCTGATAGCGATGAAATCGTTGTAATGACGGCGGGAGGTGTCGTTCTCCGCACAAAAGTCTCAGAGATTTCAACCCGAGGCAGAGGGACACGTGGAGTTAAGGTCATGCGACCAGAAGAGAATGATCGACTTGTTGGTGTTGTAGTAGTCCCACCAGATGTCGAAAGCGGGGAGGTAATTCCTGAAGAAACAAAGAATGAGCTGAATTTAAACTCAAAAATTTTTTAGTACTTTTTCAGTTTAACTAAGTTTGGAACCAAATAATTCCACCACCCCTAGGATGGAATTGTTTTTTTTCTTTCAAGATGAGATCAAATAAAGGTGATTCTAATGTTTCGAAAGAAGTTTTATGTCACTTCTCAACGTGAAGGTGATATCATAGATCTAACTTCTCATATAAAGAAGATTGTAGCAGAGAGTAAAGTAAAAGATGGACTTATTCATCTTTTTGTCCAACATTCTACAGCGGCACTCACAACCATTGAATTTGAGCCCGGAGTACTTTCGGATCTTAAACGGGCACTTGCCGTTATAGCACCTGAAAACGCTGATTATGCTCATAACTCACGCTGGGGCGATGGTAATGGGAGGTCACACGTAAAGGCGGCTATTGTAGGACCTTCGATAACCGTCCCGCTGGAGGGCGGAAATCTGGCATGTGGTACTTGGCAACAAATAGTGTTACTCGAACTGGATGTAAATGCAGGACGTGAACGGACTGTACTTTGTACAGTGATTGGAGAGTAAATTCTTGCGAAGGCACAGAGTCTTTATCAGCAATATTTCACTCCTATTTTGTCAAAGTGTCTGGTCCGGTTGGTGTCTTTAAAATTCGAATTGCACCGGTTATCTCCATCTCTTTAAGAAGATCTACAAGGACTACAAATATTGCGGCGTCTAATGGGTCTTCAAATGGTACTAGGTTTACGGAATAATTACGCCGCAAAAGCTCTACGAGCTTATGTCCGTAAAGTTGGTCATCTTTTCTTAGCGCGTAAGTTCCTCGTGCCCAACGATCTGCGATCTTTTTCAATGCACTTTTCTCAATCATAATAGATCTTCCGTAACGGATCAGGCTGGGTAGGAACACATTATAACATCACATCCACGTGTGGTGTGAAAGTAGGAAGCTAGTCTTTCTAGGAATGCAAGATTAATATAAAAATTTTTGAAGAATTACCCTTCTAATTAATGTTTTGTTGCTCGTTCTTCATGCCCACGCATCCAAGAACATCACTCCAGCTATTACCATAAGTGCTATTGACGCGTAAAGTGCGGCATCAATCCCAGCGACCAATTTAACCGCATCAGATTCAATTGTCATGATCTATTTTTCGATGTGGAATGAAAAAAAATGTTCTTATTAATTTTTAAGATTTTTTAAGAAATTAATTACTTCTTGAATATCCGGTACGCTATGAATTGGATAGATTTTAACAAACACAACCTTCTGCTTTTCATCAATAATGATATTTGCTCTTTCGCAGAACCCATTTGCATCTCTGAAAATACCATAACTCTGAGCTATCTTTCCATGAGGCCAAAAATCACAGAGTAAAGGAGTATTCTCGATCCTAAGGCTTTTAGCCCACGCTTTTTTGCACGGAATAGAATCGACACTAATCCCTACTGCAACGGTATTTAGTGATTCGAGGACTTTCAGGTTTTTTTCAAGCGATACCATCTGCGCAGCGCAATACTCAGTCCATGCAAGAGGGTGAAAAGAGAGGAGAATTCTCTTACCTATGTTCTCAAAAAGATCAAAAGTTTTGTCATTCTCATCTTTCAGTGAAAAATTTTTTGCTAAATCTCCGATTTTAACCATCCGTGATTGTTTCATTTTATAACCCCGCATCTACACATAAAAAAGTAAATTATCGGATATATTTCCTTCCTGAGGCAAATGCTTTCCCTATACTTGGCCCCATAGCAAAATATTCAGAACGCACAACATCAAAACCAAAAGGTTTAATTCTTACAAGATCGGGATTCCCATCAGAACCGAGTACTGATTCATCGATCTTAACATCAAGTATTTCACCAATGAATTGAACATGCGCTTTGATATCGACCTTATTGATAACTCGACATTCAAGAATAACAGGGAACTCTTTGATAAAAGGTGCATCGATAATCGTCGATCGGACGGGTGTCAGACCCGATTGAGCAAATTTGTCTTTATCCTCTCCTGAAGCGATCCCAAAATAGTCGGTTTCTGCCATATAATCTACTGATGGAATATTGATTGTGAACTCTCGCTTTTCCATTAGATTCCTGTAGGTATATCGAGTTGGGCGGATAGAAACAGAGATACTCGGCGGATCTGAGGAACATATACCTCCCCATGCAGCTACCATAGCATTTGGTTTCCCAGTATGATCATAAGTTCCGATAACAAAGACTGGTAAAGGATATGCAATTGTGCGTGCGCCAAATGATTGTTTCATGACCAATTCGTTACCGTTCAGTAAATTAATACCTTATTGCATCACAAAAAAGAATTTTGAATTTGAGATTTAGTTCTGATTAAGGGCGCAACGGACAACTTCACATAATTGTGCACGTCGTATTGGTTTCATTAAATAATCATAAAATAGATTGCCATAAATTTCACAATCTTGTTCTTCTAAAGGTTTTCCAGTGACCATAACCACTGGAATCGATGAAGTGTGAGGATTCTCTTTTATTTTTGAAAGAATTTCCCATCCATCCATAGGTTCCATCATAATATCAAGAAGTATCACATCAGGTTTGTTTTTCGCTAACATTTCAAAGCAATCTTTTCCATTTGATGCAGTTATCGCTTTGTGTCCATCATTGGTGAGGAAAATCTGAAATATGTCGGTTATGTTTGGATCATCATCAACAATCAAGACTGTTGCCATCAAAATACCTGTGTATATTAATTATGGGACGATTATTGCGAAACCGCAATGTTATTTTACATTTGAATGGTTTATTCATGACGATAAATACCTAATGGAATCCTTATAATTCAAAATATTTTGTTAATAATCAACCTTTAAATCACGTATTAAATTTTTTATACAGTCTATTTGCAACGAACTGGAAGATCAGGATGAAGATCAGCAGCGCCAGGATATCCAGAAGCGGCGAAAAGAGCGACGTCCCGGTATACGCATATTCGATCATGTCGTTTCCATAAGTGAGCGGGGAGAAAAATGCGATCTCTTGGCCGATCTGTGGCATGGCTGATATCGGGATAAAGACACCGGAGATAAAGATAAGCGGCAGCCTGACTGTGTTGAGCATCGACATCACTTCTCCAACATTTTCTGTTGGATAAGCGGCAAAAAGTGTGCCTAACGTTGCAAAACAGAACGCGGTTAGCGCCATGGCAACCACCAAAGTCAGAGCATAGACAATTGATGTGCTGAACAGGATGACGCCGATCACGAGCGGAAGACACGCGATGCCAAGACTGTAGAGAAAACCGCTCAGGCTCTCGCCGAAGACCAATGAATGGAGCGAAATCGGTGCCGAGAGCAGCCGGTCGAACGTCTTTACCCGCCGCTCGATGGGGATCGATACCGGCTCGATTGAGGAGGCAGAGAAGAGGAGGGTGATCGCGATCAGCCCTGGAATCAGGGTGCCGGGCGGGGCGTTCTTCCCGATGGCAAAGGCAAGGAACATGAAGAGCGGGAAGAGGATGCCGGAAACGATGATGTTTGGCTTGAGGTAATAGGTTCGCATATCTTTTCTGGCAATTGCCCAAGCAGCGGAAAGTTCTCTTAATACACGTTCAATTCCGAAGTTTTGACTAATCACTGACATACGCTGCTCCTACTCTCGCTTTCAGTCCTGTCAGTTTGATAAATACATCTTCAAGGCTTGGACCGAGTGTACTGATACTGATAATTTTCAAATTTTTTTGTTTAGCATACGTCATTACTTCTTCAATGATTGCAGATGGGTCTTCAGTATAGAGTTTGATTTTATCGCCTTCTTTCCGTGCTTCGTTGACGAAGGGGAGCTTACGAAGTTCATCCATTTGTTCCAGCCCGCGTTTATCAAATGCCACCTCCACAGATTGGACGCTTTCGATAGTCTTTTTCAATTGTTCTGGTGCATCGATGGCAGCAATCTGTCCTTTGTTGATGATGGCAACCCGATCACACATTACATTTGCTTCCTCGATATTGTGAGTCGTTAGAAAAACAGTTACGCCCTTTTGGGTAAGATCAGCAACAACGTCACGAATTATGAGATTACTCTGAACATCAAGTCCTGAAGTGGGTTCATCAAGGAATAAAAGCTTAGGGCTGTTGACAAGCCCCATTGCTAGTGTCAACCGTCGTTTCATACCTTTAGAAAATTCATGTGCCTTGTTATCTTTTCGTTCAAATAATCCAAATATTTCGAGAAGTTCTTTAGATTTTTTTTCACGTTCCGCTTTATTAACATGGTAAAGTTCAGCAGTAAAAATCATATTTTGCCAAGCAGTAAGGTCATCGTAGACATTGGAAGTTTCATGAACAATTCCTATCGATTGTCGTGCAGATATTATTTCATTCTGGATATCATACCCGAAAATTTTTGCTGTCCCTGATGTCGGTTGAGTTATACCGGTCAGGATTCTGATAGTAGTAGTCTTCCCGGCACCATTAGGACCTAAAAACCCAAAAGTCTCGCCTTCATTCACACTAAAATTTAGTTTATTAATAGCGACAAGAGTGCCGAAAATTTTTGTTAAGTCATTCACTTCAATAGCAAACATGGATAGACTATCAAAGATCGGATGTATTCCCTTATATGCCCTACTTTTAACACAAATATCATCTGCCTGAAAAAACAATAGAAAAAGTTAACAATCCGTTGGTTTGTTGATAAATGATTGAAATGTTAATCCAAGGGAATGGTCTCCAACTGTGAGACTAGTTCCCAGATTCTTGTTCTCGCATGGACCGGCATGTTCGGGTCATTTGAGATTTCATCAATTTTGGATATTGCTTCTGCCGCACGCAAACCAAGCTCTTTATTATCATTCATGAGCAGCTGGCGGGTTTCGTCCGCCACACGTCTTATATTCCTCGGAATAGTACTGTCCTCCGTGATGTGCTGCAACATCAGAATACAGTTTTCGATTGTCTTCTGTGGGTTCGGCATATTGCCACACTTCGTACCTGTAGTTAATACGTAGAACCTCCTTATATAGTTTAAATATTGATGCGACGGTGACAAGGATGGCACAAAAAAAGGAAGATGAGATTATGGCTGAGTATCTCCTAAAAGGGGGAAAAATGCTAGAGAAGACATGCAAGACATGTGGTTGCCCGATGTTTGAATATAAAGGGAAGACATTTTGCGTGGTTTGTTCGGAACGTGAACAAGAGACTATCGGAACGAATAAGCAAAAAATTGATATAAAAACTCACTCTTCTTCAAAAGCTAGTGTTCCATCTACGATTGATACTGTTACACTTGCTGAGGAATTAACAGCAACAATCAATGAACTATGCACACGAATACGAAATGAAGACGATCCAGAACGGTGTCTAAAGCTAATGGATTCAGTAAAAATTGGAAGCGAGGCACTCCAGATCCTTCATCAATTATAAGTTCTGTGACAAAGATCAAAGATCTTTTGCGCTGTCTTTTCTCCTATCCCTTTTACAGCAAGCAGTTCAGGAATCTCCGCATTTGTAATCGCCTTTAACGACCCGAAGTTTGCAAGGAGAATGCGTGCATTCTTCATACCGATGTCTGGGAATGCAGACACAACGTATTCTTGCTCATCTTTAAGAGAGCGATGAGATTTGTGTGGATGCACCTTTCGCTCACCTCGCTCCCCCTCCTCTCGATTTGCAAGGACAAAGAGCATTTGAGCAGTATCTTGTTCGTCTTTTGTGAAAAGTATCGATACACCCATATCAACCGTTAGGGCAGCCAATACACCTTTGATCGCATTAGGATGGATATCACGCTGTAAATAGAGATCTCTCCCTTCAATAATCAGGACGGGACGTGGTACAGCTTCAGCCATCAACTTAACCTGCCCTAATAGATCGCGGTTGATCAAGGTGTCGACAAAGTCCCTTGCTGTTTTACGCTCAACAAGAATACGATCTCCGATTGCATAATCACCATATAAAAGACGTTCAAGCCGAATCGCGGCACCCATGCTGCTTAAGACTTCGACCACCTTTGAAGAAGTCTCTCGATCATCAATAATTATCTTCGGACCCTGTGGGGTGAATTTATCTATGCCAACCTGTTCAAATCCAGTAGGTTTTTGAGGAAAAGACTTCATACTACCCATCTTTCGCATGCTCTTATGCATCATCTTCTCTTTTGCCTGGCTCACAAATCGATACACTTCATCTGACGTGCCGTGCGAAACAAGGACGACAACCCTTCCAGCGGCGGATCTTCCTGTTCTTCCTTTACGTTGAATAGAGCGGATTTCCGAAGGAACGGCTTCATAGAAAATCACCATGTCAGTGGATGGTACATCTAACCCTTCTTCACCAACTGATGTGGCAATAAGGACTTTGAATTCGCCATCACGGAATCGATTGAGTGCAGCAATTTGCTTTTTCTGCGAGAGTCCCTTTTCTGAATCTTTTATTGCCTGACCTACGAAACGCTCACATGAAATACCATTTTTGTTTAGATAATCAACAAGTAACTGAACGGTGTCTCGATACGTCGCAAAGATAATTATCCGACTGTTAGGATGTTCTTGAAGCTGTTGACGAACAAGTGAGAGTGAGATTTCAGGTTTAGGGTGTAGTTCGTGTGTCCATTCTATTGAACGATCAAACAATTCACGGAAAATAGGATCTTTAGCCAACCGTTGGCTAGCTTTGCTTCCACCACCACTAACACCTTCAGAAACAAGTTTCGCAATGTAGCTTTTCAGTACCTCACTACCCTGAGATTCACCGAGAGTTATCGCATGACGTAGCTTCATCAATTCAGCATACAGTGATGCCGCGGAATAGGCGGTTTTATCGCGTTCTTGGATACGTTGCTGGATTTGGGCGTTTAGCAGAAAAAGTGTCTTCATCGATAGTTTCTCTCGCTTCGGAACATCAAAGCGTAATGATGAAAGCAAAGCTAGACGGTCATCAATCAAACGCTGAAGAGCGGATATAGCAGTGGCGAGTTCTTGAGGAAGATCAATTGTTATTATCTCGATATCACGATTATAGACATATGGGCGAACATCAGAATCTTCCTCAGTTCGTGTCTCAACATGGACAATTCCCAGATTTGCACAAACTTCCTGCACTTTCTCATTAATGCTACCAGGTGAAGCGGTCATAGCGAGAACAAGTGGTTTGTCCGAAGTACCGAGATACCGTTGTGCACAGAAAACATATGCATAATTACCAACAGCTCGATGGCACTCGTCAACGATCATTAAAGTGACATCCTTCAAATTATATCGTTCTGCGATTAGATCGTTTTTCACGACTTGTGGTGTGGCAAAACAGAACTTTGCACGATTCCATTCGGCTGTGCGTTCGAGAGGAGGAGCTTCTCCTGTAAACATAACAAATGGCGATTTCGTAGGATCCGAAGGTCGTTCTATTGCGAGAAATCGTTCAAAAAAATGTAAATGTTGATCTACAAGCGGTTTTGTTGGGGCGAGCATGAGCACTTTACCCCCCTCATTGTATATCCGCGAGGCAGCGACAAGAAGTGCAACAGCAGTTTTACCCAATCCCGTCGGGAGAATAACCATTGTATTCGCATCTAACGCTTTCATTGCGATAGCGAGTTGGTAATCCCTCGATTCTATACTGTTTTCGCGTATGAGAGGATGGGTAATAAAGCTCATGTTTTATAGAGAGGAAAAATGGATAGTTCCATTTAATAATGTGCTGATTAATTCCGGAATACGATCAATATTAACACGTATCTGTTTCATACTATCCCGGTCCCTAACAGTGACAGTGTGATCTTCTTTTGTTTGGTAATCAATAGTGATTGCAAATGGCGTTCCTATCTCATCCTGTCGACGATATCGTCTTCCAATAGCCCCCGAGTCATCATACTCAGCTAGAATCCTTTGTTTTTGAAGTGCGTGAGTAATATCCCTCGCAATAGTGTCCAGACCATCGCGATTCATCAAGGGAAAAACTGCGACTTGGACCGGTGCAATGGTAGGTGAAAATCGTAGGACCGTTCGAGTCTCTCCATCAGCAATATCCTCATCATATGCTTGCTCGAGAACTGCATAACACATACGATCGATGCCATATGAAGGTTCAATGACATGGGGAACGATATCTTCGCCCCGAACCTCGATAACTTCGTCCCTTACTTCAAAGAGATTTATCGGAATGTGGATCTTTTCACCGTCCACTTCAATTTCTGCTCCATCCACGTCGGGTGTTGCATTTGAGAGAGCATCAAAAACAGCTTTTGCTTTTGTGCGATACTGCTTGCCAAGAACACTCATATTGGGAATGATTCGGCGACGCTGAATTTTTTTCGGCTCCTCATATTGAATAAAGACAGTCATTGGCGTTCCACTATGCTGTGCATGAGCGGTAAGGTCATAGTCTGTACGGTCAGCAATACCAACTGTCTCTACCCAACCGAATCTGCTGGAGTAGATCTCTGCGTCCCAACAGTCAGATGCGTAATGTGCCCTTTCAGTACAGAGGTGTTGACGGAATCGGAGTCGTTCAGTTTTGATACCGATCTTTACCAACATATCGTGTGTAAGCGCAAGATAATATGCAATGTATTCATTAGCGATAAGACCCTGTTTTACTGCTTCCTTCATCGTAATGGTTATCGGTTGTTCGTTTTTTTCCTGCTGTATAGCAGTAAAAAGGGGCATTTTATAATTTGCATATCTGGAAAAATTGGGGTGGTCTTTTTTATCAGGATGTACGAAGATCTCTGCTTCTGCATGCGTAAACTCTCGAAGACGAATCATTCCCTGTCTGGGAGAGATCTCGTTCCTATATGATTTACCGATCTGCACTACACCGAACGGAAGGTGATCTCGATAGAATCTAAGCAAGCGTGTGAAATCAACAAACATTCCCTGTGCAGTTTCAGGGCGTAGATAACCGGTTCTTTGGGAACCAGGGCCGATAGAGGTTTTAAACATAAGGTTGAAGTTAAAAACCTCAACCTTACCGAGAACTTCACCGCAGGAGAGACATTTACAGGATGCAATTGCAGCAGAGAGTTCCTCATTGCTCATCGTTGCTCCACCTGCGATACCTCCTCCCTCAGCGACATGGTCTGCCCTTAAAAATTCGTTACAATGTGGGCACTGACACATCTTATCGGAAAATCCTTTCAAATGTCCAGAAGCGATAAAGACGGCCTCTTGCGCAATCGTGGGGCACTCAATCTCATAATAACCTTCCTGAATTACGTAAAAATAACGCCAAATATCTTCCAGTCGACGCTTCATCATTGCGCCAAGTGGGCCATAATCAATGAAACCCGCAACCGAACCATAGCATTCAGATGTGGGCCAAATAAATCCCCGCCGCTTTGCGAGTTCCATCACTTTTTCATAGACATCGTTCATGTCAATCACAATATTTATCGGTACTTGTCCATTATAGTTCGGTGACTATGACAAAAAGGATACCGAAAGTTAAGGTTTTTATTAACATTTTTTTTAGAATGGATTATCATTCACATTTTCTATAATAAAACGTAAAAATTTAATATTTAATTGCGCAGTAATTTAAAGAGTTTTTGGTCAAAGGGCCAATTAAGATAGAATTAAATAGTCGGCCCAATATTGTATATCCTAATCCCAATAACGGGGTTTGCAATGACGGAAGACAAAAAGAAAGCACAGCTTCTAAAACTGTTCAGCACGATGTCAGGTAAGACAAAGATCATCGAGCCGATGAAGAACATTCACGGTACGCTTAGGGATAGCGATGCGATCGAACGCGAAGTCGCACTAGTGATGCGTGAAATTACCGAACAGGGGATCTTTAAGACTTCTTTGAAACCGATCCAGCTTGCAAAACTTGTCACCATGTTCTACGCAGGAAAGAATGACACCGAAATAGCCCGTGAGCTTGGCGATGAAAAATTGAGTAAGACCGTTGCACGAGCTCGAGTTCGACTCAAGCTATTTCGTGAGCTTGATTTCAAGATGCCATTTGACCGCGAAAAGATGGAAAAGCACATTAATTCAGGCCTGACCATGAAACAAGTGAGCGAGAAATTGGGGATTAGCCCCTCGACATTACGTGAGTACCGGCATGTGATCGAAGAACAAGAAGACCCAACTATCGATCCTTATATTGCTCGGATTCGTGATGTTATGGAAGATCGTGATCTTTCAGAACAAATGACTCATAGTGTGAATGTTGATGGATTTGGCGAATCGATTGACATCACCGAAGCTGAACTAATAGATGTGACTTAAAGGGTTACACTGGCGTGCCTCAAAACGTCCAGTAATCTTTTTTTAGTCTAGACTCACACTTCACCCAAAAAAGGAACATAATTTTGGATGATTTATCAAAATAATTTATTGTAAAGTTCCTCTCCGAGACACTCTTTTGCATGTTTGCACCATTGTGCGCAGGACTCAATATCGTTATAGACAATAAAACCGCATTTACTACATTTTACCGAAATATCGTTAGAAAAAAATTCTACCTCTTCACCGCATTGGGGACATTTCTTGATGGCAAGTGTAGGGGTCTGAAAATTGGCTGCACCGGGGCATTTATCTAACATATTTTTTTCTCTCTTGTATCAAAAAATAGATTTTACAATTTAAGAGTCTGTTGTTACTACCCTTCTTTCAATTATTATCTGATCTCGCAAAACGTTCATGCTTATGGAATACCATTTGCAATTATGTATCTTACGTGGTTTGGGCATTCTTGTGTTCTGTTGTCGGGCACAAAAAAGATACTAATCGATCCGTTTATTGAAGGTGGACGCCTTTCCCATACAAAGCCAGATTTTGTGGTGGTCACTCACGGGCATGCCGATCATATGGGTGAAGCAGTTACCCTAAAACGAAAAACTGTCGCTATTACGGAGATTGCAAAATTCTTAAAAGCAAAGGGTGTGCCAGCTGAAAGCCTCAATATTGGTGGGACAATTGAGTTACAAGGGGTTACATTCACAATGACACCTGCGATGCACTCTGGACGGATTGAAGAGGCGGGTAGAGGTTATGGAGGAGGGACTGCTGCAGGTTTTGTTATTGGAATGGATGGGGTTTCGGTATACCATGCAGGTGACACGGGGCTATTTTCTGATATGAAACTGATTGGGGAACTCTACCACCCCAATGTCGCACTTCTTCCGATTGGAGGTCGTTTTACGATGGGACCAAATGAGGCAATGATAGCGGCAAATTATGTTGGTGCAAAACTCGTAATTCCAATCCACTATAACACATGGGATAAGATCGTACAAGATCCGCTGAAATTCAAAAATGCAGTTGAGAGAACAACTGATATTGAAGTAAAAATTCTAAAACCCGGTGAAAAAATCGAGATCAATGCTTAAAATAAAAATTTTCAATAAAATACTCTATTTTGATTGTCTCTTTCTCAAAATTTTTCAAATTCACGATTTCTAAATAATAAAAAATTTGAGTTGTAAAAAAACGTTCGACGAATATATTAAAAATCAGTCATAACTCTGAATTGATCGATCTCTTCGCGATCGAGTTCTTCTATGAATGCTTCAGCGGCGTGATTTATATCCTTACTTGCTGTGATCGCTCGTCCTACAACAAGGATATCAGCACCTGCTTTTAGAGCGTCTTTTACCACATTGACGCGTATTCCACCAGCGGTCGCTACTAATAATTTGCCACCAGCTGCTTTCTTGAGTGCAGGAATATCTCCCCAGGCATGGGCAGCATCATCCGTATCAATAGCCCGATGGAGTTCCACGATGTCAGGCTTAACTTTTAATTTATCAATTATCTTCACAGGGTTCTGAACATTAAGCATATCAATAATTGAATAGATCCCAACTTTGCGGGATTCAGAAATCGCCTTTTCAATTGTTGATGTTGGAGCTAGACCCGATATAACCACGGCGTCAGCAGATGCATCAGCCGCCAAACGGGCTTCGAGATTGCCAGTATCGAGAATCTTGAGATCTGCAATAATAAACGCATTGGGGCGGATCTTGCGGAACTCAGAAATAACACCGAGTCCGAATTTCTTGATAAGTGGGGTTCCAGCTTCGATAATGACGTGGTCGTTTTGGGGGACTTCTGTTAATACTGAAGCAACTTTTCCCATATCAACAAGGTCAATTGCAACTTGTAAGTATGGTGGATCCCAGAGACGTTGTACTTTAAAGCCCATGATGACATGAGCGGCCCGGTCCTTCTCGAAAACAAGTGTCTTAGAATCGGGGAATTTATCGAATGCACGATTGATAGCAAGTTTTGTTGCCCCATAGTTGAAGCGGTAAATCTTGTTGTAGTCCTTTGCATCGGGGTGAAGGAATGCAGATGCAAGGATTACAATATTTTCCACATCTACCTTTGCGTTGTCGAAAACTTTCTCTTCAACACAATCTGCAACTGCTTTAGCAACTGCAGCTTGCACTGGACCGAACATTTGATTTACCTGCGTAATATTTTTTAACGTCACCTTGGGGATCACCAGGGTGACCGGCTTAGTAAGTAAATTCGGGCGTACAACGGCAAGTAATGGTGTATGTCCTATCGAAAGTTGGGATAGGGCGTTAGCAAAAGCTGCACCAACTGGTCCATCTTTATCCCCAATCATCAAATCAACATGAGCGAGCTCGGCACCATCACCAAGAAGGGCTTCACCTACAAGATACATGGAACTCTCATTTCTCCTTATACTAATGTGATTATCGGATATGATAAAGATATCAAATTAAAATAAAAATGCAAGAAAAAATGGGGTCGGTGAGATTTGAACTCACGATCGACGGGTCTCTCCGACATGCATCAGTGCTCCAACGGGTCATCACCAATTTCATCAGACGACCCATTGCTCTTCATTTGCAGCACAGGAACGCAAAGACCGCTGGAGCCCGTTGCCATTCCGGACTAGGCCACGACCCCATCTGTCATGCAGAGGATTTCCCCAGCTGACTATACAAGGTCACAGTAAACAAATAAATCATTTTCCCCATAAAAAGAATTGGGTATTTAAGAAGTTTCAAAATTTGAGACTGTACAATTTTTTTTTTATTTAATTAAAAACAGATCCAGCAGATCAAAAAATTATTGATATCAATTCAAAGCAACCCAAACCAAACCACAAATGAGACAATAATCATCGTGATAAACATCATGATAAGAATTTTATAGAAACACCCTTCACAAATGAAAAGGTGATGGGATTTGCAGGAATTACAATACGGTTCTAAACAGATTTTGCAGGTCTGGCTTGTTTTATGTTCGGGATGTTTTTTGCAATGCGTCATTAGGAAAGGTAAAACTTTATCATTAAAAACAATTTGGTAATCAAGATTGATTAGCACGGTTCACAAGATCGAATGCTACCTTTCCTGCACCAGTGAGTATCTCCTGTTCACCTTGAACTTCACGCTCTAACATGAGAACTTTTCCATCACAGAGCACTGTTTCAACAGATGCTCCGTTACAGGAGTATACAATATTGGATATGGGATTATGCATCGGAACGTTTTCTGAACTTCGGGTAGTAACGAGCACAATATCAGCAGGTGAGCCAACTGCAAGAATTCCGGTTGGCAATCCAAGCGCCCGAGCGCCCGCTAAAGTGGCCATATGGAGAGCTTCCGGAGCTGTTAACAACGTCGGATCATTCCAGAAAAATTTTTGGATTAATGAAGCTGTTTTCATCTCCTCAAACATATCGAGATTATTGTTTGATGAACATCCATCCGTGCCTAAAGAAATATTTGTATTAGCCGCTTTCAACCAGTGGTACGGCATCGCTCGATGGGTTGCAAGCTTCATGTTACTCACTGGATTATGTGACGCACTCACTCCCCGTTTCCCGAACAATTGACACTCAGCTTCATCGAGCCAGCAACAGTGAGCAGCAACAGTTCGCGGTGTTAAAATTCCGCATTCGTCAAGTACCGCAACAGGACCTTTTCCGTGCTGTGAAAGACAATCATTTACTTCTTTCTCGGTCTCGCTCACATGAATATGGATACCAATCTTATGCTCCGCCGCACACTCAGCACACCAAGAGAGCCCCTCTTTGGAAACCGTATAAGGTGCATGGGGGCCAACAGCAGAACGAATTTTTGGGTTATTGAGGGACCTAATATGGTTGACCAGTTTCTCTGTTGCTTTACATTCCAATTCGCGTTTATCTGGATTTGCAAGGTCTATGAATCCATGAGATAATACCGCACGTATTCCCATCTCATTGACAGCCCGTGCAGTATCTTCCATAAAAAAGTACATGTCGTTAAAGGCTGTTGTCCCTGATTTAATCATCTCTAGGCAAGCGAGTTTAGTCCCCCAGTAAACATCGTCACCCGTAAGTTTTGCTTCGAGAGGCCAGATCTTTTGGGATAGCCAATCATGAAGAAACATATCATCGGCGTACCCCCGAAGCAGTGTCATTGCTGAGTGGGTGTGCGTATTAACCAAACCAGGTAGTGCAATTGCACCGTCTGCATCAATGATAAACTCGGCTTTTCCTTTGTGGACCTTTCGTATATTTTCTCCAATATCTCTGATTACTCCTGTTTCATCTATAAAAATATCAGCGGGATTCCCGTTAACTTTAACATTAGTGATTAGTAGCGAGTAATTTTTCTGAAAAATTTCATCCATTACATATCCACCCTCATTTTTCTCTGGTACCATATTCAACCCAATTTTTTTATTATTGCAGACACTATCTGTTCCGTTCGGTATCGATTCGAACGAGACGTGGCAAGGATATGTTCGTATGTGAGTACAACTTCACCTAAGCCGTTTGCATAATTGTCAACTGTACAGAGGGCTGCAAATTCCATATCAAGTTCGCATGCAAGAGTTGCTTCGCTTGCGACAGTCATACCGACAATATCGGCAAATTTCGCAAGCGCTTGTACTTCCGCTATTGTCTCGATTCTCGGGCCAGGTGTCTGAACATATATCCCACCATACTTTGCTTCTGGAACGATATGAGAGAGTTTTTTACTTAGATGTTGTGAGAGTTCGGGACGGATATGCTCAATTTTATGATCATGGATGGAGGGGATATCAGAAATAGACATATAATCTGTTGGGATTACGATGGAACCGAGTGTAATTTTCGGCTTTAAGGATCCAGAGGAACCAATTGAAACTATTTTATCAACTCCAACAAGTGCCAGAGCAGATAAGTTGGCACGGAAATTAATTCGGTGAGGGGGTAAGTCTTTTTGGTGACGCATTAACATCACTACATCACCGCACAAAAGCTCTGCATTACCAAACGGTGTGTATATACAACGCTTTTCGAACGTTGGAAGATCTGAAAAGAGGAGGCTTGTACCACCTATAATTCCCAGAGTCATACAACTCCCACTATGGATATTCTTATCCCGCAGTAATCCATGATAACCTCTATCAGTCAGTTGTTGGACGTGTGATTTCTAATAATTAGCGCGTCTGCTGCTAGTACAACAATACTTGTAAAACCTTAATTAGAGTAATTCAATAACATGTGGTATTGATATGGAACTCACACAACCTGAATCAACGCAGCCGCCTCGATTGCCGCTAGAACCGCAGAATCCCGTACCTTCTATTGGTGTTCCTGGAGTGCGCTGGGTGCTGGTCCGGGCGGCACTATTAAGTTTATTAATTGTTATTTTCCTTGTTGGTGTGGTTTGGTTAGTTGGTATTTCACTATTTTCTGGAACTAATATCCCAGTTGGTATCGGTTCAACACCGCAAACAACCATCTTTCCATCTCCAACTGTAACGAATCCTACTGCATCGATAACAATTACTCCAACCGAGTCCACCGATGTATTACCTAGAAATCAAGAATTATACTTCTATTTCGGGTTAAAGGATACGGCTGGTCATCTAACTGTGATCTTTGATGGTGGCCCAGGTAAAGCGATGGTAAAAGAAATTAATGTGAGACTTACACGACCCGATAATACTGTTGATACCAGGATAATGCCAATTCAAAACGAATTTCCAGAAGTTACTCTACAGGGTTCAAAGAATACCGATCGTCTTGAAGTGTTTGTCACTTTCTTATCCGGAAAAACTTACAAAATCGTTGATGAACAAGTGCCATATCGGCAATCTATTTAATAATCTACAAATTCTTTTTTTCGAAAAATCATACAACAATATTTCCAAAACAATTCTTTTAACTAATTACGTTCAATAGGATAAGAGCGGGCCGATAGATCAGGGGTAGATCGCTACCTTGGCATGGTAGAGGCCGCGGGTTCAATTCCCGCTCGGTCCATCTATTTTACAGAAACTAAACGTACATTTTTTAGTTTTCATGCACAGGTTAGTTGGGGGAACGACAATGCGTGTTCGTGATCTGATTCTTCCTGAAGATAAAGTATTTTTTACGCTATTCAAGGACATGGGGTCTGCAATTAGTGAAGCTGCGAAGGTTTTAAACGAAATAACACATGAACTTCCACAAGGCACTGAAAAAGCTCATAGGGTTCGTCAATTAGAGCATCAAGGAGACGAAATAACCCGCCATGTTTACGAACAATTGAATGAATCGCTGATTACTCCCCTTGAACCTGAGGAAATTTCTCGGTTGGCTCCTGATATGGATGATGTAATGGATCGTATTGATCGGGTTACGCAACAGATATGTAATTACGGGCTGACTGAATCTAATGAAACTCTCAAGGAATTCTCTTACTTAATCTTACTCGCGACAACCGAGATCTCACAAGCCATTGACAGTCTGAAATTATTAACACATTCAGAAAATGTCAAGAATCATACGAGCGAAATTAACCGGCTCTATAATCTTTCAATTGAACTTCAGTCCCGTGCAGTACTTGAGCTCTTTAAAACTAAGGATCTTCTACTCATAATAAAACTCAAAGATATTTATGAAGGGCTCGGGCGAGTCTTGGAAAAATGCAATGATGTGGGACATGCACTTAATGATATCAGTATGAATCATTCCTGATAGGTATGGATCCCCTTATCCTTTTCGGTATCATTTTTGCTCTTGCATTAAACTTTGTGAATGGGTTAAATGATGCATCACATTCGATTGCTACAGTAGTTGCTACAAAAGCACTTTCACCGAGTAAGGCAGTCTTTCTCACTGCAATCTGTAACATGTTCGGACCATTTATATTTTCAACAGCTGTCGCTGCAACAATTGGAACGGCAATCGTACACCCCAATGCTCTTACTCCCTTATCGATTATAGTGGCGATGGGTGCTGCTATTATTCTGGTTTTTGTTGCTACCCGAGCTGGAATCCCTATTTCAAGCAGCCATGCAATGGTGGGAGCCCTATTAGGTGCAGGTCTTGCAGTATATGGACTATCGGCCATTATTGTTCCAGATTGGAACATTCTTGTGCAACTTGCTATTTCCGGTATGATAGGTGCAATCGCTGGTGGTATCATGCTTGGTTTATTCATGGCATCGTTGGGAGAGGATACACGTTTTGGTATCCTTGTCGGGTCCATATGTGGTTTAGCTATCACAATAACCGTTCTCATGATTTTCGGCGCGATTAAACTCACAGGTCTACTTGGAATCGTGCTCTTTATTTTTCTCTCTCCAATAATCGGTATGGTGGTTGCTTTTCTTTTTGATGTCCTCATTTCCCATATGTTCCGGAACTCCAAACAGAATCGAATGAAACGCATTTTCCAACCACTTCATGTTGTTGCGAGTCTATTCCAAGCAGCAGGTCATGGTGCAAATGATGGTCAACATGCGGTCGGCTTAATTACTGCCCTATTGGTTTCTGCCGGCATTCTCTCCTCATTTGTAGTGCCTATCTGGGCGATTCTTGTATCTGCCGTTGCTATTGGTCTTGGTACCTGTTTCGGTGGGTGGGCGGTTGTAGATAAAATGGCAAAAAAGATAACTAAGATTCGGCCATATCAGGGTTTTTCAGCTGCAACTGCGGGTAGTGTTACCCTTGCTCTAGTCACATCTTATGGTGTACCTGTATCTTCTACTCACGTGATAAGTGGTGCAATTATTGGAGTTGGTTCAACACGCGGGAAAAATGCGGTACAGTGGGATGTTGTGCGAGAGATGATGATCGCATGGGTTGTTACAATTCCCCTAGCTCTCGTAATTGCCTTTGGTGGATATTATTTGGTTGCCACGATCGTCCCTCATCTCGTCTGAAGTAAAAATCGCCACATTTTTTATCTGATCTATCCGATTATCAGACAGGTAATTATGGGCTTAAGGGAATGGCTGATACCGCAAGATTATATTTTTTTTGATCTTTTTGATAAACAAACAAAGATTGTAACTGATGCGGCGCAAAAACTCGTTGTTCTCACAGAAGATTTTACAAATGTGAAAGAAAAGCAACATGAAATTGTACTGCTTGAACATCAAGGTGACGAGGTCACGCATGAAATCTATGAGCAGCTGAATCGTACATTCATAACACCCCTTGAACCTGAGGAGATTTCACGCCTTGCTTCAGGTCTTGACGAGGTTCTAGATTTTATAGATGGAACGACGGAGATGATGCTCTATTATAGTATAGAATCAACAGATTCGGCGATGATTGAATTAGCTAAACTCATTCATATGCAATGTACTCAGATTGAAGGGGCAGTCCATGGTATCCGTTCAATCAAAAATCCAAAATATATTGAAGAATGCTGCATTGAAGTAAATCGAATTGAAAATCTAGCTGATGATATCCTTGCCCATGCGATTACCGACCTCTTCCAAACCAAGGATGCGATGACCATCATCAAGCTCAAAGATATATACGAGCATTTGGAGTCAGCAACCGATTATTGCGAAGATGTAGCAAACGTGCTTTCAGATATCGCAATTCGACACTCATGAAGAATATAGCATTCATCGTTGATAGGATATGCTGACCCTTACAGTCATCCTTGTTATCTTTATAATATTCATCGCCTTGATCTTCGATTTTACGAACGGATTCCATGATTCAGCAAATGCTATATCCACTGTTGTTTCTACTAAAGTACTCTCGCCAAAACAAGCGGTGGCTTTCGCTGCATTCTTCAATTTCGTTGCAGCATTTACGTTCGGTGTCGCGGTTGCAAGTACTATCAGCAAGATTGTCAAACTGGATTATGTGCCCTTTGGATCCATTCCATTCATACACCTTGCAGCGCTCATTGGAGCGATTAGCTGGAATATAACTACTTGGTATTTGGGTCTCCCTACATCTTCTTCTCATTCAATCATTGGCGGATTGGTAGGTGCCGGGATTGCATCATCTGGGTTACTTGCAATACAGTTATCGACAATTGTGTTCGTTGTAATATTCATGATTTTATCACCAATGATTGGTTTACTATGCGGTTTTCTTTTCATGGTCATTGTTCTTCGAATTGCTAAGGATACTCATCGTTCGATGGTGGATGTTCATTTCAGAAGACTTCAGCTTTTTTCGGCAGGTGCCTACAGTTTTAGTCATGGATCTAACGATGCACAAAAGACTATGGGGATAATCACACCTCTTCTATTCTCTATTGGCTATTACGGGGTGGGGGTCGATCCAAACTACCTACCTGTGCCAATATGGGTAATATTATGTGCACATACAGCAATCGCACTCGGTACGCTCTCTGGAGGATGGCGAATCGTAAAAACGATGGGCTACAAGATTACAAGACTACGCCCGGTTGATGGATTTTCCGCGGAAACTGCAAGTGCAGCCACAATCATCAGTGCATCGGCAGTAGGAATTCCGGTAAGCACGACACATATTATCACATCATCTATAATGGGAGTTGGAGTGACTCGGGGAACAAGCGCCGTGAAATGGGGGATGGCTAGGAGCATAATCTGGGCATGGATTCTTACTATTCCCGTAAGTGCTTTGATAGGATTCGTATCATTTTCAGTTATCCGGGTTTTTATCGGATAACAAAAAAAGGTTTAAAAATTCGTAAATTATTGTATTATTTTTTTACGGAGATCTTGAAAATACCGGCAATGTGTATTAATGGGACAGATTTTACACTGCGGTTTTTTTGCTGTGCAGCAAGCACGCCCATGGGCAATCAAAACATCAGTAAGATCTCCCCATTGATTTTGAGGAAAGATTGCCATCAAATCTCGCTCGATTATAGAGATATTGTTGGTATTTGAGAATCCAATCCGCTTAGCAAGCCTTCTTACATGTGTATCTACTGCAATGCCCACATTTTTTTCGAGTGCTTGGTAAAGCACAATATTTGCAGTTTTACGTCCAACACCGGGAATTGTAAGTAGTCCCTCCATTGTTTGGGGAATACCACCATCAAAATCTTTAATGAGCATCTGCGCTGCTGAAATAATGTGACGGGCTTTTGCATGGTAAAACCCGAGACTGTGGATAATTTTTTCTACATCTGCAATTTTTGCCTTTGCAAGCGCTATAGGTGTCGGATATTTTGAGAAGAGTGGTTTTTTTATTGCGAGAACTGCTTTATCCGTGGTCTGCGCGGAAAGGATGGTAATGATGAGTATCTCAAATGCTGTTCCTCTACTAACTGTTGTAGGTGAATCTAGAGCATCTGGGTAATGTTCTAAAAGAAGAGAATAAATTCTTTGGGCATCTTTTTTTCTCATACACAGATGGGGTAGGGCGGATTCGAACCGCCGTCAAAGCGTCCCAAACGCTCTAGGATGGACCAGGCTACCCTACTACCCCGTACCCCTACAGTATTGCGATGGGCGTTAAAAATAGCTGTCGTTTTAATTAGTTAAATTGGGAGAGGCTGGATCTTTTTATTACTCACGATCGTTCCTTTGTAATTTCCGTTTAAGATAGCAGACCTGAGATTTTTTGGATCAGTACCGTCAAGAACAACTAGGGGAATACCGCTGCGTTCAACAACACGAGCTGCGACAATATCTAGTACAGTGTTTAGACCTGCAACGAGCTGAACATTTCCGACAATTTCAAGAAGTTGCCTAGGTGTCAAGTAGTCATACCGTTTAGCTTTTTTATCTTTTTTCGGATCCGTGTTATAAATACCATCAACGGAAGTCACGTTGATAAAGACGCTGGCATGTACGCGTTCGGCAAGGATTGCGGCAACCGCATCCGTTGTTTGACCGGGGGTTATCCCGCCCATGATAACACACTTTTTGTGTTCGGCAAATTTCTTAGCCTCAGCATGGCTCTCCGCTACCCGGGGATATGCATCATCACCCATAGCAGCGACAAGCATTGTGGCGTTTAGCCGTGTGATCAGGATTCCGATCTCATCTGCTGTTCCTTCATCAATACCCAAATCGCGCGCTGTTTTTATATACCGTCTGGCTTCTCCACCACCGCCAACCACCACAAAAAGTTGATACTGTAAAGCAATTTCCTTGAGAACTGGCACATAATTCTGGACTCTGTTTTGTTCAAGCGAGGGAAAAAGAATAGATCCGCCGAGTGAGATGACAATCTTCTTCATTGCACTATTTTTTGTGCCGAATGCGCATATAGAGTTGTTGTACATGATTTACTGCCCTATCTGTAAGAGTCGCGAAATATTCCCCGTTGTTGGAGGATATATTGGACAGGTCTATCTCTGCAAGAACTGTAAATACCGGGGATCTTTCGTTCTTGAAGCAGATGAAGAAAACGACGAACTCAAAAAAGCCTGATTAACCACTTAAGTTCCGACGAACGGTATGGCGGCTTTCGACTCTAAAAAAAATGTGACCGCGATGCATGAAGCGCTCCAGTACGCAAAGCAGGACAATAGTGCGGTAAAGTGCTCGCTTTGCAACCATCGCTGCACCATAAAAGAAGGGGGGCATGGTATTTGTGGTGTTCGTATTAATAAACATGGAACCCTTTATGCCGCGACCTATGGAAAGACAAGCGGCGAAGCGGTTGATCCGATAGAAAAAAAACCTCTTTTCCATTTCCTACCGGGCACACTTTCATACTCACTTGGCGGGATTGGGTGCAATTTTCATTGTCAGCACTGTCAGAACTGGCACATCTCTCGTGCAACGCTTAATAGTGTTTCACTACATTCTCTTTCCCCTGAAGAAGGCGTGAAACGAGCAATTGCTAGCGCGAGTGCAAGTATATCATGGACCTACAATGAACCAACAATTTGGCATGAATATGCGCTCGATATGGGACGACTTGCTCGTGCTAATGGTTTAGGAACTATCTATGTTACAAATGGTTACATAACCGAAGAAGCGTTGCGTGAACTTGCACCGATGCTTGCAGCCTATCGTGTCGATATCAAGGCTTTTACTGATGATTTCTACCGCACAGTTTGCGGTGCCCATCTTCAACCAGTGCTCGATTCCGCAGTGATTGCAAAGGAACTTGGTTTGCATGTAGAAACGGTCACCTTGGTTATCCCAGGATTAAACGACAGTATGGAAGAAATGGAATCTCTCATTAGGTGGGCAATTGAAAACCTCGGTGTAGATACTCCGATGCATTTCTCCCGATTCCATCCTGACTACAAGATGCTCGATCGACATGCAACATCGGTTACAACACTAGAAAAAATCTATAAAAAAGCGCGGGAATTAGGACTCAGGTTCCCTTATCTCGGGAATGTGTTTGACCATCCTTACGAGAACACATATTGTCCAAAATGTAACGCTCTTTTAATTGAGCGGCAAGGATTTTCGACTCGGTTGCGTGATTTGGATCGACAAAAGTGCAAACAGTGCGGAGAAATAATCGAGGTTATTCGAAATGTATCTTAGTCCAAACGATAGAAAACAGTTCGTTGCCGACCGAATGCTTGGGACTCTGTGCCGTTATCTTCGGTTTATGGGATATGATACCATCAGTGCGAATAGCTTGTCCCAAGGAAATACTCTTGAAGATACAATTCTGCTGCAAATATCAAAAAGTGAAAGACGTATCCTCCTGACACGAGATCGTGAGCTTGCAAATCGTGCTGGAGTGACAGGTATTCTAATTAGTTCTGATGATGTGATCGAGCAGGTGAAGCAACTTGTAAATCTCGAGCTTATCGATCCTGAGTTAAGAATGACACGATGCTCTTTGTGTAATACGGAACTACAAGAGGCTACAACTCAGGATATTATGGATGCGGATTATGCACCGAAAGAAAAAACAGGTCTTACATTCTATTCTTGTCATAACTGCCACAAATTATATTGGAACGGTTCGCACGGAAAACATCTCGCTGATAGAATCGAAAAAAATCTCAGTATTTTTGGTATAAGTGGAAAGTAAAAAATTACTATCACGTTTTTATCAAAATCTTTACGTTCTTATTGCACGGGATGGACTATTTCGAAAGATTAATTGATCTATATTACAAGTCAAAATTGAAGCATTAGCATTGTTTTCGAATGCAATGTAAAAATTATTCAAAAGTAGGTGTTTCAATGATTGACCAATTATTATCGGGAAATGAACATTTTAGAAAAAATGTTTTTAAGGATAATATCCAGCGTTATCATGAGCTTGCGAAAGGGCAGAATCCCTCGGTTCTATGGATAGGGTGTTCTGATTCAAGGATCCAAACCGGTCATATAACTAATGCACCGCCCGGTGTTTTATTTATTCAGCGTAACATTGGAAACATCGCACCGATTCATGATTGGAATTTTGCAACTGTACTTGAATACGCAATCAAACACTTAAAAGTTCAATACATTGTTATTTGTGGGCACTCTGATTGCGGAGCTATCAAAGCTTTGGATAAAGAGTTAGATGATGTTTACATCCCTCTTTGGTTGAACAACGCAACTGAAGCTAAACAGCGTGTGGATTCTAAAATAAAAAAACCTACAACACCTGAAGAGAAAAAAGAACGATCGCGGATGATAGAGCAGGAAAATGTTAGACTCCAAATCGAACATCTCAAGAGATATCCGCTAGTAAAAGATGCTCTTGAAAAAAAACAAATACAAGTTCAAGGGTTCTATTATGATTTAGAGAATGGCGCTCTATCAAAAATTGTTTAATTAAAGAAATTTTTCAATTTCATTTTTAATTCGATCTAAAGCGATACGTCCAATAGGGGTGACCTTGCTGTTGACAATTACCATTGGCAGTGCAGGATATTGAATCTCAATTATCTTTTTGATATAATCAGGAGTGCCATTATCAAGGAGTGTAAGTTTGATGGTTATGCGATTACCGTATAACTGCTCAAGGACTTTTTTTAAGGAATCAAATGCCATAGTCAACTTTCCCGTTGGGTAACAGTCTGTAAGTCCGCAAGTTCTTTCATCATTACAGGGAAATGGAGAGCACTCCGCATTTTCAAACCCGACAATCTCGATTTGGATCGGCTCTGCCATATCTTATTGGTTAGTGAAGTCGGTATTTTAGACTTATGACGTTTGCAAAGGTAAAAAATTAGTTGAAAAAAAGTATAAAGAACCGAGGGTTCAAATGAATCGTTCAAACCGATCTTTTGTTGCTTTACAAATCGGGCAAATTCCAGGTGGTTGTTCACGAGCGCAGAGATATCCACAGACCTTACAGCGCCAAACTGGGAATGGGAGTGAAGAACCCACGAGACCCGTAACTTGCCTTTCTACCATTCCTTTTTTTCGATCTCCGCGTGAGGGTCTCCGTTCTGGAATCGGTGATAGTGTCTGATTTTCAGCTGCAACCTTTTCTGAAACATACAGAGCGCAGTAACAGGTACCAAAATCTTCAAGGTCTGGATCTCTGTAATCACAAGGGCAAATAATATCCAAGTCTTCATCACGTTTCCCGCTTGAGAGGCGGCATGGGCATGATTGATAACCATATCGTTGTTCATTTTTCAAAAGTCCTCGAACTAGATTTTTTGTGAATTCTACATTGGGGTTAAATCGATACCCTCCTTCTTCTGCCTCTTTTTTAAGTTTCAGGTACGTTGAATCGATTAGAGGATCGGAAATAACAGAATGTATCATATTCTAAACGCCCCTCGAATTTCGTCCTCACGGAAACCAACAATACACCGTTTATTGCCTATAACAAGTGTCGGGAACGATCCTCTCGGGTTCCACTTTTCCATTGCATCAAGCGCATCCGACTGTTCGTTATCTTCAAGTAAATCTACATATACATAATCAAAGTCAATGCCCAAATCTTTGAGGAGTTGTTTTGTCTTGTTGCACCACTGACAAGTACTAAGTGCATAAAGCATTACGGACCCAACTTTTCTTCCATTGACATGTTCAATTGTCATAGAGGTTCCTTTCAATGCCATAACGTTAACAGAATGAATATATAAAAATGGGGTTAGGTATGACAGAAAAGAAAAAAAGTAGATTTTACTTGTTTTTCATCATCACTTCAATATCTTCAAGCAATGCCTGGAGATCTTCCTCGTGCTCGACTTCCATCTGGAGGATACCAAGAAGGATATTATAAGTGACTGGATCCTTATCCCTGGTCTTCTTCATGAGGTTGTTATAAGTTTTAATTGCACACTGTTCCCCTTTGATATTCTGCTCGAGTACTTTGATGACATAGGGGTCATCTGGTGCTTCGTATCCACAGTTGGTCAGTTTATACCAATCCTGCGGTTTGGTAACGGGTGTTCCGCCAAGTTGGATGATGCGGGTAGTGAGTAACGTGGCATGCCCTAATTCTTCTGTCGCATGTAGCGTGAGTTCAGCAATAACCGCTTCCTTATTTGGTCCTCGGACAATCTTTGACCCGATCCAATACTGATAGTATGCGAGCCATTCATCACTATATGCTTTATTAAGCTGTTTAACTAGTTCTGCAACGTTGGTATCAACAATCTTTCGTCCTAACGTTCCCATGTAATTCACCTTTTTTGACTAAATTATGGTATGTTTATATCGCCCCTCAATCTTTTTATGCGTATCCCTGATGGCAATTGCATTATCGTTAATAACCTACCTGACACATTGAATATGGAAATGATGAAAGCGGTTCTGGGTCTTGAAGATGGCCAATACGTTGTTGGGGAGGGATTTGGTGTTGAAGGGGAATGTGCCGGTGAATTGGTTTTTAATACCCAAATGACCGGGTACATGGAATCTCTTACAGATCCGAGCTATTTTGGTCAAATTCTAATGTTTACCTTTCCTCTCATAGGGAATTATGGTGTAGATAGAAAAAATTTCCAGAACCCGCATGTTTGTGCAATGGGGTGTATTACAAAGGAGATCTGTGAAAAACCTGCTTCAACCCCCTCTATTCGTTCTTTTTTTGAAGAAGAAAGACTTCTTGGTTTAACGGGGATTGATACCCGTGCATTGACAATTAAAATACGTGTCCATGGTACAATGCGAGCTTCCCTTGTGGTTGGAAGTGATGATGGGATGTATGCAGTTAATATGGCAAAAAAGGCTCCAGATATTTCTGACATAACACCTATCCCTCAAGTATCCTGTAAAAAACACTACCATATCCAAGGGAAAGGAAAGCGGATCGCTATAATCGATCTCGGCATTAAAAAGAATATGGTTGTCAGTCTTTCACGTCGCGGTGGAGACCTACACATTTTTCCTCATAATGTAACTTCTAAAAAAATTCTTGCGTGTAAACCCGATGCATTATTTATTAGCAACGGTCCCGGTGACCCAAAACAGGCAAAATCAGCAATTCGTTGCGTCAAAGATTTACTTGGTGAGTTGCCAATTTTCGGTATCTGTATGGGTAACCAGATTTCCGCTCTTGCACTTGGTGGTGATACGTACAAACTTAAGTTCGGACATCGAGGGGCAAACCAACCAGTCCGATATAAGAATGGTCAAATTTTCATCACAACTCAAAACCACGGTTTTGCTGTTGATGGCGAATCGCTTCCCGAAGGATGCAAAATTTCGTACACAAATGTGAATGATGGCACAGTAGAAGGTTTTGATAACGATGATCTCAATCTAACTTGCGTTCAGTTCCATCCAGAAGCCCACGGAGGACCAAGGGATACTGAAGCACATTTCTTTGATTCTCTTTATCGGAGTATTTCCTGATGCCCAAAAAGACCCATATTAAAAAAGTACTCTTAATTGGTTCCGGGCCGATCCAGATTGGGCAGGCGGCTGAATTTGACTTTTCTGGATCTCAAGCATGTCGTGCGATGCGTGAAGAAGGTGTGAATGTTGTTCTTGTTAATTCCAACCCAGCAACAATCCAAACAGACCCCGAGATGGCTGATGAAATTTATATTGAACCTCTGAAAGCGGACATTATTGCAAAGATCATCGACAAAGAAAAACCAGATGGGATCCTGTCTGGTATGGGTGGGCAGACCGGTCTTAACCTCACTGCAGAACTTGCGGAGATGGGAGCTTTAAAAGATGTTGAAATCCTGGGGACACCTCTCGAGGCAATTTACAAAGGAGAAGACCGTGAGAAGTTTCGCGATTTGATGAAAGAGATTGGAGAACCCGTTCCCCAAAGTACTATCCTCAATAATTTAACCCAGATTGATAATGCAATTAAAGAAATAGGGTTACCTGCTGTAGTGCGTCCTGCATATACACTGGGTGGTGCTGGCGGGGGTATTGCACGGACTCGCGAAGAACTTATTAGAATCGCTGAAATGGGTCTTTCCCGATCGCGTATTCATCAAGTACTCATTGAAGAAAGTGTTTTGGGATGGAAAGAGGTTGAGTTCGAGGTGATGCGCGATTCGGAGGATATCTGTATCATTGTTTGCGGTATGGAGAATGTCGATCCAATGGGGATCCACACAGGGGAAAGTGTAGTTGTTGCGCCAATTCTCACACTTCGTGACGATGAATTTCAAATGTTGCGCACTGCAGCTATCAAAATTATTCGTGCTCTCGATGTACAAGGAGGCTGTAATATACAGTTTGCATTTAAAGAAGGAGAATATCGAGTCATCGAAGTGAATCCTCGCGTCTCAAGATCATCAGCACTCGCCTCGAAAGCTACAGGATATCCGATTGCTCGTGTTGCTGCAAAGATTGCCATCGGATTGCGCCTCGACGAAATTATAAACACAGTAACAGGTTGTACTCCTGCATCATTTGAACCAACAATCGATTATATTGTTGTTAAGGTCCCACGCTGGCCCTTTGACAAATTTAAGGGAGCAGATAGGACACTGTCGACTTCCATGAAGAGTACTGGTGAGGTTATGGCGATTGGAAGAACGCTTGAAGAGGCTTTTTTAAAGGCTAAACGTTCGCTTGATACTGATGTAACAGTGCACACCAACCCAAGTGAAATACGCATGATCCTTTCACGCCCAACTGATGAACGGTTTCATTGCCTCTTTGATGCGTTTAGGAAAGGATTCAATATCGATGAGATTGTTAAACTAACTTCAATAACACCTTTCTTTCTAGAGAAGATCAAAAACATTGTTGAAATGGAAAACCATCTTGTGAATTTCCACGAACCTTCTGATATTCATACAGCAAAAAAATTTGGACTCTCAAATACTGAAATTGCTAAAATCACCGGTCTTTCTATTGAAAAAATTGAAAATATTACCGAAGATCCAGCGTATAAAATGGTTGATACATGTGCCGCAGAATTTCCAGCGAGTACACCATACTTTTATTCAACTCAAGAACCGGTCTGTGAAATCGTTCCGAACGCGAAACAAAAGATTCTCATACTTGGTTCAGGACCTATCCGTATCGGACAAGGAATTGAATTTGATTATTGTACTGTGCATGCGGTAAAAGCACTTCGAGAAGAAGGGGTTGAAGTTCATATTGTCAATAACAATCCAGAAACCGTTTCCACCGATTTTGACACTTCAGATCGTCTTTTCTTCGAACCGATGCAGCTTGAGGACGTTTCAAACATTCTAAAAAAGGACAAGTATGATGGCGTGATGGTGCAATTCGGGGGACAAAATGCGGTAAATCTTGCTGTTCCTCTTGAACAGGAAATAAAAAGGCTGAAACTCACAACAAAAATACTTGGGACAAGTCCGGATTCGATGGACATCGCAGAAGATCGCGATCGATTTAGTGTCTTACTAGACCATCTCAAGATACCCTCACCACCGAATTCTTCTGCATATTCTGAAGCAGAAGCAAAGAAAAAAGCCGAAAAAATCGGGTATCCCGTGCTTGTACGTCCATCATATGTCCTTGGTGGCCGAGCGATGGAGATAGTTCATGATTCAAGCGAACTTGAACAGTATATGAAAGAAGCTGTTCGTGTAAGCCGGAACCATCCGGTGTTGATCGATTCCTACTTACAGAATGCTATAGAACTTGACGTTGATGCGGTATGCGATGGCGAGGATGTACTAATCGGGGGCATCATGGAACATATTGAACAAGCGGGAATACATTCTGGCGATTCTGCTTGTGTAATACCTACTCAGTCCCTCCTTCCCTCAATTGTTGAACGAGTTCGAGAATATACACGAAAGATCGCACTTGGGCTAGGTGTTATTGGACTTGTCAATATCCAACTTGCAGTAAAAGGTGAAGTTGTGTACGTACTTGAAGCAAACCCGCGTGCGAGCCGGACAGTACCTTTTGTTAGCAAAGCGACAGGAATCCCGATTGCGAAGATCGCCGCGAAAGTTATGATTGGAAAAAAGCTTCGCGATCTCGAATATCACGAACGGGACATCAAGCATGTTGCAGTTAAAGAAGTATTGCTTCCGTTCAACAAACTCTCTGGTGTTGATACGATGCTGGGTCCTGAAATGAAAAGTACTGGTGAGGTAATGGGGATTGATTACGATTTTGGTCTCGCTTTTTATAAAGCATGTATTTCAGCGGACAACGAACTTCCACTCAAGGGAAACGTCTTCATCTCGGTTAACATGGAGCAAAAAGATGACGTCATCCCAATTGCACAAAAGTTGCGTGATCTCGGTTTGATCCTTTACGGAACCGAAGGTACTGTTGAGTACCTTCACAAAGCAGGTGTCGAAGCGCATCTTGTGCGCAAAGTGCAGGAGGGCTCACCAAATGTTATCGATATGCTAAGACACGGGGAAATACGTCTTATTATCAATACGCCGACTGACAAACAATCAAGGTTGGATCATTACCAGATTATGCGTTCAGCCGTTGATTTCAGTATTCCTTATATAACAACAATCCAAGCAGCACGTGCTGCCACGCTCGCAATCGACGCAATTAAGCGTGAAAAAATGACTCTTGAGCCGATTGGACATTATATAGGATAAAAATTGTAAGCAATAAGATTAATTTATTTTCTTAACGCATTTAAAAATTTTAGAAATGCGTTAAAATTTTGGTGATAAATATTAGAACTATCTAATAAAAAAAATAAAATAAATTTAAACGTAAGTATCAAGAACTACCTGTTGGCTTCCATCATTGAATGTTGCTGATACAGTAACGTGATTCTGGGATCCGGAGGTTGCTGGGAAGGTCGTTCCATTACCCACATTCGGGGGAGCATTGTTCAATTGCGGGGTTGTCGGATTGTTAATAGACACATTTAACTAGTGACTTGTCCATTGTCCTGTCCCCCTTGCCAAGTGACAGTAATTGTGGATCCTTGGGTAGATGCAGTTGCTGCAACAACTCTTGTTTTTTGGATATTCCCCGCCATACCAAACACAAACGCAGCAATAACCGCTGCGAGAATGACAGTGATGGCGACCAGGAGGATGACCCCAATAACGGGCGATACAGCATCTCCATTTTTTGTAAATTTCATTTAACCACCTCAATAAAATAGTCTTAAAAGGGTATGACAATATATATTAGTTTGTTGCTTATTTTACTATATATATCATTTGAAATCTTTAACCAAAGAATATAGTCTAATAATAGAATTAACTTGATTTCTGAAACATATTCAAATAAAATATCACAATTTTTAATATTTATGTCTTATTAATATTGTGAAAATTTAATATTTATTTTGAGTGCACAAAGCTATTTTGTAAAGTATGAATTAATTAAAAAGCTTGCATTATTGTCTCTGTTGAACTTCCTATTTCAGAAGAAAGAAAATAGTATAATATTAGCCAAAAAATCTGAGGTATAGCGTCTCCTTACCATTTTGTGCACACATTATGGTAAGGAGACACCGTACCTTTGATCTTTCGGTCAGTTGATATCTTTTTTTTAATTAGGTTTTCAACGGAGCCGTATTATTTCTCCCTCTTTAATTTGTAAATCTGAAAAATTCTAGTGGAATACTGATTTTAAACCGAGCTCCATGATTAAATTCACCAGTTTCTTTTATTGAAAGTCCTGTGATGCTTAAAATCTCAGTAACGAGAAACAACCCATATCCGGTATTACGGTAATATTCCCGTTTGAAAATTTTCTCTTTTACATTGGGGGGAATACCAATACCATTATCTTCGCAGATAAGGATACCTCCAGAATCGTTGTGCTCAAAGTAAAATTTGATCTTCGTAACCTTTTCACCGTGACGAAGTGTATTTTCAACAAGGTTATAGAAAACTTTTTCGAGCAACATATCGGCATAAATTTCAAGATTATCAACATCAACATCTAGCGCAACACTACCAAGGTGGAGGTCTGAAATGGCATTATCTATACTTAACTGTACATTTTGCCACATTGGAGCGTTAGTGCCAATATTTTGGTAATCGCGAGTGAAACGGATCTGCTTCTGGATTAGCTCGGTGATTTTTTCAATTTTATCGAGATGATCGCGCAATATAGGTTCATTAACAATTTCCTGAGCAAGAGAAAGGTACATAATCAGAGCTGTAATCTGATTGAGGATGTCGTGACGTGTGATGCTTGAGAGAGTGTTTAGCTTTCTATTGGCAAGCTGAATTGCTTCTTCAAACCGTTTCCGTTCTTGAATTTCAGCTTTGAGCACTTCGTTTGCCCTCAGGAGTTCTTCTGTACGCTCTTTGACTCGAATTTCGAGTTCTTCTTTCGCTTTTTGAATTACCTTTTCTGCAAGTTTTCTTTCAGTAATATCTATCGCTGAACATACCGCAATATAATTTGGAACAATTGTCGTTGTCACAAGAAACTGACGTTCCCCCCCCTCACTGGTATGAAAAATAAGCTCTACTTCTCCTGTGATTGCTGCCTTTCTGACGTTAAAGATAAACCTGTCTTGATTGATTGAATTAGGGAGTATAACCGATAGATCCCGAGCGATAAGGTCATCCCTCTCATATTTTAGCATTTGGGCACATTTTTCATTAATTTCTTTTATTTGCAACGTTTTACAATCAAACGTAAAAATGCCTGCTTGAGAATTTTCAAAGATCCTTTGATATTTCCGTTCTTCGGCTCGAAGACTTTCAGCAAATGAAGATGTAACAACACCAAACGTAACAAAGATGACAAACCACGCTGTGGATACAGCAATCAGTTTGGGATCAGAAAACCCATAATAATAAACAAGGGAGATGTATATGATGCTCAGTAAAAGGGAGAACATGACTCCTCTATGAGGATAAAAATAGACAAAGAGGATTATTGGTAGGAAATACAGGAAGGGGAAAACATCAACAATACCCCGGATTAAGGAAAAAATTGTCAAATAAATTGCGCATATGCTAGTAAGTATAATTAAACCATTCCAGAAGACTTGGCGATGCTGGGTTTTAATCCTCATCGCCAATTTTCCTCCGATCTACTAAAGTTATTTTTTCTTGGTATAAACTGGTTCTCGAACTTCCGATATTCGAAAATCTCAGCTTTGAGTTTTTCATTGGCGTTCTGTAGATGAACCGTCCTTTCTCTTACTTGACGTTCAATATCATCTAATGTATGACGTATTTCATCTTCGGAGATTTTCTGCTTGTTAATGTCAATGGTAGAACAGAAAACCATATTGTTTGTGATGAGAATAGCGGATACCAAACAAATGTGGGGTTTTCCGTCTTTTGAAATGAATAAAACTTCGTTCTTGCAAGGCGTTTTGCCTTCTTTGATACACGATATAAACTGATCTCGTTCAATCTCACTCATCCAGATCTTTGACAATTCTTTTCCAATTAGATCTTCGCGATTATAATTTAGCATCCGAGCGCATGAAGGGTTAGCATCGTGTAGCAGTAATGTATCTATGTTAAAACAGAATATTCCATCTTGAGTATTTTCAAAGAGATTTTTTATTTTCCTCTCCTCATTATGCAACTGATTTGCATAAGAGGATGCAATAATACCGATAACAATAAAGATTGCAAACCATGCTGTCGAAATAGCAATTTGAATCGAGTTAGGCGAACCAAAAAAATAGACAAGAGCAACATATACAATGCTTATTCCAAGTGAATACATCGCGCCATATCTAGAATAAAAATAAACGGCAAAAATAATAGCGAAGATATATAAAAATGGGAATACTTCAAAGATGCCGCGGGTAAGGGAAAAAATCGATAAGATAATTGCCCCGACAGTGGTAATGATAACAATAAATAACTGAATTAGATTTGATATAACATCACTGCGGATTTTCATTTGCTTCCTCTTAATGGATTTCTAGTGTTTATAAAAATCTCGACCTTATTTGTTATTTTAGTATGATGGTTGATTAAAGCTACTAATTTTGTTTAATAATACCATACAACTTCTTCATACAAATACACTAAAAAATCCCTCATTTTACCGATAATAACAGTTTTTGGAAAATAAATCCACTTTTATTCTTTGCTGCTAACAAATTTATTTAATTCATCAAGGTGGTTGATATTCGTGAATGTCTTAAGCAATTGATCGTATTTTCGTAAATCCTCAACAGGGACGTATTTTACTTTTAAATTTTTTATCATATCACGTAGAGATTTTGATTCGTCTTTATTGAGATATGAAATCAGAGCAGAACGGCGATAGACAGCGTGGAGGGGTTCGTACATATCCTTGTTCCAACAAGGGACAATTGCGTCATATTCTCCTATGTTATCAAAAAGATATGATACCACTTCTTGATTGATGCAGGGCATATCACATGCAACAGCGAACACAAAATCTCCCTTAGCAGCTTGGATACCTGCATGAAGACCCCCAATAGGTCCAGCACCTTTTTTGATATCAGTGATGCAAATGACACCAGAAAGGTTTGAAAACCTTTTACATTGCGTTGGATCTCGGGCAACTAAAATGATTTCATCAGTGACATTCTTGAGACTAGATGAAAGGTGTTCGATGAATGTCTTGCCTTCATACAAAAAAAAGTATTTTTCATTTCCTTGTGCACGTTTTGCTTCTCCACCAACAAGCACTAATGCAGATCTCATTACAGCTCTCGTAATTGAAAGATATTCCTTAAAATCTTTGTTATACGTCTGGTTAAGATTTCCCTTTCCGATTCAATCGGTGTATTTCTTGTTGTTCCATCGCAAGCAAAGTCTTTTTAATCTCAATTGAGAATGAGAATCCCCCAATATTGTGTGCTCCAATTATCCTATGGCAAGGTATAATAATTGGAGTAGGATTGCGAGACATTGCTTGACCCACGACACGTGGAGACGTTTGGACTTGTCGTGCGATTTCTCCATAGGTTGTAGTTGCTCCATAGGGTATCTCGCGTACTCGTTGGAAAATTTTACTGTACATAGAATCAGTCGAGGTCGCAATACTGTTTAATGGTGTAAGATCTACGTAGTGCCCAAAGCAGTATTTTTGAATTAATAAGGGTACTTGACCTAAAACGCCGATAGTTGAAAATTTTAAGTGAAATACTGTATCATCACTCCAATTAACATTCACAAACCAAAGCCCAAAATGGCAGGATCCGCTCACAATCACCATTGTTCAACCAAGGTACTTATATTCGTGAAATTACATTCAATCATCTCTTCTTGAATCCAGGAAGGTAAAGCTGTGCGAATGTTTGGTTCAAGGCACCGTTTCTCTCCTAAAATTAAAACTCCACGATCAGAAGGCGATCGGAGAACTCTTCCGAGCGCCTGTAGAACCCGATTAATAGCCGGGAGGGTATAACTGATAAATTCTCCTTCTTTTCCAAATTTACGACAAAAATAATCGATAATCATCTTTCTTACCCGATTATATGGAGCAAGAGGAAGTCCGATAACCATTGCACCTGAAAGCATTTCTCCCCGGTAATCGAGTCCTTCACTCCACTTTCCCCCACAAACTGCAAAAAGAAGTCCTGATTTACCTTCATTGGGTAGAGTAAGGAATTGAGCCAAAGCAGTACCTGCATCCAAAGCATCTCGGGGTTCAATAAATTTTTTTTTCTTATTGATATTTTCAGGAAATCGCGCCGCAAAACATTCAAGAAGTTGGTAACTAGGAAAGTAAATCGCGAGGTTTCCTGGTAATTTTGTAAATGATCGAATATATTTTTCAATTTTAGAATTATTTTCTTTATCTTGTCGCATAGAGAATGAAGTTGTGATATCATTACTACAGAGAATTAACCGGTTTTGTTTTGGGAATGAATTTGGAACGGTAAGTATTTCAACGCTCCGATCCCCAAAAAAATAACGACAAAAACCCTTTAATGGTGTAAACGAGCCGGAAATCAAAATAGTACATGCATGGGAGCCGCAAATTTCCTGTAATCCTACTGATGGATCAATATTACGCACTTCTAGTATTATCCCTTCAACACGGTTCTGAAAAATTGTAAGATAAGCAGAATTGCCTATCGACTCGTTAAGTCGGAATAAGAATTTTGTTAAATGCTCAATAGCGGTTTCGCGATATTCCCGGGATTTCTGATTTCTCTCTCTTAAAATATCAGAAATGCTGAAAAGGTCATCAATCATCATATCCAAATCTTTATATAATGAACTGCGTATGAGCATACGATTAAAAATTTCTGGATCGAACCAGTCCTCAGGTTCAGTGGATTTTTTTAACCCATCAATAAATTCAGTAAGGCGGCGAAGTACATGTTGTACAGCCTCTACACCTTTGTAACGTCGATGTAAAGCCGAAAGTTCCCGAGATACCTGTTCAAGATCACGCTCATCTAAGGTTATAGTTTCAATAGATTGAATAACTTCACCACAGTTGTGTGCTTCATCGACAAGTAACAGGACATCGGAAGGTTCTATGCCAATAGAGAGGTAGAGTTGTTCGCGAATTGTAGTATCGAAAAGATGATGATAGTTACAAAGGATAACATCTGCACTTCTCGCGGCAAACATCATTATTTCATATGGGCAAAGTCTTTGAGAGAATTCTCCTAATATTTCAGGTGGAACCATTTTTGTAATTATTATATTAGATTTCGATTGAAGTGCATATGATGGCACCATTTTTACTTGTCCATTTTCTCCTTGGACAAAATTCCTGCTGTGAATGAAGTATGGGCAAATATGAGGGTGATCCTTATCCATGCGGCGTATTTGTTGAAGAATGAAGGAATCTTTTGTGGGAATAAGTGCCCCCTTTTCAGCTCTATCTTGCATAAGGGATGTAGAGAATGCCTTCACGGACTCACACTTACGGTATACATCTCCCTCTCCTCCTAGCGGACACATTCCTGCCTTTCCAACGAGATATGCAATTTTCAACTGGGGTTGCTTTTTCCGAATTAAAGAAAGTTCCCTCATGAATATGGCAAGCTGGCTTTTAGTTCGAACAGCAACGAGCACTTTCCTATCTCTGCGTTCTGCAAGCAACGATGCGATAACACTTGATTTCCCACTCCCAGTAGGTGCATCAATCATAGCAATACATCCTTCATGTGCGCATTTCGCTACGAACTGAAGCATTTCATGTTGGTGCGGACGGTATTCGTCGTAAGGGAAGTAGGTATCAAAAGCATCCATTACATAAGTCTTGGTTTTCGTGTTCTTAATTTGATTCTGGAGTGGTCAATTTTGGGAGGTTAATGGATCGATGCTATATTGACTAAGAAAAAACACAGATCTCTTTACATGCCAATTCATCCCATTGAGGAACGATACGGTACAGACGAGATGCGTGCAGTGTGGAACGAAAAAAACCGCTTCACTTGTATAGTACAAGTAGAAATTGCACTCGCACAGGCTCAGGCTATGCAAGGATTGATCCCACAAACATCCGCCGATTCAATTAAACAAAAAGCACAAAAGGCTTCATTAGAAAGAGCGAAGGCAATTGAAGTGGAAATTAATCACGATATGATGGCGATAGTAAAAACCATAAACGAGGTTTGTGGAGATTCAGGAAGGTGGATCCATTACGGCGCAACATCTAATGATATCCTTGACACAGCAACAGGATTACAACTTAAGCAGGCACTTAACCTGTTCGATGCAAAGTTACGTTTATTGCTTAAAGTACTACTAGATCGCGCATTAGAAACGAAAACATTGGTTTGCATAGGAAGAACGCATGGACAGCACGGAGTCCCTACCACTTACGGTCTTCGCTTTGCCATCTGGGCGAGTGAAATTGGCAGACACATAGAACGGCTTGAACAATTACGTCCTCGTGTAGAAGTAGGTCAGATGACTGGGGCTGTTGGGACACAGGCAGCAATGGGAATGAAGGGCATTGAAGTCCAGATTACACTAATGGACATTCTCGGATTAAAATCGGTTGATGTATCAAACCAAGTAATTGCACGCGACCGTTATGCGGAATATTTTATGTTCCTTGCAAATGTTGCAACAACACTTGATAAAATTGGAATAGAATTGCGATCACTCCAACGCACAGAAATTGGTGAGGTTGAGGAACCATTCGGTACAAAGCAGGTTGGATCAAGTACCATGCCACATAAACGAAATCCGATTAAAAGTGAACAGATCTGTGGGTTGGCGCGTATTGTTCGTTCTGCCGTAGAACCTGCATTAGGCAATAATACACTCTGGGACGAGCGTGACTTAACAAATTCATCATGTGAACGTATTCTTTTCCCTGAAGCATCCATTCTTACTGATCATTGTATAGGATTGATGACTAGTGTTCTGCGCGGACTTATTATTAATCGTGCTGCAATACGGCGCAATCTTGCTCTGCTTCACGGTATCAATATGGCAGAATCTATGATGATCGAACTTACTAAAAAAGGGATGAACCGGCAGGATGCCCACGAACATGTGAGGGTTGCGAGCATGCAAGCTCTTGCTGAACAACGTCCGTTAGCTGATGTTCTTTCAGGTGATTTTGATATAATTCAATTCTGTTCAAAAAAAGATATTGAACGTCTTCTTTCTCCAGATAACTATATCGGCACATCTATTCATCAAGTTGATGGGGTAATCCAAAAGCTTTCAAAATTCTGTATCAACAATAACTAAAATTTAATATATTTATAATATTTATTTTAATCTTGTTTGCCAGTTTTCTTTGTTATTAATTAAGATAAATAAACCAAAAATGAGGTGAAATAATCGAAAAAAATTGAATATGCTTATATACCGAAATAACAAAAAAGACATGCATGAAGAAATTACTCGTTGTATTGATGATCCTGTTTGTTGGGATTCTACTTGCAGGATGTGCTTCGACACCTACAGCACCCGTAACACCTACTCAAGCAATGACCCCAGTATCAACGACTGCAATCCCGGCAACCGTTGCGACTGTTATCCCAACCACTGTTGCAAAAAATGTAACTCCAAATGCAACCCCAACCCAGACACCCACACCTCAACCCGTTGTTACAATTACCCTTACAAATTATAACACGGTAAATCCATCTGGGACGATTAGTATAACACAAGGAACCAAAGTTGTGTGGGTAAATCAAAATCAAGCAATCTTAAATCAGATTGTAGTTCAAGGTTTGTTTACCTCAGGCTCTCTTAAGTATAAACAACAGTTCCCCTATACATTCACTAAAGCAGGTTCTTATGTTTGGTACTCTACAGGTACAAATGGTCTTATAAAAGGAACAATCATTGTTAAATAAATAGCCCAAAATTTTTTTTTATAATTTTTAAAAAAATAAGTACTTTAATTTTCTTAGAAAGTAATCTTATGAGTTATTAAAAATCATTACTTTTGGAGTATCTCTTAATGTCGAAAGGAACTATTGTTCTTGCATATTCAGGAGGGCTTGATACATCTATCTGTATCCCTCTGTTAAAAGAGCGATATGGATATGACCGTGTTATAACAGTTGTTGTGAATGTTGGGCAACGGGATGAAGAGATCAGTAATGCAACAGCCAAAGGGAAATTGTTGGCCGATAAGCACTATACTATAGATGCCCGAGAAAAGTTTGTTAAAAACCACATTTTTCCAGCAATTAAAGCAAACGGATCGTATGAGGGTTATCCGATGGGAACATCTCTTGCACGTCCGTTGATTGCCCAAGAAGTTGTTAAGGTTGCTAAAAAAGAGGGAGCAACAGCTATTGCTCATGGATGTACTGGAAAAGGTAACGATCAGTTCAGATTTGATGTTATTATTAGAGGTGCCGGTCTTGATGTTGTGGCACCAATACGGGAATTAAACTTGACACGTGATTGGGAGATAAAATATGCAAAAGAGCATAAAATCCCAGTAACGGTAAAAAGTGGAAAACCTTGGAGTATTGATGAGAACTGTTGGAGCCGAAGTATTGAAGGAGGAAAGCTTGAGGATCCAACATATCATCCGAACGAAGAGATTTATCTCTGGACAACAGCACCAAAACAGGCTCTAAATAAACCAGAAGTAATCACTATCCAATTCATAAAGGGAGTCCCTGTATCCCTCAATGGCAAAAAAATAGATGGATATCAACTTATTCAAAAGCTGAATATGCTCGCTGGAAAACACGGTATAGGTCGTAACGATCTTATTGAAGATAGAGTTCTTGGGTTGAAAGCACGAGAAAATTATGAGCACCCCGCAGCAACAGTTCTTCTTACAGCACATCGAGATCTTGAAAGTATTGTGCTTAGTCGACAAGAAATCGCCTTCAAACGAATTGTAGATGACAAATGGTCAGAACTTGCGTATATGGGTCTTATTAGTGAGCCTTTATACATGGCTTTGAATGCATTTATAGATAAAACACAAGAGCGAGTTAATGGCAGTGTAGATTTAGAATTATTTAAAGGAACTGTCCGCGTTCTTGGTAGAAAATCTCCTAATGCATTATATTCTAGTGATTTAGTTTCATTTGACAGTTCTTCTTTGGATCAGTGTCATGCTATTGGTGTATCTTACTACTATGGGATACAAGGACGAATGCTAAATCAATTTACAAAAAAGAAAAAATAAGATTATAGTACTTTTTTTCCGGCATTTGGGCCGGGCATGCACTCAAAGACTTCAGTAATTTTCATAACAAGTAATGATTTTGCGGGGAGACTAGGTTTTTTCTCTAGAACCATCTTTCTCATTTTTTCATAATCTTCCCCGCTCGTTTTAACATCAATAGATCCTTTGACTTGGAAGCACTTCTTGCTATCAGAATCATATAGATATATCGCAATATGGGGATTCTCTCTCACATTTAAGAGCGTTTTTTGCATGAAATTATCTGCCAGCCAAATTTTGTCATCTTTTACAAGTACAACGAATGCTATTGGCGCAACATTGGGCATTCCTTTTTTCGACGCAGTTGCAACAGGGAATAGCTTTACCTTTGAGAATAGTTCTTTCATCTCTGCAGTTAATGCAACCATTAATCTCACCTCATTATACGTCCGGACATAGATAGCCGTTACCCATCCATAGTGTGTTGAAAGGTTTATCTTTTGTGTCTCAGCGGTTTGACATCCTGTTATGAGGCCTTAAAAAAATAGATTTTTAATTAATTGAAATACCAAAATTCGTTTTCAAACGGGAAAATTATGTGTTTAAAACGTGAAATCATTTCCAATTTAAAAAAGGTGCCGTTTTAACGTATAGAAAATTATAAAGAGATATAATCAAAAATCGGATATTATGTGCGCCAATTTTTTAAGTCGCTTTATAAAATTGAAACCGCATATTGTTGAAAGTCCTCCACCCCCACAAATAACGCATGGTCCTGGAATGAAAGTTCCCGAATATAAAAATAAACCCTATTTTATTGTTGCATCGGTAGAAATGGGAAATACTACAACAAAATGTATACTTACTGGTGTAAGTCTTGAAACAGGGATGTCTTACGTCATAAACAAGACAGTAAGCATGTCCCGAGATATTCGTCCTCCTAAACCTGGTGAACAGATTTTCGGTGAAACGCTGGATGGAACAAAAATCACCAGAGAATCGGTAACAGAACTTGTTCGAGATACATTACTCCAATGCCACCGTGAAGCTCACTTAGATGTTAATACAGACCTTGATTTTGTGGTGAGAAGTACAGGAGTTGTTGCAGAGATGGAATCACCAGATCAAGTTGGAGATTTCGTCATTGCTCTGGCAAATGGTTGTCTTATTGCCGGGGTACCTCCACGGAAAATGACACCGCCAATGTCAAAAGCGAATCAAGCTGAGAAACTTCAACCGTTTAGTTACGCTGATAAGGTTGTATTTGTTGGTGCAGTTGCGGGAGTAATTCCTCCAGTTGGCTCCACTGGGGTTGAAATGGTGGCCAATGAAATGGAAGGAGAACTTGCAATGGCTGGCATTAAAGAAGGAGCAAAATGGACTTCGGTAGATTTCCGAAATCCGTGTGTCTCAATTGATTTTGGTACGACCCTAGATGGTAGGATTACTAGTGATGTTCCACCTGATAATCCAAATCCGTTTGCAAAGACTATTGGAAACTTCTGCGGATTAGCTGGTGCAATTCCGGATGCAATTGTCCGAGGAACTGGGCTTGTCCACGAAAGAACGGGGACTGCTCTTGACATTTTCGGTGAACATAGTATTACAGGGGGACTCTTCCGAGGTGGCAATCGTAAGGTTGTAGAGGATTATGTTGAACGCTGTCATAAATACATAGATATCAGAATAGTACCTTCCAATAGAGACCGATTCGGTCGTGTTCCTGTTAATGCAAAGCTTGCAAAAGAATCAGGTATCGCGATGATCGGATGTGACTGTGGTGTAAACAGTAGTGAACTTAATGATCTGGTTGCGATTGGTGCAGAACTCTATAAAAAATACAATCTCGCTACATTAAATGAAGTCGTAGATCGTGTCTGTGCACGAATGGCATTACGATTGATTGATGTGGCGATTGATCAAAACATTGTTCCAAGAAATTCATCCATTGGATTGACTGGACGGGCTGCTATATCAGGCAGGAAACCAGACTATATTCTTGAGGGTATTATTGAACGCAATCTTTTTGATAACCCAAATAACCACGTTGTCTTTGTCGATGACGGACTTGCACGCGGTGCAGCTCTTATGGGGAGATGCATGAACTCTCTAGGAAAGCCTAAGAATCCCATTGGGGGTATAAGAGAAGGTCCGTGTATTATGAACAGAAGGATAAAAATTGGACGGTAAAATTGGTGAAACTTATGGCAGATGAACAACTATTTGATATAGTTCTCCCTCCTGGGACACCGCGATCAATTATATCGGAAGTTGTAAAAAAATTTGATGTTCAATTGGTCGAAAGGAAGGAACGAATCAAATTTGCAAACATGGAAGGTGATGAACGGGAACTTCTCGCATTCCGTGGTAAGAAAGAAATTGTCGAGCAAGTTGAGAAATTCGTACGTCAACGATTGGAAGATTTTATTAAAGAAGATTAAATTTTTAAAAAATGGAAGTTTTATTTTGTTTTTAGAAGTTTAATTAGGAGCGCTTTTTGGGCGTGCAGTCGATTTTCTGCTTCATCCCAAACGAGACTTCGGTTGCCATCAATAACTCCATTACTGATTTCTTCACCACGATGCGCAGGTAGGCAATGTAAAACCCAAACATCTTCGGACGCACGTGAAAGAAGGTGTTCATTGACCGTATATCCCTTAAATGCACGTAATCTTTCTTCACGTTCATTCTCGTCGCCCATCGAAACCCATGTATCAGTAACAATCACATCTGCATCCTTCACAGCATCATCTGGGGAGGGTTCCAATTGAATGAGGCTACCGTTATCTTTCGCCTTTTTGAGGATTGATTTAGAAGGCGTGAAACCTTTGGGACATGCAATTGATAACCTAATTCCAGTCAATGCCGATGAGAGAATGAGAGAATTACAGACATTGTTTCCATCACCAACCCATGCAACTCTTAATCCTTGCATAGAACCGAAATGTTCCTTTATTGTCATTAGGTCAGCTAAAATCTGACATGGATGTTCCTGATCCGAGAGACCATTTATGACTGGGATGGTTGCATATTTGGCAAATTCCTCAATTGTGGTATGTTTGAAAGCGCGAATCATCACAGCAGAAACATAGCTCGATGCTACTCTTGCAGTGTCGCGAATTTCCTCCCCTCTATCAATTTGTAAGTCACGAGTTGAGAGAAAAAGCGCATGTCCTCCTAACTCATTCATACCAACTTCAAAAGAAATATGGGTTCTCGTTGAAGATTTTTCAAAGATCATTGCAAGACTTTTACCACGAAGAACTTCGGGTAGCTTTCCCTTCTTGCGTAATTTTTTCAGATATATTGCATTAGTGAGTATTTCCGTAAGTTCATCTTTGGTGATGTCAAGAATCGACAAAAAATCTTTGTTCATCGCAATTCCTTCATATGATTGCATCTTTTTGTGAGGAGTTCAGCAGTCCCTATATCTCGGCGGTGTCTAACCCTTCCTTTTACTGATGATGCCGCTTTTTCAGCTCTTCTCTCAGCTTCTTGAAGATTAGGACCGATACCTACAAAGGCAAGTGTCCGCGAGGTTTGGGTATAAAGTTTCCCCCCCTTTTCTTCTACATTCGCATAATAAAGTAATGCTCCATCAGTCTTCCCAATAGTCAGGACATCCCCAACATTTGGTGTATCGGGATAACCTTCAGGGACAATATATTTGCAGACAGTAGCCATATTGTCGAATTTAACTTGTGAGGAGGAGAGCAATCCATCAGTAATCCCAACAACAATATCAGTAAGATTTGATTTTAGTAAAGACAGAACATTCATAGCTTCTGGATCACCAAAACGTGCATTAAACTCGATTACTTTAGGACCATGAGCTGAATTCATGAACTGACCGTAAAGAATACCTTTAAAGGGATTTCCAATTTTGCCCATCACTTTTACTACAGAATGCATTATTGCAAGTGCCTTGTCGTAATCAGATTTTGTGACAAAGGGTAACATATGATCCGGCATTGAATAAGAACCCATTCCCCCGGTATTTGGTCCAATATCTCCTTCATAAGCACGTTTGTGGTCCTGAACAAGTGGCATGGGAACAAGATGTGTTCCGTCAACAAAAGCTTGGAGTGTAAATTCTTCTCCAATCAAACGCTCCTCAAGGACCACCTTACCCCTTAATTGTTTGATATATGTAAGAGCCCCGTCACGATCAATTTGCTCACCCATAATTCTCACACCTTTTCCTCCTGTGAGTCCGATTGGTTTTATTGCGAGGTCTCCGGTATACTCTTTAATAAATGTTATTGCCTCACCTATGTTATGACAGATACGGTAATGAGGGCAGCCAGCAATGTGGTGGCGTTCCATCATTTCACGGCAGAATCCTTTGTCGGTTTCCAGTCTCGCCGCTGCACGAGTTGGACCTACACATGCAACACCTTCATTTTCAAGGTTATCGACAATACCTGATTCAAGGGGGGCTTCAGGTCCAATGAATGCATACTCGACCCCAACTTCTTTTGCAAATTCTACTATCTGAGGGACATTAGTTTCCTTTTGTATGAATGTTTTTGATGCGAGATTAAAGATACCCGGATTTTTTTTCGCCATTACTGAAAAGAGCTTGACACCATCTGAGTGACAGAGTGCTTGAGCAATGGCATGTTCTCGTCCACCGCCGCCAACCACGAGTATCTTCATATCCATTAATAAGAGCTTAGCTTAAAAATTCCTTATCTCTGCATAAGTTCATGCGCTGTAACCAAAGGAAGAAGACGAACCCCTTGTTTCTCCAACATCTCCGATGCCCCCTGTTCACGGTCAACTATAGTGACAACACTATCAATATTTGCACCTGCGGCACGTAGAGCTTCAATACCATACAATACGGAGCTGCCAGAAGTTGTCACATCTTCGACAAGCAGAACAGATTTGCCCTTAACATCACCAATCACAACATTCTTTTTACCATGATCTTTTTCTGCGCTCCGAATAATCGCATAAGGCTTGCCACTTTCAAGAGAAACGGCAACAGCGATTGGAACACCACCCACCGCTATACCAGCTACAACATCGAAATCATGGGTTTTCGTAATGTTTTTTGCGATTTTTGCGAGTAACGAGGGGTTCGTTACTGCAGATTTAACATCGATATAGTAATTGCTATGTGCACCAGAGGCAAGAAAGAAAGATCCAAATTCAATAGCACGGTGCGCAATGAGATCTCGAGCCAATTTGTTTACCATGGTACATCTTTCACTCCAATATAATACCCAATAATATTTACCACTCTATGTAGGATTGGGGTAATAATTAAAATAAAGAGAAATATGGGTAAATTAACATTCGAAATTAACCATCTGGGATCGATTAATACCATCAAAAATATTGCACCCGCGACAAGATCGTATTGATCCGCGATGGGCCATCGTTCACCCCGCTGTTTTCCTAAACGGCGTTTAAAATAACTTTTACATATATCACCCAAAAGTGCGCCCAAAGCGAGACCAACTATCGATAGAATAGTGTGAACTGGAAGAAAAGTCCAGTGAAATATGTTTGTAAGGTGTATCTGAAGTAAACCAACTGCAACACCAGTACCAACGCCAATGATGAATCCCCGGTAGGTCTTGCCATCTCCTAAAATCCTTGTTCCATTGGGATATCGTTTACCAAGATCAATTGGTACTCCCCCTCCAAACAACGCTGCAATTGGGTTTGGTATATAAGCTGGTAGCATTATCCAGATGGCCGAAAGCAATGGTATTATGAAGGACTCAATACTAATAATGTAGCACTCCAATACCTCTAATAAACAACAGATATCAACATTAAAGTTACTCTATATGGTTTCATGAAAATGAGTAATGGGGGAAATGGATGTTTATTAAAAAAACCAAAACACTCTGCCCCAAATGTAATTCAGTTATACCTGCGGAGATCGTTGAAGAAGAGGGTAAAATCTGGTTGAAGCGTTCATGTAAGGATCATGGATCGTTTCGGGACATTTACTGGACCGACCCTATTTTGTATCACCGGTTTGAAAAGTATGAAGCGATTGGCAACGGAATCCAAAACCCTCAAAATATTGCCCCTCCTGATAGTTGTCCATCAGCATGTGGATTATGCAACAACCATCACTCCAGCACATTACTTGCTAATATTGATTTAACAAATCGCTGTAACTTAGATTGCGACTTTTGTTTTGCTAATGCCCGTGCATGTGGGTTCATCTATGAACCAGATTTTGATGAGATCGTTAAGATGATGGAGGTTCTTCGTTCTGAAAAACCGATACCCACACCGGCAGTTCAGTTCTCAGGTGGAGAACCCACAATGCGTGACGATCTAATCGCTATTATAAAAAAAGCGAAAGAGATGGGTTTCCCACAGGTCCAGATCGCAACAAACGGTGTACGTATTGCTAAAGATCGTGAATATGCTCAACAGCTCAAAAATGCAGGACTGAGCACGGTCTATCTTCATTTTGATGGTGTTACTTTAAAGACTAATCCCTTTTTAAAAATGCATACAAAAGCGATCGGAAATATGAAAAATGCTGGACTTGGGTGTATATTGGTTCCAACAGTAATCCGGGGTAGAAACGATAATCAGCTAGGCCAAATTATCAAATTCGCCGCAGATCATATCGATGTAATTCGGGGTGTTAATTTCCAACCTGTAGCTTTTACTGGTGCTGCAATTGATGATGATATTAAGAAATTACGCATTACAATTCCTGACGTGCTTGAGGGAATCGAAAAACAGACTTCAGGAGTAATAAAAAAGGACGATTTCTATCCAGTCCCCTGTGTCCTTCCATTCTCTAATCTTGTTGAAGCGTATACAGGTAAACATCAAGTGAGGTTCACTGCACATCAGCATTGTGGTGCTGCCACTTATGTTTTTGTCACAAAAGATGGTATTGTTCCAGTAAATCGGATGATTGATGTTGACAGTTTCTTCGAATCGATAGAAACAATGGCTAAAACTTTGAAAAAGGGTGGCGCGATCAATAAATACAAGGCTCTTATCGAAGGTGTTAAAGCCATGCATGATTCTGTAAAAAAAGGGGAACAAAGCAAAACCGCGGAATTCTGGAAACTTCTTGGAAAGACTCTGATAGGACAGAATTTCGATGCGCTTCGCGAATTCCATTGGAATGCATTATTCATTGGCACTATGCACTTTATGGATCGTTATAATTACGATTTGGAACGCGTACAACGTTGCTGTATTCATTATGCAACACCTGACGGTCGTTTAATTCCTTTTTGCACTTATAATAGCGGTCCATTATACCGTGAGCAAATATGGAAACAGTTTGCAAAATCTAAAAATTAATTATTTTTTTCAACTAACTTAAATCAAGGGAATGGAAGTTTGATCGTTGTACCATGTTGCAATGCGATTTTTGCGATTGCAAGATCTTGAATTGCAAGTCCTGTAGAATCAAAAATCGTGATTTCATCTGAAGATTCTCGCTTCTTTCTCCCAATGACTATTTCACCAAGAGTTCCTGAAATCTCAGATTGACTAAATAAACCATGACTAATAGGTACATTAATCTCGCCCGAATGAATGGCCTGGATAGGATCATCTACAAAGACACGTGAACGTTTTAATAGAGCAGGTGCAAGTTCTTCCTTCCCTGGTGCATCGGCGCCAATTGCATTTATATGGGTGCCTTCATGGATCCACTCATTCATTACAATGGGGACTCGTGATGGGGTAGTCGTGACCAATACATTGCAATCGCACACATTTTCTATTGACATAGCATGGCAGGGGAATTCCATAAATCGATCTGCGAAATGTCTTATATGTTCTGAACTTCGGCTCCAGATCTTTATTTCTGTAATCGTTAGTTCTTGACGAATTGCTTTAACTTGAGCTTCTGCTTGTCTTCCGGTCCCAATCACACCAAGAATCACCTCTTTTTTTGGTGAAAGATATTTACATGCAATAGCACCAGCAGCCCCTGTCCGCATATCAGTCAATCGTGTCGCGTTAATAATTGCAATTGGTTGACCAGTAGGTATATCGAGGATGATTGTTAGTGCCATTACTGTGGGTAATCCTTTTAATGGATTATTCGGATGAACATTGACAATTTTAACTCCTGCGATTGAAAGTGAGGGAAGATAAGCAGGCATTGTGCGGAAGTCTCCATCAGGAAGCGTGATATATACTTTTGGCGGCATTTGTACGAGTCCTTTCCCATGATCAGCAAATGCAGCTTCAACTGCGCGATTGACCTGTTTAAGATCGAGTCCCATATCAGTATCTGTAAGATATTGCATATGTGCGATTATCGATGTTCATACAATTTTAATAATGTGGTTGTGAACCAACTGCAGAAACTTACTATAATAAAACCATCTGATTATAATTGAAAAAAAAGCAAATCTCTCAAATTATGAAGATTCCATTTCTTTGAATGCTTTATCTGCAAGCTCTTTCATTCTGGCGGATATTCTACTTGATGAAGTGTAATCTACGTCTTTCATCGCATTTGCGATTTCATTTCCTAAAACAAAGATTGCGTATTTATGCTCCAATTTACTCTTATGTTGTTGAGATGGTGAAATTTTCAATGCAGAATATTGAGAAAATTTGAGGTTTGGATTGATGGACTCAAGGTAGATTTTGACACCGTAAAGCATCTGATGAAGCTGTATTAATTCATCTTTGTGCATTTTACCACATCCAACGTGTATCGTAGTTTCGGTGAAGATATATAACTTCCTTGGGCGGGATTATGAACCTATTTTCATTAATTTAATGTTTAAAGGACGCTTTATAATTCCCTTAAAATCTCGAGCTGCCACATATTCGAATCCTTTAGTCACGAGACGATCAAGAAGTTTTTGATCAATAGATCTATCAACGACAAGTCCACTAACTGTGGTATCGACATTTTCAATGACTTTTTCAATTTCATCAAATTTTGCCTCCCGAACAACTGCAAGGTCTGCAGAAAGGAATCGAGCTATTTGGTGGCCTCTGACATCATCAATATGATCCCTCAGAGTTTGTGGAATTCGTAGAGATCCTTCTCGTGACCTCTTCGAATGAAACGCTGTTTTTCCACTTCTCTCTAAAGATTCCTCCTCATTTATGCCTTTAGTTGATCTTAAACCCAGTGGTAATTCAGCACTATCTTCAAAATACTGCTCTCGCACATATTCAACAGGCACTTTATTTCGCAAAGTTTTGATAACTTCTTTCCGTGTCATGTCTTCAACACTTTTGTTACGTGGAGAAAATGCGACGAAATCTATGTCTGCGACCTGTAAAAGCTCGCGCAGAATTAGTTCCCCCCCCCGATCTCCATCAAAAAATGCAGTAGCCGTCTTTTTTTCACTGAGCTCAATAACAGTTTTTGGGATATTTGTTCCTTCGACTGCAATAGCGTTCTTGATCCCATATCTTAAGAGATTAAGAACATCCGCCCTACCTTCGACAATAATAATTGCATCTGAATCAAGGACATTAGGACCCGCAGCTATTTTCTCCTCACCAATAGATCCGATCTTCTCGATGCGGAGACTTTGCCGCACATCATCAAGGAGTTCATTACTATCGATAGTTCCATCATCAAACCGTTCGATAAGGATCGCCTTTGCACGATCTACAATTTTCCGACGCTTACTAACACGAATATCATCAATTGATTCAACAATTACATGGGCAACGCATGGTCCAATACGATCAATTGTCTCCAAAGAAGCGGCAAGGATGGCTGTCTCCGCTCGATCAAGGGAGGTTGATATCAGGATTTCTCCTGTAGTTTTTCCTTCCTTGCTTGCTATTTGGACGTCGATACGTCCAACACGTCCAGTCCGCTGAAGATCACGCAGGTCAAGGTCTTCGCCGAGTAATCCCTCAGTTTGCCCAAATATGGCACCTACAACGTCAGGTTTCTCGACCACCCCATCTGCTGTAATTTTGATGTGAATAAGGTACTTAGTAGTATCTGGTGAATACAAGTAAACGCACCCCCATGCATCATGCTAGAAATGATTTGCTTGATCATAGGTACAAATTATATATAATCGTCAAAATTACTTAAAGGATAGGTTTATTCATACTCCTGAATGAACGCATTTTTACTTTTTGGATAGGATACAAGGAATAACATCAATTGATTTTAACCCTTTAATAAGAACCCGTTTTATTGGGGATGTTAAACCACTTTGAATTTGGAGTTTGTTTACGGGATGATCAAGAGTTTTTGCAATGAGGGTTATAACAGCTTTGTTCGCCCGGCCTTCCATTGCAGGAGCGGTAACTCTACATCCTATTGTTTTTCTCCATGGATTGAATCCTGCCGGAAATAGATCCCGTTTGCTACCTGTTGTAACTTCAACAGTAATGATTACACCAAGATCATTGTCAATCAATGCATCAGAAATGGATGGCACAGTGCACCTATTAACAAATAAAGGGAATGTCGCCCGGCATTAACACACGTGGTTCATATGTGGCATGTTGCCTTCCATCACTCGTGATTTACCCTCTGCCGGGCAGTGCCTGTCGCACTACCGGGTTGTCCCATGGATCATATCTAGGCATCTGCCAATCAATCACCTGGGGACCTATGGAAGTGCTATATCGGCACCATTTCACGTCTGAGGTTTCGATATTTAATATTTTGGGAAGACGATTGTTGAACCCGAAATCGATACATATTATTGTGAGTATCCACTGCCAGGAAACCATCGTGGTAAACCCTTTATAAAGTCGCCATCTTGATAAACGGTCACACCATCCATTAAAACAAATTCAGGAAATACTGCCATTTGGTCCTCATATGGTGTCCAACCACATTTACTATGAAGAATATCTGCGCTAATTCGAACGGGTGATTTATGATAAAAAGCAAAGTCTGCACGGTCACCGACATTGAAACCTGCACTCTGAATACCGAGTAAAACAGCAGGATTTGTAGATGTTTTTTCGATAACGGATCTTATTGATATTTTCTTTTCAAGTACTTTGTTGACGAGCATTGGTACCATTGTTTCAACACCGGGAATCCCACTAGGAGCATCACAAAATGGTATTTGTTTATCATTAATTGTATGAGGGGCATGATCCGATGCAATTACATCGATTTGGCTCCATCGTTTCCAGAGTGCTATGCGTTCACGTTCTGTGCGTAGAGGAGGGTTTACTTTTCCGAAAGTATTTTTGGGGTCAAAGTTTTCACATGAGAGAAAAAGGTGGTGTGGTGCTACTTCAACCGAACCCATCGCTAAATCTATTGAATCAGCACTTGAAAGATGGCAGAAATGAACTCGACAATTTTTCTGATTACAGCGGTTTACCTCAGAGACTGCTAATGCTTCACCATGAACTGACCGTGCCTCATTATGTGAAATGAGATTGTAGTCTGGAATTGGAGAGATTTTCTCTGCATGAATTGTCACAAGCGCCCCAAGTGTGCTAATTCTTGAAAAAACTTTCTTGAGCAATGCCACTCCGATTGCATCTCCATAACTGGATGGAGCAAAGAAAATTTCTCCAAAAGCAAGTGCCCCCGTCTTCCACATCGATTCAAATGGGGTATGTTCTGCCACCCCACTATTAATTGAAAAATGACACAGAGAATTTGCCTGCGCATCTTTAACTCTCTCAATAAATATTGATGGGGTAGCTATCGGTGGGATGGTGTTGGGTTGATCAACAACAAGGGTTACTCCTCCTGCAAGGGCGCTTTTACTACCGCTATTCCAATCTTCTTTTGATGATTGAAATCCCCCGCGCATATGCACATGCATATCAATCGCAGCTGGAATTACAAGATAATTTGAGCAATCAATGATTTGGTCAGATAAAAGTCCTGCACCGATATGCTTTACGATCCCCTTCGTAATTGAAACGTCTACAACACGACTGTCAGGCAATTTAACGTCTTTCAAAACAATGGAGGCGCTGGCAGTCATTACACCATTATTTTGCGCGTTATTATATAGGAATAATGCTGGAAATTGATTAATAGATACTGATACATTTATTAACGTCGTTTGAAATAAACAAGATTAAGTACGATATTTTTAATAAGTGCAATTAAATGTACTTGTATTCTGGTAAGAGAGATCTACAAATTTCGTTCCTCTTGCCCTTTACCTATCTCTGTAGTGAGGTGAAAAATGGACAAAATAATTAAAATCACAGTAGGGTTATTTATTGTCATTTTTGTGCTTTTCGTGTCGGTTATATCATATAATACATTTATCAAATATTCATTCGAATCGTCGTTAGAAAGTACATATAATTATAAATGTATTATTTCGACAGATACTGCCCTCACAAATGTCACCCTCTTCATACCCATACCTGTTAATAATGGGGGATACTCTCCAATTGTAGAACATTTTAGTATGAAAGATGTTAAGGGAATTCCAGGTGAATGGAAAACTACTCTCCTTGGTTCAAATAAAGGAACCATGGTGAAAATTCAAGCTTCGATAATCAAACCTGTAAATAATTCGATAAATAGCAACGAATACCGATTTGAATTCTCAATAAATGAAAAAGCAGGACATGTGATTGATACTCAGAAACCTCAGGACAATGATATCGTTTTTCGCCCATTACGAGATCTAAAGGTTATAAATTGTCCAAGTACATCACTTGGGGGTATCTGTTATAATTTCCAGAGTTCGATCTATGCAGATTATTCAACCACCCCAAATGCGAGAATAAGTATCGATTCGGATATTGTCGGTAAAAATGAATGGGCAATTTTTAACCCTGCCTCTAATGAATACAGAACCTCAATTAGTATGTTGAGTTTTGGAGAGAACCATGGATGGGTTGTAACAAACGGATCTTTGGAAACCAACATCGGTTCTAAATTCCCATTCCTATTTTTTACAAGTATAGGACCTGAGGCTTCTTAAAAATTCTAGAACCAAATTATATTCAAAACACTTAATTTTTTCTTAAATTGTTTTGCAACTCTAAAATTTAATTAAAACCGAATTGATGCGAGGGAAGGGATTTGAACCCTCGAACACCTGCGTGACTAGCCCCTCAAGCTAGCGCCTTTGACCTGGCTTGGCAACCCTCGCCCGTGCCATAACAAAGATGTTGTCTATGTTAAAGAAATTTATGTAATATATGATTTTACGTCAATGATATAATCACGACAGTGATAGAACATAAAACTTGGCAAAACTGAAAAATTTTTTAATATAGTGTTAAGGTAGGCCATCGATGGAATTAGAATGACCGATAAACAACATAGATGTATATTTATATACCTCATACCCAGTGCTTTGTATGTGGTCTGACATCATTCATGAATTCGCGGATTCGCCTTCTCAAAGTCGTGTAGTTCGTTTCCTTCTTGAGAACGGATTTGGTGTCAATAAAGAGGGAAGGATCAGTTGTAATGGAATCGAGATTCCAGCAACAGCTATTGCAAAGGCAATTGGATCTGATCGTAGGGTTGTAGATTCGACGGCACATCGAATCCTTAACCACCCCGCATTTCGAGAGGTATTCATCAATATGCGTGCTACACCTGACATAAGTCACATTGCAGAAGCACTTGGTTATTCTGTAATTACCGTTCTACCTAAAAATGCAAGTGAACGTGGCATTGTTGGAGCAACAGTAAAAGTATTGAGTGATCATTTCCTTTCAATAAGACAAATTTTTGTAACCGACCCTCAATTTTCTGAAGAACCAAAACTGGTAATCGTCGTTGAAGAATCCCTGCCGCCAGGAATAGTTGAAACAATACGTGCTCTGCCTCAGGTAAAACAAGTAATAATCTAATTTTTAAAAAAAATCATTTTTCTTTTTGCATAATATTTCCACATCTAGCGCGAGGCAATACATTCTGTGACGGACCTTTCTGTTGAGATGGATAGCGGAGTAAAGCGCTTCATGAATAGTACCCTTTTTTTTATTATCAATTAGATTATCTGCATGAGCAACAATTTTCTCTTCTAGGGTTTTTGGGATACATTCACGAGGTAACAGACCAAGAAGCGTGCATTCATCCGCACTTAGTCCAGCACCCGTATGTCGCTCAACAATTCGTGCTACAGGTTCTGGGATACCAATTGATCGGCAATAATCGGCACCTGCCTGCGCATGATGGATGGAGTGAGTAATACCGCGCCCGATATCATGGAGCATTGATCCAACCTCAAGTAAATTGTAGTCAATTAAAGTGTTATTTGTTGCAATATCAAGCGCACACTCTGTCACGGCTCTGCAGTGCTCAATGACACTATTACTACAACCAGCATCTCGCAAAATTATCTCGTATTTATTACGAGGACTGAGCATGACCTAACGATTCTTTTATACTTTGGATCCGTTGTTTAAGGGCATTTAAAAGTGCATCATTATCAAAATGAGTGATAGGGTTGTCGCATTCGGGACACTTAAACTCATTATCAATTGCTTTGGTGAATGTATAGATGATGCCGCATTCCTTGCAGATATAAAAATCATTTTCTTCTTCAAATTTTTCACGACGTTCTAATTTATCTAGCACAAGGTTAAGATCTTGTCGTATTGCATCATTGATTTTATCGATACGAAGTTGCCAAAGATAAGTAAGCCAACCAGTTTCATTATTTTTTATTCGGTGATATTCCGCGAGACGTTTTTCATATAGTGTGTATAACGAGTGTCTCACTGAGTTCAAGTTAATACCAGTCTTTGCTGCAAGATCTTCATCGCTGTGCTCTCCTTTTGCAGGAAACCGTTTCAGGAGCTCAATCCCTTCGTCACCAATTAATCTATGAAGATATGCATGGATCGCTGAGTCCTCAAGTATTTCATCCGCGGAATTCATTACCGTAAATATTGTTGAACTGTTTTAATATTCTTATCCAGAAGCATAAGTGCATCATGCCTACTTGAACCCCAACCGTACACACTTATAATTGCGTGATCTTTTTCGAAAAAAGTGTCCGGCCAAGGAATATCAGAACTAATAGAATGGAAACGTTTGAGATTCACATGGACATTTATATCTTGGTCTGCAAATAAAATGTTTCGAGCTGCAAATATGATAGGTTCAGGTGCCGCATTTGGCAAAATTCCTCTATAGGCGTCCATGTGACATTGAAATACATTAAATCCGGTTGCCTTTTCAATAGTGTCAACTGTAGCTTGAAAACGGGGGTTTATCTCGATTGTATAAGCGTCTTTTCCTACCACAAAATCAATACCGACTGTACCTACACATCCACTTGAAGCTGCAATTCTCTCAGCGACAGACACCATTTGCTGTTTAAGTGCGTGGTTAAATGGTGTTACCGAACCTGAAAACCCGAATTTTGAGATACCTTGTCCCCGTAATATCTGCTCGTTCACTGCGATTGCACGAGCTTGATATCCATCTGCAACACAACAGACACTTGATGGAACACCTTCAATCACTTTTTGCAAGAGATATGGAGTATCTGGGTAGAGTTCTTTCCATGCGGTAATATCCGTCTCATTCTTTACAATGGTATTCCGCCACCCACCAGCACCACGACGCGGTTTTATCATTGCAGGGAATTCTCCCTGTCTAACAAGTCCTGCGACAGGTACTTTTAACTCTTCAAAAAATTGTTGCATCTCCAGTTTATCCAGGAACTTTACTACCACCTTTTTTGATGTGCCACAAATAGGGATGGTTGTTTTTAGGTCTTCTGCACCACTTGTGACAACAAGGAGATCGAACTTATGACGATGACACATCTCCTCAATTGCATTCGGGAGATCTTCCAGATCATCAAATTTTATCCTGTCTTGAGTATACCAACTTAAATCTTGGTCGCAGAAGTGGTCGACCGCATATACAGGATAGCCTGCATGAAATGCAGATTCTGCAACATGTCGTGTTGCAAAACCAGCTATAAGGACACGACCTTTCACAACTCCTCCGTCAATTTCCCTTCTTTAGATGGAATGATCCGAATCTTGGCATCGGGATATTTATTTTTTAATTCCTTTCCTGAAAAAAGGTGATCAAGAAATATAGCCAGACTCGAAATTTCGGAATGGGGCTGACTAGTAATCGCTACATTATAATCAGCAAGTCCAAAAACCTCACCTGGGACCTTCTCAGCGCCAACAATAATTAATATCTTATCCTCTTGTTTAATCTCTTCAATTACATCCAGAAGGTTTAAACCGTACATCGTGAGATGAACGACAATACCTCTATTATCTTTCCAGTTTTGAATGCAATGTCGCCATTTGATCTTGTCCTGACAGAAAAACGAACCACCCCATCGCTCAACGACATCTGTAATACTGTGAACAACTCCGTGATCTGTTGCAGCAAGATACATCCCATCAGCTCCAAATGCCCGGGCAGTTAGCCCAACATGTGTGGTAACTCTTTGATCACGTTCAGGGCGATGTCCGATCCGAAGGACAGCAACACGAGTCACACATTATTCCTTCTTCTTAGTTTTGATAATTCCATTTTCAACTATGTATTGAAGGTTCGGATCATAAACCGCCTGACATTTAATTAATGAGTCTCCAATGGATAGTACTCTTATTTTACCTTCATTAAAATCTATTAAATTTTTTTTTTCAAGACGAATAAGAGATGTTAAAACAGTGGAAGAATCTAATTGGCTTTGTACGGTTAGATCCTCCAGTGTTGTTGAGTCCTTTTGTACGATGAGATGGTAGATGAACCAATCGATATCTTCTTCTTTCACTGGTAATCATTCCCCACTCACTTGAATATAGTTTTTGTCTACTTCTAAAATTTAAGTAAATAACTTTTTTTTATTTATAGATTCATCTGAGATGGATGGGTTTGTCCGAACACATAATTAAGTATCAGAATGTAGTTGCAATTGCTGATCAGATTCTTGATGAATGCGAAGAAAATGTGTGTCTGCTTTCAGAAAAGCTAGATAAACTTAACCCTTTAATTCGTAACGAATTACTACTATCTGATTTATTAAATGCTTATCAGGTATTCTACTATTTTTTTCGTGAGATACCAAATGAACTCCTGATGGAACGGTTGACGTTATTGCCGGCATCAGATCTCCTTTCAGGTATTTTTATTGATGAAATTGAGTTGTTTGAAATTCAGTTTAAGATCGAAAACATGGAACCGGTTATTGTTGTCAGTGATGGTGTACAAATTCTTACTTCATTCAAAGGAAGAACTGCGTTCCATGATTCTCAAGTTTATGTCACTTCAATACTATAACCTATCACCAGCGCTGATAAGTTGTTCGTCAACAATGGCGTTAACAAGTGAGGGAAGATCCCCCCATCGTTCGATATGATCACCAAGAACTGCAAACACTCCCAATACTTCTTCTGGGTTAAGCCTTGATAGGACCGATGGATCATTAATCCTGATATCATTGCATATCCTTGTGGCCCATGCATCGGCTAGAGCAACATCATGTGAAAAAACTGTGACTGCATCGGCAACACCCAACGAAATAGATGGACCAACAGTGGCAGATGAGGTACAAATGCCTAAAATTTTTTCTTGTGGTTGCACGACAAACGCAATTTTATCTGAGACCTTAGCTGTTCCAGCATGAAGTCCAACCAGTATTTTTCTATCACTTATGATTGCAATGTCACCCCCATTATCTATCACACCAAAATTCGCACCACTTTCCTTCATCTTTTCAACTCCTGCCCACGCGATTGCTCCAGCCACAGCAGCCATCGGTCCGACATTTGCTTTTTTTGTTGCCTGAGTCATACGCTGAATAATTAACTCATCAGAATCTGCCTCATATGGATCAAATGTTGTCTTGAAAAAAGGATCGTGAGCTATATATCGCTCTAGAGTCTGCCGTGCGGTGAGAATTCCTTTTTTTGCCGCCACAATATGTTTTTTTTCATCAGCAAGGATCGTGGCAATTGTTTCTCGGAAAAAGAACCGCTCACGGATCATAAAGGAATGGTTAGAGCTTGGTGTGGACAGGCCTCCACACACATACCGCATAGGATACAGCGTTCTTCCACGACCTGCAATTTGAAATCAGCATCAAATGAAAAGACTTCACGAGGACAAACACTGATGCACGCCCCACAATCCACGCATTCAATTTCATTTAGACTCACTCCATGTTCGAGAATCCTTACTTGCGCCCCGAGATCTGCCATTTTGTCCCGGACTAGCCAGCATGCATCGTCAGGAACGTCGATAAGTGCTTCCCCCTCAGATGAATCAATAATTGCCCGCTCAACCGTGATCAGAACACCTGTGTCTTTTACCACTTGGGCGATTATTGGTTTCTTTTCCTTACCACGGGAGTAATTTACTAGAAGTTTCATTTTAACCACCTCCCGCCAAAAAGCTTACCTAAATCAATCGCAGTAAGCATACCAACTATACGATATTGTCCATCTACAACTGGAAGGGCACTGATATTGTGTTGTTCAAGTTTCCGTACTGCAATATCTACCGCTTCATTGGGTGTTGTAGTGATAACTTTCTTCTTCATAATATCTCGAACAAGATTGGCTTTTTGTGGATTTACAACGGCTTTAGAGATATCAAATGTTGTTACAATTCCTACCAGTTTTCTTTCTTGATTGATAACTGGGAGATGGTTAGTTTCACCTTTAAGTAAATGTTGGGCTGCAGTTTTGATCTCTTCATTCTCCCTAATGCTGTCAACATTTGTATCCATGATATCCAGTACTCGTGGTCCTTGGATGGTTTCATGCATCGGTCGCACTTGTTTTATTGGATCGATTGGTCGAGTAGGAAGGCATAATTCCATCTTTTTATTATTAATCCAATCTTTGAGGGTCTCAGCGACCAATCGTGCTCTGCGGAAGCTCGATAGGGAGGACGTCCTAATATCCTCACCATTCAAATTAACAATTCCATTGCGGAGTTCAGCATATGATACCTTTCGTAGTAAGGGACGGTTCCGGCTAGGTATACCGTAATCTAAAATATCGACACTAATATCTTCGTCTCGAACTGCAGTTGAGCGGACGATATCAATATCAATTACTGGTAGTGGCACTCCCAAGCCGACATAAAGTGTTACTCCATATCCAAACATTGTAGCGGCTCGTAAAAAGTCCTGAGACATGTTTTTCATGTCTCCAGTTACCATCAGTGTTCCAAATCCACCTGCGGGTGAGTGTTGAGTACCTTCTCCAACGACCATTCCTTGTGCACCACAAAGAAAAATTGGAACACCGCTTCCTATGAGACGAAACTTTGGGTCATTAGAAATTGGGTTAAGGAGGCCTGAACCTGAGAAGGTGATATTCCCACAATCAGGAAGTAAGGTTCCCATATATGTGTGCAAAGTTTTATCCGTCGTATTGATCGCTGCATTATATCTTTGATATGCATTGCGAGGGTTACACATGATAGCTTGATTGATGTTCTCTAACAGGAGTTCTGTTGTAATTGTACGGCGTGGATAACAGTCAGTTCCGTGTGATAGTGCTCGTAGTTCGACTGCCTTTCCTGCAACGAGATCCTCAATTACATGGGCCCCACCATATTGATCCTCTCTTGTTGTCGATTGTTGAGTTGCACCGATATACGCATCGACAGCTGCAACACCTCCATATGCCTCAACATCATTTAACCAAATCCGTTCCATTCTAATTGGTGGCTCTGCATGTCCAAAATTAAGAAATGCACCTGAAGAGCACATTGCTCCGAATGTACCTGTGGTTACAACGTCAACTTCTTTTAATGCCCCCACCTCTCCAAGTTCGGCAACAATATTGGGCATCTCTTCTGCAGTAACAACTTTTGCATTGCCATCTCGTATTCGCTGATTGATTTGATTTATAGATTTGCGCATGCTCTGATATATCGTTTTAAGAATATTTAAACTATTTCTTATTACTCAAGGTAATATAATTATGAGTCAACGTCATTAATTCATCATTCTCATATTCAAGTATGAACCTGGGTACGTTTATTGAAGTAATGGAGCGTCTGGCGCCGCCATTTCTCGCAGACGACTTCGATCAGGGAAAGATTGGACTTGTTGTCGAAGGGAGGTCACAGATTAATAAAATCTGTTGTGCACTAGATGTCACTTCTACGGTTATTGAACGAGCAGTAGATTTATCCGCAGATATGCTCGTAGTTCATCACACACCAATCTGGACACCTTTAACCCAACTGACTGGACTCACAGCCAAAATTATTAAAGCACTGTTCGCACGAGGAATAAACCTCTATGTCATGCATTCAAATTTTGATCGTGCTGATGGCGGTGTCAATGATTCACTTTGTAAATTGTTGTCTCTTACTGATGTTACACCAATGTCTCTTGGACGAGTTGGATCGTGCAGTGTCTTACTAAATGAGCTATCGCATCGTCTTGGTGGAAATATTAGGGTTTGGGGGAATATGGAAAAACTAAAAAAACTAGCGGTGGTGGCCGGTAGTGGTTTTGACCCTAAACTAATGGATGAGGCAGTTGTTTTAGGTGCTGATGCCTTCTTATCAGCTGAAATGAAACATTCAGTTGCAAGAATTGCCCCTTTGCCATGTATTGAATCGACACATTATGCACTTGAAGCTCCTGCAATGAAAGATTTAGCACTAAGAATGGGTTGGGAATTTATTGATGATCCTCCAAAAATCCAATATCTCACATGACCGATGTAATACAACAATTATCAGAAAAGAAGGAAATCACTCCTCCAATAAGGGAAAATATTATTACCGTATTTGGAAAACGGGGTAGTAAAGCACTTGCAGCAATTGATGAACATCGTGTAAAAAAATATCTTGATTTTTTTGTTGTTGAAGGTGCAACTTCAGAATATATTATCGATGAAGATTTTTGTACTTGTGGAGATTTTCTTTTCCGTGGAAGAGATTGCTGGCATATCCTCGCGGTTCGAATCGCAATTGCCTCTGTCGCTTATGTAAATGTTGACACATGGTATCAAGACCGATGGAAAACCTAAGATGTTTACGGATCAATCTATTTGATTTTTTTATGTTAGATCTGTATTTACTAAATACAACTCATTCTTCAAGGAAAAAGATACAATAAATACTCTCTGAAATGAAATATTTATAGAACACGTGGTTTTTCATGCTTGAAGAAGAATACCAAATTGATTATTTTAAAAAAGAAGGATTAACTCGAAAGGTCTGTAAAAGTTGTGGTGCAGCATTTTGGACCCGCGATCCAAACCACGAGATTTGCGGAGATGCTCCCTGCGAACCATATAATTTCATTGGTAATCCTGTCTTTAAATGTAATACACTCGATGGAATGCGAGAGGCGTTTCTATCATTTTTTGAAAAAAACGGACACACTCGCATGGCAAGATATCCAGTTGTTGCGCGGTGGCGAGACGATATTTACTTGACAATAGCCTCAATAGCCGATTTCCAACCATTTGTTACATCTGGATTAGTCCCCCCTCCTGCAAATCCGCTTACGATTTCCCAACCATGTATTCGCCTCAATGATCTTGATTCTGTTGGACGGTCAGGAAGACATCTTACGATGTTTGAAATGATGGCGCATCACGCCTTCAATACTGCGACTGAAGAGATATACTGGAAAGATCGAACGGTTGAACTTTGTGATCAGTTCCTTCAATCGATTGGGGTAGATCTTAATCGTGTTACATATAAAGAACACCCATGGATCGGCGGAGGTAATGCCGGACCGAGCCTTGAGGTTCTGATAGGTGGTCTCGAAGTTGCAACGCTTGTTTTCATGAGTCTTGGGAGGGAGAAAACCTCCCAGCCAGGAATCAACCTTAATGGTGAAATGTATTATCCAATGAAGACGCGGATTGTAGATACTGGATATGGCCTTGAAAGATTTGTCTGGGCATCAAAGGGGTCACCCACGATCTATGATGCCATTTTTCCGGAAATGGTTAGTCGAGTAATGAGTGCTGCTGGGCTTTCTCACCTACTTGAGAACAAAGAGTTCACAAAGATTCTGGCACTCAATGCAAAATTCGCAGGTCTGATGGATATTTCTGGTTCGAATCTCTACCAGTTGCGTAAGAAAGTGGCAACCACAATTGATGTACCTATCGACAAGCTAGATCGGATGATCACGCCAATTGAAAAAGTGTATGCAATTGTTGACCATACCCGCTGCCTTGCGTACATGCTTGGTGATTGCATTGTACCATCCAATGTGAAAGAAGGCTATCTAGCACGGCTTGTTGTCCGGAGAACTCTTCGAATGATGAACGAATTAAAAATCCAAGATCCTCTTGCTGATCTGATTGAACAACAATTGCACATTGTTGGAATAAAATCATTTGAACAAGAGATTTCAGTAGTTCGTGAGATCGTTGATCGCGAAGTTGAAAAATATACAACAACTCTTGATCGTGGAACGCGGATCGTCCAAAAAATTGCAAAATCTTATAAAAGTAAAAGCCAGCGTGTTCCACTCAATGAGGTAATCACACTATATGATTCCCATGGTATTCAACCCGAGATGATTAAAGATATTGCATCAAAGGAAGGTGCTGTGGTTGATCTACCCGACAATTTTTATTCCCAAATTGCAGAAATGCATTCCGAATCTAAAAAGGAACCCGGAGAGGATATACAAGTCAAATATACACAACGTGTGCAAGGCCTCCCACCAACTAAAAAGCTCTATTATGAACAACCCACGGATATTGAATTTGAGGCTGTAATTCTCGACTTTTTCGATAATCATGCGGTGATGGATCAGACACTTTTTTACCCTGAAGGTGGGGGGCAACCATCAGATACAGGTACGCTGGTTTCTGCTGAGTCTATGGTGCATGTCGATGAAGTAATAAAGATCGGAGAGGTGATACTTCATCGCATAAGTGGAGGGATTCTAAAACGCGGTGATCGTGTCAAAGGTATGGTTGATGAAGAACGGCGCTGGTCATTGATGCGTCATCATACCGCTACACATATTCTACTTAGGGCTACAAAAGAAATTCTCGGAGCTCACATACATCAAGCAGGGGCACAAAAAGGTCACGATAGTTCAAGGCTTGATATTCGGCATTTCAAACATATTACTCCTGATGAGCTGAAACGAATTGAAATTACAGCAAATCGTCTGATCATGTCAAGCCAACCTGTAGAAATTGGGATGGAGGATCGTGTTAAAGCAGAACAGAAGTATGGATTTGTTCTTTATCAAGGTGGTGTACCTCCAGGAAAGGACATCCGTGTTGTTAAAGTTGCAGGGGATATAGAAGCGTGTGCAGGGACACATTGCCGAAATACCGGTGAAATTGGAATAATTAAACTCATTCGTGTTGAGCATATTCAAGACGGTATTGAGAGGATAGAGTTTACGGCTGGAATTGCAGCTTTATATTATATTCAACACATCGAACAAATTGTTAATTCCTCTTCTGAAGTCCTTTCGGTACAGCAAGAGAATCTTCCAACAACAGTCACACGATTTTTCACAGAATGGAAAGATCAGAAGAAAGAGATTGAACGGTTGAGTCAGAACCTTGTGGAGCTTGAGATTCATAGTATAGTCGCAGAATCGATTAGTGGTATTCCAGTTGTTGTTAAACGACTCGATCTTCCATCCCGTGAACTATCATCTATTGCTAATACCATATCAGAAAAAGGTGGTGTGGCACTCCTTGCTGGTGGTTTGGATAATGTCCGTGTAGTTCTTGCATCGGGCGATTCTCGTGTTAATGCCGGGGAAATTATAGGTCAGATCTGTAGTCTTTTAGGTGGTAAAGGTGGCGGAAAACCCACTATAGCACAAGGTAGCGGACCGAACATCGTTCAACTAGATCTTGCATTGAAAGTTGGACGTGAACGTATCGTTGCAGCACTCCATGGCTGAAAATATTGTAGTTCTGGAACCTGGTGAAGAGAGAGCACAGAAAATAGCTAAAGCGATGGCAAGTCAAACTGCAAGCGATATTCTTCGATTCATTGGTGAAGGACCTAAGACCTCAACCGAAATTTCCGAATATCTTTCTCTTCCAATGAATACAGCAAAATACCATATTGAGAATTTGCTGGATGCGGGACTTATCAGTGTTGAAAAAACCAAATACAGTGTAAAGGGTCGTGAGGTTAAAGTCTACGGTCTCACAAATCAACTTCTCATTGTAGCGCCAAAAGAATCGAATATTCGCTCGCTATTTTTAAAGTATGTTTCACTTTTCGCTATAGTAGCGTTTGGTTCACTTGTAACTGCCCTCCTTTCACCTATGCTCGGAACTTCAGGAACGTTATCAAACGGTGTGATCTCAGCTCTTCGTGCACCAGCACCTTCACAAGAAGTTGGAGGTGCATATTTAAAAGTTGCATCAGATTCGTTGTCGGTGGCACCCGTAACTTCACTTGACATGGCGGTTGCATTCTTATTGGGTGGCTGTGTTGTCATTATTGTGCTTATCTGCTACGAATTGTATTTATGGCGTAAAAAGAGATAAAATATTATTTAAAAGAGATTTTTTTTAATTTTTCTTCCTTAGCGAAAAGATAGATATCCCACTAATAAAGAAAACAGCGAGAAAGGCAAATATTATTGAAATCGAAGATTTTGTTGTTACGGGTGTTGGTGCAACAATTGTTGTCGGTGGAGATTTGATCGTTACCTTGGTGGTTGGTGAAGTACTAATTGTAGTAGTACTGGTAGTCGCTATGCCCCCAGTAACGTGAAAGGTAACAGTACCAATGAATCCATTGATATCTTGAAAATTAACAATATAATCGCCGCGTTGGCCAATGGGAACGGTTTTAATAAACTGTCCATCACCAGACTTCATGTCATTTTTTGTCTCAATCCATGTTGGACCGAAAACTGGTCCATTTGGGCCTCGGACCTCAATTTGTACACCTTTATTACCCAGTTTTGATATCGATCCTTCAATACGCAATGCTTCGTCTACATTTTGAGTGGATGGGGAGGTAATAGTGATCTCACCAGAACGGTCGATTAATTTAATTAGTTTTTCAATTATAGAATCAGAACTGGGTGAAACGTCTCCATGGAATTGGACCTCAACTTTATAATTCCCGCCTTTTAACCCATTCGTGTCAAATAGTTTGTATTGCGTTTGTTGATCTTGTTGAATTGTTACGATCTGTCGGCTTATCTCAGTAGCTGTATATTGGGCTTCGTAAAATACAAGATCGAAACTCGTTCCTGCGGGGAAATTGCTATCAATGGAGATTTTCAAAGGCTGTCCTACTTGTATCGCATCAGAACAGTTAATATATACATGATATGCCGAAACAGGACCTATAATTAAAAGGCATGAAATAGTTATTAGAAATATTAGGTTCTTCATGTTTACATCATCGAATCTTAAGAATTAAAAGGTTCTCAATTTTTCGGAATAAACAGGTTAAGTGGATAAAAAGGGTGAGTTATACTAAATCAATAAAATTTTTCAGTATCTTAAGCCCCACAGTTCCACTTTTTTCTGGATGAAACTGAACTCCATAAGTGTTATTTTTAAATATTGATGACGCAAACGGACAAATGTATGTAGTAGTGGTGAGAGTACATTCATCAGTCGTTTTAGCAAAATATGAATGAACAAAATAAACGTACTCTTCAATTGCACATCCCTCGATTAGAGGGTTTTCTGGTTTTTCGATAAAAATAGAATTCCAACCCATATGAGGAACTTTCATACCGGAAATATGGGGGAATCTCTTTACAGAGCCTGGTATTAAAGAAAGTCCTTGGTGAATTCCATGCTCTTCACTCACTTCCATAAGCATCTGCATACCAAGGCATATACCGAGTAATGGTACTTCCTTTGTTGCATTCACTACAGTGTTTTTGAGTGGTCCTAATTGCTCCATTCCTTCGCGGAAAGCACCAACGCCCGGTAAGACAATTCCTTCACAAGATGCAATCTCACCAGGGTCTGCTGTTATAACAGCATTTGCTCCTGCCTTTTCAAGTCCTCTAACGACACTTCGTAAGTTACCCAATCCGTAATCAACAATTGCTATCTTTTTCAAGTTGTCAAACCTCTATAAATCTTACGTTGTCATCAAATTTTCTGTAATGGGAATGGTTTTATTATTCTTTCGTTCCTCGAGTCATTTATCCTATATCTAGACTAAAGGTTGGTCCATTCGGTAATTTTAATTAATGCAATATTGTTAGATATACACATCAAACATCCGATTGTATCTAATCGTTTTTTAAATAAGTTTCAGGAGTTATAGTTATACATGACATAAAAGATGAAGTGTTTCTACCTGGATTAAAAAATATTTCGGTTAACGATTTTTTGCCAATCTATTTTTTTATGACTTACAGAAAAAATTGATTTTAAATTAAATTATGTGGTGTCTTTTTCGGATTCTTTCTCCATAAGGGCAAGCCCACCTGAAACACCAAGACAGATGATACTGGGGGCATATATGTATAGAACAATAAATGTGCCGGCTAATGGAGCTGTAATAAGAATCCAAATTGCAGATGAGATGAGCATCCATCCTGCAAAGCGGGTTTCACTGGCCGAAATAGCCGCACCCATCAGTCCCATACAGGAAAATAGTGCGGTTTGGACCCCAGAAAGTGTAAAATCATTTGAGGTTGCAGTGATTAGGATATAGAGGGCTGCAACCAAACCTAAAAATCCTCCAATAATCCCAATAGTAAAAAATTTTTTCATATGAATTTTTGTTTGTAGATGCTACCTAAATTATTTATCGTTTTTAAGAAAATGCGCTTTTTTCACGCTCCTTAATAAATTGAGTAAATTAACATAGTTTCTAATATAATACAAATACCCAAATTTGTTCGATTCATTCTATTTTCGGCTTAATTCTGCTTTCTTTATTAGTAATTTTAATAGAGAGATTTTTGGTCTTTGTTAATCGCAAGAACCATGAAAAAAACTGACAATTGGGGCTAAAATCTGATTCATGACTATTAATTACCACAAATATTTTAAATAAATAAATTAATCAGTTAATTAACCGAATGTGGCAGGAGGTGGATTTGTAATGGCAGTAGCAAAGAAACCAGCGAAAAAGCCAGCAGCTAAGAAGAAACCCGCAAAGAAAGCGGCAAAAAAGAAGTAACGGAAAAACCGTTTCTTCTTTTCTCAAAAAATTTTAAATTTTCAATAAATATCTTTTTCTTATATTGGTTACACACTCGAAAAATGGTTATTTTTTACAATGCGCCGACCGGGACTCGAACCCGGGTTTAGGCGTTGGCAACGCCTAGTGATAACCACTACACTATCGGCGCACGGATTGGATTGTGCTTTGAATGGTGGGTATTCAAAGAATAAAAGTATATCGTAATTTTGAGACGGTATTTTTAGTACAATAACTAACATTTTGGAAGGTCATTCATTTACCGATAAAAATCTTTCCTCAATATGTTCTAATTAATAATTACCGACTTGTAATCCAACACTTTAATGTAACGCAATTACGAATCTAATTATTGATGACTCCGCTCTTTGTCGATCTTAATGCAAAACAAATCATTATTTTCGGTGGGGGAGATGTAGCTGCTCGCAAAGCTAAATTTTTCGTTCGCGATGCAGAAGTGATAATATTCAGTCGTTCCTTTTCAAACGCAATCACCGATTTACCTGTAAAGCGACAAAAAATTGACATCAAAGAGTTGTCTGATGTTGAACTTAACAATATCATTGAAAATGCCTTTATTTGTGTGGCAGCACTTTCAGATCAAGAACAGAATAACCGAATTGGGGAGATCTGCAAACGCAAAAGGATACTATTCAATAATGCGTTCGGTGATAACGGAGATCTTATTATTCCGTCTGCAATCTATGGAAAGCATTATCTAATCGCAGTAAGCACAGATGGAAAAAGCCCAGCAACATCCCGTTTTATTAGAGAACATCTTGAGTCAGAATTTCCTTGTCTTGATGCAATGATTTCATTACAGAGTATAGTACGAAAGAAACTCATAAGAATCGAACCCTTACAAAAAAAGCGACGCGAAATACTTTGGGAGATACTTCACGATCCAGATGTTTGGGATGCACTGGGGCGTTCAATAGATGATGCAAATGAATTCGTAATGAGGAGATATTTGCATGGCTGACCAAAACGCTCCATTGATTGCTATTGCTGGTATAAGCCATCATACAGCAAATGTATCGGTTCTTGAAGCGTTTCGAATTCCAAATGAAAGAGAATTCCTGACACTTGCGAGAGAACGATTTAAAGGAGTTCTCCTTCTCCAAACATGTAATCGCGTAGAAGTAATTGTGCAAGGTGAAGTAGCAACGCTTTCCGATTTTCTGGAAGACCAAGGGAAGAAGGGATTCTTTATTAGAGAAGGGACCGAGGCGCTCAAACATTTATTGGAACTTGCATCTGGGGTTGATTCAATGATTGTGGGGGAGGACCAAATCATTGGACAACTCAAAAAAGCACTTACAGATGCTCAAACGGCAAAAACTAGCAGCACTCTCCTTGAGCTATGTATCAATAAAGCTGTACATGTTGGAATCGAAGTCAGAAAGAGGACTAAAATCAACCGTGGGGCGGTATCGGTAGGATCAGCTGCAGTGCTTCTTGCGGAATCGCAACTTGAAAATCTTGAAGGTAAACATATTCTAGTAATTGGTAGTGGAGAAATGGGGCTATTAGTTACTCAAGCACTTGCAGCAAAACATCTTACAGCAATTTACGTAGCAAATAGAACTTATGGTCGTGCTAAAATATTAGCTGAAAAAATTGGTGGTAAAGCGGTCCGATTATCCGAACTTTATCACTACATTAGATTATCTGATGTTGTTATTTCCTGCACATCAGCTCCTCACCCAATTATCCATTGTGAAAAACTTGCTGAAGCAATGAAGGATCGATGCTGGCCTCTTGAAGGTCATCCCCGACCTCTTCTCCTCATTGATATTGCACAGCCGCGTGATGTTGAGGAAGGAGCCGAGAAAATCGATGGCGTCCGGCTATTTACCATCGACAGTCTTCGTACGATAAATGAAAAGACTATGAAAAACCGTAAAGCGGAAGCCGATCGGGCACAGAGATACATAGATGAGGAACTAGCCCTTTTCTTGAGGCAGCTTAACCGTAAGACTGCGGACGATGTTCTCGCAACGTTGCATACTTGGGCTGAGGCAGTTCGCATTCGAGAACGCGACAAGGCAATCTCAAAATTAGGAATTTCTGATGAACGAATAGCGGTAGTTGTTGATGATCTTACTCGCGTTCTTGCAAACAAATTGCTCACTGATGCTACTTTTGCGATTAGGGCAAGTGCTGAATTCGGCGAACTAGAAACTGCAGAAGCATTAGTCAAGGCAATAACTCAAGGAGAACGTCTATCTCGTGGACCTCGAAAACCAAGGAAAAAATAGGTTATTTCTCTTTTCAATAACTAGTAAAAACTATAACTTCAAACTAATTGTTTTAGCTTTTTTTCTTATGTTTCAGTTACTTGGTTTTCTGTTTCTGTTCCGTTCCTAAAATACAATAGTATAGGTTGGAAAAGCGATAATTATCTTTTACAGGACATAATAGGCAAGCGCATACTTTTTTATCAAATGTACACATTGGACTTCGACCAATTATACAAAATAGTATTTCCCCCTTTTCGCGCATGCATTCATTATACGTTTGACAATTGACACAGATGCAGTGGGATAGATCTTCTTTTTTTGCTTTAATTTTTCCAGCCGCCATGAAACACCCAAACCAAACTAGAGATAATACATAATCAAAATCCAGGTATATTTTAATGCATCTCCCACTAACCAAAAAATAATCTAATTTTAGACAAAAACGATCATATGTTTGGTTAAGATTGCATGTTCCGACGACAAATTCGGCTCCAAATTGCAAACCATAAATAGCATTGCTCTTCAAATGGTAACAGGAGAAGTTTTTTCCTGTTGGTGACTGATGACATTCCCCATACGACGAATGAGAAGGTCGAGGTCGCGCACGATCCAACCGATATTGCAACAAACTCAGCTTGCACTAACCGATTTGGTTGTCCCCTTATTTGTTGATGAAAATATTGTAAAAAACAAACCAATCACTTCCATGCCAGGACAATTTCGTTATTCACTTAATAACATCGATTCTATTGCGAAAAATCTATGCGATGACGGTTTACGAGCAATTCTATTGTTTGGTATACCGAAAAACAAAGATCCCAAAGCTACAAGTGCTTATGACAAACAGGGGATTGTTCAAAAAGCCGTACGCAAAATAAAAGAAGTGGTTCCTGATATGGTAGTAATCACTGATGTTTGCGCGTGTGAATATACAGATCATGGGCACTGTGGAATTATTGGGAAAACACGTTGTGGTACCGATTTATTGAATGACGCCTCGCTTGAACTTATGAATAGAATATCTATTAGTCACGCAGAGGCAGGTGCCGATGTTGTAGCTCCATCATGTATGCTAGATGGTATGGTAGGATCAATTCGGTCAGCGCTCGATGAGGAGGAGCACGAAGATGTATTGATAATGTCATACTCAACCAAATTTGCTTCTGCTTATTATGGTCCGTTTCGTGAAGCGGCAGATTCTGGATACTCATTTGGCGATCGCACAACATATCAGATTAATCCAGCAAACGCTCGAGAGGCATTTTTAGAATCTCAACTTGATGCTGGTGAAGGAGCAGATATACTAATGGTCAAACCAGTAGGGTTCTATCTTGATGTACTTGCTGAAATTGCAACGCTTGGTTTACCTGTCGCTGGTTTTCAAGTGAGTGGAGAATACGCAATGATTAAAGCTGCTTCACAAAAAGGGTGGATAAAAGAAAAAGAAGCTGTCCTTGAAAGCCTCACATGTATTAAACGAGCAGGTGCAGACCTGATAATTACCTACTTTGCATCCGACGTGCCAAGGTGGCTGAATGAAAAGTCGTGACCTTTTTTCCGATGCGATGCATCTCATGCCAGGTGGTGTAAGCAGCCCGGTACGTGCAATCAAACCCTATCCGTTCTATACCTCTTATGCAAGCGGTTCACATCTTTTTACTGTCGATGGTAAAAAGTTAATCGATTGTTGCCTTGCTTATGGTCCTATGATTCTCGGGCATGGACATCCTCAAATTCAAAAAGCAATTGCAACACAATTAAAAAATGGCTGGCTTTATGGTACTCCGATTCCCATTGAACCTAAATTTGCTCGCTTAATCACAAATGATCATCCGAGTATTGACATGATCCGATTTGTATCAAGCGGGTCTGAGGCAACAATGGCAGCACTACGCCTTGCTCGCGGTTTCACCGGAAAAAAAGATATTGTCAAAATTGAAGGGGGATTCCACGGTGCTCATGATGCAGTTCTTGTAAAGGCTGGTTCTGGTGCAACAACACTAGGTGTACCGGATTCAGCAGGAGTTCTAGCTGATGTGGTTGCTCATACACGGCAAGTGCCATTTAATGATCCCGAATCACTTGAGACGCTTCTTGCAAATAATAATGATGTTGCAGCGTTGATTATCGAACCGATTCTCGGAAATATTGGGCCTATTCTTCCGGAAAAAAATTACTTAAAAGAGGTCAGATCAATAACTCGTTCGCATGAAGTTCTCCTCATTTTCGACGAGGTAATTACTGGCTATCGTCTTGGTATTGGGGGGGCACAAGTTAAGTTCGGTATAAACCCCGATCTAACAACACTAGGTAAAATCATTGGAGGAGGACTACCTATTGGTGCATTTGGTGGCAAAAAAGAAATCATGGAACAAGTTGCTCCATCAGGACCTGTCTACCAAGCTGGTACCTTTTCCGGAAACCCGCTTTCTCTCACTGCTGGATTTGCAACGTTGCAATGGCTGCATCATCATCCAAAAATGTATGTTAAACTTGATGAAATGTCGCGAATGATTGAGGATGCTGTGACTGACCGGGGCAATGGTTCATTTGTGCGATTGGGATCTATGTTCAAGTATTTCTTCCGGAATAAGCCACCACGCAATTATAGTGAAGTAAAGGAATGTGATACTGGGATCTTCAACCAGTTTTGGATGCGTATGCTTAAGCGGGGTATTTTCCTTCCACCCTCTCAATTTGAGACCAATTTCCTGTCTGTAGTACATTCTAAACAGGACACCGAAACAATTGCATGGGCATACCAATCATGTCTATAAAAATTGGCACACGAGGCAGTAAACTTGCATTAGCTCAGACTGACATTGTTTGTAAAAAGCTGTCAGCAATTGGTATAGATACAGAACAAGTAGTTATTACAACCCAAGGTGATACAACAACTGGGGTGCCACTTCATGAAATTGGTGGTCAGGGTGTCTTTGTTCGAGCACTTGATGATGCCATTCTTGCAGGACAGGTCGATTGTGCTGTACATAGCATGAAAGATATCCCAGCGTATCGACCCTTAGGTTTAGTTACAGCTGCAATTCTCAAACGTGACCCTCCCGCAGATTACCTTGTTTTTATAAATCCAATATCCGGTTTTCAAGTGGTTGGTACATCGAGTACTCGTCGGCGCGCTCAAATGCTCCGTCATAATCCCAATATAATTATTAAAGATTTACGCGGAAATGTTGATACGCGTATAAGAAAACTAAAAGCGGGTGAGTACGATGCAATTATTCTTGCGGAGGCGGGTTTAATTCGCCTCGATATACGAGTGCCCGGTGAGCGCCTTTCACCGGAAATATTTGTACCTTCACCAAATCAGGGTACGATAGCAGTCGTGAGTCGGGCAGATCCTTTGCTTATAGAGACACTTTCTATACTTGATGATCCTCATAGCCGTACTGATATTGCGATTGAGCGAGCGGTTATGGAACAACTTGGCGGTGGATGTTTCACACCACTTGGCATTTATTGCCGTTCTGGTCACCTCATCGCTGAGGTTCTATCGTTGGATGGAAGTCGGACAGAGCGTATCGAAACGGATGTTGAAAATATAAAGAAAGCGCGAGATCAAGGGAGAATCCTACGAAGTCGTGCCCAAGACTTGATTGATGAAGCACATGCAAGATTAAAGGTGTTCAATGCCCGGTAAAGTGTATCTTGTTGGGTCGGGACCTGGGGCAGGGGGATTGCTTACGCATCGTGCGCGAAATGTGATCGATACTGCAGATGTGGTCCTCTTCGACCAGTTACTAGGTGAAGAGATTCTTACAAGTTTGCCCTCAAAGGCGGAACGGATTGATTGCGGAAAATATGGTGGAATTCACACACTTGAACAGAAAGAGATAGAGGCCATAATGGTTGACCGTGCAAAAAAAGGAAAGGTCGTTGTAAGATTGAAAGGTGGCGATCCATTCTTATTTGGGAGAGGCGGTGAAGAGCTCGAAACGCTGCGAGCAGCTGGAGTAAAAGTGGAGATGGTTCCAGGTATTTCCAGCGCCCTTGCAGTCCCTGCTTCTATAGGTATTCCATTGACTCATCGGAAATATGCATCACAAGTTACGATAATTACTGGACACGAAGATCCCACAAAACCAAAATCAATGCTAGATTGGAAGTTACTTGCAAAAAGTCGCGGGACAATAGTAATTCTGATGGGAGTTAAAAATTTATCCAAGATTGTTACAGCTCTGATTAAAAATGGTAAGAATACTGGTACTCCAATAGCAATTATTGAACGGGGATTCTGGAAAGATCGCCGAGTAATCGTTGGAACCCTCAAAACAATTGCTTCGATCGCAAAAAAAGCAGGTGTGAAACCTCCTGCTATTATCGTTATCGGTGATGTTGTAAAATTATATGATCCAAAAGCACCTGAACTAGTACCTATTAACGAGGAATCACTATGATGGAATTAGTAAATAAATATGAAAAATGCGTTTATCTTGTACTGATATTTATAATTGCTGCGCTTGTCGCTTTTTCACTTCTTGATCTTACAGCACTAATTATTTATGATATTATCTCTCCTCCTATTTTCCTTCTCCAAAACCCTGAATTACTAGATATTTTGGGGTTCATTCTCCTGGTCTTAATAGGTATCGAACTTCTTGATACAATCAAGGCGTATCTACAAGAGAATGTCATTCATTTTGAAATTGTAATTCTTCTTGCTATTGTCGCAGTTGCACGAAAGGTTATTCTCCTTGACCCAGCAGTTGCACCAGGAACGGAGTATGCTGGAATTGGTATTCTTATTATTGGTCTTGCGGGAGGGTACTATTTGATAAAAAAGGCGGGATTCACGACTCCGGGAACTGTAGAACAAAAACCACCACTATAATTTTAATGAACTGATAATCTTATTCCAAAAAAGTTTCTATTACTATTGTTATCATTTTTAATTTACTTTTAAAACGTGGGGTAGAATTTTTTTACATTCGTGACTCAAAAACACCGAATATAAAATGATAAATAATCTTGTGATTTACTATTGCCCATGAGGGATCTGAAAAATAGCGTCCGACAGGTCATGAGAGAAAGACGGGAGGCGATGACACCTGCGCAAAGAATTGAAAAGAGTCTAAAGATTTGTAAGTTTATTATGGGGTTAATTCATGACAGGGAGACTGTAATGATATACTCGGCAAAAGAAATGGAAGTAAATACAAAACCTATTATTAAGACGCTACTCAAACGCGGGAATCCTCTTGTAGTCCCAATTATTGTTAAAGAAGACATAAGCCTGAGATTGTCATATTTAAAAGATCTTTCTGTCCTTATACCCAGCACATTTGGTGTTCCTGAACCAATAGGAAGTGAAATTCCAGCTCGATCAGAAGATATTGATACAATTATCCTTCCGATGCTAGGATTTGACAGAAATGGCGGAAGACTAGGTTATGGTGCAGGTTATTATGATAGGTTTCTCGCAAGAAATCCAAAAATACGAAAGATCGGAATTGCATTTGGATGTCAAGAAACTGAAACTGTGCCTGTTGATGACAACGATATCCATATGAACTGCATTATAACTGAAGATGGAATTGTATATTCTGACGGGAAGTTTTGAAAATGGAAATCAACGGTGCCAAAATTATTAATACATTCGCTGAAGCGTTTCCTATCTGGATTTCACGAGTCATCCTAACAGCAGTAAACAAAAAATGGGCTTATGAGGCAGCAGTTGAAGCGACAGGGTTTGCATCATCAAAGATTGGTTGTCCTTGCGAAGCAGGAATTGAAGGATTTTTATCACGTAAACAAACGCCGGATCGTAGGGTAGGGATCTCAATTCTCATCTGTTCGGAGAGAAAAAATATTAAAAAGAATGTTGCTGAGAGGGTATCCCAATGCGTCCTTCCTACACCAACGGTCTCAGCATTTGATGGATTACCAGAGGCTGAATCCAGATTTTCAATAAGAATGCACTATTTTGGGGACTCTTACGAAGAAAGGTGTAATATTGGAGGGAGGAAATGTTGGAGGATACCCATTATGGAAGGGGACTATGTAGGTGAGGAAAGATTTGGTATCGTGAAGGGCATTGCTGGCGGCAATTTCCTTGTCATGGGTATGAACCAACGCTTGGCACTCTCTGGTGCAGAAGCCGCAGTGACTGCAATCAAAGGTATTAAAGGTGTTATAACAAGTTTTGCGGGGGGAATTGTCGCTAGCGGCTCTAAAGTGTCGTGTAAAAACTACTTTTTTCCAATGCCAGCAAGTACTAACCATCTCTATTGCCCAACTCTCAAAGCAAAAATTAGTGAATCTCTTGTCCCAGATGGAGTAAATTCGATATATGAGATCGTTATCAATGGCGTCAATGAAATGACTATGAAGAACGCAATGAAGACAGGTATTAAGGCTGCGACTAAAAAGGGTGGAATTATGTATATAGGGGCCTCAAATTTTGAAGGAAAACTTGGCCCATATAAGATTCATCTCTATGATCTTTTTAAATAATTTTCAAATAAAAAATAATCCATTTTAAATAGAGTGAAAAATTTTTAGATACCTGCTATTCGAACACAATATAATCATCCTCACTGATAGATCTATTACCTTTGGATAAATACGTAAAAAATTTTGTAATACGTCGGGACATTCTCTAAAACAAGTATTAATACTTTAACACAACTAAACTTTACCAAATGAGCAATGAAAAGCTTCCCGGTGGTCCCACACAAGATGAAATAATGGCCATCGCTCTGTTTAAGCTCGGTTTACGGAGTAGTGATTGCATGTTGGAGGTTGGTTGTGGTACTGGAAAGATTTCAATTGCCACAGCACAAATTGCATCACAAGTTTATGCAATTGACCGAAAACTCGAAGCGATTCAATATGCAAAAAAGGAAGCAAAAAAAAGCGGTGTGAAAAATATAAAATTTATAAATAGTGAAGCAACGGAGTTTCTTTCTAAAAATCATAGGAAATTCGATTGTGCATTTATTGGAGGATCTCACCAACTTGCTGAGATGCTACCATTGGTTGCACAATGTGTTCGTCGTAGTATTGTAGTGAATGCCGTGCTATTGAATACAGTACAGACTGCCGTTACTACGATGAAGCAACTCGAAATATTCCATGAAATAATACATGTCCAGGTTGCACGTTCACACGAAGTCGCAAAAAGTCACATGTTTAAACCAATTGATCCAGTTTACATTATTGTCGGGGAAGGAAGGGCATGCTGATCGGTCTTGGATTAGGACCGGGAAATCCTGAGTTGCTTACACTTCGAGCTGTTCGGTTGCTCCATGAAGCTGATAAGGTATTCGTCCCTGGGAGGATTGCTTACGAACTTGTCAAACCATATCGGGATGCGACAGTACTCGAATTTCCAATGACCGATGATGAATCTCGTATTCGGGAATGTATACAAAAAAATGCAGCAGTAATCGCCTCATCAGCAAACGATGGAGTTGCGGTTTTTGGTATATTAGGGGATCCAAACTTTTTTTCAACATTTACTCGGCTCTGCGAAGTGATAACAGAAAAATATCCTAACATTGAAATTAGAACAGAACCAGGTATTAGTTCGATTACTGCCTTTGCATCAGCTGCAAATATTTCTCTCTCTAACGGTTTTATTGTCTCCGATGGTGGGATACCAGAAGCTCGTATTCTGTTAAAAGTTCGGCGACCAAAGGAACGAGCAATGGAACTTAAAAAAGAGGGATACCGGGAATTTATTCTTGTCGAACGAATGTTCTTTCCTGATATGAAAGTATACAGAAACGGTGAGATTCCAGAAAAAAGTGACTATCTTAGCGTTATGTATGCAAGGCGATAATATGAAAACTGCAGCAAAACCTTTGGTTTATATTGTCGGTGCCGGTCCTGGAGATCCTGACTTGATCACAGTAAAAGGGCACAAACTCGTGGAGAGTGCTGATGTACTTATCTACGCTGGTTCTCTTGTCAATCCTAGTTTGATATCCTCTTCGAAAGCGGAATTGAAACTCGATAGCTGGGGAATGAATCTTGAAAATATTATTGAGATCATGGAACAGCATGCAAAGGAAGGTAAGACTGTAGTTCGACTTCACTCTGGTGACCCTTCACTTTTTGGCGCTATTGTGGAACAAATTAGCGAATTAAAAGCACGAGGGATCGATGTTGAAATCATACCTGGTATTTCATCGTTATTTGCAGCAGCAGCAGTTCTTCAAACTGAACTTGTATTAAATGGTATTACAGATTCTTTGATTATTACAAGACCGGCGGGAAACACCCTTGAGAAGGATCACATTCACGAGCTCTCTGCTTTTGGCGCGACAATAGCTGTTTTTTTAGGTTCAGATCGATTTGCGGAAATTACAAAAAAACTTACTTGCTCTCCAGAAACTCCAGCTGCGGTTATTTACCATGCTTCTTGGAATGACCAAAAGGTGATCCGCGGAACTGTTGCTAATATTGCAAAGAAAGTTCATGATGCCGGTATCAAAAAAACTGCAATTTTAATAATCGGACAAGTTGTCGAACCCAACGTAAAATTCAGGAGGTCACACCTTTATTCATGAAAGAAACGGTTGTGATTGCCTTTCCGCGATCTTTTAATCGAGCAGAAAGAATTGCCTCATATCTAAATGCTGAACTACTTCGATATGAGCCCGGTATCTTTGAAAAAGCGTTTGGATCTTCATGTCGTATAATTGCCTTAATGTCCACGGGTATCGTTGTTCGTTCAATTGCTCCTTTGTTAAAAGATAAATGGGATGATCCGGTAGTCGTTGTCGTTAGTCCTGATTGTTTATACGCTATTCCTCTTATAGGTGGGCACCACGGTGCAAACGAATTGGCTGGCGAACTTGCATCGATAGGAATTAAACCTATATTCACAACTGCGACAGAGGTTATGGGAAAGGAGTCAGTTGAAGTGATTGCTAAAAAAAACAGTATGACGGTTCTCAACCGAGATTCCACTCGATTGGTTAACGCTGCTATTCTTGATGGGAATATTCCTATCTATTCCGTTTCAGGTCCTGCGATTGTTATCGCCGCGCCAAACGTTTCAATTCTAATTAGACAAGGAGAATATGTTGTTGGCATCGGTTGCCGGAAAGGGATACATACGGATGAAATAGTTGATGCAATTTTAAAGGCACTTTCGTCATGTGGAATTTCTAGGAACGATGTGTTTGTTTATGCAACAACTGTGAAAAAGATTGGAGAATCAGGAATTGTTAACGCAATAAAGGCTCTTGATTCACATTTGATATTTTTAGATGATAATACTGTAAATTCACAAGTTGTTCACTCATCATCAAAAGCAAAAAGGATTGGGCTTTTGGGAGTTGCAGAGCCGTGTGCACTTGCGGTGTCAAAAAGAAAAGAACTGGTATTGAAAAAAACCGTTTATGGGAAGGTGACTATTGCCATTGCTCGATAATGAGAAAGGTTCCCTTTCGATTGTAGGTATTGGACCGGGAAGTCGTGACCAGATGACTGTTCGGGCGCTCAAAGTGCTTGCTGGAGCCGAAATTATCATCGGAAATGATACCTATCTCGAACAACTCAAACCACTGTTAATCGGGAAACAAGTGATCCGAAGTTCGATGGGAAAGGAAGTGGAAAGAGCACAGGTAGCTATCAAGCTCGCTAATACCCATAATGTTGCAATTGTCTCAGGAGGAGACGCAGGAGTTTACGGGATGGCGAGTATCGTTCTTGAGGTACTAGAACGCTCAGACATTGATATTCCTATCCAGGTTATTCCTGGGATAACAGCTGCTAATGCAGCCGCATCAAGAGTTGGTTCACCCCTTTCTGGAGACTTCGCCGTTATAAGTCTATCAGATCTTTTAACTCCAATTGAAATAATTGAGAAAAGGCTCGAAGCAATATTCTCTATTGGTATTCCAGTGGTGCTATATAACCCCAAGAGTCGAGGTAGACCACATAACTTTTCAAAAGCAATGACGATCGCACGAAAATATCTTTCCAATGCTACTCCAATTGCACTCGTAAAAAATGCTTACCGGGAAGATGAAAAAATTATGATTACGACACTTGGGGAGATTGAGAGATATGATAACAGTATAGATATGCACACAACTGTAATTATTGGCGGCATCGAGACTAGAACCTGGAGGAAGGGAACAGATGTCAAAGGAATCATTACCCCGCGAGGATACCACCAAAAATATGTATACTGATTTGGGTGCGGAAACAAATGAGGCGTACGAGATCTCCCATAAGTCGCGGATGCTCGCCCGGAAAGTAATTGGAAATGCTTCACCAGAAGACCGAATCCGACAACGATGTTCAATTGCCGTCGGAGACTTTACTATGGCACCTCTCATGAGGTTCTGCCATGAACCTATTTCTGTAACGTTAAGTGCACTTGCAAAGGGAGTATCTTTAATCAGTGATATCAGAATGGTTCAAATCGGAATTCAGAAAAAAGGTCATACGTCAGAAGTTCTTTGTGCTTTGGATTTTGGACATGACATCGCACGCAACCGAGAAATAACTCGCACTTCCGCAGGATTTTTGGCTCTTAAGAACAAAGTCGGAGGTTCGATAGTTATTATCGGAAATTCACCATCAGCACTTCTTACGGTTTGTGAAATGGTTAAGCAGGGGATTTGTCCAGCAGTTATTATTGGAACACCTGTAGGGTTTGTTAACGCAGCTGATTCTAAAGAAGCATTGCGAAATCTCAATATTCCCTCTATATCGAATGAAGGAACACGGGGGGGGACTCCGGTTGCTGTAGCAGCGATTAATGAATGTATTACAATTTATGCTGAGGACCAAAATAATGCTAGACCCGGTCACAGGATTTAAATACCCAAAAAGCTGGCAGGAAAAATGTACTTCGATAGATCACCTTGAAGATGTTGCTAGTGGTCTTTCTGTCCTTACCTCATCAGGAAAAATTCTTCGGCGTGGATATACAACTGGTACAACGGCTGCTGCAGCCTGTAAAGCAGCAACACTATCTTTAAAATCTGAAGTTTCATGTGTTCGTATTTTAATTCCCTGCGGAATCGAAGTTGATGTACCGGTAGTTGCTAAAGATGGGAGAGCATCCTGCCGGAAATATGCTGGTGATTATCACAAAGATATGACTGCGGGTCTTGAATTTATTGCAGAAGCATCTTTGCAGGATATAGGTATTGATCTTGTAACTGGGGTGGGTATTGGAACTTTTATACGTGATACAGCACGATTTAAATCTGGTGTACCTGCGATCACACCAGGACCTCTTTCCTGTATCCTTCAATCAATTGAAGAGGCTCTTAATATGACAAATATAACTGGTGTGTCTGTTACTCTTTCTGCACCTTTAGGCGTCGAGGTAGCAAAAAAAACACTTAACTTTCGTGTTGGTGTAGAAAGAGGAATATCAGTCCTTGGTTCAACGGGACTTGTAGAACCTTGGGATGACCATCTAACTGAATCCATATTAGATCGAATTTCAGCTTCTAACCGGGTTGTATTAACAACGGGAAGAATTGGATTACGATATTCTCGCCTCAGTTATCCCAATTATGAAGTAGTTCTTATAGGTTCAAAAATAGATGATGCTCTTGATGTTGCAAAAGGAGAAGTTATTCTCTTTGGACTTCCTGCTTTAATCCTCAAGCATATCAATCCTAATATTCTTGACGGAACAGGTTACAAAACTATTGAAGAATTCTCTAATTCGCCCAAGTTTGGAAATATCGTCCGAAAAACCCTTTACGAATTTTCTGTTCGGTTTCCATTGATCAAGGTGGTCCTAATAAATCGTCAAGGCACAATAATTGGTGGAAGATAATGAAAATCGTTGGGGTTGGGTGCGGGCCGGGATTGTTAACTGAAGTGGCAATTCAAGTAATTAAAAATGCATCTATTATCTATGGTTCAGATAGGGCAATCGAACTTGCCCACCCACATATATTACCGAATTGTTTAGTAAAAACAATTGATGACTTCAAATCATTACATAAATTACCAAACGAAGCAGTTGTCCTTTCTACGGGTGATCCAATGCTTGCCGGGCTTGGATATTTGAATGGTGAAGTAATATCGGGTATTTCGTCACTTCAGATAGCAGCTGCACGACTAAGGATACCCATGGCAAGAATTGTTTCTATCGTAGCCCATGGTAAAGGACACAAACAGGGAATGCATGATACAATAAAAGAAATAAAGCAGAAAAAAATTGTATTTCTCCTTGCAGATCCCAAATTTAATGTTCAAGAATTATTTAAGAAATTGCGAGATCTTCGTCTACCATTACAAATTGCTGTCTGCGAGAATTTGGGATATCTTGAAGAGCGAATTGAAATCGGATCTGTTGAGTCACCTCCAAAAGTCAGTGCGGATCTCTTTTCACTTTTAATCGGCAATTTTTAATCTATTCCATTTTATTAAATTTTTAAAAAAGATAGGAACCAAAAGTCTTTTTCACATCCTGTAGATATTGTGTATAGGAGATTATAACGATGGAAAAAACAACGAAGACCCAAATCAGTCTTGGATTATTCGTAATTGGATTTATTATGATTATCATTCAAGATTTAAAACAACTTGCGACCATACCCTTTGGTTTTCAATTACCATACGCAATCATGTTTTATCTCGGGCTCATCTTTATGGCGCTTGGTTATTTCCTAAAATAAAAAAATAAATCATTCTTTAGTGTTAGATTCCGATTTTTTGTTATTTTCAATCTGTTTTGTTTTATCCTTTTTTTCACTTTGTTCTGACCTAGATAACGCCATACCACAATGTGGACAACAGATAAGATCCTCTTGATTTTTCCGAAAATCAATAACCTCAATAAATCCTGAAGCGAGAATAGCGGTTGGTAAAGCAAAGACACCTATACCAATTAAGACCACAATTCCTCCAATGAACTGTCCTAATGGTGTGATTGGGTACATATCCCCATAACCGATCGTGGCAAGTGTGACAACCCCCCACCACATCGCATGGGGAATGCTGGAAAATTTCTGAGGTTGTGCATCATGCTCGGCGTAATACATTAAGCTTGATGCAATAACCAATATCATTAGAAGGATACATATCGCTACGATGATATCCTCTTTCTTTTTTGCGAGAACTTCTTCAAATAATTGTAGAGATTCAGAATATCTTCCAAGCTTCAATATTCTAACAATACGTATCAGTCTCAATTCTCGTAGGAACCTTAGATCGAATGGAATTACCATTGGTATATAGAATGGTAAAATCGCCAGTAGATCGATAATTGCATAGGGTGTAAGTGCATAGCGAATACGCTCAAAAATAGGAGTCTGATTTTTTGTGTGTAATGTACATACCCATAAGCGAAGGATGTACTCTATTGTGAATACAATAACCGAAAAAACATCAATCACTAAAAATTCTTGATAAAACTGAAGATGAACACCTTGAACGGTTTCCATGATGACAATGAAGACATTTATAATAATCAGGGCGGACATCAAGTAATTAAAAATCCTACTCGCTTTACTTCCTCCATCTGATTCGAGAACAGAGAATACGTATTGTTTTATCGATTGTAAAGTTGGAATATAAACACCCTTTCGAAATTGTCCCTTTAACGCATCTAAACTTACATATGCAATTGTTAATTAAAATCTTATGTTTTTATATCAAATTTTTTTTGAAAAATGTAATCAATCGTGATATGTAAAGTTTTCATTAAGATTAAATAAAAATTAAGTTGGTTTTTCATTGGCCTGTTTTTTTGATTCTTCTTTATCAATGCCAACTTTAATCTCACATTGACGATCTCCCATACACATCGCTCTCACATATCGTGATGAATACTTAGGATTAAATTTTTTCATAGATGTGAGATTAAATGCTAGACAGCGGCGGAATGCCTGTTCTACATCAGAACCAATGGTTCTTAACTCGTTGGCGAAAGGACAGCGTTTTACAATAATTACCGCACCATCTTCACCAACCTCAAGAATTTCTCCTTTGTAATCAGGTCCAAACAAAATCATCATTACTATTCTCATGCTTTGGGCAAGATCTTGTGAATTTTTGATAGGAAGTTGGAGAGACCGTGCAATATCAAAAGAAAGATTACCAAGTTCTACCCAGATTCTTTGCTCTAATTCATCAAACCGCTTTCCGACTTCAGGACGGAATACAACTTCATACATTGCAGGAAGACTTGCAGCTAATTGTGAAGAAAGTTTCCATTTCATATCATCGGGAATGGATTTGAGATCTGGCATGTTGGGTACTCCATTTTGATTGATGTTATGGTTTTGGATGGAATATCAATCCATGGGTTGGAAACACTCATCAACGAATCAAGTTTCTCGTATCTTTAGTGTACTATGATCACGTATTAGGAACCCCTCTTTAACTAATTCAGAAATGATCTTTTTGATTCTCTCTCGTTCTCTTGGAATTTGACTTATAATATCGGTTTCCTTCAGTTTGGTTTTTTGCACTATTATTCGCAATACTCTCCCTCGCAACTCACGGTTGGAATTTTCAAATTGTGACTGTCTTGTGTAGTGAGCACTTCTTCTATTTGGGTTGACAATTTCTTTTTTTAACACCGATCCAAAATCCATCAAAGCCCAATACCAAATTCTAGGATTTTTCTTGTCAAGAGTTTGGTCAACTAAAGGCAGAATTTCATGGTCGGATACAGATGTTCGATCTCCAAAAAAGAAATAAATAAATACACGCCGGATATTCGTTTCGATAAAAACTACTGGTAAGTTAAATGCAAATGTAGCTATTGAACAAGCAGTTGAGTGCCCAATACCAGGAAAAGTCTCAAGTATTTCAATATTCGAAGGAAGGTGACCATCAAATTCCTTTATGACCTGCTGTGCACACTTTTGTAGAGCGATAATCCGTCGGTTATACCCCATACCTTGCCAAACGGTTAGTACTTTTAATAATGGTGCTTCTGCCAAACATGAAAAAGAAGGAAACTCAGATATAAATTTAGGATATTTTTTGATTACTCGTTCAACTTGGGTTTGCTGGAGCATGATTTCTGAAACGAGGATATTATAGGGATTGGTTGTGTGCCGCCACCCAAGATCCCTCCCAAACTTTTTATAATAATCAAGAATGATTTTTTGAAATTTTGAAATTGTATTGGCATTAACACCCTCATTAGCAATTAGCATTCTGCATTTCTCGATTTCTTTTAAATTAAGATTCGAATTCGAACAAGAATTAATATTCATGGCATTATGTGCGTTTAAACATGAAGTCAAGTTGTTGCCGAGAAAATCGGATCATTGTTGGTCTACCATGTGGACATGTATATGGATTTTTTGTTTTTCTCAATTGTTGAATAAGACGTTGGCATTGTTCTCCGGTACATGCGGTACCAGCTTTAATTGCACTTCGACAAGCAATAATTCGCGTAATTTTTTCACGGTAACTTACTGAACGAAGAGGTTCTTCTTGAATCAAATCATCAATAATATCATTAATAACCTCGGTCTGTTCGAGCCTACCCAAAACGACCGGAATAGCCCGAACAAGAAATGTATTTTTTCCAAATTCTTCAATAAGAAATCCCTCATTTGCAAGAGATGGTAGTAAATCATGAAGGATAGCTGCATCCTTTCCAGTTCGATGGAGTGTTTTGGGAGTAATGAGTTCCTGCGATTGCCGAATACTTTCATCCTGAACACTCACCAGTTCGTACATAACACGTTCATGAGCTGCATGTTGATCGATAAGAATCAGAGTTCCCTCAATAGTTGAAGCAAGAATGTAAATTCCTCCAAACTGACCTATTACATCCATTTCAGGAATGAGACTTTGATCGGGAAGAATTCCTGTTAAAAGTTCAGTTTGACGTAATTGTCGGTCAGAAGTAGAAGATCCAGTATGGGTCGGCCCAATCGAAATATAATCACTGATAGATCTATGAATAAATTGTTCTTTATCAGATAGAGATTTAGTAATTAGTTTAATGTTATTCGGAACTCGAAATTGGACGGCAGGAATCAAGTCGGATTTCAACAAAGCAGCAGAGATTGATTCTTGAACTGCAGAACAGATTTCTTGTTCTCTGTTCATTCTCACTTGCTTTTTTGTAGGATGCACGTTAACATCAACCAATGTGGTATCAATTGTTAAGTAAAGGAACGTAACAGGAAATCGTTCTTTTGGAAGGAGAGTACCGTACCCTTTCAAAATAGCCATGTTGATTGATGGAGAAGAAATTATCCGTCCATTAATAGCAATTAGCATATGACTTAGATTTTTACGAAATAGTGAAGGTTTTGAGATATAACCTGAAACAGACATGAATGGCGTACTAAGGTCGATGGGAATCAGGTCGCGGACAAATTCATTCCCAAAAATACGTATAATTGTATTAAGAAGATTAGAAGATCTTTCGGTTGTCAGCAATTCATTTCCATTGTGAATTAATTTGAATCCAATCTCTGGATGTGCAAGAGCAATACTTTCAACAGTACTAACGATATGAGTAATTTCTGTGTTAAGCTTTTTTAAGAATTTTCGCCGTACAGGGGTGTTGTAAAATAAATCTTGGACAAGGATATTAGTACCTTCTGGTGTTCCCACCTCACTTGTATCCTGAATTATTCCAGACTCAATATAAAGCCTCGTACCAGCACCCGAATTGTTACCGTGGGTTTTTGTCCATAACGTTACTTTTGAAACAGAAGCAATACTTGCAAGAGCTTCACCTCGAAATCCCAAGGTTGATATCGAATTCAAATCGGAAATGGTATGGATTTTACTTGTTGCATGTGGTGTGAATGCAAGGATTGCATCATGGGGAGTCATTCCAATACCGTCATCAACAACCCGAATATCAGCAATTACAGACTTTGAAGATTTAATCTCAATGCGGATAGTTCCTGCATGTGCATCAATTGAGTTTTCGACCAATTCTTTGACGACAGAACCAGGCCGTTCTACTACTTCTCCTGCTGCGATTTTCGTTACAGTTATCGGGTCGAGAATGTGGATTGTACGGCCTATTTCGTTATCCATCATTTATCGTCTCCCATATCAATGAGTCGTGCTTTAAGCTCGTTGAGTTTTTGGAGAGCTTGAATGGGGGTCATATCATCCGCATTTATTTTTTTAATTTCTTCAATCACAGGGTTGATTGGCGTTTTAGCTGAATGAACCGATTCGTCGACGAGAAGTAGCTGAGTATATCGTTGAACTTTTTGTGTTGGATCAATAGGTCTACTTATTACTTGGGAGAGAACAGTATCAGCACGATCAGTAACTTTTTTGGGAATACCTGCAAGTCGGGCAACGTGAATACCATAACTTTTGTCAGTGGCGCCCGGTATCAGTTTACGTAAAAAGATGACCTCTTTTTTGGTCTCTTTAACAGCAAAATGGAAGTTTTTAACGCGTTTCAACTCATTTTCAATATTTACAAGTTCATGAAAATGTGTGGCAAAAAGGGTTTTTGGTCCTGCTTGAGATTTTCCGTGTAAATATTCCAGAACAGATTGTGCAATAGCGTATCCATCAACTGTGCTCGTGCCTCTACCAATTTCATCGAGAATAATAAGACTTTTGTCAGTTACATTGTTCAAAATATTTGCAAGTTCGAGCATCTCAACCATAAACGTGCTTTGCCCGCTTGAAAGGTCATCAAAAGCTCCAACACGTGTGAATATACGATCGATTATTCCTATCGTTGCATGGGTCGCTGGGACAAAACTCCCTGCCTGAGCCATAATACTAATAAGCGCAACGGCTCGCATATAGGTAGATTTTCCGGCCATATTAGCGCCGGTTATAATCATTATTTGATTTTCTGAACTGGACAGTTCCGTATCGTTCGGTACAAAACCTATCGGTGTACTACGTTCTACAACAGGGTGTCTTCCATCACGAATTACAATCCGTTTACTATCTTCAATAACAGGACGGATATATCCGTTTATCTGTGCAACCTCTGCGAGCGCACAAAAAACGTCAAGTGCCGCAACACCTTTTGCGGTTGCTTGAAGTGAAAGAACTTTTTCTTTGAGTTGCTCAATTAACGCTGAAAAGAGATCTCGTTCGAGCGCAAGAACTCGCTCATCGGCATTGATAATAAGTCTCTCTTTTTCTTTAAGTTCTGGGATTGTGAAACGTTCACCACTTGCAGTTGTCTGTTTTCGCTCATAATAATCAGGAACAAGATGAAGATTAGGATGGGTTACATCAATATAGTAACCAAAAATTTTGTTATACCCAATTTTTAGCGATTTGATACCTGTTTTTTCCCGTTCTTTGCGTTGAAGTTCCGAGATCCAATCTTTTCCTGATGTAAGAATATTTTTTAAGTTATCCAAATCTTTTGAATACCCTGATTGTATAATACCTCCACTTCTAGCAATAGCAGGTGGATCATCAATTATGGCTTTTTGAATAAGGTCTATTGTTTCGGGTAATTCTTTGAGGTTAAATAGGGAATCTCCTATTAGTTGGGGCATATCAAGATCCCCATTTTCATTAACAGTTTTTTTGATTCCTGGAATTATTTTCAGCGAAGCGACTAGAGCTTGAAGATCTCTAGGTCCAGCATTTCCATATGAGATTCTGGCTGCAATTCGTTCAAGGTCTGCAACTCGAACAAATAATGAACGGAGAGAAAGTCTAACAGGTGTCCTTTTTGCAAAGTATTCTACCGAATCAAGGCGCTGATTAATTTTGGTAATATCTGTGAGGGGACGTGTTAAATATTCACGGAGTAATCGCAACCCCATTGCCGTCTTCGTGACATTTAGACATGAAAGAAGAGTACTACCTTTTACTGTACTTCGAATACTATCTATTATCTCAAGATTACGTAATGTAATCCCATCGAGAATCATTCCTTGATTAGGTCTATGTATGGAAAGACCGCTGACATGAGGAAGTGGCGAATTCTGAGTCTCTTTTGCATACAAGAGAGCAACAGCGGCAGCTCCTAATGCTGAAGGTTCATTGTCGCACCCATATGCTGCAAGAGATGAAACATGGAAATGGTCAATAAGTATGCGCTTTGCATTTTCATTATCGAACGTTTCATCTCGGAATTTATTGACAATTACTCCACGGTTTTTAATATCGGTTATAAGTTCAGAAGAAATCGTGGATGGTACAATACATTCTGCTGGATGGTATCTCGAAATTTCGGAATAAATTCCATGCGGAATATCTTCCTCTGTGAGCAAGGTAACAAAAAATTCACCCGTTGATATATCAAGAAAAGCAATCCCCCACAAACCTCCTTTAATTGGAGGACAGATTGACATTAGATATTGGGCTTCATATGATGGAAGCATTGACGAATCGATAAGAGTGCCGGGGGTTATTACTCGAACTACATCACGTTTCACAATCCCTTTAGCATTTTTTGCATCTTCCAGTTGGTCACAAATTGCTACTTTATACCCTTTACCCACGAGCTTAGCGATATACCCCTCAGCTGAGTGATACGGCACTCCAGCAAGAGGAATACGATGGGCAGATCCACGGGAACGAGATGTTAGAACAATTTCTAACTCACGGGAAACCAATTCTGCATCAGTGCCAAACGTTTCATAAAAATCACCTATATGGAAAAAGAGGATTGCGTCTGGATATCGCGCTTTGATGGATTGATACTGTTTCATAGCGGGTGAAATCTTTTCGTTTGAAATTTTCTCCATAATCACGTTTTTGGATATATCGTTCATGATTGTAGAAAAGTATCCTCTTTACAGAATTAATACCGATCTGATCTGATTTGGGTAATCAAAATAAAATTTTATGAATGTTCTATCGTTAGGTCTTCATTATACCATAGATACCAACAATGGGAACTGCTGTAACCGCAGCAATCAATTCATACATTAATCCGAGACTGAATGCGGTTGATATCATTGAAAGAATGAGGTTAAGTATGGCGATAATTGGACTGAAATTACTCCAGATAATAAATAAAGAGAATATTATTAGTATACTGATACCAATTGCTGCATTTTGGAAATCCTGTCCACTAGGAGAGAGAGAAAGTATAACGCTTCCAATAAGGTAAAGATAGACAAAAAACCACCCATTAAAATGGGAAAAAATATTTGTTACAAATATTGTGACGACCGAAGTAATCATTTCATAAAATTCTATGGAAATATTTCCCGAAAGTGAAAGATTTGATGGAAAATAACAACCAAAAAATGTCCCGAATATCCATGTCAGCAATGCTAATATTAGAGGGAGAATAAACAGAGGTGCGGTACTAATAATTACAGATCCAAAGATTGGGATTTTGGGGTTTACATAAGTTACTGAACCTCCTCCTTCTGAGAAAAGGACAACTTTTTTTATTCGTGCACCTGTACACAAACAACCTACTATATGGGAAACCTCATGAAGAACTACTCCAGGAAATCGAATTACATAATACAATAACCGAATTGGGACGATATGTGTGTAAAGTCGGTCAAGTCCTATTGATATAAAAATGACAACGAACGCCAGTAGAATGAAGTTAATTAATCCTAGTAAGTCCATAAAACGCAATCGATATCATCGTATTGTTGTTTTGATCAATAAATTGTGATGGTGAAATTTTTTGTCTGCTAAAAAATCAACTATTGTACTAGTGAAATCCTCATAAGATTATGACACCTATGAAGCAGTAGGGTGAAAGGATAGGTAACGTATCTTCAATTAAAAATTAATATCTTCTCATTTGCATATGAACCATTTAATTAATGAAAAGAGCCCTTATTTTCTCTCACACGCTAATAACCCTGTCGATTGGTATCCTTAGGGGAACGAAGCGTTCCACCGGGCAAATCAAGAGAATAAATCTATATTCAACGATTAGACATACAATTTTTGTAGTAAGAGGAACCTAGGAATTTACATCAATTATTATTGAAAAAAGAACGATACTAATATTCAGAGATTTTTTAATGCTATTAGATCCTTAACACCAACAAGTTTCCAAACTAATGAACGTTCTTCTTCAGCGATTGCGGCAGGAGCATCTTCAGGTGAGTGCCCAAGAGCGGCAAGGATATTACAAGAAAGATCTCGATCGACAATCAAATCAACAAACTTTTCACGAACCACCTTCTTTTCAATAGAATCATACACTTCTTCAAGGTATCCTTGAAGAGTCACAAACATGTAAGATGAAAGATCCTTAGAATATCTCTCAACCTCGACCGATACATATGGACTTTTTCTAAAATATTCGAGTTTTTTACCATATTTTGTTGAGAGGAAATACAAAAAAGAACCATCGAATACATATAGGAATGGTGCAATATATGGGTATTTTTCTCCTTGAAAAGCTATTCGGCAAATATATCCCTTATCAATAAGCCGATCATATTCTTTTTTCTCCATTCTAGGAATCTTTATGATATCCATATTTACCATCTGATGTAAACGAGACAAGATAAATCTTCTTACATGAATTTTGAATACAAAAAGAAAATTTCACTTTATTTCATTATTGGATAGCCTGCTTTCTTCCAAGCGGTCATACCACCAAGGACATTTGTGATTTTTTTGAATCTATTTTTTGCTAGATAACTTGCAGCCAGACTTCCCTTGTAACCTGCATCACAATACACAATAATTTGTTTATCTATAGGAATTTTGTCGAGATGGTTTGGTAACTCTCCGACATAAATGTGGTTAGCTCCCTTGATGTAACCGACAGATCTGTAATTTTTGATATCCCTAACATCGAGAAGATAATATGATTCAGACTCCAACTGATTGTTAAGATGTTGCACAGAACAGGTTTGAAAAGATGCGATCTCTTGAGCACTTTTACACCAAAAAGGAAAACCTCCTGCAACATAACCTCTAATATTGTCATATCCTAAGCGAACAAAATGCTGTAAAACAGTTTCGAGACCGACATTGAAATCGTCAACCAAGATAATAGGGTGTTGATAATCGAGGTAATAACCTATAAAGTTGGGAATTCCATCACGCCAAATCGAGAGACTTTGCGGGATATGTCCAGATGCGAAAGATGTAGGTGAACGAATATCAACAATTTGAGCATTTTCCTTTTTCAAATTGTTGATTTCTTTAATTTCTAATGGGGGAAAGTACGGAAGTCGTGAAAGGATCGGCACTCCTTCTTTGTTCAATTTTTCCATTTGTCTAAAGTATGGGGGGACATATGGGGATTCATTCAATCGTAATTCGATAAATGCCTGCCGACCCATTAGTAGTAAACGATTTGTTCTTTTCTCATAGCCAATGCTTGTCAATGGATGGTCAGTAATTTCTCCACCACATACGGATCCAGCTCCATGTGCTGGACAAATAATTGTCCCATCACCAAGTGGTAAGATCTTTTTTGTAATATTATCAAAAATTTTAGCTGCCATTTCAGCCCTATGATCTCGGCCATAAAAATCTGTACGGGCTATATCCCCAGCAAAGAGTGTGTCCCCACAAAAAACCATGTAGGCATTTGGAGAAACATCTTTGTCACACAGAACTAACGATATGCTCTCTTCGGTATGACCTGGGGTTTCAAGTACGGTAAGTTCCAATGAACCGAATGCGAAAGTATCTCCTTCACGGACAGTATTCCCGTAAGAAAATTGTATTTGGGCACTGTGATAGATTTCAGCACCGCACCGTGAAACGAGTTCTTTTGAACCAATGCAATAATCCTCATTCCGATGAGTTTCGAAAATGTGGGTTATTACCATGTCATTTTTATCTGCAATTTCGATATATACATCACAATCGCGGCGTGGATCGATAACCGCACATTTTCCACCAGAACCAATTAGATAAGAATTGTGAGCGATACCTTCAGATATTATTCGTTCAAATAACATTGACATTTCCTTTAACGTGAATTGAACATTTCGGCCGTATAAAGATTTTGAAAGCGTATAATTCTGATTAGATTTATCTGAGAAAAATATATTTTTCCTGAGGATTTAACTGATGACCTTTTATGATATTGTATAGCTCGGAAAGACTCATAGGTTGATATTTGATAACCTCAGCGCTGACGTTAATTCTTCGTTTTTCAAAATTAATGAATGGATACTCTTCAAGGTTGTTATTGTGGTGGTGGCCGTGTATAATCCACCCATCGAAATTTGGGGGTGCATCATTTGGATCATGAATGGGTAAAAAATGTAGATCTAAATGGGTTAATATTTCAAAATGAACTGGTGATTCTGTATCTTTATCATGATTTCCTTGGATTAAAATAATATCTCCATTCAACCGTTGTAAATATTCAAATGGAGTTTTTGCATTCGGTCCGTAGCAGAGATCCCCAATAAGAAAGATTCTGTCTCCAGATTTTACTGTATAATTCCAATTCTTGATTAGAATTTGATCCATTTCATGCACAGCGTCATGGGGAAAAGGTCTTGAACAGTATTTTATAATATTTGCATGTCCCAGATGAAGGTCACTAATAACGTAGATATCCGGTGTTTTAGAGAAAACAGGGTGGGTTAATTCTATGTTGTTGCTTATTCTGTATTTTTGAAGTGTTTTATGCCATTCAACTATTGAGGTATCCCCATTTTGGGATACCCATCGATTATTAAAGAGATCATATTCGGCAAGGATTTTCTCTCCATTTATGACAGAAATACGTAATCCATCTTCATCTAACAATGGCGATTTTAAAGAAGAATGATTATCAGTTTCTCTGACCTTTGATTTAAAAAAAAGAAAAATTTTGGTAAAAAAATTTGTTTTAATTAATGATTTGCATGAGACCGTTCTGGATTGCCCAACCAGATCTCTAAAAATGTTAGACGCTCTATTTCTGTCAAGTCTGTTCGCAATAGTGACGTGAAACCATTTTTTGTCTGGATTTTGATCCCATATATTTAGTGTTTCTGCAAAATCTCTAATACTTTTTACAATCGCTTCAGTTAATTCAATAAGCGCGTCAGTAGGGTCAATCTTATAGGCGATCACAGCACCATTGAGACCTTGGTTCATTTCGTATCCATGAATGAAGAAAGGGATAACTCCAAAAGGTTTTGCTGCAATTTCTATTGCATTCAAAAGTTGGGGAATTGCAATTTCCTTTTTAAGATGAAATGGCCCAAATAGAGTTAGATGCGGATGTTTTTCAATAAATTTTTCAATATGATATATTTGACCGATCTTCGCTGTGGTCTTTTTAATTCTCCATTTTGTCCTTCCTAATCGAATTTCGATAAGGAATATATTATCAAGAAATGGACTTGTCATGACCACATTCCAGTTGAGTACCGTAATTCATGAAAATGGTTAAATCTTGTCAAGTGTTTTAATTAAATTGATAAACCGAATAGTTACGATTTAGAAGTAAATACAAATCCTATGATTAAATTTTTTATTTTTTTTGAATTTTTGTTATTTTCTTTTTTAGAGTAAAATTTTCAATTATTTTTTGTTTTTGAATATCAAATAAGGTTAAATAACGTTCAGTTATCTTTTTAACAGAAACTTAATGAAAAAAGAGATTAGAAAATATATATCATGATTGTACCAACGAGGATTTTTTTCACTAAAGGTGTTGGAATCCACAAAGATCGTCTCGCTTCTTATGAACTTGCATTGCGTAAAGCAGGAATCGAGAAATGTAACCTCGTGTATGTTTCTAGTATTTTTCCTCCCAATTGCAAAGAAGTAACAACAATACAGGGATTAGAAAGCTTGTTGTCCGGTGGTATAACATACTGCGTAATGGCACGTAATGAAACAAACGAACCTAATCGACTTGTATCTGCAGCAATTGGTCTTGCTCTACCCAAAGATGCGGATGAATATGGGTATCTATCCGAACACCATGCTTTCGGTGAAACCAAAGAAAAAACCGGTGAATATGCAGAAGACCTTGCAGCAACAATGCTTGCAACCACATTGGGTATTGAGTTTGATGTAAATGCTGCTTGGCTAGAACGTGAGCAGATCTACAAAGCGAGTGGTAAGATTATCAAAACAAAACATGTGTGTCAATCTGCAGAAGGAGATAAAAACGGTTTATGGACCACAGTAATTGGCGTTGCAGTATTTTTGTAAATTTTTTTATCTTTTCTATAAAATCTTATTATTTTAAAAAACGTTTTAACGCATCACCCTTAATTTTTTTGCTAGTTGTGTCACTGCGTTTCGTGAAGGGCTGTTAGGAGAAATTTGTGATACGGGTCTTGCTGCAAGGTCTGCCTCCTCAACCGCAGAGTCCTCAGGGATTATTGCGATTGGAGTTTCCTTACCGATATTTATTGGTGCAGTACCAGATTTGTATCGATTGAAAACAACATGGATAGAGGTACGCTCCAACCCAAGCGAAGTTGCAATAGCTCGGATTCGAGCGACCGTTCGTAGGCCACGAGCACCAGGATCACTTATAATTAGAAGGACATTGGGTTTACCGATTGTTCCACGACTTATATGTTCCATGCCAGCTTCTGTGTCAAGTATAATAAATCGGTATTCAAGTCCAAGTTGTTGCATGCATTCAGAGAGGAGATCGTTTGCGAAGCAATAACAACCGCTTCCTTCTGGACGACCCATCGCAACGAGATCGAAACCGTCTGCTTCGACAAGCGCTTGTCGGAACCGATACTTAATGTAATCGAGTCGAGACATTCCTGGAGGGATACTCCTAGTGAACGCTTCCTCACGCATACTACCAAGCGTTTCGTGAATTTGGACACCAAGTGCTTCATGGAGATTGGAATTTGGGTCTGCATCTACAGCAAGTATAGGGTGCTCCCCCAATTCAATAAATGAGCGAACAAGGAAGGAACTAATGGTGGTCTTGCCAGTCCCACCTTTACCTGAAACGGCGATAATGAATGGTGTGTTATGCAAGACGATCCTCACTTTACATTTTATTAGCTGGTTATTATGACCTAATTGCTCTAATTCGACGAGAAATTTCAGCTGCTGCTTGCATAATGTTAACTGCAGCTATTTTATCTGCAAATCTAATTCCACAACTTGGTGTTATAAGTGATTGGGCATCTAAAATTTTTAAGGGAATTTTTTCAGCAAGTTGACTACGAATTCCCAAGTAACGATTGTAAATTGAATCGACCGTTTCCTTAACAAAAAAATTGTTATCAGAAGGTACAATGCCCCATGCAACGACACCACCTCGTTGCATATATGCAGCGATTGCATCTGCATAGAGTAAGAATTCCTTTGAATTTGTGTAGGCATCTATTGAAATTATTGATGGATCAAGCTGGAGAACAAATTCCCAATCTGTATTCGAACAACAGTGAATTCCCAATCCTCCTTCAACAAGACCTTTTATGTCATCCCAGCCAGCTTTGACAGTCTCTCTATCAACTGGAACAACAGATGAACCAAGTGATGCGAGATACGGTTCATTAAGAACAATAAGTGTCTCAGGAGCACCCGTTTTTTTTCGCATCTCGACTTCACACCAACGAGCTTTGAGAGCAATAAATTTTGATAACATATCAACAATTTGAGAATCGTAGAAAATTGGGCGTTTCTTGGAATCGACAACTTGCATTCCAAAGGTTACCGGGCCTGTGACTTGGGTTTTCAGTACATGCACTCCTGAAAGGTTATGTGTCATCATCTCTAGAAAACCAGAGGCATAGTCCTGATGCTGAGCGTAAGGAGCATAATTTCTTTCCACATAATCCAGATAGACTTTTTCCATTTCAACGGTATTGTTAACGGAACTGTTAAAGATTAAACGGTCGTCACTGATAAGTCGACCAGGAAGCTGTTCGGAGTCATTGAAAACGATACTTTCGAGTTGCCCCCTGCCAGGTAAGGTTGGAGTGTAAGGAAACTCAGGAAATATGTCAAGAATAACCTTACAGGCTTCTGCAGGTTCTGTGTGTGGAAGTGCACCAACACCCGTCGCTGCTGAATGAGGTGAAGATATCATTTTTGCCATTTAATTACTCCCTTTGAAGTCGACATTCATCGAGCATTCTTTGAACATTCGGGAAAAGTGAGAGGTCAGTATGTGGTAGGAAAGAACTTGATGTATATTCGTCCATGAATGTTGGTTCGGCGTTAAGTTCGATATATGCGATTTTCAAAGCAATATTGTCAAGTGCCTTTCTTTTTCGACGATTGATTAAAGCAATATTTGCTCCTGCAACAGCACCGTTGCCTATATTCTCAATCTGTTCGATAGGGATTTCTGGAATCAATCCAATAGTTGTAGCATTCTTTTTATTCAGATAATTACCGAATGCTCCCGCAAAATAAATCTTTGAAATTTGATGTCGTGTTATATCCGCAGCTTTCATCAGTGTAATACAAGCGGCATGAATAGATGCCTTGCTCATAATCAAGTTCTTGATATCATTTTCAGTGATTACAATATCTTTCCCAATTTCCGATTCTTTTGCCCAAGTCACAACAACCTCTGGGAAATACTTACCTTGGCGAATCCTTTTATTTTTTATACCTAAATTTATCCGACCCGTACGGTCAATGACACAAGTACGTAGAAGTTCAGCCAACAGATCAATTAAGCCGGATCCGCAAATTCCTCGTGGTTTTGTATTATTGATTGTAGAATAAGTAGTGTTAAAAGTGTTCGGATTAATTGCAATCCGTTCAATTGCACCCGGGTTAGCTCGCATACCAAAGAGAACTTCACCACCTTCAAGAGCGGGACCTGCAGCCCCAGCACAGGAAAACATCCATTCTTTATTTCCGAGAACGACTTCAAAATTTGTGCCAATATCAATTAAGAGAGAAATCTCTTCTCTATCCACCATACCACAGGTAAGAATATCAGCAATGACATCGCCACCAATGAAGTCGCTGACCGCTGGGAATACAAAAAGTCCCCCATTGGAATTACATGTAATTCCTATACGACTTGCAGCAACGGACAGTGCTCTTCGAACAACAGGAACATATGGTTCAGATATCATGTACGCAGGATCAATACCAAGCAAAATGTGAGTCATAACGGTATTTCCCGCGACAACAACTTCATAGATATCTTCCCGATCAATACCTGCCGTATCTGAAGCAGTTGTTAGTGCAAGATTGATACTCTCTGCAGCAAGTACTTGCAATTTTGTCAAACCGTTTTTACGTGCAAAATTGACCCTTGCCAGAATATCTTCGCCACAACTAATTTGCCTATTGTAATTCGAAGATACACCAACGACTTTTCCATTCACAAGATCCCAAAGATAAACGACAACGGTTGTGGTTCCTAGGTCAACCGATGCACCGTAGAGTCGTTTTGAGGTATCATTCTTCTGCAAATCGACAAGCCGGTATACTCCGGGAACTAACGCTATAGTTCCTGTCACTTTCCAGTCACTATTTCGTAAGATTGCTGGTATGTCTCTGAGCACTTCAAGCGGAGCATAAATCTTTTCAGCAACGGGCCCTCCATTTTTTTGTATCATCCATAGTAAACGTGAAAGATCTGGAGTGGGGTCAGTAAGAGTGGGGAGATTGAGTTCAACATAATATTTTTTCACTGAAGGTAAGAATTCAATTTCTGTTTTCTGGCCTTCCACTAATATCTTTTGTTCTTGGATGAGTGTAGTATCTGGAACCAATACTTGAATGTCACTTTCAATAGTTGTTGTGCAGGCTAAACAACCACCTTGTGCTAGTTCATCTTGGGTAAAAAACTGAGCATATTTCTGGTGGTCAAATATAATTTTCCCCCTTTGAATGAACACAATACATTTGCCACATTTTCCTTGCCCTCCGCAGACAACGTTAATATTTAGGCCAGCTCTTTGGGCTGCATCGAGCACAGTACATCCAAGTTCTACATCGATCTTATGGTATCTTGGGAGAAAAGTTACTGTTGGCATCTATTTTTTCCACTCCTGAATGAGAAACTCCCCAATTTCTGCAGCGTCCCGTGGACCAACCAACACTTTCCAACCAGTTGCTTCCTCAATTCTGCCGGAAAGAGGTGCCGCATACCCCGGAATAATTAGTTTTCTATGATTGATTTCGTTTTCCACTTCAAACTTTTTGATTGAATCGCGGACCAAGGTTTCATTCAATTTTCCTGCAGCCACCGATGTCAATACAGACAGCCCTTCTGTGTCAACAATCAACATAAAACAAGGGATTCGTGTCGATTCTAAATATCCTTCTAGTGTAAAAAAAGTAAGCGAGAAGTTTACTGTGAGAAGCACAGGAGCATCTTTATTAGGTGATCCTATGCGGTATAAACCAGGATTCATCTGGATGGGTTTTTGCGGATCGGTATAAATATTCTGACGTAATGTTAGGGCCGCTTTCGTTGAGGCAGTTGAGAACGGGTCTGTAATAATCACTGATGCATACTTGACAATCCCTAACGCAATTGCAGCATCTTGTTGTCCTGTTTTAGAAGCATCATAGAACACTGGATAACCAAGATCGGGAGCCATTCTAGTAATAGCAAGCTGCCGGATTGTTGAAGATGCAGTGATGAAATCTCCTAATGTTTGTGGGTGTGGGTCAATTAGTAAATCAGTAACCCCTTCTTTGGTACACATCTTGGTAAGTTGTGCGAGCTTTTCAAGTCCTGACGCTTTCACAACAAGAGGACATCCATGCTTCTTAGAAATTTCACATAATACTTTGTAGTTTTCAGAATCTGCTGCGTAGATTAATGGTCGGTATGTTCCACAATGGACAAGGGCATTATTCAATGCATTTGGGTTATCTGATATCAAAATTAATGGTAGGTCAGCAATCTCTTCAATTGCAGAAATTACGCGAGCAAAAGGATCTGCTGAACCACTTTCGTTTCTAATCGCCAGACCACTGAAATGGAGATCTACACCAACCCGTGTTAAAGTCTCATCACGGACTATTGTTGTTACTTTTTTGATTTGGTCAATTGTATCGTTATCTGATACTGAAAAAAATATACCTGGTTGGTGGTAAAATGTTTTCTCATGACGATAAAAAACAAATTCTTCACCAACAGAAATAGACCGTTCTCCAACTCCAAGTTTCACTAAACGTATTGGTGGTCTCGTTGTTGCACCCAATACGGTCTTAGCGTTTTCATCGAGATACGGGCATAAATCAATGTCACCTTTCCCTCCAGCTAGTTTCATTGCAAAGGTTAAGCATGTAGGATCACCGCACTCCTTGCAATTTTTCTTTGGTAGGAGCTTATAGATGTCGAGAGCTTTCAAGGCCACTTCGTGTCATCCCTGATAAATATTTTTAGTTTTTAGTGCAACAAACGCTTTCTTGAGTAATTCAACTGTCTTAGGGTGACGGATACAAATGATTTCAGCACCCGCGACTGCTGCTGCAATACCAGTGTAAAACTCCCACATAACTGCAATGGTATTCTGGTTTTGTATATCCGCTTCGCGAACCTCTTTTATATTTAAAGTGTCAATCGGAGAACAAATCATTGGCATTGTAAGGTCGGCGTCTCCTTTCAGACCAGAAAAACGAATCCGCTCCATAGCAGAATAAGAATATTCAAATCCATAACCAAGTGCACCAGTATATGGGTCAATTACTATTCGATCATGAGGAACATCAATTTCTCGAAGAAGAATGTTAAGTTGTTTTGCAAGATTAATATCAATTGGTGACTGTGCAATCACAGAATGATTATATGCAAGCGCTGCTGCGGCAATACTACGATATCTGTTCGCCTCAGCCGTGCCAAGAAGGAGCCGTTCTCCTTGTCCCGCTTCACCACATTGCTGAAACACTTCACTATCTATCGAAGGTTCATTACTTCCTTCAATAATGAGTGGAAGTCCTGTTGCTGAAAGCACATTTTCAACAACTTTTTTTACAAAAGAGACATCCCTAAGTCCTCGTTCTCGAGTACTAGTGAGGTGAAGGCGGACCAGATCGGCATCATACGATGTCTCTGCAGTTTTAGCCCAATCTTTTACATCATTTATTACATCACCACAAGCACTCTTTGCAATAGGTGACCAATACTGAACATTATCGCAAATCTCAAAAGCAATAAGAGGAGATTCGGAAAATTCTTTTTGATCGATGAAAGGGAGATTCGAACTTCCTCCAATATGATACGATCGCTTTCTGGTACCCCCATCAGTGTTTGTCGCACCGAGTATTACTTCACCAATTGAACCCGACCAACCGAAGTTTAAATTAAATTCCATGTATATTGGCCTCACACCAATGGCTTCATCGTAAGTGCAGGATGTTTGGTACTTTCTAGATACTTAGTAAGTTCTTCGATTGTAACGGCTTTTGTTTCATCAGCAATTTTGTCAAATAAATTGGGAATTCCTTTTTCCAACAATTTTTTTTCAAGCCTCTTGCGGAGTTCCTCCTTGAGTTGAGCTGGCATCCAGACGAGCCGCTCAATTCCTCCCTCACCTTGTAGAAAACGATCCGATAAAATGTAATTCTTTGAGATACCTGCAAATCCAGGGGTTTGAGCTCCTCCTCCTATAGTACCTGCAAGAGTTGAGAATGTCATGCCTGATGGAGTTACACCTTTGAATTCACGGTTTACAATCATAATTCCGTTTACTTCAGGAAGCATGAGAGCTATGCATTCAAAACATCCACAGCAAGTCATAGGAAATTCCATAATAGAATAAAGACTACACCTTTCGATCTCACCATGGCTTGCCTTTTTAACAAAACGGTTTACTCCATCAAATTCACCGTTTTGTGAATTGATGATCTGTCCCTTCTGTATCGGTTGGTTTGCTCCAGCAGGAGAAATTTCATACGCTATCTTCCCATCAAGCCAGCTTATTGCACCACAGAGAGCAGGACGTTCAGGTGTAATTACACAAACGTGATTTGGAGCAAATGTTTGACAGAGTGTACAAGAATAGTATATATCAACATCAGAATCGCGCATTCCACGAATACGAGCGTCGCGTTCTCCATAAACCGTTTCTGCTTTTTGTTTTTCGATAAGAACCTGCTCTTTATCAGTTATTAAAGTTACAGACACGGCATCGAGTAACTGAGGGAAGTCCATCCGAAATTTACTTGCAAGTAACTTTCCTATATGTTCCACTTTCACTCCCTTTGCAACGGCTTCCTTTGAAATCCTCACCCAAATAAGATCGCGCTGAGCAACATGCCATGACCCTTCACCGTAATTAACAAAGTTATGGATACGACGCTCAAGTACTGGCTCATAATCTTTTTTCATCATTGATCCTGCGACATGAATTATTAGACCCAGGGGTTGAGCAGACCCCTCTTTCATCTTATCAATTTCTGGTCCTATGACGATAACTTCACCATTTGTCACTTCATTTTGAGGTTTCATTTGTAAAAGTTCAAATGCAGGTGATCTACCCCCTCCAAACTCCACATACATCTCTTCTTTTCGGATACTTTTTCCTTCAAACGCTGGTGAACAACCCATAGGGATGGGAATTGCAGTAACGGTTACACGTATACCTTTTTTCTCCATTCCCATCCGGACCGCATTTTCTGGAGAGACGGGAATCCATTCTCCTCCCTCATATCCATTAATAGAAAATATAGGAAATCCTAGCACTCGCATTGCATCAGTGGAAGCAATCTCCTCAGGTGTTAGTCCAGGAAATACAATCACAATCGCCTTTGCCCGTTCAGTCGCATAGGTTAGAAGTCGATGTGAATCACCTGGGGTAACACCACCGAACATCATTGCTACCCGAGCAATAATATCAACAAAGTGGACACCATATTTTGGAGTGGCCCCAAGTGGAATAAGCCGATATTCAAGTCCAACTTTTACCCCAACATTTGAAAGTGCTGAAATTACTTCTCCCGCAAGGAAAGTGAGCATGTATTTTTCTTGTAATTCACGACAAATTGCTGCAGCGGCATCTTTACTTTTTGGTGACCCTACAACAAGTGCTAATCCGAGAATACTTCCATCGACGAGTGAATAACCTAATTTCCTAATGACGGTGTCAGCAATAAAACCTGTATAGGGTGATGCCTCTCTACCTTTTGTTGCTATGCTATGAGCAATAAGAGATTCTGTTGCAATTATCGGGTTACTATTTGTTAACTTATAAGCGTGTTTTGCAGTTTCAGGATCATGAACAACAATTCCAGTAAGTGCATAAGAAACAGGCATGTGATATGCAGTATCTTCATAAACAAAAGGTTTTGAAAGGGAGGACATTTGTTTATTTAAAATTTCTTGTCCTAATTTAGCTGCTTGATTCACGTCGATCATTGGAGGAGTCTCCACGTCAATGGATTGACTTGTTTAATTAAATATAGTTTGGTTATTGGTAAATATCTCTTTATTCGAGCAATTATCTGATTTATATAATGTAACTAAGAAAATGGACAAAGATATTTATCCTATCTAAATGCTAATCTTTTTAAAGGATGGAAAAAATATGAGAACGTTTTGGGTTAAATCTTGGTTTTCTGTTTTAGTGCTGCTCCTTGCAGCGATGTGTTTTGTATTACCAGTCACAGCAGCAAGTGGAACGGTAACTATAACTCTGCGGGGTCTTGGTGTATATTCACTTGGTGATACAATTATTTTTGACGGTACTAACACTGTGAGTAATACGACACTCCTCAAAATTACTGGACCCGGCTTAGCATCGGGAGGTGTTCCCTTATATGATTTGAGTGGAACATCAGGAACCGGTAACACAGTAAAAGTAGATGCAACTGGAAAATGGACATTTAGATGGGACACACCAAGTGATACATCGATGTTACAAAGTGCCAGATATACAATAACCGCATATGATTTTACTGACTCAACTAAAGCCAGTTCGATATCGGTGATAATGCAAAAACCTCAATATTATATCTCAATTTCCCAACCGTCTATTCATATGGCTGACTATATCCAAATTCAGGGAATGACTGAACAAGGAATCGATTATATCAAATTAAATATTACAGATTCTTCAGGAACCGTTTATCATACTTATATGGCACCTGTTAGTCCACAAGGTTCTTTCCAATACAGCTTCCATGTGGATATGCAACCGGGACAGTACAGTGTGATTGGTACAAATCCTTCATTAAAAAACAATCTTGCACTTGTCTTTTCGGTGACTAGTGTTCAGACATCGAATGCAACTACTCCAGCTCCTACATCAGAAAAAACAGAAGCTATAACATTGTTACCCACTACCGTTTCGACACAACCCGTTCAGTCACCTCAACCAATAGCTACAAAAACGAATATTGCAATGACAACAATCGTATTATCTGTCATAGTCTTTGGTGCAGTTGCAATTCTTAAAAATGAGCATAAAAGGAAGTAATTAATCCAAATAATTTCCTTTTAACTGTTGTCATTCAGGGCTTAAGAAACTTGAAAATTTATCCAAATTTTATTAAAAATTATTATTACTATTTTTATACCGCTGTACTACAATTTCGAGATATTTTGGTTCTGTATCCAAACCGATAAACTTCCTATCGTAATGATGGGCAACAAGTCCGGTTGTTCCACTACCACAAAATGGATCAAGAACGGTATCTCCTTCTTGTGAAGTTGAAAGGATGATGCGTTTTAACAATGCCCAAGGTTTTTGTGTTGGATGTTTTCCAAACTTTTTTTCACTACTTTTTGGTGAAGGGATACTCCAGACAGAACGCATCTGTTTTGATCGCTTTTTTAAAGGGTCCCCTTCCCACAAGTCATTCTTTGTAAGTTGATAATTGAATGTATGATAACCTTTTTTATTCTTTCTTGCCCAAATTAACGTCTCATGACTCGCAGTAAAATATCTTGCGCTAAGGTTTGGTGGGGCATTGGGCTTGAACCAACAGATATCATTTAGTATCTGATAACCGGCAGTCTGTAAAGCAAATCCACACGCATATATAGAATGATATGTGCCAGAAATCCAGATAGAACCATTGTCTTTAAGTACCCTCTTGCAAGCTGTAATCCAGTTTAAATGAAATTCGAAATCAGATTTTGAACCATGACTCTTGTCCCAAACCCCTTTATCAACGCTCGCCCTCCGCCCACTTTTACATGTAAAACCACCATTAGAAAGGTTATATGGAGGGTCGGCAAATATCAAATCAATAGAAGCCTTGGGGAGTTGTGAAATAAAATCAATACAATCAACCTGAAAGAGGTTGAAATTTTTGTCCGAAAAAAACGGTTCAAAATGGTCTGTTTTTGTCATATTTCCTGAAATGAATCTGTAATATTTTGAATTGTTTTTTTATGTTATCATAGTTGGGGTTATACTATCATGAAATTCCAATTTTTTTATTTTTGTTTACGAAATTCTCTTTTACTTTGAAATGATATGCTTTCTGGGGGACTATGGAAAACAACAGGATTCAGGATATGATGCAATTAATGGCATCAAAGATACGGGCAATTTCAAAGTCAATATCGGATGAAATGGTGCAAAATTTTCTCATTGAATTGCTCCATGCAAAAAGGATCTATGTCATGGGTGCAGGAAGATCAGGACTCGTAGCAAAAGCATTTGCAATGCGACTTATGCATCTGGGATTTACCGCTTTTGTTGTAGGTGAAACGATAACGCCGGCACTCAATAAAGACGATGTAATGGTTGTTTTCTCAGGTTCAGGAAAAACAAAGACCGTGGCAGATATCGCAGAGACTGCAAAAGAGATAGGAGCGCATATATGTTTAATCACTTCAAATGCAGATTCTAGGATTGGTAAGATCGCAGATTGCACCGTAATTATTGAACACCATCGGGACGAGGTCGAAGATGATGCTGTCGAATTTGAGATACGACAAATGCTTGGCGATCACAAATCTTTTGCTCCTCTAGGTACTCTTTTTGAAACAGTGTCTATGATCTTTGCTGATGCTGTTATTTCACGACTTATGGAAATCACTCAAACTGATGAGAATGCTCTAAAAATTCGACATACGAATATAGAATAAATAGTGGTCAGAATATGCAAAAACAGTTCGCAGAACGTGTTAGAGATATCGAGATCTCGGGTATTAGACGTATCTTTGAAGCCGCTGGGGCAGATTCAATAAATTTAGGGCTCGGACAGCCAGACTTTGATACACCCCAGCATATTAAGGATGCTGCAATCAAGGCAATACAAGAAGGAAAAACCGGATATACTAACAATACTGGTATTCCAGAACTACGAACAGCCCTATGTGAAAAGTTTAAAAGAGAAAATAGACTTTCGTATCATCCAGATCAGCTTATTGTAACTGCGGGTGCAAGTGAAGCGCTTCATATTGTAATGCAAGCGCTTATCGATAAAGGAGATAAAGTATTATGTCCTGATCCGGGGTTTGTGTCATATGCGGCTCTCGCTACGATAGCGGGAGGAATACCTGTAAGTGTTCCTCTTGACAAAAATTTCCATCTAAATATCGAAAAGATGAAAGAATTAGCCAATGGTTCAAAATTATTAGTTCTCAATTCACCGGCTAACCCTACAGGAGCTATTGAAAGTAAAGAATCGACGAAGGCAATAGTCGAATATGCAAATGATAAAAATATTACCGTTGTTAGCGATGAAGTCTATGAACATTTCATTTATGGAAAGAAGCATTGGAGTGCGGCACTATTTGGAGATGATGTCGTCACAATTAATGCAACGAGTAAGACATATGCGATGACGGGATGGAGATTGGGATATCTTGCCGCAGATCCTGATGTTGTTGGAGAATGCCTCAAAGTCCATCAATATTGTCAGGCTTGTGCGACTTCCATTTCTCAATATGCAGCACTCGCTGCCTATACAGGTGATCAGAAATCTGTGATAAGGATGAGAGACGAATATCATACACGTCGGGATTTAATTTGTAAAGGTCTTTTTGATCTGGGTATTTCATTTCCAATACCAGAGGGTGCATTTTACACGTTTGTTCCAATGAAATCTTCAATTACGCAAAAAATCATTGAAAAAGGTGTCATTGTTGTTCCAGGAACTGCTTTTGGAGTTAATGCACCTGAGTATACAAGATTGAGTTATGCGACATCACGTGAGAATATAAGGAATGCCCTTGATAGGATCAAAATTGCAATAGAGGAGTAATATGGTCAAAGAACTGTTACGAAAATTATCAAATGCCCATGGTATATCGGGTAGTGAAGGAAGCGTTTTTGCTATTATTAAAAAGGAGCTAAAGGGATGTGTTGATGAAATCCATGAAGATACAATGGGTAATCTAATTGCAATCAAACGTGGTAACAAATTCAAAATAATGCTTGCCGCTCATATGGATGAGATCGGGTTGATGGTAAAATATATCGATGAAAAAGGATTCATTCGATTTGTTACACTTGGCGCATGGTATGCCCCCACACTATACAATCAGCGTGTAATCCTTCATGGAACAAAGGGACGATGTTTTGGTGTTATTGGCGGTAAACCGCCACATATGATGGATGATGAAGAGCGTAAAAAAGGTGTAAAAATAGATGATATGTTTATCGATGTTGGTGCATCAACCAAGGAGGAGATCGCTAAGCTAGGAATCGAAATTGGTACTCCTATCTCAATCGATCGCGAATTCACCGAGCTTTCAAATAACCGAGTAACTGGTAAGGCATTTGATAATCGTGCTGGGGTAGCTTTACTAATTAAGACCATGCAGAAACTCGAGTCTCCATTTACAATATATGGCGTTTTTACTGTCCAAGAAGAGGTTGGTCTCAAAGGTGCGCGAACAAGTGCTTTTATTATCGATCCAGATTGCGCTATTGCTACTGATGTAACAATTCCTGGCGATCACCCTGGGATCGAGATGAAGGATGCCGCAGTGGAGATGGGAAAAGGTCCCGTAATCACCCTTGTGGATAGTAGTGGTCGTGGACTTATCGCGAGCAAAAAAGTAGTGAAATGGCTTAAAGATATAGCTGATTCCAATGGAATTCAGATACAGGTTGAAGTTGGTACTGGTGGAACAACTGATGCAACCGCCATTCATTTAAACAAAGGGGGAGTGCCGAGCACCACAATCAGTCCACCTACGAGATACATTCACTCTCCTGTAGAGGTTCTAGATACACGAGATATTGAAGCGGGTGTCGAGCTTCTTTTAGCTGCATTAAAAGTAAAACCGGTACTTTAAAATTAATAATTATTTTTTTAATTAAAATTTAATACGCCCCGGCCGGGCTTTAGACTTTCCAAGTAAAAGTCTTTATATTTTTGGAGCGCAAAAGCCCATATTATGCCTGAGGTAATCCCGTTTTATCCTTCACAAATAAAATACGGGTGGGAAGCTTCGTTAAATACGGCGAAAAATAAGGAACTAATCTCGTTAGCCGAAGATAAAATTCTTCGGGAATATCTGAATGAAAAAGCAGCTCGGGATCATATAACACAATCACGAAAAAATAAAATTACTACTACCCTTGTAAATTTCCGAAGATTTCTTAAAATTGAATATCCTCAAGCTTCGGCTGCCGATATTTTCTCGGCAATAAATGATCTCACTACGGGAAAAAGTGTTCACAACAAACCGTTTAAACAGAATACACTCTGGAGTTATATCCGGATTTTGAAACCGTTTGTACTCTGGATGATTGAATCCGGTTATAGTGAAATAAAACCTCTCAAGATTAAACAGATTAAAGCTCCTGCAATTGATACCAATACTTCAAATCCTGAGGATTTGCTCTCGCAAGAAGAAGTTAAACAATTAATAAAGGGATGCCATCATTCCAGAGATCGTGCCTTGATCAGCACATTATACGAATCCGGTGCAAGGATCGGTGAGATAGCCCAGCTTACCTGGAAAGACTTAATCTTTGATAGGTACGGGGTTCGACTCTACATTAACGACAAGAAAACAAAAAAACAACGATATTCTCGTTTAACATTAAGTACCGAATATCTTGCATCATGGCGGAATGATTGCCCGGACTCATCACCATCAGCTCTCGTTTTTACGAATCTTCATGATGGTAGCCCAATTGAGTATATCACGGTTCGAAGGCTTTTGGAACGTGCTGTAAAAGATTCTGGGGTTAAGAAAAACATTACTAAATTACATCTCTTTAGAAAATCTCGGATCACACATATGATTGCCCAGAATTATCAGGAATCGGTTGTTAAACAGTCAATGTGGGGCAATTTAGATACCCGTATGTTTCGGACATATGTAAGACTTGGTGAAAAGGATATAGACAATGAATTTCTCGAAAAAGCCGGTGTTCAACAGAAACCAGCTGAGATAACAGAAACATTGAAACCTGTTACCTGTCCTAACTGCCATGTCATCAATGCTCCAACTCATGACCATTGCTCGAAATGTGGTTATCCATTAACAGAAGAAGCCCGGCGTCAGGTCGATGAAACCGGAGTATTAATTCGTCACCTCCTTAGTGAAGATCCTACAGCTCAAACAACATTTCTAAAAGATTATACAAAAGAAAAATTAAATACTGGGTTAAAAACCAATTTTTAATAATTCATACTCTACCAGAATTTGTAAGTCAATAATATAGACAGTGAAAATATCGTTCCGTAAAGTGCGATCAGACTGATTGTATGCAGATGCGTCATATTTGTACTAGTGAGTGTTTTAGAGATACCTAATAAGTCTTTAAATGGCTTGGATTCTTCAATTTTGTTTGCATGATTGACTGCTTTTATTAACAATTTATAATGAAGGATATCTAATAAACAAAGAGGAATTGTATAAATCGCTGCGAAAAGGAAAGGCAGAGCTGCTCCATTACAGTTAATAATAGGAATTGTTATTGTTTTGAGTTTTTCCATACTAGTAAGTCCAATGCCAATAATCACTAAAACAATAGGTATCCCGTAAATCCTTATCGTTATTACTGCATTATCAAAATTCGAAATTCGATCTTTAGTCATTTTCCAATCTTCAAGAATTACTTCCCATCTACGGTCAGGGAGAACGATTACTTCAGGTTCTTTAATATCAGTCATAAAATAATCCCACTATTTTTGATTTTATAACTGGGTAATCTCTTTTTTAACCTTTAAATTATTTGATTGGTTATTATCTCTTTAATAAAAAAATCTTGAAGTAATTTTCCAAACTAATTTCCTATAGCTAACATATTTACATGCTACTTAATTTAAACTTATAATGAGGATACGATGAAACAATCATCTCAAACCAGTTCTGCACAATCGCAAACTACTGAAAAAGTGCTTACTATTCCTCGTTCGGTTTATTCAGCCTTACATCCTATTGACCAGATGGCAGCCCAAGCCCTTGAAAAAGTGGGAAAAGTCCGTATAGTGGACGAAGAAGAACGGGATACCGTTCACTGATTGAAATGACATTATCATTGCGTGTATCGAGCGGAGCGGAGGCTCTCCATCCAAACAAAAAAAGGGAGGGGGCGAGGGGGCGCGATAGCGCCCCCGCCCCCTTTTGTCTTGATAATATGGTCAATTTAAGAAAAAGGAATTGCCCGAAGGGTATATGAAAAATTGAACATATGACATGTCGAAATGAGAACCAAACAACAGAGAAATGCATTTATGCGCCTTGCGTCGGGCGTTTATTATCACCGGAATGATGTAAATTGGGATGGATATTTGAAATTCTTGACATTGACATTACACAAAGATTCTGATAACAATATTCAAAAATGTTTTAATTTGTTGGTTAAGGAAATACGATATAGTTTTGGATATTTTGAATATTTTGGAGTTAAGGTTGAAACACAACATTATCATACCATTTGTTTTGCTCACAGGATGCCTCAGGAATGGAGAAAAGAGAAATGGATTCAGATTACAGAGGATTCGTTCGAAGTGGATATTCGAGCAACGGAAAGACCGTTGCATAATATCAATAAACTGGTATCCTATACTGTCGATCAATACGTGGTTTCGCAGACTGGTTTGATACGGTTTTCTATGTCGAAACATTGGCTACCTGCTGGATGGAAAAGGAAATGGTCTGAATTGATTAGTTTGAATGATTATGATTATCATCAAGCTCTACCATACTGGCATTCCTGGCTTGATGGGTGGGCTCTTGTATCAAATGAGGTGATTAAGGAAAAGGCTCTGCAAAAAAGAGAGAGAAGAATGTGAAGCGATTGACCTTTGGCGAAGTGAATTCAAGTCATAGTATTTTTTAGTCAGAAATACAATGCTGAGATATAAATGTCAAGAAGACAAAAAAATAAATCGAAAAAAAAAGAATCCGATTTACAGTTAAAGTCAAAAATATCAAACTTTTTTCAAAAATATATCAATCCCTATCTTCCAAAAATTATTGGCGGGATTATAACTGCGATTATTGCTGGGCTTATTCTTTATTGTTGGCTTCTCCCAATTTATTCAGATATTCAAACACAAAATAAAGTTACATCCAGTTGGGAAATATCTCATAATTATGAACAATCTATGCAGTACGATAAAGCAATTGACAATTACTACCAAATACTAAATGAGATTCCCCAACAACGTTTACCTTATCAATATGCGAAAACCCAACAATTTTTAGGCGAAGATTATCAAGAATTAAATAATTATAATGCCGATGAACAGCACTTAAATCTTGCAATTCAATATTTACACGAATCATTAGCTGTTTTTACTATCGACAAATATCCAAATGAATTTGGAACTAGTAACGAATACCTTGGATTAATTTATTTAGAGATGGCCGATATCAGAAATGCAAAAGATAATCTTCAAAATTCGATTAATGCCTTTAATTCCACATTATTGGTTTGCAACGAATCAACCGTAGCATATGCTAGAACTAAGGCATATCTCAGTATTGCTTATAGAAAACTTAGTAAGATCGAAAATTATGATCAAAACTACAATAATGCTATTACAAATTACAATGATTCTCTAAAAGTTGTCAATTCCCATAACGATCCATATGATTATGCACTAATAAAAGTAAATTGTGCCCCCCTGTTAGACACTCCGGAAGAACAAATTGAGGCTTATAGTGAATCACTTAATGTATTTACTATTGAAAATAACCGGTACGAATATGCAATAGCACAAGCCGGTTTAGGAAATTCCTATAATCGTCTTATTCCCAGAAATGAATCTAATTTGCAAAACGCTATTGATTCTTACAATAATGCTCTGCAAATATATACTGAACAAAAATTCCCATTCACCTACGCTGAGATTCAAAATAACTTAGGTTTGGCATATATTTATTTAGGAACCATACGTGACCCTGGTGTAAATTTTGAAAAAGCTAACAGCTCCTTTTCTAATGCTCTTCATATAAGAACACCTGATACCTATCCTTTAAAATACGCTGGAACTGAAGAAAATATCGCTATAATGTATGCCGCTTTAGGTGATGTGAAAAATAATGAAACAACTCGGCAATTAGCAGAAGATGCATTTTCAAAAGCATTTCATATTTTTACTCCTGATAGGTATCCAGCTGAAAATCAACAGCTTCAATCTAATCATGACCTATTTCAAAATATCATTCAAGGACCCACTATTTGTGGTTTTCAGATAATTGTGAATGGTAGTGTAGTTTACCAAAAAAATCCACAAGGTTGCCCCTCTTGGGAAGAATTGGAAAAGAGCATTAAACCATCGGTGTAGGAGTAGCTATGGGGATTTGAACCGGAAATTTTAGTTGAGAAGAGATTTGGACTTGAAAAGAGGTACGCCCCGGCCGGGATTTGAACCCGGGTCAAAAGCTCCGGAGGCTTCTAGGATGTCCACTACCCTACCGGGGCATTTAAATTCCACATAAAGGATGTTACTTAACTGCTTAAATCTTTGGAGAGGGTAAAATTACAAAATAACCTTCAAAAATACATACTATTATTAAAGGTAAAAAATCGGAGATCTTTAATAGGAAAATTTAATGGAAAGAATTCTTAATCGTGAAATTAACACTAGATTAGGAAAATATTTTCTTAGTGTAACACGGCAAGATCTGTCTACAGTCTATCCGGGATTAATTCGCTATTCACTTTCCATTAATTCAAATGGACAGATAATTGCGACTTTTAGTACCAATTCGTATGAATATTCTCCAACTGTATCAATTAAAGCAGAACACGTTGTGCTAAAAAAAGCAGATGAATGGGAACGTGAACTCAAGTCGGATCCAGAAAAATTTTTTTCCGGCCATAAACTTTCGATAACAAAATCCTATCATGTTCAATTAACAGATGTTGTTGTGATTCAGGGTAGTCCAAGAGCGGACGGTAATTGTAGCATACTTGTCGATTGGGCAATCAAGGTTATTATGGAAATGAAAAAAACTTCACAGGTGATATTCCCCCATGATCTAAATATTCACGAATGCATTGGGTGTTACCAATGCTATAATACTGGAATTTGCACTTATGATGACGATATGACTGATGCGATTAAAGCAATCCAACATGCCTCATCAATTATTGTCTGCTCTCCAGTATACACAAATTCGGTTCCGGGTGGTTTGAAAACATTCATAGATCGGTTTCAAGCTTATCATGCTGAATTAACAATATCAGATAATTCAAAAAGTAAGAAGAAGAAAGGCTTGATACTTTCTGTTGCAGGTAGAAAAGGTAAACAAAATTTTTCATGTGTTACTAGTGTTCTGAATGCATTTATGAGAAATATCGGTTTCAAACCTGTTGGAGAGCTTTTAATTGATGAAGTTGATAAAATTCGAGACATTAGAAACATTCCTGAACTTAAAAATCGTTTAAGGACGATGATATTAGAAAATTTGAATTGAATTGTGAGAAATAAAAATTAAGCTTTTTTCTGTTGGTAGAGGTGCCAAATTTTGCATGCTCCTTCGTGGCTTACCATACATGGACCAATGGGTGTTCTTGGGGTGCATGCTTTACTAAAGAGTTTACAATCTGAAGGTTGTGCAATCCCACGAAGCACTTTATCACAAATACAGGCTGAGTGTTTGCTGACATGTTTGAAAGTAATTTTATACTTTTTCTGGGCATCATACTGCTCGAATTCTTTTTTCAATCGGAGTCCTGATTTGGGGATAATTGGAAAACCTCGCCATTCTATATCAATTGGCTCAAAGACTTCATACATTACTTCCTTTGCTTTTATATTACCTTCTCGACGAACTGCTCTCGGATAGGCATTATCCACCCGATGAGTCCCTTCCTGTACTTGTCGGATCAACATGACAAGTCCTAAGAGAATATCTTCAGGTTCAAATCCAGCAACTACCTGAGGAACCGGGAATTTTTCGTATTCTTCATATCCAGTAATCGTACAGACATGTCCCGGGAGCATAAATCCGTCAAGTTTGGCTTCTCCTTGTTCAAGCAACCATTTCATAGCTGGTGGAACAATTCGATGGCAAGTGAGAATAGAAAAATTTTCTGGGGGTTTTGTAAGTAATGTTGCAGCTACTGTAGGAGCAGTTGTCTCAAATCCTACTGAAATAAATACAACATCTTTTTTTGTTTTTTGCGCTATTTCGACTGCTTTATGAACACCTTGGACGATACGCACATCTCCGCCACTTGATTCCAGAGAACCTTTTGTTCCAGGAACGCGAAGGAGATCGCCATATGTTGCAACGACACAATCCTTTCCTACCAATTCAAGCGCAGCATCGATCTCTCCTTGAGGTGTAATGCATACTGGACAACCAGGACCCATTACAATTTTGAGTTTCTTTGGAAGTATTGAACGCAAACCTGAGCGGGCAATTGCTGCCTCATGAGTGCCGCAAATATGCATAAAACAGATATCACGATCAACAAGATCATGTAATGTCTCGGCTATCGTATTCCCCGGCATGGAATATCAAAGATATGTACTGTGAAATCACTTAACATGTTTGTCTAGAATATTGGGACATCTTTTCAAATAATGTACAATTTTATTCTCAAGTCTGATCGTAAATAAAATTATAATTCAATTCAGAAACAGCATGGGTATAAGTAAGATTAAATGCACCTTTTCTGTATGTTCGGTGTTTCTACGTTCTGCCTTAATGACCAACCCCTTTCATCGACACTTGAACGAATTATAGCTTTAACTAATTATATTGAGGTAATGGATGAAGGATTACACTACCTTGAGAATGCTGAAGGTTTAGAGAGTTACGATGCTCACTTTACAATACATTCTCCCTGTCGTGGAACCAATATTGCAAGCTTGCTCGAACCTATTCGTCGTGCGAGTGTTGAAGTTATTGGGCAATGTTTTTCCATAGCTAGTTTGGTTAACGCGGGAGTTGTTGTGCATCCTGGATATTTTGCATGGGCCATGGAGCGACAAAAAGCAGAACAACAGTGTCGAAAATCAATTATTGAATTGATGAAATTATCCATTGAATATGGAATTCCTTGTTACATCGAAAACATGGGAAATTGGGAGTATTTTTTAATTAAATCTCCAGATGAACTCTCACTAATCGGTAATGCCGCATTTGCACTAGATGTTGGGCATGCTAACCAGAATCGATGTCTTGATGAATTTTTGAAATACCCTATACAACACTTTCATTTACATGACAATAACGGTAAAGAGGATAGTCATATAGCAATAGGGGAAGGAACTATTGATTTTACTCCTGTAATGAATGCAGTAAGAAAAAATGGGGTAATACCTATAATAGAAGTGGCTTCTTTTGATGGTGTGATGAAAAGTATCGAACGATTAAAAGTACATTAAGGAATTATTTTGTTTTAAATGAATTCGTAAGGGCAGAATTTTTATCGTTTCCGCAACGTTTTATAGTGATCACTCACAACGTATCTAGGCAACCTGCCTTTGTGGCTCAGTCGGTAGAGCGCTTCCTTGGTAAGGAAGAGGTCGCGGGTCCGATTCCCGCCAAAGGCTTTTTTCATACCTTGTTGAAAATATCGATATATCCCAATCAGGAACATTTTTTTGAATTTACGGATAATTCACAGGAGTGATATTCATTTTAGAAAATACAATGCTAATCCTGCAATAGCAAGTAGCGAACAAATAGCCAGAAGGACAAAATTGATTATTTTTTCTTTAAGATTCATATCGTTCCAAATAGGTTTTTGTGTTCCGAGAAAATATCCAACACCCAATCCAACACTGACACCCATCATCGTACCAATCGCAATGACTGAAAAGATCCCAATTGAACTTGCATCCATTTTTTATCCGTAATGTCTATTGTTCGTATAGGAATAAAAATCAAATTGGATATAAAATATACAAAAAATCTTGATACGAACATTATATCAAAAATAAAGAGTTTTACTCTCAGATTATACCAACACTTATTGTCTATATAAAAGTATTATTCTTTTATGTGTAAGGTACATTAGTGTACCAGAAAGAGTATATCCACTTTTGGAGAACGTATATAAGCAAAAGCATAGATTTTGCGTAAAAACGAAAACTATGTCAATAATAATCTGGAACGGAGGATTGTGCTCATGAGCAGGGCTGAAGCAGAACAACTGCTACGTCAAGGTATTAACCTTTATGACCTTGGTAGATATGCAGAGGCTATCATAACATTTGATAAAGCTCTTGACCTCTTCCCTAAACTGGCAAAAGCCCACTATTTCAAAGGTATTGCGTTTTATGATCTTGGAAGGTATGAAGAAGCAATTGAGTCATATGAAAAAGCAATTCGGATCGATTCTTCTGATTCAAATGCTTGGTACAACAAAGCAGCGACTCTTGCTTATCTTGGACGAAACGAAGAAGCTCTCGCGGCATGCGACCGTCTTCTCTCAATAAAATTCGATAATGCGGAAGGATGGATCCTTAAAGGTATAGCCCTATACGAACTAGGTAAACTTAAAGATGCAATTTCTGCTTATGATCATGCACTTACTGTTGATCCAAAACATGCAAAAGTTCATTATAATAAGGGAATAGCTCTTGCAGATCTCGGTAGGCATCATGAAGCGATCCAATCCTATGAAAAAGCAATTGAAATTATCCCAAATTATGCAAAAGCGTTTTATAACAAGGGTATTTCCTTATACGATATAGGAAAATATGATGATGCACTTATTGCATTCGAACGGGCTCTTGCTCTCGATCCAACTGATCTCTGGGTTTGGTATTTTAAAAGCTTTATTTTTGTAAAACAAGAGAGATATGATGAAGCTGCTGACGCTGCATCTCGTTTTCTTGAAAAAGAACCTAATCATGCGGATATGTTGGTTATCAGAGGGATTGCTCTTTTCAAATTAGATCGCCTTCAAGAAGCAGTATCGACATTTAATTTAGCAATAGAAAAATCACCCCAAATCACCGATGCTTGGCTATATAAAGGACTTTCGTTAATTGAACTTAAAAAATACAAAGATGCAATTTCTGCGTTTGACAAAGCTGTGGAAATAAGTCCTGCAAATGCTCAAGTATATCATCAACGAGGTATTGCCCAATTAAATCTGAAAGATTTCAAAGAGGCATTGTTAGATTTTGATCGTGCCCTCTCTTTTGATTCTGAAAACCCTGATATAAATTTCAGAAAAGGAACTGCCTGTATACAAGTGCACCGATACGAGGAAGCAGTTGAATCGTTGAATAGATCACTTAAAACAAAACCAAAAAATCCTCAAGCTCTGTACTTTAAAGGCATCGCACTTACAAAAATTGGCAGACATCGAGATGCAATTGATGTATTTGAAGATACAATCGAACAAGATCCCAATTGTGCTCCTGCTGCATATCATCAAGGAGTATGTTATTCTAGTCTCGGGAAGTTACCCGAAGCAATCGCGTCGTTTGATCGTGCAGTTCGAATTAATCCGTCATTTACTCTTGCTATTTATCATAAAGGTTTCAATTTAGCACGACTTGGAAAAAACGAGGATGCAATACAGGAATTTGATCACACAATTTCACTAGATCCTGAATATGCCCCTGCATATCACCAGAAAGGAACAATTCTCGCAAAGATCAACCGATATCAGGAAGCAATTAGTGCTTTTGAAAAAAGTGTCGCGATCAGACCAAATTTTGCTCAGGCATACTATGACAAAGGACTGGCATTTATCAAGATCGAAAAATATTCTGATGCACTTGAAGCATTCGATGCCGCGATTTCAATTAATCAAAACTATCTAAATGCGCATTTTAACCGTGGTCTTGTGCTCCTACAAATTGGAGATTTGGAAAAATCTATTCTTTCTTTCAATAAATGTCTCGACATTGATCCGACGCACCAACCATCCCTAACAAATAAAGGTAACGCGTTAATGCAGATCGGTCAATTTGACGATGCAATAAGTGTATATGATAAACTTCTTTCTATTTCTCCTACAAATACAACGGCCCTTTATCACAAAGGTATTGCTCTTGTTAAACTCGGACGATCGCATGATGGAATTCTCGCTCTTGACGCAGCTCTAGATCAGAATCCAGCATTAACCGATGGTTGGATGTATAAGGGGATTGCACTTTCAGATCAAAGTCTTTATGAAGAAGCGATTCTTGCTTTTGATAAATCAATTCGAATAAATCCTTTATTAGAAGATGCGGCGGTTCGGAGAGCAATTGCGCTTACACATCTCACGCGATATGACGAGGCAATCGAAGGGTTTAATCGATATCTTGAAATTAACCCAAAGGATGATCTCGCTTGGTGCTATAAGGGTATCGCCTCGTTTCGGCTCAATAGATTTGAGGAGGCGATTAGGGCATTTGACCGAGCTATTGAGAATAATCGTCAATGTGCCCGAGCTTATTTTGAGAAGGGTAATGCGCTTGCCCAATTGAACCGGCAGCTTGAAGCCGTTGTTGCTTACGATAAAGCGTTGGAGATTAAACCTGACAATGCACCTACCTACTTCCAGAAGGGGGTTGCACTCGCTCAAAAGGAACGATATGATGAAGCAATATCCACTTTTGAGAAAGTCGTTGCACTTGATTCTCAAAATGCGCTTGGATATTATTATCTTGGTATATCGTTAGCGGGAAGTGAGCGTTTTGGCGATGCAATTGAGGCTTTTAATCGCGCTATTTCACTCTCACAAGAAAATACTTCCGCGTTTTATTACAGAGGTATTGCTCAAATCCAAGTTGGACAGTTTAAAGATGCAATACAATCATTTGAAAAGAGTATCGAACTTGAACCTACAAATGCAATGGCTTATTATTACAAAGGAATTGCATTACTCCAATCAAAAAAATTTGAGGAGGCAATTACTTCTTTTACGACTGCTACTGATATAGATCAGTCCCTTTCAGATGCATGGATGTACAGGGGAATTGCGCTTTTCCAGCTTCAGAAATTCGATGAAGCGATTATCACTCTCGATAAAAATCTAGATGCAAATCCATCATCAATTGAATCTTTGATGTATCGGGGTAATGCATTGATTAATATTTCTCGATTCAATGAGGCATCTGAAACTTTTGATCGGATTCTTTCACTAAATCCAACACTTGTGGATGCTTGGATCTCAAAAGGGAATGCTCTTCATGAATTGGGCCGGAAACAGGATGCCATTATTGCCTATACAAAAGCGCTCGAAGTTGACCCGACCCGAGCTGATGGATGGACCCGAAAGGGTCATGCTCTTTATGATATCGGAAAATTGCAAGATGCTGTAGGGGCTTACAATAAAGCACTTGACCTTAATCCCTCACTTGCCGATGTTTGGATGCTCAGAGGTGACATTCTTAATGAATTGGGTAAAACTAACGATGCTATTGCTTCATTCCAGAAGTCACTGAATATTAACCCCGATCAAGTAACCGGGTGGATTAGAAAAGGAAAGACATTTTTCGATATTGGTAGATATCAAGACGCAATAGATACGCTTGATAATGCAATTGCACTTGACCAACGAAGCACTGATGCATATTTTTATAAAGGTCTTTCACTAGAAAAACTCGATCGCAATGATGAAGCAATTTTAGTATTTGACCTTCTTTTAGAGATTGATTCTAGTTTTGCAGAAGCTCAATACAATAAAGGTGTTGTTCTTGCAAAGGTTGGAAGAAACAAAGAGGCAATCCTTGCTTTTGAACGCACGATTCAACTCAATCCTTCATCTGCTTCTGCGTGGTTTTTCCGAGGGAGATCACTGATTGATACAGGTCGGTACCAAGATGCACTTGAATCATTCAAACGTACTCTTGAGATTGAACCAACACATACTGAAGTTCAGTATCATCGTGGAATTGCATTCCTAAAACTTGGAAGATACTCTGAAGCAATTGATGCTTTTGAAACAAATCTATCAAAGGATATAAGTAACGCTCAAGGTTGGCTTTTCAAAGGTATTTCATTATCAAAAGTAAAAAGGTATGAAGAAGCTCTTACCGCATTCGATCGTACACTTGTGTATGATCCAGACCATCCTCTTGCATATTATCATCGCGGAAGAGCACTCGCAGAACTTGGTAGACACAGCGAAGCTATTGAAGCATTTACACGAACACTTTCTCTTAAACCAAGATATATCGATGCACGAATGAGAATGGGTATTTCCTTATATGTTTTAGGTAAATATTCCGAATCTATTGTTGAATTTGATGCTGTATTAGCTGATAATCCCAATAACTTTCATGCTTTTTATCAGAGAGGTCGGGCTTTATTTGATTTAGGTAAATATACCGATGCACTTGATTCGTATGATCGTTCGATTGAAATCGATACCAACTATACAGATGCATATTATCATCGTGGATTAACCCTTTCAGCAATTGAACGTCACGAAGAAGCAATTTTATCATTTGAACGTGCAATTGAACTTGACCCACACCTCTCATTAGCACATTACCATCTTGGTCTAGCCCTTTCTCGAACTGGAAATCATCAGCTTGCTGTAGATACATTTACAAAAGCAATTTCTTTGAACCCCAAATTTGCTTTAGCCGTCTATAATAAAGGTTTATCATTGATCAGTCTTGGATTGCTAAATGATGCAATCGAAGCGTTTGAAAAAGCAATTGAAATTGATCCAACTCTTGCAGATGCATCGTTGCACAAAGGGCAAGCCTTATATGATTTAGGACGTTACGAGGATTCTCTCATATCTCTTGATAAGGCAATCGCAAGCAATCCAAATAACGCCCTAGCATGGTACCATAAAGGTTTATCTCTTTCTGAACTTGGCCGGAACGATGAAGCAATATCTGCATACAATACGTCACTACAATTTGATCTGACAAATGCACAAGCATATTTTAAGCGAGGAATTGCCCAAATCGATATCGATCAATATATCGATGCAATTGAATCCTTTGATAAAGTACTCGAGATTATTCCCAATTTTGCACCTGCATTTTACCATAAAGGAATTGCTCTCGCAAAATCTAATCTCGTAAATGAAGCCGTTCTTGCTTTTAATATAGCACTGGAACTCAATCCGAAAGACGCTTTATCGGCGTTTCATAAAGGAATGACGCTTGCCAATCTTGCCAATCATACAGAAGCAATTGAATCTTTTAATCAATCACTTTCTATTGAACCAAACAACGCAGAAACACTTTCGTGGAAAGGACGTTCACTTGCTGAATTGGGACAATACAATGATGCCATATCGACATTTGAATCAGCACTTGAAATCGATCCTGGAAATTTTGATTCTCTCTATCACAAAGGTTTGGCACTTGCCGAGCTAGGATCTTTTTCTGAAGCTATTGATATTCTTACTAGAACCCTTGAAGTAAATCCAAAACTAGCGAATGGATGGGTTATTAAAGGGATTTGCCTATTTTCACTCGAAAGATACCAAGATGCTCTTCTTGCCTATGCAACTGCATTGGAGATTGAACCAGAGAACCCCCACACATGGTATTATCGCGGGAAGACACTACTTGCGCTGGGCAACAATAGTGACGCATTAGCATCTTTCGATCACGCCATTGCAATCCAGACCGATTTTGGAGAGGCATATTTCAATCGAGGTATTGTATTAGTTCGATTAGGGCAATACGAAAACGCAACGGAATCTTTCAATCAAGCACTTACATATGTGCCAGATTATGCAGAGGCATATATCGAAAAGGGTAAAGCCCTAATGGCGCTAGAGAAATTCGAAGAAGCATTAGAGGTATTTGGACAAGTTATCTCTTATGATTCTACTAATGTTGTTGCATTATATTGTAAAGCAAGATCATTAGATAATCTCGGTGAATATGATAAATCTATAGCTGCTCATACTCGTGTCATAAAGGTAAAACCAGATTGTGATCGTTCTTATTATTATAAGGGTTTAGCACTCGCACAAACCGGACGAAATGCTGCGGCAATTGACGCATTCCGGCATACAATCGAAATCAACGAAACTTATTGGCATGCATGGTTTGAACAAGGCCATGCGCTATTTGCGTTAAAAAGGTATGAAGAGGCCCTAGCCTCTTTTAATCAAGCTCATTCAATTGATCCAAAACAACCAGAACCTATTATACAGGTTGGAATATCTCTCGTAAAGCTTGAACGATTTAATGAAGCGTTAACAGCTTTTGAGGAATCCATTATCCTTGCACCTACTGATATACGTGCACTATATGGGAAGGCTAGATCACTCGAGCAAATTGGTAAATATCGTGAAGCAATTTCGACTTTTGATGAGACACTAATGGGTAGTCCGAATTGTGCACAGGCGCATTTCCATAAAGGTATTGTCTTATCTGAACTTGGTGAATATCAACAGGCAATAAACTCGTTCGTTCATTCTATTGAACAAGATCCGAATAATGCCCTCGCATACTATGCAAAAGGGATGGCACTTGCCCACATTAACCAATTTGATGTTGCTATTTCTGAATTTGATAGAGCGATTTCAAAAAATCCAAACTTAGCACATGTCTGGCATGATCGTGGAACTTCCCTTGCTGAATTGGGTCACGATGATGAAGCGTTGAAATCATTTGATCGTGCAATCCTCTTAAACCCAAATTATACAAGTGCTTACCATGATATGGGTCTCGTTCTCGTAAGGATGTCACGATTTATGGAAGCCGTAAAAGTATTTGATCAAGCACTTGTAATCGATCCAAAATTCTCGCAATTATATTATGACAAAGGATTAGCGTTATTATCTGCGGGAAAATATGAGAAAGCAAACGAGGCCTTTGATCAAGCACTTTCGATAACACCTGGCAATGCAAGAACTTGGTTTGAAAAAGGGCGGGCTCTTGCTAAGCTCAACAATCATACCGATGCTATTTCTGCTTTTGATCGTTCACTTGCCATCAATTCATCAGAAACAGTAACTTTATACGAGAAAGGTAAGAGTGAGTTCGCGCTTGGACAATTTGAAAACGCAATTAAATCATACAATTTGTGTGCATCTTTAGATCAAAAGAACGATTCTTGTTTCTTCGATAAGGGACGAGCTATTTTTGCACTTAAAAAATTTGATGATGCAATTCTTGAATTTGATAAGGCAATATCTCTTAATAGCTCTCGTTTTGAATTTTTCTTTGAAAAGGGACAAGCATTATATCAACTTCACAAGTATGATGATGTGATTAGTGCATGCGATCGTGCGCTTTCTATCCAACCTGAAAACATCGATATTCTCTTAATAAAAGGAAAGGCACTCGTCAAATTAAATAAATTTGAAGATGCGGTAATAACTTTTGATCAGGCACTCGAATACAATAATGCATTTGGATCCTTATGGACCTGCAAAGGTTTTGCTCTCTATCGTTTGATGAGATTTAAGGAATCTATCGAATCCTTTGCGAAAGCAATTAAACGTGAACCAACAAATCAAGTTGCTCTCTATTATCGTGGTAAATCGTATTTCAAACTAGGAAAATTCAATGAAGCAGTTGGGATGTATGATCGTCTCCTTGAAATTAACCCACAACATAGAGAAGCTTGGTTTTGTAAAGGAATAGCATTAGAATCAATTAACCGGTATGATAGTGCAATCATTTCGTTCTGTCAAATATTTGAGATCGACCCTACTTTCATTGATGCTTATATCCACGCCGGTCTTTCGTACATGAACTTAGGAAAATATGAAGAGGCTATCACGATATTTGATCAAGCTATTGAATATAAACCCGATCATGCCTATCTGCTGTTCTATAAAGGCAAAGCGCTAGCCAAGCTTTCCCGTTTTTTGGAAGCACTAAAAGAGCTAGACTCTTCATTAGAAATTGAGAATATTGATATTCAAGTTTGGATCTTGCATGGAAACGTGCTTTTTGAGATTGGAGAGTATCATAAATCACTTGAATCGTTCGAACGAGCTATCGCTCTTGTTCCTGATAACCCAATTGCGTGGTATTTAAAAGGCAAAGTATTATCAGAGCTTGGTGATATTCAAAAAGCAATCCAATCTTATGAACGAGTGCTTGCAATCGATCAATCATGTTCAATGGCATGGTTCAGAAAAGGAGCTGTCCTTGCGAGCACTGGTCAATATAAGAAGGCAATTGATATACTCCGTACTGGGCTGAATCTTAAGCCACAATATGCAAACGGGTGGTATGACCTTGCTTTTTGTCTTTCGGAATTGGAGCAATTTGAGGAAGCAGTTACAGCATATGATCATGCACTTGAAATTAATCCAAAATATGCTAATGCTTATTATGACAAAGGGATTGCGCTCACTAAACTTGGAAAGTATCGTCAATCAATAACTGCCTTTGACAATACTATAAAAATTGACTCAAAATTTAAAGATGCATATTTCAAAAAAGGGCTTTCACTTATAAAACTTGAACAAAAGAAGGATGCCGTTACAGCATTTGATGCAGCGATTGAAATAGACCTAAATTTTACAGAATCATATTTCCAAAAAGGTTGTGCCCTTCTCGATCTAAAAGAATACGAAAAGGCTGTTGAAGCATTTAATCAGGTAATAAAGCGTGAAAGAACATTCACTGCTGCTCATCTGAATAAAGGACTTGCACTTAATGCTCTAGAAAGATATGAGGGGGCAATTAGTTCATTCGACCAAACTATTTCCCTTGATCCTAGTTCATATCTAGCAAATGAGCAAAAAGGTATTGCACAAAGAAAAATAGGCAAATTCAATGATGCTATACCAGTACTTCAACGAGCAATCGCTATCGAGCCATCTCACCCTCTCGCTTATTATGAACTGGGTTTATCATTTGCGGCTCTAGGCAATTATGAATCTGCTATCGATGCTTTTAATCGAGCACTTTCCTTGGATGATAATCTTGCGGATGTATATCTATCTAAAGCATTCGCATTAGAACACCTTGGAAAAGATGATGATTTAATTACATCATTAGATGCTTTTCTTGCACTAGTTCCTTCTTCCTCTGATGCATGGTATCACAAAGGCATGGCTTTTGTTCGGCTCAAGAAGGATGGAGACGCGGTTGCAGCTTTTGAAAAGACGCATTTCTTTGATCCTAAAAACGCAGATGCACTTTTTAATGGTGGAACGGCATTAACCCGTCTTGGAAGGGACGCTGAAGCGATTGTTTTCTTCAATAAAACCCTTGCGATAAAACCAGATTATTTGAGTGCTCTTATAGAAAAAGCAAAATCTCTCACCAGACTTGACCATCACAAAGAAGTCATAGTTACCATTGAACAAGCGCTTAAACTAGCACCAAATATGTCCGAGCTTTGGTTTATTCAAGGACAGTCCTTTAACAAGCTGTCTTACTATGAAGAGGCGATCGAAGCTTTCAACAGTGGTCTTACAATCGAGCAAACTAATAGTTTAGCGCATTACGAAAAAGGTCTTGCGCTTACACATCTTGGAAGATTTGAAGAGGCTCTTGGTTGTTATGATGCAGCAATTAAAGAAAATCCAGAATATGGTATCGCGTATTTAGAAAAAGCTCGAGCATTAACAGCTTTGGATGAATATACCGATGCTGTAAGTGCATATGGTAAATCAGTTGATTATTTACCAACTAATCCCGACGCATTTTATGAGAAAGGAATCGCCCATCTTTATATTGGAAAATACGATGATGCGTTAAGATCATTTACTCGAGCCCTCGACATAAACCCAGATCACACTGAAGCACTTTATGAATTAGGAACAACATTTGTCGTACTCCGTCAATACGAAGATGCGGTAAAGGCATTTGATCGGATACTTGCAATCACGCCCAAGAATGCTGATATATGGTACGAGAAAGGAATAGCACTTTCACGATTAAAAAGACATGCTGATGCAATTACTGCATTCGAACAAACAATCATAATTTATCCAGATCACTTTGGCGCACGATATCACAGAGCAAAATCTCTTGCGACGCTAAGACGGGATGATGAAGCTGTAATTGCTTATGATGAGGCACTTATGATTGAGCCGTCCCATGCTCCCTCTCTCCATCAAAAAGGTGTTGTATTGCTTCGGTTAGGTAGATACCAAGATGCAGTAAAATCATTTGACCGGGCTCTAGATGTGGATCAACAGTTCGCAGATGCTCATTTCGACAAAGGAAGAGCGCTCAATGCTCTTAGTATGTACCGTGAAGCGATCAAAACATTTGATCGTGCAATTGCTATTGAAAAAAGTCGTGCTGATATTTATTATCATAAAGGAATAGCCCTTCAATCACTTGGTAGATGTGAAGAAGCAATTGTATCATTCAATAAAACGATCGATCTCGATTCAGGAAATGCAAGTTCCCACTATCACAAAGCACTTTGCCTTGTCTCAACTGGTCGGCATAATGATGCAATTGAGTCTTATGATCGTGCGCTCAGTTTGAATCCTCGATCTATTGAAATTTGGATCAATCGTGGTAAGGCTCTCTCTGGACTTAATAAGTATAATGATGCAATTGAATCTTTTGTTAAAGCATTAGAGATCGAGTCCACAAATCCCGAAGCTTGGTTTTCGAAAGGGCATGCGCTTTTTGCTCTCAATAATTTTGAGGATGCAATTGAGGCATTTAATAGAGCACTTCAAGTTCGCCCTAACTTTGCCGAAGCATATTATGAAAAGGGACGAGCACTCGTCCGTATTGGAATGCATCAAGAAGCTGTCATATCATTTGACAACGCATTAGCGATTCGCTCCGATTATATTGATGCCATTGAGCATAAATGTAGGGCACTTATTTACTTACTCCAGTTCCCAGAAGGTTTAACCAATATCGATATAGCATTAAAAATTCGACCGAATATTGCTTCCTTATGGACTGTTAAAGGTATGGTTTTAAGAGGACTCAGCAACGATGAAGAGGCTATTTCTTGCTATAACAAGGCACTTGGTATTAATGCTCAAGATATTTCTGCTTATTATCATCGCGGGATCTCATATTTACATTTAGGTAAATTCCAAGATGCAATAAAAAATTTTGATGCTGTACTTCTTAAAAAACCAAATTGTGCTGAAGCATTCTATCATAAAGGAAAAGCTCTTGCAGGTTTATCAATGCATCAAGAAGCGATCAGTATTTTTGAACGTGCGATCAATACAAAAGAAAAGTATACCGAAGCATTTCTGTTTAAAGGAATTTCCCAGAACTACCTTACTAAATATGATGATGCATTGGAATCTTATGACCGTGCAGCTATATCAGATCCTTCTTGCGCACAAATATACTTACATAAGGGAATTACCCTAACCAATCTTAACCGTCATGAAGAGGCAATCAAATCATTCGATAAAGCTCTAACAATTAATCCCGATCGCCCTGAGGTTTATTATCATAAGGGATTGGCTCTTGAACGTTTGCACAAATACGATGTTGCTCTTGCAGCATTTGACAAGGCCATACAGATTAATAATCAGTTCCCAGTCGCGCTCCACCATAGAGGTATTGCGCTGATGCACCTTAATCAAGTTGACGAAGCAATTTCATCTTTTGATAAGGCATTTGCTATACAACCTAATTTTTCTGAAGCTTTATATGAAAAAGGCAAGGCACTTACTGCAAGTGGCGCTTATCGCGATGCTATTGCAACATTTAACGCTGCACTGTCTGAGCACCCAGGATATGTTGAAGTAATTTATGAAAAGGGAAGAGCGCTTTTCGAATCGGGAGATAGTGAAGGCGCAATTGACACTTTTAAACAATCTCTAGAAATAAAACCAAATTGTTATCAAGCGTTTTTCATGCTCGGGCAAGTATACTTTGAACTAGGTAGATTCGAAGATGCAATTCAATCCTATAATCGAGCTCTTGAGATTAACCCCTCGTTGGCAGAAGCATATTATTCAAAAGGTCTAACTTTTGCAGCGCTCGAACAACATCAAGATGCAATTGGTTCTTTTGATCGAGCTCTAGAACTTAATTCAACCTATACAGCAGCATTAAGTCATAAAGGAGTCTCTCTTGCTGAACTTGGATTGTTCCGAGATGCACTTGAAGCATTTGACCGAGCACTTTATTATGATACGACTTACGCCGACGCTTACGTTGGGAAAGGTAATGCATTCTATGATCTTGGAAAATCTGGGGATGCCCTTCATGCCTATGAGAAAGCTTTGGAACTTGCACCTGAGAATACGGTAGCATGGACAAGGAGAGGAATGGCACTTGCTGATCTTCAGCGTTACAATGAAGCAATTGAATCTTATGATAAAGCCATTTCGCTCGATCCGGGATTTGCAATAGCTTACTTTACAAAAGGAAGTGCACTTGATGAACTTGGTAGATCTGGAGAGGCTGCTGAATCATATCGCTTGATGACTGAACTCCAACCGGATTTTGTAGATGCATGGATCCGTCGTGGTCGTTCACTCCATAATGCAGGAAATTATCAAGATGCCCTTTCTTCATTTAAACATGCACTCGAACTTGACCCCTCAAAGAAAGAGGTCTGGAACGATATTGGTGCAATTCTTGAAAAGCTAGGAAAATACGAAGAAGCTAAAATATGTTATTCAAAGGCGAAATAATCAAAATTAAATCCAATGGCAATATATACTTTTTCCAAAAAATATGAGATAAACAAAACGATTAGAGAGTATCAAAAATTTGGATTAATGACTTTTTCGCTTAAACTTTAGCCAAATAATCGCACCAATACCGAATATCATCACTACAAGAATCACAGGAGCATATTTCATGTAGAATGGTATTGAGGCATCTCGAAGTTTTTCTGCTATTTGGAGGTTTGCTTGAAGGTTCGGATACAAAGGGTCAAGGGTCGCAACTTTATTAAAAGCTGATATGGCTTCATCATATCTTTTCATGCCAGCAAGAGCATATCCTTTATTGAACCAAGCTTCGGCATTGTTGGGGTCAATTTCTATAGCTTTTTCAAACGCTTGTAATTGTTCTTCATAAATCATATTTGCCATGTTTATATCATGAATTTGGTCTTCATACTTATACCCAATATTGTAGAGGATTTGGCCCCGGTATATCCATCCATTTACATAAGTTGGATTTATTTCTAAAGAATGATTAGACGCTTCAAGTGCTTGATCATACAAATGTGCACGGTTGAGTACATCCGCCTTCCCATTCCATGCCTCAAAATAATTAGGTTCAAGTGTAAGTGCTTTATCGTATACCTGAATAGCATCCGTGTAATTTCCTGCATTTGTTAAATTGATACCCTTCATATACCATCCAACAGCCTCGTTTGAGTATGCTGTTACTGGGATGCACACAAATAAAATACCAAAAAAAAACAGTAGTCGTAAATATATGGTGTTAAATTTCATATTGACCAGATTAATTAAGAGGTCTTTTCTAAATAAAGAATTCTTCTATATCTAACTATTCGTTTATTTTATCAAAACAAGGATCCGCCGTGTAAGACTTTTATGTACCCGTTGTTCATGGTATTGAAGCACTGTCATGTGACGTGCAGCAATTTTCCTGATATCCGTATGGGTAACAATGACTGTTCGTTTTCCAGATTTAATTACACGACAAATTTGAGCGATTGATTCATCGTAAAGACTATCCATAGTATCAGTTTTTTTGATACAGACTGATTGTCCATAAGGAAAATCAGTTACTATTGCGTCGATTGAGTTATTTTTAAAGGGAAGATTCATTGTATCGGCAATCAAAAGTGAAGCATCATGTGCATTTATTTGACATCCATTTATCATCATTGGATCAAAATCACACCCAATTGTATTGATACCTAACATTCCAGCCTCTATCAATAAACCACCTGTTCCGCAAAATGGGTCAAGTAAAAGATCCCCTTTTTTCGCTAATGAAATATTTACCAAAGTTCGAGCCATTCGAGGCATCATTACACCAGGATGGAAAAATATGCGTTTACCGGGGTTGCGAGAATTGTAAATCTGGCGGTCAATAAAAAACAGAACCTTGCCAAAATAGCATCGATCTTCAGAAAGAATTGCACGGTATTGTACTTCTGGATTATTAAGCGAAACGGGACCATTTATCGATGTCCCCATTATCTTTTCAAAATCTAATTGTGAACAACGCTGAACCAATCTGTTATTTCCTGTATGAACTTTTTTCACACGCCCAGCAAATGTCTGATCAGTATTAATTGAAAGTGATTTTAGTAATTCTTTGAATGATCCAATATCTGGGTTACACTCACCTAAATATTCAAGAACAACGTGTGTCATAGCGAGCCTATGTATTGTAGATGGATCATGACACATCACAACTGCAACTTGGGCTCGCTGATCAGTAATTTCACCAACACACTCAAGCTCTGCTACTGGAAGTGTTGGGTTTTCACCTGAGAGCTCAAAGAGCAACTTCATCTCTCAATTATTAGAACAATTGACGGAAATAAGTTAAGTAACAATAAAAGTGGAGGTAATAAAATATTAAGTATCATTTTCTATCTTTTTTCTTACCCATAAAACCAGAAAAAATTCCTTTTTTCCCTTTGTTCTTCTGTTCTATTTCAAGAATCTTCTCGTAATGTTCTCTCTCTTCATTACTTACTTGCTTTGGTGTGACAATTCGTACACGAACAAGAAGATCACCAGGATGTCCGCGGCGTTTCACACCTTCTCCAGGAATGCGAAGAGCCGTATTATTTTGAACACCCCGGGGGCTTTTCACATCGATATGTCTTTTATCAATTGTCTCAATCTCAATTAAAGTTCCCAAGACAGCTTGAACTGGAGATATGTCAATATATGTTTCGAGATTATCGTCAAATCGTGTAAAACGTGCGTGTGGTAGAACAGAGATCTCAATGAATAGATCACCATTTGGCGCACCAAAATCTCCCGCTTCGCCATATTTTTCCATCCGCAGACGCATTCCAGTATCAATACCGGGAGGAATATGGATTGCTACCTTACGCTTTGCTCGAGTATGGCCACTACCTCGACACTCTCGACATTGACGTTCTGGAATTTTTCCTCTTCCTCCACATTGAGTACATGTTGTCATGCGAATAAATTGACCAAAGGGGGAGTGAGAGGTTGATCGCATTTGACCGGTTCCTCCACATCGTGGACAAGTATTTTGTTTTTTAGTTTCGCTACCAGAACCAGCGCACGTTGGGCAAGGTTCAGTATGCATGACCTCAATCTCTCGTTCTGTACCGGAAACTGCATCTTCTAATGGGATCGAAAGTCGCATTAAGAGGTCGGCACCAGGTTGAGGTCCAGTTCTTCGGTATCCGCCACCGAAAAAGTCAAAGATGTCACCAAAACCAGAGAAATCGGTGGAGAATCCGCCACCGAATCCGCCACCTCCTGTATAAGACCCCTTAGAGGCGTTTGTAAACGTTTCGTGCCCCATGTTATCGTATTGTGCACGCTTTTGGGGATCCGAAAGGACGCTGTATGCCTCGTTTATCTGCTTGAATTTCTCCTCAGCACCTGAATCTTTACATACGTCAGGATGGTACTTTCGGGCTAGGTTGCGATAGGCCTTCTTGATTTCCTTATCTTCGGCATTCTGTGGTATGCCGAGGATATCGTAATAATCGCCCTTGCCCATCAGGGTCACTCTTCTTTAACCTTATAATCGGCATTGACAACATTATCATCCTGTTTTTTTTCATTCGTATCTGAACTTGAAGATGCACCTGCTGTTTGCTGTTTTGCCGCTTGTTCAGCTTGTACCTTTTGATATAGTTTGGTCGTTGCCGCGTACACACCTTCTGTGAGTGTGTCCATTGCCTTCTTTACTTCATCAAGGTTGTCGCCAGATAATGCTTTTTTGACTGCTTCAATACCTTGTTCAATTTTGGTCTTATCTTCTAACTCAAGTTTGTCGGTGTTTTCCTTAAGCATCTTTTCTGCTGAAAACACAGCCATATCAGCTTGGTTTCGCAATTCGATCTCATCGCGTTTTTTCTTGTCATCTGTTTCGAACTTTTTAGCATCATTCATCGCTCTTTTGATATCATCTTCAGAAAGCTTGCGATCTCCTTTGATAGAAATTGCTTGTTGGTTACCTGTACCAAGATCTTTTGCATTAACATGAATAATGCCGTTCGAATCAATGTCAAAAGTGACTTCTATCTGCGGAATTCCACGTGGAGCTGGAGGAATACCTGTTAGCTGGAATCTACCAAGAGTGAAATTATCTTTTGCAAGTGCTCGTTCTCCTTGTACAACATGGATCTCGACACTAGTTTGTCCATCTGCAGCAGTTGAAAAAATCTGACTTTTTCGAGTTGGAATTGTTGTGTTGCGCTCTATTAGTTTTGTTGCAATTCCACCAAGTGTTTCAATCCCAAGTGTTAATGGGGTGACATCTAATAGGACAATATCTTTCGTTTCACCTGTTAGAACAGCCCCTTGAATTCCAGCGCCAAGTGCTACACATTCATCGGGGTTTATACCTTTATCGGGTTCCTTTCCTAGCAATTTTTTCACAGTATCTTGAACGATTGGAACTCGTGTTGAACCCCCAACAAGAAGAACATGGTCAATATTCTTCGGTTCCATCTTTGCATCGCTTAATGCCTGTTTGACAGGGCCTACAGTCAGCTCTACAAGATCTCCAATCAATTGTTCAAGTTTCGCTCGTGTAAGATCAATATTCAAAAATTTTGGGCCACTTGATCCAGTCGTAATGTAGGGTAAGTTTATATTAGTTGATTGTCGTGAGGAGAGTTCGATTTTTGCATTCTCAGAAGCGTCACGTAATCTTTGCATTGCATATGGATCATTCCGGAGATCGACACCTTCCTTCTTTCTGAACTCATCTACAAGATAATCCATGACACGTTCATCGAAATCGTCACCACCAAGATGATTATTTCCAGCAGTTGATTTGACCTCAAATACTCCATCACCAAGCGTTAGAATTGAGACGTCAAACGTGCCCCCACCAAGGTCATAAACTAGTACAGTGACATCCTTCTCTTTATCAATACCATATGCAAGTGCACTAGCAGTAGGTTCATTGATAATTCTCAAGACATCAAGCCCAGATATTTTTCCTGCATCTTTTGTTGCTGTCCGCTGAGCGTCGTTGAAGTATGCTGGAACAGTTACGACTGCTTTAGTTATTTTTTCACCAAGGTACGCCTCTGCATCAATCTTCATTTTCTGGAGGATCATTGCCGAGATCTCTTGTGGGCTATATTCTTTATCGTCGATTTTAATCTTTTCAGTGGTGCCCATCTTTCTTTTTATTGATTGAATAGTACGCTGTGGGTTCGTGACAGCTTGTCTCTTTGCCAAACTTCCGACAAGTCTCTCACCCTCCTTAGTAAACGCGACAACAGATGGTGTAATACGTCCGCCTTCTGCATTGGGGATAACAATGGGTTTTCCCGCTTCCATAATCGACATACAGGAAAATGTCGTTCCCAAATCAATTCCTAAAACTTTTTCCTTTGCCATGGTTATTCCTCAGAATTTTTACTTTCCTTCCCTTTTGAAACTGCAACTTTTGCAAATCTTATAACTTTTTCATGCATCCGATACCCATGAGAGACTTCATCAATTACAGTACCCTCATCATAGTCTGATGGTATATGCGAAATTGCTTCATGCTCTGCAGGGTTGAATTTTTTTAAGAGCGATTCTATAGGTGTGATGCCGTACCGTTGTATAATGGCAGATGAGAGCTCTCGAATTTGATTGAGACCTTCACGCAAATGATTGTCATCAGATTGGACAGCACGCTCTAAATTGTCAATTACTTCAAGCATATCGATAGCAAACCGTTCAATTGCAATTTGCGTTATATTCTCGCGTTCTCGGGATGCTCTTTTCTTGTAGTTATCGAAATCTGCAGCGAGCCTTAAAAATCGATCATTTAGTTCATCATATCGTTTTTTCAGCTCGTCAAGCTCTGACACTTCTGGAGATGGCTGTTCTGTTTCTGACTTATTAATATCAGAAATATCTATCGGATCTACGGAGTTGTTTGCATCCTCTCCCATACTACATCCCATTCGATGTTCCAATATCTATAGTATTGTAGTTCTATATAAACTTTGACTTTAAGCATAATTAATAACCGTCAAATTGTGATTATTTTGGGTAAAATCCAAAGAATTCTCTCTCAAATCCAAATTAGAGAGAAATTTTAAGTTTTTTAATCAAATTGAGGTTATGCTATAAAAAAATATAATTGATTATATAAATTATTCCAGTCAAAAAGTGTTATAAGTAGATAACTAAGTTTTCTTTCCCCTTCTTTAACTAGCATACTTTTTTTCCATTATAGCGTAATTAATGACTATGAAGTGGGCACTTCTCTCAGTTTGGGATAAATCAGGTATAATAGATCTTGCACGAGCACTCATAAATAAAAAATTTGGTATTATGAGTTCTGGTGGGACTGGGAAAATACTGGGAGAAGCGAATATAAAATTTACCGAAGTTTCGAATTATACTGGCTTTCCCGAAATGATGGATGGTAGAGTAAAGACTCTTCACCCGAAAGTGCACGGTGGACTTTTAGGTCGCAGACCAGTTGACGATGCAGTTATGAAAAAATATGGGATTAACCGTATCGATTTTTTAGTTGTAAATCTCTATCCATTCGAAAAGATGGCAGCAAAATCATTGGGGCTCGATCAACTTATTGAGTATATTGATGTCGGGGGGCCTGCAATGATACGTGCTGCAGCAAAAAATTTTAAAGATGTTGCAGTGGTGGTCGATCCATCTGATTATCCTATGGTGATAAAGATCCTTAATAATGGAGATTTCACATTAGAGCAACGGCAAAATCTTGCAAAAAAAGCATTCGCTCGAACTGCAGCATATGATGCAGCGATAAGTAATCATTTAGAACAAATTGATTCTCTATTTCCTGAGACCTTTACAATTCAATTTACTCATGGGAGAACACTACGTTACGGTGAGAATCCACATCAAAAAGCTGCAGTTTATGGGACATCTGGGATCGCTAGTACAGAACCAATACAAGGCAAACAGATGTCATACAATAATTACCTTGATACGAACGCTGCCGTATCACTTCTTAGGGAATTTGAACAGTGTGCGGCAATTATTGTTAAGCACAACAATCCTTGTGGAGTTGCAGTCGGAGATAAACTACTTGAAACGTATATTAGTGCCCGTGAAGTTGACCCCGTTTCAGCTTACGGATCTGTTGTCGCTATAAACCGAGAGACCACGAGGGATGTTGCTGAAGAGATAAATTCAACCTATGTTGAGGTCGTTATTGCGCCATCTTATTCTAGTGACGCACTCTCCATTTTGAAGAAGAAAGAAAATATGCGTGTCCTTATCCTTTCCGAACCATCGATCCATGATGAGATTCGGAGTATTGATGGAGGCGTTCTCGTTCAAAGGACTCCTCAATATCAGGAACACTGGAAAGTAATAACTGATCGGGATCCAACTTCTGAAGAAATGCAAGCCCTTCAACTTGCATGGAAAGTTTGCAAACACACTCGCAGCAACACGATTATCTTTGCAAATTCTCACAGAACATTAGGAATTGGTGCTGGACAAATGAGTCGAGTTGATGCAGCTAAAATTGCGATTAGTAAAGCTTGTTCAACGTTGATGGGGTCTGCAGTTGCATCTGACGCATTCCTTCCATTCCCGGATACGCTTGAAGTTGCAGCAAAGGCTGGTGCAACGGCTCTTGTCCAACCTGGAGGCTCAATCCGTGATGATGAAGTTATTGCAGCAGCAAACCGTTTGAACATGGCAATGATTTTTACGGGCGTACGCTACTTTAGGCACTGATATAACAAAAAAGAATGGAACCCTGTAAAAAATATGTAAATAAGTGCGTCGGCTTTATATTACCGAAAACCGCTAAAAAAAGAGAAGATTATTTTACCTGAGTCTCTGCAATATCTCCGACAATGGGGACTTTGAACTTCTCTCCTTTGTATGCCTTGAACATCAGAACAAGCCATAGAATCAGCATAACAATTGCAATCAGTGTTGCAATGAGACTCAGGATTCCCCAAGCACCATATGCACCATACATTCCGGCTCCAAAGAACATCATAGTATAGATCGTACCGATAATCCAGTAAAGGATCGTAAGCGGAAGGAATGTCAGTACTGACTGCATTGCATGGAATCTTACTGTTTTGTTATCCTTCTCCATCAGGAAGAATATGATCCCGGTTAACCAGCCTAAAACGTAACATGCAGCAGAGGCTACATTTTCATCCAGTCCAAACGTGGCTTTTACCATAGCATTTTCTCCAAATAATTAGTATACAACGTCTTTTTCCATCTATCTATATAAGATTTTGGAATCATACTGACCTTGAGATAATTGGTTTTTGTGATAGAGATAGATTAGAAAAATGAAAATACGGGAATTATCTGCCGTTTCAACAACTTTAAATGCTCTTTTTCCAATTTTAAGGCAATAAACGATATAAACTTATATTCTGCGAAGCGGATAAATTCCTTTAATCGTTTATGGCTGGAAAGGTCACTGGGTCGGTTATATTATTGCATTGATTATCATATGCATTCTAGTTTTTCTCGTTATGATAATCCTAGGGATTATTCCATATATCGGAGGGCTACTCTATCTCATAATTTCTCCATTTATTGGGATATTTATTATGCGGTACGTTTACCTACACTATGACAGTGCCAGAACTGGTGCCTAAATCAATTTCTTTCTCATTCTTATCTTTACGTATTTACTTAAGATATTAGATTATTCTCAAAAAAAATAGAATAATTATAAAACTTATGTTTGTTACCGTTGAACTGCACCGATATTTGCCTGCTCAACAGTCTTTGCGTACCGTTTTAGTACTCCTTTCAACGACTTTTTTATGGGCTTCCACGTCTTTTTCCTTTTTTCAATAGTTTTTGTATCCACACAAAGATCAATTCGTTTCTCGAAAAGATCTACTTCAATTTGATCACCCTCTTGAACAAAGGCAATGGGGCCACCCACAGCTGCTTCAGGTGCAACATGACCAATGCATGGCCCACGTGTCCCTCCAGAGAATCGGCCATCTGTAACAAGAACGACCTTCGAATATCGCATACCCACGAGTGCTGATGTTGGTGAGAGCATCTCTGGCATACCTGGTCCTCCTCGAGGTCCTTCATATCGAATTACAATGACGTCACCTTCTTTGATCTCTTGGGCAAGGATTCCTTTCATTGCTTTTTGTTCACCGTCATAAACTCGACTTGGTCCTTTATGTTGCCACATTCCTTTATCAACTGCAGCACATTTTACTACTGCTCCATCTGGCGCAAGAGAGCCTTTAAGGATTTTAAGACCTCCCCCCATATTCACCGGGGATGTTGTGGGTTTAATTACGGACTCATCTTTAACCGAAGCTGCTGCTGCGATTTGTTTGATTGTTCTCCCTGACACTGTAGGTGTGTCATCAAGATGTTTTATTAATCTGGTTAAAACCGCCGGAATACCTCCAGCGCGGTAGAGCGTTTGCATAGAATGAGGTCCTGCCGGTTGCATATCGCAAATATGTGGGATCTCATCAGAAATAGCATTGAAATCATTGAGAGAGATATATATTTTTGCCTCACTTGCTATAGCCATTAAATGTAAAACGGTATTAGTTGAACCACCAAGCGCCATATCCACTCGTATAGCATTTTTCAAACTTTGCTCTGTAACAATATCTCGTGGTAAAATTTTTTTATTAACAAGAGAGACAACAACCTCACCAGTCTCCCGGGCAATTCGTAACTTCGCAGAATCAACAGCAGGGATTGCAGCGCAACCGGATAACGACATACCCATGGCTTCGGTCAAACATGCCATTGTATTTGCCGTATACAATCCCTGACAGCTACCACATCCTGGCATCGCACTACATTCTAATTCGCATAATACTTCTTCAGTCATTACACCCCCAGCGACCATTCCAACACCTTCAAAAATATCAATAAGTGAGAGTTCCTGACCATCCCGGTAGCCAGAAAGCATAGCCCCACCTGTAAGAACAACTGTTGGAATATTGCATCGAACTGCAGCCATAAGCATACCTGGGACTATCTTGTCACAGGTGCCAATACATACAAGACCGTCAAACCGGTGAGCATCAACCATTAATTCGATTGAATCAGCGATGTTTTCTCTGGATGGCAGTGATGATCGCATTCCTTCGTGTCCCATAGCGATACCATCACAAATACCAATAGTGCCAAATTCGAAAGGAACACCTCCCGCTGCTGCAATTCCTTCTCGGACTTTTTCTGAAAGCTGTCGCAGATGTACATGACCCGGTACAATCGTATTGAACGCGTTTGCAATCCCAATAAATGGTAGACTCATCTCTCGATCAGTAATACCAAGAGAGCGAAGTAGTGAGCGATTTGGTGCTCGCGAATAACCAACTTTGATCTCGTCACTGCGCATATTACACCTATGTATGAACGAAGTACTCGATATATATGTATCAGGCATTATTAAATCACATATGCATGAAGAATTATCTTTACGACGGAATTATGTGTATTAAGTTGATACTATATCATTTTAGTAAATATTAAACAAAAATCCAAATTTTCCTTAAAAAAATTCTTATGCCGTTTTTGTCTTCTCTAATAATCTAATAAATTCATTTACAAAATTATCTGAAAAATAAGCATGCGTATACGTGCCGATGACGTTATGCACAGTCAAACCATCTTTCCCATTTTCTATACCTTTTCCCCGTGAAAGTCGAAAGGTATATCGAGCATCAGAATCCGGTATCAGCTTCGAGTAATGGAATTCATGTCCACGAATGGACAGACCAGATGGAAGAACCGATGATCCGTCCATACTCTCACCATTAACATAACCGAGTGCCTGAACTCTATCAGACATCTCAGTTGTGGCTGGGAGTATTCCACACAATTTATAAAATCGATCTGTTGTAATCCCTTCAGTGAGATATATTAGACCCCCGCATTCCGCGTAAACGGGCATCCCGCTATTAACTGATTTGCTAAAATCAGAACGGAATCTGGAGATTTCTAACTCCTTGAGATATAACTCAGGATACCCCCCACCGAGGTAAACACCATTCACATCAGGTAATTTATCAGAAAGTGGTGAAAAAAAGACCAGTTCTGCTCCCGCTGAACGAAATCGATCAAGATTATCTTGGTAATAAAAACAAAACGCTTTGTCCCACGCGATTCCAATTCTTGTTGTGGACTCTTGTTTTATAATTTTTTGTGGCTTTTTATCAAGAGGTAGCGCTTGACGAGCAACGTCAAGTATTTTACTTATATTGCAGTGCTCTTCAATAAACGATCCTAAATCCAATGTTGGTTCTGTTTCATGTGCCATATGGAGCCCTAGGTGTCGGCTTTTAATGGCAAGATCTTTTTTTCTGGGGATCCATCCAAACTCAGGTACCTGAAGAGAGGATTCAATCATCTGTCGGTGATGTTTACTCCCAATTTGGTTGAAAATTATGCCGGAGATCGTAATAGTAGGATCATATTCGCGGTAACCTTTGATAAGTGCATGAACACTACGAGACATCCCTTTTGCGTCAACAATGAGTATAATCGGAGCTCTTAATATTCGAGCAACATGGGCAGTACTCGAGATATCAGAACCATCAACACCATCAAACAAGCCCATTACACCTTCGATGACTGCAATATCAGCCCCTTCGCTACTATGTAAGAAGGTATCAACACAACCTTGGTCATGCATCATAAATGGATCAAGGTTTCTAGAAAAACGACCACAAATGCGAGTATGATGTGAAGGGTCAATAAAATCAGGTCCCACTTTAAATGGTTGGATTTTTAAATGTCGAGCCATTAGCGATGCCATGATACCATCAGCAATGGTAGTCTTACCGCATCCACTGTGCGTTCCGGCAATGATAATTCGTGGAATGTTCATTGAATTTAACCGCCAAAAATTGTTGGCTCAATAGAATTCTTGAAATTCAATTTATTTATACAATTCACCTAGTCAAACTCTTGATCTTTTTGAAATAAATACTATAAAAAATAAATTGTGTAATTTACGCTTTCTTGCTCCGATACTTAATGATTCCATATACTATACCGATAATTGCCGCAAATATTATGATTAGCATTATCGGGTTTGAAAGGATAGCTGCTATGCCACTAGGTGCAACAACATCCACTGGAGCTTTTAGAGTATCTGAGACATACCAATTATCAAGAGTGTCACGATATCGAATTTCAGAATCAAGACCGTATTCTTTCAGTGTTGCATCACTATTTACACTAACCTCATACGATGCAGTAACAGTATCCCCTGGTTTCATATCACCGAGATAAGCGATATCATCGTTGCTTGTGAATGGATCGACAGCACTAATGCTTGCTTGAGCACTATACGCAGTCGTATCTCCAGTATTTTTATACTGAACTGAGATCACTTTTTTTGCACTAGGATTCATTTCTGCTGCAGATGAGACAATCGTAAAATCGATCTTTCCTCCAACGGGTATACCAACAGTATCGCTGAGTGAAGTAACTGTATCCCCATCTTTATTTTCATAAACTACGAAAACGTCGACGGGATATGTTGAACGTTCTGCATCCTTTTGAACAGTTACCTTATATCGGGTATCTATTGTTGATCCCGATGGAAAATCCCCAATATAAACACTACTATCAGTTGGGATTATTGGACTATTCCCATTTTGTACGATTTTCACAACTGCTTTTTTTCCGTCATCAAATCCAATATTTTTAATTTTGAGATTCAGATAGCCCTCAGTTCCAACATTTAAATGTTCAGGTTCTGCTGATAGGACTTGAATTGAAATATCAGGTTTAATTTTGATAGGAAGAGATAAGGTTAGATTTGTAGTTCTATAATCGTACTCGATAGTATCAGTACCATACTGATTAGCAGTTTCGAGATATGTATAATTGATATTGACTGGGAGATTATACGTCCCAGAAGGGGCATCAGTTGGAATCTTTATATGAAAACTGCTCGTAACTGTGCTACCACCGGTAAGATCACCAACCATTTGAGGATCTGATTTAATTATAATAGGGGAATTTCCAGAAGATAACGATACCATAAGAAGTTTCGCTGTGTTTGGAAGGTCATCACGATTGATAATACCAGACTGAACGAATTTGAATTGATTAAGACCACTATTCGAAATAATGACTGGAAGTGTAGTATCTGTACCTGGATCAAATTCATTAGTACCTGATATATAAACTGAAAGCGATGGACTTCCACTCATATATTTTACACCTGTGTTGACAGTTTCAGCACTTGCGGGTGAACCCGCAATTATAACCAATATCATAAATAAAATTGGTATGGTTATCCATTTGCTAATGAACATGATTTTTCACGTCGTCTTTTAAGATTTCTTTTCTAATTTGAACGTAATAGTTGATAGGTTAATCGCTAGAGTATAACAAAATTTGGTAAATAAAAATAAATATTGCGCATCGTAATAAAATGCTATGAAATTATTAGATCCAAAACTGCTTGTTCTTTTCATCATCTATTTATTATTAATCGCTGGATGTGTAGCTCCTCCAAAACCAGGAACATCGCCTTCATCATATCCGGGTTCATCAGGATCTGCCCAGGGCATTGAAGCTTTAACGCCAACACCAGAGTATGTTACTCAAGCAACACTATTTTCGACGGTGACACCAACAGTTCAAGGTCAAGGGTATATTACATTCCCACCGACAACTCCAATAGCTGCTGATTTAAGCTGTCTTATAGATCTCAGGTCATTAGTTGGATACCAGACAACTGCAATTACATTTGACTTGAAAAATCCCCCGATGTATATTAATTATTCGGTCACTCCATCCAATATAACGATTACAAGAACAATAGTTGATCCAAACACAAAAGCGGAGTCATTACAATCATGGTCAACTTATAGCCCATATTCATGGTTTGAAGTAACCGTCCGCAATAAAACAAGTGGAAAGATTTATCTTCAAGATGGATTTGGAACCCAAAAAGGGTATACTACTTATCTAAATCAAACTCTAAAAGTATTCAATCAGGGAGATCTTCAGATTGAGTATATAAGTAATAATATTACAGCGACCGCAGGTATCTGGGTAAAACCATTACAAAATTTTGACAATCGTCAACCGTCAGACTTTTCTGAATGTAAATATTGGGATCATCCAGTAAACGTATTACCATTTGCGACAGCAACACCGACCCCAACTCAATACGCGACCTCATAAAATCAATTTCTTTCTGTTTTAATATCATTAACCTCTATAAAAACGGTGAGTTATTTAAGCGATGAAATCGAGTTAAATAGGCAGGCAATAAAAATTTTATCGATGCCCCGGTAGGGTAGTGGACATCCTAGAAGCCTGCGGAGCTTTTGACCCGGGTTCAAATCCCGGCCGGGGCGTAAATTTTTTTCAAGTCTAACCCAGTTCTCAAACGTGGTTATCTTCACAACCAATAAGGATCATACCTTCAAATTACAACGTATCTGTTTGAAGTATTTCAGCCAATTTGTTCCCAATAAGGATGAATGTGCTTACTAGGTAGTTAGATGAAATTACAAGATGTTTTCCTTATGGTACGTCAACAATTTCAGGTAATGGAGGAGAACGTTGGCCAAGCCAAATCGAACTCGCAGGAGCACGGTATCAAGGTAGATACGTAAGCGGAAATTGCCAAAAAGCTAAAACAATAGATGAACCTTTTTTAGAAAGATGATAAAATTGTATAATTATATACAGGTCTCAAATAGTCAGAAAGAATAAGATCTAACTCTTTTAGTTTATTTCTAAAATTTTAAACAATAGATTTATCTTTCTATCATTATAACAGATTTTTATAACCGAATGTCGGTTGTAATAGTAAAAAAGGTAATTTTATGGCTGTACTTGGAGTTGGAATGGATTTGATAAACAACTTGTATACTATGATCGCAATCACTCTTCCGAACGTTATTGGTGCGATCATTGTATTGCTTGTTGGGTGGATTGTCGGTAGATTATTGGGAGCACTTGTGAGAATCGTCCTTAACAAAGTAAATATGAGTACACTCGTTCCGCATTCTCCATTTGCGGGTTCAATGGAAAAAGCTGGAGTAACCCTCGGATATATTGGTGACATTGCTGTCAGATTTTTCATTTATCTAATAGCTGTTGTTGGAGCAGTGGAAATTCTCAATCTACAATATCTCAGTAAGCTCATGGTAGACATTGTAGGGTACATACCACACATCGTTGCGTTTGGCGTTATCCTGATCGTTGGATTTATTCTCATTGATTATTTTGTGGATTTCCTTGGAAAATTTTATGGACCCTCACATGTCGACCTAGTAACACCCGTTCTATTTCTTGTACGTATCTTTCTTTACTTCGTCCTTGTTGTCTTGTCGCTTTCACAGCTAATGCTTGACCTTACTATTATCTACACGTTTATCACACCGATAGCATGGGGCATCGGTCTTGGTATTGGTGCTGCTATTGCTATCATAGTTGGTTTCGGTCTAAAGAATAAGAGCGAAGCAATTATGGAAAAAGTAATAGAATCGTTCTTAAAACATTAATACAAAAAATCCAATTTTTTAAATTTCTCCTAAAAATTAAATTCTGTTTCGAAAAATGGTTATGTAACTTTCATTCTTACCTTAATATAAGGAGAGTCTAAACCTTTGTTTGAACCAAGCGATGAAATTTACCAAGCGTCTCTCGCTCTCCATGAATTGAACCATGGGAAGTTAGAAATTCGCTCGAAGGTCCCACTTAATTCAAAGGCAGACCTTTCACGTGCCTATACACCGGGCGTCGCCCAAGTTTGCAAGGAGATTGCTAGGGATAAAAATCTTGTTTACAAATATACACTTAAAGCAAATACAATTGCAATTGTTACCGATGGTTCAGCAGTTCTTGGTCTAGGAAATATTGGAGGTTACGCGGCAATCCCTGTTATGGAAGGAAAAGCAATACTTTTTAAAGAATTTGCCGGGATTGATGCATTTCCAATTTGTTTTGAAACTTATGAGACTAATTTTACCGATCAAGTGAAAAATATCGCACCAGTTTTTGGTGGTATTAATTTAGAAGATATTGCAGCGCCAAAATGCTTCGAAGTTGAAGATGCACTTCAGGATATTGGTATTCCTGTAATGCATGATGATCAGCACGGTACTGCCGTAGTTGTTTTAGCTGCTCTTATCAACGCATGCAAAGTTACCGAAAAGAAATTCGAAGATCTCAATATTGTAATCTGTGGTGCCGGAGCTGCTGGTTTTGCAATCACTCGGTTGTTAAAATGTATTGGATATGATCCGAATGTATGTACGATGGTACGTGAGCTTGTTGTTTGTGATACAAAAGGTATAATCCATCGAGGACGGGAGGGGTTGTATAACAACAAATACAAATTTATCATAGGTGAAGAAACAAACCGTGCAAGCAGATCGGGTTCTCTCGCTGATGCAATGGAAGGAGCAGATGTTTTTATTGGTGTATCTGCACCCAATGTTCTTACTGAAGAAATGGTCAAAACAATGAATAAAGATCCAATTGTTTTTGCGATGGCAAATCCTGTCCCTGAGATTTGGCCGGAATCTGCAAAACATGCAGGGGCAGCGGTAGTTGGAACAGGTAGGAGCGATTTCCCTAACCAGATAAACAATGTTCTTGCATTCCCCGGCATATTCCGCGGCGCTCTCGATGCTTATGCAATGAAAATTAGTGATGAAATGAAGATCGCAGCTGCCCATGCAATCGCTTCATATCTTCCAAAACCTCATCGCGAACGAATAATGCCAAATATTCTCGATAAAGAAGTCACAAAGAGTGTTGCGAAAGCTGTTAAAGATGCGGCGATTCGTTGTGGGTGCAGTAGGCAACCTTAAATTGGTTTTTTCCCATTCGTGTAATTATTTCTGCTATCCGTATCCTGTGATCTCATAATCTATAGTAGTTGAATTATTGGCACACTCTTTGCCATGTACAAGGACGTCATCAACTACTTTTTTTAAAAGTGCTGGGTAAACTGCACCTACTAACTCTTGAACCGGTTTGCCATCACAGAAGAACTTAAAAGTCGGGGTACTGCGAACACCATATCGTTCAGCTGTCCATTGGCTCACCATAATGTTGAGACGTACAAAAAGGATGACCCCCTGATATTCTTTAGCATAAGTTCTGAAGTACGGTTCCATTTGATGACAAAACTGACATGTCTGAGAATAGAACATTACTGCTACGGGGGTTTTTCCCTTTTCAACAATCTTTTCCCAAATGAGGTCATCGACTTCAAGAACCGTGTCTTGATCCACAGCGAACCCTCTTGACAAGTGTTGATGAATACAATTCTTATAGTTTACCTATATGATGACGATTAAATAGGGTAAAACCAATCGCAAATCCTAAAATCAAAATCCAAGTCATATCAGGAGCGGAATACGTTGTTGGTATTGACTTTGTTGTTGGGGAGGGTTGAAAGGTTTCTATACTTGTTTGGGTAACCGTTTGTTGTATGCCGCTTGAAACTTCCCGATCGACAATATTAAAACTTGCACTCCCACTGACTTTTGGGTTTATTCCGGATACTTGGACGATATATTCATCCGGTTTAAATGCTGATGTATCAACACCGTAGGACCATTGATTGTTACCATTAGTCCCGGGTTGAACTTTAACGATGCCACTTGTTCCTGAAAATTCATTACTTTGTTCTTTTGTTGTCGGTCTAAACGATAAAGAATAGATTTCAATGAGCAAGTCATCATCAACCGCTAAGTTGGTGGAACCTGTTATTGTGAATTTTTCTCCAACATTGTGATTACCTATTGGATTGATGAGTGCATTGGGTTCTTCAACAAAAAATGATACTGTTGTAAATGTGTCATCAATATTTTGATTATGTACTGCATTTATCAGAGCGGTGGCTGCATTTGGACCCTGTAGACTTCCAGGACCGGTTAAAGTGAAGATCACACTACCTACTCCAAGCTGCTTATTGATTACTTGACCAGTCGCAGCATTATAAACGATATCGAATTGCCCGTTCATCATCGGATGTTGGATTAAAACAAAGTACTGTCCGGGAGCTAGGTTTTGGGTATCTACTGGTTTGAGTTCGTAATCAAATGAACTATCTGACGCAACTGAAATTGTGGTGACTTTGACATAATTATTCCCAATAAACCAAATCTGAAGACCGATTTGTGGATGACCCGTAGCTACTCCATGAATATGAACAGAATCACCTCTAGCAATTGATGATGAAATCGATTGTTGATCATTAATATTGAGATCAAGAGCTGTCGAAGGATAAAAAAATGTCAAAATTATTATTGTTAAAAGTAATCCAAGACGAATCGTCCCGACTACTTTGTATTGATTAGTTACGTTCATATTCCAACATACTATGGTATTTAGCATATCTTCAAAGTTTCAGAAAAGTACTAAAAGGTTTGAGTGGGAGGAGTAAGCCTCCTTCTGTTCAATGCGGCATTCAGCTCTGCACCATACCCGGGCGGATACCGAGCGATCCATTTGCCCTGTTTTGGCTTGCACCCGCAGGGGTTCGCCGTTTCAACGTTTCCTGTCTTTATGCTCAACGGGTTACTCACGCACAAATGCGCTTCCTTGTCTTTCGACTCAACCGCATCATGACTGAAGACAGGTCGTATCGTTTCTGTGCCATTGCCGTGACTCTCGCCACCCCTACTTACATAGGGCTGCGTGCTCGGTAGGTGGGGGGACTTTCCTCAGCAGCATAAAGCTACCGTCAGCCGCACTCTCCCTCTCCTATTATAATAGGAACCTTGACCTGATAAGCACAGCGAAGCAAGAGAATAAAAAATGAATTCCGTGAATATCTAATCAAACGTATTAAAAATAGACAGAATCAATAACGCTGTAAAGTGAGCCTCGGTATGAATCTTCTCACAGATGATGAAGGAGAAATGGCAGTATCGCTTGCACGTGGAACAATTGAACATAAGATCAGTAACAAACAAAAACCCGTTTTGGATTTAACATCGATATTTCAAGAGAAACGGGGCGTCTTTGTCACTCTAAATAAAGAGGGCAACCTACGTGGATGTATTGGTTTTCCATATCCAATGATTCCACTTGCGAATGCAATTGAACAAGCAGCAATTGCTTCAGCTCTTGAAGATCCTCGATTCCCACAAGTGAGACCGAATGAACTCAAATTAATCGATTTGGAAGTGACAATTTTAACGGTTCCTGAGCCACTCAATTGTTCACCTGAAGAACGTCCATCCAAAATAGAAGTAGGTAAACATGGTTTGATCATACGTGGTTTGGGAACAAGTGGGCTTCTCCTTCCTCAAGTGGCAACTGACTATGGTTGGGATAGTAAGACATTTCTCGATCATACTTGTATGAAAGCAGGGCTCCCTAATCGATGCTGGATGCATGATAATGTTGAGGTACTTGCATTTGAGGGGCAGATCTTTTCCGAACTGCATAACAAAGTGAGATAACCGTTTAACCTAATCAATTTAAAAATCTATAGCAACATCTGGTACAAACTCATGGCTATCCATTTTGAGAGTCTTGATAGTGATATTGCAGGGCGAATTGGAAAACTCACTGTTGGAAATAAAACCATTAGAACACCGGCACTGCTTCCAGTTATCAATCCGCATCTTCAGATCATTAAACCGTCAGAGATGAAAACGATGGGAATTGAGGCACTCATCACAAATGCATATATAATCAACCAGAGCCTGCGGTATCATGACCAGGCATTAAACGAAGGATTACATGCCATGCTTGACTTTGATGGCGTAATCATGACAGACTCGGGTTCCTTTCAGCTGTCAGTATATGGAGATGTATCAGTAACAAATCTCGAGACGCTAACCTTCCAAAAAGATATCAAAAGTGATATTTGGGTTCCACTTGATATACCCAGTCCTCCAACTGCAGATAAAGTATCAGCCGAACGTGATCTTCTAATAACTATTGATAGACTTCGCGAAGCAATGAATACGTTTGGAGATGAAGCACCAGTTGCTGGACCGATACAGGGGGGCATTTATCTTGATTTGCGTGAACGTGCAGGAAAAGAATTAGGTGCATTGGGTTTTTCGTTTTGCCCTATAGGTGCAGTTGTTCCTCTCATGGAAGCATACCGGTACCAGGATCTTGTTAGAGTCGTTATGGCAGTAAAAAAGAATCTTCCACTCGCCACTTGTGTTCACCTTTTCGGTGCGGGACATCCGGCTATGTTTGCGCTTGCAACTGCCATGGGATGTGATCTTTTTGATTCGGCTGCTTACGCTCTTTATGCCAAAGAAGGCCGGTATCTCACTGTTCATGGAAGCTATAAGTTAGATGAACTCACGGAACTACCTTGCTCATGCAATGTTTGCCGATCACATTCTAAAGAAGATCTGAACACATCCGATCAGCGGGAGAGGTTGCTCGCTCTTCACAATTTGAACATTACTCTTGCTGAAATTTGTCGTATTCGACAGGCTATTATTGAAGGTACTCTGTGGGAACTTGTCGACGAAAGGTGCCGAAGCCACCCAAAGCTTTTGTCGGGATATCAAGAACTATTAAATTATTCAAATGAATTGGAAACGCACGATCGCATATCAAAGCGTAGATTCTTCTATCGGGGTGATGAGAGTTGTCTCCGAACAGAAGTGATAAGGTATCAGAAAACCCTTTCACGCCTTAGACTTGGCGACAATGCCCTTGTTTCATTCAACGGTCGAACACGACAAGGATTCGATAATACACTCCTTTTTAAACCCCCGTTCGGCCCATATCCTCGGGAACTAAAAGAGACATTCCCTATCGGACAGAGCGAGATTCCGGAGTGGGATGAAACCATGGTTCGACAAGGTTGTATCGGTATACGTAACCTTATCAATACCCATCTCAAAAGTCGGGTTGCTGTCTCTTGTAACCCACGATGGATTCCCATTGTAAAATCTGAATTGCCAGATATCGAGGTATTTAATGATCCAGATTGATATCCGAAAACGAGATGGCCTCGCACGTTCAGGTACCTTTGTTATAAACAAGGTCTCAATAAGGACTCCCGCTGTTCTTGATACTGTCGACCTTTTCCCATCATTAAAGACAAAAAATGGGACAAATATACCTCTAGCAGCTGGATCAGAATTTACAAAAAGTTACTATGTAAAAAACAACCATCAACCCATCACCATCCATCCGGCTCTTGAAAACCCCGCACTAAGTGGTGACTGTGTGATGGTTGACAACTGGCACACAGTTCTTTATAACCCTCGAAACTACGTGATGTGGCTAATTGACCTTAAAGAAAAAACACCTCCTGATACGCTTTGGTATGTTCCTGCTACAGCTCTTCCTTCCAATGTTCATATTCTCTGTTATAGTGGTTTTGATATCTTCGACTTCCGAGCTGTCGATCTAAAATCTGCTCAAGGAATTTTCTGTTTACCAGAAGGAGAATTTCCAAAGGAGTATTTAAAGTTGGGATTATGCACCTGTGATGGTTGTAGAAATGAAAATCTGAAACAACACAACCGGATTGAGCTTCAATGTGAGATTGAGCTGATTAATAGGTTCATTGAGGCAGGACAACTAAGGGAACTCGTAGAATCTCGAAGTCGAATGCATGCCCAGCATGTCGCCATCCTTCGTCATCTCGATAATCAATATAATTTTATGGAGAAAAGGGTTCCAGTATCTCGAAGTTGTGTGATGCAAGTAAACAGCGGGGAGTCAATAAACCGGGTTGAGATTCGAAGGTTTGCCGAACGTGTTGTTACAAGATATATTCCTCCTAAAACAGATGTTGCAGTGCTATTGCCGTGCTCAGCAAAGAAACCATATTCTCTTTCAAAAAGTCACCGTAAATTCCAGACTGCAATTGCAAACCGTGCGCATGAATTGATTATTAGTTCACCACTTGGAATTGTGCCTCGCGAAGTGGAGACAATCTATCCTGCAGGTCACTATGATGTCCCGGTTACAGGATATTGGGATGCAGAGGAATGTTCACTAATCGCGGATATTATTGCTCGTTACTTTATACGTAATAGATACCGCCGTATAATTGCTCATCTCGATGGAGGAGCATTAAAGGTTGTAGAAATTGCTGCAGAAAAATGCAATTTAACACTTGAATATTCGTGTAAGGAGAATCCAACTAGCAATGCATCTTTAAATAAACTTGATCAGGCTCTTGACGGAGAACGTAGAATAAAAGATGACAGACTTCACGGTATGTGTTCCTACCAATTTGGTATAGATATTAATACCAAAGGATTCACTTTACGTGGACGATTTCCAGAAATTTATTATAGTAAAGAGAATTTACAATATTTTTCTATCAATACTGCAACAGGAATGCTGCGTCCAACCTTTGATGGTTGGAAACTAATCCCAAAAGGCTACCGAGTTTTAATTGATGATTTTACCCCAGAAGGAGATATACTCGTTCCAGGTATAATTAAGGCCGATCCAGAGATCCGTGAAGGAGATGAAGTTCTAATTATTGGCCTAAAAATTGAGGCAACAGGAAAAGCCGCAATGTCAGAGGATGAAATGATGCGTTCAAAGCGTGGCGTTGCTGTACGCGTGCGTAAAATAAAGAAGCTCTAGATGCAACAGGTACGGTATATCGTCTGGTTCTTTGAAGACTGGCATCTTGTTTCAGATAGAGGCAATCACACAGATTGCAGAGAAAATGTACCAGCTCTGGGGGCGTCGGTGCGGGTTCGAAAGGTATTGAAAGAGTGATATCGCAGTATTATAGCACAGAGGTTGCAACGTAGGAGTGATTAACTTGTACAGGGTGAAACAGACTGTAATCTCGGTCGGTTCGAAAGGCCCGGCAGCCATGCCGGTCGTGGTCGCCGTTCCAAAGGAGCTGGATCCAGGGGAACAGCGTGTGGCGACCGTACCGGAGGTCGTCCAGAAACTCACGATGTCGGGTTACGAGGTCAGGATCGAGCACGACGCGGGTGCGAGTGCGTACTACCCCGACGATCTCTTCACGGCCGCCGGTGCGAGGATCGCGTCCAGCCGGACCGACCTGTTGAACGGCGCCCAGATCGTGTTGCGCGTCCAGCCCCCGACAGTCGCCGAGGTCGATCAGCTCGCCGAGGGCACGATCGTCATCGGGTTCATGAACGCGATGAACAACCTCGAGGCCGTCGCCCAGATGCGCGACCGGAAGGTCACCGCCTTCGCCCTCGAGCTCGTTCCACGAATCACCCGCGCTCAGAGTATGGATGCGCTTAGTTCCCAGGCGACGGCCGGCGGGTACATGGCTGCCATTTTGGGCGCTGAAAACTGCCCGAAGTTCCTCCCGATGCTGACGACGGCCGCAGGCACGATACGACCGGCAACAGTGCTCATATTAGGTGCCGGCGTCGCCGGCCTCATGGCAATCGCCACGGCAAAGCGGCTCGGCGCCATCGTCGAGGCCTACGACGTCCGACGCGCCGCAGGCGAACAGGTCCGGAGCCTCGGCGCCAAGTTTCTCGAGCTCGAGATCAATGCCGAAGGCCAGGGCGGCTATGCCCGCGAGCTCACGCCCGAGGAGAAGGCGAAGGAGCAGCAGATGGTTTCTGCCGCTGTCGCACGGGCCGACATCGTCATCACGACGGCCAACATCCCCGGTCGGAAGGCCCCCCTCCTCATTACGAAGGAGACCGTCGCGAGGATGCGAGCGGGCGCTGTCATTGTCGATCTGGCCGCCGAGTCAGGGGGAAATTGCGAGCTGACCCAGCCTGGCAAGACCGTCCGGGAGCACGGTGTCAAGATCCTGGGGCCGCAGAACCTCCCGGCCCGGGTGCCGTTCCACTCGAGCCAGATGTACGCGAAAAACCTCCAGTCGTTTCTAGCGCTCCTCGTCAACAAAGACGGGGCGATCGTGAAGGAGTTCAGCGATGAGATCCTAGCCGCGAGCCTCTTGGTTCACGCGGGCGAGGTGCGCCACGGGCCAACGCGCGACCTCCTGAGCGGAGGGAAGCCATGACCGACGTGACCACGCTCTGGACCGCCGTCTACATCGCGATGCTGGCCGCGTTCACCGGCTACGTCGTCATAAGCCGGGTCCCCGTCATCCTCCACACGCCGCTGATGAGCGGCTCGAACTTCGTCCACGGGATCGTGCTTGTCGGCGCGATGATTGCACTCGGCCTCGCCACGACGACCCTAGAGCAGATCATCGGGTTCATTGCGGTCATTCTCGGCGCGGCGAACGTCACCGGCGGCTACATCGTCACGGAGCGGATCCTCCAGATGTTCGACCGCAGCGGGAAGAAGCCCGGAAAGGGGATGTAAGATGGTCGACCTCTCCTACGCGATCGACCCGGTCTACATTGCGACAATCTTTTTCTTCATCGTCGGCCTGCAGCGGATGAGCCACCCGCTCACTGCTCGGAGCGGGATTGTCTGGGCCGGCGCCGCGATGTTGATCGCGACGTTCGTCACGTTCCTTACCCCGAACCTCACCAACTTCACCCTGATAGCATTTGCGATCGTCATCGGCGGGGGCTTCGGCTACATCGCGGCGAAACGCGTCGCGATGACCGATATGCCCCAGATGGTCGCGTTCTACAATAGCATGGGCGGAGGCGCAGCGGCCGGGATCTCGGCTGTCGCGCTCCTCAGCACCACCACCGCCACTACCAGTTCCCTCGCTGTCGTTGGTGGCCTCATTGGAGCGATTTCGTTTGCAGGGAGCCTCATCGCGTTCCTGAAGCTCCAGGGCTGGATGCGGCAGCGGCCGATCACCTTCAAGGGTCAGCAGGTCGTCAACATGACGGTCCTGACCCTCGCCATCGTGTCCGGTGTGCTCGTCCTCTGGCACCTGTCCTGGATCCCGCTCACCATCGCCATGTATCTCCCGCTGTTCTTCGGCCTCTCGCTCGGGTTCGGGTTCCTTATGACACTCCCGATCGGTGGAGCCGACATGCCTGTCGTGATCTCGATGTACAATGCCTTCACCGGGCTCGCCGTCGCGCTCGACGGGTTCTCGTTCGCGACTCCCAACTATGCAATGGTCGTCGCGGGCGTCATTGTCGGCGCCGCAGGTTCGCTGCTCACGCTCCAGATGGCGCGGGCGATGAACCGCTCGATCTCGAACGTCTTCTTCGGCGCTTTCGGCGCGACGGAGGAGAAAAGGGTGCAGATCCAGGGCAGCATGAAGTCGATCGAGGCTGACGACGTCGCGGTCATGCTCGCCTACGCGAACAAGGTGATCATTGCCCCAGGCTACGGCATGGCGGTCGCCCAGGCCCAGCAGAAGGTTAAGGAGCTGACCGACCTGCTCGAAAGCCAGAACGTCCAAGTGAAGTTCGCGATCCACCCGGTCGCCGGGCGGATGCCCGGGCACATGAACGTCCTGCTCGCCGAGGCAGGGGTCGCCTACGACCACCTCTTCGACCGGGACGAGGTGAACCCGGAGTTCCCAAGCACCGACGTCGTCCTCGTCATTGGGGCCAACGACGTCGTCAACCCGGCGGCGCACAGGCAGGGCAGCCCGCTCTTCGGCATGCCAATCCTTGATGTCGAACAGGCGAAAAACGTCATCGTCCTTAAGCGCGGCCAGGGGAAGGGCTTCGCCGGGATCGAGAACGACCTGCTCTACCGGGACAACACGCGGATGCTCTACGGCGACGCGCAGGAGACTGTCGGGAAGCTCGTGCAAGCCCTCAAGAAGTTATAAGGCGCCCACGGAGATCCGCCAGGCCGATGTTAGGCCCTGCCAGATGTTTTTATTGAAGCTATTGGTCAAGGTCCCAATCCTCTTCTGTTAAAAGAAATCCCCAATTTAGCAACAGCACATAGAGGAAATGTTATAATTAACGAAGGAATGTTGCAACAGTAATTCTAGCAATGGGAACGGCTAAGAAAGCTGCTCTAGCAATTGATCGGATGTTACAAGAGTGATGTAATTTATTCCCCTTTTCTAGCGTCATGATATAATTGGTTCCAACTCCTTATTTTCAACGTTAAGAACAAGATTTTTTCCAAAGACTTTGAAAAAAGCTTTCATTTCACCTTCAACTCCCCAAAGTTCGAGCTGGCAGTCTCCGCGAGCAACGACTTCTAGATGAACAGTTTCTTTCTCAAATTCGGTAAACTGAACACTATGTACTAATGCTGCATGACTTCGGTCAAGGCTTTCTGCCAAACGAAGGAATGTAGACAAGATTCGAATCATTTCCCGCTCTGGCGGATCAAGATCCATCATTTCAGGGGTCTTTTTCGTCGGTTTTCTTTTACGATGGAAACGAGCAATATTTGCCATTATTGAAATTTCTTTATGGTCAAAGCCAAGCAACTCTGCGTTAGTTATTATATAATAAGAATGAGCATGGTGGTTTGTATAGGATATAAACGATCCAATATCATGAAGAAAAGTGGCGTATTTGAGTAGCTCGCGATCATTGTCTCCAAAAGTATGAAGTTTTTGTTTTTTAGCTGAATCAAAAAGTTGAAGGGCAAGACTGGTTACTGTGCGTGCATGTGCTTCATTAATTCCACAAGAACGCCCTAGTTGTAGAACACTGCGTTCACGTGTTGAGAGTTCTCCAAAGAGGGGAAAATCATCCATTCTAGATAAATAATCAGCTAATAATCCATCTTGCAAACCTCTTGTCGTTACGTTAATAGTATCAATATCTAGTTCTTTCATGATGGTGTCAATAATTGCCACTCCAGCGATAATAATATCCGCCCTTTCAGGGTTAATTCCTGGGATTTTTCGGCGTGATTCAAGAGGAAGGGAGCACAGGAGTTCGGCAACCTTTTTTACATCTTTATGACTAAGTGAACCATTAGATGATGAACTATTCTGGTGAATTGATCGTTGAGCAATCTCGGCTAGATTGATTATTGTGCCAGAACTCCCGATAGCAACATCAAATTTTATTTTTTTAACTTTTTGAACAATATGAATAATTGAGTTTTTAACATGCTGTTGGAGCTTTTTGTATCTCTCTGATGAAACCGGACCTGTTTCATCCCTTTTAAAGTAATGATTTGTGAGCCTAATCGCCCCTAGTTTCAAACTTTCAAGAAAACTATATTGCCGTTCTCCACCGATAGCAATTTCGGTACTCCCACCACCGATATCAATAAAAATTGCTTTTTTATCGCCAAGATGGATGCCACTAGCAACCCCCATGTAAATTAATCGAGCTTCTTCTCGACCAGATATAACCCTGACGTCAATTTGTGCTTCATGACGGAGTCGATTTAATAACATGTTTTGATTTTCAGCTTCACGTGTTGCTGATGTGGCAACTGCGACAAATTCATCGCATTCAAACGTCCGTGCTAAATCGATAAATTTTTTGCAAACAGTAACCGCTCGATCCATTGCATCTGGAAGGATCTCATCCTCTTCGAACTCCCCCTCCCCTAATCGAACTTGTTGTTTCTGCCGAGAAAGAATTGTAAATGAATGATTAGGATTGAATCTCACAACAAGCAAACGTATGGAATTTGTTCCAATGTCAATAAAACTGACAACACGACTTTTTAAATTTGATATATTCTTTGTCACAAGATCACAAACTTACGTGAAAATATTTCATTAAAAAGGGTTGATTTCTGATGTGCACGTGATTTCTCAACAGTAATATCTCCTTCACCATCAATCTGGCATTTCACTTCATTTTGTGTAGGTGTACAAACAATTCGATTGACACGGTTGCTATGCGTATAATCAAGACCGTCAGCAATACGAAGCAATGCAGCAAGGGTTTGAACCAAACGTTTGTCCTTACCTATCAGAGAGGAGAAAACTTTGTGTTTTTCATTAGGGGTAGTCTTCCGGTGATACCGGGCAACCAATGCAACAATACTTTTCTCACGGTTGTTAAGAGGAAGAGTTTTGTCAGCAAGAATTATCCGATAACTTTGGGTATGATGCCCCTTCTGCCCAAAAACCCACCCTATATCATGGAGAAGGCCGGCACATAAAAGAAGAAATCGTTCTTTTTTACCATAATAATGGAGAGATGTCAATTCATCGTAAAGTATCAAAGCTAATCGAGTTACCTGATTTGCGTGTCCTAATCCTTCAGGAAAAGATCCAGATAGTGCATGGATGGAAGTGAGATCCTTTTTTTCTAGCTCAAGATCTAATTGAGATTCCCGAAATTGATTGGTAGCTTTGATATCGTCAATGGTGGATCGTAGTTTGTCCCAGAGCTTGGCGTTGTGATACTCTTCCCAAATATTAACGAGATCATCGTAGAGAATTTTTCGCCTTTTCTCTCGATCTTTAAAAAGAGCAAAAAGCTCGGGCTTATTCGATAATTTAGTGATATCTTCCTTGGTAGGTGGATTGTTTAGTTTAGATTGGATTGTAAGGTTTCCTGATAGAATTTGTGTCCAGATATCACAATCATGAAGTTCGCCAAGTATTTCTTGCAATTTTTTCATCTTTTTCATGAAAGGTTTAAACCGATTTGAGTAAAGTGGACGATACACTTCAAGTGTATAACGAAGTTTTTTTGCTGCGATTCTCATCGCATGATGGCCAGTAATATCGTTTGGATTTTTGACAATTGTGTCAAATGACAGCAAGTTATCTAGCACGTTTTGAATTCGGACTGCAGCCTCCTTATATAACCTAGGTGGTTGTATTTGTATCTTTTTTTGCGAATAATCCGTTCCAATTTCATTTAGGGTCGAAGTAAGATCATCAAGGGTCCCCCTCCCCTCTAATGCATCTAATGTAAAGAGAACCTGAGATTGTTGTTGTTTTCGCTGTTGTTCAAGAAGATTGATTAGGTTAGATACACCCTCATTGTTCCCAGTATCTATTTGATGTTCTTGTAAATATCTTGCTAGAAATGCTAATTGGACATCGGTATCACGTGCATCACCCAATGCACGAGTAACCGCCTTAATGGATTTTATCCAATCGCGATATTTTTTCTTTGGAAAACAAGAGGAAAATAAAGGTAGAGCACTCCGTAATCGACGTGATGCAACCCGCATCCCGTGTACATGTTCAATATTTGACCCTTCTTTTACACCGTCTATTTCTATTTTAAAATCCCTAATACGGCGGTGAAGGCCTTCGACTCCAAAACGACAAATACGAAGGTCAACGTTTTTCACGATACCATGCCCCACGATGCTTAATAAACCATTCCTGTGCATTGAGTTCAGATTTTTCTCGTGGTTTAGCAATACGAACGTATCTTCCGTTATCTTTCATAAATCGCAGCTTTTCTGTATCATTAAGCATGGTTGGTAATATTAAGTCTGTTAATGAAGATTTGATTACTTTATCTTCGATAGAGAATAGGATTTCAACTCGGCGATCTAAGTTACGGGGCATAAGATCCGCACTTCCAAGTAAGACTTCAGGATTCCCTCCGTTATGGAAATAATATAATCTTGCATGCTCCAAAAATCTGCCAACAATAGTACTCACTTTTATTGTTTTGGAGATTGAAGGGAGTCCTGGGCGAAGACAACATATTCCACGAACTTGTAGATCGATTTTCACACCTGCTTGTGAAGCACGGTAAAGTGCAACGATACACTCTCGATCTACAAGAGCATTCATTTTGAAGGCAACATACCCGTCGCCATGAGTTCGATGCCGTTCAATTTCTCTATCAATTCGTTCAAGTATTACTTTTCGCAATGTAATCGGTGCAACAAAGAGTTTTCGATAGTTATCGATACGTGCGTAACCCGTAAGAAAATTAAAGATGTCAACAACATCCAATCCAATATCGTGGTCACAAGTAAAAAGTCCAAAGTCGGTATATACCTTACTTGATGTTGCATTGTAATTTCCGGTGCCAAGATGCACATATTGCCGAATACCGTTTTTTTCACGGCGCACTATCATGCAGACCTTGGAATGAACTTTGAGTCCCCTAATACCATAAACAACATGTACTCCAGCCCGTTCAAGTTGTCTGGCCCAACCGATATTGTTTTCTTCGTCAAACCGTGCTTTAAGCTCTATTAATGCAGCAACATCCTTTCCATTTTCTCGTGCTTCCATTAATGCGGAAACAATAGGGGAGTTTGCTCCCACCCGATAAAGTGTGATTTTAATCGCGAGAACATTTGGATCATTTGCAGCTTGTCTGATAAAGTTCACGACTGGTGAAAAACTATCGTAAGGATGATAGAGCAAAATATCATGTTTCCGGATTGCAGAAAAAATGTTCTTACCATCAGCAATTTCCTGCGGAACAGAAGGTACAAAGGGTTTGTCTTTGAGATCAGAGCGGTTTAATGAGAGTAATTCCATCAAATCAGCCATTCCAATTGGTTGATCGACACGATAGATCATAGCAGATGAAATACCCAGATTTGTTTCCAACATGTGACATATCGCTTTGGGCATCGAAAGATCAACCTCTATTCGTACCGTGGTTCCCATTCTACGCTGTTCCACCACTTCCTCAACAACTGTGAGTAGATCAGACGCTTCATCTTCTTCTATTTCAAGATCGGCATCTCGTGTAATGCGAAAGGGATATACATTAACAATCTCAAGACCTGGAAAGAGAAGATCGAGGTTTACCGCAATAATATCCTCAAGAAAGATAAAGTGAACATCTTTGTCATTCTTTTGAAGAGATTTTGATTTAGTGGGCAAACGGATTAGTCGGGGAAAAAGACTCGTGGGAACCTTGATACGTGCGAAATATTCCTTTTTTTGTGGTTCTTTGATTGTTATTGCAAGATTAAGAGAAAGGTTTGAAATAAAAGGAAATGGGTGTGAACTATCGAATGCAAGAGGCGTAAGAACAGGAAAAATCTCGTTAATAAACCGATTTCTTAAAGCTAACTTTTGTTCAACATTCAATTCTGAATATTTATGAATATGGATACCTTTGATTGCAAGTTTAGGGATAAGATCATGATGCCAGCAAGAAGATTGTTCTCTAAGAACTAGCACCAGTGCTGACCTAATTGCATCCAACTGAGCACTTGGAGTCATACCATCTGGTGGAGCTTCAAGTACACCTTGTGCCAATTGACGTTGCAGACCTGATACACGAATCATGAAAAATTCATCGAGATTATTCGCAAATATTGCAAGGAATTTTACCCGTTCAAGGAGAGGATGCGTCTCATCTTTTGCCTCATCGAGAACATGTTGGTTGAAAGCAAGCCAGCTTAATTCTCGGTTGATAAAAAGTGAAGAATGGCTTAACTCCGTTTTCGATGAGAGATCATTCATTTGAACACTTCAAATTAAAGATGTGATTTTTTTCAAGAACGTGGTTTAATTGATATCAATATATCTTCATATTAAGTCTACTTTTTCACTAAATAATCCATTTAGTATTTACATTTGGGAAATTTCTGAAATAATTATTGGTTTGGAATTCTTCTCATTGGACAAACATCTGAACCTTGCATATTTCCAAGTGCAAAGTTAAATCGGTCAAGAATTGATGGAGGTAATTCGCTTTCAGGAATCGGTTTAAACCCAAAAGTACGATAGAAGGTCACTAACTCAAGAGTTGCATGCATGTACAAAACATCCTTTCCACAAGTATCAATAAGAATTTGCATCAATCTGCGTGCATATCCTCTATCTCTGAAAACAGGAAGCACAAAAACCCCATCCACTTCATATCCATCAGGATGTCTTTTACATCGCGCCACACCTGCGATCTCGCCTTCAACAAAAATCCCAAAAATTCTGTCTTTTTCTTGGTCTGCTTTTTGTTGATGAGAATGAACCCAAACCTTTTCTGCAAGTGTAAATTCATCATCTAATAACTTGCGGACTATAACCTCAAGATCAATCCGTGGAAATCGGATAAGTACTGGCCGGGTCGAATGTAGGGTAATTGCTTCAGCTGTAGAACCTATAGGGATGTTCTTCGCATAATTAAACCTACCAAACCGTGATAATAAAATCAGAGATACATCCTCTTTTTCTGCAAGGGTACATGAAATTAAGACCGGATCACCCGTTTTGATTATGGTTTCAACAGTAATTCCCTTTTGTTCTAGTGTATCTTTTATTGCTGATAATCGGGTATTTGCCCGTTTAATAAGTAGATCAAGATGTCGTCTTGATTCAGATGAACGGATTACATGGAGTAGAATAACCTTTGAACGCAAAGAAAATTCAAGAAGACTATGAACAGTTTCTTCTGATGGTTTCGAAAGATCCATTGGACAAAGAACTGATGAAAAAAGAAGTGGACATTTAGTATTATCAATTTTTGTATTATCGATTTCGCCTTTTTTTAGGTGCATAAGAAGCACATGTTGATGTGCATTTCTAACAACATCGTGTGAAACACTACCGAGTAAAAATTCTTTAACCCTACCTTTACCACGTGCCCCGATTACAATTAACGAAGCATTAATCCTTTTTGCAATATCCAGAACAGTCTGTGCTATTAAAAGATGGTGCGAGGGCTCTATGAGAATTTTTGCTGAAATACCTTGACCTTCAATAAATTGTTTTTTTTCTTCCAGTTTCTTTTCAAAAGAACTATTATTAACGATATAATTATTTTTTAGATTCGCATTTATTGGCAATTCATTTGGTGTCGCGACATGGAGTATTGTAATGTGATGAACGCCAAATATTTCGACAGATCGCTGAATAGCTGTTTCTGCATAGTCTGAAAAATCGTAGGGAATTAAGACATTTTCGTATTCCATATTGTTCTAAATCCCCCACATTTTATTGTTCATCCCGGTCTCCAACTACCCAACTTATAAATATTCTTCTTCCCAACATGAACTCATGGTGCCTACCATGAGTGAGTGTTTTATTCGTTAATAACATCCGCTTTTTTGATACAACCTTACGCGATGGGGAACAAACACCCGGCGTATCGTTGACACCCGACCAGAAATTTGAGATAGCTGTAAAACTTGCAGATATTGGTCTCAATGTAATTGAAGTAGGATCTGCCGCTGCATCCGAAGGTGAGCGTGAAGCAATTCGCTTAATCTCGGATGCTCGACTTGGCGCTGAGATTTCCACATATGTCCGTGCCCTTGACCAAGATATTGATTTTGCAGCTGATTACGGAACCGATTCAGTTCATCTTGTTATTCCTGTGAGCGACCTACATATATCTAAAAAGATGCGGAAGACTCGCGAACAAGTTGCTAATATGGCCTATCATGCAGTTGAGTATGCAAAAGAAAGAGGACTACTCGTTGAGTTATCCGGTGAAGATGCATCAAGGGCCGATCAATCCTTTGTTCGTGAACTTTTTACTGAGGGTGTAAATCGCGGTGCCGAAAGACTCTGTTTTTGCGACACGGTTGGGCTGCTTACGCCAGAAAAGGTCGTACAGTTTATTCCTCCAATAGCAGAAATAGCGCCGCTGTCTATCCATTGTCACGATGATCTTGGTTTTGCACTCGCAAATACCATCGCCGCACTAAAAACAGGGGCAACTTGTGCTCATGTCACAGTGAATGGATTAGGTGAACGAGCAGGAAATACTCCATTTGAAGAACTTGTTATGTCGCTTGAAGTACTGTATGGTTACGATACAGGAATTAAAAAAGAGGAGATTTATCACCTTGCATCACTTGTGTCTCGATTAACTGGGGTCCCATTACCTGTAAACAAAGCAATTGTAGGGGAGATGGCATTCACGCATGAGAGTGGTATACATGCGCATGGTGTGATCAGAGAACCCACTACTTATGAGTCGATCAAACCAGAAATAATCGGGAGAAAACGTAGAATCGTTTTGGGAAAGCATTCTGGTTCAGCATCGGTTGAGGCTGCACTAAATGAAATGAATTATCACACGGATGAGAGTCAAGTAAAGGAAATTATAAAACGAATCAAGGAACTTGGTGATGAAGGAAAAAGGGTAACTGATACCGATCTAATGGCGGTAGCAGATGCCGTACTGGCAATTGAATACAAACCTGTCATTAAAATGCGTCAAATCACAGTGGTTTCCGGGAGTAATGTAATACCTACCGCGTCAGTTACACTTGTAGTGAACGGGCAGGAAATTACCGGTGCTTCAACAGGAAATGGACCCGTTGACGCGGCAATGCAAGTGCTTCGAAAATCCATAGCTGATGTTGCTGATATTCAACTCGAAGAGTATCATGTCGATGCGATTCGAGGTGGAACTGATGCATTGGTCGAAGTAACAGTAAGATTAAGTAAAGACGGGAAGATAATTACATCTCGCGGCGCACGTACTGACATTATTATGGCTAGTGTTGAAGCGATGATCGCCGGTATGAATAGGTTATTGAGGGAAAAAGCATGAAAACCGGGGCAAAAATCCTCATAGAATCACTGCAGCGTGAGGGTGTCGAAATTATTTTTGGATACCCTGGCGGCTCAGTTTTGCCAATCTATGATGAACTCTATGACTCATCATTGCGGCACATTCTTATGCGACACGAACAGGCAGCAGCGCATGCCGCAGATGGGTATGCACGAGCAAGTGGACGTGTCGGTGTATGCCTTGCCACATCAGGGCCCGGTGCATGCAATCTTGTCACCGGTATTGCTACAGCATACATGGATTCAATTCCTATTGTTGCAATTACTGGACAAGTTCCTACGACAATGTTGGGTAATGACGCATTTCAGGAATCAGATATTACCGGAATCACATTACCGATTACCAAACATAATTATCTTGTCAAAAACACTGCAGATATTGCGCGCGTAGTAAGGGAGTCATTCTATATTGCAGGAACGGGAAGACAAGGACCAGTGTTAATTGATCTCCCTAAAGATGTAAACACAAATCAGATAGAGGAGCAGCCATTCTTAGAAAAAGTAAGTTTGAGGAGCTACAACCCCACTTACAAAGGACACAAAAGACAAATTGAAAAAGCTCTTGAGCTTATTGGTCAAGCCGAACGCCCACTTATTTATGCCGGTGGAGGAGTGATCTCATCAAATGGCTCAGCAGAACTGGTGGAATTTGCGACTCGGCTTGCTATCCCAGTAACAACGACTTTAATGGGACTTGGATGCATTACTTGTGACCATCCTTTAAATCTCGGAATGTTAGGGATGCACGGAACCGAGTATGCAAACTTTGCTGTTACTGAATGCGATCTCATGATAGCCATTGGGGTCCGATTCGATGACCGAGTTACGGGCAAACTCAATACATTTGCTCCTCACGCCAAAATTATCCATATTGATATAGATCCCGCGGAAATCGGCAAAAATAAACGAGTCGATATTCCAATTGTCGGTGATGCAAAATCAGTTCTCAAAGACATACTTTCAATGTTGTCCCGACACGGCGCCCATGATACATGGTTGAAAAAGATCAAACATTGGAAACAACACCATCCTTTGCGCTATAAAAATGACGGGAAGCTCCATCCCCAGTTTATTATCCAAAAATTGAGCGAACTACTCAAAGGAAATGCAATTATTGTTTCAGAAGTCGGACAAAATCAAATGTGGACTGCACAATATTATTGCTTTACCACCCCACGCACATGGATAACTAGCGGTGGTCTTGGAACAATGGGCTATGGCTTTCCAGCTGCAATAGGAGCCCACTTTGCACGACCTGATTTACCGGTCTTTGATGTTGCAGGTGATGGTAGCATCCAAATGAATATTCAGGAAATGGGGACCGTTGCGCACAACAATATTCCTGTGAAAATCGCTATCCTAAATAATATGTATTTAGGTATGGTCAGGCAGTGGCAGGAACTTTTCTATGACAGACGCTACTCATACACAGAATTACCATCAGTGGATTTTGTAAAGATCGCAAATGCTTACGGGATCGAAGGAGTCAAAGTTGAATCACCTGATGATGTTATGTCAGCATTACGTGCGGCACTTGACTGTGATGGACCGTTCGTTATGGATTTCAGAGTTGAGAGAGAAGAGAATGTTTTCCCAATGGTTCCTGCAGGTGCAGCAATAAACGAGATGATAGGAGGGCACCCCATATCATGAAACCGCATACACTTTCAGTTATTGTTGAGAACAAAGCCGGGGTCCTTTCTCGGGTAACAGGACTATTTAGCAGACGTGGATTCAATATTGAGAGCCTTGCTGTAGGAACAAGTGAAGAACCCGGGATGAGTCGTATCACCATTGTGGTGATAGGAGACGATGCGCAGATAGAACAGGTTATGAAACAGCTGAACAAGCTGATTGACGTTATCAAGGTATCTGACATAACGGAAAACGAAAGAGTTGAGCGGGAACTGGCACTTATTAAAGTTAATGCAGAACCTGGTACCTCACGTGCAGAGATCATGCAGATTGCTTCGATATTCCGTGCCCAAATTGTCGATCTAGGTTCAAAATCGGTAATCCTGCAAGTAACCGGGGACACCGAAAAGATTGATGCATTAGAGAAATTGCTTCGTCAATATGGCGTTAAAGAGCTAGTGCGTACAGGGCGGATTGCTATTTTAAGAGGAGCAAAAACAGTTGCGAGCTTAAAATAACTTTTTTTTAACACCCCTATTTAGGTTATAATTGCACCATTTTTAGACGAAAACTAGATTAAAACTCGTTTTCTATTTATACTATTGATTTATCAATTCTATATTGAGATACATAAAAAATCCCTACAAAACAATTTTGTATATTCTCGTTCTCCAATTAATATCATCAATTCTACCTAACATGCTGAGCAGAAGGAATTGGTGGCTTTGATAACTGAGAAACAGACAATCATCCAAGAATTGGGAGAAGATGTGCTACTCATTCCAGTGCTTGCAAATAGGGCACTTTTGCTGTTCCACTTCTCGCAGGTCTTTACTGGAGAGGAGCGACACGTCAAGGTGCACTCCTAAGTATGGCCCTTGGTTTAATATCTTCCATTATCTTCGGAACACTCAACTATCTAAAAATCTCATTATTTGGGATCAACTTTGAAATAATTCCAATGCATTTCTCATTTTATGCATTTGTTATTGCGATGTTAGTAATGATCATCGTAAGTTACTTAACTAAAAAGACAACCGAGAAAGTACTTGATGAGACCCAAACTGGATGGTATATCCAGAAATCTTAACTTTTTTTTGTATTAATAGTTAAAACTAAGGTCAACCATATTAATCTTTACTACAAACCTAATTGCAGTGACGACAGCAATCCTTGGAGGAGGGCTTTCTGGTCTTACACTTGCCAGACTGCTCCATGAGCGAGGCGACGATGTTGTTGTGCTCGAAGCAGAAAAGGATTACGGTGGCCTCTGTCGCTCATATATTGAAAATGGTTTTACATTTGATATTGGAGGTTCACATATCATTTTTTCCCGCGATACCGAAGTTCTTTCCTTTATGCGAAGTATGATTGAAGGAAATGAGAAAAGGGATACAAGAAATACAAAGATTTTTTACAAGAGCAATTATGTCAAATATCCATTTGAAAATGGTATATCTGATCTTCCTTTCAAAGACCGATTTTTCTGTTTCAACGAATTTCTAAAGACGCTAATTTCAATAAAAATAGGTAAACAGTCAGTTCCTAAAAATTTCAAGGAATGGATTTACTATACGTTTGGGAAAGGAATTGCAGAATGTTACATGATACCTTACAATGAGAAAATTTGGAAATATCCTACGAATCGTATGTCAATGCATTGGGTAGAAGGAAGAATCCCTCGCCCACCAGTAAAAGATGTCATTAAAGCAGCAATTGGTATTCCTACGGAAGGGTATACCCACCAAGCGGTATTCTCATATCCATTGATTGGTGGTATTAAGTCATTGATCCATGCTATTTCCTCCCCAATCAAGGACCGCATTAAGACAGGGTTTAGAATTCAATCAATCAAGAAAAAGAGCAATTGCTGGCAGATTAGTGATGGTGTAAATACTATTGAATTTGATCGATGCATCAACACAATCCCTTTGCAACACCTTCTTCCCTGTCTAGAAAATGTACCATCTGATGTGATTTCTGCTTGTAATGCATTAGTTTACAACTCGTTAGTCTGCGTAACCATCGGCATTCAAGGTTCTGTTCCCCCATTTTCATGGCTTTATATTCCATCACCATCGTTAGGAAAGACAAATCGCATTTCATTTCCCTCAAATTATAGTCCAGAAGTCACACCCCATGGATATGGGTCAATCCTTGCTGAAATCACTCATCACCCATATGATGAAGTTGCACGTATGACAGATGAAGAATTAACTAATGAAGTGATCGCAACACTTAATGCAATGAAAATCGGTATAAAAGACCGAATTGTCTACACTCGCGTTTGGCGCCAGCCGTTTGCATATGTAGTTTATGATCTCGAATACCAGAAGAATATCAAAGTTATCAGAGATTATTGTACTCATATCAAGATACCACTTGTTGGTAGATTTGCGCAATTTGAGTACCTCAACATGGATGGTTGTATTCGTAGTGTGATGGATTTTGTAAGGACGTACCCTCCAGAACCGCACGCCTTTTAATCACTCGACATCATCATTAATTACTGCAACGATCAAATCGCATAAAGGAGTAGATTATATGATTTCGGTTGTAATCCCGACATATAATGAGGAGGAAAATATTGCACAATGCCTCGTTTCGCTTATACACCAGACCGTCCCACGTAATGAGTACGAGATCATAGTAGTTGATGGGGGGTCAAATGACAAAACTCGAGAGATTGCACAAAAATATGCTGACAAAGTGTTCATTCAGACAAGCAAAAAGGTAGGTGGAGCTCGTAATGACGGGATTGTAGCTGCAAAAGGCGAAATTGTTGCTACAACAGATGCAGATTGCATTATACCGCCGATTTGGATCAAAACAATAACAAAAGATTTTACAGATCCTAACATCGTCCAGTTATATGGCCCGGTTTATCCAATTGAAGAGGGTCTGAAAAATTCAGTATCGCTTTTCCTTGCGAATATTTTTTCACGACTTGGATATTATACAAAAATTTTCTATTACACTTTAGGCTGCAATACCGCATTTCGTAAGGACGTATTCATCAAAGTAGGAATGTATCATTGTATCGATGCTGGTGATGACCTTGAAATTGCTCTTCGTATGAAAAAATTTGGGACTGTGAAGTTTAATGGAACAATGAAAGTTGGGTTTTCAATGCGACGGTATAAACAATATGGGTCATTGCATTCTCTGTATGAGTGGATCTATATAGTTGCTCATGGGGGAGAAGTTCAGACATACAATTACACAAAAAAAGAATATAAGTGATTTGAGAATTAGGACAGCCATATTTCATTAGCATTTACCAAGTCCATTTACTATAACCATCAACCATTTTATGTTCAGGGATTCTAACTCCCAATAATAAATCATGCAGACCATGAAGGTAGAACACTCATTTAACGAAAAAGAAAAGATTGATCTTTTTGATGGCAGCGAGTTTGCTTGCTTGATGGGTATTAAGACAATCGAGGCTAGGGAAGGATACGCCCATCTAAAGATGCATTCAAACGGAAAGAAAAACCCTCACGGGGTCGTGCACGGTGGCGCAATTTTTACCCTTGCGGATCAAGCATTTGCTGTAGCGGCAAATGCGGGAAAAGCCGATCGAGTAGCGGTTTCGGTTCACATTCAGTATATTGCACCTGCGTCAGGAGACCTTGAAGCAGTCTCAGAACTTGTGGCTGAAAATGGGAAATATTCAACTTACCGGGTTATGGTATATGAGGGCAAACGGATAATTGCAGAATTTGATGGTGTCGCGATTCAAGTTTCCACATAATTTTAGGATATACCATACATCAACTCTCCATTTTTTAAATAAGCGATTTTTTGAGGGAATAATAATACAACACATTTATCCTTGAAAAGATTCCCATACTCACCCATGACCAAAGAATCAGAGGTAGTGTTAACAGTTGCTGGCTTGATGGCACTATCCGCCCGCACTGCACCTAAAGGAAAAGGGGTGGATACCATTGATATACACCTCGTTCATGGTCGAGAAATTAACAAACTTTCTCATACGATGGCTGCTTATGGCAAACGAAATGGTATCGGATTTTTTATTAGAGATTCAAAGAATGTTTTATTGAGCACTGCATGCATCGTTATTGGCGCTAAAGGTAACAATCCTGTTGGTGTCAACTGTGGTGCGTGTGGTTATCCAAACTGTGCAGAGTTCACAAAAGGCTGGAAAAAAAGAACAAAGAAAACTACTGCCTATACTGGTCCAAACTGTGCGATTCGTATGACAGATTTGGGAATTGCAGTTGGTTCAGCGGCCAAAACCGCAAGTATTCATAACGTTGATAATCGGATTATGTATTCAGCAGGTGTTGCGGCAATAGAACTCGGTCTAATGGATGTGGAGACTACAGTTGCCTATGGGATTCCTCTTTCTGCGACCGGCAAAAACATTTTCTTTGATAGATCTGCATAATGTGAGGTATCTATGCCAATTATGAAAATTCGTGGTGGAGACCTTGACCTCGTAGAATACGAGTTCAAGACGTTTGAACCTGGGAAGACCCTTAAGACCCTTGATTATGAGAAGAGGCGGTACATAATAAAACCATTCAAAGGAAAAGTTGCCGTAAAAGCACCAGCACGCATTCATTTGACTGTTCTTGATATGAATCGTTTTGCCCCTGATCACCCCGGAGGAGGTGGTGTAGGGTTCGCAATTCAATGTTATTGCAGCGCTGAAGTAGAGTGCACTGACGGCAAGCTAGACATTGACTATAACCGTGAACCAATCATCCGCAATTTTGTGGAAGTCTTTAAAAAAGTCGTTGGTTATAAAGGAGGATTCCGGATCCGTGTAACTGATCACGAACATAAACATGTTGGACTTGGATCGACAAGCACGGTGATGATTGCAACAGCGACAGCAATTAATGAAGCAGTTGGTTCACCATTGACGAACGACCACCTTCGCAAGTTGATCGGTCATAATTATGTTGAAGAAACAGCCGATGGTAATGTTGCTTTCGGTTTTGAGACTGGTGTGGGCCCTGCAGTAAGCACACATGGAGGCATGGCAGTCATGGGTGACGAGCTGACACTGGTGTATCACCATCCCTTTGCTGAGGGAAAACATGTCCATATATTGATCCCTCCAACTGACATCTCATCGGCAGGAACAAAAGAATTCGATTTACTTATGAATAAAGCCAGAACACTGGATTACCGAGACCGTGAACTGAAAGCTTACTTAGTCCTCATGGATCTCATCCCGGCTCTTGAGAATGAGGATTTAAAAAAGATTGGAGATATCATTTGGGAGATAGAATTCCGCGGATCCAAACGTGCTGAAGTGGAGCACCATAGTTATAAGATCTATCATTACATGAGTATGCTACGAGAGGCAAACCTCGAATTTGTTGGAATGAGCTCGGTGGGACCTTCAATCGCGGTTGTAACAGAGAAGGACAAAGTGGAAATGGAAAAACTTCTCAAACCCTTGGGACTTAAAATTGCAATAAGTACAAAAGTAGATAACAAGGGGTTGACTATTACGTCGAAAACCTGATGAAACAATTTTAACAAATTTATCTTCCTTTTTAAAAACAAAAACCGTTAAAAAAATCTTATTATCTGGAACTTTTCAGCATTTTGGAGGGCGATTACGGTACGCGGAAATAAGTCCAGCAATTATGACGAGGATAGTTGCTACAGTGACCAGAACTACTAAGTAAATCAGAAGATTTAAGTTCTGTTTAACAATTGGAAGTGTACCAAAGAAGTATCCTACAAGTACAATTCCAATAGACCAAATAACACCCCCAAGGACATTGTAAGTAAGAAATCTTCGGTAATCCATCGAACCGACACCAGCAAGGAAAGGAGCAAACGTTCGGACTATAGGCACAAATCGAGCAACAAAAATAGTCATCCCACCGTATTGCTCATAAAATCCATAAGTTCGATCAATATATTCTTGTTTGAGAAGATTTGGGAACCTACACTGTAGCACCCGCAACCCAATATAATTACCAATCCAGTAGTTCATTGTATCCCCGAGCACAGCACCCAAAATAAACACAATAAACAACCAATGGAGCTCAAGAAGACCACTGGCAGCAACAGCGCCAGAAACAAAAAGCAGAGAATCGCCCGGAAGGAAAGGTGTCACCACGAAACCCGTCTCGAAAAAGATGATGATAAAAAAGATAAGGTAGGTCAAAATCCCGTACTGTTGAATGATCAGTGGTAGATGCTTGTCAATATTGATAAAAATGTCAATGAGTTCTAATAGCATACCTGCCCTCTAGGTTGGAGGGGGTTGTATATGAACCTGAGTACTGTGTGCGTTTTTTTTCTAAAGAGGCTAGATAATAGGTTTTTATAAATTCCGAATTGAACTTCCAACCTCAAAATATATTGAGTCTGAAATCTGACCTTAATCGCTGAGATTAAGATAATAATTTGTGGACTAGATTATGTTAAACACTGCAATATCTCGATTATCAATTATTTTTCTCTTATTCGCCATCACGGTTCTTATATGCCCATAGGTGCTAGCATTTAAAGCTCATTTAATTAACATTACAGTGAGCGCAAATGGAGATGCAACTGCAACTCTCAGCTATTCACTTGAAGGTATTATTGAAAACTCAATCCCGGATTCTATGCTTCAAACAGAATTGAGCAAGGGGCTTGCAACCAGTTCAGACCCTCCAACAGTTGTGTCATTTGACCATAATGGTGCGACGCTAATCCTACACAAATTTGCCCAAGTAAATGATGTCAAATCAGGAACGGAATATATGACTGTACCTATGGACTTTAAGAAGGCAGATGTTGCACTGAAAAACTCTGATCTTAGTTATGTTATTTCTGCTGATTTTACTCCTCAAATATCAACAGTAACATTCCCTGATGGATTTACAGTTGATTTTACATATATTTCTACACTGCCATCAATCCAACATGTGATTTTAAATCAACCAAGTCAAATTAAAAATTTATCTGCTTTACCACAGAAAGGATCAATTACAATTACATCATCACCAGTTAACGCTCAAGTTTTTATTGATGACCAGTATGTAGGTAATTCGCCAGCTGTTTTCGCAGGGATTACTCCTGGTAATCACACAGTGAGGCTCGAATGTGATTTGTGTGAACCCTCAATAAATCAAGTGATGGTGAGTGGTGGTAGTAATGAATCTAGATCAATCATTCTTATCTATAAAACCCCAACATCTTTTATAACAACATCAACTCCTAAAAGGAGTATTTTTTCACTCGCAATTCCTGGTTTCGAAGCGGTATACGCATTTCTTGCTTTAACCGGTTTCTGTATCGTCTTACAGATACGTAGACGATTATAATCTAAATACAAGATGAGGATTCACTAAAAGAAAATGTCGATTTTGGTATTAATTTTTTTATTTGATATGCCGATACAATCTTTCACAATTAATTTCAAAAAGAGACTATTTTAAAGACTATTTTTTATACCAATTATCAATATAGCTATAACGATAACTAAAATTGTTTTCTCAAAAAAATCTACATTAAACAATGCGTGTTATGTAAAATATATATAGAATATTAATTTGGATTGGAAAAATTTTTAAAAATTTTTTCGAGCAAATATTGAATTTAGTATTGTTATTTTGAGAAGAACGCTACTATCTCAGCTCGCACGACATTTTTTCCATGAATTCGCATCGTCCATCTATTAGATGTAAGCGATTGCACATTTAGTTGTGCAAATAAAGAGAGCACCTCATTTTCATCAAAATAATGTGTAAAAATACCTAAACCACGGCAATAAGTATCTGGTTCAACTCTCACTCCGCTTCCTGCTCTCATATCATTTACAGAAAAATCTCGGAAAAAGAGTTGCCCCCCCTTCCGCAATACACGGATTGAGTCACGAATCACTAATTCCCGGCAATCTTTGAGCATATGACCAACGATATGAAAAGCAATAATTGCATCAAAGCTTCGCGTTGCAAAGGGAAGTTGTCGTGCATCAGCGACAATGACATCAGTACATGGATTTTTATCAACAATTTTTTTACTTATTTGTGTAGCTTCATCTGAAAAATCGATAGCGACAAGTTCGTAACGATGCTTGAGCAATCCACTCAAAGTTGTTCCATTACCACAACCTAATTCAAGAATGCGACAACCCTTGGGTAAATCTGGAATTGAGTGACGAGTTCCCCCCCAAAGCCTCCCCCTTTTTATATAGTCTTCATTCCATGCATCTTTGACGTGTTTCATTATTTATCTGCATAACAATTGTAAGATGTTGATTCATTCTAATTTTAAAAATCACATATTTTCTCAATATCTTCGTTTTATATTGCCCTAATGAATTAAAATCCATTTTACAAGTTAATACGAAGAAAAAACACATAATATGCTGCTATCGGGATTTGAACCCGAGTCGCGGGCGTGAAAGGCCCGCATGATTGGCCGGTCTACACTATAGCAGCAAGCGTTTTTACTAATTGAATTGCGTCTGATAAAAAGATTTGGGAATAGTCAGAGAAAAAAGGTTATTTATATACAAGAATTCCTTCCCTTTCAGTCACGGTTTTAAATGCAGCCATAAGCTGTCGTGTTATAGGCCCTGGTTTTCCGTTGCCTATCGTTCGCCCATCGATCCATGTGACTGGAGCTACTTCTGCAGCGGTACCGGTTACGATTACTTCATCAGCAGAATAAAGATCGTAATATCCAAGGTTTTGCTCATTTAATGGAATGCCCAAAGATTTGACAGTTTCAAGTAGAACTATTCGTGTTACACCCCTAAGATTGTTTAAGGTAGGTGGTGTGACAATCTCCCCGTTCTTGACGACATAGATATTGTCACCAGATCCCTCTGAAAGGTAGCCATTTGTGTCAAAGAAGATCGCTTCATCTCCTCCCTTGTAATTTGCCTCTATCTTCGCTAGTATGTTATTGAGATAGTTCAGACTCTTCACGTTCGGAGGAAGTGCTTCAGCTGGATTTCTCCTGATCGAGACCGTAACGGCTCGGAGACCCTTCTCATAAAGATCCCCATACATCGCACCCCATTCGACCGCTATCACAATCACCGAAGGTTTAGGACATTTCTTTGGGTCAAGGCCCAGATCTCCCACACCTCGAGTCACAATTGGTCGGACATAGCAATCCTTGAGCTTATTTTTTCTGATTGTCTCAAGTATCACTTTCTGAAATTCGTCTTTCGAGATAGGAACTGTAAGATCTATTGTTTTTGCAGAATCATACAACCTATCAAGGTGTTCTTTGAGCCGGAACACTCTTCCATTGTAAGCTCGAATTCCCTCGAAAACGCCATCCCCATATAATAATCCATGATCAAAGACTGAGATTTTCGCTTTTTCTTTAGGAACGAACTCCCCATCAATATAGATGATCATACTTTTAGGTAGGGTTTATCGGGTTTTGTAGCTTTTCTTTAATTAAGATCTAAAAGTCAATCCTTTTTCCGACACCGATCTATGAAATGTTGGAACATATTTATACTAGCGACTGGATGAAGATGAGTGTAGCTACCAAGTGTATTATAAACAACAGCGCCATCAAGAGCCTCGTGGATCCCGATACCCCGCGAGAGATGATACGCATACTTAGTTGTCAAATCTAACGTCACTTTAGAATAGTGGAACTCATGTCCACGGAACCGTGCTTTCCCAAAGAGAGAGTTTTTCCCACTAGTCCCTTCAACGTAACTTACTACCCTTCTAGCAGGCATCTGTGTTGTTCCAGAAAATACCCCGCACATTGAAAAAGACTGACCTTTCTCAGAACCTTGCCAACCAGCTTTAAGTTTTATTTGATCCGTCAGATACATCAACCCTCCACATTCTGCATAAAATGGAATATTATTAGAGGACATTTCTTTTACGGCGTTTCTCATTTTCTCGTTCACTTCAAGATCGGCGGCATATAATTCCGGATAACCACCACCGATAATATATCCGTCAGCGTTTGGTAGACGATCATGAATTGGACTGAACATTATTGCTTCTGCACCAGACGAACTGAGAACATCAAACAGATCTGCATAATAAAAATTGAAGGCTTCATCTAATGCAACACCTATACGAACATCGGGTTCATAATTTGAATCGAATAGAGCGGAGCTTGTATTTTTTATTGGGATATTAACCATAAGATGTTGTAATTGATCCAGATCCACATATTTCCCAATAATTTTAGTTATTATCCTAATTCGATTGTCGAAATCTCCTCTCCCAGATCCCTCACGATACGGGACGAGTCCGAGATGTCGCATGGTAAGGTGCATTTCCTCCATTCGGGGGATTGAACCGATAACAGGTATTTTACAATAGTGTTCGATCGCGGTAACCGCTTTGTCTTTGTGTGTGGTTCCCTTCACATTATTGAGAATTACCCCAGCAATATTAATTTCAGGATCAAAATCACAAAAACCTTTGACGATAGCAGCAGCGCTCCTTGTAATGCTCTGGGCAGATACCACAAGTATGACAGGAAGTTTTAGCGTTTTGGCTATAGATGCAGTAGTACCTATATCGTTAAGAGCTTCTGAACCTTCATAAAGTCCCCGCACTCCTTCGACAAGTGCAATATCTGCTCCTTTACATCCATGAGCGAAAATTCTGCGGATTAATTTTTTATCCATCGTAAAGCTGTCAAGGTTTCGGCATGGACGACTCGTGACAGCAGTTAGATAGGATGGATCTATGTAATCCATCCCGACTTTAAAAGTTTGAACGACATTTTTTTTTGATAGAAGGGATGAAAGTGCTAGAGTAATGCTTGTCTTACCGCTACCAGAACGATCACCGGTAATGAGAAGAGCCTTCATGCAAGACTCCGGAGAACAGACCCAAACTCGCTCTCAACAATTTCCCTCACACCAAGAGTCTTGGGGTGAAGATCAACTTCAACTATGACATGTTGGTGACCAATAGCACGAAGAGGTTCAACCTGTCTTGGTCCATTGGTAATAGAAAAACATTCGATCCCTAAGGTGTATTCAGGAGGGATTGCATGCGGTACTCCAACAAGAAGAGCGAATGAGGGTGAGATTGATTTTAGCCGCTGTCCAATCGCTTCTCCGTTAGCTCCATACTCATCGAGAGCTCCTATTAGGTCGCATGTTAACCCACGGTCATCCATTCCTTTGATGATCCGTTTTGCGTCCTCCCTCACTTTAGGAAGTCCTCGGTCATCGAGATTCGCGATATAAGTAATATTTGCGTCAGGACAAGCATCATGGAGGGCGATAAGTTCATCTGCAAACATATAAGCAGTTTCTTTCTTTGCATTAAGTACCGCTACACCTTTTTTGCCGCTTCGTGCAAATTTGATAAGTTGCTGTGCTACAATGTGTTTTAAATCTCCCCGAGAAGGTGCAATGTAGGCAATACTCGCTGCCCCGCGTATCCGTTCAACTTCGTTTGCTTTCTCCATAAGAATTCGCTGTCGTTCAAGCTCATCATCACTAATCCATCCTGCCTTTTGAGCCGCTTCTAATGTTGCCAAAACACCCGCAATATTCTCTGAATAACCTGCATGAATATCGACAGCAATTGTTGGTGTCTTTATATTGGCATTTTCAACAGCAGAGATCAGGTCCTCACCGATTATCATCGCTACACATGTACCAATCACTGCCATACGAGTGGGTGCAAATCGTTCTTCAGCATATTTTAGCACATTTTCTAAGGGTTTCTGACCACCAAAAATAAACTCGTTATCGGCAAGAGATGTTGTAAGGACATGCATTCCATCTTCTTCAAGTAGTCGAGCATGCTTAAACGAACATCCTGACGGTCCATGAAGTATAGCAACATCAACCTCAAGATCACGTGCTGTGTATAATGCAGCGACAATCGAGCTAGGACGGGGATGCATGTATTTCATCAGTTCATCTCCAAGTTTTAACACCTAGTACAATGCTACCGTTTTTGGTTATTGAAAGAGCAACATCTCTTGCTTCCGTTAAAGTGGGAATACGAACTATGTTATTTTCATTGAATATATGTAAAACCTGCTTGTCAAGAAGTGAATGTCCAACAAGGATAACATGATTTGGTTTTATCGCTCGTATCGCCTCAATTATCTGATTATCTGGAAAACCTTCACAAACCGCACCATTCGCCGTCTCTTTTCCTATAACAAGGGTGAGGTTGTGAGAACCTGCAATCATTCGAGCATATTTCGCAGCTTCAATCGTTGTCATCGAGTTTGTCCCACTATTAGCATTATCGACAATGACAACATTGTGGATTTGGTGGATTGAAAGCCGCCCACCTATTGCTTGAAAATTGGATAATAATGACGGTTTTATTCCCATCAAACAAGCAGCAGTCCCAGCTAACATGAGTGGTATTCTATATCCTTCGAGTTTAAGAAGAGGGTTATAAAATATCTCTGACATTTTGTTGGATTCAATATGACAAACAGTTCCTGAACAGTGGGTAATATCTTCAAGTTGGATCATTTTTGATGACGTTGGTTCTATACCTGGAGCCAGGAGAACCTTATCACAATTTTTAGCAGATTTCAGTTTCTCTTCAAGAGCCCTTTTTTTTCCTGCGGCGAATACGTAGTCATCCGATGAAGTAATTATTGCAAGCGAACCTGCACCTGTAACTCCGAGTGATTCCTCTGCTATGAGCCACCCACTGATTTTTGTCGCTTCTTTCACAGCACCGAGTACCGATGCAGGAGTAATACTTTTTTTCCAGAGTTGTTGTCGATCGGGGTAAAGAAACGTTCCTGCGGATGTATGCAGAATACCAGTACTTTTCATTATATGGGCAAGTGCAAATGCAGTTGTAGTTTTACCTTTAGAACCGGTGATTTCTATCATTGGTTTTGGGATAAACTTACCAATAAGCCGTCGAACAGCATCATGGTGTGAGATTACATTAGCTTTTGGCGATCTTAGCAAAACATGGTCTGGATCTAAATGTACTGGTGCAACTATTAGATCATATGAGCGTTGAAGTGCCGTTGAGACATCAATAGTACTTTCATTTCGGTACACATCAACCGTATCCACCTGATGACCCGCAACAGCAAACTCTTTTCCGATTACGTCTCCGCCGTGGATAGTGTCAAGTACCAGTATATTCATAAAAAAAGTGTTAAAGGTATTCTAGAGCCTTCTGAACATTTTTTACCATTAGGCTCGCAAGCAGTGGATCGCTGCCGATTGGATCAGCGTAAAGAAGTGGTATAGTTGTTCCATTAAGGGCAAACGTTCCTTTTTTCTGCCCAGTTTCAAGCCCGATTTGTGATGGTATATCCTTTTCAATATGGACACCCTTTGCAAGAAAGAGTGGGACAACAACAAGTGCATCGATTTTTTCATTATGAAATGAATTGAGGGCCTCTTTAATAGAGGGGCTATTAATATTCATAAAACCGCACTTGACTACAAAATTCTTCGTTTGTGCGGCAATCAATTTCGCTGTTGTCTCAACAAGTTCTTTGTTGTAGGGCATTGAGCTTCCATGTCCTACAAGTAAGATTCCTTTCATACTCATATAGCAAAGAGTATTACTGCAAACCTTAAAAATTCTTACCAAATTGTTTTTTGCGAGGAGAGGTTAATATAAAAGATAATGAGCGACTTTGAACGCGAGATCGTCCACTGTTTGAACCGATTTTTCAAAATCCATCACATCCAAGGTTTTGCATACAGACTTAAGCAGCATAAATTTTCTTCCCAGTACGTTGATGTCCTTGTCGATTCACTTAATCCCTCCTACTACATGGCTATTGAATGTAAATCGATTTTAGATAAAAAACTCTATTTTACGCAACATTTTCATACTGACAGAAAGAGTGTTCACCAAGTGGATGCAATATCTGATTTTTTAAAAAAAACAGGACGTACGGGTTTTCTCGCGATTGAGTTTCGTTTTGGTGCCGGAAAAGCAAATGAGGCATATTTAATCCCATGGACAAGAGTTATTGAACATTTCGAACTTAACCGCGGAATTAGTATTGATGATGCAAGGAACTGCATTAGGCTTGCAAGATCTCGTGAGGGATATCTGCTAGAAACTCTCTATGCAAAGTAATTTCTTTGTTGTGAGTCAAATGATATGAATCCATGATGGAATCCTTCGAGCGATTTGGGCTTGTCATTAATGACAAAATTGTAAAGACCCCCATAGCAATCGCTGCGATGGCAGGCATTGTGGACGCCGAATACGTACTGGCACGAGCACCGCATATTGGCGCAGCTTTCATCGGAGGATATTCTATTGATGAAAAAACAATGGCAGCTGCAAAAACAATTGCTACTACTGGTGATAGAAAAGAATTTTTATATGATGACCCAGTAACAGAACTCAAATCCCAAATTAAAAAAATGGAAAAAAGTCATGTCGTTCTTGGATTGAATTTACGAGGTAGCACACCAGAATCTTATAGTTCAATTGCAGAATCTCTTGGTGATTCGGTTGTTTATGAGATAGATGCGCACTGCCGGCAGATTCCGATGATTGAAGCGAATTGCGGGGAGCATTACCTACATCATCCAAATGATCTTGTAACAGTTGTTAAATCCTTAAAGGCTCAGGATGTAACAGTATCTGTCAAAATTCGTGCTGGTATTGCTCCAAATGACATTGTATTAGCTCGGAAACTCTGGAAGGCGGGTGCCGATATTCTTCATATTGATCTGATGGATTTTGGTTATACCAAAATCCGCCAAATCCGTAACAGTTGCCCTCTCATGTTAATTGCAAATAATTCAATTAATTCATTTGATGGGATGAAGGAAATGTTCTCGCACGGAGCAGACCTGGTATCTTTAGCTAGGAAATCCGATGAAAGAACACTTGCAGGACTTGATGCTGCCATCACACGCTATACTGATGAAAATGGGTGGTACAACTCTCCAAAACAGCTATGTCGTGGTGGCGATGTTCGTGCACTTACATTCTGCTGCATGCCAGTGAAAGATTGTCCACTTATTCCAACCCTCAAACGTCATGGAATTTCTAAGGAAGATTTTCTTAAAATTAAGATGGATGCTGTTCGGGATTCACCGCTTCAAAATGGGCAACACACCTGTTTTGGAAGTCTTGTCTGGTGTTGCAAGTTATCATCACCGTGTATGTTTCGGGATGTAACGATTCGAGATGAGGGACTCACTGGCAAAGAATATATGCGTCTAAAACGCGAGCTTTCTGATGTTATAATGAGCCAGGTATTCCATGACATGCCGCATGATGACGCGGGCTGAACGCGCTCAGCTCGCGATGATGCTAGAAGTTTGTGCATATCCCAAACCTGGAAACGTCGATCGCTGTCATGATTTTGAAGAGACTCGACTCGAACATTTCCTTGCTTCTATGATCTATGCTCGTTCGTCACTTGAAGAAGCAGAACGTGGAGAAGGAAGAATTGGTGAAATAATCAAACATGCTGTTTCCGCAACCGGATGCCATGAAGGGGGTAATACTCATTTCGGAGCTTTTATCTTACTTATACCTCTTGTTTATGGAAACGATATATCAGGTGCGTTAAAAGCAATCGAAAAAACCGATGTTTCTGACGCTGTGGCGTTTTATAAAGCCTTTGGGATGACTAAAGTACGGATGCATCCAACAGATAATCTGGATGTCAACGATCCTCGATCACTCCAAATCATTAGAGATCAGGAAATTACACTCTTAGATGTTATGCAACATTCCGCTCCAAATGATATGATCGCTAGAGAGTGGGTAACAGGATTTCCACTCACTCGTCGGGGGGCAGATCTTATAAAATCGTTTGGTCATGGACATCAAGCGATTTCACAGGCATTTCTTACTTTACTAGCTACCGAACCAGACACATTTATCATAAAGGAACATGGGATTACCGTAGCGCAGAATACCATGTCACGTGCCCAGATGGTGCTTGATAGGAAATTACGAATCGAAGATTTTGATGCTGAATGTATTTCGAAGGGCATTAATCCGGGCTCTATTGCCGACATTATTATTGCGGCCATCTATATCGCGTTAGGAGAAGGGTGGGAATGGGACTTCTAAAAGAAGGGATTAATGAGGTAATTGCCACTACGCGTTTTAACGCTGCACCAATGGGAATTATTTATAGGAATGGACAAATGCGAATGGCACTATATATTGGCAGTCATACAGCTCAAAATATTGAAAAAGAGCGGTGGATTGTTGCGAATATTATTCATGACCCAGTTATGTATGTGACTACCGCGTTCTCAGATTTATCACAGGATACATTTGTTTCAATCGATGTAAATGACCGGAAAATGTATTACCTTGCCAATAGTGAAGCATGGATTGCATTTGATACAGTAATTGAACAACGTGGTGTAGAATCGATGACCGTAAGACTCGCATCCTTGCATGAAGAAGTTTTATCTGCCAATGTTTGTCCAGTTAACAGAGGATTTAACAGCATCATAGACGCGACAGTGCATTCCACAAGATACGTGATTTCCCGAGATCCAGCCTTAAAAAAAATAATTGATTATCATATCGGAATTGTGAAAAGGTGTGGGGGGACAAGAGAATTAGAAGCACTTGAATTGCTACAACAATATATAAAATGAAACTGAAAATTTATCTATAATCTCGTTTTTTATTCAATTTTTTTATTCAATAATAATAAAGGGATAAGATTAGAGCTTCTCATTAATTAATCACTAAGAAAAAATTAACGACGAAATTCCTTTATCAAACAGAATAAAAATTATCCAATTAGCACACCCTGGGGACGGGATCGCCCATTGGTGGCTCAATAAAACGTTCACCGCCGATAGTAGTTTCCATAATCACACGAGCGCTTTTTGTAACAGAACCGATTATTGCAGCATCTTTACCATATTTATGCGAACGTAGGGCTGCTAGAATAGCATCTGCATCCGAAGCAGGAACACCAAAGACAACCTTTCCTTCATTTGCAACTTCGAGCGGATCAATACCAAGCATACCAGCAGCACTCTTCACACTTTTTCGGATGGGGATCTTTTCTTCATGCACTCGAACGCCCACACCGCTCTTTCTTGCCATGTCATTGATGGCACTTGCAAACCCGCCACGAGTCGGGTCCTTCATTGCGTGAATAGTCCCTGTAGCGAGCGCTTTTTCCACCAAACCCCAAAGTGGTGCAACATCGGATTTGATTTGTTCACCAAGATCAAAACCTTCTCTGTAAGCCATAATTGCTAGTCCATGATCTCCTAATGTACCCGAAACAATAATGGCATCACCAGGGATTAGCCCGTTATCTCTAACGACCTTTTCCGCTATACCGATACCTGCCGTATTAATTGTAATACCATCAAGCGCCCCTTTTTCCATTACTTTTGTGTCACCCGTCACAAGATTAGCTCCGGCTTCACCTAGTGCGGTATCCATGGACGCAACGATCCTCTCGAGATCTTCAACATCAAAACCTTCCTCAATTATCATACCGCAGGAAAGGGCTATTGGGCGTCCACCCATCATAGCAAGATCATTAATAGTACCGCAGACAGCTATCCTGCCAATGTCTCCTCCTGGAAAAAAGATTGGACGAACAACGTGTGAATCAGTTGTGAAAACAAGATTGTGTCCATGGAAAGGGATCACTGCGCCATCATCAAGTGCTTCGAGACCGATTCCACCGGCATTGTTATGTGTGAAGTTAGTGAGAGTTTGTAAAAGTTCACCCATCACTTCCCCACCGGCCCCATGCATCATCGTGACTTTCATTAGTCATCCACCTCGATTGCTATATTGGTAACAACAATTTCTCTGCCCTTCAATAATTCAGGAAGAGCACCGCATTTGGGACATACGAAAACGTCCTCACCTTTCCATCCACAAGAACATCGTGCTAGTGGGAGTACTTCTTGATAATCAATTGTTGTTTTGGTGAAGAGAGGATCATTCTCTTTTATTGTGTTGAATAGAAAAACAACCTGCTCCGGATTCACCATTGCCATCTTTCCGAATTCCACACAAACTCTATTTACGCTGTTTGCATGGTTTTCCATCGCTGCTTTTCGTGCGGTTGCATATAGGTCATAAGCGATGCTGTACTCGTGCATCACTCCTCCATCGCAGCGTATACCTGTTTAAACAATTCGCGTGTCTCTAGGCCCTCTTCTCGGGAGAGTTTCTGGATTGCAAAACCAACATGCACCAACACAAACTCGCCGACTTTTGCATCAACAAGATCAAGCCGAACTTCTTGTTTTAGATCGCCATAATCCACGATACCTATATTCCCCTCTTTAATCTCCAGTACTTCCGCGGGGACTGCAACACACATCGACAATTCACGCTCTTATTTGACTATTATTGTAGGTATTCTGAACACATAAAAACAGTGATAGACACGAATCATGTGACAGCTCTTGCATCTTAATTCAAAAATTGTTTGAATTTCCATACCACCGACAAAAATTATAGATAATCAATAAGAAGGTTTGCACGATTAAAAAATTATTTAATAAATCGTTATATTTATTGCTTCGACATACATTAAAAATTTTTATGAGTTCTTTTAAAATTTTATTTCAGTCATATCTTGTGATTTTATTGTTTCTAGTTTCAGTTCAGGTTGTATCAGGATGGAGCGTTCAAAATATGTCAATAAACCCAAGTCAAGGACCAATATCACCTCAAACACCGGTCACTGTTACTTATACCGTCCATTTTGATCCTTGGCTCAGTACTGACGGATTGACATTTCCAAGTTTAAATACATTAGATATGTATACTGAACTTGAAAACGCGAAATGGGTTGTCAGTAAAACCGAAATTGTTGAAGACATACCTCCCATGACCTCTCAATTATTAGTCAACCAAGGAATAAGAGCGAGGATAGATGGATGGGGCATTAGTTACTCGGATCGACAAATTGATCTAAATGTTCAACTACTGGGTGTTGCTCCAAATGTAAATCAATCACAGGATAAAACTATAATTCGAATTCAGGAAATAGACCCTTCTGCTCAACCTATACAAACATCTGTTTTCAGTAAAAAATATCAAATATACGTTCCTACACCAACACCAGTTACTTCTGAACCAACTATAACTCAAACAATTCTAGAAACTACTCAAACTCAAAATATACCCACAACCATTGAAACTCCAACCCGAAAACAGACCTATTCACCCGAACCTCAGCCATTATTGGTTATTGGCTTGCTTTCAGCATCTGCCATTATCATAGCAATGAAAAGGAATAAACAAGAATAGTTTTTTTTACAAATTTCATTGGATTATGAGTGCCCTATCTTTACCACACGACCGGTTATTATACCTCGAGAGAATGAAATGACAATTTTATTAAATTTATTCAAGTTGTTCTTATGATTAATTATATAAATGACGCCGGGGAAGAGATTTGAACTCTTGAGGTGCAAAGCACCATTGGTTTTCAAGACCAACGCCTTCCCGGACTAGACTACCCCGGCATGTGACATACCCATTTAGTATTTGAAAGTAAAAATGCTTCTTAACAAATAATGATATTGTTTACTATATCTGATATTTTGCAATTCTATTAAAATGAATTTTAATTATTTTAATTTGAAAAAGATCAATGATAAAAGTGAAACAATCAAAATTGTTATCGGCAGAGGGGACTTTTGAGTCTCAACAGTTGTTGGTTGCCCGACAGCAAAAGGTGCAGGTATTGTGGGGCTTACATTTACTGACTGGGCATTTTCCGCATAAAGAAATACGATGCCGTTATCCGAATACTTGAATGGATAGATTTTGAAGTAGAGCGTCTTTCCCTGACTTTTAACTTTAATTTCTTCAGGTTTTTGCTGATTCCTATCTAATACCGTGTGCAAAATCCCTTTATCATCATAATATTCCATTACCCAATCAATATTGGATGAAGTGTATACATTCACTTTATCGGAACCTGATTTAACCACAAAATACGCGGGATTGTCTCGTGATGCCTTTTCATGGGCTGAAATTAATTCAACCTGTGTCGGTATTGCAGCAGATATAGTAGGCGAAGTTGTCACATTACTTCCCAATACAGTGAAACTTTTAGTTCCCACGAACCCCTTTGCATCTGTGAAACTAACAATATAGTCACCGGTTTCATCAATAGGTACTGCCACAGAGAAATAACCTTGGAAATTTGTACTAATGTATTGCGGACCAAATATTCGTTGGTCATCGGGTCCTGTTACCTCGATCTGAACACCGGAATTCTGACTCGCCTCTAGAGTACCTGCAACATTCAATTTACCATTAAATATTTGTTCTAAAGGAGAACTAATCTGGATCTCATCTGTACGATCAACAAGCTGTATAATATGTGTTATAGAATTTCCCTGTCCATCTCCTGGCACCTCAACTTTATAAGTACCTTTCCGCAAATTCGTGGTATCAAAAACGACCCGAAAAGTTTTATCTGACTGAACATACGTCATGGTGCGGTCTACAACAGTGGCAGTTGTAAGTTGATAATAGAGCACAACCTCGATAGGTGTACCTATCCCAACGGAACTCGTCCCATTAACAATGAGTGGTTTTCCTACAGAGAGAATATCAGGTGCGGTTAACGTAACTTGATAGGCAGAAACAATTCCTGATAGAAAGAGGAGTCCCAACAATGGTAGGACGAGCTTTTTCATTATGATCAAGTTAACTACTATGGTGTTAATGATTTCTGAGCTGCACGAAAAACCGATTGCTTATTGGCGTGGAAAAGAACGTTTTGAAGATAGTATTATCGAATGTTTAACTATCATTTTCAGGACTTCAGGATGTTCATGGAACAGATGCTTAATGTGTGGCTATCGACATGAACGTTCTCCTTTTGGTGAATCTAAAGATAGCAAAGAAAGACACCTATTATCTCAGCTGGCCTGGGTGTTGGATCGGTATAAAAATGATAATTATCAAATGGTTAAAATTTTTACTTCTGGAAGCTTTTTTGATCCCGAGGAAATTCCTCCATCCGTTTTGGAGAAGGTAGCATTAGAATTTCAAGGCAAGCTAATTATTGCTGAAACTCGACCAGAATTCATTATTGAAGATACAATCACATATTTTGTTAAAACAATTGATAATGGAACTTGGAAAACTCCTTTGTATTGCGCGATAGGACTAGAAACATCGGATGATAAGATCCGTGATAAAAGTATCAAAAAGGGGTTTTTATTCTCAGATTTTGTTGATGCATGTGCACGAACTCGATCCTGTGGTGCTGGCATAAAAGCGTATCTTTTAATGAAACCCCTATTTCTCACAGAACGTGAGGCTATCAATGATATGAAATCATCAATTAAAGATGTTTTATCGTATACCGATCTAATCTCAATGAATCCTTGCACAGTGCAGAGCAAAACAGATCTTGAATATTACTGGAAACAAGGGGCTTACCGCCCCCCCTATCTCTGGAGCATACTTGAAGTGTTACGTAAGATCCCGGTCCCTATAACTTGTGATTCAATTGGTGGAGGGAAAAAACGAGGGGCACACAATTGTGGGAAATGCGATCCTGTTATTGTGTCAGGTATCCATGATTATTCCCTTAGTGCAGATCGTGAATTAATTGCATCTCTCTTTGAAATGGAGTGTTCCTGCAAAGAAGAATGGAACTATGTTATCGATCAGGAAATGCCATTTTGTATGCCACTTACGCGCTAATTATTATTTTTTTTAGTAGTTTCTTGAATTTCGAGCTGTTTTGCAAGCAATGGGAAAAATGTTCCTGCATCACTTACCACTCCTATCGCCTGCATTGTCCCTCTATCCATAAGCTTGGTGAGTGATGCTGGATTAATATCAACACAAATTGTTTTAACACTTGAGGGGAGGCAATTTCCGACTGCTACTGAGTGCAGAAGTGTTGCTACCATTAGTACCATATTACACCCTTTAAGTTGTTCACGCATCGCTTCTTGCGCTTCCATTACATCGGTAATAACATCGGGAAGTGGTCCATCATCACGAATAGATCCAGCAAGCACATAAGGAACATTATTCTTCACGCACTCGTACATAATCCCTCCCGTGATCACTCCTTTATTTACCGCTTCTTTAATGGAACCGGCCCTCATGATCTCACTAATCGCATACAGATGGTGCTTATGCCCACCCATGACTGGTTTTCCTGTTGAAATGTCCATTCCTAACGATGTTCCAAGCAAATTATATTCAATATCATGAGCCGCAAGTGCATTTCCTGCGAGAAGAACGTTGATATAACCTTTGCGAACCATATCGGCAACAACATTCGTTGCCCCAGTGTGGATTATAGCAGGACCCCCAACTAGTGCAATTTTTCCGTTTTGCCTGTGAACATCAAGAATCTCCCTCGCAATCTTTGCAATAATCGTAACACTAGGACGCTCGGAAGATATCGTACCATGCATAAATTCGAAGTTGCTCTGCTCGCGAGGACGCTCTGGATAATGAACCATGACGCCCTGTTCACCAACAACGACATTATCGCCTTTTTTAAGTTTTGAGAGAGGCGTACAAATCGCTCGTTTGGCCAATTTGTCTAAAACGATTAAACAGTCCATTTTGATGAAGTCAACAGGTATCCATTCGCCAAAATATTTGATCTCGGTAGAGTGGTTAGTGGTCGAATAAAACCCCTTAGGAACAATACGATCGCCCTCTGTAACAACCAAATGGACATCTTTTACTTCAAGAGGATGAGCACCAAGGCGGTGAAGTTCTGAGAGGATAGATCGCAATTTGTCTCGATTTGCTGCACCAATACGAAGTCGTGCATAGCTCGGGTCTGTCTTTTTTTTCCCAATATCGAATACGAGAATCTCGAAGTTGCCACCCATATCCATGACTTTATCAAAGAGTTGCGTCATGATTCCAGAATCGATAATATGACCAGACAACTCGATTTCCTGCGAAACGACCATATATGATGATATAGGGGATGCAGGTTAATATGCGTTCTGTTAAATCTTGATAAATTGGGGGTATTTTGGAATCTGGGGCACGCAGAGGGGTTCTTGAACACTATCTCCTATATAATAGAGTCACTACTAATTCCAGTTATTTTGATCGATTTCGAAGGAATGTATTAGCATACTGCAAATCAGTTCTTGTGTTAACATTATGAGCGAGTCGAGCTTCTTTTAAGAGAAGACGAAATTCATCTTGCGGTTCAGAAATCAAATCCCCTCGAAGAATATTTACACCACATGGGCACGCATCAATCTTATTTACCTTCTCAATATACTGAGCATCACGATAATTTTTAACAAGAGAAAGGGGTATCCAAGTTGAACACGCATCCCTTCGAGATTTGTAGTATTTTGTATTAATAGTCTCAAGAATATTTGCTTGAAGACAAGGGAGGTCAGAAACCGAAATAAAAAGCGGGTTCAGTTCATCTAATGCTACTACTGCATCAACCATGTCTTTGATATATCCCTTACCAGAAGCTGAGAAAAGATCAATACCATTTGTTCGGCACCAATTCTGAGTCATTGGTGTTTTCCCTGATGCTACTACAACCACATCGCAACCATATACCTCGAATGCACGAATTACATGAGCAATCATCGGTTGCCCGGCAATGGATACAAGAGGTTTTTCACCAAGATTGAGTCTATGTCCTTCACCTCCCGCCATTATTAACGCAAGCATGCTGAAAGTGCCTCTAATAGTATCCGATTCTCATCCCTTGTTCTGACAGCTATCCGTATTGATGATGGCAATCCAAATGAACTACAATCTCGTACGAGTATGTCAATTTTTTCCAACTTTTTACAAAGTTGATCTACTTTTTGCTTAGTTTGCACAAGTAGGAAATTAGCTGATGACGGGTCGACGTAAAGATCGAGTGCTTTAAGGTGATCTGTTAACCAGACTCGTTCCCGGTCAATTAATTCTCGGGATTGTTCAAGATCTTGATAACGATGGAATGCTTGTAGCGCAAATGCTTCAGCATAAGCATTTACACTCCATGGCGGACGCATGGCCTCCATTTTTTCGATAAAATTCGGCTCCCCAAACCCATAACCAAACCTGATACCTGGGACTGAGAAACTTTTTGTTAGAGATCGAAGAACAAGAACAGAATCAATTGGTAGATTAACAAGACTCTGAATAGGATCCGCAAGTTCAATAAATGCTTCATCAGCACAAAAAATTCCCTTGTGAGAATCTATAATTTCAATAAGATTGAGCATTTCGTGTCTGCTACGTAAGATTCCAGTGGGATTGTTTGGATTGCAAATAAAACAAACATCAGCTTCATCGATTTTCCCAACTTTTTTTGCTCCATTTAGGTTGGCGGAATATTCATATTCCCCGAAAGTTGGAGATTCTACATAAAAAGTCTCTAATTCTTGGAAAACGATATCACAAAATACACGTATTAATTCTATTGATCCGTTTCCTACACAGATTTCCTCGGATTTTCTATGGAAAGTATTTGCTATAGTTTCTTTTAATTGAGTGTAATTATCATCAGGATAATGTTCAAGAAAAAATTGATCACAGTTCCATGATACTTGTGGGGGGAGGGGGTTTAAGCTCGCGCTGAAATCCAACACTTTTTTTTTGGTTTTTTCACGTTGCTGCTTTCCGCCACCACCATGAACTACTTTTTTTTTAGACCAGTCTGTCATGAATAAAACTCAATAATTACCCAATTTGTTGCATGGGAACCCATAAATGCGTTTTGAGGGGGGCAATATTTGCTCAGAAGAAAGTTTTTATACATTAATGTATCACTTTGATTCATCTGGTTCAGTCAGACATGAGCATTCTCCTTGTCTGACATATGGATGACAGATAACTGACATATGTCAGAAATGTGAGATACGATGATGCAACGAATTACACTACGGCTCCCAGAACCACAGATTAAAATCCTCCAACAGATGGTGGAGGTAGGGGAGTTCCCCAATGTTTCTGAAGCTGTACGAGCGGCCGTTCGTGAACTCGTTGATAGACGTGCCAGCCGTGTCTTAAAGGACAGTGACCAGGTTTCATTCAAGGTATGAGAGGGTAGATATGCAGAGCATAATTAACGATGCACTGAAAAACGCAGAAATTGAAAAAGAAATCAACAAACCCGGCGCCAATGCCATGGAGGACGACTTTGTCGGACAACCGAGAATCGTAATTGTCGGTTGTGGTGGCGCTGGAAACAACACCGTAAACCGGGTTCACCATATGGGAGTATCCGGTGCAGAAACAATTGCGATCAATACCGACAAGCAACACCTTGACATGGTCCAGGCAGACAAGCGTGTTCTGATTGGTAAATCCCTTACCAAAGGTCTCGGTGCTGGTGGGTATCCGGATATCGGTAAACGCGCTGCAGAGATGGCACGTCCAACTCTAGAGGCACTTCTTGAATCTGCCGATCTCTGTTTCATCACCGCAGGTATGGGTGGTGGAACGGGTACTGGTGCTGCACCAGTCGTCGCACAGGTTGCCAAAGAACAAGGTGCGATTGTGGTTGGTATGGTCAGTTATCCATTCCAAGTCGAAAAGGCACGTCTAATTCGTGCTGAGGAAGGGTTGGAGGCGCTGGCCGCTGCTGCAGATTCAGTCATAGTCCTGGATAACAACCGTCTTAAGAACTTTGTTCCGAATCTCCCACTTGGTCAGGCTTTCTCGGTGATGGACCAGTTGATTGGTGAGACAGTAAAAGGGATATCAGAAACAATCACAGAACCATCCCTCATCAACATTGATTATGCAGATGTTCGTGCAATTATGTCAAAGGGTGGCGTTGCTGTTATGCTCGTAGGTGAGAGCAAGCAGCAGAACAAAGCAGAAAGTGTTGTTCGCGAGTGCCTTAGCAACCCAATGCTAGACATCGATTATCGCGGTGCAACAGGGAGCCTGATACACATTACTGGAGGTACAGATCTCACTCTGCAAGATGCCGAAGAAATAGCTACTTCACTTACTTACGAGCTCGATCCACATGCTGATGTCATCTGGGGAGCTCGTGTTCGAAATGATATGGAAGGTAAAGTTCGCGTTCTTGCTATCATGACAGGTGTCAAGAGTGCGCAAATCCTTGGAACTCGTCAGTCATACAAAACTGTAATTCAGGAACTAGAGAACAAGAGAGCAAATCCAAAAGCCGTTGAAATGCCTCAAACCCGCAAAGTCCGTGACCAAGCAAGTGGTGGCGGACTGTTGGAATGGGTTGGTTAAAACAAACTTAAAAGTATAACCACGCACACCCCTAAGAATGTTCCAAAAATGCATTCTCCATTACAGATATGTGAGAAATGCAGATTGCAGTATAAAAATCTATCAAAAGTAATACTAAAAGAGATACCTGATTCAATCAGGTCAAACTCTCTTTTCTTATCCATTTATCAATCGTAAGAAACTACCCTATATTACTTGAGGCACAAGAAAACGGACTTTGCATAAATTCGAACATCGTGAGTTCTGATGGTTTCGTTATCTGAAAAATTCATATAATCAGATGATTGAAGGCGGAGCGTTATATAATGCCAAAATGGATGTAGTTTATTTATTTAATTTTAAAAGATATTTAATGAACCACGAAATTATTTACATCTTAATTTAATAATGTAATAATTATTTAATATAAGCCATTAATAAAAAAGGTCCTAATTATTTAAACCCCTCGTCTGCGAAATGCTTAATAGTATTCCAATCATTTAATATTCGTACATTTGACCAATCCTTCGATTGGAAGATGGGGATTGCACAATTAAGTTTGCGCGATCTGGTATCGGGAGTTGAACATCATGAACAGAGTGTTGAACAAAGACTTCAAATTGAAGTCTTCCAAGAAGCCAAAGGTAAGACCTTTTTCTGATGTTTTTCATCTTGCTCTATGCAGGTTGGGTTGTAAAAACAATAAATATCAGACCCCTATTTTTTGTCTGAGTTACCTCGTCTGCATTATTAGCGCCCATCCTTTTCAGGGATTTCGGAGAACTGACGTATGATTAACGACCTTATCGAAAAACGCAAGAAGATCCTTACAGAATCTGAACAGCATAAAAACAGCAGAAATGAGCTCAATACCTCGGCAAGCAAATATGCACGGGAGCGTAATACACTCAACAATCAGACTCGCGAATTTGTAGAAGAAGCACAGAAAAATAAAGATCTGCGTGATAAATACAACCAAGAAGTCATTGAGCTTAAAGTAAAACGCAATGACCTTAATGATCAAGCAAATACTCTTTTTGAAGAAATCGAAGCGTTTAAAAAAGAACACGGAAGTCCTAAGAGCCGTGGAATCAAAGAGATCCAAAAGCAAATTGAACATCTCGAGATGATGCAACAGACGCAAGTTTTCTCTACCGAAAAAGAGCGTGAGCTCATAGAAAAAATCAAACAAATGAGAGGTCAGGTTAAGGAACAAGAATCTGAGCTCGAGCAGAATAAAGAGATGCGGAGTAAGGTAAATGCTGCACGCGAACTACGTAAACAGGCATCAGAGCTTCATGCAAATGTTACAGAAATAGCTGAACTTGCCCAAAAACATCATGACACAATGGTAGAATCTTACCGTAAAGCTGACAAATCTCGTGAAATGGCAGACGCTTCTCATAAGAGTTTTGTAGAATCTCAAGAATCCGCAGATTCTGAGCACAAATTTTTTATTTCTTGTCAAAAAGAGCTGCGGGATTACGATAAGGTTATTAGTGGACTGCGAAAGAAGACGAAGAAGGTAAAAGTATCAAAAGAGCAAAAAGCTGTCAGGAAAGAGGCGGAACATCTATTTAAAAACTTCAGGGCAGGAGAGAAACTTACTACTGATGATATTCTTCTTCTACAACGCTCAAAACTAATATAATCTTTTTCCGTCAGGAATTATTTAATAGATTTACGGCAATTTTATAATAACCATGACACAGGAACGTACTTTAGTTCTCAGTGTCGATCGTGACGACGATATTGGATACAAAGCACAGGTTGAAAGTCCTTGCATCGGACGGGTAGCTTGCTTGAAAGCAGCAAATACCCTTGCACTTGCCGATCCTGAAGATTCCGACCTAAACGCGATTTTTCAGGCCGTAAAAATATTTGACGATCTCGTTTCAAAAGGAGAAGATGCAGAAATCGCTGTTATATCTGGCGATCATATGCATATGATTGAAGGTGATCGTAAGATCGCTGCAACACTCGACCAAGTCATTAAAGAAACACAGGTAACCAACTGCATTCTAGTTTCAGATGGTGCAGAAGATGAATATGTGATTCCAATTATACAATCTAAAATTCCTGTGAGCAGTATACGTCGAGTAATTGTGAACCAGATGCCAAACCTTGAGGGAACATACTATATCTTAAGAAAATTGCTTGATGATCCCAAGGTTTCGAGAGTAGTGCTTATTCCACTAGGTTTAGCTATGTTGCTTTATGCATTAGCATATTTGCTGGGTTACCCCGGTACAGCAACAATTATTGTGGTTGGCGTTATCGGAAGTTATCTTCTTTATAAAGGATTTGGGATTGATGAGATTGTTCATGCCATTCTAAATGCTTTAAAAGCATCACTTTCTCGAGGAAGATTTTCCTTCATCACATACATAACAACTATCTTACTAGTCATTATTGGATTTGTTGTGGGTTTTATCAACCTTCTAAAATTTTATTCGGTTGATCAAAGTCTGGGAATCTTGCTTTACTTTATGACATTTATTTACGGTTCCATCGAATGGTTAATTGTTGCTGGACTGATAGTCTCAATAGGCATTATTATTGATGTGTATTTTAATGAACGAGAACAGCTAGGTAAAGTTATTGTTTTCCCTTTTTTTGTAATGGCTTTGGGATTTATACTCTATGGTGCAAGTGTGTATCTTATAATCGTAAGTGGTATACCTGATTTTCCCATTAAAATGATTGATGCTAGTAATTACATCCTTTACTCAACACTTATTGGATTACTGTCAGGAGTTATGGGGGGCATAGTTCAGTTTTTCGTTAACAAAAAAATTGCCGAACAACGCCGTCAAGCAATCATCGAAGTTCTTTGATTTTTTAAAAACACAAAAGTCGTGGGTTAAATATCGGATAGAATGTGATGTATTTGAACATCGTCATTTTCTGATTTAAAGAAACTTATGATGCAAAATTTCCTGTATCAATATCAAAATAACCTATACCATTTGGAAAGGTATTCGTCATAGAAAATTTTCTAGTAACTTGCGGGGACTGAACTGTGAGAGAGGGGATAACTACATTAAAAGTATGAGAAGGGTACCAAAAGATTCCCTTTCCATAAGAATAAGCTGCATTGTCAACAGAAAACTCTGCATGACTTAAATCAATACGGTGCGGTTGCGCTCCGTCGTAATTCAAAACATATTGGAGTTTGTTCTTGAGATCTTGTTTTCCGAGCAAAAAGAATATGATGCGGGTGCCTTCATCAACAGAATAATTCACGTTAATAGTTGCGGTGTCATTATTGAGTTGTACAGTGATGTCCTGGATTTGGATATACCCATACCGCTCCTCACTTGCTGCCATCACAGGTATTGCAATCGCCAGCAGTAGAATTATGCCAAGCAATGTGATAGCCAATACCCTCATGCTTTAATGCATCTGTATTATTAGATTTAAACTCTTTTTGTCATAAGTAAAATTCTGCTTAAATAAAATCCAAAAATCAAATTAAAGGAATAAACAAAGAGAAAAAGGAAATGACTATTTGTTGTTTGTTAGTATGATTTCGATACTAGAGACATTGGTTTTACCAGAATCGGTATCGATAATCTCTGTCGATGTCAGAATCTCCTTTTTCACAACCCCATCAAGGAAACGGTTCAAAGCAATCTCTGCCGTGTCTACAGCTCGAGAAATTGCTTTACCCCTTGCCTTGATTGCGACCTGGTTTGCTCCATTGTTGAATTGTGTCACTACTGCAAGTACATAGTTCATGACTGGTTTGTTTCCAACGAACACTGTATTTTCTCTCAGTTCCATAGGTTCACCTCGTTCGAGTTGGTTTAAAGATATTTCTTTTTGTGGATAAGTTCAGCATTCAATACACTAGCGCCGGCTGCTCCGCGGATTGTGTTATGCCCCATTGCAACAAACCGGACACCTTCACGCAACCTTCCAACGGAGACTGTCATACCCTTCCCTCGCATCCGGTCAAGACGAGGTTGTGGACGATCATTTTCCTCCATTAGGAGAACCGATTTCTCTGGTTGTGTTGGAAGACCTTTAATAGGAGGTTTGTAGTTTTGATATGCTTTTACAAGATCCTTCACAGGATTTTTAATATTAACCCAAACTGCTAGGGTATGACCGTCAATTACTGGGACACGATGACAACTAGCACTAACCGAGAATGGTGCGTTGATGACTTTCTTCTCTTTAAGAGTACCCATAATTTTAAGAGATTCAGTCTCCATTTTTTGCTCTTCTTGACCGATATAGGGGATCACATTATCATAGATCGCCATTGCAGCGACACCAGCAAATCCTGCACCAGATATCGCTTGCATCGTTGCTACCTTAACATTGGAAAACTTGAACGACCGAATGGGGGCTAACGCCATAACCATCATTATTGTTGAACAATTTGGATTCGTTACTATGAATCCATCTCGCCCTTCATCACGCTGAACATCGATCAATCCAAGATGATCCGGGTTCACTTCCGGAACGACAAGAGGGATATCCGGTTCCATTCTATGAGAACTAGCATTGCTGCAAACTCCAATTCCGGCATCTGCGAATTCAACTTCTACATCCGATGCTATCTCTGCTGGAAGGGCAGAGAAGACCAGATCAACGTCTTTCATGCTCTTAGGCGATGTAGGACTGACCTTGACTTTTGAGATATTTTCTGGAAATGGCGTATCAAGACGCCAATTCACGACTTTTCCATAAGGTTTTCCCGCGCTACGGTCTGAAGCAGCTAACGTCACAAGATCGAACCACGGATGGTTTGCTAAGATCTCGACAAAACGCTGTCCGACCGCACCAGTCGCACCGAGCACCCCTACATTAATCATAGATAATCCAAGTCCTTTTGTGTGTTGCTGTTGTTCATTGATAAATATGTTAATAAGTTGTGTTGAAATGCAAATTTTCCATTACTTCCTAACATAATAAATAGATTGTTTTTTGATTACAGGGTTCAAGTCGTCTTTTCGATTTTTAATAAAATAAACAGTAATTCTTTTCAATTATCTTTATGATTATACGGTATACCGTTAGAAAAAAATTAAAAAATAAGAAAATTGAAATATTATTAAAATTTTTTATTTTATTCCATATGGATAGCTTCTGATGGGCAGACATCAACACAAGTCTGGCAGTCAACACACATATCCTTGTCAACTTTCGCTTTTTCGTTTTCCATTGAAATCGCAGACGCCGGGCATTCATTCACACAAGTTTCACAACCAGTACATTTTTCTTTGTCAATAATTGCTACCAAAAGTGGCCACTCCATCTTATATGTTTTATGAATAACAAAAAAAGTGTTTCGAAATGACAACAGAGTCTATTTTTTCACTAGATTCAAGACATCGTTCATTCCGTAAACACCTGGCTTTTTGCCAATCACCCACCGCGTTGCACGCAAGGCGCCACTTGCAAAAACAGAACGATCGTAAGCTCGGTGTGATAGTTCAATGGTCTCGAAATTCTTCGAAAACATTATTTTATGATCCCCAACAATGTCGCCCCCACGAATTACGTGGATGCCAATTTCATTTCCACGCTCCATCATCCCCTCTCGTCCATATAATTTCTTGCGAGCTCCGATTTCTTCATCAAGAATAGTAAGGATTGTTTTAGCAGTACCACTCGGGGCATCTTTTTTGTTCCGATGATGTGCCTCAATTACTTCAACATCATAATCTTTGAGCAGTTTTGCAGATTCACGTACAAGCTGCCAGAATATATTCACCCCAACTGAGAAATTGCTAGAAATTACAGCGGGAACATTTCCTTCAATCGCCTTGGTCATATCAGCTCTTTGTTCAGGAGTAAATCCAGTTGTACCAACTACAAGTGCTACCTTGTTCCGTGCTGCAATCTTGACATTCTCTGTAGCCGCCTGAGCGATAGTAAAGTCTATCAGGACATCCGGTTTTTTTGATTTCAGTAGGGTTTCGATTTTCTGTGACGCAACAATGTCAATCCCATAAAATGTACCGGGTTTAAGATCCACTCCACCAACTAGTTCTAGGTCAGATGATTCTTTCACCATCCTCCCGATTGTTTGCCCCATGCGACCTGAAGCACCGCATACTACAACTTTAATCATAATTTACCATACCTGCCGATGTAAAGTTGAAACCTGTCATGACTTTTTTAGCACTACTTTCTTTGATCCCTTATTTTCGTGGATTTTTTTGAATTATCAGTTGATTTTGGGATTGTAGAAAGAACCTTCTTCAACTGTTCTGTTTTTTTCTCATCGAGATCATCTAAGGGGAGACGAACAGGACCGCCCGCCATACCAATCAGTTCAACTGCCTTTTTCACCGGAATTGGGTTAGTATCAATAAACATAGCTCTTAACAGAGGTGAAAGAGCGTAATGAATTTTTAAAGCCTTGTTAAGATCCCCTTTCTGCATCGCTTCACACATAACAACCATACGTTTGGGATCAACATTCGCAGCAACTGATATTACGCCGACTCCACCAAGTGCCATGATAGGGAGAGTCATATTGTCGTCACCAGAAATGACAACAAAATCCTCATCTTGTGTTTCTTCAATTATCCTTGAGATCTGGCTTATGTTTCCGCTTGCTTCTTTAATTCCTACGATGTTAGGATGTTTTGCCAGTTCTGCGACAAGGTCGGGTTCAAGGTTTTGCCCTGTCCTGCCGGGAACATTATACATAATAACGGGTATGTCAAGATCGGCAAGTTTGGTGTAATGTTTGATCAGTCCAGAACGGTTTGGCTTATTATAATACGGACTGATAACGAGAACTCCATCTACACCGGTGTCCTTAGCTGCCTTCGTTAACCGTATTGCTTCAGTGGTATTATTTGAACCGGTTCCTGCAAGCACTGGAACCTTACCATTTATTTTGTCGACCGTAATTTCAATGACCTTCTCGTGCTCATCGAAGGTAAGCGTTGCAGATTCACCGGTCGAACCGCAGGGCACAACCCCATGAATGCCCTGAGAAAGAAGAAACTCAAGGTTACTTACAAGACCTCGTGTGTCAAGGTCCATTGATGAGTTTCTTTTAAAAGGGGTAATGATTGCTGGAAGGACACCTTCAAACATAATGCGTTTATTGGTGTCTCTTGGTATTTATTTTTCTTGTGATAAAACCCGCAACGCGGTTCCTTACGCGCTTGCTTTCAATAATAGCAATTCCAGTAAGCGCCTGCTTATCCTCATCATAATTGCTGGTAAATTTTTCGCGATTTTTTGCAAGTAATTCCAGCCCTAGTGTTTTAATATATGACGGCTTAATGCCCATGCATGTTCCTCAAATTTCTTTTTATTGTATGCGATTTGATAAGATAATAATATTGTTGGCAACTTCAACTGGATCTTGACCGATCACGCGAATTAACGACTCTTTTGGCGTAATACCAACATCATAGATTATTTCGGGCACTCCGTCTTTACAGCAAGATGCAATTCCCCAATCTATATTATTAGAATTAGGTGGAATTTTTACATGATCAATCGTTCGACATTCAATAAACATGTCTTTAACGATTTCCAGTATTTTCTTATTACACTTGATAATAAATGCACTTCGCATAAGAGGATCAAATTTCATCGTTGTCAAAACGATTCGTGAAATCTCACCTCCTACATTAAAAGCACAGGATCCATACAAATGTACTTTCCCTCCCTTGGAGCCAATTCCTCCTTTTACCGCGGCAACATCACGGCTATCTCGAGCCCCACTAATTGCAAAGACGATATTTGTTCCATTTGGTGGAATCAGTCGGGCATCAAATGAATTTCGCAGAAGACCTACAGCCTCAGTTAACCTTAAAATTATTTCCTCGCGTTCTTTTTCAGGAGATTTCATATTAAGAAGCTGTGGCTTATACCGCGTGATAAACATGTGGTTTTTAATTCGCAATTAAGAAGAATATGTAAGATCGATGTGAATACTGATTTAATGTTTCATGATGAAATAAATTACATGGACGCGCGACTCCTAGACGTAATTATTAGTGTACTCAATTTTTGTATTTTAGTTGTCCTACTAGTTCTACTCCCATTAGTTATGGAACCCGGTGTTGCTTATTTAACTGCAATAACCATTTTTATTGTCGGCCTCTCAGGAGCGGGGTATCTAGTTAACAAACAGATTGCGTAATAATTATTCAACTTTCTTTTCTTTTATTGAGCGTTGCATTCTCTTCTTTTTAATTTTGTAATAACTGAGTGGGTGATTTATCTGTTCACATAAATTGTCAGGTCTGATACATAATCCCGTTGTCCGCATTGCAGCACACCCAGGTGCACTATATTCTGTACCACCGCCACCTATGATATGCCCCACTTGATACATTGTTTTTTCACGATCAAAATCTGGGGCTCGGGCAAATAATTCAGTGATCTGTAATTTTTCCATACCAATGTTATGAAGGAAAGATGTCAAGGAAAAACGACCAGGATGTGTAAGATTAGCACCTGATGTAATTGCATTGATTAGAGCCTGTATGCATGGAGGAAATGCACTTTCTTCAATTTTTCCGAATTGTTGAAGCATTTTTTCTTGATAGACCTTTTGAAGTTCTGCAAGATGTGGGGCAATTTTCTCACAAAATACTGAAGGTACTTTTATTGGAAGATCCCTTTGTGTTATCACACGGATCCGTTCACGAAGAAGATCATACATTTCGAACTCATTAATCTGTACCTGGCCTTTTGTAACAATTCGATTTACAAGACGAAACCGGTCTTCGTGGATTGTAGAAACGAGTTCAATATAGTCTACAAGTGGCATTTGATTTTGTTTGATGGAAATTCCTAGCTCTGATGCAACCATCGTGCAGAGTCGACTAAATCCTGAATCTTCTAATTGGAAATTTTCATTCCACTGTTCTTCGTTTACGATTGCTTGATACGCTTGCTCCGCTTCATACCTTGTTAATCGTTCGATCAACTGTCGGTCATTAAGGCATGAAATAATAACACGGGCTAGTGCATATGATGCAATATTATCTTCTGGATTGGAAGAACCCCCTTCACCATACTTGCGTTTTGCGAATAATGCATCTCTGATTCTATTAAGTGATTGTTTAATTAGTATTTCGCCACGATCTCCTGAAAACAGATTGTCAAGCGAGGGATACTTTTGTCTAATATACTCCTTTGAATTTTTTAAAAAAGGAAAATTGGAGAGTTCCTTAGCTGATGGAGTGTACTCCATCAGTCAGCCTCAATACGAGGAGCAAGTAGGTATTCAACATGCCCATTACCATTTGCTATATCAAAGGAAAACCGAATAGGATGATCGATACCAAGGAATACTTCAACTTCAGCAGCACGGCTCATCACTTTTCCCATGTCTTTTAAATAATCAAGTGAGAAAAGCGAACGTGCCTCATTCGGCGAGAGTGATTTCAATTCGTCCTTTCCGAATTCACGTCGAATGTGATCGGTATCCCCTTCAGCAACCATGAAGAATGTCTGCTCATTCGGATTAATTCCCATTGTAATCTTGTCTGAAATAACAGCTGCTGCCTTGATTGCATTATTCAAATCCTCTCCAGAAATTGTAAGTTTGCCCGGTAAACTAATTGTCGGGGGGTTGGGATCTTTGCGAATCGTATTGGTATCGAGCAGTGTGATTGAATAACGATATCCGTGAACACTGACTTGTATCTTTTGGGCATTATCTGCCAGATCGAGACTTATTAAATCACCTTTGTTCATCATATTGAAGATATTCTTCATCTTGGAGATATCAACACCTAGTTGGCTTTTTGTTGCTTTGAAAGAGTCAAATGCCTCTTTTTTCAGCTCAAGAGAAACCATCGCCACATTCGCTGTATCTACAGCTCTTGTGGAGATTCCGCCCTCCGCCGTATGCAAACGGCACTCAGGTACAAGTGCGGATATAACATCAATGACTTCCCTGAAAATGTCTGCATCAATCGTTGCTTTTAACATCGCTTTCCCCCTTTACATACTGTCTTATACAGTATATCGTTATACTTTAATTATAGTGTTTTGGGTTTGAATCCCGCAATTTTGCGAGGTTAACTGGATGGGATCACAATGGGGACGCGACAAGGTGCATATTAAAGCAAAAAGCGAAGGTTACCGTTCGCGTGCTTCTTACAAATTAATTGAGATCCAAAGACGGTTTGGTATTATTCGGCGATCAGACAATGTAATCGATTTAGGTGCCGCACCGGGAAGTTGGCTCCAAGTCATAAGGACACTTACTGATGGACGAGTGCTCGGAGTTGATCTATCAATTATCCCACCAATTGATGGAGTCGAGACAATCGAAGGTGATCTTACAGATCCTCAAATTCATACCCGGGTAAAAGAAATGCTAAGAATTGTGAATGTTGTCGTTAGTGACGCGTCTCCAAAACTCTCTGGTCAACGGAGTTATGATCAAGCCAGAGCAATCGCGCTTGGAGAAGAAGCTCTAACGTTTGCTTGTAATGTTTTAAAACCTGGCGGTAACTTTGTTGTTAAATCCTTCCAAGGCACCGATTTTTCCAAGCTATTTAATGAAACAAAGCAACATTTTTTCTCAGTTAAAACATATGTTACGAAAGCAACTCGAAAAGGCAGTACCGAACTTTATATAATCGCGAAAAACTTTGTGGCTTGAACTCATGACCTTAAGGGATTCATACAACCGGCCTGTAAGTAATTTACGTATCAGCCTCACACCGAAGTGTAATCTTGCCTGTATTTATTGTCACGCAGAAGGTGAACAATCCCCTACAAATCCGATTAGCGCGGATGAGATTGCCGAGATCCTTCGAGTGGCCGCCAAAATGGATATTAAACATGTAAAGTTTACCGGAGGTGAACCTCTTCTTAGAGATGACCTATTAGAAATCATCGCATCTGTACCGGAAAGCATGGAATCCTCACTCACAACTAATGGCATTCTGTTAGCTAATCTAGCGTATGATTTAAAAGAAGCAAGTCTATCGAGAGTTAACGTAAGCCTAGACAGTCTCAATCCTCAAACTTACAAACGGATCTCTGGAAGGGACTGTCTCAAAGAAGTTCTTTCTGGAATTTCCACTGCACTCGATGCTGGACTTTCACCAATAAAACTGAATATGGTTTTACTAAAAGGTATCAATGAATCTGAAGTGGATGATTTTCTCGCTTTTATACGTGGGAATCGCAATCTAATCCTTCAATTAATCGAATTGATGCAGTTCAATAATTGCAACTATCATTGGGATCTAGCAGGAATTGAACAGAATCTTGCGGAACGTTCAAAAACAATTTTCACGCGAAGAATGCATCATAGGAAAAAATATTGTCTTGACGGTGCAGAAGTAGAGATTGTTCGCCCACTTCACAATACTGAATTCTGCGCCTTTTGCAATCGTTTAAGGGTGACATCAGATGGAAAACTCAAACCTTGCCTATTACGATCTGATAACCATATCGATATAAGAGGAAAAAAAGGTTCAGAACTCGAAGCATTGTTTTGTGAAGCTGTGAAAAGACGCGAACCGTTTTATCATTAAAGGATTATTGTGTTGTTTTCATAGAGTGATAACACGACAATGTTTTTACAATGTTCTGTCCTATAGAGAGGCATGCACGCTGATAACGAATATACCGCTGTTCTTAGATTCCTTTACGAAAAATCTATGATTTTACATGATATGTCCCAGTTTCACAAAGTGCTATCTTTTTATTTTATCGATTCTCTAGCTCATATCGATTATACTGCAAGTATTTACGCCTATAATTATCAGTCTCCAAAGAATATCATGGGTGCTGAATATTTACGATGGCGTGTTGATGGAGAGAGAAAAGGTGACCGTTCAAAGTTTCCTGCATTTATTAACTGGCTTAAAAAGGATCACCCGGAAAAGTTTTCCAAGTTGCCCTCTCTTTGGCAAATGATCTATGATACAGATGATCCGGCAAGCTATAGGAGTTTTAGGATTGTACTCGATCCAGATAGCAAAAATGAGATTCCCTCGAATATGCTTTTCATCATGATTGATGAATTCTTTGAATCGGAATTCTTAAAGAGCCTTTATTCAGATGCATCGCTGGCTACGTTATTTGATACATATATAGGGCGCAATTCCTCCGAATAGGAGTGTTTTTCTAATGGATGTTGCCGATATTTGTTCTAATCTAATAAAGATCCGCAGTGAGAACCCCCCAGGAAAAACGCACGATATAATCGAATACATTTGCTCAATGCTTGAAAATTGGGGCGTTCGATCTATTATCACGGAAAAAGAACCTGGCAAGTGTAACCTAGTAACTGAACAGACACAGAATAAGATCCTTTTTTGCGGTCATGTAGATGTTGTGCCTGCAATGGATGAGGGATGGACTGTAACACCATTTTCTGGTACCGTAAAAGACGGTTCGGTATTTGGTAGAGGAGCAACTGATATGAAAGGTGGTTGTGCCGCTATTCTTGCTGCCTGCAATGCTTTCATTCAAGCTAATCATGAACTACCAGTTCAGCTGGCCTTTGTTTGCGATGAAGAGACTGGCGGGGATGCAGGTATACAACATCTCATAGAGAAGCATCTAATCGATCCCTGTGACTGTCTGATCGCAGAACCGACACCAATACACCATCCCAATATTGGACAAAAAGGTCTTATCCGGCTAGAACTTGAATTCAATGGAACGCCGGGTCACGGATCACTGTATCCCGCTGTAGGTATTAATGCAATAATGGAGGCATTATCACTAATCGAATATGTGAAAGAATTGAACCTACAAAACTACCCAGTTACCGAAGATCTTCAACAGATTATTTCTGTATCCTCTCAAGTTTTAGAAAAGGAATTTAATGTCGATAAAGTGTCTGATGTCTTGACGAAATTGATGTTTAATCCTGGTGTTATAAGAGGGGGAGAGAAATCCAATATTGTCGCTCAACGCTGTGAACTTGAACTTGAGCTTCGTATTCCATGGGGATGCAATATTCCCACCTTGCTGGAAGGGATTAGATCGCATTCGCCTCATGGGAGAATCATTGAACAAACCATCCACGAACCATCAATTACAGATCCCAGATGCCGGCTTGTTATGATGACATGCCAAGCTGTAGAACAGGTTTATGGAGGCGACGTTTCCCCAATAGTGCAATGGGCTGCGAGTGATGCACGTCATCTTAGAGCAGCTGGATTCAATGTTATTGAGTATGGACCCGGTGAGATGCGGTATCTACATGCATTAAACGAACATGTGAAGATAGAGTCGTTGAAAAAGGCATCACTGATTTATTATAATATTATGCAAGCGAGTCGGGACAATTAATAATTAATTCTAGTAATTAAAAATTTTAGATTATTGTCTCCGCATTCGAAGAACAATAAAAGCTACACAAAACAGACACACAATCGTTATCCATGCCGGAAGCGGAGAATATGTGGTTTTGATTGGAATTGAAGTTTCAGTTTGTATAGGAATTGTAACAATTTCTGTAGTTTGTGCAGGTTGAATCGTTGTTATTGTTATTGTGGTTTCTGTTGTTACAGGAACTAACGTAGGTGGTGTTATTGCAGACACTGGTCTTAACGTTGGTGTAGGTGTGCCTATTAGGTACACTTGTCCATGATTGATCGCAAGATCGATATTCTTCTTGGCATCTGTATAATTAGGATCAAGACTTGTTGCAGTTTTGAAGCAATCGAGTGCGTCCTGATATTGTCCAAGCTGGAGTAGTGCCTCTCCTTTGTAGTTCCAAACTGTTGCATTTTTTATGGTGATTTGAGTGCAACGGTTAAATGCATCAAGTGCCTCTTGTGGTTTACCAATCTCTAGCAGTACCCGCCCTTTCTCATACCAAGGTATTAAGTTGAAGGGATCGAGCTGTCCGCATTTATCAAAATCGACAATTGCTTGATCGGTTTTGTTCAGATTCTCGTATGCGATGCCCTGATTACAATATGCATCTGGAAGGTTTGACTGAACCGTAAATAATTCATTATAGGCTGTAACCGTTTCATTATATCTCTGAAGATTGAATAATGCGAAGGCTTTCGCATTCAAGGCACGACCATCCTGTTTAATTGCAAGTGCTAATTCAGAAACATTTAGCGCACCTGAAAAATTCCCCATCTGATTGAGGGCATATGCTTTTCCTGAAAATGCTGGTTCAAACTGTGGGTTAATTGAGATCGCAATATTGTAATAACTGATTGCATCGCTGTATTGCCCAATTTTTACCGCATTCTCCCCTCTCATATACCAATCATTTTCATCATCCGCTTTCACGAGAGGGGCAATCAAAATAATAGTAAATCCAATTATGAGAAGAAATTTTACAACGATCCACTTATCCATGCACGAATTTTACCGTTATTAGACATCAATCTATTGATATTCCGTCATACACAATTTGGGAATCATTAATTCGGACAGTTGTATCTACTTATCGTAAAAGTGACGGTTAACGCCATACAAGCAGTTACGCAGAATGCGATAAAAAAGGTCATTGAATCCGCAATTACACCTGCAAGGAAAGGAAGCAAGCTCATTCCAAGATAACTTGTGGTAGAGAAGAGACCCATTGTAATCCCTTGATTATCCTTAACTTTTGAAAGAAATGCCATTTGGGCGATCATAACAAATCCTGAAAGAGTTCCAATAAAGAAAAACCCAATCGGAGAAATGAATGTGAGCATAACACTTCCTGCCATAATTGCAGCTGCAATTTGAATGGTTATTATTGGATCTGGATTGATTCGTGAAATAGTGATTACCCCCATAATTGTTGCAATACTCATACCCGCGATCAAATTTCCGACAATATCTGGAGATGCACCAGAAAACTTAGGGTAAAGTGACGTTACAACCCCTGTTATCCCAATAAGGACCAAAGAGGAGTACCAAAGCCAGCGGTAGTCATATATCAGTGATTTTACTATGGCGAGAGTATTCGGTTCTGGAGTTGCGGGTGAACTCATCATAAAAATACTTAGCAAAATCGAAAGAAGTGTCATAATCGTAAAAAGAAGAATCCCTCCTGTAGAGGTATGGAACTGGACTGCAAGGTTACCTCCTAAAATAAGTCCTAATACAAGCCCAAGATTGAGAGCTGCCATAAAATATCCGCTCATTTTTGCATGATCAGGAAGTGAATTGACATGAGCCATCGCTGCTGCCACAAAGAGCCCAGCACCGATGCCTTCTAAGCAGCGAGCACCAATCACAATTATAGCTGGAGAGAGAACTGTGAGAAGTAAACCGCTAATAATGGTGATTCCCAATCCAAATCGAATTACGGGTAATCTCCCATATTTATCCGAAAGCAACCCACCTAGTAGAGTCGTTAGAAAAGCTCCAAGAAAATAGGCTGAGTAAATCGCACTTTGTAAAGTAGAACTTGTCGCATAAACCGGGAGTATAGGGACAATGGCATTTGAGAGAGCCATTATAGAAAATATACTTAAACAAATCGATAGACGATCCCACATGGTAACCAATTCAAACCATACGGTATGTCTCTAGATTCATTGGAGAGTGAGTTTCAATATGATAACGTTTGTAGATTGAGCTTGCAAGATCAATTGTGTTGTTTTCATCGCCATGAATGCAAAAAATTTTTTCTGGTTTTGGTTGAATCTGTCCAACAAAATTCATCAACTGTCGGCGATCTGAATGCCCGGAAAAGCCATCGACAGTAACAATTTCAAGATTGATCATAATAGTACCTTTTCTACCCATAGGCACTTCACGCCAACCCTTTTGGATTCGACGTCCCTGTGTCCCTTCTGCTTGGTATCCTACAAAGACAAGTGCATTCTTTGAATCCTGTGCAAGATTGTTAAGATAATCCATTACCGGACCGCCATTGAGCATTCCACTTGTTGTAATGATAACGCAGGGATCACCCCCAATTACTTTCTCCCGTAGCTCAGCAGAATCAACCTGCTGGAAACATTCTGCAAGGAAGGGGTTCATGGATTCACGGAATATCTGATTCCTGAGGTCGTTGTTAAGGTATTCCGGATAAGTTGTATGGATTGCAGTAGCCTCACGGATCATGCCGTCCAAATAAATCTTCACCTTAGGTATCTTTTCAAGTCTCATTCCTTCTTCTAAAGCAAGCATAACTTCCTGTGAACGCCCAACAGCAAATGCAGGAATAATAACTTTACCACCGCGGGAAAGAACAGTGTTTATAGTCTCGTAAAGCTTGGTTTCGGCATCCGATCGTTGAGGTTGAAAATCGTTTGATCCACCATATGTACTTTCCATGAATAAAGCTTCAAGTCGAGGGAATTGGCTGATAGCGGGGTTGAAAAGTCGACTTTTACTGTAGTTGAAGTCCCCAGTAAATGCAATATTGTACAAACCGTCACCAATGTGGAAATGAACGATTGCTGAACCTAAAATGTGACCTGCATTATGGAAAGTAACCTTTATATCCGGCGCTATATCAGTAACGCTACCATAATTGAGTGTAATAGAGTGTTTAATATACTCCTTCACCTCGTTTGAACTATACGGGATCTTGCGATCTTCCTTGTTGATAATATCGAGATAATCTAGCTGTAGCATTGCAGAGAGATCACGAGTCGGTGATGTCGAATAAACAGGACCTTCATATCCATATTTATAGAGAAGCGGTATAAGGGCACAATGATCAAGGTGTGCATGAGTGAGAACTACAGCATCAAGGGAAGAAAGCGGGTGAATTTCAGGGAGGTAAAGATATGGGGTCCCATTGGTGTTATCTGGTTTTTCACCACAGTCAATCAGTATACGACTATCAGGAGTTGTAAGTAGAAATGCCGCCCGTCCAACCTCGCGACAACAGCCAAGCATGGTAACTCGAGCCCATTGATCTTTTTTCTGAGTATCCTTTCCATTCTCGTCTTTTATCGCAATATCCCGGTGGATACGCCGCCCAATTGTACGTAAGAATTGTTTTCGATCTTCATTCACTAATCGCAGATATTGTCTGATCTGTTTAACGGTAGTGCTTTCAATTGGAGGTGTCCGAACCACTTTTGGCGTCCATCCGATATGCTTGGTGATTTCCCGAAGTGTTGCACCGTTTTTACCGATTACAACTCCAGGTTTCTCGGCTTCAATTAACACTTCACCGGTGTCTGCATCAAAAAAAATATCAGTTATACCGGCTGTTTCGGGGACAACAGTTCTTATTTCTAAGATTGCTTTTTCAGGATCTTCAAGTATTGTTGGTCGCACAACAATGCGTTTACGAAGATCACGGGCAAGAACTCTAATTAGATCAGCTTCGTCGGCAAAGCGTTTCGGGTCATCCGTATAGATAACAAGTTCCGGACCCTCAAACTCTACCTGTGAAATCGTGATACCGCGAGGGATCTTTTCGTTGATCTTATCTTTAAGCTCTTTTAACCGTTCTTCAATAAGCATAGAGTAAACGTCCTAAAAAAAAGTTATATGTGAGTCTTGGCGAGGTATTGTTTGAGTTTGTCCTCCCCTAATTCTTGATATTTATCTTTTGTGATCACTACAACATGGATCCCTTCACCAGATCCAGCATCACGTTTCATCGCGGCTATTAATCCTCGGATTGTAAGATCAATCGCTTCATCTTCTTTCAAACCTGTTTTGAATCTATCTTCAAGCACACCGTATGCCATTGGGGATCCAGAACCAGTTGAAACTATTTCCTCTTCCTTCGTTGATCCACCGAGTGCATCAACAGAATAAACGCTCGGTCCGTGTTCGTCCACACCGCCAACTAGTAACTGGACATAATATGGGAAATAACGATTCTGGTTTAGGTAATTAGAGAGTAACGTTGCAGCAGCACCGACGGTGATTGGACGCCCTCTTCGGATTTGGTACAGACTACATTCCACAGTAAGAATTCTGGCAATTTGTTGGGCATCGCCAACGCCACCCGCTGTTGTCATACCAATCCGATCAGCGACTTGGTAAACTTTCTTTGCTTTTTTACTTGCAATCATGAAACCCATTGTTGCCCGCTTCTCAGTAGCGAGGATAACGCCATCTAAGAAGACTAGCCCAATGGTTGTCGTTCCCTTCATAGAATCCTGGTACTGTTCAGGCATGTTGATTCCTCAAAAAATTAATAAACGCTGAAAATTATCTAAAAGCGCTTTATTAATAACACGACATTAAGAAATTTAAAGGTTTTTATTCTGCCGATTCGCAGAGCACTCGTAAAAGTTCACGATCATAGAGCATAGCAACTAATCGCTTGTCCCCATTTATAACGGGTAATTGATCGACACGAGCTCTACGCATTTTTAATGCACACTCACTCACTTCTGCATTTTGTGGTACTGCAATCACATTTTTTACCATTGCAGTTTTAACGGGTCGGTCTGGTAACTGCACTTTTGAAATGCTATAACTTAATGTATGCATATCACGGATACTTTCCCAAGTCCATTCATCATCATCCGTGCCATTAGAAAAATCGCTTACGCCAACAGAATCCTCAATAATGGAATTACGGATCAGGTCTCGCTCCGAAATAATCCCTTGAAGTCGACTTTCAGAATCCAGAATAGGAATTGCATCTACACCTGAAATTTGCATCACACGCCCTACGAGCGGCAATGGTGTTTCTTCCCAAAGTGCAAATGTTTGACTGACGTATTTATCTTTAATTTCTTCTTTGATCTTTATTTGCGCAATCGCATGGATGAGATCCGCAACTGAAAGCAATCCTACTAATTTATTTTTCTCAACAACAGGAAGACGCCTTATCTTTTTGGAGATCATTAAACGGGCAGCTTCACGTATTTCGGCATCAGGTTCGATTGTAAAAGGTTTCGTTGTCATTAAGAGTCCGAGCTGTGTTTCTTCAGGTTTTCGAAGCAAGTCCTTTCGCGTAATAATTCCAATAAGTTTCTTACTCTTAATTACTGGAACACCGGATATTCCTGTCCGTTTCAAAATTTTTAAAACATCGTCACGATTTCCGGGAATATCGACGTGAACGACATCGGATGTCATATAGTCTTTTACTAACATATCGGTTATAATCTCACCACCATAGTTGTGATCTTGCCATGTGTGACGACATAATTACTGACACTCCCCAAAAGGAGACGATCGGTTTTGCTTTTTCCATGCGAGCCAACAACGATCAAATCTACCTTCTGACGTTCAGCAAGTGAAATTATCTCATTACCAGCATGTCCCTGTTTGATGTGCGTTGTAAGTTGGATCCCCTTGTCTGTGGCAACCCTTTTTGCCTTTGCGAGTACCTCATTACCCTCCTTTTCGAGAGCACGATACATAATCTCAACTGTATTATCGGAAGGAAGGGACGAAAAAAGACCAGTTTCAACGACATAAATGGCAACTAGTTTGGCTTTATGAAGCCCAGCCTCTTCGATAGCACACCCAAACGCGTGCTCACTAGCGTTCGAGCCGTCAATCGCGACAAGTATATTAGAGAACACAGGCATCACCCAGAACAAACATGCCTGTTTTGTTGGATTTATGAATTAAAAACGTTTGTCCCGATAATATTGGAATTTGCCCGTTTTACAATGCTTGCAACAGGATGTTGACTGAAGCGCAGATTTGAGAAACGAGGATTTATTAAAAAAAGGTTCGCGCGCGTACCTGTTTTAATAAAAAACGGTTCGCCCTTAATTGAAGATCCAGAGATTGCCATCTGTAACGTGATAATTGGATCGAGTCGATATATTGTGTGAACAAATGCCATTTCCGTAAACATGTCAGGTTCGACAAACATCACATTGTCAGTGCCTAAATATACCGTGCAACCTAAATTGAGCATTCTTTCTATAGGTGGATGAGCTTTTGATGAGGTTGCATCAAGAGTCCAATTTGATCGCGGACAAACAACTATTGGTATCGAACGGTCTGCGCATTGCTTGAGTTGTTTATTAGTTGCATGTGTGGCATGGATAATAAAATTAGGATCATAAGCAAGCGCAGCATCAACATCCTTACTATCCATCTCACCAGCATGGAAAGCCACTTGTTTGCCATTTCGTTTTGCTTTAGCAACAATTCGATCGAGATCAGGAATATCTCGAACACTGCTCACACCTAAGCCGTCGCTATCAATTTCACCACCGTCTCTTCCAAAAATTACACAACGAAAAGGTTGATTCGCAGCTGCTTCCCGTAACGCAATAACACCATCAGATCCACCCTCACGAAAATCAACACACCCTGCCGTCCCATGATTTACCATATTCCCGATGCTTGTTTTCATACCTGTAACAATGTCCTTACGTGAGGCAGTAGCAAGAAGTCGATGTTTTAACCCATTTGGAGGTGTGACGAGTTCGACAAGATCGCCTTTGGTAGTATAATCCATTGCAATTGTATCCCCCAAATGCGTGTGAGCATTAAATAAAGCCGGGCAGATCCAAATATCAGGAGATTTATCAGTTTCTTCGATAGCGATTATGATGCCACGTTCGATTATAATATCGACCGATCGTAGTGTAAGATCTTCCTCAATTAGAGCGTGCCCAGAAATCACCATTGGGCGTTCCATGTGAACTCCTGACTCTCTTTTATATATCGAAAAATGAAATAGATATGCATGGCAAAGAAACAGGGAGGCCGGCTAATGTCATCTGCTGGTCTCGTGAACTATTATGATAGTGAAGACCGCCGTGCAGTCCATATCAATCCTATCGTTGTAATGGTGGTTGCAGCAGTGATTGGTATCATCATACTCATTCTAAATACAATTTATGCGCATTCATGATCCAATTCTTTTTTCAATAATTTTCTGGTAATGTCTTCATCTTTTGTAAAGTATAGATTATCATGCCCAGTCCAAACCGGACAATTTCGGAAAATAGCTGCAGGTACACCGTTATTACTCTCTCCCATCACAAAGTTTGCAAACCCAGCAATCTCATCGACGACAGCTTCCTCAGTGATCTTGAGGACATGACCAAATAGATCTACGTCACCTCTAAAATCTCGAATTGCCTTCATCCCACTCCATCCAATTGCATTTCCAGTTTGCCCGCGCCGGAATGATCTCCCGCATGTGTCAGTAATAATCACACCAACATTTTTTCCAGAAATTTTTTTGATTTCTGATCGCAATCCATCTGCAGCCTTCATTGGATCTGGCGGGAGAAAGATTACCATACCATCTTCAATATTGCTCTGATCGACCCCAGCTCGAACTCCAATATGGCCAAATTGTAGTTCAGAAAGAATGAAAGGATGTTCCATGATGATGTCAGCCGAAGCATCAAGTATCACCTGAACAAAGCGCGGATCTTCACCATTAAGACGCGCAAGGCGCTCTGCCCGATCACTGGGAGAGATTGATTTAAGAGACTTTGTATAACCCTTTGATTTAGAGTAAATGGTTGACGCAATGCAGAGAATATCGCCATTTTGAAATATCTGATTTTTACAGATAAGTGATGCGATATTGTCACCCTTTTGAATGAGAGGGAGTCCGTGGATTCCGATTACGGTGATATGGTCCATAGCATCATGATATTCAGATATATATCTGATAAAGGTGTTTCGTTGTGAATCTGGAACATAGATATAAACACTTTTCAAAACAATTTTTTTAAAATTCTCATCGCAATCTATTGACCAGCGATATATTTTTATAATGAAGTTACTGAATACCCTTTGACCATGTACGTTATTGTCCGGTGCCCTGGATGCCGGACGTTCACTTATGTAGACCGGTACCAGCGCTGGAAACTCTGTCCTGTTTGCGGACAAGCTTACGAAGTGAATCGAGTACCCGCATATCTTGAGGTAGAAGATTATATCGAAGCCGAGCATATTGTGCGTCAGCTTGAGCAGTATCTTCACACAATGAAACGAAAAGATCTAACTCCTGAGGAAATGGAAGACCTTCGCCGGCAGTACGCGATGTGGGTGCGAAAAAAGATATAATCAAAAAACCTTTTTCAAAGTTTACCATCGCTGACCGCATCTGGGACAAATCATGGTGATGGGGCGACGGCATTTTGGGCAATAGAGACCACGATAATTAGTATATTCAACAGGAATCTTACAATGCCTGCAGAAAATATGTTCTTCAAAACCGCAGGTATGCCTTTGCATATGGTGTTGTAGCGAATCCAGAGAAATAAGTGTTTTGGCAAAAGATAAAACGAATCTGCAATTCGGATTCTATTTTCACACAATACATTTGTATTTATATGCTTCACCTTTGATCTGGAGTTACGATGAAATACAAGATTATTGGAGACAACCTTCAAATGTTACGGGTTGAACTTGCCGCTGGAGAAGGGCTCTTTGCTGAAGCGGGTTCGATGGTGAATATGAGTGGGCATATACAAATGGAGTCCCAGATGGCAGGGGGTATTTTTGCCGGTACCAAACGCATACTTATTGGAGAAAGTTTCTTTCTCACAAAATTTGTCCCTATAGAAAAACATGGATTTGTGGCATTTGCAGGTAATGTGCTTGGAAAAATTTTTCCGGTTCATCTATCGAATGGGTCAGAGTTTGTAGGCCGGCGCGAATCATTCTTATGCTGCGAAGAAGGTATTGTGCTTGACATTACATTTGCAAAAAAAGTTCAGAGCGGACTCTTTGGCGGTGCGGGGTTCATTCTCCAGAACATGTCAGGTAACGGAACCGTTTTTCTCCACTGTTGTGGCGACATCGTTGAGATTAATTTAAAAGACAATGAGATGATCAAAGTGCAAACAGGACTTGTTGTGGGTTTCGACAGCACAGTTTCCTATGACATTGCTCTCGCTGGTGGTATCACTTCGATAATCTTCGGCGGTGAAGGGCTTTTTGTAACTACTCTCACCGGACCTGGCAAGGTGATACTCCAATCAATGGACATTGCAAAAATTGCAGCTTCAATTATTCCTTATCTACCTAAGCCAAAAGAAATTACAGGGAAAAAATAGTTTCTAATCATGAAAAGTCAACTTGTATAAGGTAAATATTTTTTTATTAAAAAATTAAAAATCTCTTCAATCCTTTGAGATTTGATAGTTTTTCTTAGGTTAATACACTCATATTTTTAGGAGAAACGTATTATTGTTTTTATTTTAGATATATATCAAGGAGTTATTAACAATCGACATTACTTTGCTATGATTTCTGTTATGTATGTGGATGATGAGGTAGAACTCCTTGATTTAGGCAAAATATTCCTTGAGGGAACAGGGAATTTCAAAGTAGATACTATACCTTCCGCTCAACAAGCACTCCAGAAACTAAAAACAACCACCTGTGATGCAGTTGTTTCAGATTATCAGATGCCAAAAATGGACGGTATTCAATTTCTCACGGCACTTCGTAAGGTATATCCAAAACTACCTTTTATTATTTTCACCGGCAAAGGACGGGAAGACGTTGTTATCGAAGCATTTGATAAGGGTGCCGATTTTTATCTTCAAAAGGGGGGGGCACCCAAACCACAATTTACTGAGCTAGCCCGCAAGATCGAAATAGCGGTGGAACGTAAACGGAAGGACGAAACAATACGACAGAATGAAACGTTCTTAGAAAACCTGTTTTCAAGTATCCAAGACGGCATTTCAATTTTAGACAAAAATATGAACATCATCCGTATTAATCCTGTAATACAGCGCTGGTATGCCCATGCAATGCCGATCGTTGGCAAGAAGTGCTGGGAAGTTTATCACGGTAAAAAAGAACGATGCGAGTTCTGTCCCTCAATAAAAAGCCTTACCACAGGAGAAACTGCATTTGCTCATGTACCTATGACAAATACTGAAGGCAAAATTGTGGGATGGATCGATCTCTACACTTTCCCACTCACGGACTCTGTTTCAGGAGAGATTACTGGAGTTATTGAATATAAACGAGACGCAACTAGACGTTGGAAGGTAGAGAATGCACTTCGTCAAAGTGAACAGCAACTAAAACAATCAGAAGCCCTTCATCGGTCGCTTTTAGAAATTTCACCGGATGGGATTGTATTATTTGACACAAATGCTGTGATTACCTTTGCTTCCTCATTATTGCTAAAGATGTTCGGTCTCACATATCAAAATGAAGTTATTGGCACTAGTATCTTTGATTGGATTGCACCTGAACATCACAAAGAAATTATTGAAAAACAAAAAAAAATTTTCGATGGTTTGACAGGATCCAGCCTTATCTACCGGATCATAAGAAGGGACAAATCTTCTTTTATTGTCGAAGTTAATGAATCCACCATCTATGATCTTTCCGGAAAACCAATCGGTGTAATGGCAAATATACGAGATATTAACGATCAACAAAAAGGTGAGAAGAATAATTAAAACGAGATGTAAATTTTATGTCCTTCAAAATTATTGAAAATATTAAAAAAGATCCCTATTTTCTCCCTGTTTTTGTTATACTTATAACGGTAGTAACCATTGTTCTAAATTTTTACTTACTTCTTTACAATAATACTCTCATCTTTGACCCTCTTTTATTTATTCCAATCATTCTTGTGGCTTATTGTTATCCTAAACGTGGCGTGACCGCTACAACATGGATTGCGTTTTTGTATTTTGTGACGGTTGCGTTGGTACCTTACAGATCCCAAAACATTTTGCTATCAGGTATCGCTCATACCGCAATTTTTATTATAGTTGGATTTACAGTTTCATATTTTAAAATCAAATCTTCAGAGGATCTGAACATCTATAAACAACTTGCAGAGATAGTTGGACCCTCAAAAATAAAAAACCTAATTTTTCCATCTTTCATCGTTATTCTATTAGCAATAATCATCTTTCTGAATTATTTTGTTCTCCAAATAAGTCACTCGGTCATGTTTGATTCTCTATTATTTATTCCAATTATTTTTGTGGTATATTTTTATCCCAAGCGAGGTGTGACTGCTACTACATGGATTTCAATTTTGTATCTTTTAACAGTTATATTGGTACCCAATAATTCCCAAGAAATTTTATTAACAAGTATAACTCATGCCGCTATTTTTATTATTGCTGGATTTGTGATATCGTATCTGAGTATTTCCTTTTCTAATGAAAAAGCAATATATAAACGTCTTGCAGAAATCGTCGTGAACTCAACCGTTGCTATTACTGGAGAGACGCTTGATGGGACTATCACCGATTGGAATAAAGGCGCTGAAAACCTTTATGGGTATACTTCAGAAGAAGCCGTTGGTAAATCGATCTTACGGTTGCTTCCTCTCGATCGATTTGATGAAATTAATCCCCTCAGAGATAAAATTCAACGAGGAGAACATATTGAACGATATGAAACTGAACGTATAACGAAACAGGGAAGAAGAATTCATGTTTCTCTCTCTATTTCTCCAATAAAAAATGATCGTGGTAACATTCTTGGAACATCGGTTATTGCTCATGATATTACAGAACGTAAACAGTTGGAGGATGCCCTCCGACAGACAAATCGGCAGCATAATTTGATGACAAGCATCACCCGTCATGATATCCTCAATAAAATATTCATCATGCTTGGATACTTTGATATCCTCAAGAGTAAACAAATAGACCCCGAAATCACTCCATTTCACACGAAACTGGAATCTGCAACAAAAGCGATTCAGTGGCAGATTGAGTTCACGAGAGTTTATGAAGACCTCGGCACTCATGAACCACAGTGGCAAGAACTGAACAAAGTCATACCTCGGTCGGAGATTCCTTCATCTATAACACTTGTGACAGATTTACAGGGTGTTGAGGTCTATGCAGACCCGATGTTAAAAATAGTTTTTTATAACCTTCTCGAAAACACCATCAAACATGGACAAAAGGTTACTGCAATACGGATTTTTTATAATCATTCAACAGAAGGTCTAACCGTCATTTATGAGGATAACGGAATCGGGATCCCGACTGATGAAAAGGAGCAGATCTTCGATCGGGGGTTCGGAAAGAATACCGGGCTCGGACTGTTTTTAGTTAGAGAAATTCTCGCAATCACCGGTATTAATATCAGGGAAACAGGGGAGCCCGGAAAAGGGGTACGATTTGAGATAATGATAACGAAAGAAAAATACCGTTTTATTAATATCTCCAAAGAAAAGTGAAAAGGTAACCATTTAAAAAGTTGGGATCTCGATCGTCGTTCAGATCGTATTGGATTAAATTTTATTGTGCACACGAATAAGCCTCTTATCATACCTATAACTGTTAATCTTACACGGTCACATCTGTTTTTCTATTGAAGTATTGCGAAAAAACGTTCTATGAGGCAGAATAATTCAGAGTTTTTTGAACTATTTCACATAATTCTTTGCGACGAATTGGTTTCAGAATATAATCTTTAAACAAATTTCCATATATTTGACGTTCCTGATTCGTTAAAAATTTTGCAGTCAGCATAATCACAGGAATCGATGCGGTTTTTGGGTTATTTTTTATATTAGTAAGTGTGGTCCAACCATCCATGGGTTCCATCATAATATCCAAAAGAATAAGATCTGGACTGAAATCTTCTAACTTCTTAAGACACGTTATTCCATCTAAGGCAGCAATTGTGTCAAACCCCTCCAGATTAAGTATTTGTCTAAAAACATCAACGACATCTAAATTATCGTCAACAATGAATATGGTGGACATACAAACAGAATACTTTACAGAATTAAATGAATTGTCAATTCATCATTAAAATTATTCACATTTAAATATTCCATATTGATTTATTAATATTTGAAAAACACAGTATACTTCCCTATTGTGTGGTATAACTGAAAAGGAAAAACCGTATAGAAGTGTCATCATGTTGGCAACCAGTCGGTTACTGATACCATAACTGAAGATCTATTAATAAAAAATATTAAAATATTCTGAAGATTGTAAGACAAATAATAATAGGACATTGAGGCAATGCCGATTCAAAACAATAACTCAGATGACATTAATCCTTCTTCCGATGACGAATGCTTTTCCAGTACACCACAAGGAATGACACTTGAAGCAGTTATTGATACAATAGGGGAATTTGAGCATCTCAATGAACTCGTCACGCTGTATATCGAAAAATCGGGTGGTTTGAAAAGTATAGACCAATATTTTAAAATTGTTACACCCATTCTCGATTTACTCGAAGTAGAGATTAGGGTTAGATATGTCCCTCGCATCACGAAAAAAGAGATGAAATTGATTATCCAAGATTGGATCGATAAGGAAATTGCAGATCTGAAAAAAACTGAATTTAAATCCAAAGAATAAAAATTTAATTTTGGACTCGCATATTCTTCCCAATTTTTTACTAGTAATTATACTAATCCGGATATCACCACCCACATATTATGAACACCATTCAAGATCACAACACTTGGATCTATACTGAGAACTGGAAATACAAATATGAAGTACAAGATAGTCCCTAAAAAACTCCCGAGATTAGCGAGTGCTGCGACAAGAACAACTCGGAAGAGTGGAATCTTTGACATCTCAGTAAGAGTCTCAGCTTCGTAAATTTTCCGGAAATCCGAGATAGGAGGCTTTCTCACTTTTGCCTCGGTGTAAGCGCCAAACCACCCGGCATGTAGCAATGGATTGAGAGATGTCATCCACGCAACGCCGAAACAAGTAAGTGCAGAATAGGGGTGTCCACCGGCTGCAAGAGTAAAGATTGCAGCAAGAACACCGTGGATTATGACCCAAAAGAGAAATGCGTAGAGAAGAATATTTAATCCAACTCCAGAAAAGGCGATAGCCGTTAATAAGAATATAAAGAGGCCAGTTACAACGAATCCAAATATCTTGGCCCAAGGAAATGATTTAGGTTCATCGTTAAGTGATTCAAATAAAGGAAGTGTCTCTGGCTTATCGAGATAATTTTTAATGCCTATAATATGTCCAGCACCAACAATTGCGAGAACACGACCTTCAACCTTTTGTTGCTTTAATTGGATGAGTTGATGTGCAATGAATGCATCACGTTCATCAATTAGTGCCCGGGCACCATTGGGTGAGAAGTTTCGGAATTCCTCCATAACCATATCGATCACGTCCTGCTCTTTAAGCACCTCAACATCTTCTGCATCAATACTATTTACTTCAGCGATTGAAACGATCAGTGCATACAACATCTTGATCTTTTCACCAATTCCAAGCGAACTCCAAAATCGCAAGAGTGTTGTACGAATGTCGCGATCGACAAGTGCGAGTGTAATATTTCGCGATTCTGCCTCCGCAATTGCAGCTTTCATTTCAGCTCCTGGCTCCACACCAATATCCATCCCAATTCTGCGTTGTATATAAGCAAGCAGCCATTGAACAAGGAGCTGGTTGAAATTCTTTACTTCTAACACATCAGAAATAGTAGGATCAAGACCTTTTCTCTTTAATGCTGAATATCGAGCCGGATCAAGTTCGATGGCGATAGTATCTGGGTGAAATTCTTCGATTGCCGCCCGAACTTCATCAATACTTTTCTGCGAAACGTGTGCAGTCCCAACAAGCCGGATTTCAGCCATTACTCACCATTATTCCCATATCGTTGGCGCTCAATCTAAATTAAAACAGATAGTTGCAAGCATTTTCCGGGCACTCAGTTTTAAGGTATCAATATTGTTTTTGTGAATCAAGGTAAACCGTTCAATCCATCTTTACCCAAATAATTTTTTCCCATCAACAATTGTGTCAAACTGATCTATTAAATACAGTTAAATTTACATTTCATTGATAAAGGAGGGAAAGAATCGATGAAGATCGCAATCACCGGTAAAGGAGGTGTTGGTAAGACTTTAGTGGCAGCGGGCCTTGTTTTATCACTTACTAAAAACGGTTATAGTACAATCGCTATCGATGCGGATCCTACTCCAAACCTTGCACTCTCTCTTGGGATTCCATTGAAGGAAGCAAATGAGATTATCCCCATCTCTGAAAATAATATATTGATCGATTCGAAGACTGATACCGGTTATCCTGGTATCTATGCTCTGAACTTCTCTGTTAATGATATTATCAATAATTACTCTATCCCCACCCCAGGAGGTGTAAGTCTTCTTGTCATGGGAACAGTTAAATCAATGGGATCGGGTTGCACCTGTGCAGCAAACAGCGTGATCCGAAGTTTACTTCGACACCTTGTTGTCGAACGAGATGAGGCAGTCGTGCTTGATATGGAGGCCGGTCTTGAACACCTTGGTCGAGGAACTGCCGAAAGTGTTGATTATATGCTCATAGTAAGTGATGCAAACGCTAAATCTCTCAATACAGCCCGAATGATTTCAATTATGGCTCATAATTTTGGGATTCCACAAATAATGCTGATCGGAAATAGAATAGAAACGAATCTCCAGAAAAATACAATTAAAAAATACGCCAAAGATCACGGTCTTATCGTTGCGGGGTATATACCATTTGACTCGGTTGTCGCAAAGGCTGGAATCAATGGTGATTCTCTTCTACCAATGCAAAATTCAACAGCACTTAGAGCGATTGATAGAATTAGAAGATTGATTGTGAAACAAAGAACTATCAATAGATCTCAAGGTAAGCATTGAAAACGGAGACCAAGTGAATGAAAACTCTCGTGACAATGGGACGAGGCGGTACAGGAAAAACAAGTTTCGTCGCTCTGATGACCAAATGTTTTATAGAGAATAATAAAGTTCCACTCCTTCTTGTTGATCTTGACCCAGACCAGAATCTCGCAGAAATGGTAGGAGTTGATCTCGAACGTGCAGGGATTAGAACAATCTCTGAACTCATAATGGAGACGTTTCTAAAAAAGGGGGGCACAACTATCGGTGTTTCACCTACAGAACGAATTGAGACAACCATTTGGGAACGCGGTTTGTATGAAGGCGATTTATTTGATCTGATTGCAGTGGGAACAAAATGGATTGAAGGATGCTATTGTCTTCCCGATGCTGCTCTTAAAGGGGCGCTTAGCTCAATGGTTAAGAAGTATGAGTTTATTCTTATTGATTCTCCAGCAGGTTTGGAACATTTAAACAGGAAAATTACTACAAGAGTTGACGATATCTTTGATGTAATCGGTCCTTCAAACAAATCATTCGAACATGTGAAACGAGCGGCCCGAATTGTTAGTGAAGTCGGAATTGAGTTTAATCACTTTTTTATTGTCGGAGGATATCAATTACCGAATGATCTCGAGCCAACGGTGCAGAAATCAACAGGACAGGAATATTTGGGTAAAATCGCACTCGACGTACAAGTTCAGGATGCTGTTATGGCAGGAAAGTCATTACTTAACCTCTCGAAAGAATCAGTTGCATACCAATCAGTAAAAAAACTCATGGAAAATGCAGGATATTTGTGAAAATAAAATTTATGTGAGACTTTTGGAACTTTTCCTATGGATTGCCGTGAAGATAAATGAGTTAACCTTATGAGTGCTATTCGTTATAGTATTCTTTTAACGCTTCGGTCGTGGAGATATTGAGTAGAAAAAGTATCAATATTAAAATAAAGGAACTGAAGTCAGATATCGGAAATATAAAAGATCTCGAACTTTCAATCGGGAAATTTTCTGAGGAAAAATGGACAGAAGCAGAGGGACCGACTCCATTCCCTTCCATCACAGCACTTCGCGAATGGGATAAAAAGCTACTTGACCGCTACAAACCTTTTTATTTGCCTTTTTGCGACCTCTGTTGCCTTTGCACCTATGGAAAGTGTGACCTCACTGGCAATAAACGGGGGGCATGCGGAATCCACATGTCTGCACAACAATCCCGCACTGTTCTTTTGGCCAGTTGCATTGGAGCTGCCACTCATATTAGTCATGCACGAGAACTTGTCACATATGCTATCAAAAAATTTGGAACTGATTATCCCCTCGACCCCGGCGGTCTTGCTGTAGAAGTTGAAGCACCTATTATCCGGCTTGTATGTGGTGTTAAGCCTGAGAAGCTTGGTGATCTTGAGACTGTTCTAGATTATCTAGAGAATCAACTCACACAACTCCTTTCTGTCACTCACACTGGACAGGAAGGAAATAATCTTGATTTTGAATCCAAGGTGTTTCATGCAGGAATGATCGACCAAGTTGGAATGGAAGTGGCCGATATCGCCCAAATATCTGTATTTGGATTTCCAAAAGCAGACCCAGATGCTCCATTAGTTGATCTTGGAATGAGTGTTGTGGATACAAAAAAACCCGTTATTCTTGTTATCGGACACAACGTTCCCCCAGCAATCCAAATTATCGATTACCTCAAGGACAAACGTCTCTCAGAAGAGGTGGAGGTTACCGGAATTTGTTGTACTGCTATTGATGCAACACGATATTCATCGAAAGTTAAGATTATCGGACCTATGTCATGGCAACTTCGGTATATCCGGAGTGGTATTCCAGATGTTATTGTAGTTGATGAGCAATGCATCCGTACCGATAATCTTATAGAAGCCGAAAAGATCCGGGCTCCATTTATCGCAACGTCGGAAAAGAATTGTCTTGGTCTTCCTGACCGTACGAGAGATTCCGCTGATGATATTGTTGCAGATCTTGTTAGTCGGAAGAATCTTGGCGTCCTTATTCTTGATCCCGAAAAAGTAGGAGAAGTCGCAGTCAAAACAGCTCGTGCAGTAGCGCCAAAACGAAAAAAATCGCGAACTTCTTTAAGTACAGAAGAGATAATCGAACAAGCAAAAACTTGCAATCAATGCAAAATGTGTCGTCGATCGTGCCCCAATGACCTGCACATACCGGACAGTATGAAAGCAGCTGGAAAAGGTAACATTGGCATGATAGGTGACATGTATGAAGAGTGTATTGGTTGTGCCCGGTGTGAACAGGCATGCCCGGAGACAATCCCCATCCATAATATTATTGTCTCAGCGGCTACTCAAAGGACAAAAAATGAGTCATTTAGGATTCGGGCAGGACGGGGTGCTATCCAAGACATCGAGATCCGAAAGGTTGGTGGCCCAATAGTCCTTGGAGAAATACCAGGTATAGTTGCTTTTGTTGGTTGCTCAAATTATCCGAAAGGAGGAAAGGAGGTTGCGGAGATGTGTATTGAGTTTGCTCGTCGCCGTTATATTGTCTGCACTTCGGGGTGCGCAGCAATGTCAGCTGCTATGTACAAAAATGAAGATGGAAAAACTCCTTATGAACTATTCCCCGGTACTTTTGATGCTGGAGGAATCGTGAATGTCGGTTCATGCGTAGCAAACTCCCATATCGCCGGAGCTGCAGTCAAGATCGCAAGCATCTTTGCTCGGCGTACTCTTCGTGGTAATTATGAGGAAATCGCTGATTATGTATATAACCGAGTTGGTGCTGTTGGAGTTGCGTGGGGTGCGATGTCTCAAAAGGCTGCCGCAATTGCAAGCGGGTTTTGGCGGTTAGGTATACCAGTTGTTGTCGGTCCACATGGTACGAAATATCGCCGAATGCTTCTTGGAAGAGCAGACAGAGAACAGGACTGGTATGTTCACGATCGCCGGAGTGGAGAGAAAGTGTATGTTGGACCAGTTCCTGAACATCTCTTTTTTGCAGCTGAAACAAAAGAGGAGGCAATGGTGATGATCGCAAAACTCTGTATGCGACCGAATGACACAAGTAAGGGTAGAGCAATAAAACTCACTCATTACATCGACCTTCATCGTAGGCTTTTTGGCACAACACCCGATGATGCCCACCTATTTGTACGAACTCTGACTGATATTCCCATCACTATGAAAGAAGATCTTACGAAAATTCTTCGCGAAAAAGGGTGGAAAGAGACAATAATTCCGGACCCGACTCTGCTCGTTAATCAAGTTGAAAAGAGAGGAGTTCGGTAACCAATGGCTACAACTGAATCGTGGCAGATCGCTGAGATTGCAGGCCCGAAAAAAGCAACGCTTATTGTTAAACCAGAAGTTGCAGACGCAATGATAAAACGGGCAAAGCACCCCGTCCTTATTGTGGGGCACTTAGCTGCAGAGATCGATCTTGATGATAAAAAGATGATCGACTACTTACTAGAGCTAGCGCAAAAAGGGAACTTACCCGTGATCGCAACAGGTCATACGAACCGGGATTTTCTGAAACGTGGCTTCACGAAAGCAAAGATCATGCCAGCTGTTGAAATCGGCCAGCGTCTTACTGATCCTGAATGGAAAGGAATAGATGGAAAAGAACCTTATGATCTTGCCATTTTTGCCGGGTTGCCCTATTATATGGAGTGGACAATCCTCTCTGGGCTCAAGCACTTTGCACCAAACCTTAAAACTATGACTCTCGACAATACGTACCAGCCTCATGCAAGCTGGTCATTCCCGAATATTTCAGTTAAAGATTGGATTGAAAACTTAAAATCTATTATCGAAAAAGTTGAGGAGTGATAATATCTTGTTCGATGATATCCCGGTCGAAGTCGGACTCATACATGTTGGAGAACGAATCCGTAAAAATGACATGTATGTCGAGTTCGGAGGACCAGATATCAAAGAGAAGTTCGAACTAGTTCGTGTAAGGAAATCAGATCAAGTAACTGATGGTAAAATTACTGTTATTGGGCCGGATATTTCTGCCATGGATCCGCAGAAAAAATACCCCTTTGGTATCTTAATTGAAATTGCCGGATCACAGTTGGAAGAAGATATCGAAGGTGTGATCGAACGACGCATCCATGAGTACTGTAATTATATTGAAGGGTTCATGCACCTGAACCAAAGATACGATATCTGGGTCAGACTTTCAAAAAAGGCTTTTAACAAAGGGTTCACGTCGCTCTCTTATGTTGGGAAGGTTCTTGAACGTCTTTTGAAGAGTGAATTGCCCATTATCGAGAGCATGCAAATTACTTTTTACACTGATGCAAAGGAGATCTCATTGGTATATGAAGAGGCGAAAAAAGCCTACGAGACTCGTGATGCCAGAGCAAGAGGACTTACTGATGAAGAAGTCGAAGTTTTTTATGGGTGCGCTCTCTGTCAATCATTTGCTCCGAGCCATGTGTGTGTGATAACACCGCAACGGTACGCAAATTGCGGAGCAATTAGTTGGTTTGATGGACGAGCTGCAGCACGAATTGATCCGAAAGGTCCAATATTTTCAATCGAGAAAGGAGTGTGTCTCGATAAGGAAATGGGAGAATATTCCGGCGTGAATGAGAGTGCAAAGAAACGTTCTTTAGGTGAAGTTAATCGCGTTTATCTATACAGTGCATTCAAATATCCACATACTTCTTGTGGATGTTTTGAGGGGATTGCTTTTTACATCCCCGAAGTTGAAGGGTTTGGAACTGTAATGCGTGGTTATCGAGATGTCACTGTAAACGGACTTCCATTTTCTACAATGGCAGACTCTACTGCTGGAGGCAGGCAAGTAGACGGATTTCATGGCATTTCACTCGAATATATGCGCTCCCCAAAATTTTTAGCGTCTGATGGGGGCTTTGCTCGAATTGTTTGGATGCCTTCAGATTTAAAAGAGCAACTACGATCATTTATTCCACCAGACCTCTTCGATAAAATCGCGACAGAAAAAGATGTAAAAACCATCGAAGAACTTAAAAAGTTCCTTGCCGATCGTGAACATCCAGTTTGTGACCGATGGGAAGAAACAGCACTAACACCAAGTGAAGAAATAGCACTACATGGACCAGTATATTCAGTAGGTGATTTACCAATAACATCGGCAGGCTTCAAAATTATTTTTAAAAATGCACGAATCTATGCTGACCGTGTTACTATACAGCCAGTGAAATCGAAAAAGCCTGAGAAGGAGAAATAACATGAGTGAAGGGAACAAAAAACAGAAACAAAATAAAGAATCACGAGAAACTTATCCTTCACTTCTATCGCTTTTTTCTGGTATGGAGAAACTAGAACTTGAACATTTTGCTATGGAGATAGGTGATCTTGAGCTCTGGATCCCCACTGGCGCGGGAACCAGTATTCCGGTTCCGGCGGCGCAAATAATTCCCTCTCTTGAAACAAAAATAAAACCCACAGCACTTATTCCTGCATCGTTTACATTCCAACGCGAGGAATTCCCCGGAAGAATCCGTGAGGTTAAACTCGGTGCAACGAAAAGCGAGGGGGGTAGCAGAAATCGATCTATTGTGATTGGTGGAGCAGATGCGCCGCCATATGCCTTTGTTGATAAACCACCGGTAAATCCCCCAGTCTTTGCACTCGATGTATTTGATATGGAAGTACCGTTGCCTCGCGCCCTAAAAGTTGCTATAAAAGACGTAATGGGAGATCCTGCTGAATGGGCCCGATTGAATGTAAAAAAATTTGGCGCCGATATGGTGACAGTTCATTTAATGTCAACCGATCCACTTATCAAAAATACTTCACCTGCTGATGCAGCGAGAACCGTTGAAGAAGTACTACAGGCAGTCGATGTTCCTATTATCATTGGCGGTTGTGGCGATCCCCACAAAGATGCCCAAGTATTTACCAAGGTTGCTGAAGTTGCTGCCGGAGAGCGACTTCTTCTCAACTCAGTCACACTCGATATGACCGAAGCAAAAACACTTGAAGGAGTGGCAAAAGCAGCAAAAGAACATAACCATGCTGTACTCGGATTTACCGGGCTTGAACTTAACAAGGCTAAGGAACTGAACCGTCGACTCTACGAATACCTCCCACCAGAAAGTATTGTCATGGATCTTACCACAGTAGCTCTTGGGTATGGACTTGAGTATTCCTTTACTATACATGAACGTGCTAGACACGCTGCTCTGATGGGTGACACAGAACTTCAGCACCCAACCATCTCTGCTTCAACGAATGCATGGGCTGCTCGTGAGGCATGGATGCAAATGGATGCAAAGTATGGATCGAAAGATATGAGAGGGCCAATCTGGGAGACTTTAAACGCCCTTATACTCCTTCTTGCAGGTGTTGATCTGTTTATGATGATGCACCCGGCAGCGATTAGAACTGTAAAGGATGTGGTTTCCGATTTAGTGAAAGAAAGTTCAGCTAAACCAGAACAAATCGCTCAATGGGCAAGTAAGAGGATTTAAAATAGGAGTTGTTGGAATGGCAGTGGGTGACGTCAGAAAAACTATCAAAGAGATTAGTCCAATCGACGTTTACAAGCTGCTCCCCCGAACAAATTGTCGTGAATGTGGGGAACCTAATTGTATGGCGTTTGCCACACGGGTAGTAAACGGAGAACTAACAATTGAGAATTGCCCCCCGCTTAAAAAAGAGGAGTACAAAACAGCATATGACGATCTTTCCGCACTCATGGCGCCACCGGTTAAGGTGGTTACGATTGGTACCGGAAACCGGTCAATCAGAATTGGTGGAAAATATGTTCTCTACCGGCATGATTTCACTTACCACAATCCTACACCGATCGCTCTTGATGTAAGCGATGATATGCCAGCCAAAGATCTTGCGGACAGAATACAAGCAATTGGAGACTTCACATACAATTATATCGGTCGTTCACTAGTCCTTGATGCGATTGCTATCCGTTCAACTCGTCGAGATCCTACTACATTTGCAGCGACAGTTAAAGCAGTTGCTTCTCGTACAGATCTTCCACTTATTCTATGTGCTTATGATCCGGTAGTCGTTGAGGCCGGGATAACAAAAGTAAATGATAAACGTCCACTCATCTATGCGGCAACAAAAGATAACTGGAAAGACATGGCAGAACTTGCCATCCGTTATAACTGCCCACTCACTGTATCCGCTCCAAACGATATCCCCCTCCTTCGTTCGCTCGTTCAAACCATTACTGAATATGGTGTTACAGATCTCGTACTCGACCCAGGAACCTTTGTCGATCCCGGTCTTTCCGAAACAATCCACAATTTTACCACCATCAGATGGTCTGTTTTCCGAAACCATGACGAACTTTTAGGGTATCCTCTGTTGGGAACACCTTTTACCGCTTGGCTTTCCGGAGAGATCACAAAAAATGTAATTTCATGGAAAGAAGCATGTGCTGCTTCCATGCTGATTTCACGATATGCTGACCTATTAATCATGCACAGTATGGACGGATGGGTCCTCCTTCCACAGTTGATCTGGAAGTTTAATATATATACTGACCCGAGGAAACCCGTCTCAGTCGATCCTGGAGTCCGCGAATTTGGTACACCGGACCGAAACTCACCCGTACTCATCACAACAAACTATGCTCTCACCTACTTTACTGTTGAATCAGACATTAAATCCGGAAATATTACCTGCTACCTTGTCGTTATTGATACTGGTGGAATTAGTGTCGAAAGTGCAGTTGCAGGAAGGTACCTTACCGCTGAATCAATTACTAATGCACTGAAAGAATATCATGTTGGGGAATTGGTCAGCCACCGTCACGTAATTCTTCCGGGGCTTGCCGCTCGTTTAAGTGGTGAAACTGAAGAAGCAAGTGGATGGCATGTTATTGTCGGACCAAAAGATTCATCGAATATTGTCCAACTACTTAAAGATCACTGGCCTCCACCAGACACGTAAACGACATTTAATAATTCGTTGGTTCGAAGAGTTTTCAATATTCGTTAACCAATACAAATTATTTGAAATTCGGAAGGAGAACACTCATGGATCAAGGTTCTATTAGAGTCATATTCCATCCGATGAATAAAGTGGCAACCGTACCGAAAGGAACCCCTCTTTTAGACGCTCTCCGAGATACAGGTATTCCAATAGAGAGTATTTGTGGGGGAAAGGGGTTATGTCGAAAATGCCGCGTAATTCTGACAAAAGGTGAATGTTCTTCGCTCCCCCAAATTGGCGGATCCAAATTATCTCCAGAAGAGCAATCCCAAGGATATTATTTCGCATGTCAAGTGCGTGTGATTGCTAACTGCGAGTTTACTATTCCGGTCGAAAGCCGAATAGACTCCCCCCAAATCCTACTCTCATCAGAAATGCATATTGAAACACTTTCACCTTCTGTAATGCATTACCAACTTGAGATTACACCTTCAAATGACGCACCGTCTGCCAATAGGTCGATACGGTTATTAGGTTATTCAGGATCTCGCCCGAAAATAAGTGACCAAATGTATGAGTCCATACTAACTTCAGATAAACCGCTAATTGCAACGATCTCAACCGTCAAACCAGATCCTGAGATAATTAAAGTTGAACCGGAAGAACAGGCTCGTCAGCGATATGGTATTGCGATTGACCTTGGAACAACCACAGTTGTCGGGTGCCTTGTTGATCTCACAACAGGCGAAATTATTGAAACCGGATCGACACTGAATCGGCAGATTACCTATGGTGAAGAACTGATTACCAGAATTGGGTATTCGGCAACACCGGAAGGTCTTAAAAAAATGCAGAGAGCTGCGGTTGAGAGTATTGATACCGTAATTGGCCAGCTAACATCCGCATCTGGCATCAAAAAAACTGATATTATCGATGTTACAGTCGGTGGTAACACGGTGATGAATCACCTCTTGTGTGGTTTTAATCCAACCTATCTGGAAATGGCAAATGCTGTTGTTCCAAGACATCCAATTATAAAAAAGGCATCAGAGATTGAACTTGCCGTAAACCCTGATGCATGTGTGTATTGCATTCCGAACGTGAGTCGGTTTTTAGGTGGTGATGCGGTTGGTGATGTCATCGCTTCCGGAATGCATATTTCTGAAGATATGTCGCTTTTGATCGATCTTGGAACAAACGGTGAAATAATCATTGGGAGTAAAGATTGGCTCGCTTCCGTATCTTGCGCATCCGGGCCAGCATTCGAGGGCGGTGGAATTACATTTGGAATGAGGGCGATGAGGGGTGCCATCGAACATGTCAGAATCGACCCAATAACATCTGAAGTGACATATACCGTAATCGGAAAAGTACCGCCACGTGGTATTTGCGGATCCGCGATTATAGACGCAGCAGCGGGTATGGTAGCAGCTGGGATTCTCGATTTTGCTGGAAAACTCGTTGAATCGCACCCCTCCGTTCATCAAGGTGCAGAAGGGCCTGAATACGTGCTAATCCCAGCACATAAGACAGGGGTTGGACGCGACATAGTAATCACTCAACGGGATATTGATTATCTCATGGACACAAAAGCTGCAACCTGTGGTGCAATCAGTGTCCTTCTGAAAAAATATAAGCTTTCCACCGCTGACATCCGACATATATTTTTCGCTGGTGCTTTTGGTGCTTTTACCGATATCTCAAATGCTGTAAGATTCGGTATTATTCCCGACTTTCCGAATGCTAGATCCCACCCAATTGGAAACGGTTCTCTTTCTGGTGCCTATGCGACCTTGGTTTCACAAGAGTTCCGAAAGCAAGCGCAGGAAGTGGCACACAGAATGGTTTACATCGACCTTCTTGTTGACACCGATTTTATTGAAGAATATTCGGCGGCATTGTACATTCCAGGAAAACCCGAGCTTTTCTCCAGTTATCACCAAACAAAAGTTTAATCTTGAAAAAATTTTTAATTTGAAAATTACTCTTTCACTAATTCAATTTTACACCTGACATATCTATTAATCCAAATATTGCCTACGTATGATTAAATATGGACCAACTTAGGACTGATATGTTGCCACTTGTTCTAATGGCAGCAATTCTCCTAGCAACACTTATTGTCTTTTGGAAATTTCTCGATGTAGTTGTGCTTGCAATTTCACTTGCAGTTGTCCTATATCCGCTTCAAGTATATACCTCAAAATCTGTGAATCGATACATATCCGCCGCTCTGATTACAGCCCTTATTTTAGTAATTGTTGTCGCAACTGTGCTCCTCTGTATTGATATCATGTCAAATAACAGCGAAACCATCAAAGAAGTTATTGGTATAATCGAAATCTGGGTTCAAAATCCAAAAACCGATCCTCGACTCTTCGGGTTACCAATTCAAAGGGAACAAGCTGCAACGTGGCTTAGTCAAGCGCAAAATATTTTTGTTCGTTTTTGGAGTACTCTAGTTTCTGATTTTCCCACAATAGTACTCAAAACTATCATTTTCTTCTCATCTCTTTATGTAATCCTTCTACGCGGGGAGCGGATAAAAGAGAGAATCATGGCACGTGTACCGGATACATTACAAAGACACGTACAAAAAATGTCAAATGTTACGGTAGACACTTTGTATGCAATCTATGTTGTTCATCTTGGAATGGCAATACTTACATTCATAATAGCGATTCCATTCTTTTGGTTCCTTGGTTACGGGCATGTGCTCTTCTTTTCATTTCTTTGCGCTTTCTGTGAATTAATACCCGTCCTTGGATCATCAATTATGTTTATTTTTCTTGGTACGTACGCTCTCGCAATTGGAGATATCAATGGAGTTCTTATCCTCTTTTTTATAGGATATCTCGGTGTTTCAGCAGCTCCGGAAATTTTCGTTCGTCCAGTATTCATGGGTCGCCGGGTAAAGTTACATCCCTTAATAATGATAGTAGGATTCTTTGGTGGTATTATCACTATGGGGACTGCGGGATTCGTCCTCGGTCCAGTAATTATTGTGCTACTATTCACCGGCTATCGAATCCTTATTGAAGATAAAAAAGCGTCAGAAAGGCAGGAACAACTTCAACAACCTTCTTAATGATTTTAATATATGGATAAGACGCTAGTTTCCTTTAATTTAATTTTAGCAACCCATTAACACATTAAAAAATAATTGTAAAACAGCGACAATCTATTAACATTTCCCTTGCATATATATCGAACACGCGAGTATGATCGAGCTCAGTTAAAATTACCGCATTTAGTATCAAATCGTTAAATTTAATTTGGGGTTATTGTGCGAGGGTTGCCAAGCTTGGTCAAAGGCGATGGATTTAGGGTCCATTCTCGCAGGAGTTCGGGGGTTCAAATCCCCTCCCTCGCATTTTTATTGAGGGTTATACTTATTTTTGATGCTAAAAATCTTCAGATGTGGAATCAATTTTTTAATTTCGCAAGTTTATTTGGGCTTAGAAACTTTGTAATTAATGGATATACTATAGGATGCAGTAACGGTGGAACCCCCATCATTGGGACAACCATGCATCCTGTTTCTTTGAGGTGAAAATATGCAAAAGAATGAATTAATTGCCATGGTTCTTATTGTACTGATTATTACCGTTGGAGCATGTTTAATTGTCGCTACAATCTATCAGACAAAACCAGGTGAGGGGATAAAAAATTCAAATGTGCCAACACTATCACCAACTTCGCCATCCACTACACTATTATCACAAACAAACTATCAACCATTACCGCTTACTGAAAGTTATACCAATAATGAATGCCAGTTCTCATTAAAAGTGCCAGACGGGTGGGTTGTAGCAGGTGGGCAAATATACACTCCTTGGTATGACGGAATTTATTATTCCTATTATGTCGTTAAAAAACAGTTTGCTGAACAAAATCCACAACCATGGGGAACGCGAATAATTAGTAGGGAAAACTTGACAAGCTATGCTGAAAATTCAGCTATGACCATAGAACTGTGGTTTGGTGACGATTATAAGTGGCAGTGGATTGTAGATGGTTTGATAAGAGATCAGACTGGAACAACCTATCACACGCTCTATCAGAATGAAACGGTTAATACAGGAATAATTGGGAATTCGGTTATTGCGAAAAGGATTGTAGATACAAATGTTACACAATATGCAATTACCTATAAAGCATGGAAGAAATACGAGACACAACTCCTTAAAATCCCAAGTGATTCCCCACCGGCCACATTTTTGCCGTATGCTAACAAGATAATAACAGCAGATAAGCAGATCAGTTACATAACTGTAGACCGGAGCTCGAAAGGGTTTAGATATTATTTTGTATACTCTGAAAATAAAAAAATAAACGGACAACTAGAGGATTTTTTCAACACCCAGACATTTGAGGAAATTATGAACTCGTTCAGAATGGTGAAGGCATAATTTCCCTTTTTTTATTCTTGATGTGTAATGCTCGTCTTTTTCAGATCAGCTAGAAGCGCTCTTGAGCTGGGATACAACCCATGTTACGTCCTTGTGACACCAACAGGCGGTATACAATACCTTCAACGTATCAGCCGCCATTGATACATAGATACGAAGTTGGTTGAATGAGAGGATTTCAGAAAAAAAACTATGATGCAACAGATCCAAACGCAGTGAATGAAGACGGCACACCAGCCGTCCGTGTACGGCTACCGAAGAAAGGGAATAAAGAGCAATTCGCCCTTGCTGAACTGATGATGGGGGCAAATCACATCCGTGTCCGGTGTATTGACGGAA
>JACTVG010000067.1 GCA_015660965.1 Methanoregulaceae archaeon
CAAAGCATTCAATAAAGGTTGGTCTGGTTGGAAAGTATGTTGAACTTCCTGATGCCTACAAATCAATTGCAGAATCATTTATCCACAGTGGCGCAATGAATGAATGCGAAATTGATGTTGAGTACATACATTCAGAGGAAATTACTGAAAAAAATGTTATAGACAGACTCAGTGGTTTTAATGGAATCCTGGTCGCACCTGGTTTTGGATCACGGGGCATTGACGGAAAAATCTTAACTGCCAGATATGCAAGGGAAAACAATATTCCTTTTTTTGGAATTTGTCTGGGTATGCAATGTGCTGTCATAGAGTTTGCCCGAAATGTACTTAACCTGGAAGGTGCTCATTCCACAGAAATAAATCATAAAACAAAATTTCCTGTAATTGATTTGATGGAGGAACAAAAAAGTATTATAGATAAAGGCGGAACCATGAGGCTTGGAGGATACAAATGTGTCATTGATAAAAATTCCAGGACATTCGAATCATATAAGAAAACTGAAATTGTTGAAAGACACAGGCACCGCTATGAGTTCAATAATAAATACTACGATGATTTCAAAAGCAATGGAATGGTTCCTGTAGGAATTAATCCCGAGTCAGGTCTGGTTGAGATTATTGAGATACCTGATCATAAGTGGTTTATCGGCGTTCAGTTTCACCCTGAATACAGCAGCACTGTCATCAATCCTCATCCGCTGTTTGTTAGTTTCATTAAAGCTTGTATAGGTTAGAAGCGCTATGCCTCGAGTTTCAACAATAATGATTAATGATAAAATTTTTCAGTTCAAAAACCAATAATTTTAATTCACTTTAAAGAATGGATAGAAATACAATAACAGGCCTTATTCTGATCTTTCTGATCTTTATAGGGTTCAGCATTTATAATACCAACCGGATGAATAGAGCCTCTGAAAAGGCTCTTGTTCAGGCGGAATCTGATTATGCAAAAGGAGATTTTGAATCGGCAAGATCAGAATATATTAATGTTTTAAGATTAAAGCCAAATCAACCTGAAGCTATTGCAAAACTTAATGAGATCAACCTTAAACTTGGAAATAATCCTGAGAGACAAAAACCAGATTCTTTGAGTTTACAGAAGACGAATCCAGAAGTTCCCTTGCCGGGTGTAACTGGTACAAAAACTGATATCAATCAGTATGGAGTTTTCGCACAATCAGCCATAGGTGAGAATGAATTCATTACTCTTGAAAACAATAAGGTTGAACTTAAAATTTCACTCAAAGGCGGAAGGGTATATTCTGCCCGGCTAAAAGACTATCGCACGTATGATTCTCTTCCGCTTATCCTGTTTTCAGGTGACTCAACTATTTTCGGATTTAATTTTTTTACAACTGATAATAAAGCTGTACAAACAAATAATCTCTATTTCAAACCCGTATCTGACCAAAAATCGTATAAGGTTGTTTCCCATCCCGAAAGTGTTGTTTTGAGATTATTTGCCGGCGATGATAAATATATTGAGTATAAATATACGCTTGCTCCGGATAAATACAGCGTTGACTTTAATGTTAACTTCAAATTAATGGAAGGTATTATAGCTTCTAACCAGAACAGCCTGACATTAGACTGGAAAATGTTCATACCTCAGCAGGAAAAAGGGCGACAAAATAAGAGAATTATTCAACTATAAATTACAAATATTATCAGGATGACGTTGCCGGACTTGGAACGCGTCAGTCAAAAGAGAATGTTAAGAACGATATCTCAACGAAACTCAGCTGGATTGCATTCCAGGACCAATTCTTTTCATCAATAATTCTTACCAACGACTTCTTTCTTAATGCTTCCATTTCGTCTACCCGTACTCTTGCATCCAAAAAGTACCTGAGATACTATACTTCTGAAGTGGGCATCCCTTTTAATAACGATGCTTTGAATTCGATCAATATGAAATTGTATTATGGGCCAAATTCAATTCCAATTCTTAAAAAGGAAGGGCCGCAGCTCGAAAAGATCGTATTCCTGGGCAAGAATATAATAGGTTGGATCAGCAGGTTTGCAATTATTCCGATCTTTAACTGGCTTAAACATTTTATCAGGAATTTTGGTTTAATTATTCTTATTCTGACAATTATAATAAAAGTGGTTCTTTTCCCTCTTACTTTTAAATCGTATCAATCTCAGGCAAAAATGCAGGTACTGAAGCCTATGGTCGAGGAGCTTGGAAAAAAATTTCCCAAGAAGGAAGATGCGATGAAGAAACAACAGGCGACAATGGATCTGTATAAGAGGGCAGGAGTGAACCCTATGGGAGGGTGCCTCCCGATGTTGCTTCAGATGCCTATTCTTTTTGCTATGTTCAGATTCTTTCCTGTATCAATTGAATTAAGACAGGAACACTTCCTCTGGGCTACTGACTTATCGACATACGATTCAATCCTGAAGCTTCCATTCACTATACCGATGTACGGAAATCATGTCAGTCTTTTCACTCTTCTTATGACAGCTTCAACATTGCTTACAATGAAGATGACCGGTTCTTCTCCCGGTTCAGATCAGCCCGGGATGAAGATGATGATGTACATGATGCCGGTAATGTTTATGCTTATCCTTAATAACTTCTCAGCAGGACTGACATATTACTATTTCCTTGCAAATATGCTTACCTATATCCAGAATATTATATCTAAAAGGTTCATAAATGCTGATGCAGTACTGGCGACGCTGGAGCAGAACAAGAAGAAACCAATTCAAAAATCTAAATGGCAGCAGCGACTTGAAGCTGCTGCTAAACAGAGAGGAATTAATCCTCCAAAAAAATAACTGCCTAAACATCTTATTGTAAGAGGCTGTCTTAAAAAGGCAGCCTCTTCTTTTAGACTAATTTTACTACCTATCTGATAATAAGACCTTAGTGAGCCTTGATGAAATCCTTTGTGCTCCTTCGTGGTAAAATTTAATTCATTGAACCACAAAGGATCACGAAGTAAAACTCAAAGTAACACAAAGGGGAAATTATAAGCTGCTTAATTCAAAAGTTAAAATTTATTAAAATATTTCTTCGATTCAAAAAAAGTACTACATTTAGTTCTTCCAATTAAAGGGGAAATGGGGAAAAAATTTAAAAACAAAGATTTAGCCGCAAGGCTTGGTGTTTCTGGTACTTTAGTATCACTTGTCCTTAACAATAAAGCCGATCAGCAAGGTATCCGAAAGGATACCCAGGAAAAAGTTTTTATGCTTGCCAGGCAGATGGGGTACTATGATTCACTGCATGAGAAGAATGAATCTTCACCGGTTGAAGAAAAACCAGGAGTACTTGGGATGATTGTACCTTCAATTAATGATCCTTTCGTAATTCAGATAACACCTTATCTTCAAAAAGCATTTTCAAGTATAGGAGTGGGATTCTCGATTGTGACAAAAGATCCTGATGATCAGAGATACGACCGTCTTGTGGGAGCGTTTAAAAAGTTTTATAGCGGACTCATCCTTCTTGGAGATGCGGCCGATGAAGCAACAATAAGGGCACTC
>JACTVG010000068.1 GCA_015660965.1 Methanoregulaceae archaeon
ACAAAAACATTAAGATTTCTAAGCTAAACATGGATTACAGTATTTATCCCCGGGAGCGTTTGAACAATTATCATGTAGAGGAACTAATCGAGGCTATCAAAGCCGGGGTTAAGTTGCCTCTTATTCGAGCAGACAAAGATACTCTAAAGGTTGTCGATGGCTGGCACCGGATAGAGGCTTTCAAAAAACTTTATGGTGATACAGCTACAATTGAGACAGAACTGATAAAGTACGGCAGTGTCGCCGAGATGTTTCAGGATGCCATTCGCCTAAATGCCTCTCATGGCCAAAGCCTATCAGTGATGGACGAGGCTCACTGCTTATCGAAGGCGCAAGAATTTCATCTTGAGCAGGCAGCAGTCGCTACATTACTTAATATCACTATCGAGAGAGCCACAGAGATAGTATCTAATCGACTAGCGATTTCCGGTGAAGGTTCAGTTGTGCTAAAAGGCTCTACGGCTTACTTGGCCGGTCGTAATCTGACTAAAGAGCAGGAGAATTACAACCGCAAGGCCGGAGGAATGCACCAGTCATTCTATATTAATCAGGTTATAGCCATGCTCGAAAGCGATGCAGTCGATTGGGATGATACCAGAGTTGTCAGTGGCCTAAAAAAGCTAGAGAAACTACTAGAGTCATCTTTAAAAGCTGCTGCATAATACAAATCTATATTGACAAAAACTCCGGCATATACTAATCTTACATACAGAAAATCTGCCGGAGTTTTGTTTTTATGGAGGACGAATATGCCTAACTTTACAGACCCCTTCCCAGGAATCAAAGAAACCAATCCTATGAATATCACCGACCTCATCAGAGCACTAAGATTAGATTTAGCTGCCGAGGAAGACGCAATTTCGCTTTATTCCGCTCATGCTGAAAGCACCACCCATTCATTAGCTAAAAAGGTACTGATGAGTGTTGCTGATGAAGAGCGCGTGCATGCCGGAGAATTCTTAAAGTTAATTGAGATTCTGGACCCGAGTGAAAAGGCTATGCTGGAGAACGGTGCTGCGGAGGTAGAGAATTTTAAAGAGTATTCGGAGAAGTGGAAGAGATGATATTACGTGAATTTGAGACAGAGGAACGCCTTACATTAGCTGAAACAGAGTATTTAAAAAGACGTGGTATTACGAAGGTTGGGCACCACGAAATTTTCAGGGTTAGAGAAACCGAGAATATTATTGAGTTCTGCTCCGGTTCAGCGATGAGGTACTACTATAAAGATGGGCATACAGAAGAACCGCCAGCTAACTTTGCTTGCATCGACCTACCCAAAGAGCTTATTTCAAAAGTCATGTCTTTGCTAGAGGAGATAAACCCTGATTTTCAGAAGTTTTCTAAGAATTGGAGGTAAGTAACATGCCAGATATTAAATCTAGTCCCCACTGTGAATTAGTATTAAGTAAACCACCAGAATGTACGGATTTTAGAGCTACGAGGTCATACGCGATGTGTTTAGCGTGGAAGACCATGGATGAGGAAAAGCTACCCAGACTGCCATTAAAAAGAGCATGGTCTGAGATACGTAAGACTTGCCCTCCTAAGAGACGGTATTATCAAGAAGAGAGGTAAATATGCCTAATATAGAAGCCTGTCTATCTGAAATCGCTGATTGGTACATCCGAAATAGCAAGCAATTTGACCCGGCTGAGATGAATGCTATCATCAAGAAATACTGTAAATTACCAGCCGACGAGCAGTATGTACTGACCTATCTCGGTACCCGGCAGGGTAAGATACATTTCAAGGGAGTAATGCTAGAGAGGTTAAAACTGGTCAAGTGGGTACAGAAAGAAAACGGGTCTCTTCTCACTGTAGAGGCTTGGGAGAAAGAGAAAGAGGGACTAATTAGACGCGGAGAATACGTACCGCAGATTAGATATTTGACTAATCCACCTTCCGAACTAAGAGAAACTTATCCTAAAGAACCCTGGCAGATGACCAGAGAGGAATTCAATAAATACCGCAATGACGCTATACAGCAGCTATATCTTAAATACAATAAGTCGGATGTAAACAAGTTCATCAAAGCGGTTGATGCGAGATTTTATACGCCTGATATACTCGCATTTCGTAAGAAACTTCAAATAGTCGTTAAAGAAGGAGATAAAGCCAACCTGTACGATTTTGTGGTTAGCAGAGGTGATTTCGTTTTGATAGAGTCAAAGCCTTTCGTTGAGCCACAAAAACCCTCTAACCTTATAGAACCTACCTTTGACGATATCGAGGACTCCTGCCAGCAAGTCCCTGCCCGATATCGAGACCTGCTTCCCTTCCTTGACCAGTATCCCGTAGGAAGTTTTCTATTAGAAAAGGCTGAATCTTCCGGTACCGCGAAGATAGATGCTATCCTGCAGAAGTTAAAGGAGGGTGTAGCCTCTATTCAAGATAGCACCTTATTCAGAGAATATCTACTTACCATGGGCAAGTTCTGGTCATACTCCGTAGGGAATATCATGCTTATCATGTTACAGAAACCAAATGCTACCAGGGTAGCGGGATTTACTACCTGGAAGGAACTGGGCCGGTTCGTTAAAGCGGGAGAGAAGGGGATAATGATACTTGCTCCCTGTCTGCCACCCAAAGGCGGGTATGAATACTTTATCCGCGGTGATGATAAGTACAGTATAAGATTCTTAGAAGGTCAGTGGTACACCTACGATATAAATAACAAGAGAGGTGTCGGCGGACCCTTTAAAACTAAAGCGGATGTGGAGATTGACCTGGCAAAGCAGGGATTCACTAAGGTAAAGGAGGAGCCCGAAGCGAGCTACGAGACACCACGGTATTTTAAAGTCGTCTACGTCTTCGACATCTCACAGACTACAGGAAAAGAGCTGCCGGAAATTGAGGTAAAATCGTTAACCGGGGCAGCCAATCCCGAGTTGTGGGACAAGATGATTGCTCTCTTAAAGCGTAAGGGTACTAACCTATCCTTTGAAAACAAGCCGGAACAGGACCCTGAAATCAAAGGCCAGTTCAATATGCCGAATAATATCTGGGTTCGACCGGAAGAACCCCCGGCCCAGCAGCTTAAAACTATTATCCATGAGACAGGACATTATTATACCGAAGGTGTCTTCGGTACTCCGCGAGCCGATGCGGAGACCATCGCTGAAAGCGTGGCTTTCGTCGTGGGTGCCCACTACGGATTTGACTCAGGTACAAGGTCATTCCCTTATGTTGCGATATGGTCACAGGATAAGAAAGTACTGGACCGGAATTTAGCGGCTATCAAGAATATATCCAGTAGTATATTAAATGATATGGAGGTTAAAAGTGGATAGATTTCAGGTTGCCAAGGTTATTAAGGATATTACGCCGCAGGTGGCTTCACTCGGCCCACCGCTACCAGAGGCTTTAAATATAAGATGGCCGAAACAGGTCACCAATGCACTCCTTAAATTTGAAGAGGCCACAGCTACTGACGTCAAGATAAAGGATAACATCATAAATAAAATCCGAGGTAGATAGTATGAGTATCCTGGA
>JACTVG010000069.1 GCA_015660965.1 Methanoregulaceae archaeon
AGTCTTAAGACTTTTGAATCGGACTTTAAGATAATGATAATCTGGCTGCCTGAAAAAATGCATCAGGCAACAGCCAATAAACTGCTTAAGATGATCGAGGAGCCGCCTGAAAAAACTCTTTTCCTCCTGGTTTCAGAAGATCCGGATAAAGTAATACCTACAATCATTTCAAGGTGTCAGCTTGTTAAAGTTCCTTCCTTCAGTAGTCGCGATATTGAGAAATATCTCACTGACAAGTTTAACATAACAGTAGAAAAAGCTTCTGATATATCTCGTGTATCAAACGGAAATATTTCCAGGGCAGTTGAGCTTTGTGAAAATGAAGATTCTTCCCTGGCAAATCTTGAACGTTTTAAAAGCCTGATGAGATTTGCCTGGAAACGCGATATCGTTTCAATAATAAATTGGTCTGAAGAGATTTCAACGACAGGCAGGGAAGCTCAGAAAAACTTTATTTCCTTTTCTATGAGAATCCTTCGGGAGAACCTTATGCTATCTCTCGATCAGTTAAAAAACAGTCTCGTTTTCCTTACGGGTGAAGAGGCAACATTCTCAGGAAATTTTCACCCCTTCATAAATCAGAATAATATTTATCCGCTTACAGATGAGTTCAATCTCGTATATTCCCATATCGAGTCAAACGGAAACCCAAAAATAATCTTCCTTGACATGGCACTGAAAGTTACAAGGCTCATCCGCTGATCATAACACCGATTATTGAAATTGATTCATTTATTCACTACTTTTGCGGAATAATTTCTGAATCTATAGTTTTATGGCAGATAATGAAGATATTCAAGGGCAGACCGGGGAAGAAATCCGGATGCCTGATATAACATATAAGCCCGGATACAATAAGCTTGATTCTTTCAACTGGCTGAAAGATTTGCCTGAAACCCCGGACTTGAATGACATTGTAGAAATCCGTTTCAAAAATACCAGAAAAGGGTTTTTCAGGAATATAAACGGGTTAAGACTTGAGATTGGTGATGTGGTAGCAGTGGAGGCATCTCCGGGACATGATATTGGAAGAGTTTCGATGGTTGGATATCTTGTAGAGGAACAGCTAAAAAGACTTAAGGTCCATCCCTCCCCGGATGATCTGAAAAAGGTCTACCGTAAGGCAAAAGCCGTTGACATTCAGAAATGGGAAGAGGCAAAGAAACTGGAAATACAGACTATGTTGCGTTCAAGGAAGATTTCTGAAGAGCTCAAGCTCAATATGAAGATCGGGGATGTTGAATATCAGGGCGATAAGACAAAGGCCATATTTTATTACATTGCCGATGAGAGAGTGGATTTCCGCCAGCTTATTAAAGTCCTTGCCGATGAATTCAGAGTAAGAATAGAGATGCGTCAGATAGGTGCACGCCAGGAAGCAGGAAGAATCGGAGGAATAGGCTCATGTGGCAGAGAACTTTGCTGTGCAACACATATCACTAATTTTATTTCAGTTACAACAACTCATGCTAAATACCAGGAGTTATCACTGAATCCGCAAAAACTCGCCGGGCAGTGCAGTAAATTGAAATGCTGCCTCAATTTTGAACTAGATTGTTATGTCGACGCACAAAGGTCATTTCCGCCGAGAGACGTACCTCTTGAAGCTCTTGACTGCACCGCTTATTTCCAGAAGCTTGAGGTTCATAAAGGTTTATACTGGTATTCAACAGATCCACATTCAAATGCGAACCTTATTGCGCTGCCGGTTCAGAGAGTAAGGGAGATTCAGGCTATTAACAAACAAGGAAAGAAAGTAGAGAAGCTTAAGCTTGTCGATGAATTATGGGAAGTAACACCTGTTTCTCAGGATTTGTTGAAAAATAACAGCCTTACCAGATTTGACCCTCCTGAAAATAAAAATCAACAGAACAAGAGTTCGGACAAAAGAAAAAACAGAAGATTCAATGATAAAAGGAATAGATAGATTTTCATCCATTTTAATATTTACTTTCTCATTATTACTCTCCTCCTGCAACAGTAAGGTTGTTTATACAAATTCCCAGGCAATGGCTGAAGAGACCTGGAAACTGATGGATATCGCCATATTTAAAGTACCAATAACAGATACCCTCAACAGCAATAATGTATTTTTTACTATCAGAAACGGCTCCTCATTTCCATTTCGTAATATTTATCTTTTTGTGACCACAATGTCTCCTGATGGAAGAAAAATCACTGACACTCTTCAGTACAACCTTGCTGATGAAAAAGGAAAATGGTATGGAAAGGGATTCGGAGATGTTCATGAACTGAATCTGCCATATAAATCAAATGTCTATTTCCCCTTGAAAGGCATATACGAGTTCAGGATTCAGCATGGCATGAGAATTGAAAATCTAAAGGGCGTTTATGATATCGGATTGAGAATAGAAAAGATCAGAAAATAAATCTCAGGAGGTGGGAAAGAATAAACTGGCAAGATGGACTGAGTTTGGATCGTACGATAATGTTATTCAGCCAGAAATAGGAGATGTTTCAGGCAAAGATCACCCCATAAAGGGAAAATGGAATCAGGAGCTTTTCAAAAACAGAAATCCTTTAGTTCTCGAACTTGGATGCGGCAAAGGAGAATATACCGTTGGTCTGGCAAATAATTTCCCTGATAAAAATTTTATTGCAATTGATATAAAGGGAGCCCGTATGTGGCGTGGAGCCAAAACAGCTAATGAACTGAAATTTCCTAACGTTGCGTTCCTCCGGACAAGAATAGAGTTCATTAATTCGTTCTTTTCCGAAGATGAAGTGGATGAAATATGGATTACCTTCCCTGATCCTCATCCCGGCGGAAGAAACTCGAACAAGAGACTTACATCTCCATGGTTTCTTAATTCCTATCGCCTTTTTCTGAAAGATAAAGGAATAATTCATCTGAAAACTGATAATAAGGAACTTTATGATTTCACATCTAAAGTTTTGAATTTTAATAAGCTCGACATTATCCTGTCAACAAATGACCTTTATTCTGAAAAAACTGATAGCATTCTTTCAATAAGAACCCATTATGAAAAGATTTTTCTGGATGCTGGTTTAAAAATAAACTATCTCTCTTTCAGACTTGATAAAGAAAAAAACATAGAAAATGCCTCAGCTAAAGCCTAAAGCGGATAATGACTTTTTTTTAAAAGTATATGAGGTGACAAAGTGTATACCCTACGGAAGGATAACCTCGTATGGAGCCATTGCCAGGTTTCTGGGCTCCTCCGGATCGGCCCGAATGGTTGGCTGGGCACTTAATGTAAGCCACGGCAACCGGGAATTTATACCTGCTCACCGGGTTGTAAACCGTAATGGCCTTCTCACAGGCAAACATCATTTCGGTAATTCAACCACAATGGAACAACTTCTCGAAAATGAGGGCATCATCATAGAAAATGACCGGATTATAAATTTCAAAGAAAAGTTCTGGGATCCTGGAAAAGAACTCTAATAAGTTTAGTGTACCTGGATTGAGACCCCCCTTTGTATTTCCCCCCAGTGGGGGGAA
>JACTVG010000070.1 GCA_015660965.1 Methanoregulaceae archaeon
GAGAATACTGAACATTACATTCACCTACAATTCCTATATGTCTTATAATCCGTATTGAAAGTTCTCTCAGCTTATGATATTCACTGTTTGTGAGAGTCTGGGATGGTGCAACGACTATGCTTTCACCGGTATGTATCCCAAGAGGATCGAAATTCTCCATGTTACATACCGTTATGCAATTATCATATTTATCCCTTACAACCTCATATTCAACTTCTTTCCATCCTTTCAGCGATTCCTCCACCAGGATCTGGTTTGAATAAGAAAAAGCCTTTGATGCAAGAGTTCTCAGTTCATCAGAATTTGATGAAAAACCGCTTCCCTGGCCACCCAGGGTATATGCCGCCCTGATGATAATTGGGTATCCGAGACTGGCTGCAGCTTCAATTGCTTCATCAACTCCCGATACCGCAATACTGCTGGGTGTCTTAACAGCTATTTCGCCAAGCTTTCTTACAAAAAGCTCCCTGTCCTCAGTAGCCATTATAGCCGTAACAGGTGTCCCCAGAACCTTCACATTATATTTTTCAAAAACGCCGGCTTTGTAAAGTTCTGTACCACAGTTGAGAGCTGTCTGCCCTCCAAATGATAACAGTATGCCATCAGGTTTCTCCCTGGCAATCACTTTTTCAACAAAGTATGGAGTAACGGGAAGAAAATAGATCTTATCAGCCAGCTCTTCGGATGTCTGGACAGTCGCAATATTCGGATTTATCAGAACGGTACTGACATCTTCTTCTTTCAATGCTTTCAAAGCCTGGGAGCCTGAGTAATCGAACTCACCTGCTTCGCCTATTTTCAATGCTCCTGATCCCAGGATAATTACCTTCTTAACTACATCTTTCATCATCCGGATTTGAGGTTCAAAAGTAATATAATTTTTTAATTTGACTTTGTAAATATGAAAAAATGCATATATTTGCAAAATAAATGCATAAATATGCAGAAAACTAAAAGGCTTCTGGCAATAGAGAAAATTATTTCTCTGGAAAAAATATCAACTCAGGAAGAATTGCTCAGAAAACTGAAAGGGAAAGGGATAAGCTGTGCACAGGCTACGTTATCCCGCAATTTAAGGCAGTTAGGAGTGGGGAGGATACCCAATGGCACAGGAGGATACAAGTATTCTTTACCTGAAAAGATAAGAGGTTCGGAAAAATCTCCTCTTAGACTGAATATTGTACCTGTTATTCAGGATATTGTTGAAGCAAAAGGACTTATGGTAATAAAAACTATTCCCGGAAATGCAAGTAACACTGCATTTTTTATCGATGGTACTGCAAGATATGAAATTGCAGGTACAATAGCAGGTGATGATACGATACTGGTTACACCCAGAGACGGAGTGACTATTCAGCAGGTACATACTTGTCTTGAAATTATTTTGCCAGGGATTCATGCACAGATCAAAAAGAAATGAAAATTTGTTATGCATCAATATTTTTTCTGTCTGATACCCCCTTTCTTATTTCCCCCAAGGGGGAAAAGGTCTACTTCAACTCCTTCCCCCGCCAGCCGTGGGGGAAGGTTGGGAAGGGGGTAACAAATGAGTACTTATGGACAATTCAAATTAAAATAATTTTAAATAACTCAAATATTAAAACTAATGAAAGAAAAAGTTGTTCTCGCGTATAGCGGTGGTTTGGATACTTCAGTGATACTTAAATGGTTAATAGAAAAGAATTATGAAGTTATTGCTTTTGTCGCAGACGTTGGTCAGGCTGACGATTTTGAAGCATGCAGGGAGAAGGCATTATTGCTAGGAGCATCAAAAGTAATAATAGCAGACCTGAAGAGGGAATTTGTAGATGGCTATGTTCTTAAAGCCATAATGGCAAATGCTATATATGAAGACAGGTACCTGCTTGGCACGGCTCTGGCCAGACCTCTTATCGCGAAGAAACAGATTGAAGTAGCGAAAGCTGAAGGAGCCAATGCAGTTGCACACGGTGCTACGGGCAAAGGCAATGACCAGGTCCGGTTTGAATTATGCTATTATGCCCTGATGCCGGGGGTTAAAGTTATTTCCCCCTGGAAAGATAAAGAGTTCCTGGCAACCTTTAAAGGAAGGACAGATCTTCTTAAATATGCTTCAGAAAAAAAGATTCCTGTGAAGGCAAGTATCGATAAGCCTTACAGTGAGGATGATAACCTTATGCACATCAGTCATGAAGCCGGAATTCTGGAAGACCCGATGTACACTCTTCATAAGAGTATGCTGGAGAAGATGGTGATGCCCCAGGATGCACCTGATAAAGAAACACGGATTGTTATTCATTTCAAAAACGGGATACCGGTGAAGCTTGTAAATAAAGAGGATGGAACGGTAAAGGAAGATTCTTATGATATGTACGTTTATCTGAATGAAATTGCAGGGAAAAACGGCATCGGGCTACTCGATATGGTAGAAAACAGGTTCGTAGGGATAAAATCAAGAGGAGTTTATGAAACTCCTGCAGCCACTGTATTGCATATTGCCCACAAGGATATTGAGGGAATAGCCATGGACAGGGAAGTAATGAGGCTCGTAAACATGCTCACCCCAAAATTTGCTGAGATTATTTATAATGGTTTCTGGTTCAGCCCGGAAATGGATTTTCTTATGGCCGCTATTGAAAAGAGTCAGGAACTTATTGATGGCAGTGTCCATCTCTGTCTATATAAAGGCAATGTGCTTATTGAAGGTCGCGAATCGCCATCTTCACTGTATGATAAAAAACTGTCAAGCATGGATATTGAAGGGGGATTTGACCAGACCGACAGTAAAGGATTTATACGAATTAATGCTATTAGATTGATGGCTCACAGGGCAATTGTTGAAGCCAGTAGTCAGAAGAAATAGATTTTTTTAACCGCGAAGTGCGCAAAGTAGGCGCAAAGAACGCAAAGTAAAACAAGCTATGCATTTCTTTGCGATCTTTGTGTAAACCTTTGCGACCTTTGCGGTTATTGGATTTTTCTTTTTGTAAAATTAACGAACATAAATATGAAACTCTGGGAAAAAGGGATTAATCCCGAACCTGCAATTATAGAATTTACTGCAGGGAAAGACAGAAAAACCGATTTGGCTCTTACAAAATGGGACATAATCGGTTCGATGGCTCACGTGATAATGCTCGAGAATGTCGGGTTAGTTTCAGAAGATGAAAAAAACAGCTTGTTAAAAGCCCTTCATTCTTTATTTGTATGGGATGAGGAAGGCAGTCTCCTTATTGAAAAAGATGTCGAGGACATCCATTCACAGATTGAAAAGGAGATGTCCTCAATTCTGGGCGCAACCGGGAGAAAAATTCACACAGGAAGATCAAGAAACGACCAGGTTCTGGTAGATATCCGTCTTTACACCAGGGAGGAGATCGATAAACTTTCTGTTCTTATACGGAGGCTATTTAACAGGTTACAATCGTTGAGTGAACAATATAAAGAGGTGCTTATACCAGGCTATACTCACATGCAGCCGGCAATGGTATCGTCGTTTGGTTTATG
>JACTVG010000071.1 GCA_015660965.1 Methanoregulaceae archaeon
GTGATCGGATCTAACAGTCAGGCTTATTAATCCCTGAATGACAGACTGATTGTTGACAATGGTAAGTTTATATACATCCCTGTCGGGTTTTTTATATTCGGATTTCCAGTTAAATAGCCATCCTTCTTTTTTTGTAATGTATTTAAAATCATTGGAATTTGCCAAAACTATATCAGTCGGGAAACAATCACCTGTAATAACATTCTCGAGAGAGTTTGTCAATTTATCGACCTCGATATCAATATATTGAAGATTTTTTCTCATGGAACAAATTTACAAAAATTAATTGAGATTTCAAGTTGCTTTTACCGGTTCCTCATTTCTGGTTATGGCGCCGGGTACCCGGTGCAGGGTCCAGGGCCTCAGTAATTGGTTTTGTCTGGGTCACTGCTCCCAGGCAAATGATTTGGGATCGCAATATGTTCGTGAAAGAATGGGGATAAACACCAGGCATATTAGTTTCTCTTTCAGTGAGGCATTAACATCAACAAACTCACTCACCCACCTGTCGCCTTTGTTGTCTTTCTGGCGATAGCTGATGAAGACCTGCCTGCCGGCAGGCAGGTCTCATATTCGTAGACTGGGATAATACATGCCATTTTAGAAGTTCATTATGAGCAAATGTATGAATGTGCTAATTGTGAACCAAAAAACAGTCAATTACAAAAGATTTATTACATGGTGAGTTTAATCTTTTGTCTCTCTGGAAAAAGTCTGATCTCAAATTCATGGTCTGTAGCAACTTTAAGTTATTATTTAGATATATAGTTATGTTGTTTTATGAATCCGCTCAAAGGTAAGTTGATAAAAATATTAAGTTTTGAAATTATTTGTTGCGTAATTAATGAACATTTAGGCAATTAGATTGTCTATTTAGAACGAATCTAATTAACAAAAAAATTACCAATCTTATTGGTTAAATGAAACAAATTTTAGGTAAACTCAATAAGATCAGTATTTTATTTAATTAAAAAGGAAGGAGTTATTATGAAGTACATTATGAAAGTGAAGATGGCCTCAGGTGAAAGCGGCAACGATTTGTTGAAGGACCCCCTATTTGGGAAAAAAATGCAGGAACTTCTCAAAGAAATAAAGGCTGAAGCAGCCTATTTCACGACTATATGTGGCAATCGTGGTGCCTTTGTTATAGTTAATCTTGATGATGCATCACAAATACCGGCAATAGCTGAACCTTTTTTCATCTGGCTTAAAGCAGAGATAGAATTTTATCCGGTCATGACACCCTCGGATCTCGGTAAAGCTGGTCCTGCGATCGAAGCTGCTTTTAAGAAATGGGGATGATCGATCCGGCATTTTCCTCCGGTAGAAAGTCACTGGAGTAAGCTACAGGCGCGCGATTGTATCGCGTGCTTTTTTTTTCGACAAACTCACTCACCCACCTGTCGCCTTAATTGTCTTTCTGTCGGTAGCTGATGAAGACTTGTCTGCCGCCTTCGTCGGCCATAGGTCGACTTCAGCGACCGAAGGCCGAAGCTTTGCTTAGGCAGATGTCGTATTCGTAGCCGGGGATATGGCTTGCCATAGCTTATATTCTTATTCCAATAACCAAAATATCATCAGTCTGATCTTCGTTATTACTTTCCCTCCACTGTTCGATCTCTTCATACAGTCTGTCACTTTGTTCAGACATTGAACTATCCTGAAGATCAAGTAAAAAATTCATTAATCTTTTACTCTGATATTTCTTATGATGCTTCCCTCCAAACTGATCTGTATAACCATCAGTACACAGATATATTATATCGCCGGTGTTTAACTGTATCCTCTCAGATGAGAACAGACATTCTTCAACTGCCTTACAATCCTCAGGAGAGTTTTTAGCACGGTATTCAACAAGTTCACCTTTTTCAAAATGGTATAAAGAATTCTTAACTCCTGCGTAAGAAAGAATATTGGTCCTTATATCCAGAATACAAAGGATAATATCCATATCGTCCGACATACCTGTCTCTTCAGCTTCATTTCGCAGAAACCTGTGAATTCTGGAGTATAAATGATATAATATATAGGATGGATCAGTAAGTTTTATTTCATTTACAGCCTGATCAAGTATGCCGTAGCCTATCGTACTAAGCATTGCTCCCGGAATTCCATGTCCTGTACAATCAGCTGCAGCAAATATTATTATATGCTCCTGTTTACTGAAAAAATAGAAATCACCGCTTACAATATCTTTTGGTTTAAACAGGACAAAACTGTCAGGGAAACATTCCCTCACATAAAGATCATCAGGAAGAAAACTCTCCTGGATATGTTGTGCATAATTATAGCTGCTCTCTACTTCAATGATAGCCTCTTTAATCTTATTATTCCTGATCTTTATCATTTCTTCTATCTTAGGAGTCATGTTAGCCAGTTTTTTGATCTGATCATTTAATTCCCTGGTTTCATCTAATATTTTGTGGATGCTGCTCTGAGGTTTTATTGCATACGATAATTTTTTAATCCGGTTCGGGGAAACCGGGGAAGCTTCGTAGTCAATATCCTGCAAGAAGCCAGGGATAAGTTTCACAAGTTCACGATCCTTTTCTTTTTCCTGTTCGCTTAATTGTTCATAAGGGATTAAGCTTGGATGGGTTTTCTTAATATCGTCTTTTTTGCTGCCGGATGTCCATCCGTTTAATCTCTTTTCCCAGCTCCACCTTATATGTTCAACCCTGGCCATTGTTTCAATTTCCTCTTCATTCAGATGAAGAGCAAAAGATTTAAATCCTTTTTTAACCTGTCTGATCTTATACCCTATTGATAATAATTTTGTCGGAATGTGAGCCGCATTATCAATATTGGAGTATTTAATTTCGTCTGGCAGATTATCAAAATCAGAGAGGTTTTGATTTCCGGAATCACCGGGATTATAAAAAATATAATTGTCTGTCTTTCTGCTCTGGTTTCTAATCTCATGCAGATATCTCGAATGAATCGCCCTTGCAAGTTTTTTGATCATACTGATATTAATCTCTGCAACCTCTTCATAACGGATAACTTCATACCCTATCTTTTTAAGCTCTGCAGGAATTAAATAATTAAGCTCAATGCAGAACTGCTTCCTGTCTTTGATTTTGCCCTGATAAGATTTGTGCGAAAGCAGAATATTTTGATCCAGCTGTGCGAGTGCAGCAACCTCATTGTCGGTTATAATACATGTCCTGCAAAAGTCTTCAAAGGGATGTATAAAAAGATTCAGATTTCTGAATTTATCAGGTATTTCTGCTGCAAAATCATACCAGAATGACTTTTCAGCTTTTGTAAGGTTTTTGAATTCCTTATTTAAGGCATCCGGAGGCAGAATTAATAAACCTGATTTCTGAATATCTTTATAAAGATTTTCTGCTATCGGGTCAATAAATTTTTTCTTTAGGATCTTCTTGTCAGGGAATGTGTCCTGAATTAACAGATTATCTGAATTGTATGTACTCTTTGACAACATTTTGATCCCTGTTGTACTTCCTGACAATTAAAGGA
>JACTVG010000072.1 GCA_015660965.1 Methanoregulaceae archaeon
GATGGCATCATCCCTTGAAATAGGTAAATTAGTTGCAACTACTTTTCTATACCGTTATTGGTCGAAGTGTAGAACATTTTTAAAAACATATTTGACAATAGCCATTTTAGTATTGATGCTCATAACATCATTGGGTATTTTTGGATATTTATCAGCTGCTTATCAAAAATCTTCTATTGAATTTACTGCAACACAAGAAAGAATAACAAGTATCCAAGACCAAAAAATATACTACAAGGATAAAATAGACGCGTCTAAACAACGCATTGATGCCCTTATAAAAATAAGAACATCACAGGAATCAAGAATGAGTCAGGTATTAACTAATGAAAATCTTTCAAGAAACCCACTACAATTAAAACAATTACAACAACAAACCATTGATTTAATAACAGATACGGATAAAAACATCAAAGATGAAAATGATAAAATACAAACTTCTATTGATGATGTTCGCAAAATTGATGACCAAATTAATCAATTAAAATTAGGAACAGCATCTAAAAAAGATGTTCAGACATTTAGATTTGTTGCTGATGCTTTGGGACTGCCGTTAGATACCATAGCCAGATGGTTTATCTTATGTTTAATTTTTGTATTCGATCCATTAGCAATATGTTTAATTTTAGCATATAATGTAGCAGTTTATAGAAAAGAAGATGTATCGGTATATGATACTACCATTACTGACAAGGAAAATGATGATGAATTACCACCTAAAATACAGGAAGTTCCACATATAAAACCACCAACTCCACCCCCTCTCCCATCGGTAGTACCCCCATTGCCAACAGTGACATCGCATTCAACGGAGCATGATAAAGTTGAATCATCGAAAAAGGAAGAAAAGAAAAGCGATTTGTCCGATTGGTTTAAGCAAATGTTCAAAATTAGTAGTTGACAAAACATATAAAGTGAATTAAACTATAGATGTTAGAAATTTTGGCATTTGGTTAATTATTCAACTATATATGACACAATCAACAATGAATCAATCTGATATAAATTGTATAGTAGAACTGTTAACTAAAGCCGTAAAAAATAATGATTGGGATGCCGTATCGGAAGCCCTTGAATATATTCAGGAATTTCAAGACGAACCCCAATATGAAGAAGAATAGCATATGCTAATTTTTTTAGTTATATTATTGTCTGTGTTGTTAACAGCATCTGTTGTTGCCAACTTCATTATCTGGAAAGCTGCAGAACGTCAACTTATAATAAACGACCTTTATTCCAATTGGATAACTGATTGGAGGAAACAGGTTTTTAAAACTTGGGTCCATATAAAAATGCTTGATGAAAAGCAAATGTTTGAAAAAGATGATGAGGTTGGGGTTGTATTTCAAGATATGAAGGATCTTATAAAGAGCCTTAATGACAGAACAGAAGAAACTACCGAAGAAGGAGAATAAAATTTTCTATGAAGAAAAAAAAAGTTCTAAAGACTCATTATGTCCATAAGTTGGTCAAGAAAAAGTTGAAAAGAAATCAAATCCATCGTCAGAAAAAAAGAATTATTCATCGTGGAAAGAAATTTGTTAAACGACATTACAAAAAGAGAATTAAAAAATCGCCTGTAGTAACGCCTGTAGTAACACTTGTGATTTCTACTCCACCAAAGAGGGGCAGAAGAGGAAATCCCGCATCCGTCAGTAAGATGTATTTTACTAAAGATACAGAAGATGCTATTATAGCTTATAATAATTCTACAGATTCACAGATTAGAGAAGATATCTATAATACAAAAATAAAATATCCATTTGAAAAATTGGTTGAAAATATTTTCAATACCTTTAAATTCAGTTATTTTGAAATAGGCCCTCTTGATATACAAAAAGAAACAGTTGCACATTTGGTATCGAATATGCATAAATTTGAAGCGGGAAAAGGAAAAGCATTCTCTTATTTTTCAATTATAGCAAAACATTATCTAATTGCATTAAACAACTCCACGTATAAAAGAAGAAATCAGCATGTTGAAATAAGCGAAGAACACGACGAAAATACTGTTCAACTTCAAATGGAAGATAAACACTATAAAGATTCTGAAATGCGTGAGTTTATGAATCTTATGATAAGATTTTGGGAAAATAATGTGAAGAAAATATTCACAAAGCAAAGAGATTTGGATATTGCTAATGCGGTTATAGAATTGTTCAGAAGTTCTGACCGAATAGATGCTTTTAATAAAAAAGCCCTTTACCTATATATTAGAGAAATATCTAGCTGTAAGACGCAACAGATCACAAAAGTTATAAATAAAATGAAACAATATCAGAACAATATCTCTCGTTCTTATTTAAATCAGGGGTCAATAAATACTGAAAATTATATAAAAGTATGATTTATCAAAACTCAGAAAATGTATGGTGTAGAAATTGTTTTATTTGTGGAACAGAAATAATTCATAATGGTGTTCATGGTGAGTCTAATGCTAGATTTTCTGATAAGTTAAAAAGAAAATGTAAAAAGTGTTCTAACATACAAAGGTCTAAATCTCTTAAAGGAAAACCTATAACAGAAGAACATAAAAATCATATTTCCGAAGCTCAGCGTAGTGATAGAGCTTTTTGGTATGGTAAAACACGTTCAACGGATACTAAACGAAAAATGTCTAATGCTCGTATTGGAATAAAATTATCAAAAGAAACAAAACAAAAATTATCCGAACAAAAAATTGGTAAAAACAATCATAGATATGGTAAAAAGGCTACAGAAGAACATAGAGAAAAAATGAGAATTGCTGCTTTGAATAGAATTAAAAAACAAGGAATAATGGTAGCTTTTAATCCCATTGCTTGTAAGTTTATTGAAGAGTTTGGAAAGAAAAATAATTACAAATTTCAACATGCTTTAAATGGTGGAGAAGTATGTTTATCTGGTTTTCCTGTTGATGGGTTTGATAAAGATAAAAATATTGTATTTGAATATGACGAGTCATATCATTATTATAATAAGAGAAAAGAAAAAGACAAATATGAACAACAATGTATTATAAAAAAAATAAATCCAAAATTGTTTATTCGTTATGATGAAAAGAACAATAGATTATATGATGCTTTAACAAATTTGGATTTATCCCAATAAACTATCATATCCTACCTATTTATGGGATATGGAAACTGATTTTGAATTGTTTGAAGGAAAGTCTTTTAAAGATCTGTGTAAGGATATAGTAACCAATCAATCCCGGCGCAAAGCTCAACTTGAAGTTTTTATTGGTGATTTACTACCAATGATAAAGACTGCCAACGATGCTATGGTGGTCGTCCCCCTTATAAAACAGTATATTGATGCTGGTATAACTAATGATGAACATCTTGTAAAATTGGCTCAGATTTGTCAAAGAATTATGGCTATACAAGCCGCTTCTGAAGCTAATGGTGGTTCTTATGGTCTTAGTGAAGAAGAAAAGAAAGAGTTAATGTTAACCATTAATGATATACACCA
>JACTVG010000073.1 GCA_015660965.1 Methanoregulaceae archaeon
GCCGCTTGCAGTATTTCGTTTGCGTCAGTCCACTCGTCCGCCACGCCTCCACATGCTGGCGCCAAAACTCCCGGTCGTGCATTATCTTCTCCCTCCTGACGGAGGGACTGTGGACTATATGGAGCGGCCGCAACAGGTGGGGTTTGTCGGACGCTTACCGTTTCTCGCACAACCTCGCTGAGCTCACGCTTCCCAGCGCTTCATCAATCCTTGCGATCCTTTTCTGCGGGCCTGGCCGCTGCAGGCGGAGACCCCCTTTAGAGAAATGAACTTCTGCCTGAACTTTAAAGTCTCCTGCGATGAGGTCGCCGATCAGCCCTTGACTGCACCGGCTGTCATGCCTTCAATAATATATCTTTGGAAAAAACCAAAAATGATCAACTGCGGTATTAGAATAATAACCGTCGCCGCCATCATAGCAGCGTAATCCATCGTATATTCACCCTTGAAGAATGATATTCCCAGAGAAATAGTGAACATATAGGCTTTGTTCAATAATGTAACCGCAAAGGGGAACTCGTTCCAGTTATACAAGAGATCGAATATCAGTACGGTGGCAATTACCGGCTTCGTTATTGGGATAACCACTTTGGCGATTAGCGCCATCAGATTGCATCCATCAATTATTGCTGCTTCTTCGATCGCCTTTGGAAACTCTCTCATAAACCCAACAAAAAGCAAAGTGTTGAAAGACATATGAATTGCAATATAAGGAATTATTAGCGAAGCATACGTATTAATGAGTCGAAATGTTATTGAAATTCGATAGATAGGAAATAAAAGGATGTATACGGGTATCGCTAGACCCATGATTAGGAAATAATAAATGCTATTGCGGACTTTTGTTGATTTGAATATGAACTGGCTGATTGCGAAAGAGCTCAAATAAGAAAATGTCATGCCAAACAAAAGGGCGACTACAGAAACAAGAATTGTATTTTTATAAAGAACGGCCAAGTTTAGTGTCGTAAATGCTCGTATGTAGTTTCCAAAATCTATTATGGTTGGAAGTTTGAGAGGGTCAATAATTAATTCAGTATTCGATTTGAATGATAGGAATGTTACCCATAAAAAAGGGGCAACTACTATTAGAGTAACTATTGTAAGGAGCAAGACCCCTAAGAATGTGCCTACCTGTCTTTTCAGTCTAGGATGGAGATCCTTGCGGATAAAGCATGCTGTCAATCCGGTCTCCTATATGTAAGGCGAATATAGACAATGGAAAAGAGTAAGGATAGAACAAAACAAATCACTGCTATTCCCATCCCTCTTCCATATTCGCTCGATATAAACGTTGTATAATACATGTATGATACCAAGACTTCTGAACGATGTATTGGACCACCACCGGTAAGCATATATACTTCCTCGAACAATCTGAATGAACCTGTAATTATTAATACTACTGTGATAATAAATGTCTCTTTCATCATTGGTATCGTGATATAGAACATTCTCTGCCTGCTGTTAGCGCCGTCTATAGAGGAGGAATCGAGAATCTCAAGTGGTATCATCTTCATACCTGCAAGAAAGATCGTTGCTACGAAACCGAGAATTCTCCATGTGAAGACAATCGACACCGAAAAGGGAGTTAGCGTTCTACCGCCAATCCACTCACCCGCAAGAAGGCCTAATCCTATTCTTTTAAGGAAAATGTTAATGAAACCAATGTATGGATCTAGAATAAGCAACCATATGAGGCCGACTATGATTGGCGCGATTACATTTGGTGAAAAATTGAGAGCTTTCATTAATTGGCCTACTCTGAGCCTCCTATTTAGCATATGAGCTAGCAGAAACGAAGATGGAAGAAGAATAACTAGTGTCGTTATCAATACTATGAAAGTATTTTTTATAGCGAATGCAAAGAAAGGATCGTTGAACAACAGGAGGTAGTTACGGATACCAGTAAACTCCGCGGCTCCGATGCCCGAAAAATTCGTTAAACTATAGTAGAATGCTACTGCGACAGGGAAAATCATGTACCCGGTGTATATCAGAAGGGTAGGAAAGAGGAAAAGCAATATGATCCACGCCTTGCTGAACCACCGCATTATCGCACTCCAACATTGCCCTTCAGATTGATCTTTGACTTCACACTGATTAGGGGCCTGCAGGCGCCAAATGCCGGATGCAGGCCCGGCTGGTATGGACTTTCAGATGCTACTTCTTCTGTTCAGCTACCTTATTGTCAAGCATGTCTAGAGCTTCCTTCGGGGAATATACACCTGTGATAACGCCATTAATGCTGTCATATAGAACGTTTCCTAGCGCCTCACCAAGCGCAAAATCAGGTTGTGTCCTTATGGGCGCCCAATCGTCATTCAACCTGTCAAGTACCGCTGAAAAAGCAGGCTGTTTGACCCGATCAATTTGTGGGACATACTTGATAGCGGGAAGGTTTCCATATTGGATCTCAATCTTCGCACCTTCTGATCCATGATAGAACTTAAGGAAATCTATGATCTTCTTCAGTTTCTCTGGATCTTGTTTGGCGTTGTTGCTGACACACCACGGCGGGCCACCGATTTTGGTAGCAACCTTTTGATTCCCTACGCCATCAGAGAAAATAGGACCCCACCACAAGCCTACGCTCTGAGCAAATGGCAGTTCTTCGAATTGGTGGGCGTCCCAGAATCCAGATTCGAACATAGCGGCTCGCCCACCGACGAATAACTCACGGGCGTTGGCATATTCTAGGTTCGCAACACTGTCAGGAAACGCTCCTAGTTTACGAAGCTCATCAAGCTTTTGAAAGAATCTAAGAAAATCGGGGTTGTCAAACTTATCCTTACCTGCGAGTATGTTATCTACCCGGTCGAAGAAGCCGTACCGACAGAGTGCAGTCATCATGGCCCACACACTGAAGTTTGTTTTAGCACCTTTTGCGATCGTCACTATATTATTGCTCTTAAACGTCTTTACAGCTTCTACCAAGTCTTCATATGTATTGGGCAACTTCACTCCATATTTGTCAAACAAGGCCTTGTTGTACCAAATGCCCGTCACAAATGTAACGTAAGGAATGCCATAAGTCATCCCATTGAGCTTGTAGGTATCAAGCATTCCTGGCAGAAAACTGTTTGCCCATGTGCCGTCGATGTACGGGGAAAGGTCTAGAAGATAGCCTGCTTTAGCCATCTCAAGTGCAGGCCCAGGCAGAAGCCAGAACACGTCCGGCAAGGCATTTGCTTGTGCCGCCATTTTCATCTTCTTGAGATGTTCATTCGTTTCCGTTCCTTGAAGCTCGATCTTCACGTCAGGATTCTGTTTCATGAATTCCATAGGGATGTAATATGACGGCGGCTCCTGATCTTTGATGTTTGCTACATGTATAGCTAGAGTAAAGGTAACCTGTTTCGTCGTTTTGACGCCGTTATCTTTCTGACCACTTGCATACACCACTAACGTCGATAATGTTAGCATG
>JACTVG010000074.1 GCA_015660965.1 Methanoregulaceae archaeon
GACCGCGGCTATACCCGTTTTCTTATCGACCTGATATTCGCAGGTGCCAAGGAAGCAGGCGGTGAGTGTGAGGCAATCACCCTGGCGAAATTGAAGTTGAATCGCTGCCTGGGGTGCGATACCTGCCAGAAAGAGGTTTCGATTCCGGTCGATCAACAATCCTTCTCGCCCCATTGTGTTTGGAACGGCAAAGATGATGGTCAAACGATCTTTGAAAAGATGGCTGCGGCTGACCTTATCATCTATGCAACCCCCATCCACGTCTTCAGTATGACTGCCCTGATGAAAAATTTTTTCGATCGCTTCTACGCCATCGGAAAGTCAGATGACCTTCAGTTGTCTGATGCCGGGTTGATGTTCCATTTCATCGATCACCGTATCGTCTCGAAACCGTTCGTGGCGTTGATCTGCTGCAGCAACCTCGAAGCCGAAACATCTAAAAATGCAATCACTTATTTTCACTCGTTTTCCCGCTTCATGGATGCACCGTTGGTCGGAATGCTTGTCAGAAACGGATCTGCCCTGGTTGGAAAAGGCCGGGATACTCATGCTGAAGAACGTTTCCCGCGTATCCGGGATGTGTACGCAGCTTATCGTGAAGCTGGCCGCGATCTGGTGCACTTCAGTCATATCCGCAGGAATACCCGGCGCCGGGCTAACCAGGAGATCGTGCCAGTACCCATGTTCGACCTGTTGAAACGAATTCCGCTCCGAAATGTCAAGTTGAAATTCATCGAACGAGCTCAAGACTTTGCAGAACGCCAAGGATTGTGAGCAAATTTCTATGAGAAAGAAGAAAAGAAATGATGCAACCGAAAAATTCAACCCAAATTGGCGCCCAAATATTGGATTTCAGAACATCACTCCTCCGCTTTTTAATCGTCCTTTCGATTATTCTCTTGTTTGTCAAGATCTTCATCCCGCCCGGTCACGTTCAGTCATTCTCTGGCAGCCTTTTCGGTTGGCTCGTATTGGCAATTTTTGTTATCATGCCTCTCAGCCCAATCATTTCGATTATTAAAACCATCGGCTACATTCTAACAGGTCGACTGCATTTTCCCAAAAACAGGGTTGGTGAAACTGTCGTCGATGAACAAGGAAAAAAGTTTACCGTTTTCAGGCAAGTAGTTGTCAACTCAATGAAGGGACAAGCCATTCAACCGGGAGTACTTCTCACCTTGCATTTCAAGGTTACCAATATGTCACCCAAGGTGAATCAGTTCTATTCATTGCTGCCATTGCCGCTTTACATCGGCGATCACGGTTTTCGTTCCAAGCTGTTTACAATCCAGGGCGAGGATTGCCAATCGATTTACGAATGGGACACCGTTCAGGATGCTGAGAATTACATCCAGTCGATTGCATTGAAAAGTATTTTACTACGTTCGGTACCGGGCTCTTTCTCGTACAAGATCCAACCAATGCATGATTGATCAGACCTGGTATGATGCTTCAACAAAGACGATTATTTATATAATTTCATCGTGTTATAGTATTAACCAAAAATATTCCCGTGCCTTCCCTAAATGAAAAACACAGTACTTATACCTTCAAGACGAATTCCAGCGCGATGTTTACTCCGGCAGGAGTGAACGCATTTGCGAATAAATGATCTTGGCTGCGCGTTCTGGCATCAAACGGGTAAGAAAATCCATCATTTTTGCGTCCGAGCCAACCAGGATATGGAATTTATTTTTCTCTATACCGTCCAGGATAATTTTGGCTGCACCTGCGGGCAAGGTCATTTTTATCTTCGATTGGTTTGCAGAAGATGCTGCCGTGCCCATATCAACACCCGAATTGACCACAATATTGGTGGCAATGGCCCCCGGAAAGACCGCCGTCACATGCACATTTGTCGAAAGCAGCTCCGAATACAATCCTTCGGTGAATAATTTCACTGCCGCTTTGGACGCGCCATAAGCTGTTTGTCCGGGAACAGGCAGGAATCCGCCCATGCTGGAGGTGTTGACGATGTGCGCTTCGGGGCGTTTGAGCAGATGCGGCAAAAATGCCTTGGACATGTTCACCATGCCCCAAAAATTCACGCTGAAGACGCGTTCCATCTCCTTGAAATCCAGATCATTGATTTTGACGAAACGCTGAATGATGCCAGCATTATTGATGAGGCCATCCACGGCACCATGAGCTCCAATTACTGCCTCTGGAAACTTTAAGGCCGCGTCGCGGTCCGTGATATTCAAAATATGAATGGACAACCTGCTCTGACGCTCACCAGCCAGAGCGGCAGTTTCCTTCAAGGTGGCTTCGTTAATATCCACCGCGGCAACCTGCGCCCCTTTTTGCAGCAGCAGTAAGGTCAGTTCGCGTCCCATACCGCTTCCGCCACCTGTTACGACAATGGTTTTTCCTTGGACTTTCATGATTATCTCCTTTTTTCCATATTCTAATTTCGACAATATATATCATATAACAAATATTTATTATTTCAATAATCATTCTCCACGATTCGGAGAGGTCCTCTTCTTTCCAGTAAAGGACGTCACTTTATCGAAAATACCTCTTTGCCAAGGTACAAGCATTTCAATTGGGTAGAGTAGAATATGTAAAGATTATATTCTCATGACAAGACTATCAAGTTAATAGAATTATTCAGAAGTAAAGATGAACTCGATCTCATACACATCCGTGCGCAATTCCTTCCAGGCGGTCGGTTTATTGCAGACCGGTCAGATTAAAGTAGCTCCTTTGATCTCTCATCACCTACCCTTGAAAGAGCTGCCCCAAGCACTCGAAATGATCGAGAACCATGATCCGACAGTAAAAAAGGTGATCATGCTGCCCAATGGATGATCAAACAAAATCCCCCAAGCGAGACTCGCCAGCATTAGGTTGCTAGATTAATCCTAGATCAACCAATAAAAACGCCAGAGAAATCTGGCGTTTTTATTGTAGGCCCTTTTCCCGAAGGATGCATCAGCCCGGATTCAAAGTTTCCTTTACCCAACAATGGGACCAAACAACAATCCCAATCCATAAGTGATCAATGCTTCACCCAGGCCGATGATGGTCATTTCGGCTCCACTGCGCCAGGGGCTCAGGCCTGTCACCACCGTCTTGGCGGCGCCGATCAGGAAGTGAGACAAAGCGCTGATCACGAACGAGATGATAATGGCCGGATAACCGTTGGTGAAAAAGAAAGGGATGATCGGGATGAAGGCCCCCGTGGCCGTCGAAAGGGAAGCCGAGATGGCTGCTGCCCAAGGATTCTGGAAAGATTCTTCCGAAATCCCTAATTCTTCGTTGCCCAACGTCTTGAGAGCAGATTCCGGCTGGGCGATCATGCGCACGGCGAGCATTTCGGCTTCATCCTTGGGAACACCTTTGAGTTGGTAGAACAAAGATAGCTCTTCTTGCTCCTCTTCAGGATGGGTCTGCACTTCTTCACGTTCCCGCCGCATC
>JACTVG010000075.1 GCA_015660965.1 Methanoregulaceae archaeon
TATGGTTTTATACCCTTCCATTAACCAACCTCTTAATCCACAAAAAGGACACATATCTTACCCCCTTTCCAACTGCTTGTTTATTGTCCACTTTAGAAACTCTTCGGAAAGTTCACAGTCCTTAATATCCGAAGGCATATTCTCACCCTCTAAATACGGCAGAAAGGCTTTCACTAATCTATTGAACTGGCTCTCCACAAAGTTAGGATTAAAGTCCTTCACAAATATTGCCTACACCATCGCTACTTCACCTATTAATTTAAGCAAGTAACCAAGTCTCGGCGGACAGGGGTTAGTTAGCCAAAAGGTACCGGGTTTATCTATTGACGCCATCTTCTCAACGACATCATCAATCTTAATTAAGTTCAAATGACCGAAGTTATTTCCCTTGACACGGAACACGGGTCTGATTAGCGGTAGTCTTAACATATCCTCCGCACCACGCCGGATCATCTCCGCCCGCCGGTGAATTCTAATAAGAGTAGCGGCAAACTGTGAGAAATGACCGTAATACGGATACTCTTTCGTACCAAGAACAATAGACGGCTTGAAGATAGTCTTTTGAGGGACATCCGACTGTTTAACCATTAATTCCGCTACAGCCTTGCTTTGTTCGTAAGGATTTCTGCCCTGTGTAAACGCTGTCCCGCAGAATAGAATATGACGTACATCATGTCTAATACAATATTTCAACACGTTCTCGGTACCTACCACATTTGTTTTGTAAATTATCCCGCCTTTATCGGTACCGAGATTTACTATCCCAGCTAAATGGTACAGGCGTTCTATTTTAGGCGGGTAGGTAATGCCGAGGTTATCTACCGTCACGTCGCCCTCTACGGGTATGATGTTATCTTTTAGCGCAGGAGGATGACGGGACAGCGCATAGACAACGTGACCCTGCTTTAATAACCTATCTACCAGGGCTTTACCCATAAAGCCACTGGCGCCAGTAACTAATACGTTCAAAAATATATCCCCCACAAATCATGTAGCCATACACTAAACCAGACTGGTGCCATTAAACCGTTCCATAAAACATTCCAGTTCCATGGCCTATTGTCATTATGGGTTAGTAAATAGACACAATACCAAATAATTGACGCCAGAATATAACACGCAACAAGGCCTATAAGTATATCACACACAATTCCCATTTATTTTTGCTCTTCCTCCTTAACTATTAACTTGGTATGGCATTTGAAGCATAACCAGAAGTCTTTGATACCGCCGATATGAAATACTTTGTCGCTGCCGCAAATACAGCACTTTATTTCACTAATAGGTCTCCGCACACTTGGATCTAGCGCTCGATTGATATTGGTAAACTTCGGTGGCAAATATCTATCAAATACCATATATTAGCCTCGTTTGCTGTTGTGCCAAAATTTATGTCAAGTAAAGGGCAATACCTTTTTAATGATACGATACAGTGTTCTCCTTGAAATCCTCAATCTGTTTTTGGTGGTGTTAAAACCATATTTACCTATCTGAGCAAATATCCGGACTTTATTGTTCTTATAGTAATCAAGCATCTCCGCCCTATTGCCTCTTGGCGGTATCGGTATCCTTATCTTTTCAAACTCCGCCTCAGATTCTTTATTAAGCTCGTCTACTCTTCTCTCTAATCCTTTGAGGGAAATGCCCTCCTTAGTTTCGCCGTAGTAGTCAATAAAGTATTTGGTCAGCCCACATTCACACTTCCCCGAAGCGATACAATCCTCACCGTCTACCGGTAATATGGCAGGGAAGAAGTGGGTATGTCGCATGACGCACTCCTAACTTATCCCACTATCTGTCCTACCAACAGTAATATCACATACAGGGCGCCCACGATAACTATGATAGCCGCCCACTTCTTAAAATTGGACGTCATCTTGAGCATACAGGCCATCAAGAAGGGAAACGTCAGGAAGGCCAGACCGGTGAGTGGTTTCAGTATATTCAACTGGATAAGTAACCCCTGGTAAAAGAACATGAATAAGAACCAGCCAGTCAGGTACCACTGAAGAGTAGAGAGAGATTTCTCCCCAATCGTTGGTATCCAATCCGACCATTTCCAGACCTCATAAGCTAGGCTCTTGACGCCCTTCTTTAAATTAGCGGATGCGTCGGGAAATTCATCAAGGGCTAACCCTGCAAAACTGAGGACAATCGCACAAGGTATACTCACTAAAAGTACATTCACCCATGGAGGAGACCCATTAACAGCAAGAGACCCGATTATAGCTGGTAGTGGTCCGCAGGCGATACCCAGACATAACTCATGTGTGTAATTGAATTTGCTGACACTGTACCAGAATGGGATTAAAGCACCTATAACAACGAATATTATAAATAACCAGCTAACCCCACGCGATATTAGGTAACCAGCTATGATAAAGGCTATAATATCCCAGACCACCGCCACTATCGCCGTTTCTCTAACGCTAACGATCTTATTCTCAATAAGATTCTGACCACCGGTATAGGTTTTTTCCGCACTCCGGTCCTCGACTTCACCTTTGTCTAGCTTCACCCATGCATAATCTAAGACACTATTCCACACGTGTCCGCCACACATTAATGCTATCCCTACAATAAAAGCAAGCCAGACATTTAAACTACCGAAGTTACCATGGTTTAAGGCGACACCCAGAAATAGTGACCCACCAAAAAAAGGCAAGGCAAAATATCTTTCGAGGGTAAACAACCACGCTTTCAATTTTGTACTTAAAGGAATGCTGCCAATTAACATAAAGATTCCTCCTGCTTCCTAATTTTACGTTTCATACCATCGCTCCTGCCCAAGATACTTTTATCTTTTGACGTTCTACTTCATTTACAGACCCGACTATAGCTTCTCTTGGTTTATCACCGAATTTAAAAACCGAGCAGCCACCCGAAACGCCGGGCCCAACACTGAGCATCGCCACGTAATCTCCTGGTTTAATGTCTTCACTCATCAACCGTTTAGCTGTAACTACCACCGAAGTGCTTGACGTATTTCCATAAAGTCTTAGCGTCTCTCTTGACAAATAGAGTTTCTCCTCCGGTAAATTAAGTGCCTTCCCGATATTGTCAATCACGATATTCCCCGCCGCATGTATCACCCACCAAGCTATGTCTCTTACTCTCAAACCCAGCCTCAATAGAACGGCGTCTACCGCTGGCTTGACTACCAAAGGCGCTAATTCCGGTACCCTGCGTGACAACTTAACTCTTAACCTTCCATTCCTCCAGACGAAGCCGAGATCTCCGGCATATTTCGATTCAGTATAGGTCTCCGTATCAACGATATACGGATGTCGCCAGTCTACATCATTACCACCAACGAGAGTAGCAGCGGCCATATCAGAGAAAATGACATTTGCACGAAGGCATTCGTAATCATTTTCTGGGTCTGGTTTATGAACAACAT
>JACTVG010000076.1 GCA_015660965.1 Methanoregulaceae archaeon
GGCAGATTGCTCATTAACAAATTTCATATCATCACCACCTTAATACTTGGAGATAGTAATTCAAATTCAGCAATTAAACTCACTCCATATGCACCTAAAACGGTCATGTGAGCAATTCCACCACACACAAAACCACCAGTTATTGATTGAACATAATAGTGAATCATACTACCTCCCTTCATCAAGATCGATTAATTAACCAGTTGCCAAAGTATTGCTAATTATGACTCACAGTTACACCATTTCCTGTTAGTGTAATAATTGCCGCCGCTGATGCAGAGCTGGGAGCCGCATTGGTCCCTGTCAACGTAACTAACTTTGGCGCAAGCCATGTCCCCGAAGCTGCCAGATCAATAAGAAGTTGATCCACATTTGCTTGAGATAATCCCCCTGATGAAACGGGGATTAAGATAACTTCGGACATATTGTTAGCTTTCCATGTTCTTGTCGTATATGAATTTAAAGTATTATTACCAGTAACATACAGAACTATCATTCCAGAAGGTAGAGAGGCTACGCTTCCTGAAATAGTATTATTACCAACAATATACAGGACTGTTATCCCGGAAGGTAGAGAGGTTATACTTCCTGAAACAGTATTGGAGCCCCCAAGATACATATATGTCATTCCAGAAGGTAGAGAAGTTATACTTCCTGAAATAGTATTAGAACCTCCAATATACAGGACTGTCATTCCAGAAGGCATAGAAGCTACGCTTCCTGAAACAGTATTAGAGCCTCCAAGATACAGGTACGTCATCCCGGAAGGCATAGAGGCTATACTTCCTGAAATAGTATTAGAGCCCACAGCGAACAGATACGTCATTCCAGAAGGTAAAGAGGCTATACTTCCTGAAACAGTATTATTACCACTAAGATTCATATACGTCATTCCAGAAGGCAATTGACCTATATTAAATGATACGCTTGCTGTCGATGTTGTCATTGTGTATTTTGTCAGCACAGCAGGACTTGAAGCAAAAACCCTTACAAGATAAGTGCCTGCGCTGCTATAGGTTTTTGAGTATGCTTGATCGATTACTCCGGCGTAGGTATTCGACGTTCCATCACCCCAATTCACAGTAATGGTTTTTACCGCTCCTGTCCCGGTAGTCTGAAATACCCCTGCTATGTTTAGATTGCCTACAGTTGCTATGGTATTAAACGTCCAGATCGGCGCACTTGTTGAAAATATGGCGACACCAGCATGGACGGAGCTGCTGAAAAGAATGAAAAGAGATACTGCAATCAGGAAATGTTTCATGTCTTTCTCCTCAAAATGCGATCCATGCACCAACTGAGCTAACGCAGAACCAACTCCACGTAGTTGCTCCGGTCTGTGCAGTCTTGCAAACTATTTCTGCTCCTACTGTAGGAGAAACAATCTGTATTCCGTGACTTGATCCTGCCGTACCTGCTACGCCGTTCAGATAGAGAATGTCACCTGAAGAGCCGTTCTGAATCCCTGAATTTCCTGCTAACGACCATGCCTGGGACGATTGTACCGTACCGCAAGTTGTAATAAAGGCCTCTCCCGCCTGAGCCGATGGAAGATAATTTGTGACTGCTCCCGCTCCCTGATTGTACTGATTGACCTGAGTATTTGATACCTGCGTCTGGGCGAGGCCGATTGCTGTTACGTTGATCGTAAGGCCGGAACCGGAACCAGGCTGCGAACCGCCTTTTGTCGTGGCTTGACCCGTTGCTACTGAATATCCTGATGAACCGGAGAAGACGAGGCCAACTGTTTGCACAACAGTGCCACCAGATCCTCCCACTGTGAGCACTTTGTAGGTCGCGTCACCTAAACCTGTAGTGATGGTGCCTGTATCGTTAGCTGCGTAACCTGTTCCGCCACTGGTAGGAGTAGTATTGATCATGGCGACAGAACCTGACGAAACGACTGTATGGGCGTCTATTTGAGCAAGCGTCGCAGAGCCGCCCGTGATGATGGGAGAAGTTAACGACTTATTGGTCATGGTCTGAATGTCGGTCGTGCCGACAGGCGTACCTCCAGGGACAGCCTTGCCACCCCAAGAATCGATGACCGAGCCATTCGCAATCCCATACGACGCAGCGGAGGTCTCGGGAGCCTGCACATTTGTCCCAATGACCAGTCCCAAGCTCGTCGGAGTGACGAATCCAAGCAATGATGCAATCGTACACAGTCCTGAAGTTGCTCCTGAATCGCAAACAACCGAATAGCTCGTTGTCATACTTCCTGACAAGTTGGGCAAATTCTTTGACATCGTTCCTTGCCCAAATACACAGGGAGGCAGCATGAATATAAATCCAAGCGCCACCATTAAAACAAGTTTTCTGATTTTCATACTGCCTCCTTATTCGATCGATTAATTAACCAGAAGGTGTTCCACTGCTCATTTGTAGTGCCGGCGTGATAACGATATTATCTCCGTTATTTGCCGGAGTAAACGCTGCGTTGAGTAACTGAGCCCACCAGCAATAAGTACCGTCAGTTACGTAATAACCATAAACTGTCAGGTTGGTTGTCAGTGCGCCAGTGAACGTAAAGGTTGAAGGTGATCCAACCAGATAAACTACAACTGGCGGTGTACCTGCTGAATACACCCAGTTTGTACCACGTGTAAGCGTAATTGCCGAATATCCACCGCCTGTTGCTTCCGTAAACGAAGACAATGTTGAGGACTGAATTGGTGTGTAGTTGTTTGCAAACAATTTCAGCGTTAATGTTGCTTTAACCGCTGTTGCAATGAACAAAATGTTCAGCATTTGCTGAACGCCTTCATCAGGAACGACTATTGCTGTTGATGCCATTTGCTTCTCCTTTTAATTTATTTTACGTCCAGATACATCAAAAATTGATCCAATCAGTTAACATCTAAGATGAGGATATATCTTCCTATTCCCTCCTTTCATATAAATAACATCGATGTACTTATCAATATTAACTCCTCCAACAATAACGTGTCCTTTACTTACTACAAGAGAGATCAACATACCACCAAAAACTGCTCCGCTTGTTATAAATTGAGTTTCTTTTCGTAGAGCAATTACGTTTCCACCGATGATATCTCCGCCAACACTTACTTGATTACGCCTTGACAAGCCAGGTTTTGCTCCACCAAGAATTAATCCTCCGCCAGGAGCATCAATCCAAATTGGCTTTCCAAAGTCATCAAGAAGCGGAACTCCAGCATCAGTAAGTAATGGCATTGTTGGATATACTTGAATGCTACTTACATAAAATGATCCGCTCGAAACAATTCCCTTAGATACATGTGGAATCACTTTCCTTAATGAAAGGATGGCCCCACCAACCACTGGTCCCTTAGCACAAAATTGTGTATAAGAGTTTGGAATGGGAACATTCCCTCCAATAATTAAGCCACCAACAATCGTA
>JACTVG010000077.1 GCA_015660965.1 Methanoregulaceae archaeon
ATTATCAGGATATACTGTACTTTTGCCACAATTATTAAAAATATGAGCAAGAAAGAAAAAGAAAGATTCGAAATTTCAGAGATGTTCATGGCGAAAGCAGATAAAAACAGATGTTTTTTTGGTTGTATTAAAAGATTGAAGGATGATAACTGCAATCCATTTGTCTTCAGTAGGATGTCAAGCCTAACGATTTGCATAGTATCAGAGAAGCTGAACAGAAACAACTTGGCAAGAATCTTCATGAAATGTGAATAATAATGCTGGATGAAGGATTACATACCAATGCTTGAATGACAATCAAAATAATTGGTACGGATTTCTTTTTTAATTAGGACATTCCATATAAATTTCCAAGAGGTATATTTTTGAAAATCTAAACGCTTAATATATAGGCTCTTATAGCAATATCATTTAACCAAAATTACTGAACATTATAAGAGCCATCATTATTTGGAACAAGAACAACTGTTCTATTTTCGAAAGATGTTTTATTTCCATACCTGCTTTCGTTATCAGAATAATACCTATGATTCACAAGCACAATTGTAACAATACCACTGGCTGATATATCAACGCTGCCATCATTTACGCCTTTAGCGAAAGTACCCTTATCTTCAGGTCTGTCACCTGCCACTCTCCAAGGAAAATAAGTATAAGATGATCTAATGTCATGTTCAGGTTTATTTGGTATCCAAGTACTTTTCAGAGTTTCATAATCAATTTGTACTGGTTTATCAGATGCTTTAACCCAAGCATTGTCATCCAAACGAAATAAATACAATCCTCTTATAATTGGATGATTAGAAGAAAGAGTACCATAATATGCTGTGCAAGTATCATTATATGTTAAGCAACTATCATATGAAAGCATGTATAATTTTTTCTTATAAACAAACGAATATGTATACATATTTAAATAACTCATAAGGCTTTTATATGAAACTTTTTCCTTTGCATCAATAGTATATGTAAGTTTACCATACTCAAATGTGCTGTCTGGATAATCAAATATTGCTTTTAGCAAGGACTTTAATTGTGGAGAAGACAATTGTGGATTTAACAAAGGTGCAAAGAATTGACAATGCCAAAATTCAAATTCAGGTCTTTCGTGAATGTAACCAAGAACGCCACATAATTGAGCAGATACTGCATTTGCAGTAAGAATAATTGCGATAATAATAAATAACCTTTTCATTTTAATTTGATATTTTTAATAAATCCGAAGCCAAGGTTATTTTAGGTCAATAAATCAAATAGTCAAATTGACAAATAAATCAAAAATCTCGTAAACAACGAACAGATAAGCCACCTCGCTTACTGAAGCTGTAACTTTGGAATTTGGTGTCCTCGTAGTAAATGAGCCGATAGTATGCAACTGCCGCATAGTACTCCATAGAACTCCACCAGTAACCGAAGCTTCCAATGAGGTTGTACGATCCATTGCCGTCACGGTCGCCACTCGGAAGAGCTGTAAAACCACTTTCATTGGTCGCTCCAGTGTTGGGACTTTTCCAATGAATTGTGCCTGTTTCTTTTAGTTTGCCTCCTGCAACACGTTCTCCTTCCAAATAGGCTGTTAACGTTGTCCATTCAGCATCACTTGGTGCATGCCAACCAGTGGGACAAACATTTTTACCACCATTGCTCGTCATCTTTGTACGAGCATTATTATCTAATGTATACCAATTATAAAGTCTCCCATAGGTAGCTGAATTAGCAGGAGTATTGTTGTAATCGCTATAAGCACCTGTGGTTAAAGCTGCCCAAGTAGTATTATCTGTCATATTGGGTATTACTGTGCCATCATTATATTTCGTAGTTTTCAGATTTTCAGCCATCCAAACCTGTGTACCAATTTTAACAGTTTTGTAAACGTTTCCGTCAATATCTTTAACAGTCTGTGCTTGAAGTCCATTTACTCCAATACAAAACATGGTTACTACAATTAATCTTACAATTGTGTGTTTCATTTTTCTATTTTTTTAGTTATATTTCTGTGCTCTATAATTAGCTTTATTTAAGTAATTCAATTTAGTTAACCTGTAGCTGACTGGAAGCAATTTTTATTACCCTGAAATAATAGGATTACCAAATTTCATTCTTCAAGAAAATAAAGCACAATTGATGCGTTCAACTTATCAGTATATACACGATCACATAATACAGCAAAATCTCCAGCGAGTGCTTTATTATTTCTTTTTGAATATTTATACGAAACAAAGTCTGCTTTAATTGGGAATGAATATTTTGTATCAATAAACCAACCTCCAGTTGCATATTTATCAGGATAGATGTATGGAATACTATAGTTGTAACTTTCACCAACGTTAACTTTAACTTCAAAATACAAAGGAGTCCAAATTTTCCCTGCTGGGACGCTTAAAGTTAGACCATTATTTGTGTGTGTTTGAGTAAATCTTTTTGTAATAAGAACTCCTAACTTTTCACCGTTTTCATAGATAATGTCCTTATTCTCTATATTTTGAGTCTTCTTCCCTCCCACAATTTTTTGTCTTATGGGTTCTTTATACTTAATACCTAATAAAACCAAAATCGTAATTATTGCTAAACCACTTGTTAGAAGTATCTTTCTTAACCATGAGGGACGTCTTTTAGAGGCTGACAGTGAGTTATCTGTAGACTTTGATTCTGCTGTTGGAATCAACAACTTATCATTGATTGTTTTTTTCTTTAAATCATTAAACTCCTCTGCTGTAATAGCACCTTGGTCTAAAAGTGCCTTAAGTTTCTTGATTTCTTCTATTGTGTCCATTCTAACTGACTAAAATTGTGAATATTATATTCAGAAAAATATTTGGTTTGTGATCATACATTGCACCATGCAATTATATTTTTCAAGCATTATTGTTGAACATATTCATTTCCATTAAACTTATAAACTTCAGGTTGACCACCTCTTTGAGTTGTCTCAATATCATAATACCCCTCACTCTTAGGGATAAATTTAAGTTCATAAGGGGTATTAAAGATTTCTTTAAGTTCATTATTAATGAAAGTATATAGTACTTTATAATCCCAACTTTGACCCATTCCACCTTCATTCCGTGATGTCATTAAACAATATTTGTCTGAGGCAATTTTGTATAGGTTCACATTTTCCATAAACTCACCAATCCCAACTTGATGCCTCACTAATTTCCAGCCATTTTGGTTGTTAAATTCAAATAGACTTGGAACTCCACTCCGTTCAGAATTACTATTTTTAGATAATGTGAGTGCAACCATTATATCTTTGTCCCCTAAACTCATTTTTGTAAATCCAACAATCCTATGAATTAACTTTGATGTATCTATATAATCCACCTTGTGCCATGCATGATTTCTCAATTCAT
>JACTVG010000078.1 GCA_015660965.1 Methanoregulaceae archaeon
TCCCTAGTCCCCATGCCCGTAAGCTTGGCCAAGAGGGAGAAGGATGCCATCTTCTTTGCCTGTATTCATAGGAGAGAAGGAAGAATCCCCACTCAGATAATATTGAAGATTGACATCTGTAAGCTCAATCCGAAAAAAGTGGAGATAGCCCCACTGTTCGAGAAAAAGGATTCAGAGTTAAGATACTATGACACCATCTCCCCGAATGCGATTGATGAGGTCTTTGTGAGGAAGTTCGTGGAGGAAGGTAGGAAGCTGTCGGTCATAGAGAACAGGGTAAAGCCCCAAGACTTACAAAAGGTGTTACATATTTTAAAGAAGTCTTCATTCATCGTGACAGGTTCAAAGGCAAAATGGAAGGAGAAGTCTGCATGGTGAATGGCTTTCCTATGGGCCCAAGCAAAAACATATTCAACTTCCATCCGGAAGCTCAGGAGCTTCAACTATGGGATGTGGACATATTTCTGAAGATGACAGGCTATGGTCCAGCACATTTTAATGACGAATCTGTAAAATTCTGGATGAAAAAAATAAAGAACAAAGAGCCTATTGACGTGCCTTTCATAGACAAGGACTTGGAGAGAGGATTCGCCCCAGTATGGAAAAATGGCGTCCTTTGGTATCCAAACCATGAAGGAAGGCACAGGGCGTTGGCTGCACAATCGCTCGGCATAGAGAAAATACCTGTGGTTGTCTATGATAATTACAAAGGTTATTGCGTTCCTGTGGGATTTGATATTGAAAAAGATAAAAATATGTTTGAAAGACCGCAAAGGTCGGGAATAAGGAATGTCCCAACTGGCGTAGATGTTAAAAAAGTGGTTACTGAATGGAGGAATAAAGGTTGAAGAAGTGGACTCCTACACCATCAGCGAGATCCGTCATAATTAATAATTGGGTCCTCCCATATTTAAATTCTGAGTTTTTAGTTTGATTTTAGACAAGTATATTATAGAGAGGTGACAACCTTGATACAGTATTACGCTAAAGAACGGGAAATCTTCAAAGACGCGTACGATGCGGACCTGACCGATTTTGAACTGAGAGCTGTCTTTGAAAGGCTCAAGTCCCACTATAAATTCAGGCAGTACCTTGTGTTTAAGGGAACATCATTCAGAGGCCACTGCACTCACTGGGAAATCAGGCTCCCACACGACACTTCCCTGGGGCTGCTAGTCCATGAGGTCGCACACGCCATACAGTTCAAAAAGCTCCACCTTGGGGATAAGCCGAAGAAATGGCACACCAAAAGGCACACAAGCATAATGAGGAGAATTCTAAAATACATAAATGAGAAGGGAGAGGTGTGGATTTCAAAAGCCAATCTTAAAGCAGAGCAGAGAATACAGACCGTGGAAAAGCAAGAGCTAAAGGCAAAGGCATTGGTGGAGTTCAAGAAGACTCCGGACTACAAACTTCAAGTCATAGGCAAGAGGATAAAGCAGTGGGAGACCAAGAAGAAGAGGGCGGAATCCTACTTGAAAAAACTTCTTAGGAATAAAAAATACTGGGAAAAAAGGAGGGATAAAAATGGCAGAATTTAAAGTTGAGGAATACAAAGGGAGAGTTATTCAATTAGACGAGGGATTGTTCAAATGCGATGAATTGACTTCAGGGACATTAAGCGGAATCAAGAAAAAGATAGACGAGGCATCAAAAGTCAACAAAGAGTGCATTGTCTTGACAACAGATAGGAAAATGTTCAACGGAAAGGTAACTTCATTGTGGAGTTCTAAGAGTGATTATAACAAGGGGTGTTGGATAAGCTATGATAAGCAAGGCAGAGAAAAGGTAAACTTTGGATCATATCATAGTTCCTACGAATCTATTATAGCAACGAAAAATCCAGAGAACGAGGGGAAGATTAAGCAGATAGTTGAATTACAGAAACAGATAGACATCGCAGAAAAAAGCATAGAGAAATTGGAGAATTCAATCAAAAGACTTAGCGAAAAGGATTTTGACAGTTGGAAAGCAGCAAAGGTGGAGTAAATGGCAAATAAAAAGTTAGCGTTCAACCCTGACAAACCACAAACAAAAATGAAACCCATAACCACTCCCGATGGGATTTATGTCACAGTCGGAGTTTATTTTAAAGAGTGGAAAAAGCTCGGGATGGACAAGCCCCAAGAGGAAAGGATTTACATGGGTTCTGCGGGTGGGAATATAAAAAGAACCCTTAAGCAAGTCAGAGAAATCATAGAGGAACTTAAAAAAGAGGTGGGGGATTAAGATGAAACAGTTTGAAGAAATTGGAATAAAATTCAGAAAGCCTTTTAAAATTAAGGGCTGGAAATTTGCTGTAAAAAGGGGGGCGAATTAAAATGGAAATAACATTAATAATAAAGGAATTTTCATTTGTATTTTCAACGAAAGGAAGAGCAGACGCTTTTTTGAAGGAACTGAACAAGCTCATAGACAAGCATGAGGAACACAAAGGCGATTGCTACATGAAATTCGACTACGAGATGTGATAGAAATGACAAACTGCGATTTTATTTCATCTGGTGAATGCAACAGAAAGGTCAAATGGTCTTGTGATGCTTGCCCTTATATACCAGATAGCGAAGAACAAGGAAAAAAATGCGATGACTGTGGGGAAGTTATAACTGGGAAGAGATATTTCTACAAGGACGGATTTTATTGCGAGAGGTGTATGAAGGAGAGAATGGTACAAAGGGGATACACCCGTCCAAGAATAGAGCAGTATGAGGTATGGGAAGGATTCTCATCCGTCTCAAAATCTCATAATCTCAAGGAAAATAAGGTGATAAAAGTGGACAATACAAAAGAGGATGAAAAGCTAATAAAAGGTGTGATAGAGAACAGATTCACAGAATGGGAGTTAGACGACATCACAGACTACTTCCAGGTATTGGTGAATGACCTGATAAAATCTAACGACAGGGAACTGGCGGTCAAGTATGTGAATCTGTTCGAGGGAGCGGAGATCGTACTGAGCAAAATGAATGATGAGTATAAAATAGGCGGGGAGAACATCTGGGTTTATAGGATGCTGTTTTATTATCTCACACAAGCCCTATCATTAAACTTCATCATAGAAAGGCTCCCAGGGGAGATTGACATAAAGCAGATGAGGGAAAGAATGGAAGAATTGAGGGGGAGGTGCTAAATGTGACTGACTGTGTTAAATTATTACTAAAAACTTTGGGGCAGATAGACCAAAGAATCCACACGTTGGAGAAAGGTGTCAGTGCAAGAAAAGCAGATACGCAATTAGCAATCAAGGAACTGCAGGAACTTAAAAGTTTCATTTACAATTATGAAGATAAGGAGGGGGCAAAATGACAAGCTTTGAGGATACGAGAGAA
>JACTVG010000079.1 GCA_015660965.1 Methanoregulaceae archaeon
TGCCTCTTGCAGAAATTGTTTTCGATTTCTATGATAAGCTTAAGAGCATCTCCAAAGGATATGCCTCTTTTGACTATTATTACACAAGCTATCAAAAAGCAGATCTGGTAAGGCTTGATATTCTTTTAAACGGCGAAATGGTGGATGCACTTTCCACTCTTATTTACAGAGGACATGCATATGAATTTGGCCGCAAGATGTGTGTAAAACTCAAAGAACTGATTCCCCGTCAACAGTTCGATATCGCAATACAGGCAGCCATCGGAGCTAAAATTATTTCACGCGAAACAGTTAAGGCAGTCAGGAAAGATGTGACTGCAAAATGCTACGGAGGTGACATTACAAGAAAAAGGAAACTTCTGGAAAAACAGAAAAAAGGGAAAAAACGGATGAGGCAGGTGGGTAATGTCGAAGTGCCACAACAAGCTTTCCTTGCAGTCCTGAAACTTGATTAAATTCTTTAATATTTCTCTGTGTAAGTTCTTATTTTATTGTTGCACAGAGAGCCACAAAGCGTCCACAGAGGACCACAGAGAAGAGGATTAGCTGATAAGTTTATATCCTCTCCCGTGAACATTTAGAATTTTAACAGAAGGATCTTTCTTAAGGTACTTTCTTAAACGTGTAATGTAAACATCCATGCTCCTGGCATTAAAATAGTTATCATCGATCCAGATGGTTTTTAATGCAAAATTTCTCTCCAGTACCTCATTCCCATGCCTGCATAACAGCTCAAGAAGCTCAGATTCCTTAGTTGTAAGTTTTATTGCCTGATCGCGGAAGACAAGCATTTGGTTAAGGGGATCAAAAGAATAGCCACCTATAATATAGTTTTCATCTTTTCTTTTTACAGCAGGAGAAGATGTCCTTCTCAATATCGCTTCAATGCGGTAAAGAAGCTCCTCCATTGAAAATGGTTTTGTGATGTAATCATCAGCTCCTGATTTGAAGCCGTCAATTATGTCCTCTTTCTGGTTTTTGGCGGTCAGGAAGATAATTGGTATATCAGGATTTGAAAGACGAATTTCTCTCGCCAGTGTGAGCCCGTCCATTTCAGGCATCATAATATCCAGTATGCACAGGCCAAACGACCCGGACGTAAATGCCTCCAGAGCCATGATACCATTAATAAACAGTACTGTCTCATAGTTTTTAGCTGTAAGATAGGTCTGTAATAAGATACCCAGATTGTTGTCATCTTCTGCAAGAAGAATTCTGATATTGTTCATTTTAATCTGTTTTGTGGAAGGAATAATGTGAATTTTGTTCCTTTGTTTATCTGACTTTCAGCTTTAACTGATCCATTATGTTCTTCAATAATTTTCTTAACATAGCTTAACCCAAGACCGAACCCCTTAACATTATGAACATTTCCTGAATGGGCACGATAAAACTTGTCGAAAATCCTTTTAAGGTTTTCTTTACTAATGCCAATGCCTTTATCTTCAATTGTTATCAGAATGCCTTTCTTGTTGTTCCGTGTCGAAATAGTTATATCAGGATTATTTTTTGAATATTTAATTGCATTATCGATAAGGTTCGATATTGAATTCAGAAAATGAATTTCATCGATAAAAACAAGAGACGTTGTTGCCTGGAGGTCAGTATTAATTATCCCATTACGGTCACTGATCTGAAGTGCAAAATTTTCAACAGCCTTATCAATAATGCCATGAACATCCATTTCAGCCAGGTTTAGCTTCATTTTCATCTTTTCAAAGATGGCCATCTGAAGTACTTTTTCAACCTGAAATTTAAGTCTCATGCTTTCATCAGAAATGACCTTAGCCAGTCTGTCAATATTTTTATCCTTTTCGGCTATCGTCTTATCAGCCATCATCTGGGAGGCAAGAGAAATAGTTGAAATAGGTGTTTTAAGCTCATGAGTCATGTTGTTGATGAAATCGCTCCTTATTTCTGAAATCTTTTTCTGACGGAAGATTACGATAAACGTTCCCGTTGAAAGAATAATTAATATCAGAGTAAAAAGCAATGTTATTAATGCCAGGTTTCCTATCTTTTCGAATTTATAGTGTTGCTCCTGCAGGCAATATAAAACAATCTGATTCTGACTTGGAACAGGATCGTTCGGGAAAAGCTGAATTATGAATTTATTTGTGCCGGGTTTGTCATTGTACCCTGGCGTTTTCCAGATGCTGCCGTAACGTCCCGAGCGGATTGAGAATTCAAAATCAAGATATATTCCGACATTATTAAGTGCTGTCCGGAGTTCCTCTTTAAGTTTTTCAGGATTTATTCTTTCTCTTATATCGGGTGTGTTGCGAAGAATTTTCTCCATAATTTTCTCAAGGGAAACGATCTTATTGGTTACCCTTCCCTTTATTTCTGAGTTTGTGATTTGTGACGAAGGTTCAGTTGTTTCATCTGCAGAGAAAGCAGGGATATTTTCAGATGATATAAAAATCTTATGACCTGAGCTTGTTATAGCAATCGGTTCTCCCGGATTATTCAGCCCATACATTTCGAGAAGTGCTGAGTTGGGTTTATATCCGTGCAGTTTCTTTGCAAGCGGAGAATTAGCAGGAACTATTGCCGTAACTGAATCTGTTGATGTGGGATCTATATCGCTGGCGATATTATTGATTAATTCCTTTTCCTCAAGATTAAGTACAACAGATTCAAGAGCTTTATTGGCGAGGTAACGGAATTGTTGATCAGTAATTGCAATTGCTCCCCTGATCCAATATAATTGTATAAGGATCAGACCCGAAATAGCCAGGAAAAAAAAGACGGCCAGTAATACGATGGTTATCCGCTTCATACAATTACAAAAGTACTTGTATAAATCTTATATTATCACGCTTTAACTTTCTTTAACAGTAAGAAGTGTGGAGTGAAAAAAAGTTTGGAGTGACTAAAGTTGTAGCCCCCTGTCCCGCTTAGGCGGGACATCCCCCTGAAGGGGGAATAATTCAAACACGTATAGAGATTTAACCCCCCTTTAGGGGGGCAGGGGGGCAATACTATGGGCACTCAAAGCACTTTAAATACCAAAAAGCAATTTAACATATCATTAAATTATTGTTAATTTTCAGCTATTTAGCGAAAATCATTTTTTTATCCCGGGAATGCATAATATATTTGTACAGGATTTGGCACGATATTTGAAATAAAAGAAATAGAGGTTTTTTTCATAGGTTAGGTTAGTTTTAGGGTTATCAAAACTGTGGGTCGCTATCATGGCGGCCCACTTCTTTTTTTACCCTTTATTTGAGAGGGTTACAACCTTTATGACATTAAGATCTTTCTCTCTTGCCGCATAGAAAACCTGCCTCCTGATTTGGCTC
>JACTVG010000080.1 GCA_015660965.1 Methanoregulaceae archaeon
CATGGATAACTTCAATTGATCAGTTGCCTCCTATTCTCGATTACAATATCAGAAATGGGAGAACTTATATGTACAAAAGAAATGTGCCGTTATATCCTTTTGGTTACGGGTTGACATATACAAGTTTCACGTACTCAGAATTAAAATCTGAAAAAAACTCATTGAAAAGTAATGAAGTGGTCAATCTGACATTCAACCTGAAAAATACAGGAAACTTCGACAGTGATGAAGTGACTCAGCTTTATGTAAGTTTTTCTGATTCCAAAGTAGATCGACCGGGTATAGCATTAAAGGGTTTTAAACGAGTATTTGTTCGTAAAGGAGAAACTGTAAAAGTAATAATTCCTCTCAGGGCATCTGATCTGACTTACTGGGATATTGATAAACAGGCATTTGTTCTGGAAAAGGGCACCATAAAACTTTCTATAGGATCATCTTCGGAAGATTTCAAGTTGAGTGGGGAGATTGCGGTACAATAATTACAATTTTTTATTAACCCTTTCTCCAGTGCCCCTTCCCCAGGAGATCCTTCGCTTCGCTCAGGATGACAGATCAGTTGTTAGTTGTAAAGGGATAGAGTAGGCGATCTGCTAAGCAAATCGCCTGCTCTATCCCTTTTATGATCCCCATGAATTGTCATTCCGAGCGGAGCGAGGAATCTCATGAGGAAAGTATGATCCCAATAACATGATAAATGTCATGTATTTAAGCTCCGTTTAACATTCTTTTCTAACTTTTCGAACGAACTAGAATTGTAGTGTCAGAGAGGTATTGATTTAAATACTATTTCTCAAATATTCAATATCCCTATAATATGTTCACATATTCTATTAATTTTGCGACAAATTATATTTTATAAGGCTTTAATAGTTATAAATTGAAAAACAGTAGACCGGATTTTAACAGGATTGCCATCAAGGTTGGCAGTAATGTTATTACTCAAGAAGATGGTTCGCTCAACGACGGAAGAATTTTACGTATTGTTGAGGATGTCGCTATTCTGTACAAGCAGGGGATAGAAGTAGTCTTGATCTCTTCGGGAGCCGTGGCAGCAGGACGGAGTGAAGTATCTCCTTCAAAAAAGACAAACATAGTAGCTGCCAAACAGATATGGGCAGCGATAGGTCAGGTCAAACTTATGTCGAGTTATCAGTTTCTCTTTGGGAAATATGGGATCCAGGCCGGTCAGCTTCTGGCTACAAAAGAGAGTTTCAGAGACCGCAGGCATTATCTGAATATGAAGAACTGCATTTCAGCTATGCTAGAGAACCAGGTTTTGCCAATTGTAAATGAGAATGATACCGTTTCAATTAATGAACTCATGTTCACTGATAATGATGAATTATCGGGTCTTATTTCATCAATGATGGACTGTAAATCACTAATCATCCTTTCGAACGTCGATGGTGTTTATAATGGAATTCCTGGTAAAAAAGGGACCGAACTAATTACAAGGATAGACGAAGAATCCGAAGACCTGGATAAGTATATATCCTCTGTAAAATCGGGATTCGGAAGGGGCGGGATGATGACTAAATGTTCTATCGCACGTAAGATCGCTGCTCATGGTATCGATGTTTTTATAGCAAATGGGATGCGTGATTCCATTATATCTGATATTGTCAGGAGAAAAGAGGTCCCTTACACTCACTTTATTGCAAATAGTAAAAGGGAAACCGGTGTGAAAAAATGGCTTTCCAATTCCGACACATTTGCTAAAGGGGCCGTAGTTGTAAATGATGGAGCTAAGGGAGCTTTGCTCGACGATAAGGCAACCAGCCTGCTTATGGTAGGGATAACGAGAGTTGATGGATTTTTCAGAAGTGGTGACATTGTCAGGATTGTTGATGAAGAGGGAAACAATATTGGGTTAGGCAAGGCGCAATATGACTCAAAAAAAGTAGAGCAGAACATGGGTGAAAAACTCAGCAAGCCATTTATTCATTATGATTATATGGTTATTAATGAGAAGAGTAAACCCGTTTTTCAGGAATAAAAAATTATTTTCAAATAGTGATTTTTCAAATGGATTGTACTCCTCTGTTCATAAATGCAAAAAGAGCCAGCCGGACATTAAATGTCCTGGATAGAGACACTATTAATCAGATTCTTCTAAAAGTTGCAGAAATGGCTGTAGAAAACTCACAATACATTTCAAGTGAGAATAAAAAGGACCTGGCTTTGATGGAGGAATCAGATCCCAGATATGACCGTTTGATTTTGACTGCCGACAGAATTCAAAGTGTTGCTTCTGATATTCGGAATGTAGTGAAACTCCCCAACCCCCAAGGTAATATTTTAATGAAAAATACAAGACAAAACGGATTGATTATTTCAAAGATTTCTGTGCCATTTGGTGTAGTCGGGGTTATTTATGAAGCAAGACCAAATGTTACTTTCGATGTCTTTTCTCTTTGCCTTAAATCGGGAAATGCCTGCATTCTTAAAGGTGGTAGTGATGCAATCAATTCGAACACAGCTATAGTAAAGCTAATCAGGGAAGTACTTAAGAAAAATGGAATTGAACAGGATGTACTGACACTTCTACCTGCCGGACGTGATGAAACAATTCAGCTATTAAATGCAAGGGAATATGTCGACCTTATAATTCCTCGTGGAAGCAGGGAACTGATTGATTATGTGAGGGAGAATGCATCTATCGCGGTTATAGAAACCGGGGCAGGAATTTGTCATACATATTTTGATGAATTTGGCGACAAAGAGAAAGGCCGGCTGATCATTAACAATGCAAAGACGCGCAGGGTGAGTGTATGTAATGCTTTAGACTGTTTGATAATACATGAAAAACGTCTGGAAGATCTGGATTATCTGGTTGGTCTTTGCTCTGATTCAGACGTTCTAATTTACGCAGATGAAAAAGCTTATAGAGCATTATTTGGAAAATACCCGTCTGAGCTTCTTCAAAAAGCAACCAGTGAATCATTTGGCACTGAATTTCTTTCGTATAAAATGGCAATAAAAACTGTCAATTCGTTTGAAGAGGCTGTGGAGCATATTTCTAACTATGGGTCAAAACATAGTGAGGCCATCATTTCTGAAAACAAAAAGAATATTCAATTGTTTTATAACGTAGTTGATGCTTCGTCAATTTATGCAAATGCTTCAACAGCATTTACTGATGGGTCGGAATTTGGTCTTGGTGCTGAAATTGGTATATCTACACAGAAATTGCACGCCAGGGGACCAATGGCATTGGAGGCTTTAACAACATACAAATGGATTATCGAAGGAAACGGACAAATAAGAAAATAAACTGATAAAAAATAGCGCTTTATGATATTTG
>JACTVG010000081.1 GCA_015660965.1 Methanoregulaceae archaeon
ATCCATCCATGCGGTCATGACCCCTCGCACACCGTACGTATCGGCCAGATACTTCAGAAGATTAATCTGGGCGGGAGTGGCGTAGTCAGCATGAATCTGCAAGGCCAAGGTGAAATCGTAATCCCAAGGCGTAACGGTCTTATGCAGGTGGTCATTGTAATCGATTTGAGCATTATTGCCTAACTCGAATAGCTTGAGAACGATGTCTGCCGGCGAGGACCAATCTCCGCTATCGCTGGTCAAAGAAATAGTGTCAAACATGAGGTCGGGGAAGACTTTATAGTCTGTCTCGAGCGTCGTTTCGAAGCCGTCAACACCGACTGTGAGGTTCCCGTTCTGGATCTCGACCATGATATCAAGAGTGCCCAACACCTTGACGTCATAGAGGAAGCATTTGTATTGGAACACAGGAGTCCCTGTGCCGAGCCAGACTTTTGGTATTAAGTAAATCATGTTTGGCATCAATTTGATTGTGACACCATAATACCACGACGGCTTCTGTTTCACCTTGAAATTGGCACTTAGGTTAAGATAATGGGAATCGTCAATCGAACTAGTATTCACAATGCATCTTACCGAATTAGCATCGGAGGCGGAGGATTTTCCGATCCTAAGGGTCGAAGAGGTCTGATTGAATGTGACCCTAAGGCCTTCATCAGAATAGGCGTATTGCGTCCCTGATTCGTTATTGACCGTTAGGGTCACTGCGGAGGAGGGGGAAGCGAATGTCTCGGAGAGTATCGTCGGGCTCAGTTTATAACCGATCTCTGGAAATGATTCCGGTGATTCCGGTGCTTCTTGGTTGGTTATTACTATCGTTGCCATCACAACCACCAAAGCGCAAACGCAGGCAAGAATGAGAGCGAGTCTTCTAGCCCCTTTTCGGCTGAGCATTACTCACTGACTCCTTTCTACGATCATCAGATACCTTCGCCCCACATCCATTTGGACATATTTATCCTGGTAGGTGTTTATCAGGGTATTCTCTTTTCTTATGTCGGACTTGGCTGTCTTATCAAAGTAGAGTCTTTTCTTTCTGCTGGGTAATGGCTAAACGCTCGGTTTGCTAGCTCAATATCATCCTAGTATCATTTCATTCGAATTAATAGATGTTAATCCATACTATTGCATGATGGTTGATTCATAAATAGTAACAATCTTCCTTGAGATATCCTCCCAAGTGAATTGTGAAGCGTACCTGCTTATCTCTTTATTGTCCCATTCCATTTCCAAAGCAATCTTGATCTTCTCGGCTAAATCTTGGGGATTTGCAGGTTCCGCCAGCAAACCGTACTTATCCGAAACAATGATGTCAGGAATCCCTCCGACCTTTGTTCCAACAAAGGGCTTGCTGCATCCCAATGCTTCAAACATCACGGTCGGGTTTCCTTCATCTAGACTCGGTAACACAAAGATGTCGCACGCATTCATCCAAAGTGGAATCTCATCATCTGGTTTGTCCCCCCCAGCCAGAGTTATGTAATCATCTAATTTGTTCTCTCGTATCTGTTGTGAAAGCGAGGCCTTCAGAGATCCCTTGCCAATAATGTATACGGCAATGTCTTTCTTTCCCGATCCCAGTAATTTAATAGCGTCAATTAAATATTTATGACCTTTATAATCTTCTAGATGCCCAATAGCGACCAGTATCTTCCTGTTCATCGGCAGGCCCAATTCTTCTCTGCACTCCTCGATAGGCCGTGGAAAAAAGACTCTTGCCTCAAACCCGTTCGGTATTGCATACAATGGTTTTCTTCCGCCTCCTAGTATGGTATTCACGACATCTATCCATGATGCCGAGGTAACGATTATTGCATCACTCATGTTGAGGATCTTTCTTATTATACGCTTAAAGAAGACATTCGAATCCTCGTAGAACAAATGAAATCTAGCACCATGGATGTGCAGAACTACCTTCGATCTCGATATGGATTTTGATAGGATCACATAGGGTATGGACCTAAGAAAACTCCAGTATGAAGCTGTATGTATGTGGACTATTTCTGAGGACTTGAACTCTTTAATGAATGGAAATCTGATTAGACGAATTAGGTCGATGCGAAATTGGCTAATGAAGGGGGTCGAGCTATCTCTTCTGCCAATTTGATACACAGACAAATTGAATCTGTTCTGTAAGACTTCCTGTTGAGACAGGCTCTTGATTACAGTTGCGATCCCACCATAAGGCGGGGGGAATGGCCCGATCATTAGCACATTAGGTTTGTCCTCGATTCTGGAACGACCGTTCAAGTAGCTTACCTCAATTCTCCAAGAAACGAGTTGTTGTCTATTGGCACAATACTAGTATTTTTCTCATGCGTATTAAATGGAGTGAGTGAAATGGTTCAAAACACCTCCTATGGCAATCCGACGTTAGAAGACCGAAAGGCTAGATTCGTCCTAATAATCCAGCAGTTCGGACTCCTGCTTCGATCTTATGCATTCTTTCTGATTTCCTGCTTCATCCGGCGGTGTTGTTCCTGATGATTGTGCCGGTCCCGTTGTTGTAGGTTCTCCATGTTCCCTGGTATGTGTTGTTCTCATAAACGTTCGAGAGGCAAGTGGGGTCATGAACGAAGGCCATATAGTTGGCAATCCCTGCAAAATGGTTGAATGCGATATGATTGCTGTTGCATCCGTTCGTCACCTGCCCGGCATAGATCATGATTGCGTGCGGGCAATTGGAAATACTATTGTGTGAGACTTCATTGTTGTAAGCATCTTGCAGCAGTATTCCTGGATAGCAGGACGTCCTAACTCCCGATATCTGATTGTAGCTGATGGTGTTGCGATACCCCATTATGCTGATGCCGAAATCTGTCGTATTCTGGATGGTATTATTTGTGATAAGGCTGTCTGATGAACAGATATTGATGCCCCCCCCTGATCCGTTGCCAATCGGAGGACTGAAGGCTCCTGTTTCATAGATCAGGTTGTTCCGCACCGTGCAGTTGTCAGCTAGCCTCAGACCATTCGCATTGTTCCAACCTATGTTTATGCCAGGATGCATGCCGTCAAGCCCACAATCGATGCAGGTGTTGTTCTCGATGAGGTTGTTATGCCCGATATCTTCCATCCCTCTCAGGCTTATGCTCAGTCCACTGGTCCAGGTGCGCGCAGCCGTGTTGCCCCGCATGATGTTGTTATCTACGTGCTCCACGATGCCATCATCCTCGCAGTAGAAGTAGCACCCCCCTTCGAGAGAATCGTGGATGTAGCAGTTCTCGACGGTGGAGTTGCTGCATCCCGCCATCATGAAATTGTCCCAGTTGGAATAGCCACTGTCCACGTTGCTGATGGTG
>JACTVG010000082.1 GCA_015660965.1 Methanoregulaceae archaeon
AACTAAATTCTTTTAACCGCAAAGGTCGCGAAGTTTTAGCAAAGGTCGCGAAGTAAATCCGAATATTCCTTTCTTTGCGTTCTTTGCGTTCTTTGCGCATTCTTTGCGTTCTCTGCGGTTAATGGATTTTTCTAAATAAAAGTAATCCAATAACTCTAATTCTGTTAACAAAATAATTTGGTTTTGTATTAATCCTGATATCAGCAGGAACAGGGTTTTCCCCGGTTGATTCAGCCCGCACAATCCTTCCTGCTATTTTATCGATCCTGACCGGGTTATCGGCGTATGCATTACTATCTCCTCTTGCGATATAGAATGCAATGCCATTCTTGTTTATTATTTTAGAAAGACGGTGGACAATAAGTCCGCTCTCTCTCCGAATTGCAATAATCTCTCCGGGACGGGGCATCCCCTTGATATTCAATGGTTCGATCAGTATCAGAGAACCGGGTTTAATAGAAGGATACATGCTATATCCATGAGCTTTGATCCTGATGGTTTTTCCTTCGGTGAGTAGAGTAAGACTGATATCTTTCACAACCGCATGATTGTTCCGCCAATTATTCATTGTCAAGGATAAGGTCAATTACACTTCTGTCGGGTTTGAAATAAAGCTTTGATGTTGGTATCGTACCGCACATAATCGAAATTGAACCAAGAAGCCGGGCAATAATGTCAGCACTCCAGTTATGCTGGATGCAGTTAGCCAGTACCTGGGTCACAGCATTGGCTCCTTTTAATGGGACCAGCATATTTTCATTGCCATGTTCAATAATGAAGATCTTGTTGAGGATTGATTCACGAGGTTCATCATTATTATAAACCGGTGTATTAAACATTTTGTAACCGTTTCCGTTATTTCTTAAGATAAGCCTGTCGTCGTGGATTACTTTCGCTCCTGAATTATCCCAGAGCTTTGCCATTGTTGATTTCCCTTTTCCGGATACTCCGCTGAAAATATAACCGTGTCCTGCAATGTTAATTCCCGATGCATGGATCATTATATCCCCATTTATAACTGTCATATAATATAGTATCAGTCCATCGAGGGGATACTCAAAAGGATCTGTCTCATTCTGTGAACCATAAATCCAAAGGTCCCATTCCCTTGATGTAAGCGAGAATTTCAGTACTGCATTTTTCTCTGAGGCAGAGAGCGGAAAGATTGTCCAGATATAGAGCTCAGAGCGATATTTCCAGACACTCCAGAAGTTAGTCTCATTATTGAACTGGATGCCATTTATCTCTTCAACGTATGGAGCGCGGAAAACTCTTTCGGCTCCTTTTGGCAGATTAAAGGGTTCTGAATGGACCCGGATAAGAATATCGGAACCGATATTCGGATTGATGTTTCTGAGGAATCTTGAGGAGGGCTTAAGTTCGGGCCCGTTTGCTGCAGCCTCAAACCCGATATTATACCCCGCAATATTTAAATTATATTTCCTCATATTTTACCGAGTATTTTCTATGCAATCCTTTTTGCCTTGGTGGCATAAATAGCTTTAATACAGAAATATATAATTAATGGACAATCAAATATTTACTCATATTTTCAATAAAAGTAAAAACATCTGATTCCGCATTTTGTTTATCAATATCATACTCATTTACCAATTCAATGATTATATCTTCAACACTTCTTTTCCCGTCAATTTGTTCCCATATGAAAGCACCTGTCTCATTCAGAGTATAAACGCTGTTCATATCTGCTATGTTGTTTGTGATGGGCACAAGCACATATTCATTTCCGGTTTTCCGGGTAACAACTGAAGCAGATTGTGAAAGTATCGATTTCAAACCGGTCATTGCTTTCCAATTATCGACCAAATGTATTAAAATTTATGGTTCCTTTTTGTACCTTCGCAAAAACTGAAATATGAGTAAGAAGGGAAGGGACAAAAGAGATTCCGGCATTTCAAGGGAATCACTTATCGGACAAATACTTGCAACATTGACAAAAACCCCCGAACAGGGGTTTAATTATAAACAGATCGCCAAACGATTGAATATTACTGATGCTCCCGGAAGGCAGATGATATCAGATATCCTGGGAGATCTTGCTAAACAGGGAAGCCTACAGGAAATATATCATGGTAAATACAAAGTCAAGGTAGCGCGCGGGTATATCACCGGTACAGTCGACATGACGAGGATGGGATACGGATTCATCTCAACCGACGATCTTGATGACGATGTATTTGTCACGGCTAAAAACTTGAAAACAGCTCTTCACGGTGACAAAGTTAAAGTATGGCTTTATGCGAAGAGGAAAGGAGCCAGACCCGAGGGCGAAGTCGTGGAGATCATTGAAAGATGGAGGACTTCATTTGTAGGCACAGTTGAAATCATGCCCAACTTTGCATTTCTTATTCCAGATAATAAGAACATGCCATTTGACCTGTTCATCCCGACATCAAAACTAAATGGTGCAAAACAGGGGCAAAAAGCTGTTGCAAAGGTGGTCGACTGGGATCCTAAATCAAAAAATCCTGTAGCGGAGATCATTAATGTTCTTGGTTATCCTGGCCTTCACGAAACAGAGATGCATGCCATTCTTGCAGAGTTTGAACTTCCTTATAAATTTACTGAAGAGGTCGTAGCCGATGCTGAAAAAATTCAGGGAGAGATCACTGAGAATGATATTAAGGTTCGTCGCGATTTCCGCAAAATACCAACTTTTACGATCGATCCGGTCGATGCTCAGGATTTTGATGATGCCCTTTCTCTCAAACAGCTGGAAAATGGCAACTGGGAAATAGGGGTTCATATTGCTGATGTGACCCATTATGTGAAAATGGATTCCTTAGTTGAAGAGGAAGCTAAGCAGAGAGCCACATCAATTTACCTGGTTGACAGGGTTGTACCAATGCTCCCTGAAAGACTTTCAAATCATATCTGTTCACTCAACCCTTCTGAAGATAAACTTACATATTCAGCTGTTTTTGAACTGAATGATAAATCTGAAGTAATTGATGAATGGTTTGGAAGAACAATTATCAATTCCGATAAAAGATTCTCATACAATGAAGCTCAGCAGGTGATTGATACCGGAGAAGGCGATATGAAGGAACAGGTCCTTTTGCTTCACCGTCTGGCACAGCAACTCAGGGCAAAAAGATTTGCGTCAGGTGCTTTTGCTTTTGAGAAGATTGAAGTGAGGTTTGAACTTGATGAATCAGGAAAACCACTCGGGATAAAATTCCGCGAGATGGGTACAGCTAACCAGCTTATTGAGGAATTCATGCTTCTGGCAAATAAGCGGGTTGCGGAATATGTCGGGAAAAAGCGACGGG
>JACTVG010000083.1 GCA_015660965.1 Methanoregulaceae archaeon
CTTTTTCTGCAATTTCTATCTCTTTTCTGCCAAAATCAGCAAGCGATATATCTTTTACCTGGTATTGCATTTTATCAAATGTTACATTCATAATTCAGATTATTTTTAAGTGGTCAAAGTTAACAAAAACAATTGTTATTTTTCAGGTTAACAACTGCAGTGTATCTTGTTTATCTTTAGTCATTTGCTCTGTCAGGTGTTTTAAATTGTCAAATTTTTTCTCATCCCTGAGTCTTTTCCTGAAAATAACAGAAATATTTCTTCCATAAATGTCCTTATCAAAGTTTAATATATGGACTTCTATACTCCGGAATCTGATATCTTCATTCACAGTCGGGTTGGAACCGATGTTTAGCATTCCAGGATAGATTTTGTCATCAAGCTGAACTTCAACAGCATATACTCCATTACCCGGGATTAATTTATATTGAGAATCGGGTTTAATATTTGCTGTTGGAAATCCAATAGCGTGCCCGATCTTTCGTCCTTCAATAACAGTTCCACTGACAGAATAAGAGTATCCAAGCCACCTGTTTGCCTCATCGAGCTTTCCTTTTAACAGAGCTTCACGAATTGAGGACGAGCTGATTGCACCCTCTTCCGTATGGAACCCCTGTACCTGCTCAACGATGAAATCAAACTTTTCCGAGCATCGTTTTATTGTATTAAAATCGCCTTCGCCACTTCTCCCGAAATGATGATTATATCCTATTATAAGATGCTTTGTTCCAACTTTTTCAACGAGTATATCCTTTATAAAATCACATGCCTGAATTTTACTGAACCGGATATTGAATTCTATTACAATGAGATGGTCAACATTCGCCTTCTCGAGCAATACCTTCTTCTCCTCTATTGTGGACAGGAATGAGAGATTAATATTATTTTGTTCCAGAACCAGCCTCGGGTGAGGTGAAAATGTAATAACAACTGATTCACTTCCAGCCTCTGTTGCGCGCGAAACCAGGCAATCAAGAAGAGCCATATGACCCCTGTGAACTCCGTCAAAAATTCCAAGAGTTGCAACAGGATTAATCAGATTAAGGTTTTCATAACCTTCATGAATTACCATAAAAAACATTTATGTCTGCAAATTTAATAAAGCCCGTCGAAATGAAACAAATTAATGATTTAGTTTTCGTATTTTTATAGAAGATATCCAATTTTGCCAATCATCATGAATACAAACAGTTTCTATATGTCCGATCCCTGGTTGAACCCCTTTACGAGTGTCATTGACAGACGTATGGCGAAATGTTTACTGAAGGAAAAGATGCTTGTCGGGAAAGGCACACTTTGTGATTTCGCAATGGGTCATTATTACTACGGACTTCATCGCAACAACAATTCATGGGTCTTCAGGGAGTGGGCTCCGAATGCAAAAAACATTTTTGTTATCGGAGTTTTTACTGATTGGAAGGAGAAGAAAGAATTCATGATGAAACGGATTAATCAAATGGGAGACTGGGAAATTTTTCTGCCATCAGAAACACTTAATCATGGAGACCTGTACAAGCTTTCAGTTCACTGGGAGGGAGGAAGCGGAGAGCGAATTCCTTCCTATGCTAACAGGGTGGTTCAGGATGATAAGACTAAAATATTCAACGCGCAGGTATGGCAACCAGAGGAAAGCTATGCCTGGGCTTGTAATTATTTTACGTCCGCTGATCCTGCTCCTGTGATCTATGAAGCCCATATCGGGATGGCCACGCAAAAAGAGAAAATCGGAACTTACAGGGAATTTACAGAAAATATACTCCCTGTCATAAGAAAATCCGGATACAATACTATACAACTGATGGCTATCCAGGAACATCCATTTTATGGCTCGTTCGGATATCATGTTTCAAGTTTCTTTGCGGCCTCGTCAAGATTCGGAACTCCTGAGGATCTTAAAGAACTGGTTGATAAAGCCCATCAGGCAGGACTCAGAGTTATAATGGACCTGGTTCACTCACATTCTGTTAAAAATGTCAATGAAGGATTAGGTCTGTTCGACGGATCTATGGGCCAGTATTTCCATTCAAATCAAAGAAGAAATCATGTAGCCTGGGATTCCTTGTGTTTCGACTATGGCAAGGACAATGTAATTCATTTCCTTTTATCAAACTGCCGTTACTGGCTTGAAGAATACAAATTTGACGGATTCAGATTCGATGGAATTACGAGTATGATCTATTATGACCATGGACTCGAGAAGAATTTTACATCATATAATGAATACTTCGACGGCAATCAGGATGAAGACGCACTGGTTTATCTCTTTCTGGCCAATAAATTGATCCATAAGTTTAAGCCGGAAGCTATCACAATTGCGGAGGAAATGAGTGGTATGCCAGGACTGGCATCTAATACAGAAAAAATGGGATATGGTTTTGATTTCAGACTGTCCATGGGAGTTCCTGATTTCTGGATAAAACTTGTAAAAGAGACATTTGATGAAAACTGGGATATGGGAAAGTTATTCTATGAACTGACTCAGCATCGTCCTGAAGAAAAAATAGTATCATACTGTGAATCGCATGACCAGGCCCTTGTCGGCGATAAAACACTTATATTCAGGATGATAGATGCTGAAATGTATTCAGGCATGAACAAATCCTATCACAGCATCACTTTGGACCGTGGTATTGCATTGCATAAAATGATCAGACTGATCACCTTCAGCACTTCCGGAGGAGGATACCTGAACTTTATGGGAAATGAATTTGGTCATCCTGAATGGATAGACTTTCCGCGCGAAGGAAATAACTGGAGCTTTAAGTATGCCAGACGTCAATGGCAGCTTGCAGAAAACAAAGATCTTAAATACCACAACCTGCTTAAATTCGACAGGAAAATGTTGAAGCTTCATACTGACTTTAAAATACTCGATGATCTCGCTGTTAACAGAATTTATGAGAATAATGCCGATAAGGTTATCGCTTATACGAGAGGGGAATTGCTATTTGTTTTTAACTTTCATCCAACTACATCCTTTACTGATTATGGAATACCTGTTATCGGAAAATTCAGGGTTGTACTTGATACTGATGACCCATCTTTTGGAGGATTTGACAGGATAGACAGGAAAACAATCTACTTCTCGATAAGAAAAGCAGAAAGGAACATTATAAATGCTCCTTTATACCTTTACCTGTATCTGCCATCAAGAACAGCCCTAGTATTTAAAAAAGAACCCGTACGCAGGGCAACCGATATTTAATCAATCCATCGCAACAGGTAAAAATCCTGTTTATGCGGAAGATCTTTGTGTTTCGGGTATATACGTATTCCATAGAAAAAAGACCCC
>JACTVG010000084.1 GCA_015660965.1 Methanoregulaceae archaeon
CGTTATGCTGGCAGGGAAGGTGGTTATTGTATGCGGTTATGGAGATGTAGGAAAGGGTTGTGCCAGGTCGATGAAGTCCTACGGAGCCAGAGTTATTGTGACAGAAATTGACCCGATTTGTGCTTTGCAGGCCTCAATGGAAGGATTTGAAGTTAAAACAGTCGATGACACGCTTAATGAAGGAAATATATTTGTAACAGCTACAGGTAACAGGGATATAATAACCCTTGATCATATGTTAAAAATGAAAGATCAGTCAATCGTATGTAATATAGGTCATTTCGATAATGAGATACAGGTTGACAATCTTAATGAGCTAAAAGGAATTGTAAAAATCAATATTAAGCCGCAGGTCGATAAATATCTTTTTCCCGACGGACATGCAATTTTTATTCTTGCTGAAGGAAGACTGGTTAATCTAGGTTGTGCTACGGGCCATCCTTCATTTGTTATGAGTAACTCATTCAGCAATCAGACACTTGCACAGATTGATCTCTGGAAAAACAACTATGAAATAGGTGTTTACAGGCTTCCTAAATATCTCGACGAGGAAGTTGCGCGTTTACACCTTGATCAGCTTGGAGTTAAGCTTACAAAACTTACCAAGGAACAGTCAGAATATATTGGAGTCCCTGTAACAGGGCCTTATAAACCGGATCATTACAGGTATTAAAATTTTTTAATTCCAGACTGTAACATAATTACCCTGTTGTCTCGTTTTGTAGTTTTTTAAAGGATATCTTCCCACACCGGAAGCTGGAGTGCCTCCCTCCGTGAGTCCGTATTTAGTTCCGCATTTTGGACAGACAGCAATCGTGGAATTTCCCGGATCAATATTTACTTTAACACTCAGATTATTAACAACGTAATCGTTAGGACAAGTGCGGTCATAAGCGTAAAATTCATCGACTCCATAGCAAATTATAATACCATTGCCATCATATCCTGCAGCACTTGGTCCCCAGTTATTTGTGCTGGAACCAACTACAACTGAACCACCAAATCCGCTCAGGTTAACAAACTCCGGGTCGTTGAGATCAAGAGTAAAATTCACATAAGTATCGGGGATTACGTCATTCTTTTTATTACATGAAACTAAAGTGATGGCAAGTGCCACTGTAATTAAAAAAAGTCTTATTTTTGAATCTGAAGCCATCAGGAAATAATTAATATTGCAAAATTACTATTACCTCTGTAATTAAATTAACGGAATTGGGAATTTTTTATTGTAATATCTGAGAATGAATAATATATCATTGAGGAAGCTTATTCTTTTCATTTTTATTTTATTATTGTCAGTCGGATCGGTTAATGCACAGATATTTCATAAGAATCCCGAGAAACAATTATTCGGCAAAACGCTTGGAAGAAAGAAAGAACCAAAAGTTAAAGAATCCAGAACTGTAATCAGAGCTAAAAGGAAACAGGAAGCACATGAGCGTAAGCTTAATAAAGATTATGAAAAATCGGTGAGACGATCTCAAAAAAGAACAATTGATATCCAATCGCCTGAAGTACAGAAGCGTATGAAACAAAACAAAAAAGAATATACAGTACGGGATAAAGAAAAGAGGAAAAAAGTAAAAGCAAGCACGAAGAGAGCAGGGGAAAAATATAAAGAATGATTAAATTTGAGGATAATTACTTGTAAAACACCTGTTCACAAGATTATTATTTGCAAATAATTAAAAAAAATTATATATTTGTTGGTGAAGAGTTCCGGCAACCCCGGAATTCTTCTTATTTTTTTAATATAATAGAGAAAAATGTCAGAGGTTATTTACGTGACTGCAGAAGGTCTTCAGAAGCTGAAAGAGGAACTCGACCAATTAAGGAATGTTGAGAGACCTTCAATATCCAGGCTGATAGCTGATGCAAGGGATAAGGGCGACCTTTCTGAAAATGCCGAGTATGCTGCTGCCAAGGAGGCTCAGGGCATGCTTGAGTTAAGAATATCCAAGCTTGAGGATATTGTGACTCGCTCAAGAATTCTTGACGAATCAAAAATTGATATCTCATCTGTCAGATTGCTTAACAGGGTAAAGATCAGGAACAAATCAAATAATTCTGTAATGGAGTACCTTATTGTTCCTGAAAGTGAAGCAAATTTCAAACTGGGTAAGATTGCTGTCAGTTCTCCTATTGCCCAGGGTCTTATCGGGAAAAAAGTAGGAGACATAGTTCAGATAAAAGTACCTTCAGGAACTATCCCGTTTGAAATAATTTCCATTTCAATTTAATAAATCATTTCATAAGCCTTATGGCAACAGTTTTTACTAAAATCATTAAGGGGGAGATTCCTTGCTATAAGATAGCCGAGAATGAAGATTATTTTGCATTTCTCGACATAAACCCTCTAAGAGCGGGACATACGCTTGTTGTTCCCAAAAGGGAGACAGATTATGTTTTTGATCTGGAAGATGTTTATTTAGCCGGAATGATTATTTTTTCAAAGAAAATTGCTGTAGCAATTAAAAGTGTGATTCCATGCAACCGTATTGGGGTTGCAATTCTGGGTCTTGAGGTACCTCATGCCCATATACACCTGGTCCCAATGGATACGATGGAAGATATTAACTTCAAAAATCCTAAACTAAAGTTTACAGTTGAGGAGTTTAAAGATATTGCTGCCAAAATTAGTCGTAAGGTCATTCTTTAATAGGTAAGATTGAACCCGCTGCATGAATTACTTTTATGATTTATGGGACGATTTTATAAGTCTTTTATTCCCACGGCTGTGCTATGCATGTGGCAACCATCTGTTGAGGAATGAAAACCTTATATGTACGGAATGTTATATTATTATTCCGCGGACCAACTATCATCTTGAAGAAGATAATCCTGTAGCACAACTCTTCTGGGGAAGATGTATGATTGAAAAAGCAGCAGCATTTTCATATTACAATAAAGGCAGTCGTATCAAAAAGCTTATTCATAATCTGAAGTATAAGGGGATCAGAAATATAGGTTATGAACTAGGCAGAATATATGGTTCATCTCTCAAAACATCAGGTTTTACAAACGATATTGATTTGATAATGCCGGTTCCTCTTCATCCCATGAAAAAAAAGATCCGGGGCTTCAATCAGAGTGAAACTATTTCAATGGGAATTGCCGATGCAACTCATTTACCGGTTGATTTAAAATCACTTGCAAGAATTTTGGTTTCAGCGACACAAACGAAACGTTCACGCTATGAAAGATGGACAAATGTTGAAGGTATTTTTCAGGTCATTGATCCTCAACCTGTGGCAGGTAAGCATGTTTTGCTTGTTGATG
>JACTVG010000085.1 GCA_015660965.1 Methanoregulaceae archaeon
TGCATGCTTCAATAGACTCTCCGACTTATTGTACTTTTTAAATAATTCAATTGCGGTATCCCTGGTAGGTATTATGGTTGACATTTTAATATGTTTTTATTATATGAGTATTGGTAATTATATTTGTAATTTCATTGATTTTCTTCGTTTACCCCGGCCCCATGGGGAGCGAAGAAAATCAATTTACTCCCCTTGGGGATGGGGTAAATAAATTGATTTTCAAGCGATTTTGGATTTAACATTCATTATTACTAACAACCATTTTATGAATATAAAGTAAAGCTACTTGTTTAGTTTCAGGATAGGAATTGTTTTATTAATTGTGGTTCCCCGAATGTTGAGATAATAAAGTGAAGGGATTAATCTGAAATCACTGATAGTAAATGAATTATTTCCGGTTATAATGTCTTTTTCAATTTCATATAGTTTTGCTCCTGAAACGTTGGAGATAGATACCTGCAGCTTATCTTCAACCTGTGAGTTAATGGTAATTGTAAGTTCGCTGCTGAATGGATTCGGAAATACATTCAGGATCCCTTTTACTTCTGTATTCTCGATATTGACAGTCAGTGTGTCATTATAAGCATAGTTGTCGTTATTTTCCAATCCGTATGTTACAATTTTGTAAATCCCATATTTTGACAAATCAGCCCTTGTCTTGAATGATACCGTTACCGAATCTCCGTAAGGAATAACCTTGTTATCAAAAAATTGTCTGACAGGCGGATAATTGTCGTTTATATCATAGGCCAGATTAAATCCGTTTAAAGTGTCCTTTCCAACATTAAGAACTTTTACAGTAATGTTTTCATCTCCGTACTTCCCATTAACTGTTGGTACAATAACTCTGGCAATCTGAAGATCTCTTTGTATATAAGTAACGGGACTTGTCTGTGTAAAATCTATCATGTCAATCCATGCGCAATCGGAACCTTGTGAAACAGAATTATCTTTCTCGTAAATCCATTCCATTTTATTGAGTCCCGCTGACACTGCAACTGCTGCCTGTGTCCAGGGAACTTCACCCGATTTCTTCAGTATTTCGACATCATTCAGTTTGAATGAAAGAAAATCATAATTTGGTTCGGATGAGACCTTGTAAAAGAACTTCAGAGAATCATCCTTTGCATATATAGTCCTTATAACCAATGAAGTGGATCCGTTATGGGAAATTGCGCCTGATCTGGCAGAAAGATTGCCATCGTAGGAGCTTGCTGACGTAATAACCCATGGGATTGAACTGATATTTATCCAAGGAAAGACATTAAATGATGATGATTCAAAACTCTCCCTTACTTTTCCGACTCTGAATGAGAAATCCTTAATTACAACATATGGACTGCAATCGAGTGTTGAAGATACTGAAATCAGTCTGCCGGTAGGCACTGTTTCTGAAAGTTTTACCATTACAGGTATTTCGGTGACCTCTCCGAATTTTAATTCACCCGATTTAACACTCGGTTCCACAAGAGTGATATCGTCCTGTGAGCTGGAAATATTAAATTGTCCTGCTATGTTGCTGCTACCCTGATTGAAAACTTTGAAAACCAGATTAAATGTTTCACCAGGATCAGGAATGTAATCCCCGTTTCCTGATGTTTTGTCATCTATTGTACAGTTGATAATCTGTAGTTCAGGAGCGTGAATACAAACATCAATCGAGTAATGTTTTTCAGTTAGCTGGTCCTTTAAAAGAAGATTAAGTGTAACCACTCCCATATCCGGAACATCATTGGAAATAGATATTGCCAGTTTATTTGTAAGAACAATATCAGATTGCGCCTTCAAAGTTCCTATTGATACTGAGTCGCTTGTAATTGTTGCCAACCCGGAAGTCGTGGATATTTTGGCATATAGATTATGGGCATCAGTCAACCCAAGATTACTTAGTTTAAGTTTCAGATAAACAGATTCTCCAAAATCGGCCATTTTATTATTATTTCCGAGGCTATCGTTAATACTGCTGGCAGTAAGATTAATAAATTCTTTGTGGATATTTGAGAAACGGATCGTCTTTATTACAGGTATCTTGTTCTGACCTGTTATTACGACCAGACAGGAATCGTTTGAAAGTCCGGGCATATTAAGCGTAACTGTACCTGAATTACTTGCGTATGATGCATCCCATAGCGTATCAAAATGAGATACAGCGACATATGCAAATGGATCGACATTTAGTGAGAGAGATTTAATACCGTTTGGCAGAGTATCAGGCAATGAAACGTTAAACGACCCGGGCGTTCCCATAATTGGAATAACGCTTGGGTCCCCAACAAGGTTATACGTCTCCCAGTAATACTTTTTCCTTGAGGAGGTACTTGCACTTACAGACATATTTCCTGCATAATTAATCTGTCCCATAGTAAAATACCAGTCAGAAGGAGATTCACCATGTGTATGGAACATCCTGTCGTACGCGCCCAGAGCTGATCCATCATATATTGGATCAGAAGAAATGATTCCGGGGCCAACTGCCCAGTAATAATCTTCATCCCAATATGAGTCGTTTGAGCATCCGATGAACCCTATTGCACCCTTATCAGCTGTAAGCAGCATCCTGTTCCCGAAAGAAGTTGCCAGGTTAAATTGTGCTGTCCTGCAGGCGTTACTTATCACAAAAGGATACATGTTCTTATTCTGAAATGATGGAATATCAGGCGATTTAATATTGATGTGCAGCCATCCTGTAGCATCGCCGTGCCCGGTATAGTTAATGAATGAGGCACCTTTATCAATGGATTTAATCAGAGAATCCTTTCTTGCATCCAGGGCACCGGTTATGCCTAACCCCGGAAAATAATCAAAGTGTTGCTCATTGATCTGATTTGATGTTGTAAGGTAATTTGTAATTGCATATTTGATCTGTCCGTTCATATAGCCGGCATAACCGGCATCGTAACCTGCACTGACGATAGCACTGGAATAAAATTTATTTGTATCGGCAAACTGAAACTTCTCGTATTGAATAATTTTTGTGATGGCAGTTTTCAGTTCATTTGTATCGGCAACCGGAAGTCTTCCAATAAACATTTCGGGAATATAATCACCGTTGCCATCAAATTCACCATAATACATATCTGTTATATTCCCCGTACCCCCTGAACCATAGTAGGGAACTCTGTTGACATCTCCGATAATTAGCAGATATTCAGGAGGAGGATCATTTATCGTTGAAGCATTGTAAATACTGGTCAGCGTATCTTTTAATTGTAAATAATCATTACCAGCCAATCCGGTCCCTTTATAGAGAATTTTAAGCTTGAATC
>JACTVG010000086.1 GCA_015660965.1 Methanoregulaceae archaeon
ATTGAAGACAGAAAGTAAATGATTGACCTTTGTTTTATCCCCAGTATAATAAATGAATAAACCATTAATATCAGGAATATGGGCATCATCCCTCTGGGAATAAACTGCAATGGGTATCCTGATAAAACATATGCAATTGACCAGTTTGCAGGAATAAGTTGAGGGTAATGCCATGTGCCTGAAGGGATTCTGTTATTATAAAAATCAACTGCCCATCTATTCCAGGAAACCACTGCATCGCAGGCATTAAAAATCTTCCCGGCATTATTAATAAATATAGCCAATAAAAAAATCAGCAATAAAACTGAAAATATGAAAAATACAAATTCTAGAAAGCCATATTTGGATTTTCGGCGGTTGTACAAAGAATTAATATCCTGCCACGTTTCCGCTAAAATCATTTTAATATTACAACTTCTAATGTTTATCTTTCGTGAAACAAAAAGTAGTGCCAGGACAATGAATTCAATTAATAGCAGAATTATTAGTGCCAGTCTTGTATAACTGTTGAAATATGCCAGAGACGAAACAAAAATATAGTTGATAATTAAACTTAAAGCAAAAGAAAAAACCGGGATCAGTAAAACTTTTGAATCATTAGAATGCCTGTTTAAAAAAACATAAATTATGAATCCTGGAATAAAGCAGATTTGAAAAACCGACAATAACATTAAAAAAACCATACACAAAAATTTTCAATTTTATATAAGTATTAGTATCAAGTACAACAAAAATAGTAAAACAATTGATCGTCAATGTCTTACTCCGGACCTAGACTCCCGGAGGAAGTTTTGGAATCATTAACTTGCGATTATTTATGGTTCTACCATCAACTACAAATGTTCCGTCTCCATTAGCATGTATAGTGCGACGCTCCTTTCGGTCGGAATCTATCCATGCATGCACTGCGTCAAGAATAAAAATATTGTATTTTTCAATATAATCCGTTACACGGCATTCGATATTTGCAAGACACTCTTTGATCAACGGTGCCTCAACTGACTTTGCTTTAAGTGGTGTGAGCTCAAATTTTTTGAATTTATCGGTATCAGAACCGGAGCACCCTCCTATTTCAACTACCTTCTGAGAAATGTCAACTGTCGGGACAGCTATTACACACTCTCTGTTTTTTATGAGAGCTTCATAAGAATAATTCCAGGCTCCCGTCAGTAAGGCAAACTGCGGAGTGAAATCCATAACCATATGCCACGAAATCGTCATAATATTATTTTTCCCCCCGCTGACTGTGGTAACCAGAACAACCGGGCCCGGTTCCAGCAGCATAAATGCTTTGTTTAGTAGTAGTTCTTTCATTTTATAAACTCATTGAAAAATACATTCTGACCGTCCAAATGTGGTCATAAAGATAGATTTTTAATCTCCTAATATTATGGAAAAATTGTGAGGCAAATTAAAAATCCTGACCCTGACCTTTAACAGGCATTCCTGAGTAATGTACATGAACCAGACGCCATTCATAGTTTATTTTTCTCCAGATCTGAGTTTCCCGTCCCCTGGTTTGAACAGAACTGTTATTTATTCTCAAAGTCCCATCAAATATCCAGTAAAACGTTAACCAGGAAACTTCACTGGAGTAAGCATATTTTACATTAAAGAAAGATAGTTTTCTGGCGGAGAAATTATCTTTAAACATTTTGTAAATATTTTTCACTTCATTCCAGCCATATTCAGTTCCACCCGGATTTATAAAAGAAATTTCGGCAGTTGGAGACCATATTTGTGACGCTAGTATTGTATCAGCCTGGTCAATGGATTGGGCATAAAGAGCAACCAGAGAATTGAAAAAGAGACTATCAGATAAAGGAATCTTAGTTGATTGACTTTTCTGTTGTTCAGTCTGGCAATTTGCCGTATTGTTTAAAACTAAAGTTGCGGCAAAAGCTATTATCAGATTTTTAACCAGTGATTTCATATAAACTTTATCAGATGATAATAATTCTTATTTAGGAATTTTTGTCCTTTTACAAAATTCCGAACTAATCAATTGCTAAGTTAATCATTACCTTTGGGAGCATAATAATGTATTATAAATATTTATCATTATGTCAAAACTGTTTTCAACTTTGGTAATAAAAAACATCACCTTAAAAAACAGGATAGTAATGTCGCCGATGTGCCAGTATACGGCAGTAGACGGTTTTACAAACGATTGGCACATGGTACACCTTGGAAGCAGGGCTGTTGGTGGTACAGGACTGATTATCACAGAGGCGACAGCTGTTTCACCGGAAGGACGTATCACTCCCGGCGACGTCGGCCTCTGGAGTGATGAACATATCCACGGATTAAGCGCAATTGTCAACTTTATACATCTTCAGGGCGCCATTGCAGGAATCCAGCTTGCCCATGCAGGAAGAAAAGCTTCCTGTGCAGTGCCCAATGAAGGAGGAAAACAGCTCGATGAAAAACACGGCAGATGGCAAACCGTTGCCCCAAGCAATATACCTTTTATTGCCGGAGACATGGCACCTGAATCATTGAACAAAGAAGGTATCCTTAAAGTGGTTTCCGATTTTAAAGCAGCCGCCGGACGGGCCCGGGTTGCCGGTTTTAAGGTGGTTGAAATTCATAGTGCACATGGGTACCTGTTGCATGAATTTCTATCTCCCCTCAGTAATCAGCGTACTGATGAATATGGAGGTTCTTTTGAGAATCGCACTCGCTTATTACGAAAGGTCATCGATGCTGTTAAATCGGTATGGCCGGCTGAAAATCCATTTTTTGTCCGCATCTCTGCAACTGACTGGACAGAAAGAGGATGGACTATGGAAGAAAGTGTAAAACTGGCTTACATACTAAAAGACATGGGCGTTAATCTGATAGATTGCTCTTCAGGTGGTAATGTATATAATGCCAAAATACCAGTTGGTCCAGGCTACCAGGTTCCATTCTCCGAGGCAGTGCGAAGAACAGGAATATTGACAGGAACAGTGGGATTCATAACCACTGCCAGGCAGGCTGAATCAATTCTTCAGGAAAAAAAGGCCGATCTTGTGCTTTTGGCCAGGGAGTTACTGAGAAATCCTTATTTCCCGCTGCTTGCCGCACGGGAACTTGGCGATGATGTAACATGGCCCATGCAATACCTCAGGTCTAAATAAATTGACCACCAAAAATCGGAGTTAAATATTTTTTGTAAAGCTCTGTATGTTAAGTGTGATCTCCCCAATGAAAAGTGGTCGGAATGTCCGGATTTTGAACTACTTCAAAAGAAGTC